>NZ_CP136600.1:2450388-3675582 GCF_032911225.1 Thalassotalea fonticola | reverse complement strand
TGCTTTATGATATGCAGCAAACACCACCGGATGGCTTTGCCGTTGATGATACATTCCGTCATTCATGGGCGCGTCATGAATATACTTCTTATCCAGGTGTTATTGCCGACGATAGACGCTTCTCGCCATGGATGAGTGAAAATATTGTCGATGCTCTATGGCATCAATATCAAATAGCGCCTTCAGATAAAATCCAAAAGATGTTGTTAGGTATGGCCAGAGGTACGCTGAAATGGGGCTTTAACGCATCGAGCGGTTATATCGATAAATTTGGCAACAGCTTATCTAATTTACCTAATGGTGATGAGTGGAACAGTAGCTGCTCTGTAGAAACTAATGGTTATAAGCCTATTGCCTTATATTCAGGCTCTTCTACCGCGGATGATCAAGCATTGATTTCGACGCAAAATAGTAACGGTCAGTCTTCGGATGCACATAATGCTGAAACCGTATTAATCTTAGCGATGGGCTATCACTTTAGCAACGATGCGGCTGAAAAAGCAGAATTTAATAATTTAATTCAAGACATTCATAACAGTTACTTTACCCAATCATGCGGCAGTAACGGCGCAACTAAAAGAAAGTTTAACTGGAATAACCGTAGTAATGCCTGGGGCACTTACTTATTCATTAAAGATGCTAGCTAATCACTAACCACTAGTTACTTACAATATCTATAGAGGCGTGCAAATCCTGTTGTTCATCGGATTGCACGCCTTTATTTTTTCTGCATATTTTTTACTTACTGATTCATATAAGAAAATATCAGCTGCTGTTTTTTGAGTCGCTTTCTGTACATTCTTCCTACAATTCGTTACGGATTGGCGCAAGCGATGCTGTTAACATCTGTTGGAAACTTAAACGGTTCAATAATAGTAAGAACAGAACTTCCTGTAACACTCGTCATTATTTGAAGTACGTCATAATCCATGAGATTTAAATTGCTCAATTTTGCCTGGCATTGTTGCGCCTGGACAAAACTCGATTTGTAATGCTTTGAATATAGGAGGGAAACAACAGCAGCAGCGGCAACAGCTAAACGGGCGGATTAAAAATGAGCAATTTTGGTGAAAGGCGTTCTTGCTCCTAATTTTACTTATTGCCCGGATAAATTGGCCATCAGTTGTAATGGAAAGCAATTAATTAAAGGTCATACAAAGGGTACCTGAAAGGAATAGTTAAGGTAACTCAGCTTTTGAAAATTAAAAAATCATTACGGTGAATCAAAGTGTTAAACAATAAAATTCAATTCAATTATTATAAAAAAAAGTGTTCATTGCAGTTGCAGGCACTTGTGTTAATTACTTTAACTGCATGTGGAGGTGGAGGTGGTGATAATGAATCCGATGTCCCTGTAGATCCAGATACCCCGATCACTGTTGACAGCCTCACTCCGGCAGCTAATGCTGATAATATCGATATAACTCCAAACATCGAAGTACTATTCTCAGAATCAATCGAATTACCTGGGATGCAAACAACCGTTGTATTGGAAAATTCACAAGGGGCCATCCCCGGTAGCAGTATCATTTCTGATGAAAAACTTACCTTTACCCCGTCAGAATATTTAGATTATTCAAGCAAGTACACTATTACTATAGGCTCTGAAGAAACATCAGCAAGGGAAATCACCGAATCCAGTTCGGTTTTCACCACCGCTTCAAAGCCGGTAGATCCAGTAGAGCCTGAACACTTCACCTTGAGCTCGATCAATTCATCAGGTAATACTCTGGTTACTATGGGCATTCCATTTGCTCCTGGAGCACTAGCGAACACCGATATGGTTAAAATATTTGACGAGTCAGGTCAGGAAGTAAACATTTTTGTGAAACCAACCCTGCAATGGCACTTTAAAACCGCTCCTGACAATACAATACGTGCGGTTAAAGTACAGTTTTACGTCGATATGGATAGCGGTGAAGAACAAACTTACAGTTGGGATATCAGCGAAGAGCGTGATACAGCCCAAGATCTTAGCGAGCAGTCGTTGTCACAATCCTTAACCGCCAGTACAGTTTCGGGTAAAGCCGGCGTCGACATTCCGAAAATCGTTGCTATCCATAAACCTCAATACCTTGCCGACTCGCAACTGATCGAGCCGTTTAAACCAGAAGCCAGTGATAATCATAAAACCTATACAACAGCGCAGTTTAGTTGGGCCAAAGACCTTAATTTTGACAGCTCTTCTTTATCCGACTGGTTATTTGACCGTCCAACAGCACTTTATAAAATGTGCATGAGAACGGGTCAAACTGACTGTTATGTGGAAGCAATACAGTCATATCATTATTGGCAAAGCAATTTAGTCACCCAGGGGCAAGCATCATACCCAGATTGTGCCGGCGGTTTAAATATCAATGGTTCGAGCAAAGCTTGCGATACTAAATACCTTTACTTAGAGCCGATCAAGCTTCATACGGCATTAACCGGTATCGACAACGTATTCAGTGATAAAGTTTTTCTGAAGAAAATGGCAGATTTGGCCGATGAAACGCACTACCAAGGGGATAATTATGATAATTACGAAGCCGACGGTAGTTTCACGGAACGAAGTGCCGGTATTACCTTATTGGCGAAAGTTATCGCTTACGAACTGTTACCAGAACACGCCGAGTCGATATTAACGGATATAAACCAGCGTATTGATGTGCTCTATGATATGCAACAAACTCCGCCGGATGGCTTTGCTGTTGATGATACATTCCGTCATTCATGGGCACGTCATGAAGGTCAGAGCTATCCGGGTGTTATTGCCGACGATAGACGTTTCTCGCCATGGATGAGTGAGAATATTGTCGATGCCCTATGGCATCAATATCAAATAGCGCCTTCAGATAAAATCAAACAGATGTTGTTAGGTATGGCCAGAGGCGCACTGAAATGGGGCTTTAACACATCGAGCGGTTATATCGATAAATTTGGCAGCGGCTTGTCTGATTTACCTAATGGTGATGAGTGGAACAGTAGCTGCTCTGTAGAAACTAACGGTTATAAGCCTATCGTCTTATATTCAGGCTCTTCTACCGCGGATGACCAAGCATTGATTTCGACGCAGAATAGTAACGGTCAGTCTTCGGATGCACATAACGCTGAAGCTGTTTTAACCTTAGCGATGGGCTATCACTTTAGCAACGATACGGCTGAAAAAGCAGAATTTAATAATTTAATTGAAGACATTCATAACAGTTACTTTACCCAGTCATGTGGAAGTAACGGCGCAACTGAAAGAAAGTTTAACTGGAATAACCGTAGTAATGCCTGGGGCACTTACTTATTCTTGAAAACGAGTAGCTAGCAACACTCATAGAGGTGTGTAATCCTGTTTTAATTGGTTTACACGCCTTTATTTTTAAGCGAAATGATGACATTACTAATTATCGGACTTGAAATAAAATTGTGGAACTATGCCCACAATAGCGACAAACGTCATTATATTGTTTAAATGCAAAAAAAAATTTTTCTAAACTTGTATTTTTACTTACTGATTCATATAAGAAATTTATTTTTGCTGCTTTTTAAGTCCAATTCCGCTTAAGTTTTGTACAAATCGTTACAAATTGATACAAACAATCCTGTTAATCTTTGTAGGAAATTTAATCGGTTCAATAATAGTAAGCAGCAGCCCCGCCTGTAACACGCGCCATTATTTGAAGTACATCATAATCCATGAGATTTAAATCAATCACTTTTGCACGGGATTACTGTGCCTGAACAAATCGCGATTGAAGGTGTTTTAAATATAGGACGAAGGGAAAAGCAGTAGTGGAAACGGCTAGTGGATCGAATTAAAAATGAGCAATATAAACAAGTGGAGTTCTTGTTTCTAATTTAATTAATTGCTCGGATTGATTGGCCATCAATTGCAATGGAAGTAAATTCATTAAAGGCCATACAAAGAGTACCTGAAGGGAGTAGTTAAGGTAACTCAGCTTTTGAAAACAAAAACATCATTACGGTAAATTAGAATGTTAAACAATAAAATTCAATTCAATTATCACAAAAGAAAGTGTTCATTGCTGGTGCAGGCACTTGTGTTGATTACTTTAACTGCATGTGGAGGTGGAGGTGGTGATAATGAATCCGATGCCCCTGTAGATCCAAATACCCCGATCACTGTTGATAGTCATACCCCAGCAGCTAATGCTGATGAAATCACTATAAGCCCAAATATCGAAGTGACATTCTCAGAATCAATCGAATCACCAGGGGTGCAATCAACGGTCATATTGGAAAATTCACAAGGGGAAGTCGCCGGTAGCAGTGTCATCTCTGATGACCAGCTTATTTTTACCCCGTCAGAAGATTTAGATTACTCAAGTAAGTATACACTTACCATTGGCTCCGAAGAAACATCTGCAAGGGAAATCACCGAAACCAGTTCGGTTTTCACCACCGCTTCAAAGCCAGTAGACCCAACTGATCCAGTTGACCCAACTGATCCTGTAGACCCAACTGACCCAGTAGACCCAACTGACCCAGTAGACCCAACTGACCCTGTAGACCCAACTGATCCAGTTGACCCAACTGACCCAGTAGACCCAACTGATCCAGTAGACCCAACAGACCCTGTGGACCCTGTGGACCCTGTGCCTACAGATCCTGAACACTTCACTTTAAGTTCGATAGATTCTTCGGGTAATACTCTGGTTACGATGGGCATTCCATTTGCTCCTGGCGCACTAGCCAGCACCGATATGGTTAAAATATTTGACGAGTCAGGTCAGGAAGTAAACATTTTTGTGAAACCAACCCTGCAATGGCACTTTAAAACCGCTCCTGACAATACAATACGTGCGGTTAAAGTACAGTTTTACGCCGATATGAATAGCGGTGAAGAACAAACTTACAGTTGGGATATCAGCGAAGAGCGTGATACAGCCCAAGATCTTAGCGAACAGTCGTTGTCACAATCCTTAACCGCCAGTACAGTTTCGGGTAAAGCCGGCGTCGACATTCCGAAAATCGTTGCTATCCATAAACCTCAATACCTTGCCGACTCGCAACTGATCGAGCCGTTTAAACCAGAAGCCAGTGATAATCATAAAACCTATACAACAGCGCAGTTTAGTTGGGCCAAAGACCTTAATTTTGACAGCTCTTCTTTATCCGACTGGTTATTTGACCGTCCAACAGCGCTTTATAAAATGTGTATGAGAAACGGTCAAACTGACTGTTATGTTGAGGCAATACAGTCATATCATTATTGGCAAAGCAATTTAGTCACCCAGGGGCAAGCATCATACCCAGATTGTGCCGGCGGTTTAAATATCAATGGTTCGAGCAAAGCTTGCGATACTAAATACCTATACCTAGAGCCGATCAAACTTCATACGGCATTAACCGGTATCGACAACGTATTTAGTGATAAAGTTTTTCTGAAGAAAATGGCAGATTTGGCCGATGAAACGCACTACCAAGGGGATAATTATGATAATTACGAAGCCGACGGTAGTTTCACGGAACGAAGTGCCGGTATTACCTTATTGGCGAAAGTTATCGCTTACGAACTGTTACCAGAACACGCCGAGTCGATATTAACGGATATAAACCAGCGTATTGATGTGCTCTATGATATGCAACAAACTCCGCCGGATGGCTTTGCTGTTGATGGTACATTCCGTCATTCATGGGCACGTCATGAAGGTCAGAGCTATCCGGGTGTTATTGCCGACGATAGACGTTTCTCGCCATGGATGAGTGAGAATATTGTCGATGCCCTATGGCATCAATATCAAATAGCGCCTTCAGATAAAATCAAACAGATGTTGTTAGGTATGGCCAGAGGCGCACTGAAATGGGGCTTTAACACATCGAGCGGTTATATCGATAAATTTGGCAGCGGCTTGTCTGATTTACCTAATGGTGATGAGTGGAACAGTAGCTGCTCTGTAGAAACTAACGGTTATAAGCCTATCGTCTTATATTCAGGCTCTTCTACCGCGGATGACCAAGCATTGATTTCGACGCAGAATAGTAACGGTCAGTCTTCGGATGCACATAACGCTGAAGCTGTTTTAACCTTAGCGATGGGCTATCACTTTAGCAACGATACGGCTGAAAAAGCAGAATTTAATAATTTAATTGAAGACATTCATAACAGTTACTTTACCCAGTCATGCGGAAGTAACGGCGCAACTGAAAGAAAGTTTAACTGGAATAACCGTAGTAATGCCTGGGGCACTTACTTATTCTTGAAAACGAGTAGCTAGCAACACTCATAGAGGTGTGTAATCCCGTTTTAATTGGTTTACACGCCTTTACTTTTAATTAAGTACGAAGAATCTATGCGCACAAAGTCTCGTTTTGTCTGCCCCTAAAATTGACCTAGTTTATACCAATTTTATTAAGTATATGGCCTATTTTCATGAGGAAAAACGGGTAATTACCCTGCCTGAAATTTAGTAAGTAGTTATCCCTCTTTTCAATTTTATAAAGCCGTAGTTATTTGTTTTAACCATTAAAAAAATGAACAGATATTTAGTCAGCTTCGTATAAGAAGTATAGTCCAACCTATCCTTGTTAATTCCTTGTTTCCGTATTCTCGTCTCTGCCATTAGGCTTGGCGACTATTAAATTTTTTTGTTTAATCAACTTGTCCAAATAACGATTCATTTTAATTTTTTTTTCAATGTTTTCTTGTAAAAAGTCGTCCATTTTTGTTAATAACTGCATTATATTCTCGTTATCATAATTTACATTTTGCTGATTCTCTTGAGTATTTATTAACCCTCTAGTTACGGCCGCGGCTTCCATAGAGTGACTAGTGTGTATAGAAGCACTCAGTTCATCCGCCATCTCATCAATCACGGCCAATACATCGTTTACTTCAAAGAATTTTACATTATTCAAAAACCCATAAAGTAAGGTGCGATCCATGAGTAAATTGATTTTTCTCGGTACCCCAAGGGTTTTTTGTTGAATTATGGTAAAACAGTCTTCTGAAAATAGATTCGGATTTTTTATCTCTGCAAGATTCAATCGATGGTTAATGTATTTGCTAACTTCATCAGTTGAAAGTGGTTGGAGGTGACAAGAAGCAATTATTCGTTGCCGAAATTGTTCCATCTCTGGACTTTGGATGATGGTTCTTAATTCTTCTTGACCGAGTAAAAAGCTTTGCAATAACGGTTTGCCATTCTTTTGGAAATTGGACAACATTCTTAACTCTTCAACGGTATCTGTAGGTAGATTTTGTGCCTCATCCACCAGCAATAAGGCACGCTTGCCCTGCTCAGCTAAATAAATCAGGTGCCGCTCAATTGATTTTAACAACTCTGATTTATTGTTTGAAGACGGAGTCAGGCCAAATTCTTTGACGATAACAGCAAGTAAATCTTCTGGCGATAATCGACATGTAACGATTTGGATGGCTTTAATATTACTGTTTTTAATCTGTTGTAATAAGCTAAGTGCCAGAGTTGTTTTACCGGTACCTACAGGACCCGTTATCACGATAAACCCTTCGCCTTGCTCTAAACCATATTGTAAATAGGCAAGTGCCTGTTTATGCTTACTCGAAGCAAAGAAAAACTTTGGATCGGGGGTTAATTGAAAGGGTTTAGTTTTTATATCGTAATATTCTTCGTACATATTAAAACTCTTTTACTAGCTGCAGGTAAACACGGTTTTCTTCATAATTAACAGAAAGGTTTGAGCTTTTATTAAGGTGTAGAACAGAATAGGTGACATTGAGAGTCCGATTTAAGGTTTTGGTCCATCCAATATTGTAGCGACGATAATAGTCATTCTGAGCAGAGGAGAGTAAATCGTTTTCATTCAGGCTATTTTCATAATAGCTAAATTTAAAGGATAATTCCGAGCTTCTCGAGGTAAGCCGAGTGATTGTAAAGCCCGCGCTATCATAAGTGTCGTAATCTCCAAATTCGAGATTTTCTCTTTTGTCTGTCTTTAAATTTAATTGGTAAGTAGTTCGACTTAAACTTAGTTCTGTAGTAAAACTAAATGTTTTAATTAAACTAAAAGCATTAGATTTTTGCAATTCTAATTGGGATACGGTATCGACAAAAGTATACTGGCTCAAATCAACACTTTCATCGGGCGATAACAGACAATTGTCTAATTCTACCGACTCTCCAGTTAGGCACCATAACTCTTGAATGTCTGTCGGCACATATTCAGCACGATCAAATGCATCGATTACTTCATTATAACTAATTGTTGTGGTCAAACGTTTTGTTCTGTGCCTATATGCCAGTTGATACGCATCGCCAAAAAAGCGTTTATAGTATTTAGCGAACAAATCGGTTCTCGCTGACGGTTTCCACCCGATTGAACCGCTGAAATAATCATCTGTTTCATCGCCTGCTTCCCCTTGTGAGTCATTTTTTTCATCCACAATATTGTAAGAAACATCGATAGTTAGGTGATCGGCAGCACGCCAACGTAAGCCTGCTCCGATAGAAGATGTGCCTTGAATTTCACTCACGTCTAAATTGCCGCTGAAATCTTCGTCATAAAAGCGTAGAAATGGATTGATTTTTGAGTTAGTAATATAACCAATTTTCATATCGGCCATATAAAACCGTCCCTCGCGGCTACTTTCTTCATAATCAAAATAATTGCTATTTACATCCCAAAATAACAGTCGTGAATTATGACCACTTTCGCTGGCAAATGACGCGTTATAGCCATCTCTTTCACCAACATTATCTTCAGCCTCATCTAAAACCAAATTAATAGCAGAGTCGACGGAAAAACTTGAAGAAATAATATTGTAAGCCAATCCAACCTTGTAGCTGCTATATTCAACAGTATTGGCGGATACAAAATCTGCAAAAGAGCTACGGGCATCACTTCGACTAACATGAGTTATAGATGCTGAAGCTTGAAGTGATAGTCCATTAGGCAGCAAATCGATACTGCCATTAGCGAGAAGAGTATTGTAGGTGTCCTCTAAGTCATGATTATCGCTATACCAAGTTTGTGTTATAGCATAATCCAGATCAACGCTCGCCCCGTCGGCTAGGTATTGAAGGTTTAACCCTGGCGTTAGTAGTGTCACAAAGTTATCGTTTCTTGCTCTCGGTCGCAGCTCTATATTGTCACTATAAATTTCATCGACACTCAACCTTGGGGTCACCTGTAAATCACCAGCGAAAGTTGAACAAGTAGATAACATTAGAACAGAAACTACAGATAATTTAATTCTCCGGTTTGTTACCATAACCGTATCCGTAATAGCCATACAATTCCTTTTGTGAATTAATTGCCTTATTTATGACTAGCCCTTTGGCTAGTTCATCAGGTAGTAACAAGCACGCTTGATTTACCTGATTTACCGACGTTTTATTTTCTTCGGCCACAATAAGCACCTGTCCCATTAGGCGTGCTAATACGGAGGTTTCTGTTACCCCTAACAGCGGTGGTGAATCGAATATAACTACCCGGTCGGGATACCTGGTTGATAGTTCTTTGGCTAAAGTAGCCATACGCTCACTGGCCAATAATTCATTGGACAGATAGTTTGGCGTGCCGGCAGGAATGAATTTTAAGTTATCGATATTGGTATGGTAAATAATATCTGAAACCTGTTCCTTTTCGCCAAGCAAGTATTCGATTAGTCCCGATTTACCGCTACGGCCAAATTCATAAATAACACTAGGCTTTAATACATCGGCATCAATTAATAACACTTTTTTATCTTGTTCCAAGGCAATACTTAAGGCTAAATTGATCGCAATATAGGTTTTTCCTTCGTCAGCTTTAGCACTGGTAACCATGATTAAATTCGGATTATCCAATGTTCTCGATACTACGCCAAAAGCATTATTAAGAAGCTTACGTTTTATTTGTCTAAACTGCTCTTGAAGAGCTCGATTGTCTGCCATTGTCTCTGGCACAATATAGTCATTATAGGCCAGTTTCGCTAAATTTATTTCTAAACAATTTGTTTGCTCTAAGCTACTGATTGGAGTATTTATTTGCGGATTTGCAATTTCGGGTTGTTCAGCTTCATTTTTTTGTTCAATGTTTTTCTCGAGCGCCGATTCTAGCTCTACTTCATGTATTCTAGACGCTTTCTTCTTGGCCAGAGCCCGCTCAATTGTCGACATTATTAAAAGTTCCTTAACTGTTGCGGTTGGAGAATATTTGCTGCCCAAAAGTAGCTAATGAAAGCCATCAACATAAGTAGTATGAGTAAATTTGAAATATGAAATATACGGTTTTTCTGTTTTAGGTTACTAGCCAGTTGCAATTTTTCAGACGCCGTAATTATGCCAAATGTCGGTAGCCCTACCATTCGGCTAAGTTGCGGTGCTGACATAACTAAAGGATTGATTTGCAACATTAAAATCACTAAACTAGGGCCAGCACTAAAACCGGCAATTAACACGGCGAAAAACAGAGCCATTCGATATGGACCTACGGGTTTCAACGGTGCCCTCGGGGGATCTATTATTCTAAATTGAATTCTTTCCGCTGTCGCATCGGCTTCTTTTGCCAGAGCAGCAGTTGCTTTTCTTGATAGCAATTCTTCATATTTTGTTTTGTTGATTTCATAGTCCCGGTTCAAAGCAACAAGTTCGACCTCAATTTTAGGCAATATATGTATTTTGGAATTTAATTCATCAACTTCTCTTTGATAATCTAGGGCCCTTACTCGTAAAGAGGCAATTTCATTTTCCAATTTGTTTATATCAATTTTCATCGCTTGATATACTGGATTTTTTCTAGTTGCATTTAAACTGTTCGATTCGCCATTGTTATTTGTGTAATAATTTTCAATTTCTTTTCTTCTCTGCGCTTTCAATTCAATTAACCGACGTCTAACTTCTCTTACATCTGGGTGCTGCTCAGTATAACCAATTAAAAGATTGTCGAGATTGGCTTGCAACGATAAAATACTTTCGTCGTATGTTGTGATAATTGCGCCATCTTCCATCACATTATCTGAAATTTTATCTTGCTCACCAAATTCTTTACTTAGTTGCTCTTGCGCCGATGACAATCGAGTTTGAGTTTCAAGTACCTCTAAATTGGTCTCTTTAAGGAGAAGCTTGATTTTTTCAAGTGATGAATAAAAACTTTTGGAATTACCGGGCATTATGCCGATATATTTTTGTTTAAATTCGGCTAAACGACTTTCGGCTTCAGCGAGACGTTGCTCGTAATCTTCAATTTGTTGCTGTAAAAAAAATTGCGCACTCTCAGTATCACTGCGAGTTTCACTTAATGTGTTGTCGATAAAAACAGCTAACGCGGCTTCGATAATACTCTGCGCTAATTGCGGAGTTTTTTCCTTAATAGAAAGTGTATAAATATTTTCTTGGCCGGAACTGTATATGACAATATCATCTTTAAGATCCTCTATAAGAGATTCAAATTCATCACTATTTTTCACCATTGAATCCATTTCTGTCATCTTAACAATACGCTCTAAATTCGAACGACTCAATAAGGTTTTAATCATTAGTTGGATCTGAAGATCGGGATCAGTTTCAACCATTACCCCCTTCATTAATGGCCTAAGCAATGATTGAGTGTCAACATAAACACGAGCGGAGGCTTCGTATTGGCTCGGTAAAGAGGCAACCACAAACCAGCCAATCGGGCAAATTAACCAAGTAGAAATAATCACATAATGTTTTTTATTCCAAACACCAAGTAAGATTTCCTTTAATTGTTCTAGTTGATATTGCATCTATATATCTTTATTTGTATTGTATTGAATTACATTAAAACCATGCTTCTGGTATCACGATAATATCGCCCGGAAGTAGATCAACATTTGCCTTAATATCACCGTATTTAATTAAATCTTCGATAAATAATTGATATTGCTTTTGTTTACCATTTTCAATCCTTACTAAAACAGCATCATTACCATCGGCAAAGTCAGTTAGCCCTCCAACGGCAATCATGACATCAAGTAAAGTCATATTTTTACCATAACTCACCGCACTAGGTTCTGTGGCTTCGCCAATTACTCTGATTTGCTCACTGTACGGGCCGACAAAATCTTCAATGGTGATGGAAACTATTGGTTCTCTTAAGTAAATAGATAATCTTTCTTCAATGATTCTGGCCAATTGGGTCGGGGTTTTTCCCGAGGCTGGTATATCTTCCGCTAGTGATGTCGTAATTTTTCCATCTGGCCGTACGATAAAACTTCCCGATACCTCGGGGTTTCGCCAAACAAAGATATTGAGGGTATCACCGGGGCCAATTAAATAATTATAAGCCGTGGCGGTATCAGTTTGTGCAGGATAGACAGTTGCAGTCGGCAATGTCCTGCCCACGCTACTACAACTTGCTAATAAATTTAGCAAAAAAATAGCCGCTATCACAGACTTTAAGAGCAAAAAAACTTTCGTCATAACTAAAAGCCTTATTGTTAATTTAAATATTGTTACTAGCTTTGAGATTAGTCGATAGATAAAAAATTGCATAAATTTCACTCAAAAAAGCTTCTATTTTATTTGCTTGGTCTATTATTAAATCTTAGTCCAATGATTAATTGTTTCCGATAATCTAATTTTTACAAGGTAGTAAATTTTGCATAACAATAACGTGAATTATTCCAACCTCATGCTAAGGCTACTTTTACTCGGTGATATAGGTTTATTTTTCATTGCATTTTTCCTTTCGAATGTTGACTCATTTTCCGAAACTTTAACAATAGAGATAATTACCAGTACCGTTTTATTTGTTTTTATTATGCAACTTAGCTTTTTAGGATTAGGTCTTTATAAGTCTAAAATTCGGGAAAAGTTATGGGGGATTTTAAGGCGCTTGCTCATAGCTAGCGCAATAAGTTATATATTATTGACTATTTTTGGACAACTTACTGGCAATCCTTATCTGCACACTGACTTTGTCCTAACTGCTTGTTTTATCAGTTTTATCTCTACGGCAATATTTCGTTTATTGCTGTTTAAGTTTAATGTGTTAGGCTTCGCCAAGCGTAATATATTGGTTCTAGGTTCTGGCCAAAGGGCTTTAGTTATTGAAACTCGCATGCGCAGAGAAGTTGATCGACAAGGCTACAATTTGATTGGTTTTGTACCTATGGGGGGGGATATAAATAAAGAAATCGCAGAGGAACATATCGTAATATTGTCCACCAGTCTCGTCCAATTTGTTTTACAGAATCAAATTCATGAAATAGTCGTTGCTACCGATGAACGACGGGGAACTCTTCCAATTGATGAGTTATTCGCCTGTAAAATTCGGGGGGTTTCAGTTACCGAAATCCTTGATTTTATTGAAAATGAAACGGGCCAAATTGCCGTAAATTTAATTTATCCAAGCTGGGTCATTTATTCCCAAGGATTTACTTCCAGTAATGATTTAAGAGCCACCTTTGACAGGTTATTTAATAGCGGTTTGGCCATTGTCTTATTCATTCTCACTTGGCCCTTTATGCTGTTAGCCGCCTTCGCCATTAAAATAGAGGATGGTATTGATGCTCCCATCCTCTATTGGCAAGAAAGAATCGGCTTTAATGGCAAAGTGTTTAAAATCGTTAAATTTCGCTCTATGACTTTAGATGCCGAATGTGATGGTGCAAAATGGGCAGAAGAGAATGATACGAGAGTGACTAAAGTTGGTCGATTTATTCGTAAGTATAGGCTCGATGAATTACCACAAATTTATAATATATTAACCGCCGATATGGGGTTTGTTGGGCCAAGACCAGAGCGGCCCGAATTTGTAGACAGGTTAAAAGTTAATATTCCTTATTACTCTGCAAGACATACCGTTAAATCAGGGCTCACCGGTTGGGCACAGCTTAAATATGCTTATGGCGCAACTGAAGAGGATGCAATGGAAAAGCTCAAATATGACCTTTACTATATTAAACATCGCAGCTTCATGATGGACTTACTAATACTAATTCAAACTGCCGAAGTGGTCTTATTCGGTAGAGGCAGATAGTGTTTCCTTGATGAAATGTAAACAAAGGGAAGATTTCAGTGTTTCAACATTGCAATTATCTGATATTGCGAATCGTTTTAACGTAAATCTATTCTTGTTCAGTCGCGTGTTTATCCCAGGTAAAAAAGTGAAAGCCATTTGATATTCAAATTCTTCAAGGCACTTAGTCGAGCTTTTGTTGTAGGATGTTTCCCCACCAACAGGGTAAGCAAAACTACGCACTGGCTGGCCGTTCAATTGCGTCTCAAGTTTCTGTTTGGATTGTAAAATTTCAAATGTTTGCTCTTGCTCCTCTAAGTGGGAAAGTATTCGGTGCGAGCAAGTATGTGAACCTATAGTAATACCATTTGCTGAAACCTCTCGCACCATATCCCAGTCCATGAACAATTGTTCTTTAGGCATTACCTGCCGTTCATCAATATTTAAGTCCATTCTTATTTGGATAAGTTTTTCTTCCATAGTTGTTTTTGTGTCACTTTTTACTTTTTTCAAAAGCAAATATATCTGTTCACGAGAGTCTAATGTTTGAAAACCATTTGGTAATTGCCATTTTTTAATAAACTCTTGATGTAATTCATTATTTTTTAATAACCAGGCAATTTCATCCCACCAAGGGACTTTTTGTTGGTCAATAAAATCAGTCGCTATAAAAAAACAAGCTGGAAGATTGGCTGCTTTTAATAAAGGATAAGCATGTAAATAATTATCAAGATAGCCGTCATCAAAGGTAATTAATGCGAGTCGCTTGTTAATTTTTTTGTTGCTATGTATTAAAGAATTTAATGTTTCAATATTAATAACTTCAAAATTGTTTTTATAAAATTCTAACTGTTCTTTAAAATGCTCTTGTGTACAACTAAATAGGTGAGGATCAAAGGCGGTATCATTTTCATCACCAATTCGGTGATAATTAAAAACGTACAAACCATGTGGTTTAAAATGCCAACACAGTTTTTCTACCACAGATAATTGTAAAATCCTTTGATAATAACTCATCATGAGCAAGCTACTCGAACATTTTCAGATGCATTCTTATAGTTGGGTTTAGCAATCAAAAAGTCTCTATATTGATTTGGATTTCCTTTTTTATTCGTTTCAGCTGCTTTTATTATGTTGTACATTTCACGCGCTGAGACATAATGTAAAACATAGTTTTTGCCATCGTTGTAATGCGTGTCTAGGTCATGACACATTTGCTCAAATGGTGTGCCTAAAAGAGTATCCATCGACTCTTCTTGCGCACCATGGGTATGTACTTTGATAAAGATCCATTCCGGCCGCCCTGCTACTGAAATGGCGGTTTCAACCCAGAGTTTTATTCGATTCAACGTTACTGGCAAATTTTTACGTATATCAGCATTTTCTATTTTTGGGAAAACTCCTTTTTTTCTTTGTTTGAAATTTAATCCTAATGGACCGGTTATTATCATTAAATCGCCTGAGGCTGGCTTACTACAGGTTACCGGTTTCCCCTTATTATGAGAATTAGGCATTCCAGGCTTATCGGAAGCGTAATATATTTCATTGGCAAAGGCTGGTTGGGTAGGGCTAGGCGCCGATGGAAAGGTGAGATCGGCATAGCAACCAGTGTCTCTAAGAATAATCAGTTCATCATTAACTCCGCACATTGTACCGTCAGGATTTGAATTATTTAAGCACCAATTGCCGTGGACGAATGAATATTGTAAAAGTCCGGTTACTGGGTGCCGGGTAAATGCGCCATGGTTTTCATGTAATATCTGGGTAAAGTTGCTCAGGGTTTTTGTTAAATTTTCACTGTTGTCATTATCATGATGTAAATGAATTTCTATTTCTCCCAGATCTTGCGCACAGATGTTGGCAATTTTATCCAGGTGTTCTTGTCGATACTCTTCCTCGGGATAATAAAAGCAATGCTTTGGATGGCAACCGTCTGCATCTTTGAATTTCTTTGCCACTTTCGGGTAATCATTTAACCAACGATCAACCCTTGCTCGTTCTTGTCCTATAGATATATTGTCACCCCACTGTGGTTCAAAATGATCGACAACACAAAACATGATGTGCTTAGTTCCAGAGTATTTCTTAGTGGTTAACTTGCGCAGTAAATAATGGCCTAACCATAAATCTATATTTTTAGCCTTTATGATAAAAATAAAAATGAAGATAAAAATAACTAACAAGCTAATTAAAAATGTCATTTTTTAAAGGTCCTCTCCCTATTTCCTTGCTATGTGCATAAAGCAAAAATACATTCCACAATATAGCTGCGCGATAATAAATAATATTAAATTTAACTATATATCACTATCTAAAAAATTGTAGTTAACAAGATAAATAATTAGTAAAACTTGGATTAATTTATGACAACTCATAAATGTTGACTATAGTGATTAATAGTTTTTACGAAATCAAAAAATTGAAATTTTTTATGAATGTATATGAGAAATTATTTAAATCTTGCTTATTTCCAGTCTATGAAAAGTTGCATGGTAGAAATACTACTACACTGCTAAAAGCCGCACAGCAGCGCCTTAATGGTGATCTACAACATCTCAAATTCTTTCAATTAGCCCAGTTAAAAAAATTGTTAAGCTTTTGTCAGCAGCAAGTTCCTTATTATCAAAAACAATGGCAGCAATTAGGGTTTAATCCTCAGGATGTAAATTCTATTGATGATTTGCAACAGTTACCAGTGCTCACCAAACAGTTGGTAAGCGAGCATTATGATGAGCTTATTCCTAGCACAAAACGGGAAACTAACATAAAAAAATCTACCGGAGGCTCAACCGGTCGACCATTTCATTTTGAATTAGATAAATATAGTGATGAGACTCGGCAAGCTATTATGTGGCGAGGCTATGGTTGGTTACAGGCTGGTCTTGGTCGAAAGACTTGGTACCTTTGGGGAGTCGAACTTGGAAAGCTGAATTGGCTCAAGCGCGTTAAAGATTGGTCGTACCATCGTTTTCACAATCGCAAAATTGCCAATTCATTTTTATTAAACCAACATACTTTTTGTGATTATATTGAAGAGATTAACGCATATCAACCACAAGCGATAGTGAGTTACGTTGCTCCCTTGTATGCTTTAGCAAAATTTATTAATAGTCAAAAAATAACCGTCTTTCCCCCACAAATTATACTCACCGGCGCCGAGGCGTTACTTGAATACCAAAGACAAGAAATTGAGTTGGCATTTAAGTGCAAAGTCATAAATACATATGGCTGTCGTGAATTTATGTTAATCGCCGCTGAATGTGCAAAGCAGCAAGGATTGCACATTAATATTGATCAATTAGTCGTTGAAACCGTAGATGAACAATTACAACAAATTTACGATGAACCTGGTGATATTTTAATTACGGATCTACATAATTACGGTATGCCATTAATACGCTATATGAATGGCGATCAAGCTTGTTTGTCGAACCGTGTTTGTAGTTGTGGCAACCCTTTGCCAATAATGGAAAATATATCAGGGCGAAAACTGGATATCATTCGTAATGTCGAAGGTGGCGTATTACCTGGTGAATTTTTTCCACACTTAATTAAAGACTTCAAAGGAATTGAACGCTTTCAGGTTAAACAAAAAATGCTTGCTTCAATCGATCTTTACTATCAGGTCAATAAGCATTTCATTGGTGATGAGCTAACACAAATAGAGCAGCAGGTTAAGCTTCTGTTGAGTGACAGTTTTAAGGTTAATTTTCATTTGGTCGAGAGTATCGCCTTATCGAAAAGCGGAAAGCACAGGGTTACCATTTCAGAATTAGAACAATGAAAAAAGTATTAGTTATTTCAAACCTTTACCCATCTGATTGGCAGCCAAACAAGGCAACATTTAATAAGCAACAATTCGACCATTTATCGAAGCATTGTAAATTGTCAATTTTAGTGCCAGTGGCATGGCCAGAGTGGTTGCGCGCAAATAAAACACAAAGACGGCCTAAAGTGTCTGAATGTGGCATTGATATTCGGTATCCATGGTATTTTTATACACCGAAAATGTTTCCTGGTTTATATAGTGTGTTTATGTTGCTGTCTTTATTAATTAATTCATGGCGTTGGATTAAACGAAGCAAGCACGAAGTCTTGTTAGCAAGTTGGGCATATCCGGAAGGCGTGGTTACCTCATGTTTAGCCAAATTACTCCGCAAAGGTTTTTTCATTAAAGTTCATGGCAGCGATATCAATGACTCTTGCCAGTATCCACTGCGTGCGAAACAAGTCGTCTGGGCATGTAATCAAGCGCAAGGTGTTATTGCTGTGAGCGAGGCATTGAAAAAAAGGTTAGTGTCTCTGGGGGTCAAAAAAGACAAGGTTCATTTGATTTACAATGGCGTTGATAAAGAAATATTCTATGCCGATCAACAAATAAACCGTCAAAATTATTTGCTTTATGTGGGTAACCTAAAAGCCAACAAAGGGGTTACCGAATTAATATCAGCGTTCGTGACTTTGCGTGCCAAACATCCAAACCTAACATTGAAAGTTGCAGGAACCGGGCCAATGCTACCGGTGATGCAAAAGGAAATTGCGCAAGCCGGCTTGAACACTGCGGTTGATTTCTTAGGCTCTGTCGCACATAAAAACATTGCCAACCTTATTCGCCCTGCCAAACTGGTCATATTACCGAGTTACGCTGAAGGGGTACCAAATATCATATTAGAATCAATTGCTTGCGGCACACCGGTTGTTTCTACAACCGTTGGGGGAATACCCGAAGTAGTCAATAGTAAGGTGGGCGTTTTAGTTGCCCCAAAAAATGTAGAAGCATTAACCTTAGGTATTGAAACAGCATTAAACAAAACGTGGTCAAGCAATGAAATCAGTATACATGCGGCAAAATTTGACTGGGATTTAAATGCCCTTGCTCTGGCAGAGCAACTACTCACTAACAAAAGATCTTTAACCAAGGGCTGAATCTAATACTGAGTTGATTAAGTATCTGCTCACTTTTAATCAAATAGGCATAACTCGTTATCTCATTGTAACAAATATAAATGCACTATTTTCGGATCATCTTAGATCTTTGCTTTTAAAGAACAAGGAGAACTTTAACCCTACGCTTGTTTTTATATTTTGTTTTAGGTATTTAATGATTTGCTTTTTCATTGCTGACGGCAAAATAATCAACCAGAAAATCCAGGTAGTTAATGGCAGGCACACTAATACAGATAAAGACAAACTTATCCAAGTAAGTTGTAGATAAGTTTTAACCATATACTGCCCGGATAAACCAATAACAAAAAGCATTAATATGCAAAATAAAAATCGTTGAATCAACGCCCTTAAATCAAAATGGTTGTAGCGTTTTAACATTAACAGACAAAATACAACGTTAGCTAAAAATGAACCTATAGCAGTACCTATCGCTACTCCCTTTAAACCAAAGTACTGAGCTAATAAAATAGAAAGGCCCAGATTGATTAAAGCTGCGACAAAATAAAGAGGGGCAACAAGTTTATGGTTAGCCTGGGCAATCAACACATGGGTTATGGATATCGAAAACGCCGAGCATATTAAAGCAAATACTAAGATGTTTATTAAGACAATCGCCTGGCTAAATTCACTCCCGATCCATAGCGTTAAAAAACTTTCACCAAAAATAAGCAAGGGGCAATATAAAGCACTCGCAATAAATAGATTTAAAAAAGACACTTGTAAAAATAAACCTTCCATGTTTTCCTTACTAGCGACCATTTTTGTAAATACCGGTTGAAAGACTCCTGATACTGTTAAACTGAATTGCTCAACATGGCTTGCCAGCCGATCGGCGACACTGTAGAACGCTACTGCGTTTAAATCGAATATTTTACTGATGATAAAGGGATCGATGCGGGTGTTAATGGCTTTCGTAAACCCTACTGCGATAATATGCTTAGCAAAAGAAAAAAGCTTTTTCAATTCGGCAAGACTCACTAAGCTAAATTTAAATTCTAACCTGGGATAAAGTCTTTTAACATAATATATTTTTGCCAAGTTGGAGGTTATGTCAGCGACCATCACAGCAATGATAGCGCCCGAAATATTTAAATCTGTAATAAGTAGATAAATGAGCACCGACTTTATGATGACATTTAGTGATGATAAATTCGCGTCCACATCAAAACGTATTAAGCCGGAGAAAAAAGCATTAATTGAGGTCATGCAAAGATCCCAGAACACCTTCAAGCTAAATATTAAGAATGCCAAGGAAAGAGTTACTTGATGGCTGCTTTGGGCTCCTAAAACTTCGGGGGTTTGAGATAACAATATTAATAAACTAGCCGCAATTAAACCTAGAATTGAAAATAAGACAAGACTGGTGGAAAAGACTTGATTGACAGCGTTAAATTTCTGTTGCTCCAAGTAAAGGGTGATATAGCGCTGTACTGCACTTGGAAAACCTAATTGAATAACTCTAAACCAACCCAATATGGATAAAATTAAAATCCATAAACCATATTGAGATTGCCCTAAGGTATTTATTAGAAAAGGGGTAAGCAATAATGATGATATTACGATTACGGCTTTCTCGACAAATCGAAATACTGAGCTGGTAATAAGTCTTCGTTCGGTAGATAAATTCTTCATTGTTATTCTTTCGATAAGTACTTAACACCAAAAAGGGGATGTTATAGCTTTAGGTACTATTAATTGTAGACGAATTAATAACATTATTACGAATGAGCAGCTACGCAGTCGAAAACCACAGTGCCCGCTTTAGGTTAGGCATTGACCAAATTGCCGATAGAGAATGTTCTCTGCCAGCAACTACCTACACTCTTTGCGGTTTGAACAGTCGACGATATAATGTGCCAGCACGCCCTCGCAGCGCCCAATACCAGTCGATAGGTCGGCTCGTTATATTGGCCTTGATCCAATATGTTCTCAATGGCTCTTTAAATTGCAAACTACGATCAACAAAATGAATAAAAAAGTTCACCGCAATGTTTAAGCCCGATGATTCAACATAATGCCAGAAACCCGCTGGCACAAACATGACTTCCCCCGCAGAGTACTTACCGCGAAACCCCTTAAGTTTAGAAAACGTCTCCTGGTAGCGCTCCTGAACATCTAGCGGACGTATTTTACTGTGCAGTACTTGCCCGGCAATTAATGCCTTAAAATCAAAAATACCGTGTTGATGTAATCGCTCAGATTCTTCAGGTGGAAAAACAAAATACTCTTTTTCGCCTTCGCCAATCATTTGTACAGTATCCCATGCATCGTAGTGCAGCAGGGTTCGATTGCCGCCGGCCCCCACCCAAAGACAGGCATTATAGATGCGTGAACGCTCTATCCATGATGGTATTTTTAGCTTGTCGGCCATATCTAACAGTCCGGCAAAATTTGTTGGTACCCCTCCCGAATCCAATACTTTTCTAGCTCCGGCATAAAGGTTTTCACCATTACGAATTCGTTCGATAAATTCCGACATCGGCATATTGGTATACTGGAAGAAATAGTTAACACCATCAGAATTCGGACGCTGGGTTCTGACGTTTTCGTTTAATTGAGATAGAGAGTCAAGGTTGAAGTCACTGAGAAAGCTGAGGTCATTCTCCAAACCAGTTAAAATTATTGGACGGCGAGCCGTCGCTAAAAGTTCTCGCACATTATCTTCCGATTTGATCTCAACCCGCTCAATTTGTTCTAAATTTAGATCATGAATTTTCATTATTTACCTCGCGTTTGTAGCAATTACAGAGATAATTAAACTTCTTGATAAATTATCAATCACAGGCTTTTAGCCTATATTTCTCAATTAGGACGGTAGACAATCGTTAGCGAATTGTTATACCTCCTACTTTTTCTTTATCGTGAAACAATACAAAAAATGACTGAGCTTCCAGTTAAGTCATAGAATTATCATTTCTCTGACATCCACCCTTCAATATTCGGCACTCAATCATTGCCAAGAGAAAATCTTTTTAACTGTTGTCTACGCAGGCGTTTAAGCGCCAAAACAATTTTTCTTGCCCCTGTATACAATATAGAGTTCAAAGTTTGCTTTTGACAATTAAAAGTCACCATATATCGAATATTCGGTGAAAAGTGTTTTTTATAATTGCCTTTATCGGTTACCCGATACCAATCATATTTCTTATAAGTATTATTTGATGAGTGTTCCAGACAATAACTCATGCCAAGTAACCCCAAACTGAGTTTTGTTTTAAAATCAGGATCATAAGCAGTAAGATAACCATACACAGTATCACCGTGGCAGTAATCGAGGTTTCCCGATATAATTTTGTTATCAATAGTGAGCAACGATAACATTAACCAGCCTTTTTCAAATATGTCCTTACAAACTTGTCGTTGGAACCTAGCAAAATTTGAGTTATCAAAGATACTGCTGTTATTCCAACGTTTACTGTGTAGTTCAACAAACGCGTCATAAAAATAATCAAAATCCTCGGTATTTTCTAGAAATCTATAGCCTGAGTCCTGAGTCTCAGCGATAAATTTTCGCCCCCTTCTAAGACCTTTTCTGGTTTTCCTACCGAAAGATTTTGACAACTCATCCCAACCATTACTTAAATCGGTATAAGCATTAATCCCCTGCTCCTCTGTTCTACACAGATAGTTACGTTGTGTCGCAAAACAGCGGGAAAAATGCTTCGTTTTCAGATCATCCATTACTAGAGGAGTCATCCGCAACTCGTCCCATTCATCTCCTAACTCGTCAACAAGAAAATGGATGAAACCTTCGCAAACTTGCTGTTCTAAGCCAGGTAGAATTGAACAATTCATTATTGTTGGGCACACTTCTTCTTCTTCAGTTTCGCCGGTACTGAGAAACTCAATTCGTCTAAATTTGAAGCAGCGATAATAGGTTATTTTACGGCGCAGTAAAGGGAGCAAACCAACTAATTCATTATCCCGCTCAGCAATAACAATGAAAAGCGAACGCCCCTCATGGTAAACCTGCCACCAGTGGCTTAACCACTCCCAAGTGATATAAATATTGTCATTATTGGTTTGTTGTAACAACCTGTCCCAAGAAGGGCGCATTTTCGCCAGAATTTCCGGATCATCGATAAGACGGTATTGAATTTTAGAATTCATAGCACTAATCTCATGTCGAAATGCTATCCGTTGAATAATGTTTATTTAACATCATCAGCACTTCTTTATCTTGTTCATCTTTATTTGCGAGGTAGCTAGCAATCACCAATTCACTGCCCTCCCATGCTTTGGCAATAACTTCTGCCGTAGCCATTTTTGCCGTATACAGCTTCCCCTTTTCTATAAGTTTGTAACTTTTAATTTTTCCGTATGCTATATCAGCAATAGCCTGGAGCATATTTTCAATGCCCAACTTTACAATTTTTATATAAATACTTTCTGGATTATCATCCAGGCAAATTACTGGCCGGGCTTGATAAATAACCTCCCCGTCATCTATACCCTGGCGAACGTAATGTACAGTTAAACCGATATATTCAGGTTCATTATTATTGATGGAAAAGAGGATAGGTAATATTCCTCGGTAACGTTGCGACAGTCCGCCGTGAAGGTTTAAAACGCCTAAGCGGGGAATACTAATGACAGAATTATTAAGGATAGAGCAACCGCAACAGACAATTAGATCCACTTTAAACGCCTTTAATCGCGCCACGTTAATCGATGAATTTAAATCTTTTGGCCCGTCAGTATAGATAACGGTCGTCCCGTTCTTAGGGAATATCTGCTTACCTGCATCACCAAATCCTTCGGCGGCAATCGTACCACTACGGTGGTCTAATTGTTTTCTTAAACGGGAATCGCGCAATTTAGTAATGACTTTAACAGGGTTAAACAATGCCTTGAAAAACTTTAGATAGCGCTGGAGATTGTTTTCTTCCCTAAATTTAGTTTCGACAAAAACCACTTCCACATCAATGGCTTCCATTATTTTATTGGCAAAATAAATATCTGATGGATCCGGACTAACCAATACGGCGATTCTTAGGCTTTTCATTGTTTTTCCTTGGTTTAGAAACCATACCTATTTCATTATTCCTTTGCTATTTGGAGATTCAAAAGTCAATGATCAAATGCTCTTTAAGCTGGATTTCTAAAAGTATAGGAATAATAAATACCTCTTTCAAGCTAGGCACAGATCCGAATACACTTAGTTGCTATTAATTACAAATTTTTGATTTCGATTTTGTCAATTCAGTCTTGTGGCGCTCATCGGTGAACGATATTTTTCAGTAAAAATAACGAGCAATTAGCAAGTGATTTTTCGAGTAAGTGCTATCATTAAAGACAATAAAATAAAGGCTCCGCGATGAGCAATAAATCGAGGGTTCAAAATGGCCAGTAATAACAAGCACGCAACCATAGCAGTGATAACCTGTAAACGTCCCGCTTGGTTGAAAAGATTATTACAGGCGCTTTGTAAACAAATCGTTAGCAACAACATTACTCTTGATATCTTGGTTGTTGATAATGATTGTGACCTGGCTACTAAAGAAGTCGTTATTAAACTGCAGAAAGATTCCCCTCACACCATTATTTATCAAACAGAGCCAATTAAAGGCATCGTTGCCGCCCGCAATCGATGTGTAACAACGTTTTTAGCAAGCGACTCTCAATTTCTATTCTTTATAGACGATGATGAATGGCCGGCCGATGAAAGCTGGGCACAGAAACTGCTGGACAGGCAAGCATTATATCAAGCCGACATAATGACTAGTCATGTTATTTCAGTTGGTGAAGAGGGCACACCGTACTGGGCCATCGATTTAATTTACGGAAAGAACACTCACCACGAAGGCGACATTTTAACAACATACTACACCAACAACTTACTGATCAGCAGGCATGTTCTTGAACAAGTTGTCCCCGCTTTTGATGCTAGATTCGCCACCACAGGTGCTAGTGATTATCATTTCGCTTTAAAGTGTACCAGAGCAGGTTTTAGTGCTTTTTATACCGACGCTCCAGTAATAGAGGAATTTCCTAAATCAAGAGCAACCATTAGATGGTTTTTAAAGCGGGGGTTTAGATCTGGTATTGGCTACACCCGCAGCCATTTGTTTGAGGAGCCAAAGATTAAAGCCATTGCTAATTGTCTATTCATGTGCGGGATAAGAATTTTGAGAGGATTTGGGTATTGCTTGCTTGGTTTGATCACCCGAAATAAAACAAAAGTAATTAATGGCTTATTCCGCTTTTCTTCTGCAATTGGCACAATTGCAGGTTTTTTTGGCATTAAACACGAAGAATACAAGACCATCCACGGAAAATAATGATGCCAATCTGGGTTAACGTAGATTCAATGGATTTATCGATAGTCAGATGATATTAAGAAGAGGGATATATGTTTAAGTTACACAGTCTAGATTTAGTAAAACTTTTTTCATTTCCAATAATTTTATATGCATTATTTATAATTATTAGAATCAAAGGGTTTCAACCAACAATGGAAAGTGAATTAGGTGATTTTATCACCGCGCTAAACTTTATATTTGGCTCTTTTGTAGCATATTTTATCTTTATTTTATGTACTTTAAAGCTGAAAACTAAACCGCTAAATAAACCACTTTGGTGGTGGTCAATGTGTCTATTACTAGCATTATTGGCTTTTGATGAGTTATATATGATCCATGAGTATTTAGGCTCTCAGATGGGGTTCAAAGATACTCTTATATTTTTATTTTATGGGGTATTGCTTGGAGTATTACTATTATTTAATTTAAAAGAAACGTTCACAAAGAATACTTTTTTCTTTCTGGTTCTTTTTACTGTATGTACCATTTTTTCACAAGTGGCAGATTTTTTATATACCGAAGGCACTGTAGTATTACTGGGGCGAGTTATTAGTTATGAACAGTTTCTAGAGTCATTTGGTGCTTTATTTCTTAGTTGTGCTGTGGTGACAATTGCAATTCGAGAATTAATCAACAAAGATGGTCATATAGATGATACAAGTCAATAATATGCAGGATACTGATAAACTCGTAAATACGCCCAGTACTTAAACTAGTCGACAAATTTCGTCAACGTTAGGTTATTTTGTCATTAAATTATTGAGCAATGGATTAGAGTAATTTTGTGAATACAACTTACCCAAATACTTAGCTCCCTGTTCATTTAAATGATTGTCATCTCTATAAAGTGGTAAGCCATTTAATGCCATGACACATTGGTTATCATTACAAAACAATTGATGCGGATGCATAACCACCAGAGTCGGAAATTTCAATTTTAATTCGTCAAGAATACCGTCTAACATGATATTTTCTACCCGTGTCATCGAGCAATCAAGAGCATTGTTAAAAACCTCTTTCTTAATAGGGCATTTATGACTTTTACCATGAAGTGATGGCGTATCCTCAACAAATAAAGGTACTGATCCCGCCTCAACAATAACTTGCAATGTATGGGAGAGCTTTTCTTTCAGCAACGCTCTTTTTTCACTTTCGTCGAACACTTGCTGTTCAGTATAAAGCCTTTTCGACGTATAGTGTGGCCACGAAGCCGCCAAAACGACATAGTCAAAATTGTTGCTTTGAATATGCTGTTTGGCTAATTCATTTCTTGCTCGACATTTTTTGGCAAAAAATTCATTAGTGCCCCAATTTAAATCCAGAATAGGAATACAGCGATCGAGAGTATAATCTTGACCAGATAAATTACCTTCCGCCGCTAATGTCTGAAACAGAGGAAGTAAGTGATTCGCATGTGAATCACCAATAATAAAGAAACTTGCTGTTTGTTCACGCTCAGCCAAGCCAAAAATACATTTATCATCTGGTCGTTGTTCACTATTTCTAAAAGCAGCATGACAGCCAACTCTGGATTTGCTGGCAAACGAGTTTAATGCCTCATCCATTTTGACTACTTCTGGAGAAAATCGATATTTATAACCATTGAAATAAACGCCACTGGACGCAATAAAAATTAGCACAACCGCAGGGATAACGTACATTGTTCGGGCAATTGGCGCAAACGAATTCAACTTCATACTACGCATAGGTTGCTCTATAAACTTGTAAGATAAAACTGAAAGAGCATAAATAAAAACAATACAAAACAATTGTACTGGCAGAGTAAATTCAATCGCGGTATAGCGCACCAAGACAAAAACAGGCCAATGCCATAGATAAAGGGAATAAGAAATATTGCCGGTAAATACCATCCATTTTAATGATAAAAACTTATTTACAACGCCCGTTGTTGAAAATATTAACAGTGCGGTACCCACAACAGGATACAAAGCGTTGTAGCCTGGAAATGGCGAATGCTCACTCAAAAACAAAGCACTAGCTATGATTAAAAATAACCCTATGATAGACAGTAAGTGCTGCGCCTTAACTGAGATAGTTGGTAGTTTTTGCCAAAAAATGGCTAAACATGAGCCCATTAACAGTTCAAAAAAACGGGTCGGCAGCAAATAATAAGCAGCGCCTAAGGTTACCTCGGTTCCCCATTGAGAGAAAACGGTAGCTGCCACAAATACAACTAACGACAAGTAGGCTGTTACTTTAGCGCCTAAGAATTTAACCGCCATTAATAGCATCAAAGGCCACAACAAATAGTACTGCTCTTCTACCGCTAACGACCAAGTATGCAATAACGGAGCTTCTTGCGAACCACCATTAAAATAACCACCATGTTCGCGCCAAAAGAAAAAATTCCCGACATACAGAACAACCCAAATAACACTGCGATAAAACAGCATTAAATCTCTAGGTAACAGTACAAATGAAAAAACAATTATTGTTATAAATATGACAAACAGCAATACCGGCATTAATCGCTTTATTCGGCGACTTAAAAACCAAGTAAAACTAAATTTATTTTCTATTATCATTGGAAAAATGATGGATGTGATCAAAAAACCAGAAATAACAAAAAAAACATCAACGCCGACAAAGCCACCGGTAAAAAAACTAAAGCCAACATGGTTAAGGATGACTAAACCGACAGCAATTGCTCTCAAGCCATCAATATCACTTCTATATTTCAATGTTCCATCCTTAAGCCACTAGTGCATTTCATACGTTAGCTTTTTCGTTGGTCTGATTTACAGTAAAAGTTCAGCAAAACCTGCAACCCAAATTTAAGAATTAACATACTGACTATAGCTATTTTTGCGTTTTATCTAGTGCTAATTATTATATTTACTAGAAGCTTTTTCTTGTTCGATCGCTGACTCCTGCATTTAACCAGTTCGAGTTATTATGGGTTTATTCACTCGTCATTTTACTTACAATACCGAATATCTGAGTATAGAAAGGATCAAGGCTCAGTCAAGGTTAGCAAGGTTGATTTGAACAGGTTGTTTCGTCTCATTGGGCTGAGTTCACAGCGAAATCAGTCACAATTCGTTAGTTGAATTTTATTTTACGAACTTTCTTATTCATATTATTAGGCATAGCATTATTTTAGCTATGGCAATGATACTGACTTCACTGATTTGAAGCTTATTAATTACCTCACCCTTTTGAATAATATAAATAAGATGAGTATTAACTTTGTTTATTCTTGCCTGATGACTAGAATTGTATATTGATTTGGCTAGATAAATAGCAGTCATCTACTAATAAACTATTGGAAAGATAATATTGCCATGGAATCCATTTTTTATCTGAGTATAGTCATTATTTTATATACTTTTATCGCTTATCCGTTATTAATCGCTTTAATTGGAAAAATAAGGGCGGTGCAATTTATCGACAATTCAGACGATGATTTACCTGAAATATCCATTGTATTATGTATTTACAACAGCCGTAATTTGTTGCTCAAACGACTAGAGAACATCTTAGATACTGATTACCCTCTGGACAAATTGAGGTTAATAATAGTATCCGACGGCTCAACCGACCAGCCCGAAGAGGTTATTAAAAGCTATCATCATTTACTTAACATAAAATTCATCGAATATGCTCAAAATCGAGGTAAGTCATATGCCTTAAATATTGCGTTCAAAAATGTGCATACTGATTTAGTCGCTTTTGCAGATGTCAGACAATCTTTTAATTCGCAAGCATTAACTGCACTTCAAGCACAATTTGCGAATGAAAATATTGGCGCAGTTAGTGGCAACTTACACATTACTGGTGATGATGAAAATATTCAATCCGAACCTGGATTATATTGGCTTTATGAAAAGTGGATCAGAAGAAGTGAAAGTGATGCCGATTCTTTAATAGGCGTTACTGGGGCAATTTATATGGCAAGAAAATCACTAATACCGAAGATCCCTGATAACTGCTTACTTGATGATATGTATATTCCGCTTACTATCATTAAAAATGGATACAAGATAAAATTTATTGACGATGCTATTGCCTACGATAAAAGCTCCTCATCGATAACAGAAGAATTTACCCGAAAAGTGCGTACTCTTGCGGGAAATTTTCAGTTAATTCATCAATTACCATGGTTATTAAATCCATTTAAAAATCCTGTTTTTTTTCAGTTTATATCACATAAAATTTTGCGGTTGGTGATTCCATATGCACTTATTTCTTTGCTATTAACTTCAATGCTAAGCCAGCACATTGGAGGGAAAATCATCTTGTTCATTCAGCTAATTTTTTACAGTTATAGTCTGTTGGCACTTGTTTTGACTAAAAAAAATATTAACTTACCTTTAGGCTCAATCTGCGTGAGTTTTTGCAGTTTAAATTACGCAGCATTTCTGGCTGGATGGAAGTATTACTTCACCTCTACACAAAACTTATGGCGTAAACACTAAAAGAGCAAAAATGATAATGCCAACTTCATCATAATAATATTTTAACTAGCAGATATAATAGGATCATAGTCAATGGTGCAGCCATAAATATGAGTAATAAATTTTTCGAAGCTGTGACTTCTTGAAGTTCCGGTATTTGCCTAGCCAAGCGGATAAATACCGCATAAGACAAACCAAGAAAAACATATAAAAATACAATATAACTGCGACTTAAAAAGAATGCTGTATATAAAAATGCCACCAATGAGAAAAACAATGTCTTGGCAAGAATAACATCTTGCCTAACTTTAGGGTCGGCAAGAATGCCTTTATTTTTTTCTGGTTCAAGGTTGAATGCCTTATATAGCATCCACATAGTCAACGCTATGGTGAAAAACCATAAGGCATAGCCTATGGCACCAAGTTCGGCAATTATAAGCAAAAACGAGTTGTGGGCGGTCAAAGAATGGTGTTTGTCAAAATTTTCTTTGCCAACACCGATCAGCGGGCTAGATTTGAACATTTGAATAGCTTGGTACCAAGCCCTGATTCGGCCAGAAGTACTACCATCATCCAAGTCAATAGTGCGAAACACCGACATTATAATTACTACAATAGGAATTGAAACTAAACTGAAGAATAATGTTTTCAGTTTACCCCAATTAAAAAAACAATAAGTTAGCCCAAGCCCGAATAAAGCCACCATCGCACCTCGAGAATTGGCTAAATAAATCCCCACCAACAAAGCGATAATCATCAATGAAAAGAAAAATTTGCTAAACCAATTAGTCGCACTATGTCTTAAATAAAACATAACCGGTATATTCATCACAAAAAACATACTTAAATCATTTGGGTCTTTGAAGAACCCCAAAAAGGTAATACGCGTGCCTACCGATAATTGAATTCCAGACCAACCGGTCCCATCTACGGACATTTTTTGCGAAATGCCGTGATGGAGCATAACGAGAGAAGCGACTGTGAACACTAAAAATATCGCGTGATGCTTTTTGCTGCTGTTTATTAATGACGCGTATAATAAAAAAGGTAATAATGAATAGATAAAAAAATCAATCGCTTGAAATACTCCACCACCAAGCCAACCATTCTTTAACCCAGACAAAGGAATGATTAGAAATACCCCTAATAAACACCAACATTGATAGCCCCAGATTTTCTTTTTCTGGAAAAACAGATAGAACACAAAGGCGGCGATCAATAAATAGCGCCCCAAAGGTATTGGTTCAACAGTAGTATAGTTCCACTCATGTGGCCTGATAAAAATGGCAATGCTGTATAAAAATAAAAAGAAGAACCCTACACTTGAATTTTCTAGTTCCTCATCTTGCTTTTTTTGCATTAATATTTATCCCTAAATTTTTGTATTTACCAGACAGTATGATGGGTAGGCTGTAGTGGCATACGGATGTATTTTAACCATAGTCCAGATTAATAAAGCCAACAACTTGATAAAAATAAACACCTAGCTCAAACTCAATGGCGGTCACTTCAACTTTGCCTTCCTCATTATAGTATTAGCTGTAAATTTAAAATTCGTCACAAAAAGTATGAAAAAAGTAATAAAAAATACTTTTCTGCTCTACAGTTATGTTATGTCGTATTCAAAGGTTTATTTTAATAATCTAAAGAAGGGCAATAGGAGTATGGTATGAAATTACCTTTTATTGGATTGATATTGCTAGCGATCGCCTTAGGGGGTTCATACAGTTTTGCGAGTGACGAAATATCTTTTGGTGAGAATTTTGTTCATTTTCAAGCATTAAATTCACTTTCTGAACATGCTTCAATTGTCGTTCCGTTCAAAAATGAAGTCTTGGATTTAACACAAAAATTGCAATTAACAATTAATGGTAAAAGCGTTAAATTTGATGCACAATCTTCGCTAATTTGGCCATCAAAAAATAATAACAAACCTTTTCTGCGTAGCTTGTTATTGACACCGTTTAGTGGTGTCCGTAAAGGCGACATTTACAAGTTAACCTGGCACCCCGAGCTAGGTAAACAAATAGCTCCTTATGATAACCACATAACAAAAACAATTGATGCAAAATTTCCAATAGATTGGCTTAGTAACGTTTTATATGCGCCATTATTAGCTCCTATAAGTGATGACTTCTATTGGTTCAATAAGGCTTATATAAATTATTCTGATTTTGTTACTGATGATAAAGCGATTGCCGAACATAAAAAAATCCAGGAAAAATTAACGGACCCAGCACCTTGGTTATATGACCGTGTATACGTTTTATATCAACTCTATTTTAAAACAGGGGATATAACAATCAAACATAAGGCTCATGAAGCGGCGCTGTTTTATCAACAAAATTTAACCGAACAGGGCTACTTTGGATTAAAAAAAAATGCAGATCATAAATACTTATTGAACACTGGTTTGTTAATTGATTATATGTTTTACCCAAGACTGTCTTTAAAAAAAGCCATTCATAAAATATTTATCAATACATTAAGTTGGCCGAGTAAGTATACTCAAAAGGTAGGGTTCTGGACCGAACGTAACTTAGCGGTAGCACTGGCAGCAGCGATTACTCAATGGGAGTTGAATCAAAGCATCACAGCGTTAGTTCGTATTCAGGACTTGGTTGATGGTACCTCTTCCGCACTGTATTCATTCAATGCGAATACTTATGATTGTATCGCTCATCCCTATGGAGTTCATGAAGGAGGAAAGGCGGATGACTTGGTTTGCTCCCCCTGGATGAGTGCATTAGCAAGTTATCAGTTTTGGCGTTTATTTCAATTATCCGGGAATGAAAAAAGTAAGAATATCATTAAATCTCTGGGAAAATCAGTACTCCGTCATGGAACTTATACTGCATCAGATGGGCAAATCAAAGGAAGAATAGTACCTAAATATTTAATTTTTCTGGAAAGGCCTACATTGGAAAATAATGAGCAATGGTCAGATATACAACACGCTTGCGATGTAGCAGGGATGGTCAGTTTATCTGCGTATTTGTCAAAACTAGACGGTGAAGATATTACTCAACTAGTTCGTCTTGCGGATAAGCTGCTGTTATCATGCCAGCATAGCCTACAGGTGAATGATAAAAATCGAACGCGATGGCAGTTAAGCCCGGTAAGAAAATTCAATTGGTGGTTTGGTACTACCGGAAATATGCCTTGGGTTTTAACGGAACTTGCTGAAGAATTTGAGAGTGCTAAGTTAAAGTAGTATTTAATTTACAGAATATAAGCAGAACCGTGCAGATAGATGCGCTAATCAACATATATATTTTGATACGCTTGAGCACATTTGGATAATGAAAATTGCTCAGAAATCTTTTGTTTTGATTTTTGCGCAAATGCCTTCACATCATTGTTATCTTCTAGGCAACGTTTAATTAAGTTCGCTAATCTAGTGCTATCGTTGTACTCAAATAACCACCCTGTCTCATTGTCACTCACTAACAGAGGATTACCGCCTACGTTTGTCGCAATCACACAACATTCAGAAGCCATAGCTTCTATTATTACTAAAGATAATCCTTCCGTCTCCGAGGTAACAACTAACACGTCGAATGAGCTGTAAATCTTTTGCCGATCAGCCACAGAGCCATGAAAATAAATACTACAGTCAGCTAAATGTTGCTGCTGATAGGTCTTTAATTTTCCCATACATGGGCCATCACCAAAGAAATGCAAATTAATGTGCTGTAATTCTTCCATACTAAGTTTAGTTAGCGCCTCTAATAAACAAATTTGATTTTTTAAATCGACCATCCGCCCAACTGAACCTAAGCTTATTTGTTTATTATTTTGCTGTCGTTTAATGATGCGAGGAAGCCTTACCGCATTATCAATTACACTTTTATTTTTACTATGCCAGCCATGGTTATCAGTGAATATTTGCTTACCTTCTTCGGAAACAAAGGTAATGTGATCAATATACTTTTGACAGAAACGGTGGACGATTAACCACAAGCGTTGATTAAAAGGATGTGCGCCATGGCGAGTGTAGATTATTTTTTTACTTATCAGCAAGGGCAAGATAGGAACCAAAAACTTTAACACATGAGGTGAATGAATATGGACCACATCGGCATCCTTTACCGCTATATAGAATCGATAATGCGCCACTAATTTAATCGCATTAATGGTTAGCACTTCCAGTTGGTTTTTTTTACACTGCTCCAATAAAGGATCAGTGTCAGTTCCAAAGGAGATAATGTTAGCATTTATGCCGTCATCTTTTTGCTGTTGACTTAAATCAATGACAAAGCGCTCTGCACCGCCAAAGTTTAAGCTTGATACTAAATGGGTTACTGATAAATTCAATGAATGCATTGCCAACTAGTTGCTATAATTTTTAAATCCAGTATTCCTAAAGGGTAGTTGATAATATCTATTTTGCTTATTGCTAAACGACTTAAACCCTCAAAAACGCTTCTTATTTCAACAAACAAGCTCATACCTTAACTCATTGGTTGACAGTAACTATCTGATCTATAAAATGGCGTTACTTACCGTAAAGATACTGATAATCCTTTTAGTATTATAGGTTAGCTAAACCACCCGTAGCTCAGCTGGATAGAGCGCGCCCCTCCGGAGGGCGAGGTCACAGGTTCGACTCCTGTCGGGTGGGCCATCTCCTTTATTATCAAAGCTATTTTCCATTCACTGTAAAGTTAATGAACAATTAATTAGTTCAAAAAGTTGGCTGCAATATCTGCGAAATTGCTGATTACGGGTATTTCCTACAAACAAAAAAGCCAGGAATATTCCTGGCTTTTTTAATAGTGTTTCACGGTTACATTGTATAGTGACCTGTCAACATGAAGTGACGGCTATTATATACCTCACCGACAAGTAGCCCACCTTCTTCAGCTATACGACGATGATTCTCTTCTAGTACGTTCCTCACATTGAAACTTACTTTAAAGTTCTTGTTAAACTTATAACTTGTAGAAAAATCCAAATTACGACGGTAATCGTCTAGCGTCGCCAAAGAGTTATCATTTGCGGCTCTGGTCAAACGCTCCTCGCGCCATTTGTAGGATAAACGGGCAGTAACAGCTTTGTGTTGGTAATACAGTTGCGCGTTAAACCCAACCTTTGGTGGTCTTGGTAATTTTGCTTTACCATTTGTGGTTGGCTTAGTTACGTCAGACTCGCTGTAGCTGGTATTAAAGTTAAAGCCGGTATGCTGTAAAAAACCTGGTAAAAACTTAAGTTTTTGACGTACACCAAATTCTACCGTATCAACGGTGCCTGAGCCGTCATTAGCTTGGCGAGTAATTCGAACTTTATCAACAGTTAATGGCTCGCCAGTGAATGGATTTTCATCTAATTCAAGCTCAACCTCTTCCTTGCTGCGCACGTTGTATAAATTTTTATGTCGAACGGCTAAAGTCACTGACCCTTGTTTTGGTAAATACCATTCGATACCTAGATTGTAGTTACGCGAGAAGGTAGGCTCAAGTGCTGGGTTTTGACCATTGATGTATAAGATATCATCACCCGACTCATCATCTTCTCCATAACTAAAGTTGGCTTTTGCTTTGGTGGCCGCATAAGGGGCACGGTTCATTGTTAGCGCCGCCGAGAAGCGTAAGAATAAATCTTCAGCTAAGGTATAGCGCGCATTAAAGCTTGGTAGTAGATAATCTTCCTGGCGGCCTCCGGTTAACTTATTAAAGTTATCAGGGTTATTCCAGGCGGCCATTGCCTCTTCATTAATTGAATCTTCCCCCTCCGGTGCTTCACCTGGCAAATACACCATGGCTTCCATACTATCTACAAGTTCATCTTTTAAGTTGTATGAATACGCTTCGTAATCATCGTAAACGTATCTTACGCCGACATTACCCGATAACTGGCCAACTTCAAATGAAGTCATGGCATAGGCGGCAATACTGTTCAATTCAGTCACATGCTGTACATCAAGAGCCATAAACGCAGGTATATCAGTGATACCTAGACCAGGCCAAGTGCCTGCGCCACTGTTCCAGACGATGTCATTGAACGTATCCCAATTCCAGCTTTGCCACGTTAATGGAATGCCCTGATAATTGTGACCGCCCATAAACTCTTCAGTTGCCGTTAGCTCGCCTAAATCATCCAGCGAAAAATCTTCTTTAAAATTACTGGCCGGAAATACTTTTTTGTTATTAGTCGTTTGTGAAGCAAAATGACTTTCATTGTTGGTATATTTAAAGCCAAACTTGATCAAGTTAAAATAATCTGAATTGTCCATGTAATAGGTAAAATCAGTCCCTAAGGTTGCCGTTTCTACACTATTATCTTTGGTATCAGCTGATTGTGCATTAGACAAATATTCATTATTCTCATTTGCTGTCGCATCAATCGCAGGTGCCCAGGTATTTTTGTCATTAATATCAAAATTTGGATATTGAGCGTAGTTAAACATATAACCACCGGCATCAATATCAGAGTTTAAAAAATAGATTTCAGGCATGCCACCATTAACATCGGTTTGATAAACCATAGGCACACCATCACGTTTCATCGACTGGTGCGCTTTATCATTTGGTGTCCATTCAAAGCTGTTTTCAGAATAGGTTGCTTTTAGCTGCATGTCCCAATTAGCATTTATTATCCAATCGGCCTGAAAGTTTAAGCCTTTCGCTTCATCTTCAGTTTCACGCTCAAAATTGATTAAAGTTTGAGAACCATCAAATGCAACACCAGAAGTAATGAAACGTTCTACAGCTTCATTAGGAGTAGACATTGGTTCATCAATAAAGACACTGTCATCAACGTAGTATTTTGCATTTGTTTTAAATTGAAATGAATTTTTTTCTTCGTGGAACCAACGAGAAAATTTTGCATAATTTGCTTCTATGCTCAAAGTTAAATCATCATTTACTTGGTATTGAAACGCTGTCACTAAGTTAGTACGAGTAGTTTCTCTGTCTTTTACTCTAAAATGATAATCACCTGCCAATGCTGTTTCTCTACTGCCATCATCCACTGGATTTCCAGCAAGATCGGTAGAATCTCGCAAATCATAGATCCTTAGCTTTTGGTCACTTGCCGAGAACGTATCGATACGCCCCTTGGTGATATCGTGCGAGGCAGTGATCACCCAACCAAATTTTTCATCATTAGTACGATCACCATACAGGAAGCTGGCTTTGCCATCATTTGACTCATCCATTTCATGATAACCGGCGGTCAGGTTGACATTAAACTTAGGTTTTTTAAAATTTAGTGGTTTCCAGGTTTTAAAGTTAACTGTACCACCAAGTGAACCCTCAGATTTATCTGCTCGTGCCGATTTAAATACTTCCAGCCCTGAAAGTACTGCAGTAGAAAATATCCCAGAGGTTGTTGCACCTTCACTGACAAATGAAGCACTATCATTGGTGCCCGCACCTAAGGTGTTACCATTAACTTGAATTTGGTTATATTCTGGAGGTAAACCGCCAACGTAAATGCCATCAGCAATACCATCATTACTATCAATGTCTACACCAGCAATGCCATTTAGTGTATCGCCGACACTATCATCAGCAAACTCGCCTAGCCCTGACGCGCTTACGGCATCCAAGAATTGGTCGGCATTGCGTTTATTTTCTTCTGCGGCATCTAAACTGGCTTCATAGCCTTGAACAATAATGCGTTCTATTTCTTCACTTTCATGCTGCTCTTTTAGTGCGCGAGCTTGCTCGGCACTGGTAAGCTCTGTTTTTGCTTCATTGGTATTTTCTTGAGCAAAGGCACAAGGTGTAATACTTCCGGTAATGATCGCAGAAATTAGAATAGACAAACTACTTTTATTAAATTTCATGTTCTCTCCTAACAGTTAAACCAGCTATGGTTCAAGCTATCCAAAATGCTATATTTTTTGTTTTCTAAGTAGGCAACTTGGCCTATTTATTATTATTTTATTTAATTTATCGAAATCATCATAACAACAACACGAAAATTTCACAAGCTTTCGAAAGTAAAAAGTTTACAATAAATTTACAATAGCTTGTTTTACGCTGAGCAAGGCTTAAAGCCCCTTGTTTTATATGCGTTTTGGTGAGGTATGAGTTTATTGATGAAATAAAAAAACCACCGTAACTATAAATATTCGGTGGTTTCAAAGTCTTACAATAATTATATTTTTACATGTTATCGGTTATAACTATGCATCAACGATTTGTAATTCGATGTCTAAAGATTCAAAAATATCTATGTATTCTTGTGGTATACCCTTGTCGGTAATAATAATATCAATTTTTTCTAGCGGTAAAATTGAATAGAGTGAGTACTTATTAAACTTAGAAGAGTCGGTAACTGCAATTACCGTTTGTGCACTATTACACATTGCCTGATTAACGTTGGCTTCTGGTTCAAAATGCGTAGTTATACCACATTTTGCATCTATACCATCGACGCCGAGGATAACTTTCGAAAAGTTATAATTTCCTAATTGCTTTATCGCATCTGCGCCATAAAACGATAATGATTTTTTTCGTAAACTGCCACCTGCAACCAATACTTCACATTCAGGAATATTGCTCAACTCATTGGCTATATTCAAGCCATTTGTCATCACCGTTAAGTCTTTCTTGGTCGATAGGTAAGGCGCTACTTCTTCCGTTGTAGAGCCTGAATCAATGATTATAGACTCGCCATCGTTAATTAAGTTAGCCGCGGCCTTACCAATGAGCTGCTTAATAGCATGATTGCTTTTATGCTTTTCTTTAATTGACAGCTCTTTAGTTAAGCGGTTACTGGCAACAGCGCCACCGCGAGAACGCACTACTAAACCAAGATTATTAAGTTCATTTAAATCGTGTCTGATTGAGACCGTTGAAATTTCAAACTTTTCGGCCAACTCTTTAACCGAAACCTTGCCTAATTTTTCCGTTAGCATCACAATTTCTTGTCGGCGCTCTATTGTACTTAACATTTCACATTTCCTTTCAGTAAGGTTTTTATTCGTTATTTCTAAGCCTGTATAAGCTAAGGAAACTGAATATAGCTTTCTTTTTGGTTAGAGTAACCGATAAAATGTTGTTCGTCAGCTAAGAAATATAAATGATTGAATTTTTTTAACAAAAATGCACCAACGCAGACAGCACCAGTGCACTCATGTAGAGAAATGGAGTGTGCTAAGGTATTTATTTTTTATTTTTCAATTTCGGCTGTTCAGCCTCGACCGAGTTTAACCATTGCTGCATCTCTGATTTCATTCGAGCGGCCATTTTAGGGTTAACATTGGCTAAATTGACTTGCTCGCCAATATCATCAGCTAAGTTATACAATTCTGTATCACCACTTTCATAAAAATATATTAACTTCCAATTACCTTCACGTACCATGTAAGACGGCTTTGATTTTGAACCATGATAATGTGGATAATAAACCCGCACGGCTTTTCGCCCAATTTTGCCTTTAGGTGTTAATACTGGCACTAAGCTAACACCGTCCAGAGTAGTCATTTGATGCTTGTTGATCCCGGTAAGTTCGAGCAAAGTTGGTGCGATATCTGTGGTGATCACTGGCTCTGCAGATACAGTGCCTTGTTGAGCCACACCAGGGGCATGAATGATCATCGGTACTCGAATGCCACCTTCATAAATCCAGCCCTTCCCTGCTCTGAACGGTTTGTTACTGGCCGGCCCAGGTCTTTTCAATGTCGACAAGGCGCCATTATCAGAAGTAAATACAATAATGGTATTTTGATCTAGACCAGTATCCTTCATACCTTTAAGTAAACGGCCAATATTTACATCCATAGCATGTACCATAGAGGCATACTTTGCATTGTCTTGGCGCAATCGTGTTTTGGTGTCATTGCGTTCTTTTTCTGTCGTTACGCTCAGCGCAGGTAAAGCTTCGGCTTTTTGTTGATAGTACGATAAATAAGGTTTCGCAGCCTGTAAGGGAGTGTGCACAGTATAAAAAGACAACATCGCAAAAAACGGAGTATCGCCCTGCTCTTTCATAAAGTCTAAAGTTTCATTGGTCAACCTATCGGTTAGATACTCTCCGTCAGGACCGTTTTCTAACTTTGGGTTTTTATAGGGTGAGTAGTAACTTCTCGGTGAGCCCTTGTGGTAGCCACCAATATTAACATCAAAACCATGTTGATCTGGAAAAAAACCTTGATCACCTAAATGCCACTTACCGGCAAAAAATGTTTTATAGCCATTAGTTTTGAACGTTTCAGCCAAAGTGGTTTCAGTTAACGGCAATTCATTCAATATTTTCGGTGTAACCAGCGGTGCGTTTTCCGCAAGCTTGGCACCTGGTATCCAATCAGTAATTTTTACCCGTTCCGGAGCTTTGCCAGTTAAAAGTGCCGCGCGACTTGGCGAACAAACAGGTGATGCCGAGTAGGCATCACTAAAACGTACTGCCGACTTGGCAAACGCATCAATATTTGGTGTTTCATGAAACGATGCACCATAGCTGCCGATATCCATCGCGCCTAAATCATCAACAAAAACAATTAATACATTGGGTTTACTTTGGTTAGCCGTTTGTTGCTTGCTTTCGACCGACAAAGATAAACTCGCAATAATGCCAAGTACAAATAAGGGTTTAAAGTTCATAACTTTTACCTGTTTTTTGGTTCGAATAAATAAGAGTATGTGTTAACGTTGCTCTTATTCTCAAAGAGCAGCGTTAACACAAACAATGATGGTTTACAGTTTACTATCGTTTACTTTTGAGTACGTTGATCGGCTAAGGTCTTTATTAACTCCATCTCTTCGTTGTACAAGCGCACGGTATAAAGTCCATCAGAAAACGCTCTAGGAGAAATGGTTTCACCGGTAAAACGCAAGGTATATTCAATTTCCTGAGTTTGTTGATTTTCTACTTGAATAACCGCACCAGATTTTGATAAACCGCTAATCGTAGGTAAAACATGACCATTACTTGGGTAGCCATTATCTTTTTGATTAAATGTCATCGGCCAACCTTTAAATTGACTTGCATCATCAGCTTGTGGATCTACCCAACGTGGCCAGGCTTCAACTTTAAGGGTTTGCGCGGCGGTATCAAACGTTAAAATATTATAGCCCGGTGCTCGTTGATTGATTCTAACCGGCTCGATATCAGTAACTGTCGGGTTGGCAACGGCTTTAACAGTAATTTCATTACCAAAACCGTCATAATATTCACCCAGATTACGCGGCTGACCTTCTACATAATTAAGTGGTAAAGATTTTGGAAACCAACGACGAGGCCAAGTATTAGAGATAGCCGGTGAACCTATCGCCCATGCACCATTATTCCAACCATCAATTCCATATTGGAACGTTACTCCTAAGTGAGTATCGCCAGCAATATGAAATGCAGAGCCTTTACGCATTAATTTTAATGCATTTTGACGTGGTGTTTGTGGCCAGCCATTAGTGTCAAAATCTTGTACGGTTATGTCTTCTTCAGGATAGTCGCCTACGGCGACCGGGCCCATGCCTCTGTCTTTAAAGTTAATAATGTCACTTTTCGGACGGGTCTGAACACTGGAAAATAAAGTTTGTGAAACCACCGATTTCATTCTCGCATCTGCAGACCAATCTTGCGCCCACTCGTTCAAGAAATTCATTTGACGTTCGCCTAATAAATTTAAACCAGCCGTATCGCCACTTTCTTTCGCATCCCAGTCTAAATTATTGGAAAAACCATTTTTAATTTTAGCGTCAGGCAAGGCTTTGCGTGGCGAGGTTTTCCATTTCCTGTCTTCTAAAATCGCAAATGACACACCAGCGTAATTCAAATCAGTATAATAAACCGAAATATCTTGCTTAACCGGAGTAGGATCAACCGGATCCGGCATATGTGAAGTCATCGAACGCTGTACAGCATTAACCCAAGGTGCAGGCATTTTAAAACCGCCTGAGTCTTGTATGTCAGCACCGGGTTTACCTGAAGCCGCTTTACCTTCATCGCCCCAGATATTACCGTGAAATACATCGTGATCATCAACTAAGAAAACACTCGGCACATCTCGATAAAGGTCACGAAATGCCCAACCGAATTGATACCATTTGCGCAAATAATCTAAATTTGCGGCAGCAAGAGGGGCTTTTTGCACGCCATAGCCAGCATTACCTTCATAATACTGATCACCTGTGAACAATACTAAATCAGTATTATGCGAATCAATAAAGCTGACCATATCTTGATGAGGGAAACCTAAATCCAAGTGACAGCTTAAACTGGCTACTTTTAGTTGTGAACCAATTTCCGGCTCTTTACTGATTTTACCCTGATAATAATGCTGACTAGTGTTACCGGCGCGATCTGCCATTTGGTAACCTATGCGGTACGGCATATCTTGTTTATACAGCCAGTCCTCAATACTAAAATGAGCCGTGCGGGAATCATCCACCATGGTAGATGATGCCACTTGTTGCCATGTTTTCGTATCAGCAGATTGCAACTCTAAAGTTATTTGGGTACCCGCTTCTTTAGGCACAGGCAGCATTTGTGCCGTCATTTTCATGGTGTTTTTATCTAAGGTATACATGCTAAATGCAATCGGACCAAAGGTGCGGTCAGCATTCGTGGCAATCACATCACCATTAATAGTCCAGTCACTGAACGCAAATCCGATGTTACCAGCACGTTTGGTTTTACCACGCTGAAAAGGCATGCCTTCACGAGTTCTGTTATCACCCGCATGACAAGCTAAGCCAGTCCCGCCAGCAACAACGCTGCTTGCTACGTTTCGGGTAAGTTGGGCAAGTTGCTGATTGTTTGCATCAAATGCGGTTAACGTAAGTGCACTGTTTTTCGCTTCTGTTGTGCCAGTAAAATGTAACCGAATAGGCTGTTCATTCAAGCTTATTTGCTCACCTTCCTGTTTACCGATAAACAAAGTGCCTTTGCTATCTATACCAACCTTCATACCACGACCATGTACAGCTGAATCTCGATAATCATTAAATTGGCCATTCACACCTAAACGAAAGCCAACATACCCTTTTGTAGGTTGTGCTAAAAATTCAGCTAAAGGACGAACCGTTACCGCCATGTCAAAGTTACCACTGGCATCATTTAATGATTTAGTCAGTAAGAAAATGTTGCGTTCGCCGCCAGAGACATTACATTCTAATTCACCATTTTTAATGCGCCAGTCTTGTACTGGGTTAGCCCAAAGATCGCTGCCTAAATAATGACCATCTTTAATGTTTGACCAAGAGCTGCTGTAACTATTGTCTTGGCTTTGTTCTACCACGATGTCTTTTTTAGCGGCGTCACAGCCTACCGACAGCATGGCAGCAACTATCATGCTACTTAAATGAGATAGTGTTTTTATTTTCATATTACTCTCTTATCGGGGAAGTTTTCTGCAGCTTTTAATGATGATAAAGCATGCCGCTAATAAACGAAAATTCCGCGTGTTTGGTAAAATCATCGCCAACATAATAACACTTTCATTTCATTTCACAACAGGTTAAAGTAAAATTAACATGGCATTTACCTCGCTAACATGCTACAAATGCCCTACAAACAGAAAGCAAATGAAAGCAGAGCGGTTTCACTAAACCATAGATACAACTAAATTTGTTAAGTGAAATTCTCTCTTACAACAAAAATTAGTCAGGAGAAAATAATGGACGTTTGCGCTACAGCATCCGAAAAACCTAGGTCAAGTATGGTACCAATGCTTATTATTGGTGGTTTGTTTTTTATGTTTGGTTTTGTCACTTGGCTAAACGGCTCTTTAATACCGTTTTTACAAATAGCCTGTGAACTGAACCATATTGAAGCGTATTTTGTTACCTTGGTATTTTATATTGCCTATACAGTTACGGCACTGCCAATGGCTGCGGTTTTAAAAAGAACAGGCTATAAAAACGGACTCGTTATTGGCTTATTTGTAATGGCCATCGGCGCATTAATTTTTATTCCGGCAGCGCAAACTAAAATGTATAGTATATTTTTAACCGCCCTGTTTATTTTAGGTACTGGTTTAACCATACTACAAACCGCTTCCAACCCTTACATTGTACTAATTGGACCACGCGAAACAGCTGCTGTCCGCATTAGCATGATGGGAATTCTTAATAAAAGTGCAGGAATTATTGCACCGATCGTTTTTACCGCATATGTATTGACTGATATGTCACAATTTAACGAAGTGCGTCTAGCCTCGCTAGACACCGCTCAACGATTACTAGAATTACAAGAACTTTCAGAAAGATTGATTACGCCTTATATCATTATGGCCGTTATGCTAGTTGTTTTAGCCTTAGCGATAAAAGTTTCACCACTACCGGAGCCTACTTTTGATGATGAAGCAGTTGACAATGCCCATGGAAATAAGAAAAGCATCTTACAATTTCCACAATTAATTCTTGGCGTGATCACCTTATTCTTCTATGTAGGTGCCGAAGTTGTTGCTGGAGATACCATTGGTCTTTATGGTAAACAAATGGGCGTTGAAAACTTTGGAGAATTAACGGCTTATACTATGGCATTTATGGTTTCTGCTTACATTATCGGCATGATTGCAATACCTCGTTGGATTAGCCAAGAAAAAGCTTTAGTAACTTCGGCGCTGCTTGGCTTGCTTTTTTCACTATTAATTACCACCACCAGTACTAGCAGCACAGGAATTTGGGACAGCATGTTTTTTTGGACCGGTGTTAATGCGATCCCTAACACTGTGTTATTTGTCGCACTGCTAGGTTTTGCCAATGCTTTGGTTTGGCCAGCCGTTTGGCCTATGGCATTAAAAGATCTGGGTAAACACACGGCCTCAGGCTCGGCATTATTGATTATGGGTATTTCTGGCGGTGCTATTTTCCCACTTCTATACGGAGCACTTGCTGAGTCTACCAACAATGCCCAAGCCTCTTATTGGATCATGCTACCTTGTTACGGCTTTATTCTTTTTTATGCGATAAAAGGCCATAAAATCAAGCAATGGTCAGCAAAAAAGTAACCATTTTAAAGAATGCATTCGCTCGTAATTGAGCGAATGCATTCTGAATTGCCTGGTTTGAAGATACATACTTTAATACCAATCCTCATAACTAACTGGTCATTTTTAATGGTTAAAATGAATAACTACAGCGTTATAAAATTTATAAGTAGAATAACTACTTACTAAATTTCATGCCTTGTATTTATCCTTTTTCTCTCATGAAAAAGTAGAACACTTAATTAAGAGAACTGGTATATGGCATCACTCACCACGCGTTAACAACCATATCCATCTAATGAAACACAGAGAAAACTTATGACAAGTCGCCAACATTTGGCTAGCTGGAAGCATCTTAAACAACTTGCTGTATTAAACAAAAATAAGCATATGAATGACTTATTTGCTGCAGATGATCAGCGCTTTAGCAAATTTTCAATCAAGCTGCCCAGCATGCTGCTCGATTATTCAAAAAACCTGATTGATCAGGAAGTGATCGATACACTGATTACCTTAGCTAACCAATGTGAGTTACCGCAATGGCGTGACAGCATGTTCAATGGCGAAAAAATCAATAAAACTGAACAACGCGCGGTTTTGCACAGTGCCCTTAGAGGCAGCGTGAAAACGCCACTTATTGTTGAAGGTATAGATGTTGGTGAGCAAGTACAGCAGCAATTAAACAAAATGGAAATTTTTGTTAATAAAGTTCGACAGGGACAATGGTTAGGCTATTCAGGCAAGCGCATTACCGACGTAGTCAATATTGGCGTAGGAGGCTCTAACTTAGGGCCGCAAATGGTTACGGAAGCACTGCAAAACTATAGTGACGACAGCATTAATGTTCACTATGTATCAAATGTTGACGGCACGCAAATTGCGAATGTGCTTAAACCGCTTGATCCGCAAAAAGTACTATTTATTGTTTCATCTAAAACTTTTACCACAACTGAAACCATCACTAATGCACGAACGGCAATTAACTGGTTAACGTCCGCCTCGTTTGATGACAAAGCCATTGCTAAACACTTTGTCGCGGTAACCGCAAAACCCGAAAATGCAACAAAAATGGGGATAGACAGTGACAATATTTTTACCATGTGGGACTGGGTTGGCGGTCGATTTTCTTTATGGTCAACCATAGGTTTAGCCATTGCTATAAGTTTAGGGTTTGACCAATTTAAGGCACTATTGTCTGGCGCCAAGGCTATGGATGAACATTTTAAAAACGCTCCGTTAGATAAAAACATGCCGGTTATCATGGCGCTATTGAGTGTGTGGAACACCACATTTCTGGGTGCCAAATCACAAGCGATCCTACCCTATGACCAAACATTGCATATGCTCACCGCTTATTTACAACAGGCAGAAATGGAAAGTAACGGTAAGTCTGTTACCTGGCATGGCGACACAATAGATTATGCGACAGTACCTACTATTTGGGGACAACTGGGCATAGATGGTCAACACGCATTTTATCAATATTTGCACCAAAGCAATAATATAGTACCGGCCGACTTTATCGGCTCGGTACAAAGCGTGACCCCGGTAAAAGATCATCACCAAACGCTAATGGCCAACTTTTTTGCACAAACTCAGGCATTAATGACCGGAGTAAACGAAGAGCAAGTACGTGAAGACTTAAAAGCAAAAGGCCGCACCGAAGAGTACATCAATATGGTTGCTCCCCATAAAGTGCATAAAGGTAATAGACCAACAAATACTTTACTACTCGATCGTATTGACGCCAGTACCTTAGGCCAGCTAATCGCCTTATATGAACACAAAATTTTTGTACAAGGCATTATTCTTGGTATCTGTTCTTTCGATCAATGGGGGGTTGAGCTAGGTAAAGGCTTAGCGCATAAGATTAACCTAGAGTTAGATACCGATAGTATTAGCGCCAATCATGACTGTTCAACTACGAACCTGCTTCGTTACTTTAAAAATATCGAAAAAAAACAAAATTTACAGCATACTTAAACACATAGGAACAACTATGAAAACATTAACAGCATTATCCACAATTGCCGCTTGCTTACTCAGTGTATCTGCATGTGCGGACAATAAAGCCACGCAAGCGCCAAATATTATTTATATATTGGCTGACGATTTGGGCTATAGCGAACTCGGCGCGTACGGGCAAACAAAAATTAAAACGCCGAATATTGATAACCTGGCAAAAGAAGGGATACAGTTTACCCAACATTACTCGGGCAGTGCTGTATGTGCGCCTTCACGTTCAACATTTATTGAAGGCAAACACTCTGGTAACGCTCATGTTCGTGGCAACACTGGCGATGGTAACAAAGGCCGTATGCGCGGCAATCACCCTTTACCAGATACGCGTACCATTGCCGATATGTTCAAAGAGCAAGGTTATGCTACTGCAGCCATTGGGAAGTGGGGACTAGGCGGCATGGTTGGTACTGGCCATCCAAATGACCATGGCTTTGATTTGTTTTATGGTTACCTTGATCAGCGCCACGCGCACAATTATTACCCAACATATTTAGTAAAAAATCGTGAGTTTGTTGAGCTAGATAATCCTGAAATGATCAAAAAGGGTAACGTTAAAAGCGATGCCGTTAATGATCCAAAGAGCTATGCTGCTTTTAAAGGCAAAGAGTTTAGCGGTGATTTAATGGCTGATGAAGCGATTAACTTTATTAACAGCAATGCTAAGGCCGACAAACCGTTTTTCTTGTATTTTCCAACACCAATCCCACATGCGGCCCTGCAGTTACCTGAGCAAGCTTTGGCTAAATATGACGGTGCCTTTGATGAAACGCCATATATTGGCAATAAAGGTTACTTCCCACATCAAACCCCACGCGCAGCTTATGCTGGCATGGTAACCTTATTAGACGATTATGTTGGTCAAATGCTTGCTGCTCTGAAAAAGAATGGCATAGAAGATAACACCCTAATTATCTTCACCAGTGACAATGGCCCAACTTTTAATGGCGGTTCAGATTCTGAGTTTTTTGAAAGTGCCAAGCCATTTCGTGGCGTAAAAATGGATTTGTATGAAGGTGGCATTCGCGCGCCGTTCATTGCTTACTGGAAAGGGAAAATATTGCCTGGGCAAAGTTCTGATCTAATTTCTGCACAATATGACATGATGGCAACTTTTGCTGATTTAATTGGTGTAAAAGCCAATGAAGATACTGACGGTATTTCTATCGCGCCTACTCTGTTGGGTAAAGGCGAACAACAGCAACATGAGTACCTGTTATGGGAATACCCAGAAAAAGGTGGCCAACAAGCAATCCGCATGGGTAAATGGAAAGGTATTCGTACCAATTTGAAGCAAGATCCTAATGCGCCTATTCAGCTTTTTGACTTATCAACCGACATTAGCGAAAACAATGACGTTGCCAGCAAACACCCAGACGTGGTTGCTAAAATCAAAGCAGCTTTAACAAACAGATCGCCAGCGAGCCTGGAACGCTGGGATTTTGATGGCTATAAAGTAAAAAATGATGCAAGCGAATAGCTTTAAGCGATTGCTTGCCATCTAATACCAACCTGCATAACGAATGAGTTGACTATATACTTATGTAGATTGGTATAACATCAATAGTGATTACACAATTATGTGTAGTCACTCCAACCCGACACGTCCCACAAACCTTAGCAAACAATTAAATTGTAAAGATCTTGTAAAAACGAAAGCAAGTGAAAGAATTAAATTGTTATTAGCTTACTTTTGGGTTATAACTAATTTAACGTTTTCACAATACTGATAAATGAGTAGATGACATGATCAAAAAGATAATTTTATCCTGTACGATTACTACGCTTGTTACGACAAGTTTACTTAGTTCAGCTTTTGCAGCAAGTAAGCGTTCTGAAAAGGACAAAGCTGAAAGGCCGAACGTGGTGGTAATTATGACCGATGAGCATAACTTTCGCACCTTAGGAGCTTATCGCAAGCTGATGAGTAAAGAGCAGGGTGAAATGTGGGGCAAAGAAGTTGTTGAAACACCAAATATAGATTGGTTAGCCGATAATGGCGCCATAGCCACAAGCTTCTATTCTTCTGCACCTGTATGTACACCAGCACGTGGGTCGTTTTTCTCTGGCATGTACCCACAAAATAATGGTGCCGTGCAAAACAATGTACCGTTACGTGAAGACGCTATTACTTTTGCTCATATATTAAAAGATAAAGGCTATGCTACTGGTTATATTGGTAAGTGGCACTTAGACGGCGGTGCTAAACCACTCTGGGCTCCTGAACGCAGCTTTGGTTTTGACGATAATCGTTATATGTATAACCGTGGCCATTGGAAGCAGTTTGTCGATACTGAAACTGGCTCAAAAATTGCTGCAACAAACGAAAAAGGCAAACCAACATATAGTGCAAAAGGTGCTGATTCCAGATCATTTTCCACTGATTACCAATTTGGCAAAGTGATCAACTTTATTGACACCAACAGAGATAAGCCGTTTTTGATGATGTTAAGTTTGAGTGATCCGCATGGCCCAGATACTGTACGTTCACCTTACGATACAATGTACCAAGATATCGAATTTCAACGACCTCGTACACAACTAGTTGATGCAGATAAAGCACCTATTTGGGCTCAGCCAAGTGGCAGTAAAAAAGCGCCTAACATGAAAAATTACTATGGCATGGTTAAGTTAATTGACGATAGTATGGCACGTTTATACGCAGAACTTCGTCATGAAAACTTGATGGAAAATACCATCATTGTTTTCACTTCAGATCACGGTGATTTAAAAGGGGAGCATGGTCGTCAAAATAAGGGCAATCCGTTTGAAGGCTCTGCACGTATTCCATTTTTAGTCTACTACCCAAGTAAAATCCCAGCAAAAACAGTGATACCTCAAGCATTAACGACAGTAGATTTTCAACAAACTCTACTAGGCTTAATAGGGGTTAATCCAAGCGGCAATGAAGAAGGTCGCGATGCTACGCCTCTACTTAGCAAAGTAAAAGATGCCAGTAAACAATGGCAAGACATCGCCTTTATGCGTCAATCATCTAAGACCGGAGAGGGATGGCTAACAGCTATTACCGAGCGCTATAAGCTGGTATACAACCCAGAAGGTGAACCTTGGTTATTCGACTTGGAAAAAGATCCGGACGAGTTAATTAACTTCTACAAACAACCTGCTTATAAAGAACAGGTTCGCTTTATGGCAACCGAGATGAAAAACTATGCGATGCAACGCAATGATATTTTCCTCCTTGATAACGAACATATGACCAAGCAAGTAAACTCAGCGATAAACGCAAAATAAATTTATTCTGCTACTCCCTTTAATACCCGCTTCGGCGGGTATTTTTTTACTACTCACCTAAATAAAACAACAAATCAATTATCTATAGCCAACCCGAGCCGAAACCGTACGAAAGCTACGATTGATTTCGAACTGTATTTACGCTATAAATAGACTGGCATTTAGAAATAATGTGTAGTCGTACAAAAAATTAGACGCCATAGACTTATAAATCGACACAGGATTACAATTTAATCATGAACAAAACAAGCTTGATGCAACGATTGTTTTTAGCTATTACAACCATCTTATGCATTCACCCCGTAACAGCTGCAGAGCAAACAGTTCAGCCTAATGTCATTATTGTTATGACCGATGAGCACAATTTTCGCACGCTCGGTGCATATCGGCAGGGACTAGTCGAACAACAGGCTAAAATGTGGGGTGATACTGTAGTAGAAACACCAAACATTGATTGGTTAGCAGACAATGGAGCTATTGCCACTAGTTTCTATGCTGCTGCGCCCGTTTGTACACCATCACGTGGTGCATTCGTCACCGGCATGTACCCACAAAATAATCATGCAGTACAAAATAACGAACCACTTCGTGGCGATGCCATTACTTTTGCGCAAGTATTAAAAGAAAGTGGCTATGCCACGGGCTACATTGGTAAGTGGCATTTAGATGGTAGTGGCAAACCACAATGGGCACCAGAGCGTCAATTTGGTTTTGACGACAATCGTTATATGTTTAATAGAGGTCATTGGAAGATATTTGAAGATACAGTTGATGGACCTAAAGTAGCTGATGGAGGCGCAAGTGCTGCCGATGAAACGTCTTTTTCTACCGATTACCTGTTTAATAAAATGTTTGATTTTATCGAATTGAATAAAGCTAAGCCTTTTGCAATGATGCTAAGTTTAGGTGACCCGCATGGACCCGACTCCGTACGAACGCCTTATGACACTATGTACGAGAGTGTTGAATTTAGCTTACCCCATACGATGAATGTCGATCCTGCCGATGCGCCAATTTGGGGTCAACCTGCTTCAAAATCCAATTCAATGCAGGGATATTACGGCATGATCAAGCTCATTGACGATAAAATGGCGCAGTTATATAGCAAGTTAGAACAGTTGCAACTGCTTGATAACACCATAATCGTCTTTACCTCAGATCATGGAGACTTAAAAGGTGAACATGCTCGCCAGAACAAAGGTGTACCTTTTGAAGGTTCAGCACGTATTCCTTTCTTGGTTTATTATCCAGAGAAGATTCCTGCAAAAACTGTAGTAACTCAAGCACTTACCACAGTTGATTTTCAGCAAACGCTATTGGGACTAGCCGGCATAGCAGCCAGTGGTAACGAAGACGGCCGTGATGCTTCACCATTATTAATGGACCCTGAAAATTGCCAGGAATGGCAAGATCTTGCCTTTATGCGCCAATCATCAAAAACCGGCGAAGGCTGGATCACCGCAATATCTGATCGCTACAAACTAGTCTTTAACCCTGAAGGTGAGCCATGGTTGTTTGATTTGGAAAACGACCCCGATGAGTTAATTAACTATTACACCGACATTAAATATCGTGCTGTTGTTCACTTTATGGCTACAGCGTTAAAAGCCTATGCACTAGAACATAACGATGTTTTCTACAACCATGAGCACATGCAAGCGGAAGTAGAAAAAGCTATCGCCAGCGACTGATACAGCTAGGACTAGTTGGCATTTAAATACTTAACATCATCTTGGTTAGGTATTTTTTTTGCCAACGACTCTTGCTGTCTCAGCACGGTTTTCAAAAAATTAAACCAAGAACATTAATTACTATTTTTTACACACAAACAGCATAAGGAAATGAAATGCTAAATATTAAAGTCGCTACCCTTACTTCCCTTTTACTCACTAGTTTTGTCGTATTCGCCGAACAACCCAGCAACAGCGAAGATAATTCAACCCAAGTTGCACTAGACAAGCAATGGCAAGTGGGTATTGGTACTTATGCGCTTGTGCTTGAGCCAGACGACAGTGACTATGATGAAGATGAGTTTACTGGTTACAACTTGTCATTAACCTATGGCGCAACTGATAATGTTGCAATCAAGGCTTCTTATTATGATACTGAACATGACGATTTTTCTCAGCTGGAATTAAGTGGTTGTGAATTGCAACTGTTAGCTGGTACGGGTTTGGCAAGTACCGGGTTTAAAATCTATGGCTCGTTTGGTTTTTATTCCGAATCAATGGAATATGATGATATTGATGAAGACTTCTCAGGTGCTCAGCTAGGTGGTGGCATTGGCTACAATTGGGAACAAGTCGCTTTGGACTTCACCTTATCTTTACGTACAACGAGTGACTACGAAGATTTTGCTGAAATCGATGATATCAGCGCAGCAACGTCTTCACTAAATATCGCCTACCGTTTCTAATTAGCTTGATTTAAAAAAAGGCATAAGCCGTTAATCGGTTTATGCCTTTTCTTGTTTTAATGCCGCAATGACAAAAGCCAAGCTTTATTTGCTCTACTTGAGTGGCTTATATTTTTGTAACTAACTCTGCTTTTGCAGGTGCAATTAACTCTTTGAATTTAGGGTTAGTTATCAAGGCTTTAAAATCAGCATTAATTATCACCGATATAATAAGAGTGAAGGCCTTTACTGCTTCCCTCATCACCTCTGAAACCGCCTACTAAGTATGTTCTTCCTTTATAAAGCATTGAGTCCATACTCATTTTAGATGGGGTGTCTACCACAAACTCTGACCAACTATCAGCTAGCGCGTTATATCTTAAAACAGAAGTTTCAGCCGATATATCAGAAGTAATAATTTCAATAAAATTGCCATTACTAATCGCAGTACTAAAACTAAAAGATCCAGCTAATTTTGCATTAGCAGTTATGTAAACCCAAGTATTGCTTTTAGGATCATATTTTTCTGACGTACCACTACTATAATTTCCACCAAAAACAAATATTTCTCCATTTACTATCCCTGTCGCTCCACCATACCTGTTATGGTTTAAATCACTTTTACTGCTCCAGGTTTGAGTATCAAAGTTAAAAGCTTGCACTATTGTTGATGAACTTTCATCGATGGTTTTTCCACCAATAACATATAATTCGTTATTTAAGACTTGTAATTCTGCTGTCCATTCTAGAAATATTGGTGCTTGTGAAATTAGCTCATAATTAAAATCTTTTTCATTAACGTTATATAAACTGCCGCCCGTATAAAAATATATTTCTTCGTTATAAACGATAGAATCACCATATGAATTGTCCACAGCAGGTGCGCTATTAGTGCTAGAAACTTCATCTATAAGGTTATACTTATCTATGCTCCTAGACCCCATGATATACATATAATCATCAATAATAGATACAGGTGATGTGATGGCAGAACTTGGTAAATCATTATGTGCAACTGCGGTAGTAGTTTTATCGTCGAGAGTGATCTGAATGAATACTATTTCTTTTAAATTTGGATCAACTAGCGATATATCAATAACTTCACTCCCTTCATCGAAATCATCATCAAGCAACTCTAATTCGATATAACCTCGATTCAAACCTTTGAATACGGTGAATTCGCTTGAAATTAAGCGATAGTCTATGTCACTTTCAGCTGTCGAACTTTCTTGAATGTTAAAATTTACAACTTTATCGACCTTTTCAATTACATCAAATTCAAAATAAAATCGATGCGTGTAGCTACCTTCATATAAAGTTAAATTAGGATCTGTAAAACTTAAAGCATAAATAGGGCTCTTCACTTCTACAGCTCTAGTGGTAGTTGCGGTATTTCCTCCGCTATCAGTCACGGTATAAATTACCTCATAGACCCCTTCAACAGATGTATCTAAATCGGTAGTTATGATTATTTTATCATTAATATCTTGGTCAATATCATCTTCAGCTGTTGCACCTAGGTCTTTATAGGTTTCACCAATATAAATTGAAATAACTGCAGCACCAACAACCTCAATGTTTGGTGAAGTGTCAGTATCACTTTCACCGCCGCCTCCACAAGCAACCGTTAATAAACTTAATACTATGATTAATAAGTGTTTCATTTTAATCCTTTAATGTTTTTATATGTTTAGAAATAAAAGGGGCTAGCCAAAATATCTAGAATTACCTTCAATGTCTGGAACAGCAAAATGCTTGCAAACTTCAATCCGCTTGCCACATTTTCACTTGTCCGAATGAATCGATGCCTAGGCTGCCTTTTACCGACGCTTTTAACGTATAAGTGGCATCTGATTTATACTCAGGTAGTTTTAGCTTGTAGACAATATTTGATAGTATTTCGCCACTTAATGCATAGTGCCTATCTTTGGCAATGCGTTTGCCATTTTCATAAAGTTCTAGGGATTCAATTTCAAGAGCATTTTTGCCTTCACGATAAAGCATGGCGACGTTAATTTTGCCTTGTTTTTTAACATGTTCAGTAACTTCCCAAGATAACTTGTTAAACCCAGTCGTCAGCTCTGCAGGAGTCCAGTTAGCGACCAAAGGTTGATTGAAAAAGTCTTTTGCAGTTAATACTTTGTCGTTATTGTCGGCATAAGGAATACCTTGAATTTGCCAGCGTTGGTACTGGGTTTTCATCCGCTGTTGAAATCCGCCAAAGTCTTTACGCGCTAAGTCTGTCCAGCCAACTTCCGCACAGGCACTAAGGCGTGGAAACACTTGCTTATACATGCGCTCTACTGTTGGGATCCATTCGCCCCACATTTGACAACCTAAACCTTCAACCTTGTTGTGGTACTTTTTTTCTAAACCGGAAAATATCGGATCAAAATGATAAGCTTTAGCCATACTAATGGTGCGATAACCGTAATCTAAATAGGTGTACATATGCCATGAGTTCACTACCTGATGACCTTTTTTAATGGCATTTTCGGCCAGTTCTCTATTGCCCTTCCAAAAATGAACCAACGCACTCTTAGACAGCTCTGCCGCTTTTCCGGTTTGGCCATCCTTAAGGAAGCCATGCAGATCATCACCCATAATTTCATTCCAGCCCATCATCCGTCGACCTTTAGCTTCAATGATTTTAGACATGCGGTTGGTGAAATAAATCTGTACATCGGCCATGGTTTGCAACTTTTCTCGAGTCATTAATGCTTTAATCTCAGCACTCTCTTGCCACTGGTCAAAACGCACTTCATCACCACCAATGTGGATCACCTGCCCAGGAAATAATGCGACCACTTCATCGAGAATGTCGCTTAATATTTGATAAACCTTTTCATCCGCGGCATTGTAGCTATCGACCATTTTGCCAAACACCACAGGGACTTCAATTTGACGACGGCCGGTGCCAAGCTCAGGATAGGCGGCAACGGCAGCGCTGGCATGACCCGGCATACCAATTTCAGGCACTATAGTGATATGACGCTTGTCAGCGTAGGCAACTATTTCTCGGATATCGTCTTGAGTATAAAAACCTTCATGGACTTCACCTGAGCGCTTTTTGCTGTTCCAACCGCCAAGCTGAGTGTCACTACGTTTTGAACCAATTTCAGTTAAGCGCGGATATTTTTTGATCTCAATACGCCAGCCCTGATCGTCAGTTAAGTGCCAATGAAACACATTCATTTTAAGTTGCGCCATTTGCTCAAGTAGACGTTTTACTTCTTGTTTACCTTGAAAATGACGCGCTTCATCCAACATAAAGCCACGCCATGAAAAACGTGGTGTATCAGTTATGTTGATATACGGTAAAGTTAATTGCTCTACGGTAGAATTTTCTGCAAGTAATGTTGCAGGCAGCATTTGCAGTAAACTTTGAATGCCATAGAAAACACCAGTCTCAGTGGTTGCCTGAATTTTCACCCCTGTAGCATCTACCTGTAAACGGTAACCTTCATTACCTAAGTCTTTTTTACTCGTACTGATAATGATGCCAGCATGTTTTTCAGCAACATTACTTGTCTGGCTAATAACGGTAAGGTGGTTTGACAACAACTGGCTAAGATATGCCACTTCATTACTAAAGCGTGGCTCAGAGGAAATTAACAACTGCTGTGGGATCTGATAGTTACCCTTTATCATTTTCAATTGCGCCGGGCGGGGAATAATAGACGGCTCAGATAAAGCCCAAGCACTGCTCCAATTGCACCATATCAAGAATATTAAAAAGACCTTGTTGATCATTGTTTTCATTGCTGATTTACCTGTTTGTTTTTTGAAAAAGCCACTTCCGAAAACTTACGCATGGCTGCTTTATTCATGACGCTATAGCGTGGCTGCAAGAATTGGGTTAATGCTAAATAAGTCAACCCTATACTACAGAACACAGCGAAACTTTCAATAACTTTCACTTAAAAATAAAAACAACTTGCTCATTATCAGTACCAAAACCAACAGGCAATAAAACAATGACCATATCTATATATTTCATAGAGTTAGGCATACATTAGAACTAGGCAAATATGAAACAATGTGAAACAACCAGCAATTGAGGATTTATCTGTTTTAAATAATGGGTTTAGCAGATTGGTATTAATTAGGACCTTGCTTGTGCAGCTATTTTCACCGCTTGAAAATGGCGATAATTTTGAAATTAAAATAAATAATAGAGGTTATGCTGACCAGGCATTACCTATTTGGTCAAGGTCAACACATGCGTCATACTCGCCAGGAATTGGAGCATAACTTAAAATATGTTCGCCTACATATTCACTGGTATAAAAGCCAAGTAAACAAAGCTGACGTGTTGTTAATAGGAACTTATACAAATTGTATTGCTGGCGTTGACCATCATTGAGCTCACTAACAACTTTGCTCTGCTGAATAAAAATATCCTGCTGTAGGGTATCATCAATATCAAAAAACTCTGCTATAAGTTGCTGGTAATGAACAAATTCGGCCTGTAATGGAGACCGTTTTGTCTGCCTAAAAAGCTCAGCTGAACACTGCTGTGCTCCCTGTTTAAAAACACTCTTTAATTCGGTATCGACTGTATGGGTGAGCATGCTATCGATAAACAGAGCAATATCGAGTTCAGTAGCGCCGACAATGTCAGTTTTAGGAAGGATAATATCAACAATCCCCTGCACAAGTGAGTATTGTTCAGAGCTTAGAAAAGTAAGTTTTTCATTCGCCGCGACAGGAGACTCAACACAGCCAGAAAGAGTCGTTACCAGTGTAGGTATAGTCGCAGTAACGCCGAGAGACTTAAGCAAAAAGCCTATTGCAGCTCGTCTATCCATGATTGAAACCACCTGCTTGAAATTGTTTTATCGCGTGTGCTGCCGCCCGGGCGGTAAATGCCATATAAGTTAGCGATGGGTTTTGATAAGCAGAAGATGCCATGAATGAGCCATCAGTAACATAAACATTTGCCACTGCGTGCAATTGATTGTGCTTATTTACTACCGAGGTGTTGGGATCGTGCCCCATACGAGCCGTGCCCATTTCATGAATGGCGTGACCCGGAATAGCTTCAAGCTCATAAGGAGTCACATTTTTGTAACCCGCTTTGCTTAGCATTTCAACCGCTTGCGCCTTCATGTCAGCACGCATCTTCTGTTCATTATCTTTAAATTGACAATCAAAGCTGACCGTAGGCAAGCCCCACTGATCCAGCAGGCTGTAATTCAAACTAATTTTATTGTCGTGATAAGGTAAACATTCGCCAAAACCAACCAAGCCAATACGCCAAGATCCAGGTTTTAATAATGATTCTTTTAGCTCTTTGCCATACGACATTTCTTTAATGCCGCGCTGCCAGTTGCTACGACTGCAATAGCCCTGAAAGCCATAACCTCGCACAAAATCAAGCGGTTCATCTTGTGTTTTTATATTACGAAAGCGCGGTATGTGAAAACCAACGGGACGACGGCCTTTATAGTACTTGTCATCAAAACCATCAACATCGGCGCGAGCACCAACCTGAAAATGATGATCCATCAGGTTATGACCAAGTTCACCACTATCATTGCCTAAACCGTTGGGAAAGCGTTTCGATTTAGATTGTAACAATAACGATGTGGTTGCTATGGTAGAGGCACAACAGAATATTATTCTGGCATTAAAAGTTAATTGCTCATGGCTTTTGGCATCGATTATTTTCACCCCAGTTGCCAACTTGCTGCTATCGTCATAGCAAATTTCGCTGACGATAGAATCGGTTCTTAAGGTTAATCTACCGGTACGATGCGCTGCGGGTAACGTTGATGAATTAGCACTAAAGTAACTGCCTGTTGGGCAGCCGCGCATACAACGATTGCGGTACTGGCATTTACTGCGTCCGGCAAAACCTTTGTCATCGGTTAAATGAGCAATTCTACCTATGGTTAAAGTGCGATCAGTAAATTCTTGATTAAGGCTTTGACGAAAGTGTCGTTCAACACAATTTAACGCCATAGGAGGTAAAAATTTACCATCGGGGAGTTGTGGCAAATTGAGTGATTCTCCAATAACACCAATAAACTGCTCTACCTTATCGTACCAGGGGGCAATATCTTGGTATCGTATTGGCCAGTCAATACCATGACCATCAAGTTTATTTGCCGAAAAATCTAAATCACTCAACCGTAAACATTGTCGCCCCCAGGCTAAACTTTTACCACCAACATGATAGCCTCGGTGCCAGTCAAAACGTTTGGTTTCGCTATAAGGGTGTTTAAGGTCATTAACAAACCAGTGCTTGATTGCCTGATTTACCAGAAAGGGACTGCGGGCTTGCTTATGCTGCTGTTCAAGGTCGATTTGTGTCGGCTTACCGCGAAAAGGTAGATCCCAAGTGTCTTGGTGTGCCGTAGGGTAATCTTTGCCATGCTCGACCATGCGACCACGCTCTAGCAGTAGAACATTTAAACCTTGCTCGGTGAGCTCTTTTGCTGCCCAGCCACCGGTCATGCCAGAGCCAATGACGATAGCATCAAATGTTGAGTGATTATCTACAGACACCAGCAACTCCCTGAATAACGATCACCTGTCGATCAGCGTATTAATGTGGCAAGTGAATGAAAACTTTCCTGTTGATAAACCACTTTACCGTCAATCATGGTTGCCTGTACTTGCTGATTATCTTTTAAAATGGCGAAGTTAGCACGCTTATTAACCGCTATGCTGCCAATTTGGTCAGCTAACCCTAAGAACTTTGCCGGTACTAAACTCGCCATATGTACAGCTTCTAACAGTGGTACTTGTGCCAGTTCAACCAAATTATCAATAGCCTTTTCAAGAGTAAGTGTACTACCTGCTAAAGAGCCAGTAGCCGTTCGAGCAACACCGTCTTTAACATAAACATCTAATTCACCTAAACGATAAGTGCCATCACTAAAACCACCAGCATTGATACAATCACTGATCAGAGCCATTTTGTTCGGACCTTTTAGTTTGTACACCATTTGCATAATCGTTGGATGTAAATGTACGCCATCAGCGATTACTTCAGCAATTGCATTTGGGTCCATTAACACCGCGCCGGCACAACCTGGATCACGATGATGTATACCACTCATACCATTAAAGATATGAACACCACCACAGGCTCCTGCATCCAATGCATCCACGGTTTGTTGATAATTGGCATTGGTATGGCCGAGCATTACTTTAACTCCGAGAGAGTCCAGATAGGTGATCATCTCTTTTGAGTCTTCAAACTCTGGTGCCATCGCCACAACTTTTAGCGTACCTTGAGTTGCCGCATAAATTGCATCGACTCGCTCTTTAGTTAATCTTAAAAAGAATTTTTCATTATGAGCACCTTTATGCTCATCAGTGAAGAACAACCCTTCATTATAGGCACCCAATACCTGTGCACCATCTAATGAAGAATGAGCAGCTTCGCCTATTGTGCCAAACGCTTTTATACTGTCCTGCCATTTTGCAGTAACCGTTGTCGCTAAAAAACCTACCACGCCATGTTTGGCCAGAGATGCTGAAATAGTGTTTAATGAAGACAGCTTCGCATCCATAACATCACAGCCTTCACGGCCATGAATATGCATATCTATAAAACCCGGCATTAACTGGCTGTCGCCTAAGTCAAATACCTGAATGTCCAAATTAGCTGTAGCACTAATATCTTTGATCAGACCTTTGTCAACGAGTACATAATGATCAGTTTTAATACCGTGTTCGGTAAACACCTGTTTTGCTTTTAAATAAAAACGTTTATTGGTCATTAATTTCAGCTCCTAGTAAAGCGGCGCCTCTAACGCCACTGGAATCACCATGCAAAGCCCTTTTTAACAGTGGTGCTCGAAAGCCAGCAAACAGGTACTTTTCAATAGCCTGCGGTAAATTTTCAACAATTTCATCGACTAATGAAACACCGCCGCCGAGTACAATCACATCTGGTTCGAGAAATTTAGCAAGGGAAGCAAATGTCGAACCAAGAATATCCAGATGGCACTGTAAAACAGTTTTAGCGTGTTGCTCACCTTGCTTTAAACGAGCAACCCAATGCTCAGGAGAAATGTGTTTGCCACTGAAGTGTTTATATAATCGGCTGATGCCAGGGCCAGCAATATAACTTTCTACGCAAGCCTGTAATCCACAACCGCATTTCAATACTGGTAACTTGTACTGAGCCTGAATATCTGCGGGCAATGGAATATGCCCGTACTCACCAGCAAAGCCCTGCCCAGTAATATCGAGCTGACCATTACGGCAAAATCCGCCAGCAGCCCCCGTGCCGATAATGGCACCAAACACTCTGTCGTGGCCTTTGCCTGCGCCACTAATGGCTTCAGATAAAGCAAAGCAGCGAGTATCATTTTCAAGCGCCACCGGGCGGGATAATATTTTTATTAGATCATCACGTATATATTTACCACTGGCGCAAGGAATATTAGCCGATAACGCTTGGCCCTTTGGGGTTATTAATCCTGGCATGCCTATACCAACTTTGCCGCGCTCACCAGTATAGCTATCCGCTTGTGCAACTAACTGCCCAATCGTTTCAAGAAAAACTTGATAATCTTCAGTTGGCGTATCTATCCGCCAACTTTTTAATACATTTAAATTGTGGTCAAAAATCGCTGTTTCGATTTTTGTACCACCAATATCTAATCCATAAACAGCCATTTTAAACGCCTGACAAAAACTATTTTATGATGCTAAAGGATATATAGTAACACCTTGCACAACACGATTTACTTCACCACTTGGACATGGGTTGTCCGGTGAAATGTCTAAATCTACTGATTTGAAAAATGATAAGATTTGACAATAAACAATATAAGGTAATCCTGCCCAAATATCATCTAAATCCATATTTTGACCAAAGCTTTGACTGTCTAGTCTGAAAACAGAAAGCGCCGCATCGTCACGAACTAGCTCATTCCAAAGATCATCGTCATAACCTTTGCTGTACTTGTCAGAGGATGATAATAAAATAATTTCTGTGCGGTCGGTTACCAAAGATTTAGGACCATGACGGAAGCCCAGAGGGCTCTCACAATAACTAAGTACAGAACCCGCGGTAAGTTCTAAACATTTTAATGCCGCTTCACGTGCAATACCAAGCAATGAGCCACAGCCAAGAAACACTAGACGATCGCAACCATTTTTTGCCTGCTCTTTAATGGCATCTATGCTGTTTGCTAACAAGTTTTCTGTCGTATTAATAGCCATGTTTAATTGCTTAGTATCGGGAGAAAAAATACATAATGTTGATACTAGCATTGACGAGTAACTACTTGTCATGGCGAAACTTTCATCCAATGTCCCTTCTGGCATTAGTAAACTAAATGCCTTAGGATTTTTTTCAGCGCTTTCGGCTAACTCACCTTTTGGATTACAGGTGAGCACTAAGTGATAGCAACTATCTAGTACTTGATCGGCAATTTCTACCGCTCCGACACTCTCAGGACTATTACCTGAACGTCCGTAAGAAATCAGCAATGTTGGTACATGCTTCAATAAGTTTTGATTCGGATTGCTTACTAAATCTGTTGTACTAATCGCTTCAAATAACCGGCCATTTACCGCAGATAGGTGAGGTGCTACTGCATCACCAATATAAGCTGACGTACCAGCGCCAGTTAAAATAATGCGTAAGTTAGCGATTGCCAAGATAGGTGTTAAAAATGCGTTTAATTCAGCTTGGTTATCTTGCACAGTTTGCTGTGCTTCTTGCCATACTCTAGGTTGTTGCGCTATCTCTTTGGCGGTCCAATATGCTTTTTTCTGCTTAAGAATATCTTCTTCAATGGTTAAATATGTCGTCATTTTTAGCCCTTATTATAATTCTTGTTTGTAACAAGCTTCGGCATATACTGCGGTTACTTGCATAATTTTATTTAATACTAATTGTTTAGGATCAGCAGATAGCTTGCCCTGCCTAATTGCCTGATATTGATCAGGTAAGAATTGGCTTATCAATGGCATGGGAATTTGAATCGCTGATAGATTTTCCAATAATTGCTCAACAGCCTTATTCACCCTTGCATCATTCCAGTAATAACGAATACGGTCGCTGTAACTATAGCGGCGATACAGTAAACCTTGGCTTGCTGGTACTTGATAAAATCGTTGCCAATTTTTCGGCTCTTCCTGCATTTGTGCTTCACAAATATCACGCAAACAAGATTGCTGCTCTTTAGGTACCAATATGTCTTCAATGTAGCTCAGCGCAAACAATGCTTCGCGCATGGCATAAGTTAGCTGTGGTCCAACTTTCAATATTGCAAAATGGTCAGTAACTAATTCTTGATACGCTTGTGCATTTTGATAATCCGTTGAATGTGCCTCAAAGGCGATCCCATCAAACTGGTGAATGCAAGCACTTAAGTCTGTCGCTTTATCGGTCTCGTAGTCGATGATGCTAGTATGGTCAAATTCAACGCCAGGTTGAACAACCAAACCAATCACCCGTTGCCACGCATCACCTAAGCCGCGTTTATAAAATTCTTGCTGGTGAATCTCCACCGTTGCTTTTACTTCGCTTGGTGAGGTAAGTTCAAGGCCATCCAGTTCTTCTGTTGCACCACCTGGTGGTGGTACTTCAGTACCAACAACATAAACTATGTCAGAACTGCCAAACATTCTTTTTGCGGTTTCTTCGGCAACTTCACAAAGCTCGGCCGCACGCCTGGCCACGATTTCATCTGATAATATTTCAGGATCATCTAGACAGCCCATGCTGCAGTCTAGATGTATCTTTTTAAATCCTGCTTCAACATAAGCAGCAATTAAGTCTTTCGATTTTTCCATTGCACTGGCGGCTGGTTCATCAACCCAGCACACTGGTCCCAAGTGATCACCACCTAATATAATATGCTCAACAGGAAAATCTAATCGGTTGGCAATGGCATGAATAAAGTTGATGAAGTCCTTTGGGTACATACCCGTATAGCCACCAAACTGGTTAACCTGATTGGCAGTAGCTTCCACTAATAAAGGACTATTATCTTGTTTGGCTTGTACTATTGCAGCCTCTATCACTAAAGGCTGTGCACAACACACCGCATATATTCCAGTTTGATTTCCGCTCAAGTTGCCTTGAATAATATTTACAATTTCCTGCATGTTTCCAGCCATATAATTAAGTAAAAAGGTCAGTTTATTTCTAACCTTGGCAATTGGATTTAACGAAACTATACCACCTTTCAAATGCTTTCGCTACAAATATGTTAGCAAATTACAAAAACCTTACAAAACTCAATAACCACAATACATTAAAGGTAACTGTAAGGGCTTACACAAAATATTCAGCAATGTTTTCGAATTAATTTAGTAGGGCATAACAACACAAAAATGAAACTTTATGAAATAAAGTATTGAGTGCTGATTTTTTCTCCTGTATATATAACATTAATTTAACAATCACAATGCAATATTGAATTTACCAGTATAGAACAACTGAAAAATGGCTAGCTTAGTGAAACTGAAAATTTCTTAAATCTGGCCAGATAAAATCAACAACAGTTTTAAAACGGTTACAAATAATTATGGAAAAGGAATGCACAATGTTGAACACCATTGAAAGACGTCATGAAATTGTTTTGCTAACAGAGCGCAATGGCAAGGTATCGGTGAAACAGTTATCGGAGCAATTTGATGTTTCAACCGTTACTATTCGCTATGATTTAAATGAACTCAATAAAAGAGGCCTGATAGTTCGTTCACGCGGTGGTGCTATTGCCAGTAACCGATTAACCAAAGAATTATCAATTAAAGAAAAGCAAAAAGACAACTACCGCAGTAAGAAACTACTCGCTATTGAAGTTGCCGGCTTAATAGAAAATGGTGAATCCATTATCATCGACTCAGGCACAACAACCGAAGAAGTTGCCCACTGTCTGTCTACTAAAGAAAATTTAGTAGTGATGACCAATGGCTTAAATATTGCGAATGAATTAGCCCGAAATTCAAACTGTGATGTATACATGACTGGCGGCAAACTTAGGCATAAATCGATGTCGTTTCATGACTCGCATGCAGAAGAACGTATTGATAACTTTAACTTCAATAAAGTTATTCTTGGGGTAGACAGTATTGATATCAATACTGGTTTAAGCACTCATTTTGAACCGGAAGCCAAATTAAATCGAGTGATGTGTAATAGCGCAGAAAAAATTATTGTGGTAACTGATTCAGCCAAGTTTGGCCGTCGCTCTTTACATTCAATCCTGCCCTTAAATGCAATTGACATTCTAGTAACCGACAGCGGTATCCCAGAAGAGTTTACTAAACTCCTGACCGAGATGAATGTCGAGTTACGTCTGGTAGATATTGATTAAAATTATGATTAAAATAGTTTTAAGCCTGTTAGTAGGCGTATTATGCTGCAGCGCTCAAGCCGACAGCAACTCTAACTCTGAAATTTATGCCCCAATGGCTGATATCAAAAATCTACGTTCGGCCAAAGCTGCGTTGATCCCCTACCCTGAAAACATTCGTTGGGGTAATAGGACTTATCAAGGCAATCATATCACTGAGGTGATTAAGCCGTTGCACTTCTCTGAAAGTGAAGAGGCATATAAACTAAGTATTAATGAACACGGTATTAAAATTCACGCCAATCACCAACGTGGTTTATTTTATGCCAAAGTAACATTAAAACAGCTTGTCGGTGAAAACGAAACTTCATACCCGTTTGTCGAGATTGAAGATGCTCCAGCCTACAAAATTCGTGGTGTAATGCATGATGTAGGCCGAAATTTCCAGTCTATAGCTGCACTTAAAGAGCAATTAGTGCATTTATCTCGTTATAAATTAAATACCTTCCATTGGCATTTAAGTGATCATCCAGGCTGGCGCATTGAGTCGATTAAATACCCACAACTTAATGACAAAGCCAATTACCGTCAAAGCCGTGCTCCGGGTAGTTTTTATAGTTATGCAGAAATTATCGAATTAATTGAGTTTGCCAATCAGCTCAATATTAACGTTATACCTGAACTAGATATGCCTGGCCACAGTCAGTTTTTTACTAACACCTTTGGTTTTACCATGGGCTCTGAACAAGGCCGAAAAATTTGTCTGGATTTATTACAGGAGTTTTTTGAACAAGTACCTCGTTCATTGGCTCCTATAATTCACCTTGGTGCCGACGAAGTAAAAATAAAAGATCCAGAGGTCTTTATTCAATTGATGGTCGATAAAATTGAAAGCCAAGGTCGAACGGCCGTGGTATGGGCCCCAGGCCTTGCGCCGCTATCAAAGACCATATCGCATACCTGGAAAGGTCAAAATCATTACCCTGAACGTCAAACACTGGATTCAGTTGATTTGTATACCAACAAAATGGACCCGTTTAATACCTTAAACCAAGTGTATTTTAAACGTATAAATGGTAAATACAGCGCTGATAAAACGGTAAGCCTAGGTGGCATTATTGCCACCTGGAATGATGTGAACGTCGACGACGAAAGTGAAATTCTGCGTAACAATCCATTTTACACATCAGCGCTGACTGGTGCGGAAGTTCTGTGGAAAGGCAACAAAACCGGCAGTAACCAATACCAGTTTCAGTTTCCGCCAGTTGGCTCTGTTGAGCACACTATGCTGGCAGAATTTGAACAGCGATTATTGCTCCATAAGCGCCGCTATTTTTATGACAATGATGAAATCTTCTTTTATCGCCCGCAAGCCAATGCGCAATGGCAGGTAAGATTGAACAATAACGCTAACTCTAAGCCAGGAAATGATGCCAATAAAATCAGCAATTCAGAACAATTGTATGGTGGTAATACCCTGGTATTCAAAACCCGTCAATCACGAGGCAATATCAGCGCTGGCTATTTTCAAGATGTCGCAGTGGGCACTAAGCTATCCGCGACTAGAGTTATCCACAGTGATAGTGCCAAAAAAGTTAAACTGTTTGTGGGTATCAATATGCCAGAACGATCGCATCGTATGTGGCAAGGTGTTCCAGAACAAGGTCAATGGGATGCGTTTGGCTCAACAGTGAGCCTCAATGGTAAATCGTTAGCACCACCAACATGGCGTAAACCAGGCAATCTAAAAATATTTAGAAGCGTTTGGCGTTCTCCCATTAAAGAAGAACCTTGGTCAACAGAAGATCTGTATTGGTTGCGTGACCCCGTTATTGTTGAGTTAAAGGCAGGTAATAATGAGCTAAAAATTAACAGTCAACTCGGCTATAAGCACCAAGTTTGGCAAGTAAGTGCCTGGATTGATGAGATTTAGCAAGTAAGCTGATCTCAGTTAGAGTGAGTGCTTAACGTTTCACTCTATGTTTTTACAACAAAGCGAATCCTAAATGGATTATTTTGGCTCTATTAGCGTTAATTGTTGAAAGACAACACTTGAGTAAAATTCGTATAACATTTCCAGCTTTTTGACATGAAAAATGGGACTACCTTTCGGTAATCCCATTGAAACTCATCCGTCCCTTCAGTGCCATCAGCGGTAGTAGAAAAACACCGTCATTCCCGCGAAAGCGGGAATCCATGATTTCGGCTGCTTTGTGCCAGGAACTGCCATACGATATTAGAAAAAATATACCGTCATCCCACTGTGTTTTTGAGTGGGATCTCCTCCAGTTTTAAGGTGACTTGAACAGGCTGGTTTGTGCCATGAACTGCCATTTAAATATTTATTAGAGTTTATCTTAAATCAGATAGAGGTAAATATGATGAATAAAGGAGAGAGGCTTTATTCATCAATATAATAATTAATGATGCCCTGTTTCAAAGTGGTGGCATGCGTAATAACCTAAAGATTCATTAAGTTCCCATTCTTCCCCATTATCCTGTGGACAAGGCTGTCCATGATAAAGATCTTGACGAATGAGTAGCTCAGTTCCTAGAAACTCTGATCCATCCTCTGAATAGACATTGACAGGTATGGCTGGTTGTGAGAAATCTTTCGCTCGCCAGCAATGTGTCCAATTGCTGGGGCCAGCATTGAAGCAATCAAAGCCAGCTTTGACTTGTTTTTCGGCATTGTTTCCTGCTACTGCAATGCCTGATAAGGCAAATAGTGTAGTTGCTGAAATTATCAAAATTGATTTTTTACTGAAGGGGGTCATTTCAATTTCCTTTTATAGGGTAAAATTACCTGCAATAAATAAATTGAAACTCATTCAACAACTTTGCAATTCCAATATAATTTAGTTGCAAACCATAGGTTCTACTTCAAAAGAGTTAATTGAACTTGTACATTAGGGTGCTGTGTTGCATAAATGACTTAAACTAAATTTTGTATATAGTCGCTCAATGTAATCTTTGGCGTAAGGTATAGTTCAAAATCTAAAAAAATCAAGTAAGATAAATGTTGTATTTGTCGTAAAGTTATCCATATTGGAAAATTACGGTATTTAACGAATGAACTGAAGACAGCATAAATTAGATTATGCTGGTGATGTAACCAACGGCCGTTTGTCGCTCATTGCAGACGAAGACGACTGCTAAAAACTTGTGTTTTTACAATAACATCAGATATAGTGATATTACAAATAATTAACCTGCCCAACGGCGGTTAAGAGCTATTAACGGTCAGTCATTACAGACGGTCGTTATGGATTAAAATCATGTGGGAAGGTGGAATAATTCCATGTTCCATACATTTTTCCACTTAATAAAACTGTTGATATAATCAAGGGTAATCATGTCTCAAGAACCATACAAAACTCCCGATTACAACTTCGAATTGAAGGGGGGATTTTCTAACGCTAAGTTTAAAACGTATTCAGATGTCCCATGGTTTCGGAGGCAATGGGCATTTTGGTTGATGTACTTTACAATCAGTCCAGTAGCACTTGGTATATTGGTATTTGGTGATATTTATTATGTAAAAAAGGGAACTGTTGTTTCGTTCGGTTTAGCTAATAGAATTGTTGCGGTTATGTTCGTTGTATTTATTCTGTTTTCATTATTTTCACCAAATTCATAAAATCGAATACTTTTGGTGCGATAGATTCGATATATGTACATCAATTTATGAACAGCCATCTAACGGCTAGAATGAGCGAGCAGCGGTCACTCAAAGAATGATTGTTGTTGATAAGTTTAACGTGTCAAAAAGGTGGGGAAATGCGCTTTTCTTACACCTTCCCATTTATTAAAATTACTATGTGTAGGAGAGTTAGCTAGTGAAATATCAAATCCCATTGTTAATTTTACTTTTATTTCTTACTCTAAACGTAAAAGCACAAAGTGAAATCAGGTTAACGGAACTAAAGGCTACTTCAGTTACACAGTCGAAAGCAATTGAGTCAATAATTAGTAGTCTTATTGCTAGAGGCCATACGCCGAAAGAGTTTTTTGTTAAGACCACAGAAAATGATGAACTGTATATATTTATTCTTACCCATCAAGATACTTACATACCTGATAATAACCGTGTAGTAGGCAACCCAAGTGGTAAAGATCATGAATGTAGGTATCATAAGTTAAACCACAAGCTTATTTCATGTCTATATTATCAATAGATACACGTAACATGAGATTGTAGTGTTAATACCTACAAATGGCACAAATTTGACCTTAAGCTACTGAAAAGGTTAAGGTCTCATAAGAGCGATTAGCGGACCGTTTGAATACTCAAATGACTTAGAAACAATTCACTTCCTTCATATACCTGTCATTAGATAAATAATTAATAAAAAATTAACATGCATTCAATAGACTAAAAGCTGAAAGTGGTTATTCTACTAAGAGCGAAAATCGAAAGTAAAAACAATCTGAATGAAAGAATTTAAATCTCAAATAATAGTTGATAGGAAGCTTTATAATAAACGGATAAGGTTAATGTTTGTTTTTATTATTTGCGTATTATTTGCTTTGTATTTATTAGAAATAGTTAGTTTTGATATGCTAATTATGGTTATTACGTTTTTTGTCGTTAATGTTTTAATATCCTTATTCAATATTGAAACATCTACACCTGACCAATTAGTATTAACTAATGACGAACTGATTTACAAGAATGATAAGTCTACCTATTGGCGGGTAAAGAAAAACCTAATATCAAAAGTCAAAAAAGAAAAGAATTACACTATCTTCTGTCTAATAAATGGTGATAGTTTTAGCGTGAATTCTAATTTATTTTCTGAAGAAACTTGGAATGATTTAGCAACTGAAATTTCGATATAAGAACAATTTTTCAAATAAGAAAAACAACGTAGCTTATTGAAAGTGAATGACTTAAATGAGTGATTAGGCGACATAAGCCTTTGAATACAGAGTCGGCATTTCTACAGCTTAAATGCCGATTTTTTCTTTACAATAAGATGTTAAATTACCACATGGAAGAGTGTTGTGTTCAAATTCGTTTCTAAAATTCTAATTGCACCACTAGATTGGTTTGTGAGCCTAACAGCCTACTCAATATTCATTTGGTGCTATGCCCAATTAGTTTTAGCGCCAGCTTTTTTGTTGGCTTTACTATGTTCTATAAGTTTTAGCTTTGTGTCTATTGAAAAGGCTATTATTCTTCTACGCTTTTCTGGTTTTTTCGGTATCATTATTGGTTTGTTTTTTGCGGAGCATATTCGTAAAAAGTACAGTGTATTTGGTTTTCTTGGTTATATTGCAGGACATCCAGAAATTGATGGCAGGCAACAACCTGAAAAAGGTATAGTTTTTCGCAATGGTAATTTAACAAGGCGCTCAACATGACAAATAAAACTGTCACAGTTTTTGCAAAAGACGCAAAAAGCAGTGCCATCATTAATTGCACGTTAGCTTGGCGTTAACTCCAATATATTAGAAATTGCTAACAGGCAGCTCCTGGCACTTTATTACCGTTCAGGATTTACTTTAATTAAGTCACAGCACGCTTAAGGAGGTCCCTCATCTCGTTCCACTCGTGGGGGGGATATGACGGAGTATTTTTTCTGATATTGTATTGCCGTTTCGGGCCCTGAGCCGACCAATTGAAGATTTCAATTCAAGTCCAAAAATCTAATTTATCGATTTACAATACGATCAATGAGATCCCGTTTTTCAACGGGAAGACGGTGTATTTTTTCTAATCTTGTATAGCTGGTTGTGACACTTGTCAGATCAATTGATAGGCCCTGAAACAAGTTCAGGGAGTTTATGCTTTCTTAGTTCATAATGATCTTTGATTAGGTTTTTCTCGACGGTAACTTTGTGAAAGTTCATCTCCTATTTTTAGTCATTTCAAGATAGAAAGCGTCAGAAACTAACCTTGCTAATGGGCGACAATAGTAATGTGTTGGCTAGTCAGGCTCGCAGCACTTATCGTTACTTCAATATCACCACTTTGATCTGTGGCTTGTACCAGTGCTAATACTTTACCCATAAACGCTTTTCTGGTTGGCACTTTATGCGGTGCCAAATCCAAAATATCTCCATTTTCAACGCCAATCAGCCGCCCAGGACCTTCGATATTTATTGTTACTAGATTATTAGCACTAGGGAGCATTACACCTTTGTCATCGACTATATCGATTTCTAGGTGAACAACATCGCGGCGATTAGCACTGATCATTGTTTTATCAGCCTTAATCGCTAACCCGGTAGCTTTACCCGCAGTTTGCACTATATCTTTGACAATCACTTTGCCGTTTGCATTTTTGGCGATGGCGGTTAAAGTACCTGACTGATATGGCACTTTCCACAGCAACTGCATCTCGTCGGTCATGATTTTCTCGCCTAGGGAGTGGCCATTTAACAACAGCTCAACCGAATATTGGTTGCTGTAAACAACCACAGGAATTTCAATACCCGCTTTACCTGGATGGGTCCAGTGAGGGTCTAGGTGCACCATAGGAGCTTTCGCCCACTGACTCTGGTAAAGGTAGTACACGCCTTTAGGAAATCCGGCTAAATCCAGCACACCAAAGTTGGCTGTGCGTGCTGGCCAGCCAAAAGACTCGCCAATGTAATCAAAAGCAGTCCAGCGAAACGTCCCTAGCAAATACGGCAGATCACGCGCCAATCTGATCTCTTCTCTGATAGGCATGCGCACCACCGAATTATCAAATGACGAGCCATATTTTATGTTCGCCTCTGGAAACACTTCCGTTTCGGTGAAATCCGCCAAGGGATAGACACTAGGTTTTAGTGCTTGCCATTTTTTTTCGTTGTTTTGAACTTCCCACGGAGCTGGATTGTCACGAGTACGGTAGCGCGTTTTAGAACGGTATACGCCGCGAGTATGCATGGTATGAGTCATTTCAGTGCCTATCGCTGGCAAATTCGGATATTCTTGATGGAAGTCAGGCATGGCATTAAGGTATTCACCATGACCATTAAAGCCAGCAATATCAAGATGCCCTCCCGCATAACCGCGGCCTTGAGTTATTGCCCTTGTGCTATCAAGCTGCTCAACAAAAGTTTTTATCCGCTTTTGTTGCTCACTGGTGTACTTTGGCACTTCATTACCAATGCTCCACATCACCACACTGGGATGATTACGATCACGCTTGATAAAGTCTTCAAGATCGCGCTGCCACCATTTATCAAAATACAGTCCGTAGTCGAATTTGGCTTTAGGTGTCCACCAACCATCGAACGCTTCATTCATCACAACAAAGCCCATTTCATCGGCCATTTGATAAAATTCTGGGGCAAACGGGTTATGGGTGGTCCTAATGGCATTAACCCCCATAGCTTTGAGCTTGATTAATCGGCCGCGCAAAACATCATCGGGTACGGCAGAGCCTACAGGCCCAGCGTCATGGTGCATACCAGCACCTTGTAAAATCAACGGTTTCCCGTTCAGTACAAAGCCACGGGCGGCACTAATTTCAATATTGCGGATACCAGTGCTGGTATCTACATTGTCCAATAATCGTTGATTCTGGCTGATTTTGCTGCGTACGGTGTACAATTTGGCTTGATCAACTGACCACAACTTGGGATTTTTGATTGTAAATTTTTGTTCTGTCGACTTTGTTACGCCTGCTGGCAACGCTACTGGTGTAGTTAATAGTGCAACAATCTGCCCTGAATCATCAATCACTTCGGTGCTTAGCATTACTTGTTGCGCTTGGGCTAAACGATTACTAATTTCTGTAGTCACCATTAAGTCAGCCTGAGTTTCACTGACATTTTCGCTACGCACCCAAGTGCCACTATAGGGGATGTGTACCTTGGCTTTAGTTGTTAACCAAACATGACGGTATATGCCTGAGCCGGTATACCAGCGACCGCTTGGCGCTTTGCTGTGATCAACACGTACCGAGATGACATTATCGCCAGGTTTAAGGTATTGGCTCAGATCATAGACAAAGCCAATATAGCCATAAGGCCGTTTGCCCAGTAAGTGACCATTGATGTAGACTTCACTGTTCATATAAACGCCGTCAAATTCAATTTCAACGTGTTTGTCACGCCAGCGTTCATCCCATTGCAGGTGCTTACGATACCAGGCAATCCCCGTAGGTAGAAACCCCCCACGATAACCTGCAGGATTATCTTGCTGATACTCCCCTTCAATGCTCCAGTCGTGCGGTAAGTCTAATTTGCGCCAGTTTTGATCGGCAAAACTGCTCTGTTTTGCCTCTGCGTCATCGCCTAAATAAAATAGCCAGTCAAAGTCAATGTTAACCCGCTGTCGGCCAACATTTTTCTCAGTTTCTGCATAACTATTGGCACAAAGCACTGTGAGTAATATTGCAGTTAGTAATGCTTTCATTTTTTAAACCTTTATTACACCAAAACCTAAAGAGATGAGCCTTTAATATTATTCTTCGCCCACTCTAGGTATTTACGCTTTAGCTCCTGAACAACTTCGGGAAAATCTTTGATTAGATTATTTTTTTCACCGGGATCGTTATCTAAATTATATAAAAATTCACCAAGCTCTATTTTCACCTGTTGTCTGTTTGCATACTGATCAGATTTAGCAAAACGATATTTCCATTTACCAGCGCGTACGCCAACTGCATGACCAGTATCCCAAAACAAAATGTCATGCGATAAATTTGGCTTAGCACCGCTTAATAAAGGGCTAAGATCTTGACCATCAATATGCGTGGGCACTGCGATATCTGCGGCTTGTAATATTGTAGGATATAAGTCCATGGCACTAACAACATTGTCTAATACTTTTGCTGTTGGGTATTTTTGTGGCCAATTCACTATCATTGGCACGCGTAGTCCGCCTTCATATAACGTATACTTACTACCATTTAACGGCCCGTTGTTAGCATAAATGGAGGTAGAACCGCCATTGTCACTGATATACACAACTAAGGTATTTTCGGCTAAACCTTGTGCTTTTAATGTGGTTATAATTTTGCCCACTTCGTTATCAAGATAAGACAATTGCGCTAAGTAATACTCCCGCCCTTGTGGGTTATTAGGATACATAGTGCTTTTATACCACTGCATAAAGCTTTCTTTTTCTGGTTGCCAATCTTGACGAGCTGTAAGTCCGTTGTCTTTGAGGTATTTTTCTGGCAATTGATGGGTAAAATTGTGTATGGCATTAAAAGACACTTGTAAGAAAAATGGTTGCTGGTCTTCAGCATTAACTGTTTTTACATGACTGCTGTAATCGGTTAAATATTTTTGCGCCTGCTCGCCAAATAATTCAGTGGAAAACCCTTGTTGATCAACTTGCTGGTCATTTACCCACATCGGCTCCATTTTCAGCGCCTTGGCCGAACCTAGGTTTTTTCCTGATTTTTTCGAGGCTTGCTTAATACGCTGCTTAAAATTAGTTTCTTGCTCAGCATTGTGGATCATATAATGCTTACGCCCACCGGCAAAACCATACAGACTGTCAAATCCATGGCGTAATGGAAAATTACGATTGTTAGTAGATAAGTTTCTGCCGTAATGGTATTTGCCAATATATCCGGTCTGGTAACCTTGGCTTTGCATAACTTCCGCTAACGTTGCAAATTTAGCATTTTCTAACCCTGAGCCACCATACCAATACCCGGAAAAGCGCTGCGGATAAGAGCCTGTAATTAAACTGGTGCGCGAAACATTACAAATAGGCGCAGCTACATAAGCCTGAGTAAAGCGAACACCCGTTTTGGCTAATGCATCTAAGTTTGGCGTGTTAACATCACTGGCCAAACCGGTAGCGCCAATATCGGCATAGCCTTGGTCATCACCAATAATCAATAACACATTAGGTCGCTGCTGTGCATTAGCCAAGGCAGTTTGACCGATAAAAAACATGGTCAGTAAAGACCTTAAGATAGTTTTGCTTTTTAACATCTTCAGTTTCTCTTTTAATAAACCGTCGAACCTGATTAAAAATCGGGTTCAACCGCAGCCATTTAGATACAATATTGATCTGATTGGCTGCGAATAATTAAGACGAATTTTTAGCTTTCAGCAAGCGCCGCCGGAATGGCAACCTTGGCTTTGTCAGCGGCAATACCGAGCTTTTGGAAATAGGTAAATTGATCTTCACCGGTGGCTTTACTCCACAACCAAACACTGTCATGGCCAGTAAAATTAAATTCGGTTGCTGGTACTAATTTACGCTTTAATTGAAAATAGCGAGCAACAACATCTTCACCATAGGTTGTTTCAAAATGGTCAATTATATATAAGTACTTACCATGAGTAATTGTCTTGCCAAAACTAATTCCTTCCTTAGCGCTCATATTTATCGGATCCCATTGCTTAAACCCTTCAGCTTTAACCGCTTTAGATATGCGGTTTGTTAATGTAGTAGAACCAATTTTAACGCCTTTTTCATAACCAATTTTCTTTGATGCCAGAGCTTGGGTTTTACTACCAACATGAATCGCTATGCCCTCCCCTGATAATGGTTCGCCATGAGGTAACACCCAAGAATGGGTTAACTCATGACCTAAAATACCAAAGTAGTTATCTTTGAACATGCTAATGCCAATGCGTTTACCATATGAAACACCACCGCCGCCAGTGGCTAATAAATCAATGGCAAAAATTTCGCCTTCACCATGGCCAGCAGCCATAGGTACGCCCATATATTTTTCAAGCTCTGGATAAATCACGTTATAATCTTTTAACACTTTTTCCACGATATGCGCTGAATAATCAGTGTAGCGAATCTGAAAACTACCCATATCTTTCACTTTGTCGGTAGGAATACTGTCAAGGTTGATTTCTTTTTTAACGGTTTTTCCCGACGCTGTTTGTTTAAATATAGGCTGCATCAATTCATAATTAGGAAACCTAAAATCATCAGCAAGCTGCTTGCCTTTCGTTTGAATTCGTTTAAATGGCGAAAAGCTTGATACCGTTACATGGCCTTTACCTTGTTCACGAGTTGCAATAACTGGATTATCACTTTCATCTGCCGCCAATACTTCCCACTCATATTTATCATCAAGTGCCAATAGGTTTACTTGTTTTGAAATTTCATATTCTTCACCGTCAGCGCTAAAAATTCGGCCATTGCTCATTTCTTTTGCAATAGCGACACCATATTCTTGTAAAAGTGCTCGAGCATTAGGAGACTCTTGCATAATTGCAGTGTTTACCAAAAACAGACCTCCACCTGCGGTTAAATACTTATTTAAATGAGCGACATCTTTTGCGGTGTAAAGCAAATCTTGGTTAGCACCAAGTAATACATTAAAAAGATTAATATCGGTTAAATTTATGGTAGATATAGTCGCTTGGCTTTGTATAAATTGTTGATTATTATTCCAATCTACATAACCATACTTACCACCAAAACTGTTAGGATTTTTCCATGCATAAAAAAATGAATAATGATGACTCACATCATTAATCATATTAATTTGCTGCTCGCTAGCTTTAGCTGGAATCACTGCAACACTGCTTAATAGCATCAATGCCGACAAGCATTTTTTCAAAAGGATTTTCATAGTACTCTCTTATTTAATCTTTCATTAATGGACTATTGACCGCCTTAAAAAATAAGATAAACAATAGTCACATTGCTTTCATTTAATGTATTTACATTTCAAAACCTAACTATGTACAGGCTAAAACCAAGTTACACCGCCTAGGTTTAGAAAACACAAAAACCCTGTAAACAACAGTCACACAAGTGAATTTACATTACTTTACAAATGAACCCACAACAATCAAGTGTAAATATAAGTAACACAATCTGAAAGCTTGTGAAAGAAAATCTTTCTGTTATGATAGAGAAAAGATAAACATATTATTAACATTGAGTGACTGGTGATAAACCAGTGAAAGAAAAATATGAAACCTAGTACTTTATTAACATTTACTTTTGCATTTCTTGTATTTACCCCGTGGCAAGTATTGGCATATACGAGCAGCGCACAACCAAACATTTTAGTGATTATTAGTGATGATGCTGGTTATAGTGACTTTAGTTTTAGTGGTGAAGCAAATTTCAATACACCGAATATAGACAGCATCAGTCAAAAAGGTGTTCATTTTCCGCAAGGGTATGTGAGTGCGTCTGTTTGTAGTCCATCTCGCGCCGGCCTTATGACTGGCCGAAACCAACAACGTTTTGGTTATTTTGATAATTTGCCACGTAAAGTGCCTGAAATATATTCACCCGAATATGCCGGTCTACCCGCAAGTGAAATAACGCTAGCCGAGGCATTGCAACAGCAAGGCTATCAGACGGCAGCCATAGGTAAATGGCATTTAGGTTATGGTGAAAAATTTCACCCAAATGTACAAGGATTTGATTATTTTTACGGCATTGAAAGTGGCTCACGATCTTACTGGCCGAATAAAAAAGGGCTAGGCCCGGCACAAGAAAATATGACTACCGTTAAAGATGAAGGTTATTTCACTGACACCTTAACAGACAAAGCCATTAACTACCTTAACAAGCAAGGTGAGCAACCGTTTTTCATGTATTTGTCTTATACCGCGCCGCATACGCCATTACATGCAAAACCAGAGCACCTAGCTATGTTTGCAGATATACAAGATAAAAAACGACGCGCCCTTGCTGCCATGACTTATTCGCTTGATCAAAATATTGGCCGCGTATTAAAAAACCTGAACGATAAAGGTATAGACAAAAACACCTTAATATTCTTTTTAAATGATAATGGCGGTACTGAATCTAATTCAGCAGGTAATCGCCCTCTTACGGGCTATAAAGGTACTGTATTAGAGGGTGGTTTAAGAGTCCCGTATGCTGTGAGTTGGCCTGCACAGATAAAAGCCGGTCAAGTAGTGAACATGCCAGCATCTTCATTAGACATATTTGCTACTGCAGTAGCAGCTGCTGGCGGCGAGCTAGCCAAAGATCGAGAATACGATGGTATTAATCTCTTACCTGTGATGACCGGAAAATCAGCTGCAGTTGAGCGTACATTATTCTGGAAACGTCACGGGTATGCCGCTGTGCGTCAGGGAGACTTTAAATTAATCCGCTTAAGTGATCGCCCAGCCTTATTATTTAACGTCAATGAAGATGCTGGTGAACATATAAATTTAGCCGAAAAACATCCAGACAAAGTAAAAGCTATGCTAAAAGCCCTTTGGCAATGGGAACGAAAACATCAACACGCCAAGTGGCAAACTAAAAAAAATTTTAACAATGAGTACATTGAAAAGCTGGATAGAGCTTTTAAACAAGTATCTCAATAATAAATAACACCAGATCAAGAGTTAATTATGTCCAACTATAAAAAAATATTCCTAGCAGCAACAATAAGTTCATTATTGTTTTCTTGTGAAAATACCAGTAAAGAGACTAATACAGCAAGTCTAGCCGGTGATTTTTCAATCGAGCAAGTAAAACACTATATTTCGAATGAGCAGCTTATTAATGAACACAAAGAAGACGCTCGTGCCTCTTTTACCTCGTATAGCTCAGTAGCTAAAGCAATCAATGACGACATTAGTGCCGCCAGCTTTCATCAACTGCTCGACGGTCAATGGAAATTTCATTGGGCAAAAAGCCCTGGGCAACGGCCATTAAATTTTTTCAAGCCTGAATTCGATGTTAGCCAATGGGATAACATCACAGTGCCAGGTAACTGGGAAGTTGAAGGCTATGGTTTACCTTTATACGCCAACCATGCCTACCCGTTTGCCGATAAAAAAGCGCCATTATCAACAGAAATGGAACACATCGGCGCCGTGCCTAAACATCCAGGTAAAGTACCTATGGATTTCAACCCTGTAGGCTCTTACCGACAAGATTTTAACTTGCCGAAAAACTGGTTAGAAAAAGAAACCTTCCTAAAAATTGATGGCATGAAATCCGGCGGTTTTGTTTGGTTAAATGGCAATTACGTGGGCTATTCACAAGGCAGTAAAACGCCGGCAGAGTTTAACTTGTCAAAATTTGCCAAGGAAGGGAAAAACACCCTAGCTATTCAGGTTTATCGCTGGACCGATGGCGCTTATTTAGAGGATCAAGATTTTTGGGACATTTCTGGTATAGAGCGTAGTGTAAGTGTTTATGCACAGCCGAAAATTCGTATCCAAGATTTTCAAGTAACATCTACATTAGACAGTAGTTACCAACACGGTAAGTTTGCTTTAACCGTTGATTTGAAAAATCACTTATCGGCTAATCAAGCCGTTAACGTAAATTATAAAATTATCGACGAGCAACAAAAAGTCGTGGCCACTGGCAAGCAAGATATCAGCATAAAGCAGCAAGCCAGTCTACAAAACTTCAATGCCACTATTGAAAACGTTAAATCCTGGAGCGCCGAACATCCTAACCTGTACACCTTAGTACTAGAATTGCAAGATGATAAAGGCACGACTCTAGAAGCCACCAGTAACCGTATTGGTTTTCGCAGTGTTGAAATTAAAGACGGTTTATTGTTAGTAAACGGCGTTCGCGTGACGTTAAAAGGCGTTAATACGCAAGAACATAATCCAGATACCGGGCATGTGATCACTGCAGAATTGATTGAAAAAGACATCCGTATGTGGAAAGAAAATAACATTAATGCGGCCCGTTTAAGCCACTACCCACAACCTGAAATGTTTTATAAACTCGCCGATAAACATGGCATATACGTTGTCGATGAAGCAAACATTGAATCGCACGGTATGTATTATGGCGAGCATTCATTAGCGAAAAAGCCTAACTGGGGTAAAGCTCATTTAGATCGTATTATGAGCATGGTTGAACGTGACAAAAACCACGCATCAGTGATTATTTGGTCACTGGGTAACGAGGCCGGTAATGGGGTGAATTTTCATGACGGTTACGACGCGATAAAAGCTTTTGACCACAGTAAACGCCCTGTGCAATATGAGCGCGCAGTTCGAGATAGAAATACCGATATTATTGTACCTCAGTACCCAAGCGTTGACCGATTTTTAAAAGAAGGTAAAAATCCAGGTGATCGCCCGTATATCCCGAGTGAATACGCTCATGCAATGGGTAACAGTACCGGTAACTTCCAGGATTACTGGGACATAATTGAGCAATATGACAACCTGCAAGGTGGTTTCATTTGGGACTGGGTTGACCAGTCAATTTGGAAGACCGACGAGAATGGCAATAAATACTACGCCTATGGTGGTGATTTTGGTGAAAACGTACCAACCGACAATACATTTTTAAATAACGGTATTGTATTCCCAGACCGTACGCCGCAACCGGGTTTATATGAAGTGCGTAAAGCGCACGAGTACATAAACTTTAAAGTTGAACAACAAGACAGCAAATCCGTTAAAGTTTTGTTGGAAAACCTTTATGACTTCACCAACCTGAAAGATTTTACCCTTAGTGCTGAAATAAAAGCTGATGGACTCGTTGTTGAAACCATTGACTTAGACCAAATTTCATTGGCTCCACATCAAAACAAGGTAATTAACTTAGATATTTCTGCGATTAATGCCAAGCCAAATACCGAGTACTTTTTGCACTTTTCGGCACGATTAAATAAAGACTGGGGCATGCTAAACAAAGGTTTTGAAGTAGCTCGTGAACAAGTGGCATTGAAACAACTAACTCACACCACACAAATTGCAGACAACAACAGTGGCAAATTGAATTTGGCCGAAACAAAACAGCAAGTTACGTTCACCTCTTCGCAATTACAGCTAGTAATAAACAAGAGCAACGGACAAATTGTATCGTACCAACATCAAGGCAAAGAGTTGTTGAATGACGAGCAAGGACCTCAATTAAACTTCTGGCGAGCACCTACCGACAATGATGTTGGTAGTAAAATGATGTATAAAAATATCAATTGGAAAGAAGCAACGCTGCAACAATCACTAACTAAATTGTCACACAAAAAAGTAGGTGATAACTACCAAGTAACTGCTACTTACCAACTGCCGGGTATTAACACTAGCGCAACCACAGTGTATGACATTTACGCTAATGGACAAGTTAGTGTTAAAAATACCTTAGCTGCAACCAAAGAAAAATCCGATTTACCGCGATTTGGTATGCGTATGCAACTGGCTAAGCAGTACAGTAATTTAAGCTATTTTGGTCGTGGGCCTTGGGAAAACTATCAGGACAGAAAAGCTTCAGCATTCGTTGATCTTTATCACTCAACAGTAGCCGAGCAATACGTACCTTATATAAGACCACAGGAAAACGGTTATAAAACTGACGTTCGTTGGTTGGCACTTACTAACGAATCAAGTGATGGTTTGCTTGTTGTTAGTAAAGATATAAACGCACCTATCGGGTTCAGCGCTTTACATACACCGAACGAAGATTTTGATATTACTAACAGCCTTGAATACAAGGGTATCAATCGTAATCAGCATCATAAATACAACGACAAAGGTGAACTTGTTGGTGATTTAAGTAAGCACACGGTAGATATTGTTGAACAAGATTTAGTGCAGTTAAATATTGATCAAATGAATCGCGGAGTCGGTGGTAACAACAGTTGGGGAGCCAAACCTGAAAAGGCTTACCTAGATTATGCCAACCAAACTATCAGTTACGGCTTCACCTTGATGCCAGTAACAAAAGCCAATATAGACGCATTACTTAAGTTAAGTAAAAAACTGTAAAGAAAATACCATCAACAGGCACTTAATTTATGATTAAGTGCCTGACTTAAGTACCAGTATAAATTAAAGAGCAAAACGAAAATGAAGACAAAATTATCCTTAATCGGGTTGAGCTTATCTGCAACGATTGCCATAACAACAAGTTCACCAGCATTGGCAGACAAGGTGGTCAAAGAACAACCTAATGTTATTTATATTCTTGCTGATGACTTAGGTTATGGCGAAGTAGGTGTATACGGCCAGGACAAAATTCTTACCCCCAACATCGATCAGCTTGCCAAAGATGGCTTGCGCTTTACTCAGCACTATTCAGGCTCAACGGTTTGTGCCCCTACCCGTTCAACCATTTTGGAAGGTAAGCATACCGGCCATTCTACCGTTCGTGGTAATTGGAAAACCGGTAAAGGTCGTGAGCAAGGTAATTACCCATTACCACAAGATTCGCGCACTATTGGTCATATATTTCAGGAAAAAGGCTATGCCACCGGCATTTTCGGTAAGTGGGGCTTAGGCGGCAAAAGCTCTACTGGCCATCCAGCGAAACAAGGTTTCAATGTATTTTCTGGTTATTTAGATCATAAACACGCCCATAACTACTATCCAGATTATATCTACCGCTTTGGTAAGGAAGTTGAGTTAGATAACAATGTTAAAGTGCATGGTTTAGGTAAAAAGCCCTCACAAGATTACAAAAGTTACCTAGGTAAAGAATATGTACCTGATTTAATGCTTGAAGATGCATTAACGTTTATCAATAAACAAAAGAGTAAACCATTCTTTGTCTATTACCCACTTACTATCCCTCATGTTGCCTTGCAAGCCACGGAAGAAAGCTTGAAAGAATATGTAGGTAAATTTGAAGAAGTTGGCTATACAGGCAAAGGTTATACCCCTCATCAGTACCCGCGTGCAGCTCATGCCGCCATGGTCACTCATATGGATAAACACATAGGTACACTAATGGCCGAACTTAAAAAATTAGGTTTGGATGACAACACCATAGTGATGTTTTCTAGCGACAATGGCCCATCGGTTGAAGGCGGCTATGACAATGTGTTTTTTGATGCCAGTGGCGGTTTAAGAGGCCGAAAGCGCGATCTTTACGAAGGTGGCATTCGTGCGCCATTGATCGTCAAATGGCCAGGTGTAGTAAAAGCTAATACGGTCACTGGGCATATTTCTGCTCAGTGGGATTTGATGAATACCTTTGCAGAAATCACTGGTAACCAAGGCAATAACGATAGCAATGGTGTGTCTTTCTTACCTACGTTAATAGGCGAAAGTGAAAAACAACCTCAACATCCTCACTTGTACTGGGAGTTTTGGGAAGGTAAAGGCAAACAAGCAGTGCGTATGGGAGATTGGAAAGGCGTTCGTTTAAACGTTAAGAAAAATCCAGACGCTGCCATTGAGCTTTATAATTTAGCCCAAGATCCAAGCGAGCAAAATAATATTGCCGAAAAACACCCGGACATTATCAAAAAAATGAAACTGGCGATGCAAGATAGAACACCATCAGCTAGAGCATCGTGGAATCCGAGCAGTAATAAAGGATAGAAAATGAAAAAGTTATTAATCCCCTTAGTTGCCAGTCTTGCTCTCAGTCATGCAGTGAGCCAAACAGCGCAAGCACATGGCCAAGCTGAAACAGCCAAAACCAAACAACCTAACATAGTATTTATCATGCTTGATGATTGGGGCTGGCAAGATGTTGGTTACATGGGTAGTGAATATTACCAATCACCTAACATTGATAAATTAGCTGAAAATAGTTATCGCTTTAACCAAGCTTACAGTGCCTCTCCAAACTGTGCACCAACACGGGCAGCATTTATGTCGGGACAATACAGCCAGCGTACTGGAATTTTTACAGTAAACAGCTCTGCTCGCGGTAAACCACAGAAACGTCGTTTAGTACCAACACAAAACACCAAGGTACTGGCAGATGATGTGGTCACGTTAGGTGAAAGTATGCAAAACGCCGGCTATCACACTGCCTTTATGGGCAAATGGCACTTAGGTGCTGGTGATGAAGGTGGTCCGTTAGTACAGGGATTTGACGTTAATGTTGCCGGCAATCACACAGGCACACCAAAGTCATATTTTTCACCATATAAAAACTCAACCATTAAGGACGGTCCTAAGGGTGAATACCTGCCGGATAGATTAAGTAAAGAAGCGGCAGATTATATTAAGCAAGATCACGATAAACCGTTCTTTTTGTTTTTATCACACTATGCCGTACATACGCCAATGAAGGCACCAAAGGAAACTATCGCTAAGCATAAAGACCGAAAAGGTAATGAATACCAAAACCATCCAATTTATGCGGCAATGATTGAACACAGCGACAATAGTGTCGCCAATGTTTTGCAGGCATTAGAGGATAAAGGTATTAGCGATAATACCTGGGTTATTTTAACATCGGATAACGGCGGTCACAGTGGCGTGACTCAAGCACCCGATTTGCGCGGCGCCAAAGGCATGTTATACGAAGGTGGTATCCGCGTGCCGCTGTTAATAAAAGCACCTAAACAGCAACAGCAAGTAGTGATTGAAGAACCTGTATCAACATTAGATTTCTACCCTACTTTAGTTGCCTTGGCTAACGGTAAATTACCGACAACGCAGCCGATAGATGGTGACAATATTTTACCGTTATTAAGCGATAAAAGTTTTGATCGCGAGGCAATATTCTTTCACTTTCCGGCGTATTTAGAAGGCGGTAAAAAAAGCAAAAGCCTGTGGCGTAATTCGCCAAGCAGTATGATCCGCATGGGCGACTACAAACTGATCGAGTATTTCGAGTATGGCCAGTTAGAACTTTACAACGTCGCTAGCGATTTAAAAGAAACTAAAAACCTCGCATTAGTAGAGCCTAAAGTAACCGCAAAACTATACCAGAAGTTACTACAGTGGCGTAAATCTACTAATGCTCCAGTACCCACAGAGTTAAACCCTAAGTTCAGTACAAAATATGAACTGAAGCGCGACTCTTATGTGACCTGGCCACAAGTACAACAACAATTAAAATAACAGCAAAAGTGAAATAAGGAGAACGTCATGTTCAACACAAAAGTTATTGCAACAGCGATTATTACCACGGCATTAATGTCTCAATCTGTGTATGCCAAAAGTGAGGCTTTAGCAGAACGTAAAGATAAGCAAGCATTTCAAAAAATTGACCACAATAAAGATGGTAATGTCTCTATTGAAGAGTTTTCGATGCAAGCGAAAAAAGGCAAAACACCATCAGATAAGCAAATAAAAAAGAAGAAGAAGCTGTTTAAACAAATAGATGGTAACAAAGATAAGAAAATTACCAACGGTGAATTTTCAAGCTACCAGTCTAAACAACGCGCTAAAAAAGCGTCGAAAAAGAAGAAAAAATAACTTCGCTTATCTCGCCCACTTAGTCACCTAGGTGGGTTAAAAATCAAAATCGCAAATCAAGGATTTATTCCCATGTTTGAAATATTTTCTAAACGTGCGCAGCCTTTTACTTCGAAATTGGGTAAAACGCACTTATCGCTTAAACAGTTTTCGGTAATGCTGTTATTAACTTATCCAATGAGCAGCATCGCGGCTTTACCTGATCAACTCACCCTGAATGTTGGTGATATCGACGACGATGGTGCTGAAGAAACGGTGGTGTTAACCAAACGTTCTATGCGCTCGGCAACAAACCATAAGTTACTAACTTGGGATGCAACTCACGGTTACCAAGAAATTACGCCACCAGAAGTACGCACTTATCGCGGCTATGTGCAAGACGATATTTCAATGCGGGTGAATGCCAATATAGAACCAGGTAATAAAACCATGAACGCCAACTTAAGTGACGGTCGTGGCTTGAATTATCGTTTAACTGAATTAAAAGTGAAACTGCCGAAAAGCTCAAACAAAGCAAAATCTAAAACTAAATCAAATACAACAGCGCAAGTCAGCAACGGCAATAAAATGGTAGCCTTTAAGGCAGATCGCGTTGTACCAACCAAAAATGGTTATATTATCCCTCCACATATTATGCGCCGTTTGGATTACGCGTTAACCGTTGATAATACTTATGTTGAGGCACTAGATGCCGACATAGAAGCGATTGTCGCTCGCACCGAACAGCGGATGAATGACACCGATGCCTTTTACGCCCGAGATATGGGGTTAGCGCTGGAAATTAACTGGATGGTGATCAACTTAGATGAAAATCCAGCAAAATGGCAAAATGAATGGACTAATGTTCATGCAGAAAATGGCGCTAAGTTTGATGTTCGTGGCCGATTCAAGAAAAAAGGCGGCGCAGGTGCCGCGGGAGATTTATTTAAAGACGCTCGTCATTCACTTGGCCGACCAATCGCCTACTCCGGCGGGCACGGTCATGAACTCGGTCATACCCTAGGTGGCGGTCACTATTCCTCTTGGTCTGATACCTTAAGTGGCGCGGACTCTAATTTAGGAGCGGGTACGATTGAGCGCATGATAGGTAACGCGCAAATAGCCACAGAACAACAGTCTCCTGAAATTCACTATTCCAGTCCAATTGCCCCGTATGCAATGGAAGATGTTGCCACTATGTTGGTCAATACCAGCAAAGACATTGATGTATTAGAAAATGATTATGACGGCAATGGTGATGATATCCACGTCAGTTATGTTGATAGCAAAACCAAAAATGGCGGCTCAATAAAAATCGTTAATGGCAAAGTGCGTTATACCCCAGCTAAGAATTGGCAAGGACAAGACGAGTTTGCCTACCATGTCAGCGATAGCTCTGGCATTAGCAACCGACACGGTTACGTGAAAGTTGCGGTGCACAATAATGGTTTAGCCAGTCATATAAAATTTGATGAAACCCGTGGCATCAGCATTAAAGACAGCGGTCCATTTCAAGCTCACGGCGAGTTAGGCGGTAAAATGGCCTTTAATGGTAAAAGCTCAGGTGGCGCGGTTAAAGGTATTATCGGTGGTGCGATGGCAAAAGTAGATGCTAAAAAAGGCCGCGCAGAATTTCCGGGAACAGGTGATCCATTAGATGGTGACTTGTCGGTGTCGTTATGGGTTAAATATCAAGATAAAGCTCCTGAAACAGAAGGAGTGATCATTGCCAAAGGTGGCGCGGTAATCACAAAACGTTTTGGTAACCCTAGAGGCGGCTGGGATATTGGTCATACCGAAGACGGCCGGTTCCGGTTTGAAGGTAACTTAACCCGTGATTCAGAATATACCTTTAATAAACCTCAATTTGACTTAGAGTCGAGTGAGCAGATCAAGCAGAATACTTGGTACCATTTAGTGATGGTGATTGATCGCAGCAGCCAGCAATTAAAAGCTTGGGTTAATGGCAAGCCATTAACCCAAACAGGCTTTGGCACGACCATAGGCCAAGGGGCTATTCACCATTCCCATTATCCGTTGGTGATCTTTAATGCGATGAAAGGTGCCTATAAAGTAGATACGCCAATTACCGTCGATGATGTACAAATTTATCATTCAGTGTTATCACAACAAGACGTATTGGCCTTATATCAACAGCCCGGTAATCAAATCGTCAGCGGCAACGTCTCATTGGTTACGGAATAAATAGGAAATTATGATGACAAGAGCTCAGTTATTATTTATTACCAGCTTATTTGTATCAAGCTGGGGTTTTGATGTGATGGCGTTGCCGGAGCAGTTTACCATTAAAGTTCCACGTCCGGATGAGGTAAAAGGCACAATTACCCTTGAGTTAACACGATTTTCGGTACGCGACCCTAACCATTTTGAAGTGTATTTAGACGAGCAAAGTTACGATAATAATAAAGTTCCTAAAGGGGCTGATAAACGTAACTTCAAAAAAATGGACTTAGCTCAGTTTCCAGTTCGAACTTATCGCGGCAAAGTATTAGAGCAGCCCAATAGCTCTGTCGTCGCCAGCATTTGGCCTGGTGATGATACCATGTCGGCCGCCATTGATGAGGGAAAACGGGTATTGTGGAAAGTCGATGACTTACCAATCATAATTGATAAAGCAGGTAAAGTGAGCGCTAATGTCAAAGCCATCAATGATGCGGCAATTCAAGTAGCTAACGCTCAACGAAGTAAAGGTAAAAAGAAGAAAGGTAAAAAACAAAAGCCGCTTGTCAGTATAAGTGGCAAATCACCTGATTGGGTACCGAGTTTTAATCAAGCCCCCATCTCATTAGATAATATTACTTTCCCTAAAACGATTGATCGCACTAAGGCTCATGGTTGGTCATTGAAACCTAATACTGACAATGGCGTCACTCGAGTGCAGGTGGCAGTAGATGCTGAACCAGAATGGTTAGAGAAAATGGCCAATAATTCCATTGAAAAAGGCGTGGCGATTGCCGAGCATAGCGTTAACGTATTGGATGTTTCTTATGTGCGTGACATTTCTATGAGTCATGTTATTACCGGTTATATTCAACGCAGCGATACCAATTTACACAAACGCGCTTCAGATACCAAAACCACATGGCGCACGAATGGGTTAGGCATTAATCCCGGTTCAGAAAATTATTCGAAAGAAAAATCGATTCCATTTCAACAGTTAGTATTAGCATTTGTTGGTGGTAACCCGGCGGCGTTTGCCAGTAAAGCACCGTTAACAGGCGGTAACTTCGCGCAAGTGACATTAAAGCCATTTGATGCCGGCGGCATGAGTCATGAAATCAGCCATAACTGGGGGGGGCGTCATTTTGTTTACCCGAGAGATTCAATGTCGGGCGGTGGCCCTTGGTTTGGCCCAACCACAGCACAACGTATGATCCACTTAAAAGAAGATCCGCAAGTTGGTGGTAAATTGCCTAAAGTTTCGCACCAAGTCTATAACTGGAATGTTCATCCTTATGCAACACCAGATTTAGTGCGCACTGCCAACAACCAAGCAGTTAAAATTAATGTCTTGGCCAATGATTTTGACGGTAATGGTGATGCTATTGCTATTGGCCAATTTGATTTAAAAACAGCCAAAGGCGGTGTTATTAAACAAATAAGCGATCAACAACTTCTTTATACCCCACCAAAAGGTTTTACCGGTCGTGATACCTTTAATTATCGTGTTGCCGACCACCAGTTTACTAACGACACTTGGGTGCAAATAGATGTTGGTAGTGAATTATTAGTACATTATGATTTTGAGCAACTTGGTAATAATGGTGCTGAAATTCAAGATATTTCAGGCTCCAAATTGCACGGTAAATTAGTGAACTTTACTGACGCTAATAAAATCACCAAAGGTGTATCTGGTTCAGGCTTACATTTCCCTTGGATAATGTCACAAGGACAAGAAGATGACGATAAAGCCCGTGCCTTTGTTGATTTTGACGATGTTGCCGATCCCTTTAACGGCGATCATAGTGTATCTCTTTGGGTCAAATTCGCCCCAGAGGTTATTAAGTCAGGTATGGACAGTTATGTTATTTCTAACTCATCCAGCACCAAAAGTGCATTAATTGACGGTTACACCATCTATGCCGACACTAAAGAAGGCCAAATAAACTTTGAAGTGCGGGAGCAACTATCTACCACTAACGATACTGATACTATGCCCCTTAAACAGTTAAGTTATCAAGCTGCAGGTGGTTTACGAGCCAATACTTGGTATCACTTAGTATTAGTCATCGACCGCACAACCGATACGCTATCAGCTTATGTTAACAATAAGCAACTGAGCGAACCGCAAAAATTACAGCCGGGCAGCTTTATTAAAGGCAAACCTTCAGGGGATAAATACATTTCTGCGGGTTTAGGTATCAATACTTACAAACCAAAGAAATTCGGACCATTTGCTGGCGTTATGGATGAAGTAAGTATCTATAACAAAAGCTTATCAATTGTCGAAATAAGCGCTTTGTATAATTTACAGGCACTACCATCAGCCTCTCCTACTAAATAATAACCTAACTAAGTTAACCTGATCCTACTATTTAGGGCTCGGGTTAACTTGTCTAAACTCGCGTCTGATAACTCCTTCTAAACCGCTATTTTAATTTCTGTTTCGTTAAGCTTATTTCAGATTAACCAACCTCTTCCTTCTAACCCTTCACACAAAGTGAAAGTAAAATTACCTATCACCGTAATCATATGAAAGATATATTTGCTAGTTTTGTAAAGTTATGTAAATATATAATTATTCATTAAGTATCTATAGATGATATTTAATAATGCTCAACAGAATAAAACAACAATAAAACAATGATGGACTATCAACACTAAGGACGGTGAAAAGCAAATAAAAATATAACAAGTAGAAGGATATGTAATTATGGTACAAAAGTTATCAAAACTCCCCGCAATCAAAGTGCTCTCAGCAGCCTTATTGCTCGCTTTACCGATGGCGAGTCATGCCGTTTTGCCCGATAATCTCACCATTAACGTTGGTGATATTGACGCCGATGGTCAAGACGAAACATTAATTTTAACCAAACGCTCTATGCGTTCTGCCACCGATTATAAGTTAATGACGTGGGATTCGGTTAATGGTTTTGTGCAAATTACTCCACCAGAAGTGCGTACTTATCGTGGTTACGTTGAGGATGATCCGTCAATGCGGGTTAATGCCAATATTGAACCTGGCAACCTAACCATGAATGCTAACCTTAGTGACGGGAAGATAATTAACTATATGTTAGAAAGTGTTCCTGTAACCATTTCAGGTGGGGATGGTACCAACCCCACTGGCACCGGCAATATTGAAACGCCGCTAGTGGTTACTCGCACGGTGCCTACAACCAGCAATTATTTAGTGCCGTCAAGTGCTATGCGCAGGTTGAATTACGCAGCGACCATCGATAATTCGTATTACCTTGAAATGGGCAGTGTTGAAGCCGCCGTTGCTCGTGCAGAGCAACGCTTTAATGATCATGACTTTGCTTATTCGCGTGATGTTGGATTAGCGCTTGAATTTAATGGCATGGTAGTTAATTTAGAGGTAAATCCGACCAACTACCATAAGGTTTGGTATGACGAGTTAGCGCCATTGGGTGAAAAGTTTAGTATACCGACATTTTTTAAAGCACCAGGTTCAGCCGGCGCTTCAGGCAGAGCTTGGGCGGGCGGTAGACATACTAATGGTACAACGTCTGCCAATGCAAAGTCATCTCCGCATGAATTAGGCCATGCGTTGGGAGCCGGGCATTATATGGATAGGTTAGATGCTATGGGCAGTAATTTATCTGTCGGTTCTACCCGCTCTAATATGGGGACTAAATCAGTACAGCAAGTTTTTTCGTATATCGACACCATTTCAGAAACTGACTCGCCAGGCGTAATATACAGTTCGCCTTTGCCGCCTTATGCGATGGAGGATTACGTTATAGGAAACAAAAATACCAGTATCAATATTGACGTATTAGAAAACGACTATGATGGTAATGGTGATGCCATTCACATCTCTTATGTTGATGCTGTAACCAGTAACGGTGGCAGTGCGGTTATTAGTAATGGCAAAGTAACGTATACACCTGCAGCTAACTGGCAAGGTACAGATACCTTGGCCTATCACGTTACCGATGCTACCGGTATTAGTAACCGTACAGGTTACATAAAAGTGGTGGTTCATGATGATGGCCTTGCGTCACACTTTACCTTTGATGAAACATCGGGCACAACGATTACCGATAGCGGTCCTTTTCAAGCTCACGGTGAACTTGTTGATGACATGACGTTCAACTCAAACGATGGCAGCTCCGTTACCGGCGTTGTTGGTAGTGCACTTGCGCGTACGGTCTCTGGTAATAATGAACAGGTCTTAGCAGAGTTCAATAACGTAGGTGACCCTATGGCTGGCGATTTAAGTGTCTCACTTTGGGTTAAGTTCCCAGTGGTACCGACAACGAATACGCCCATCATTCAAAAAGGCGGCGCATTTAACGAAGCGAAGCTTGATAACCCACGATCTGGTTGGACAATTGCACTAACTGAAGAAGGTAAGTTTAGGTTTGTTGGCAATACACTTTTCGATGTTGATAATCTTGCCACCTATCAAAATGGTCAATTTAATTTAGATTCAGATACCGCTATTCAAGCTGATACTTGGTACCATTTAGCCATGGTTATCGACCGTGACACTGGGCAACTGAGTGCCTGGGTTAACAATCAAGCACTATCAACCACGACGTTTGGCACAACCATCTATGATCATATTATTGAAAGTCATCATCCATTAACCATTTTTGAGTGGTATAAAGATAAAAAACAAGTGGATAGTTCGATGACCATTGATGAAGTGCGTATTTATACTAAGCCATTATCAAGCAGTGAAGTCAGTGATTTGTATAACAACCCTGGTACTCAGGATACGACCAGTGATCACACGCCAGAAACTGGATATATTGACGTTGCGCTAAATAGTAGCTTGAATTGGCTAAGTAATCCGGATGCCTCAGATTACGAAGTTTATTTTGGTACTGACCAAACTGCGGTAGCAACGGCAGGTCATAAAAAGAATGACCAAAATGGTGTCTATATGGGGAAAGTTTCAAGCACATCATATACACCTACATTAGATGCTGGTACACGTTACTATTGGCGTATAGATGCTAAAATTGGTGGTAGCTCAAGAGTTACTGGTGATGTATGGTGGTTTGATACGTTAACGCCTAGTGTATTGTCTAACCCGCCAATTAAGAATGGCAGCGCTGAAGATGAGACTTTAGCATCAGGGGCAATGTCTAGCGATATTGATGAGTGGTTTGATGCGCTAAATTATACGAATACGCAGCATGAAGACAGTGCTACTCACCCAGAAACACCGTATGGTTTTAACTGGATAGAGTTAGGTAATGGTCGTTGGGTTTATCAACAAATAGGCACTTACCTAGAAAATGTGGATTTAGACATTAGCTTTATCTTAGGTGCTAAAACCGATACTGGTGCTCATGATGTAACGGTGCATTTATTAACTGGTGGCGACCCGGCTTTAGCGGCCGATACGAATGCCAAAATTAGTAGTAACCCATTGATCAATATTGTTGGTGCCAGCTTAATTACCAGCTCAGCAATTATAACGCCGCCAAGTTCAGGTAGTACGGCGGAGCATACAATAACACTGTCAACAGGCTCAGGTTATACCGTTGGAGGACCACTTTGGTTGCAAATTTCGGTTGAAGAAAGTGCCGGCCGTACCTTAATTGATAACATTCAGGTCAGTGAAATTAGTAATCCATAAGGCCTAGGCAGGCACCTCATGGTGAGGTGTCTGCTTAATACCCCTTAAAAAAAACTACAAAACCAGTCTATTGGGAGTCAAAATGTTAAAGAATATAATGATCATAGCCAGTTTAGTTGTCGCTATTGCAAGCCCATTATCGGTGCAAGCGGCTAGCGAAAAGCAGTTAGCAAATTTCAAACAATACGACAGCAATAACGATAACGTTCTTTCTATGGAAGAGTTTAGTGTTAAGAATGCCAAAGGCAAAACCTTATCAGGTGATAAGGTTAAGAAAAAACAAAAATTATTCAAAGCCATCGATGCTAACAGCGATAAACAAATTAGCCTTGATGAATATTCAAGTTATTGGCAAAAAATGAAAGAAAAGCAAACGAAGAAAAAGAAATAGTCTGAACTAATACCTCAGTTCTCAGCTTAAAAAAAGTCCGTACTCAGTTAACTGAATACGGACTTTTTATTAGATTAACGTAATGCTCATCTAATGGTTATTTAGCAATACGCTGAACATTGCGACCACTTTTAGGTTCAGGGTTAATTGCAGAGATATCGAGCGTAGGGCTTGGCAATTTCATGCTAGCGACTTTAGCGTAACTTTGCTCTGAAACAGGTACTTTCCAGGCTTTAAAGTGCTGAGTTAAATCATATTGGGTGATTTCACTTAACAGTTCAAAAGTGATATCAAAACTGGCCGCATCCGTTGCACAAACCAGATCTTGTTGCCGCTTATTTAATTCACGAAAACGACGATTAAGCTGTCTAAACACATCCCAGCCCAAATCAGGAAATGCATGTTTTATTTGCATAATAAATACCAACTTATCCCAAGCACCAGCATCTTTGACAAAATCAAAGTCATTGCTGGCAAGTTTTTTTATTGCCTTGCTGTAGCGCTTCTCATTTTGGATTCGTGATTGTGCGTTTAACTTTTCTTGTACGAATAGCGAATAAATATTGTTGGTAGATTCACTGCCAAATGGTCTGCTCCATAAACAAAACTGTTGATAGTTATGGCCTAGCTCATGCCAGTTCCCCCACCCCTGCTGTTGCACCTTTTCTACCGAATGAAGCTCCCAGCCAGGACTGGTCATGATCGGATAATTAGCATGAGCAAATCCGGCAGTGATTTGTACATCATCGACAAAACGCTCTTTTATTGTCGGTTTTTGGTGTGGCCCTTTGCTGGTATTATTATCAAAGCCGGCAAGGTAATGGATCATATCGAGACCTTGATCAAAGGTACTTAACAATGCTTCTGGATCGGATATTTGTTCAAGTGCTGATTTAGGTAAATCAAGATACACACCATTGCCCTCTAACACACCCCATGGAGCAGGCTTAGATTGAATGGCTGACCAATCAGCATTGCTATCACGACCTAACTTAAAATGAGGTGCTTCCACAACATTACTAATGGCAATATCAATAGAGGTGTTTACTGGGCTGGCAGAATAGATGATCACTTGTCCGCCATATTGGCTGCGTAACTTGTTACTACCCGGCTTTAATAAAGTTTTACTGCTGACATTCGGGTAGCGTCTGATTTCTCCAGTTTTCTTAACATTGCCAGAGCCAGCACTGAGCACGTCGGTATGAACATTGATTATGGCAAATAAGCTGTCTGTCTTGGCCAAGTCGTCTGTTAATACATCTATATTGATAATATCGCCGGCAGCGGCGTATAAACCAGTACTGGTCCAGTGCTTACGGGTGATAATACTGGGGATGTCCATTTCATAATAATGCCTGTCAATCGATACGGTTTTACTGATCCTAGGCGTGCTGTCTTTAACTGCACCAGGAAATTCACTGACATCTCTAGGGTAAGGAAATGCTTGGTTAAGCGGCGTTAATCGGTTAATCAGATCTTTTTTAACATCAAGCTCGATTGCTGTACTATCTTCAAGCTTAAGTGGGTAATTAGCTGCGGGCAAATTGTGCTGCTTAATATAACTTTTCGCTTGTGATGGTACTAACCAACGCTGATTACTGCCACCATGTGCAGGGTAGATAATAACAGTGTTATTTTTAGCATTTACATCAAATGCCCATCGGTTTTGACTAAATGAGTCGTTATCTAAAGACCAGTTTTGTTCATCGCTATTATTACAGCGGAATAACTTCAGCTGGTTTTTATGCTTGCTAACGCATTGACCGCTGGCTTTATTCACCAATTGCTGCGCCGCTGCATTGTAACTCCATAACTGACTAGTTTGGTTTGCATTACAGTAGCTCAAAGTTACGGTTGAATTTACTGCATCAAGACACGAAGATGATAATGCTTGGCTAACAATAAGTTGCTCGGTAAATGACTTAGTATTTGAAGTAGCTGCACCGTCAAGGTTAGCAAAAAGTTGACTACTGGCTAATGCTGGCACAATAGCGGCTAGATAAATTCCTTTGTATAAACGTCGGGGCATAGAAGTTTCTCATGTGATATTGTTTAACAGCAATATACATCAGCGCACTTTCGAAAGATAGTGAAACCTACAAACTTGCACTGAATGAAATATTGTGTAAGTATGTTAACTTTCATTAACAAAGTATTAATCTATTTATGTGTTTCTTAAAAAAATCATTTATCACTATTATCCAGCTCTCCCTTGTATTGACTTCGGCTAGCGGCTTAGCCCATCAAAAACAACAAGTTAATGAAAAGACTAGTAAAGGTAAGCCCAATATTGTCTGGTTAGTATCAGAAGATAACTCCAGTCATTATTTGGCGCATTTTTTTAAAGGCGGTGCCAAAGCACCAAATATAGAAGCTCTTGCTGAGACTGGAATCACCTTTGACAATGCGTTTTCCAATGGTGCAGTATGCTCAGTTGCCCGAACGACACTAGCTACCGGTGTTTATGCGCCAAAGCTGGCAGCACAATACCACCGAAAAATGGCACATTCAGAGCCTAAAAATGGCTTCAAATTTTTCCACCAATATTTGCGTGAAGCAGGCTACTTTACTGCCAATAACGCTAAAACCGATTACAACATTTTGATTGACGATAACGGTTGGAGCAAAAGTAAACGCAAATCTTCATGGCAAGATCGCGAACACACAGAACAACCATTCTTTTATATGGAAAGCAAAAGTCATACGCATGAAGGCAGCTTACATTTTAAAAAAATGACGCCTGAAAAGTTAGGTCATGATCCGAAAGCCGTTACTCTGCCCGACTACTTGCAAGATACTGAAATTAGTCGCTACACCTATGCGCACTATTTAGACCGAATGGTAGCAATGGACGATTGGGTTGGCTCAGTAGTGAGCAAATTAGCCAAGGACAACTTACTCGATGATACGTTTGTCTTTTATTTTGGTGATCACGGCGGCGTATTACCAAGAAGTAAGGGCTACTTATTTGACTCAGGCTTAAGGGTGCCGTTAGTAGTGCATATCCCGAAAAATTACGCCCATTTAACCGACTTTAAGCAAGGCTCTCGTACTGCTGGCATTGTTGATTTTGTCGATTTAAGTGCCACTGCAATTAACTTAGCTGGCATTCCTATTCCAGAACATTTAGATGGCACGCCGTTTTTAGGAGTAAATACTTCGGCAAAAATGGTCGCAGAAAGTGATGAGTCTATCGCTTATGCCGACAGATTTGATGAAAAAGTAGACCTTATCCGCTCATTACGCAAAGGTAAGTATTTATATAACCGTAATTACCAACCGCACTTACCGCATGGCGCGCAAAACCAGTATCGCTATCGTCAAATGGCCTATCGCGACTGGCGTGAACAATACCAACTAGGTAAATTAAATGCCGCGCAAAGCCAATTTTTTGAACCTAAACAATTAGAAGAATTGTATGACGTAGAAAACGATCCGCATCAGGTGAATAACCTGGCGGGAAAAGCAGAATACAAAGCATTGCTTGTGAATTTGCGCCAATCGTTGCAACGACAACTAAAAGCCATGCCTGATCTGGGTTTTTACCCAGAAAGCTATTTACTGACCCACGCTTTCGAAAACCCGACAACATTTAGCCAGCAACAGCAAAAAGATATTGCCAAGTTAATCACCATTGCCGATATGGCATTACAACCTTTTGACCAAGTAAAACAGCGGTTAGCCAAGTTACTTACCAGCAAGGATGTAATGCAACAATTCTGGGCGATTAAAACCGCAGCAACGTTTAAACAGCAAGCCAAAAGTCTGTCAGCACAAATTACAGCGTTATTAAAAGCCGATAACCCTTATGTAAAATATGCAGCCGCGGAGTATTTAGCCCAAGTTGAACAAAGCAATATGACTGATACTTTAATTGCACTATTAAACGCCACCAACAATGAAATATTTGCGGTAGAAGTTATGGGTAGCTTGACCTTTTACCAAATGTATTACGGGAAAAACTATCAAGTAGACCCAAGTAAAATCAACTTGCAAGTAGAAAGCACACTAAACATAAGAAATCAGCTGAAGTTTTTTACCCAGCAATTCAACGCGTCATAATCGCCATATACGGCTGACAAGTACAGAACAGGATCAAAATAATGAAACAGGGAATTCAACTCTCGCTATCACTGCTAATGATAAACGCTCTGGTTGCCTGTGGCGGTTCTAGCTCAGGCTCAGACACAACAGAGCCAACAACCAATACGCCTCCAACTCTTGCTATTAATATTAGTACGGCGGTAAGTGGAGAGCAATATAATGCAGTAATTACTACCTCCGATGCTGAAGGCGATGCTTTAACTTTAAGCTTAACTAACCAGCCAGCATGGCTTAGCCTTAATCACAAAAGTAGCCTACTTTCGGGTACACCAACGACTGCAGATATTGGCAATGTTACCGATATCTCTCTTGTGGTTAGTGATGGCGTGAATCAGGTTGAACAACTGTTTGATATAGAAGTGAAACCGGTAACACCTGAACCTTCGCTTAACCGAGCACCGACCATTAACCTAACCGTTGCTGATGCAAAAGTTGGTCAAAGCTACGAGTTAACTCCACAATTATTTGATGCCGACGGCGATGCTTTAACCTTAACCTTAAGCAATCAGCCGAACTGGTTAAGTCTAGACTCAAGTAGCAACCAACTTTTTGGGACTCCGACAGCTGAAGATGAAGGCAGTTATTTTGGCATATCGCTTATTGTCAGTGATGGTAAAGATCAAACCGAAGAAATATTTACTATTAAAGTGACCGCGGCAACGCCATATAGCGATGGTGCCATCCTGCCCGATAGCCTTAGTTTGAATGTTGGCGATATTGATAATGACTCCAAGGATGAAGTGTTAGTCTTAGAGAAACGTTCAATGCGCTCGACCAATGGGCATAAACTACTTACCTGGGATTCGGTTAACGGCTACCTTGAGGTTACTCCGCCACAGGTAAGAACATACCGGGGATTTGTTGAAGACGATCCAGACATGCGCGTTAATGCTAATATTGAACCGGGTAATGTCACCATGAATGCCAACCTTAGCGATGGCCACCATATCAACATTCGCTTAACTCAGGTACCGGTAACTATTACTGGACTTGCAGGTACTGCCGAGCCTGGCACCGGTAATCAAGTTGTTCCGTTTGTAGCTGATCGCATAGCCCCTACTGCCAATGGTTATATTGTGCCAGCGCACAATATGCGCCGACTCGATTACGCAGTAACAATAAACAATGACTATTATGTTGGCATGGACAGCAGCATAGAAGCATCTGTCGCCCGGGTTGAACAACGTATGAACGACACCGACTTTTTCTATGCCCGTGATATGGGCCTTGCCCACGAAGTCAATTGGATGGTGGTTAATTTAGAAGATAACCCAGAAAAATGGCAGAATGAATGGACTAATGTGCACCAGCCTAATGGTGCCGTGTTTGAAGTTCGCGGTTTGTTTAAAAAACCTGGTGGTGCCGGTGCTTCTGGCGATCTGTTTATGGGGGGCCGTCATACCACAGGTACGTTAGCCGCATATTCAAAAAGTCACGGCCATGAGTTAGGCCATACGTTAGGCGCAGGCCACTGGTCTTCTTGGGGCGATGCCATGAGTGGCTCAAATTCAGCACTCGGCTCTGGTACAGTAGAGCGGATGATAGGTAATGCCCACATTGCTACTGAAGCACAATCACCGGCGTTAAATTACACCAGTCCATTGCCGCCATTTGCCATGGAAGATGTAGCCACTATGGTAATGAATACCAGTAAAGATATAGACGTGCTTGAAAACGACTATGATGGTAACGGCGATAGCTTAAGCATTTCTTATGTTGACGCCGTGACTGAAAAAGGCGGCAGCGCAACAATTATCGATAACAAAGTCCGCTATACGCCACCGGTGCATTGGCAAGGGCAAGATACGTTTGTTTATCATGTAATGGATGAAACCGGTATCGCCAACCGCACGGGGTACGTCAAAGTGGCCGTGCATAATAATGGTTTAGCCACACACATTACTTTTGACGAAACTACCGGTACAACTACTCATGACATCGGTCCATTTCAGGCACATGGTAAATTAACCGACGGAATTGATTTTGACGGCACAGGTCCTGGTGGCTCAGTTGCCGGCATGGTCGGTAACGCGCTAGAGCGAAACGTCGATGAGAATTCCGGCGGCGCAGACATTAAAACCAGTGCCGATTTTCGGGGCACGGGTGATCCTCTCGATGGCGATTTAAGCGTGTCGTTATGGGTGAAATTTCAATCGGGGATCCCTGCAGTTTCAGGCCCAATCATCGCCAAAGGTGGCGCGGTGATCCGCTCTCGTTTTGGCAACCCGCGTGGTGGCTGGGACATTGGTCATACCGACGATGGTCGTTTCCGTTTTGAAGGTAACCTAAATCGTGACTCACAATATACCTATACCAATCCACAGTTTGATCTGGAAGCAACATCATTGATTGAGAACGATACCTGGCATCACCTTGTGATGGTGATGGATCGTACCAGCAAACAATTGCGGGCCTGGGTCGATAATCAAGAAATAACAAACACCACTTTTGGCACGACCATTGCTGATGGTGCAATTGATAACTCACATCACCCTCTGGTGATCTTCGATTCTGTTAGCCAACAAACTCAGAGTACCGACACACCGGTTACCGTAGATGATGTGCGCATTTACCATAAAGCGCTTTCTATGGATGATGTTCAGGAACTATATAGCAACCCTGGCGCCGATATTGGCGCAGGTGCTCCGACACCAGCCAACGGCATGGTCGATGTTGATGCCAGTAAAGAGCTTAGCTGGGTTACTGGCAAGCCATCTGGTTATCAGTTTGATGTGTATTTTGGCAATAGTTACGAGAGTGTACTTAACGCTACGACAGCTTCAGCTGAATATCAGGGGCAACAAACTGCGACATCTTTTACACCTAATATTGCTAATGCTGGTCGTTATTACTGGCGTATTGACACGATTACTTCTTCAGGAACACTCAACGGTGATGTTTGGTGGTTTGATGCCGCTGAGCCTGAGGCTCCTATCACTGGTTTAACCAATCCTCCATTGATTAACAATAGTTTTGAAGATCCTGGATTAGAAGCTGAAGAAACCAGTAATAGCATAGCTACTTGGCACGACGCTACAAATTATACCTATACCCAAAATGATGAAATAGCGACTCACCCAGACTCTACATATGGAAATAACTGGGCAGAGTTGGCTCGTGGTCGTTGGATCTACCAACAAATAGGCACTTACCAAGAAAATATGGAGCTGAATATCAGCTTTTTACTGGGCCGTCGAACTGATAAGGCAGGTCTTGATACTCAGGTAAGTTTACTTGTAGGTGGCGATCCGTTACTAGCTAGTGATGCAAATACTAAATATGAGAGCAATCCATTAATCGAAGTTGTAGGTGCAACGATTATTAGCAGTGCCCCGGTAATACCAGCTCTTGAAACAGAAGGGGAAATGGCGGAGCAGTCTCTAATTTTGTCAACAGCAACAGGATACCAGCTTGGTGCGCCATTATGGCTGCAAATTGATGTTGCCGATACCGGCTCTGGCCGGGTATTACTCGATAATATACAAATGACGCAAATAACCGATTAATAAGCCGAATTATTCCACCTCAGCCATGGGGTGGAATAGCTTACAAATACAACAATCTGAATAACTAAACACGAGATAACCTTGATGAAAAAGCAGATAAAAATAACGATCACTGCCCTACTTTTACAATGTTTAGTCGCTTGTGGTGGTGACAATTCTAGTGAACCGTCACAACAAACAAATAACGCACCAATACTTAGCGTTGAATTTACCGAAGCTGTTGTTAGTGAAACTTTCAGTTCGGCAATTAGCATTTTTGATGCAGATGGCGATGCTTTAACCCTTAGTATTGAAAACCAGCCTCAATGGCTGATTTTAGATGGTGAAAATCAACGATTAAGTGGTACACCGCAAGCAGGCGATGAAGGGCTATTTAGTGACATTATCCTTACCGTAAGTGATGGCACCGATAGCACAGAGCTGCTATTTGAAATCACTGTACTACCTGGTGAGATGGCAACTAATCAGCCGCCAACCGTTGACCTTGTTGTTACCTCGATGTTAGTCGGGCAATATTATCAATTTACCCCACAAATCTATGATGCTGACGGTGACAAGCTTACTCTTACCTTAGCGAATGCCCCTTCTTGGTTATTAATAGATAGCGAGCAAAACTTCCTTTACGGCACCGCGCAGCCTAGCGATGAGGGGATATATAAAGATATCCGCCTTATGGTAAGTGATGGCACCGACAGCACAGAGTTATTGTTTGAAATCGCTGTACTGCCGATTGAAAATACAACTAATCAACCGCCAACCATCGAACTCGTTGTTACCTCAATGCTAGCGGGACAATATTATCAATTCATCCCACAAATCTATGATGCTGACGGTGACAAGCTTACACTTAACTTGGCCAATGCCCCGTCTTGGTTATTAATAGATAGCGAACAAAGTTTAATATATGGCACAGCTCAGGATATTGATGAAGGCATCTTTGAAAATATCAGTTTAACCGTGAGTGATGGTGAAAACACAGCTCAGGTTAACTTTGATATTGAGGTAATTGCGCCTGTGCCATTACCTGCAATGATAAGTTGTGAATAAACTCGGTTTGAAATAACAAAATTTAGAATAAAGGCATAACCATGAATAAACGCATTTCTTTTTTACTCTTCACCCTATTAACAAGCCAGATTGTCGCTTGTAGTAGTGATGGTCAAGCAAATCAATCGAGTAAAGTGTCTCAGCAAACGCTATCTGAGAATCATGCTAACGCCCTACAAACTGGCGATGCGAGGTTAGACCCAACGGCGACTCATTATCTAGATGCAGCCCTTATTGAGCTAAATAACATCGCAAAAAAACAGCAAGGCGCAGCGCAAATTGTTGATATAAAGCCGGCCATGAATAGCAGCATAACTGCGTTACTCATTAGCCTAAGAGATAATAAATACAATTTTGATTTAGCAAAGTGTAGCAATCCAAATAAGTGTGATGCACCCAACTTTATGCAAGACTTTAATAAACCGGCCATGTTTCTAAAACGCACAGTAGACAAGCTTGATGAAGATAAAGTTGATTTGTTTACAATAACCGGCAACAACTGGTTAAAAAATATTGTTTTACTCGCCGATCACTATCGCCAGCAGGCAACATTTCCAATGGGCATAAGCACCACAACTCAAGCAGAATTTATGCACTCTTATTTTGCCGATCATATTGTTTATGGTGCACGAGCATTAAACCCAGCCCAGCGTGATATGGGGAACTTTAGTCGCTCAAACTTTTCGCACATCACACCACAAACCAAAGGTATAGAGTTAGCAAGTCGTAAAAAATTCCGTGCTAGTGGCGCTTATGCGCTACCAGGGCAAACCTTTACCATTACCCGTACCGACACAACTGAAGAAGAAACCTATTTTTTCATCAATACTTTGCGCCCTGGGGCAACACAAGCATTTAGTGACAGCAACAAAAAGGGTGGTAAATACAACCGTCCGGAATTTTTACGTTCGGTGCAGTATGACATTGAGCCGGGAGAAAGCGTGTCGATAACGTCGCCATATGGCGGCCCTATTCAAATTGGTTTTAATAGCTCTGCCGGTAACTTAACTAAATTTAGTTTTCAACAGGTTGGTGAACACCCATATTATGATGGCGACACCTCGCCACAAGCCATTGCACAATTTAATCGGCAACTAAAAGATAATGATTACGATTGGGCCGAATTTAGCACGCGCTATTTTGAAGTACATTCGACCATAGGCAAAATGCGTGAAACGTTAGCGCTACGCGAAAACTATAAAGAGTTAATTCCTTTAACAGCAGATATTAATCAATACACCCATAACTACTTGCGTATTCAAGCCGGTTACCGTGGTGATGACATTGACGTAATTGAAGAAATAGCTCAATTTGCGCAAGAGCACCAATTAAACATGTTTGAATGGGACACTGTTCATCACTTTAATGCCGACCAACCTAGCTGTGGTGTAGGCTGCTCTGGCAACCCTTATGATGCACGCTGGCATTTCCAACCAACCGGACATGGCGATTTACACGAAATTGGTCATACTATTGAACGTAAAGAATTGCGTTTTAAAGGCTGGGAAACGCATACCTCGACCAACCATTACGCCTTTTACGTGAAATCACGCTTACCTGTTGAGCAAGGTTATGAACGAGCTTGTAAAGCCATTGAACAAAAAGGTTATTTTAACAAGCTACAAGCGGCTGCGGTAAGTGATGATCCTAGTGCGACAATGGCCTCGGCAAAACTGAACGGCTGGAAAGATGGCGCCAGCATTAGTATTCAAACCCGCATGGCGGCGCAAAAATACGGTGAGCTGGAAAACGGTTGGCACTTACTGCCACGTCAGCACATTATTCATCGTGAATTTAAACAAGCGATAAAGAACAAAAACACTTGGCTAGCCAAAAGAGCAAACCTGGGTTTTTCACAATACAGTTTACAACAAGCGAAAAAAATCAAACAAAACGACTGGTTATTAATTGCCACTTCACACGCGGCAAAGCTTGATTTTACCGATTACTATCAGATGTGGGGCATCAACTTTACTGATACGGCCAAAGCACAAGTGCAATCGTTCAAGCATGAAGTGGTACCGAATGTATTTTTCAATTTTTCGGCCAAACAATACTGTGAAACGTTAGATGTGAAAGCAATCCCTATAGATGGCAAGCAACCGTGGGTTAGCTAATACAGGATTACCCCCCTTCACTTATCAATCCCCCTTAGCGGTAATGACAACAAAGAATGTCATTACCGCTTTTTATTTCTCGTAATTCTTTTTCGTTTCTGACGTTTGATAAATCCTTACAAAACATAGAAAAAGTACACCGTCTTAGATTAGCGAACGACTGTATGGATACTGAAGGTAGAGCTAAGCCCTAGTACAGGATGTACGTAGGTAGAACAATGCAGGAGCAATTGTCGAGGATGCTAGGGTCGAGGCCGGTACCCCATTGAGCGTGCTATGTATACTTGGAACATGTAACTCTGAATTTGCTCATAACACAAACGAAATTGAAATTAGGAATATTGCTGACAAAGTGAGAATTAGTAGGTGAATAAAAATCATAAAAAAACGTTATTAGCCTAAGCCAATAACGTTTTACAAAAATAGTAATTTAATTAAATTAAATTACACCATCGTCAGAGCCATCGTTACCCTGAGAGCTCATTGCATATGATGTTTTAGGGGACATCAAAGCAGTCACAGCAACAGGAGTAACAATTGCAAGTTTACCGTACTTAGTAATGAATTTGCGACGTTCATTAGCAACTTCTTGCTTTTGGCTATTGGTATTATCAGTGTTATTTTTCATAATTTTCACCATTTAATCCTGAAGGAAAACTTGATTGTTTAAATCTGCAGTTAGCGTTGCAGAAAGAGAGCTAACAGTATCGTTACCGGCAAATACGGCTTGTACTTTATAGTTATGAACATTTACGGCTAAATCTTGATGAGTAAAGCGCGTACTATTGGCACTAAAACTTTGCGAGTTTTCATCAGCCGTACCTATTTCGCTATAAAACACATTGTATGAGGTAGCACCAACTATAGGGCCCCAAGACAAGGTAACGGTATCTTCCGTATTAGTAATGCGTAATTTACCAGGTACCGCGGCACTTTCATCTAAAGTTAAAGTAGGTGATTCTGGCTCTGTTGGTGGCTCTGTTGGTGTCTCAGGCTCAGTTGGTGCCTCTGGCTCAGTTGGTGCCTCTGGCTCAACTGCTGGCTCTTGCTCTTCTGGCGTTTGTTCTTCTGGAACTTGCTCAACTGGTGCCTGCTCTTCTGGAGCATCGCTAGAGTTGCTGCCACCACATGCGGTTAATAATAACGCGCTAAGCAGTAAAGGTAATTGATATGCTTTCATGTTTATTCCTCGTTATTATTTTATGGCGTTGTAACTGTTGCTTGTAAACGGCGACCATCTGTAGTGTAGTAACCTTTTGTACCGCCATTACCATCAGTATCTTGACCTAAGAAATCCAAGCCTCCACCGAGTAACGTACTAATGTTTTTATCAACACCGTCTTTTTCATCTTCAGTAGTGGTATGGAAAAATCGTAAGGCGATAGGGTCAGCAGAAGCAGTTACTGTCACTTGTGCATCAAATTGAAAATGCTGAGCTTGACGGCCACTGTAATGGTAATCAGGGAACACTCCTTCAACTATCTGTGTACGTTCAACTAAACCCGAATCAACTCCCTCTAAAGAATCTTCTGCAAGAGCACAGCCAGGGCTTACAATACCTGTACAATCATATGCAACAACTTTTGATTTAACTGCTCCGTAACTTAATACTGTCCAACGAACATTATAAGTTCCCGGGGCAAGAACACCGGTAATTGGTGTTGTAAAAGTTGTATCGGCTAAATCAGAAAACAACACTTGTTCAACCACAGGTGACGCACGGCGAGCAATTTCATTTTTTGCAATGCCGGTTGTGTTGTAGTTTGAGATAAACAATGGATAGGTTACGCCCGCAATAGGTAAAGGGCCATTAGCTGGTAAACTGTCATATACATCTATTGTTTTAGTACCATCTTTAACAGTGCTACCCTCGTCTTCTGGGGTTTCAGGATCATCTAAAACTACTTCTGTATACCTTTGTAGATCCGCATAAGTCACAGTTCCAGAATCTGTGCTCGCGACCATTTCACGTTCTTTTATATCTAAGAACATTGCTTGAAACTCATCAACATTTTGGCTGTAGGTTATGGTTAACTGGCATGACGCTTCAGGGGCTAATGTTTTAACACAAAGTTCCGTATCAGCAACCACTCGGGTAGTTTCCATACTTGTGGCATCTGCTTTCAAGATACCAGGAGTTCCATCCCCAACATCAGTGATTACTTTGTTTAGTGTATCTATTTTTACATCTAAGGAAGCTAACGTGCTTAAGGTACTTGCACAAGTTCCACCAGCAGTTGATAGATCAGGTTTTGTAATTTCACCTTCACATCCCGACACTGAAAAATTGGTGTTCGAAAGTACAGAGCCTGAATAATTGCCTTTACGAAGCTCACTTACAGTAAAACTAACAGGCTCTGTAGTACTAGGGTTTGTTATGGTAACGGTTTCTACAGCGGTATGAACTGGGTCCGATGGTTGAACAACACTATCAATTTCAAAGCTAACTTTTTGCTTTTCTATTTCAAGTGCGGCAAAACTTGTCGCCGGTAACAATAAACACAATACGCTAAGAGTTGCATTACACGATTTTTTTATCATAGTTGTTTTCATTATTTTATCCTCCTAGTTTATTTATGGTGCGATGATTACTTTACGGCCTAAACTATCCGTAAATGCCATACCAGCGCCACCTGCGCCAATCACTGAAATAAAATTAGTTTCTACAAATTCACTATCAATTGGTTTGTAGTATATGCGGGCTACGGCTGTGTTAGAAAAAGTAACATCATCAGTAAAATCTACGGTAAAGGTTTTAGGGTTTGATGGGACTCCATCATAGCTGTTAGTACCACTGCCTGCGCCGCCAACACTTACCTGCTCAGAAGTAAGTTTTGAGCTATAACTTTGTGCACAAGTATCATCAACAGTCACACAATCAAATAATGCAACGATAAGTTCATAGTCATCGTAATAACCATCTACATCAACAGTAACCTGATAGCCTGCAGGTGTACTATCATTAACAGTTAAGCCAGTTAACAGTGGCGCAATACGACGCTTTGCTTGGCTTGCTGTGTTTTCAAAATCACTATCTACAGCTAAAATAGCGTAAGCTTGATTCGTAGCCCCCCCAGTGTAGTCATACCTTATAGTAATATTGTCGTACTGACTGGAATTATTGCCGACGGAGATCCCCACTGGCCCTGTTGTAATATCTCCTTCGGTTCCTGGGTAGATATCATCAATATAATTTTTTGTCATTTTAAAAGTACAAGTTGCACCTTGCGCAAGTTCAACATCAACACAGTCAACATCCTCCTCGGTGTAAGAGTCGTTAGCAAAAAAACCAGCATTTGGATTAAGGGATGTTATCAATAGGGGGAGTTCACCATGATTAGTAACAGTAAACACTTGTGAGCTGTTACCATCAGTTTTATCAGCATTTACCACAAACGTGCTTGGCGAAACGCTAAAGCCATAGTTAGTAGTTACTTCTACTGGGGTAGCCGCAGTCTCTATGACAACTCGAGGGCTATCTCCGATGTCGGTATTAGCATTACCTGAATCATTTTCTGTTGATTCAGAAGTGTCAAAATTTAAATAAGCTGAATTACCACCACTTTTTATCACGTAAGCGTAATCACCTGAGGCAGTAACATCGGCAGCTAAATCAATTTCATGAACTGTGTTATTCGCATTAACGGTAAAATCAGCACCAACTACTGCAGTTGGGTTAAACGTTAGTGATTGATACGTTAATGCGTTAATTGCGCTTACACTTATATCCGCGTTAGTAACCTTATGTAATGTGTAATTTACTCCAGCTGCTTTATCTGCTTTATTAACTCTGTCAGTTACCAACTCTAAAATTACGCTTGGGCTACCACTAAAGTCGACACTACCCGGCACTGTAAAACGAACAATCGAGTATCTAGTATCACCAGTTGCTTCGAGAGTTTGCATTATCACACCACTACTATTTGCAACATCTGTTTCGGTTGATCTTACGTGTCCATCAGCATCTATCGCAATAGTTACACTCCCCCCTACAAGTTCAGTGGTTGTTATATCAAACGTGTTATTTGCGTTAGCAAATGGTGAACACAGTGCAAGGCACATTAGTCCATATTTTATCGTATGTGTTAAAGAATGAGTGTTGGGTTTGCTCATTAATTATTCTCCTAGTTATATGCTCAACAAATGCCTTGTTGATTTTTTTATTTTTTTATTCACCACACGCTAACAACTTACGGCTGTTCAATTCTATGGGTGATATTAAGTTCCTTTAAAGTCAATTTAACTTAATGCTCCACTGTTGATTAAAACGTATACAACGATACTACAATGCGAATATAAAAATAACAACTGAAAGATTTCACTTTCTTTCGTTTTGAATTTTTATTATTCTAACTACTCAGCTACAGATATACATTACCACCACTAATAAACATGTAGACAACACGTAACACCCAAACAAATCAGATCGATAGCAATTAAAGACAACAATAAAAACTTCACAGACTTACACCAACAAAAGCTGCTTTATTTTATTTTGATATTTATAAATACAAGAAATGAAATGTTTTGTAACCAGCTCTTTATTCGATAAAATCTCACTTCAATTTCATCCATTTGCAAGTAAAAAACTCCTAAAAACAGCACTACTTAAACAAGCGCAGCCAATAGCTGATTAATAACACTTTTGCTATTCGCATAGTGATTATCTAGAGGGTTAAAATATATTCTGTTTGAGGCAGTAGGATTTGAATTTTTACGGGCTAAGATAACTGATTGTGTAAATGTTGTTTCTTATAATTTGATGAGGAGTTTGTCTACCCTGAAGGTTGCAAATAGCGCGATTGGGAGATGGTTCTAAACACATCCCTCAGAGTGGACAAATTTTTACATGAAGAGGATAAAACTCGCGAACTTATGCATTCGATTTCGCTTTTATCGCTTCAAGGGCTGCTTTCATTTCAGCAATTTTTTCAGGGTGCTTTTCAGCTAAGTTTGTTGTTTGGCCAGGATCTTTACTTAAGTTATAAAGCTGTGTTTCTTTACTAAAGCCTGATTCATTGCCAACAAATGTTGCGTAGCCTTTACCTTTATGTGGCGGAATGTATACCCAGCCATCTTGATGATAAGAGAACGAGTTCTTAGTACCCTGCACAACTAAGTGATCACGACCGTTTTCATCTTTGCCCAGTAAGGCATCAATTTGGTTTTCACTATCCATTGCTGTTGTTTTCTGTCCGGTTAAGGCAGCAAAAGAAGCAATAAAGTCGTGTTGTGACACTAAGGCATTAGACGTTTGAGACTTTACTTTGCCCTGCCAACGCACGATGAAAGGCACATGAGTACCCGCTTCAAGCAAGCTGTATTTACCACCTCTAAATGGCCCCCACGGGGTATGGTCGCCTAGCTTTTCTTCGGCATCGTCGTGATAGCCGTCGTCCAGCACATGGCCATTATCTGATGAGAAAATAACAATAGTGTTTTCACTTAAACCTAAGTCATCAAGTTTTTGCATAAATTGACCTACCTGCCAATCAGCTTCTAGGATTGCATCACCTCTAGGTCCTTGCCCAGATTTACCAACAAAACGTTGATTTGGCATTCTTGGTACGTGTGGTTGATGAAACGCATAGAATAAGAAAAATGGTTTAGCTTTATTGCGCTCAACAAATTGTAACGCTTCATCGTTAAATAAATCTGCCATATCCTCATCTACCCACATGGCAGATTTACCACCACGCTGATAACCAATGCGAGACACACCATTATTAATAGAGCTATTGTGGCCTTGGCTAAACTTCATTTTTAACAATTCAGGGTTTTTCTTACCAGTTGGCTCACCGGGGAAGTTTTTCTTGTAGCTAATTTCTAAAGGATCGTTCGGGTCTAAATTAACCACACGGCCATTTTTAACGTAAACATTGGGTGTACGGTCGTTCGTCGCTCCCATTATGTATGAGTAATCAAAGCCAATTTCATTGGCACCTGGGGTAATATGACCATTCCAATCGATATTGCCATCGCCTAAGCCTAAATGCCATTTACCAATAACACCTGTAGTGTAACCTGCACCTTGTAGCATTTTAGGTAACGTTTGTTGTTCAGGAGTGATCAGCATAGGCGCATCGCCTTGTAAAACTCGAGCACGCTTTTTCCTGAATGGATATTCACCAGTCAATAGTGAATAACGACTCGGTGTACATGTACCTGCGGTAGCGTAGCCTCGGTTAAATAATATGCCTTCATTGGCTAACTTATCGATATTAGGTGTTGGTAATGTACCTGATTTATAGGCACTTACATCGCCATAACCAAGATCATCGGTATATAAAATGACAATATTTGGCTTTGCCACAGTGCTAGAAGTTGCTGTTGTTATGTCAGTAGCCTCGGTTGCAGCATTACTACAACCCGCGATGCTAAATAACGCTGCGGAGAGTAAACTTAAATGTGCTAATTGTATTTTCATAAATGTTCCTAAACTAAGGCAGCAAATCAAAATTGATTTGCGGTGCTGAATTTGTTGTTTTTATTGTTAATAATTTATTGTACGACGTCGGGTCATTGAAAAACCCGCCATTTTGCAGATAAACGCTGCTGTTTTCACTGCCACCTTGGTAATCAAAACGGTACTTATTACGCGCGGTATTATCATAAGTTACATTTGCCTGATTAATTTGAGTCCAGTTACCATTAGTGTCTGCTACCCACTGATTCGAGTAGTTCGCTTTACGTATTTTGTCACCTTGTGAGGTAATAAAGTTTTCAATAAAGGCATGTGGACGCTGTAAATATGTCGATGTTTTTGGTCTTTGAAAACTGGCAATTAATTGCCATTGCTGAATTTCTGGCGCATAAAAGTAGGCGGTAAATTCGCTACGGTTATCGCCACTTGGTGATACTTTCAGCAAAAACTTATATTTAGTGCCGGCTTGCCAGTTAAATTTTTTGTAGCTTTGGCCGCCAACACCTTCATTGCCAAATTTACCGGTATGTACATTATCACCTTTACGTATTAGCTTAATTTGTTGCTCCGGCGGTACATTTTTTGGATCTTGCGTTTTAAACGGACTCCATACTGAAAACAATACCCGTCGTTCAGATTGAGAATTCACCTGCATACCGAAATAGCCTTGGGCAAAGCCATTGGCCATAAAGTACGAGCCGACTGGATCAAAGCCTTTTGGTACTTCCAGTTCACTATAAAACCATTGCCAATCTTGCTCATTATTAGGCAGCTGATATTTAAGGTGAGCAGAAGGCCCTCGACGAGCAAAATACACTTCTTTTTCAGTTATAAAATTAAATCTGGCAACGTCATTCGATGCAACGTCTACATTTTTGATATTCACGTTACTTTCATCGAGTAACGATTTAGATAAAATGAGTTGATGGTAACCCGGCTCTGTCAGGGTGAATGTTCCGAGGGTAAGTTTGCCGTTTTTGCTATCAGCAAAATTAACCTTTCTTTTCTGCTTAGCAAGAGATATTGATAACTCGCCTTTTTGTGGAAAAGTGCCGGTTAGTGATAAATTAATATCGCCGCTGGTATCACTATAAAAATAGAATGCCAGTTGGTGCTTTGCGTCTTGCCAACCGTTAAGTTTGGCCTGCCTGACATCGACCAAAGCCTCTGTTGCTTGCTGATCATCAACCACCCAAACATTGGGAGCAAACGGCATTGAAAATTGAAATAGCGCAGACTCTTCAATGCTCGCTTGCGAATATGTTTCACCACCACTGCAAGCTTGCACACCCAAAAAAAATAATGAATATAAAAACAGTTTCTTCATTTTAATAGGACTACCTTAATTGACTTGCTTGTTGAAATGATGAGATATGCAATAAAAATAATTGTAAAAATGCACATCCATATGCATTTTAAGTTTTTACAATGTGTTTTCGCTAATGCGATTAAGCCACAACACCTAACGGTTTTGCTGTTTCCCACACGCCACGAGTAAAGTCTGGTATGTCTTTACTGTTACTTCTATCGGCAACTGACGCCATACTCGTAGGGAAGACTGCAGACCATGCTGCTGCATCATAAACATCTTGATCTAGTGGCTCACCATTACGTAAACAATACACAATACGATACATCATCAAGAAATCCATGCCGCCATGGCCACCATTTTTCTTGGCTTCTTCACCCATGCGCACGTACAGCGGATGATCATAGGCGTCATACCATTTATCCATGTCCTGATCCCAGCTATGAAAACTTGGTTTACGCGGCTTACGGCCTTTTTTGCCACTCGCTTTCCAGTCAGTCATTTGTTGTTGATATTCTTTTTCGTATACCGCTTTAATGGCATCTGGTGCATCTTCTACCGCAACGCGATTTGGGAAACCGGCAAAGGTACCGTTAGTGCCTTGAATTAAGTTATGGCGACTGTACGGGCGTGGACTGGTGGTATCGTGTTGTACCATGATGCTACGGCCTTTTACTGTTTTGATGATACTGGTATTCATATCACCAGCAGTAAAGGTTAATTTATTACGTTCATGATCAGCAGGGAATTGTTCTTTCGCATATTCGGCGCGACCAAGAGCAGGAGAACTCATTGAGGTAACATAATCAAAACGGTCACCACGGTTAATGTTCATGTACTGTGAAACTGGACCTAAGCCATGTGTTGGATATAAGTTTCCATCACGCTTAGTATGCCAGTAAGTACGCCATGAGCCTGTCTTTTGATCTATTTCTTTCATTTGCCAACGAAGCTCATGAATGTAAGCCGCTTCACCATGCAATAAGTCACCAAATAAACCTTGGCGTACCATATTAAGTACCATTAACTCTTCACGACCGTAGTTAACATTTTCCATCATCATACAGTTTTTCTGCGTACGCTCTGCGGTGTTAACCAATTGCCAACATTCTTCAAGGGTAGTAGCCGCCGGTACTTCTACAAATGCATGTTTACCGCTTTCCATGGTTTCTACCGACATTGGCGTATGCCACTTCCAAGGAGTTGAGATGATCACAATATCAATGTCTTGTCGTGCTAACATTTTACGGTATGCGTACTCTGAGCCTGTGTAGACGTCAGGTTTTGCAAAGCCTTGTTCAACAACATAATTTACTGAACGGTCAATTACTCGCGTGTCGCTATCACAAATAGCCTTAATTTCCACACCTTCAAGATGACAGTAATGTTTAACATGGCCTTTACCACGTTGACCTACACCAATAAAACCGACACGAACTACGTCCATTTTAGGTACTGTAAGGCCCATAACAGTGGCACCTTGTGCCTTGGGAAATGACTTTTGCGCACTGGCTTTGGCACAGCCGCCAATTACTGCTGCTGAGCCAACAAGGGCTGCAGATTGTGCAGCTCCTTTGAGAAAATTACGACGATCTAAGTTTTTCATAAATGATCCAATTAAATATTTGTTAACTATTTTTTTTATAAGTTAAAACTGTACGATACTTTTATACCGTACAACAACAGGAAATGCAACAACAAAACTTTCATATTCTTTCGGTATGAGCACTTTTAACGATATGAAACAAAAGTCACTTGACAACAAAACACAACCATAACAACAACATACACAATAAATATTGTTATTGTAAATATTACGTAAAGAAACGAAACTTGATATTCGCTGAAAGATGAAAGGAAGTGAAAAGCCTGATGTGTTGGATTGAATGCTATTGTATTGTAGCCAATAGCATTCAATAAGGACGCGAGTAATTAGGTACTTAATTATATATCGGTAACAGTTACCGTTCCGCCCGAAGTCCATTTATTCAGTAAGGCACGCCAATCCTGAGTGTCCCAATGAAAACTTTCCGCGAGAGAAATCGCTTTTTTCAAATTTGCTACTGCGTAGGCAAACTGACGATTTTCAGGTTTGGCATAAGCAAGGGCCAGTGCATAACGATATTCTGGATTGCCCGATTGTTCGCTTGCGATTGTATTTAACAGCATCATCGCACCTTTTGGATCATAAACAGAACTGCCCTTTGTGGTGAGTTTCAGCTCAGCAAGTTTACGTACAGCTACGGTGTGTTTTTTTAGTGCCGCTTGTGACAACCAGAAATAAGCCTTGTTTATATCCCTCTCTACCCAGGGACTATCAAGTAAAAGTCGAGCAAGACGGTACTGCGCTTTAGTAATTCCTTGTTTTGCGGCTTCGCTTATCCAATAAACAGCTTGTTTAGGCGCAGTTTGCTGTCGGTATAATTTCAAACCATATTCATATTGGGCCAAGGCAAATCCTTGTTTAGCAGAACTTATTAATAATTCATCTATGGTTTCATCTTTTCCTCTTAACCAAGGGAAGTGCATTAATGCTAATGCATGATTGTAATTATCAACGGCCTGATCACTATCTTTTATTTTGCCCACATACCTTAGTGTAGAGGTGTAAAACTCGGTATTGTTTCTACGCATCGAGATGGTATCTGTGTTGCTGATCCCCATAATAGAACGGTTGATGAAATACACATTGCTACCGGCAAACACAGGTTTTGATACAGGCGTAATACTAAGTTGTTCAAGCGCATATTCATCATCACCAATACTAAATGCAGCATAAACGTCTCTTACCGAGCCATCTGGACCGATGTCGTATTCTGCAACAAGGTAGTAAGGCATATTTATAGGTAATTCACTTACATCTTCGGCGAAATCTTCTTCTGCGCCATCTTCAGATAATAAGTCATCACTTAGATCTAACGGCTCATCAACAGCTGTGGTTACGTTTTGTTCGCTAAAAAACTCGACTGAATCGTCACTACTAAGCTGAATTTTTTCGGCGAGTTTATTGTCGATAAGTTTTGGGAAGAACTTTTCGTTAATACTTAGCTTACTATACTCCTGCACATATCGATTGATGATAGTTTCTATTTTACTACGTTTGTTAGGTGCCAAACTTTTTTGCATTTTTTCCAAATTGACCACAGCATTATCATATTGGTACTCGGCAGCAACGGCCATCCAAACGATGCCAAGCAACTCATTTTTTTCAGTTCCCAGGCCTTGATGATAAATTTTGGATAATTGATAAAAGGCTTTCGCATTACCAATTTTTGCCGCTTTTTTATATTCCGCTAACGCGGTAACGTAATCCTTTTCCAAAAAGGCATTATCTGCATGTATTATATTTGCTGCTAAACCAGGAAAGGAGATGGTACAGTTGAACAACATGAACAGCACATAAGCATTAAACTTCTTCATTTCTTACCTTTATTATCTTTATTACTTTTAAGTAAAATCATTGACTCATTATCTACCAGCTAGTAATACGCACTTTATAATAAGTTATATAAGCTGAGGTCAGGTTAAATAGAGGCAATATTTAAACACCACAGCAGTAATATTTTAAAATGGTTGGATGCATCTTCACTTTGCTTCAAAACCAAAGATAGAGTGTTAGAGGGATCCGCGCCATTAACACACCATTAACTTATACTTAACATTCATTATAATTTAGTGCCTCAGCTAAATAAAAAATCTACTAATGTAATGCTGATTCAGTCAATGATACAACGAAATACAGATTAACTGAGAAGCTGAAAGAGCATTTTTAAATTAAAATTTTTTATTCAACTTATCGCAAGACAATACCAATATACCACTTTCATTTGGTTTCGTAAATAATGATATTAACATTTATGTCCAAGGTGCCTCTGTTTGTTTTTCAAGCGATATTTTTCTTACTAATTTCAAAGGGCATTATTTCCAATCACCCTGCAACCTCGCAAGGTTAACACTACATTAACAACGGAAATAGCCAGGAAACAGATAAAAGTCTAATGATTCTCTAGACTTAGATAAACTTTAAATTTAAAACACTTTTAGGCAGAGTAATTACGATAAATAGACCGTGTTACTGTTTATTTCAAATTTTTTTGTTGTGACAAAAACACTATTTATGAAAGTTTTTGAAACAAAAAGCTTGCAAAAGTGTCATTGTTTAATTAATGTTCTTACATATAACGATAAAAACAAATTAAATAGCACACGCTTATTTCACAATACATTGGCTTAGATATAGGGCTGCACAAGCATCTGTCAGGCAACAAGAATAGGGATAGGAATAAAAATGATGACGAAAAGAATCACGGCAAAGCCAAGTAAAATAGCTCTGGCGATTGCAAGTTTATATTTAACCGGCGCAGCTACAGCACATGCAGCTACAGTTGTAACCGACATGGTAAATTCTGGCGATACTTGTAATTGGTCTGATAATGCCTGTTGGCATGGTGGTGTCGCCCCCAGTGCTGACAATGCTGATAATATTGGTATTCTTGGTAACGACATTGTTACCTTTGATCTTGCAAGTCCTTTAAGCATTGGTCCATTAGACGTTGGTTCCAAAACGGGTAAAATCGATGGTAATTTTCCAGAGCATGCGGGAGTTTCTGGTGAATTAATTATTCCTGCCGCTGCAAATTTAACCATGCAACAAATTAACGTGTCTTACGCAGGCACAGCAGCTATCCCTGGCGATGTAACCTACGATTCTGCAGGCAATGAGTTAACTAGAGCGACCAGTAAAATCAATCAAACAGGTGGGGCAGTTAAAGTTAATGCCACTTTAACCACTAACGTTAAGAAAGGGACTGTTGTAGTTACCAAAGGTTCTTTAACTTTAGGTGGTAATGGTATCAATATAGATACTGACGCCGACACTGTTGCTGACACTTTTGTAGTGACCTCTGATGGTCAATATAATATTTCATCTGGTAGTTTAGCTCTTACGTCCGGTCAGTCAACGTTACGAAGCGGTGGTACATTAAACGTAAGTGGCGACGCCATAGTGAACCTACTAGCAATGAGGTCAGCAGGTGGAATTCAAATAAGTGGCTCAGATGCGACGGTCAATTTTGCCGGCTTAAAGGTCGCTGCTGTTGAAGGTGGTAACTATCCAGAAGCTAGTATTCAATTTAACTTGAGTGAAACAGGCATTAGTCCTATAGCAATATCTGCTAAATCTTTAGCAGATATTCAACAAGACAGTGGCTTAGATTTTTCTGAATTAACAACGCCATTTGACCCAACAACCCATGACGGTAATGCCGCAATTTGTAACAGTAACATTACCGTTGATGGTAGTAGCTACACTGGCGGCGCAGTAACTTTACCTTTAATCACGGCTGACGCTTTCATTGCTAATTCAGTATGTGATGTAAAAGACGGCGTTGTTATTGATCCAGAAGCTGAGATTGATTTAGCTAACTATAAAGTTGAACCTAAATCTATTTCCATCACCGGCTTTGATGAAAACAGTTATGTGGTTTCTACTACACAAACGACGACGGCGTTAACGTTAAATATTACGCCTAACGCACCAACCATTGTTTCATTTGCTAGCCCGCTTGCACAGGCTGAATTGAATGTTGATGAACAGGTTTCCTTAAGTGTTGAAGTGACTGATGCCGATGGCATTGAAGATGTTACTAAAGTTGAATTCTTTGATGGTGAAACCTTAATTTCAGCAGCAACTTTACAAGGTGATAACCTTACCTTTAGTGCAGATTGGACGCCAACAATCGCTGAGTTTGGAGAAAGAACTATCTATGCAGTAGCTACCGATAGTAAAGGTAGTACAACTACGCAAACGATCACAGTGAATGTTGTAGACAACAATGCTGCCGATGAAGATGGTGATGGTGTACCAGATGAGCTGGACAAATTCCCAACTGATATATCGGCATCGGTTGATAGTGATGACGATGGTTATCCGGATGAGTACAATGATGACTGTGATCAAACTTGTCAAGATTCTTCAACACTAACGATTGATGCCTTCCCTGAAGATGAAACAGAAAATACTGACACCGATGCTGATGGTACAGGCGATAATAGTGACTACTATCCTACTGACCCAGAGAAATGGCAAGATGATGTCACCGATTCTGACGGTGATAACACACCTGATTTATACGATGAATTCCCTTCAGATCCAAATGAATCAGTCGATACTGATGGTGATGGTACAGGTGATAATGCCGATGCCTTCCCGGAAGATGAAACTGAAGATACCGATACCGATGGCGATGGCGTAGGTGATAATAGCGATGATTATCCGGAAGACCCGTCAAAAAGCAAAAACTTACGTGGTGATAATCCAAAAGATTTTGCTGTAACTGAAGCCTTAGCAGAGGCTTACGCTATACCAGCTGATGTAACATCAGTAAATATAGCAAAAGATGTGGTTATTGATTGTCAAAGACCTGACGATACTAATTTACCTTGTATCAGTGGTGGTGCCGATGTTTTAAGTAGCTTATATATTCTTAACGAAGGCAGCATTGAAGTAACAGATGGCGATGATAGAACAGCTGCTCGGGCAATTAACTTAGATAGCGCGACAGGTTTAACCATATATGGCCTAACTAACAGTGGCGTAAACTCTAAAATAAGAAGTAACGACTCAGCAATAAGACTGGATAATGTTACCGTAACGAATGGTATTGTGAATCAAGGTTTAATTTCTACTGGTCATACATCGAACAAGATAACCTATATTCGTTCAGGTATTGAAATAACCAGTAGTGATGGCAGCTTTACATCAGTAATCGGCGGTATTACAAACTCAGGTACCATTGAATACTTAGATGAGAAAGGTGGCACCATTGCAGGTTACTCAATTAGATTAGGTCACGAGAGTAAAGAAAATTATACTCACAGCGTTGATTTTATTGATAATAGCGGCACCATTACTGGTGATTTGTCTACGGCAATGGGCGCAACAATTGATTCAATTACTAACAGCGGTACTATAAATGGCCACGTTGGTACCTTAAAAAGTACCCAAGGCAAGGCTGCGAAAAAAGTTTATGTGATTGATAACCATGGTAATGCGACCTCACCAATCGGTGATCCTATCGAAGATTACGTAGACGCCTACTACCCTAGTGTTACCATTAATTCTGTGACTAACTCAGGCGTTATTAGCGGCGTATTAGCCTTTGGTGCTGATACTGGCGGAACGTACACGACAAATGGAGGTACGGTTGGCTCGATAAGACATACCAGCTCTATTATTGTTGAAGGTACGGCTCAAACTACCAGCACTATCAACAGCGATTTGGACTTTGCCGGTGAGTTAACTTTTAACGTAACAAACTCAAGCGTTGCAGCCAAAGATGTAAGTGATACACCAATGCTGGCAATAAACGGTAATGCAAATTTAGCTGACAGTACGTTAGTCATTAATCCCACTGGCGCTGCATTTGCAGAAGGTACAGGCTTTACCTTACTCAGTGTTAATAGCACGGATGGTGGCAATACACCTGGTACCTTGCTAGAACAGTTCTCTGCAAAAATTATTGAAGCTGGTGGCACCTACTTTGAAATTACCTTATCTGAAGATGGCACAGCCCTAATCGCAACGTCAATTGATGGTAAAGATACCGATGGCGATGGCGTTCCAGATGCCGCAGATTACTACCCAGACGATAATTCTAAATGGGAAGATGATGTAACCGATACAGATAGTGATGGCACACCTGATTTATATGATGCATTCCCTCAGGATGCAGCAGAAACAAAAGACAGCGATGGTGATGAAGTAGGTGATAATGCCGACTACTACCCAAATGACGCTTCTAAATGGCAAGATGATGTAACCGATACAGATGGTGATGGCACGCCAGATTTATTCGATACCTTCCCACAAGATGCGACTGAAACTATCGATTCTGACGAAGATGGTGTTGGCGATAATGCCGATAAATTCCCATTCGACAGTACCCGTACTGAGAAAACAGATACCAGCAGTGGTTCATTCGGTTATCTGCTTGGGTTGTTAGCATTTATTCGAGTGTTTGCGAGAAAGAAATAGCAAGTCTGTAAATACTTTTTAATTTCTTTAAAATAATTAAAAGCCCTTCATCATTTTGTGATGAGGGGCTTTTTTTGAGCTATCAGATATCAGTTCTTTTAAAAATTAGTCCTATCTGTGCACCTTTTATATAAGTCTCTATTAGATTAATCTTGAGTCACTCTTATAAAAAACTAGGTGAAATAATTTTCATGGCATTTTAGCGCAATGATCTTTTTGACTAATTTTACTTATGCTGCGATAAGAAAGTTTATTGGCGGTAGTGATACAATAAGCATATTATCTATAGTGAATAACCCGAGTAAATGAGAGCTGAAGATGAACACCAATGCGAAGGCACAATCCCCAGAGCAAACCATAAAAAACCTTGTTGATAATAAAAAAGACTTACCTGGAGCACTATTACCAATATTGCATGACATTCAGCACCAATTTGGATTTATCCCGAAATCGGCTTTAGCCATTATCGCGCAAGGGTTACAACAAACAGAAGCCGAAATTTATGGTGTGATAACTTTCTATGCTCATTTTCACCTCGAACAGCCGGGCAGACATACTATTGAGATTTGTCGCGGTGAAGCCTGCCAGGCTATGGGCTCTAAAGCGCTGGAGCAAGCGGTTAAAAATCAATTAGGCATAGATTATGGCCAGACCTCAGCGAATAAAAACTTTACCCTTGAGCCAGTATATTGTTTAGGGAATTGTGCCTGTTCTCCTTCAATCAAAGTAGGCGTTAAAACCTATGGCCGAATGACCAGTAGCAAGTTTTCTGAGCTGACTGAAACACTCTCGCTTTATCAACTCAACCTTGGCGAGGAACTATAAGATGTCTACCACTCTATATTTACCTATGGACACCACAGCAATAGCTATGGGCGCAGACGATGTGGCTAAAGCTATCGTCTTTCAAACAAAAGAGAGTTCCGAAAAAGTTAATCTAATCCGTAATGGTTCGCGCGGCATGTTTTATCTAGAACCCTTACTCGAAGTTGAAACGCCGCAAGGCCGTGTTGCTTACGGCCCTGTTTCAGTTGATGATGTTGAATCTCTACTTACTCAGGGAATGCTTACAGGCAATGCCGATCATCCATTGTATTTAGGCCTTACCGAAAACATTCCCTATTTAGCAAAACAGCAGCGTTTAACCTTTAAGCGTGCGGGAATTATTAACCCGGTTAGCATTGATGACTACATAACTCATGATGGCTTTGTTGGCTTAAACAATGCCTTAACACTTTTAGCTGAAGATCAGCAAAACATAGTCGATGAAATTAAAACTTCAGGGCTACGCGGCCGTGGCGGCGCAGCGTTTCCGACAGGAATAAAGTGGCAAACCGTACTTGATGCAAAACCAACCGGCGCAGAACAGCAGAAATACATTGTGTGTAATGCCGATGAAGGCGACTCTGGCACCTTTTCAGATCGTTTATTAATGGAAGCAGATCCATTTAGCTTAATCGAAGGTATGATTATCGCAGGTCTTGCTGTAGGTGCCACACAAGGTTATATCTATCTGCGTTCAGAATACCCACAAGCGCAACTTATACTTGAGCAAGCAATAGCGACGGCTTATCAACAGCAATATTTGGGTGACAACATCCAAGGCAGCGGGCACAAGTTTGATCTAGAAGTACGAATAGGCGCTGGAGCTTATATTTGTGGTGAAGAAACCTCTTTGCTGGAAAGTCTTGAAGGTAAGCGCGGCCTTGTTCGAGCTAAACCGCCGTTACCTGCCATTGAAGGTTTGTTTGGTCAGCCTACCATTGTTAACAACGTGATCAGCTTGGCAACAGTGCCAATTATTTTGGCCAAGGGTGCACAATATTATCAAGACTTTGGCGTAGGCCGTTCACGCGGTACTTTGCCATTTCAATTGGCCGGTAACATAAAACAAGGCGGACTCGTTGAATTAGCCTTTGGTACAACTTTAGCCGATATTGTTAATGACTTTGGCGCCGGAACATATACCGGCGAACCTATCAAAGCTATACAAGTAGGTGGCCCTTTAGGTGCCTATTTACCAGAACAACAATGGCATACCGCTCTGGATTACGAGGCATTTTCGGCCATCAGTGCGGTGCTTGGTCATGGTGGTATCGTGGTATTTGATAACAGCATTAGCATGACTGAACAAGCACGTTTTGCCATGGAATTTTGTACGGCGGAGTCATGTGGCAAATGTACCCCTTGTCGTATTGGCTCAACCCGAGGCGTTGAAGTAATTGATAATATGATCGCCGCACACCAGAATCAATCACCGACTGAACAGAGCGTTGCGCTTAACGAGCTATTAGTCGATTTATGCGACACTATGATTGATGGCTCATTATGTGCAATGGGCAGTATGACGCCGATCCCAGTTAAAAGTGTTATGACTCATTTTGCCGATGATTTCATTACTGACAACTCTACTCAGTACCATGAAAAAGTTACGGCTAAGGAGCAAAAATAATGGTCAGTTTTTACGATCCTAATGCGGCACAAAATCAAACCACGCAAGCTAATGTGATGGTAGATTTAGGTACGCCTGAAGTGCTATCTGATCAGCACGTAACCTTAACCATTGACGGTCAACAGATTTCTGTACCTGAAGGTACTTCTGTATTGCGCGCGGCTGCACTGCTTAACATTACCATTCCTAAATTATGTGCATCTGATAATCTGGAAGCATTTGGCTCTTGCCGTTTATGTGCAGTCGAAATAGCAGGCCGAAGAGGTATGCCAGCTTCGTGTACCACCCCTGCAGAGCAAGATATGCAGGTTAGTACTCAAAATAAAAAAATAGCTCGTTTGCGTAAAAATATCATGGAACTGTATATTTCAGATCATCCACTAGATTGCTTAACCTGCCCCAGCAATGGTGATTGCGAGCTGCAAGATATGGCTGGTGCCGTAGGTTTACGAGAAGTGCGTTATGGCTTTGACGGTGAAAATCATCTTGACGCTGCCAAAGATACCTCCAACCCCTATTTCACCTTTGAACCAAGTAAATGTATTGTTTGTTCACGATGCGTGCGCGCCTGTGAAGAAGTACAAGGTACCTTTGCCCTAACTATTGATGGTCGTGGGTTTGATTCCAAAGTTTCAACCGGCGATAACAATGACTTTTTAAGTTCCGACTGTGTTTCCTGTGGTGCCTGTGTACAAGCATGCCCTACTTCAACGTTAATGGAAAACAGTGTGATTGAGCAAGGTCAGCCTGAACGCAGTGTTACCACTACTTGCGCCTATTGTGGTGTCGGTTGTTCTTTTGAAGCGCAAATGAAAGGCGAGGAAGTCATTCGCATGGTCCCGGCTAAAGATGGCCAAGCCAATCACGGTCACTCTTGTGTTAAAGGTCGTTTTGCCTTCGGTTATGCCACCCATCAAGATCGTATCACCTCACCGATGGTGCGAGACTCTATTGATCAACCTTGGCGAGAAACCAGCTGGCAAGAAGCAATTGACTTTGCCGCAAATAAGCTTAAATCAGTACAAGCAAAATATGGCAAAGACAGTATTGGTGGGATCACCTCTTCACGTTGTACTAATGAAGAAACTTATTTGGTACAAAAACTTGTTCGCGCCGCTTTTGGCAATAACAATACCGATACTTGTGCACGCGTATGTCATTCTCCTACGGGCTATGGTTTAAAAGCCACTTTAGGTGAATCAGCAGGTACGCAAACTTTTGATTCAGTGATGCAAGCCGATACAATTATTGTCATTGGTGCTAACCCGACTGATGCCCACCCGGTATTTGGTTCTTTGTTGAAAAAACGCTTACGCCAAGGCGCGCACTTGATAATTGCCGACCCTCGAAAAATCGATTTAGGCAATAGCCCACACGTAACCTTAGATCATCATTTACCACTGCGTCCAGGTACAAATGTTGCCTTTATTAACGCTATGGCGCACGTCATTGTTGATGAAGGATTAGAAGATAAAGCGTTCATTGCTGAGCGCTGTCAAACACAAGCTTACCAGCAGTGGCATAGTTTTATCAGTGATAGCCGTCACTCACCTGAAAACACCCAAGACATTACCGGTATTGATGCTGAGCAACTGCGTAAAGCTGCCCGTTTATATGCCAGTGTTAACAATGGCGCCATCTATTATGGTTTGGGAGTAACGGAGCATTCACAAGGGTCAAGCATGGTCATGGGTATTGCTAATTTGGCCTTGTTAACCGGAAATATTGGCCGTGAAGGTGTTGGCGTGAACCCACTACGTGGCCAAAATAATGTGCAAGGTTCGTGTGATATGGGCTCATTTCCTCATGAATTACCCGGCTATCAGCACGTCAATAACGATGCATCAAGAGAGAAATTTGAGCAGCATTGGCAAGTTAACATTGATAATGAACCAGGGCTTCGTATTCCAAATATGTTTGATGCCGCCATTGATGGCAGCTTTAAAGGTTTGTATTGTCAGGGTGAAGATATTGCCCAATCGGACCCAAACACTAACCATGTTGAAGCCGCATTAAAATCATTAGAGTGCTTGATTGTGCAAGATATCTTTTTAAACGAAACGGCTAAATTTGCACATGTCTTTTTACCTGGCTCTTCGTTTTTAGAAAAAGACGGCACCTTCACCAATGCCGAACGTCGAATTAATCGGGTTAGAAAGGTAATGACACCACTCGCCGGAAAAGCCGATTGGGAAACGACCATGGCCTTGTCGAATGCACTTGGCTATCCAATGAACTATCAACATCCAAAAGAAATTATGGCTGAAATTGCCGAGTTAACACCGACATTCACTGGGGTGAGTTATGAAAAGCTCGAGCAATTAGGCAGTATTCAATGGCCGTGTAATGACCTTAACCCGCAAGGTACACCGACTATGCACATTAACGACTTTCCTATAGGTCAAGCCACCTTTGCCATCACTGAGTATGTGCCTACCGACGAACGTGCCAGTCGTAAGTTCCCATTGTTGCTCACTACAGGGCGAATTTTGTCACAATATAATGTTGGCGCTCAAACTCGCCGTACTGACAACCAAATGTGGCATGATAAAGATCAATTAGAAATTCACCCGCACGATGCCCAAGAGCGAGGTATTAAAGACGGTGACAATTTAGGTATCAGCAGCCGTGCAGGTAATACCGTTTTAACGGCAAAAATCACCAGTCGTATGCAACCCGGCGTTGTTTATACCACCTTTCATCACCCTGAAAGTGGTGCAAATGTGATCACCACTGACAATTCAGATTGGGCGACCAATTGCCCAGAATATAAAGTAACCGCTGTGCAAGTAGAGAAGGTCTCATCGCCGTCAAATTGGCAGCAACGCAATAAAGACTTTTCTCGTAAGCAAATCGATTTTTTGCCAAAAACACGCAAAGGCAGAACACATGCTCATGAGTAACAATCAAAATCTCAGCAATGGCATAAAGCAGGTGCGTCGGCAGGTAAGAACTATCGATGCTAACCAAGTGAAAGCAGATAATGACTGGGTAATTGAAGAGCAAGCCATTGCCCTGGTTTATAATGGCATTTCACATGCGGTAATGATGGCAACACCGTGCAACTTGCTCGATTTTGCTATCGGTTTTAGTCTCTCAGAAGGTATTATTCGCCAGCCTGCTGATATATTAGAGCACGAGATCATTGAAGCTGAACATGGCATTGAAATACAGCTAAGTATCAGCTCTCGATTGTTTAGTGAATTGAAGCACAAACGTCGCAGCTTAATGGGTAATAGTGGCTGTGGCTTGTGTGGCGTAGAATCTTTAGAACAAACGATTAAAACCCGAGCTACACTGCCACCTACTGCGGTATTACCAAATGAAGTGATCCAACAGGCTCTATCTGAGTTTACTCAACAACAGTTATTAAACAATAAAACCGGTTCGGCTCATGCTGCAGCCTATTGTTCAATACAAACGGGCGAGATTATTGCGATCAGGGAAGATGTTGGCCGACATAATGCGCTGGATAAGCTAATGGGCAATTTAGCCCAGCTAAAAGATGAATTGCCAGAGCAAGAAATTACACCAGGATTTGTCTTGGTTTCCAGTCGTGCCAGTTATGAAATGGTTGATAAAACAATTGCAGCAGGCATTAATCATTTAGTCAGTATCTCCGCAGCAACGAGTAAGGCTATACAATGGGCATTGCAACACCAGTTAAATTTAATTGGTTTCGCCCGCTCAGAGCGACTGGTCGAGTATACAAACATGAATGCTAGCAATAGCAAACATCACAAAATTTAGAGAACCGTTATGAGCGCCAAACTAACTAGTATAATAAAAATGAGCAACCAAATTTCAGACAATATTGGTTTACATCTATCCGCTGAGCAAGCCGTAGATAAAGTGGTTAATCACATCCAATTGTTTTGGGCACAATCGATGAAAAACGATTTAATCGCCTATTATAAAAATGATGGGCAACTGCTTAATGAATTGTCGAAACTGGCAACAATTAAATTAGCTGAGATGCAAGCAGCTGATTAGTTCTAGACGATAAATATCAGCATCAAACTTTTTTAATTAACTCACAAAGCTTAATCAATTGACTGAAAAGCAAAGACTATTTCACACTGATATTGATCATTGGGGTTTAAAACACTATTTGGAAAATGCTTAATATTAATCGCGTCAGTATAGTTTTGCGCTTCTAAACACAGCCCTTGATATGAATTAAATTGCCCGGTTAAGTAGAAGCCGGTGTATAGCTGAATAGCCGCCTGATCAGTATATACCGACATCCTTACTCGGTTTTTTAATGATGTTAACACCGCTTTTGGCTGTTCAAATGCCCCATCATTTAAAACAAAACAATGATCAAACCCGTGCTTCTCTTGCAATGATTTATCCCGGCTATTACTCTGCCGCTTGCCAACTGGAGTCGGCTCATTAAAGTCATAATCAGTGCCTGCTACAGGTAATAGGTTGCCCGTAGCAAGATTAGCACTGTCCGATTCAAGATAGGCCGAAGACATAATTTGTAAGTTTAAAGACTCGCAGTTTTCTTCGCCTAAATTAAAGTAAGCATGATTGGTTAAATTAATTGGCGTGGCTGCATCTGTATTGGCCAGGTATTTTATGCTTAGTTTATTATCGCTGCTTAATGTATAGGTAACCGATACCTTTAACGTACCAGGGAAACCTTGATCACCATCTTTGGAAATAAGCGATAAAGTAACCTTTGAACGACTCTGAGATTGGCTGTCTATTTGCCAATAACGAACAGAGAAGTTTTTGTCACCGCCATGCAAACAGTTTTTGCCATCATTTAATGACAACTGATATTCACGATCATTGAGTTCAAACTTTCCCTCAGCAATGCGATTGCACACTCGCCCACACGTAGCCCCTAGATAAAACTCATCGGTTAAATACTCGAGGGCCGTTGAGTAGCCTAAAGTCATTTCCGTTGGCTTGCAATTAACCGGAAATTTAATTGATTTTATCCGTGCGCCGAAATTAATGATTTCAACCGTCATGCCATTATCATTGGCAAGTGTCACAGTGTTCAATGCTGCCATCACATTAGCCATTAAGCTTGATACCCATCGGGGTTGTTTAATTGCCAGCGCCAGGTGTCGCTCATCATTTGCTCTAAACTTCGGCTTGCTTGCCAGTTAAGTTCGTTATTGGCTTTTGTAGCGTTAGCCCAAAAAGCGGGGAGATCGCCGGCTCTTCGTGGCGAAACTTCAAATGCTATGGAGTTATTAATTGCCTGTTCAAATGCTTTTACAATGGCAAACACCGAAACACCATTACCTGTGCCCAGGTTAAATGCTTCAACACCGCGAAATTCATTATTGCTATTTAGCCAATCTAGTGCTGCAACATGTCCTTGCGCTAAATCCATAACGTGCAAATAATCGCGTTCGCAGCTGCCATCAGCGGTAGGATAATCATCGCCAAAGATGCTGAGCTTATCGCGTTTGCCAACAGCAACCTGCGCTACATAAGGCAATAAATTATTGGGAATACCTTTGGGGTCTTCACCAATGTCGCCACTTTCATGGGCACCAATAGGGTTAAAGTAGCGTAATGATACACCTCTAAAATTTGTATCTGACAACGCAAAGTCAGCCAACACCCGCTCAACCATCACTTTACTTGCGCCATATGGGCTTGATGGCGTGCCTAACTTCATTGTTTCAACATAAGGTACGTCATTCTCTTCACCATAAACGGTGGCTGACGAGCTAAAAATGAAATTATGAACATTGTACTGTTGCATCACTTCAAGCAAACACACCGAACCATGCACATTATTTTGATAATAACTTAGTGGTATTTGCGCCGATTCACCTACGGCTTTTAGTGCAGCAAAGTGAATAACCGCATCAATGTTAAACTGCTCAAATACGTCACTTAACTTTGCTTTGTCACAAATATCACCTTCAACAAAACTTACTGACTTGCCGGTCAGCTTTTCCACTCTGGCAATTGACTCAACACTTGAGTTAGATAAATTGTCATACACGACCACATCGTAGTTGTGAGTTAATAATGATAAAACCGTATGCGAGCCGATATATCCGGCGCCACCAGTGACTAATACTTGCATGTTGTTACCTTTAAAAATGTAAGGCCAATCGATAACCAATTGACCTTACTTAAATTACGTATATAAGCTGATTTTGAAAGTAGCCTTGCTGCTTACCTCAAACTCAGCTGACTATTTACCACCAAGTGGCATACAAAGCGGTAAGGATAAGTACTACACCAACGGTAGCAACGTTAAATGACTTGTTGGTAGCAAAGCTCACTGTATCTAAAGACACACTGCTATCTTCTGTATTCGGTTTACCCATAATAGAGACTAGGTAACAAAGCGCTAAACACAGTAAGAACACTAAGCCCACTCGGTCCATAAACGGTAATTCAGGCCAGAATTTCATAAAGATGAAAGAGAATGCAGCCGAGCCAATTGCGGCCGAAAGAGCGCCCATTGAGGTAGCACGTTTCCAGAACATGCCCATCACAAATATCACTACGATGCCTGGTGTAAAGAACCCAGTGAATTCCTGAATGTATTGGAACGCTTGATCAAACTTGCCCAGTAATGGCTCAGCCACGATTAAGGCAATACATAAAGAAATTAACGCAGCAATACGGCCAATATGCACATAGTGGCGTTGGCTTTGGTTCGGCTTAAAGCGTGAATAAATATCCATGGTAAAGATGGTTGAGATACTGTTTGTCATTGACGCAAGAGACGACACGATGGCAGCAACTAATGCAGCAAATACTAGCCCTTTAATACCAACTGGCATTAACGCCATCATTGATGGGTAAGCTTGATCAGGTGTCGTTAAGGTAGGATATAACACCACGGCAGCAATACCAGGTAACACTACAATAACTGGCATTAACAGTTTAAGGTAGGCAGCAAAGGCGATACCTTTTTGTGCTTCTTTAATGTCTTTCGCCGCTAGTGCGCGTTGAATAATGTACTGGTTGAATCCCCAATAGCTGAAGTTCATGATCCACATGCCACCAATTAGCACAGAAATACCGGGCAAGCTCATATAGTGTTCATTTTCAGGGCTTAAGATCATGTCAAAATGCTCAGGCATTTTATCAGTAAGTACGCCAAAACCAGCTAATATGCCTTGACCATCAGATACAGCATCTAAGGCTAAATAGCTTAAGAACAGTCCACCAAACACTAATAACACAACTTGGAATATGTCGGTATAAGCAACGGCTTTTAGACCACCGTATAACGAGTAGGCAACAGAGAACACGGCTAAGAATATCATACCAAACATCCAGTCTACACCAGCAACAGTTTCAATTGCTAAGCCACCCAGCCACAACACGGCGGTTAAGTTAACAAAGGTGTATACCGCTAGCCAAAAAATTGCCAACGTAGTTTTTACTTTGCTGTCAAAGCGTTGCTCAAGATACTGGGGCATGGTGAAAATTTTATTTTCCAGGAAAATAGGCAGCATATATTTACCGACTATGATCAAGGTAATGGCTGCCATCCACTCATAAGAAGCAATCGCTAAACCAATGGCGTAGCCAGAGCCTGACATACCGATAATTTGTTCAGCAGAAATATTGGCTGCAATTAATGAAGCGCCGATAGCCCACCATGGCAATGCTTTACCAGCTAAGAAGTAATCTTCGGTATTCGCGCCTTCTTTCTTCTCATTACGAGAAATCCACAAGGCCAAGCATAATAGCCCTATGACATAGACAATAAAAATTGTGCTGTCTATCGTCCCCAATTTATTTGCAAAATCCATAATTTGTTCACCTTTTACTTTTAATTATAATTGTAATTTCTAGCTAACTTTCGTTGTCTCGAGTTATTCGTTTGTTGTAATTATCTAAATGCGCCTTGCGTTGCCGTACATAGATAAATGCTTGGTTTTAAACCAAATTGCTGTGGATAATCATTATTAACCACATCTGTTAATTTTGTCACCAAAGCCCTTGGCACCAGGGCAACAACACAGCCACCAAAACCACCACCGGTCATTCGTACTCCACCATTGACACCTACAACGCCATCAATAATTTCTACCAGGCCATCCATTTCTTTGGTGGTCACTTCAAAATCATCACGCAAAGAATTATGAGATTCTTTCATTGCCACACTAATGCTGGCAATATCATTATTTTTCAGAGCAGTTAGCGTAGCAACTGCTCGAGCGTTTTCACTAATTACATGGCGGGCACGCTTGAACAACTCAGGTTCAATTTGCTCTTTAGCATCGTTAAGCTGCTCCATGGTAACTTCGCGTAACGCCGATTTACCAAAGAATTGGGCCACTTGTTCACATTGCTCGCGTCTTAAATTGTATGCACTGTCGACCAGGCCTCGTTTTACATTTGAATTAACAATGAACAACGCTAAGTCATCCGGAATAGGCGCATCTTCAAACGACAAGTCTTTACAATCCAACAGCATGGCATGACTTTTCTGACCCATTGCAGAAATAAGTTGATCCATGATGCCACAATTACAACCAACAAATTCATTTTCGGCCCTTTGCCCCATTAGAGCTGCCCTGATGCCATCTAGATCTAATTGATAAAGCTCGGCAAAGGTTTTTAAAATGGCAATTTCAAAACTGGCTGAAGAGCTTAAGCCCGCGCCTTGTGGCACATTCCCCGTAACAACAAGGTTAGCGCCTTTAATATCAGGGTATTTTTCCATCAATGCTAGTAATGTGCCTTTTACGTAGTTACTCCACATCATCTGCTGATCAAACAATACTTCATTCAGGTTAAATTCATTGGTTTGCTCGTCACAATCATGAGCATACACTTTAACTATTGAGTCTTCGCGCTTTGATGCGGCAATAGTAGTGCCATAATTAATCGCGGCTGGTAATACAAAGCCATCATTGTAATCGGTATGATCACCAATTAAATTCACCCGGCCCGGGGCATGACAAACTAATTCTGCAGTTCTTTCAAATTGTTGGCTAAATAACTGTTGGGCAAGCTGCTGTTGATCTGGGCTTTGCTGAGTCATTAGTTTTGCTCCTTGTAATGAATATTAGATAAGTCACGTAACCTTTGTGCAGCTTGCTCTGCTGTAAGGTCGCGTTGTGCTTCAGCCATCATTTCATAACCAACCATAAATTTACGAACCGTAGCGGAGCGCAGTAACGGCGGGAAAAAGCTAGCGTGTAAGGTCCAGGAATCGTGATTCTCACCATCAAAAGGAGCGCCATGCCAACCCATAGAATAAGGAAAAGAACAATTAAATAAATTGTCATACTTGATCGTGATTTGTTTGAGAATGTCAGCTAAAGATAATTTCTGCTGTGCATTTAGTTCGGTAATTCGGGTTACTGGGAATCGTGGTAAAAGTAAGGTTTCAAACGGCCAGGCAGCCCAATACGGTACGACTACCAACCAATCATCATTAATTACCACAACTCTTTCTTGGTTTTTTACCTCTTTGGCGACGTAATCTTGCAACAAGTTACTGCCATACTGGTCAAAGTAAGCTTGTTGCGCTTTATGCTTTTTCATCACCAAAGTGGGTAATTGTTGCTGTGCCCAAATTTGCCCATGTGGATGAGGGTTAGAGCAGCCCATTATGCTACCTTTATTTTCAAATACCTGTACCCAAGTGTAGCTTTTCCCTAACTCGTCACACTGTTCTTGCCAAGTATCTACTACGCTGGAAATTTCGCTTATTGACAGCTGCGGTAAGGTTTTACTGTGATCAGGAGAAAAACAGATCACTCGGCTTTCACCTTGTTCAGTGGCCATTTTAAACAGCGGATCATCACTTTCAACAACTGGGGTATCTTGTTTAATCGCAGCAAAGTCATTAGTAAACACAAACGTCTCTTTATAGTCAGCATTTACTTCACCATTTATTCTGATATTACCTGCACAAAGAAAACATTTTTCGTCATACGCCGGCTTTTGCTCTTCATCAAGGGCTTCTACTTGCCCTTGCCAAGGGCGCTTTGCCCGATGAGGTGAAACCAACACCCACTCATCGATTAATGGGTTATATCTTCGATGCGGATGTTCGGTAGGGTCAAATTCATTTGTCATAATATTTACATGCCTCGCTATACCATATGCACCAAAGGGTAAACGTTTACCTTTTGTGATGCAAGTATTAATTTTCGTTAAAACACTTATAACTTGCCTATCAGATGCCAAATAATATATATTATGGTTAAGTTTAAAAGACAGTGAAGGTAAACATTTACCCCTAATGGCCACCATTAAAGATGTCGCTCGAATTGCCGGTGTTTCAGTTGCATCTGTATCCAGAGTTATAAATAACGGACCGAAAGTCAGTAAGAAGACCATTGAGAATGTTAATAAGGTAATGGCTGATTTAGGCTATACACCTAATGCCAATGCTCGTGCATTAGTGACACAGAAAAGTACCACTGTTGGTGTTGTTATTCCTGACTTAACCGACCCTTTTTTTGCTTCTCTTGCCCATGGCGTTGAGCAAGTTGCTCGCCAGCAAAACATGCAACTGCTATTAAGTACCGGCTTAGTTACGGCAGAATCTGAGCAACAAGCCATTAATTTACTTATTGAAAGACGCTGTGATGTGATGGTGATCCATAGTAAAAAATTATCTGATGACGCACTGATTGCATTAACAAATAAAGTATCAGGGTTAGTGCTCATCGACAGATATATTGAACAAGTTGCTCATCGCTGTGTTTGGTTAGATAATTTAGAAGGCGGCAAAATAGCAGCTCGACATTTACTAACGTTAAAGCATCAAACTTTTGCCTGTATTTCCAGTAAGTATCAAATTGATGATCCGAGCCTCAGACTGCAAGGCTTTCAGAGTGAGCTAAATGCTGCTGGCTTTAACCTTGATCAACAACTGGTTGAATATGGCGAACCTAACTTACAAGGTGGTGAAATTACCACGCAGAAGTTATTAGCCTCAGGTAAAAAGTTTTCCGCCTTGTTTGTTTATAACGATGCAATGGCAATTGGTGCCATTTCAACGTTAGAAGATAATGGTTACAGAGTACCTACTGACATTTCAGTAATAGGCTTTGATGATGTATTACTATCACGTTATTCAAGACCTAAGCTTACCACACTTAACTACCCTATTGAAGAAATGGCAATTCAAGCTGCAAATTTAGCCCTTGATTTAGCCAATAAGAATGACAAAAACAACAATACAAAAGACTTTAAATATATTCCAACACTGACAAAGCGTGAATCAACCAGTATAAATGATCAATAATATAATTTTAGTGTTCATCCAGGTAATTTTTTCTTATTATAGCGGTTAACTTTTAATCCCTAATTCAAGTTATGACAGATAAAACCAGACCTATTGATAAACCGGTAGAAAAACAACAACAATGTCATGTAATTTTGGCCGGTAATTTAGTTGCCAAGCCTGAAATTCGTTATCGGGCAAACCCTGTTGTGCCTATTGCAGAATTCGTAATTGCGACTAATCAGTCTTGGTTTGATAAGAGAACCAACTCGTTTAAAGACTGGACTAGCTATCATACCTGTCACTTTGAAGGTCATGACGTAGAAAAGCACTTTCTTTATGCTGACAAAGGCCAGTTACTATTAATACATGGCGCGATGAGTACCAGTAAAAAACGTAATAAAGATATCATTCAAATTGAGTCTTTGTCGTTAATTGGTAAAGGTATCCACAACGGTATTAACCAGCTTATTTGTAATGCGACTTTAAGCTCTGCAGTTAAGTTAGTAACCACTGAAAACAACGTAAGTTTGGCTGAATTTACCGTAACAATTAATGAGCCAGGCTTTGTAGAATCCGATCATCACTTTAAAGGTCAAAAGATCAGTCGCTTAGTTCATCTTTGGGGCAAAAGCGCAGAGTTTTTTGCCAGTAAAGCTCAACCTGAAGAGCAAATCCTTATAGAAGGGACGGTAAGTTACCTTAGCACCAATAAAAAACAGCAATTGATTGAAGCCAAGAAAGTTATCATTTGCCCTGCACCTTAATTTTTGGCTATTGTTGATGAAATCTTTTTGGTTGAAATATAAAGCCGCTATTACATTTTTAGGCTTTTTCTTAATAGTCAGTGCAGCCATAGGGTTGCTATTCAATTACTCAGGCCTACTATCTCAATTTGATCAGAATTGGGTCGATAACAGCATTAAGCAGCAAGGTAATTCCGGCATTTTGTATTTTATTACGGTGATTGCTTTAGCAACAAGTGTAGGTTTGCCAAGACAAGTGGCCGCCTTTGCCGCAGGGTATGCGTTTGGTATATGGCAAGGCACTTTAGTTGCTACCTTTGCGGCAGCATTAGGTTGTTGCATCACCTTTTATACGGCCCGATTTATTGCCAGACCATTAGTTTTAAAACGCTTTAGTGACAAAGTTGAAATCTTTAACAATTTCCTGCAAAAAGACACCTTCCAAAAAACCTTTATTATTCGTCTTATTCCCGCCGGTAATAACTTTCTATTGAACCTATGTTCCGGTGTTGGTGATATTTCAGCTAAAAAATACATTAGCGCATCATATTTAGGTTTCTTCCCACAAATGGCAATATTTGCCTTGGCCGGCAGTGGCATTCAAATGATGTCTTATTGGCAAATAGGGGCAAGTGCTGTACTAAGTGTTGTCGCTTGTTTATTAAGTTATCGCTTGTATCATAAATATAAAATTGAGTTAGAAACTAGCAAATAACTAGAGCACTATAACAAGAGGTTGTTCGTTTCGAAGCCTCTTGTTTTTAACTTAATAGAATTACTATAACGCTTAAACTAAGCTCGTTAACATTTCATCAGAATAGCTGACTAGTGGCTCATTATTTCTAATTTTTGCAACATAATCAGGGTTAGCGATAAAAGGCCTACCGATAGCGACAAGATCAAATTTGTCAGTATCTATTGCGCTACTTGCAGTTTCTGCACTGTAACTGCCCACACCCACTAATGTTTTATTATAGTTAGCTCTTACATAGCTAGAAACGCGGCCACCTAAATAGTCAAACTCCATACTATCGTCAAATATACCAATATGCAGAAACGCTAAATTTCGCTTTTCTAGTTGAGGTAGCAGGTGATCAAATACATCACGGTCTCGATTGTCCCCTTCCAGATTAAAATAGGCTCCTGGCGAAACTCTTAATGCAGTTTTATCATGGCCAATTCGGTCAATAACGGCATCAACAACTTGCAATGCGAAGCGACTCATATTTTCACTATTGCCACCGTACTCATCAGTACGACGGTTACTGTCATGATGCAAAAATTGATCGATGAGGTAGCCATTAGCGCCATGAATTTCGACGCCATCAAAACCTGCCGCAATCGCATTTTCGGCCGCTTGCGCATAATCATATATTAAGGTGTTGATCTCATCTATTGTTACGGCTTTCGGCGTTTTATAGGTGAGTTCACGCATTCTTGGTACGCTACCTTCAACAGCAATAGCTGATGGTGCCATGACTGCAGCATTATCATCGCCATTACTATAAAAGTAAGGATGAGCGACACGGCCAGTATGCCAAAGCTGGGCAAATATTTTACCGCCATTATTGTGTACTGCTGACGTTACCCGTTGCCAACCTTCTATTTGTGACTGACTGAATAATCCAGGAGTATTGGGATAGCCTTGACCATCAGGGCGAATTATCACCGCTTCAGAAATGATCAAACCTGCTTCTGCTCGGCGAGCATAATAATCGGCCATAGCTTGGGTTGGCACTAAATCATCATCTGCCATGCAGCGTGTTAACGGCGCCATTAAAATACGGTTGTTCAAATTAATCGTATTATTTAGCGCATAAGGTTTAAATAAATTTTCAGTCATCGCGGAATCTCTTTTTTGAATGTGCGTTCAAGATAACCTTATTTGAATGAACATTCAACTATTATTTTTGAATGTTCATTCAAAATTGCGTACAATCGAAAATATAATGTGTTTAAGGTTATAGAATTAATGCGTAATGCAGAATTTGATAAAGAAAAAGTCCTAAGGTCAGCAATGAATGCTTTTATGCATAAAGGTTATGCTAAAACCAGCATGCAAGATCTCAAAGCGGCAACAGGATTACATCCAGGTTCTATTTATTGTGCCTTTGAAAATAAACGAGGTTTATTATTGGCTGCACTTGAGCAATATCGGTTAGATCGAAAAACCGAGTTTGAGCAATTTTTTTCAGGTACCCAACCAACACTAATTAATTTAAAGGCTTATCTTGATAATGTGGTGGCCGAGTGCTTAAGTTGCGACAGCGCACAATCTTGTTTACTGACCAAAGCATTAAATGAAATAGCAGAGCAAGATGAAGAAATTCAAAAAATTATTAGTGATAACTTGTTAATGTTACAGCAGGCTCTCGCTGAAAAATTTGAGCAAGCAAAAACTGAACAAAGCATCGACGCCGAAAAAGATAGTACTCATTTAGCCCGCTATTTTTTGATGGGGATTTACGGTTTAAGAACTTTTGCGCACACCCATCCTAAAGCAGATGTATTAGAACAATTAGCGCAACAGCTTTATCATGACATTTCTGCCTAAGCTGTTAAAATTCAATTTAATTAATGACTAAATCACTGAAAAATTATGATCGAACGTATTGAAACCAAGCAACGGATGAGCCGTATTGTAAAACACAACGGCACCATTTATTTATGTGGGCAAGTTTGTAAAGATGCTGAGCAAGGCATTACTGAACAAACACAAACCATGTTGGATAAAGTTGAAACCTTATTAGAGCAAGCGGGTAGTGATAAAGAACACATTTTATCGGCGACCATTTATGTTAAAACCATGGCTGATTTTGCCGCAATGAATGAAGTTTGGGATAACTGGGTACCGGCAGGATTTGCGCCAGCAAGAGCCTGCGTAGAAGCAAGTATGGCCCGCGATGCGCTATTAGTTGAAATATCAGTTGTTGCTGCAGAAAAGTAACGTTTATAGCATTTAAGTATTGCTCCTCCCCTAGATACTATAAAGGCCCTAACAGGGCCTTTAAAATTTAGTACTTAGCGTTTAAATTATTTTAACGTTAGTAAATACATTACCACGTTTTTATAATCATTTAAGAAGTCTGCTCGATCTAGACCGCCAGCTTCAACTTTATACTTACCATTTACAATAATGGTTGGTACGCCAGTAATCGCGCCCTTACGAGTCATTTCATCTTGAAACTTTTTCATTTGCTTAGCTTTTGAATTAACGCCAAAACTAGACATTAATTTTTCGAATTTCTCACCATCGGCTCCAACACCTTCAAATAACTTACGTAATTCAGCAGTAGATGCTAATGGCTTACGCTGTACTTGAATGGCATCAAACATTGCGGCAATTAATTGCTCTGCTTGAGGCATTTGCTGAGCAGCAATCATTGCTTTAGTGATGTTAAATTGCACTTCAGGGCTTGCTGCACGTAAGAAATCTACGTGATTTTTTTCAAATGTAGCACCTTCAGGTAAAGACTTTTTGATGTCTTTCATTAATGGTTCAAAACGTAAACAGTGCGGGCAATAGAATGAGAAATATTCTCGTACTTCCGGTTTTGCTGACACAGTATCATTTACTACAGTGTAATGTGTGCCTTCTTTGTAGTCAGCAGCTTGTGAACACGCTGATACCATTAAGGCGATAAAAATTGAGCTAATAAACTTTTTCATTACTTAACAAATTCCTTGCATATATTGTTATATTTATGGCTTAGTCGTATCTAAGTTTTAGTTACCTAAGTTCAAACTTAAACTTGGCTCTTGTAAAATAGCATGCTGCTCTTTTAACATTAAAATTTGCTGTTCCCAATATTTCTCGGTATTAAACCAGGGAAAGTTTCGCGGAAAAGCTGGATCTTGCCAACGCTTAGTTAACCACGCCATATAATTAATTAATCTCATTGAACGTAATGATTCTATCAGTGTTAGCTCATTATGTTCAAATGAAAAAAACTCCTCATAGCCCATTAAAAGCGTATCCAATTGTAACAACCTATTTTGGCGGTCGCCGGAAAGCATCATCCAAAGGTCTTGTATGGCAGGACCAGTACGGCAGTCATCCAAGTCAACAAAGTGTGGACCAGCATCAGTCCATAAAATATTACCTGCATGACAATCGCCATGTAAACGTATCTTTTTAGTCGGTTTATATTGGCTTATGGCAATATCTATAACTTGATCTAAGACAGTAAAAAAGGGTAAATGTAAACCTGAACTGACCATATTGCCATTAGCAATTATCTCTCGAGCTTGAATTAAGCTTTCTTCAGTGCTGATTTCAGGGCGGCATACAAATGGCTTAGTGCTGGCAACTGCATGTATACGGCCAACAAAGCGGCCCATCCATTCCAGTTGGTCTAAATTGTCTACTTCAAATATTCGGCCACCACGACAAGGAAACACCGCAAAGGTAAAGCCTTGATGAGTAAAGATGCTCTGACCATCTTTCACCAGTGGCGCAACCATAGGTAATTCTTGCGCTTCAAGTTCTAAAGCAAAATCATGCTCTTCTTGAATTTGCGCAAGACTCCAGCGATTAGGTCGATAAAACTTGGTAACGTACTTTACCATGTCGTCGTCATGAAATTGATACACTCTGTTTTCATAACTGTTCAACGCCAGTAAACCACTGGCGACACTAAAACCTGCGGCTTCTAATCCATCAATGATGGTTTCCGGCCGAAGGGATGAAAAACTAAAGTCTGCCAAGTTATTAGTACTCATCGTTTATTAAAGAACACGCTGCTTTGTTTAATGATCACATCATTATTAGCAGGTTTTGTTTGATGAATGACAAACGATATATCGGTCATATACTCTTTCAAATCATACGGGTCTACGGCAATACTAATGGCAATAGTATGCATTTGAGCGGCATCAACAGTTACCACTCTATCGCCTTGCCATTCATAGCCTGCCAAGCCTTCAACATCTATTTTATAACTGGCTTGCTGTTGCGATTTATTTAATACTTTTAAGGTATAAACATTTTCGATAAAGCCATCAATATTTTCACGTGCCAGGGCGTTTCTATCACGAATAATATCAAGTTGTAGCGGCACCCTGCTAACAATATCATTGACAAAGAAGCCAACCATTAGCACCAATACAATTGCATACATAAACAGTTTTGGGCGCAGAATATGCACAGTTTTGCCTTTGAGAACTGTTTCGGTGGTATAGCGGATAAGTCCTTTTTCATACTTCATTTTTTCCATCACGCCATCACAAGCATCCACACAAGCACCACAGTTTATACACTCATATTGCAGGCCATTACGAATATCGATACCAGTAGGACAAACCTCAACACACAGATTACAATCGATACAGTCGCCTAAACCTAATTCTTTTGGATCAACTTTGCGTCCTCTTGGCCCTCTGTTTTCACCACGGCGGTAATCATAAGAAACGGTTAATGTATCCTGATCAAACATTGCTGATTGAAAACGTGCATATGGACACATATGCAAACACATAATTTCACGCATCCAACCGGCATTACCATAAGTACAAAAGGCAAAAAACAAGATCCAAAGAGTGATCATCACTGAGGCATTAAAGGTAAAAAAGTCGATGGTTAACTGCTGCATTGGGGTAAAATAACCAATAAAGGTAATAGCAGTTAACAACGAGAATAGCAGCCAACAGCTATGTTTCAGCGCTTTACGCCAGAATTTATCAAAATTCATCTGTTGCGAATCAAGTTTTTTGCGCTTATTGGCAGCACCTTCAAGTTTTTCTTCAAACCAGATAAAGATAAATGTCCACACGGTTTGGGGGCATAAATAACCACACCAAACTCGCCCTAAAAAAGTCGTGACAAAAAACAGTAAGAACGCGCCAATGATACAAATCCAAGCGAGCAAGGTTAAATCTTGCGGCCAAAGCGTTAACCCAAAAATGTTGAACCTTTGCTCACCAACATCAAATAAAATTGCTTGTTGGCCGTTGTATTGCAGCCAAGGAAGGGCGGCAAACATGGCTAGGAAAAAAATATTCATTTTACGACGAATGTTTTGGAAGAAGCCTTTAACTTTACGAACATAAATTTGATCGCGTGGTTTATATTGCTCAACACCACCAGATTTAGGTCGATGAACCTTAATATTTTTAACCGGTATTGTTTGAGTTTGTACTTCTGCAGGCTTTTTATTGTCAACCATGGCCATTCCGAAATTTAGATATGTTTTTATCGGCTAATTATAACCAAAAGATAGGGTAAAAGCGTGATTTAGATTAAGTTTTCTGAATTTTTTTAACATTTTGACAAAATGAGTTATTATCATAGTTAATGACTCATTTCGATAAAATAGAGCGCACATGTTTAAAAATCTAATAATAATAATTGTTGCTATAGCCGTGTATTTACACTTTTATCCAAATGAAGAGTTTAATGAATGGCTTAGTACAACAAAAGAAGAAGCACAGGAAAGCTTTGCTGAAATCGCTGATACCAAGGCCAAAGTTGCCCCATCTAAGCTGATTTCAGCTTTACAGCAAGACTTTAAAAAGTTCTCTAAAAATGAAGTTGCCTATGTGAAAAAAGTGGCGCAAACACGTGACTCATTAAAAACATTTCATAAAGAGTACTGCGTAGAGCCGAAAGACAACCCACGGTTACGCAGACAGTATCAATTGAAAGTTTGTGCAACTATTGATCAATATAGAATTCTTTAACCTTATGCTCTTTATAGGCTAGCGATTATCACCTAAGTCTTTTAACACCTTAGCAAACGCATCAGCACTAGTATTTTGTTCACTATGCTCGCCATTTAGAACACACCAATGACCATTTACCATCACGTCTTTTATTGGATTGTCTTGGCTGGCAAACATCATACTGTCTAAAATAAAATTATTTTGATTGGCAAATAAACGGGTTTTACTTTCATCAAGTACTAACAAGTCGGCCTGCTTGCCAATAGCGAGTTCTCCAATATTGCTACTAGTGCTTAATGCCCCAGCTTTGGCGGTATGTTGCCATAAATTCTGCCCGACAGAACGGGTTTCATTGTTTGCTAAAATAGCGCGCTGTTGCTTGATTAAGCGCTGTGCGTATTCAAGTAAACGGATTTCTTCAATTGCCGACACGCTAATATGGCTGTCAGAGCCAATAGCAACTTGACCACCTTGCACCATAAACTCGGTAGTAGGGAAAATACCATCACCTAAGTTGGCTTCAGTAGTTGGACAAATACCGGCAATGGCTTTAGCTGCAATAATTCCGGCAACCTCTTGTTCATCGATATGAGTGGCATGAATTAAACACCAATGTTGATCGAGTTCCATATTGTCTAGTAACCATTGCACTGGACGCTTGCCATAGTGAGCTAAGCAATCTTGTACTTCTTTTTGCTGCTCACTAATATGAATATGCACCGGCGCTTTTTCATCAAGACTGCGTACGTGTTTAACTGCCGCAACTAATGATTCTTTATCTACGGCACGTAATGAATGCGGAGCAATACCAACATTAGCGTTTTGACTGGTTTTAGCCATGGCAAAGCAATCACTGACTAATTGATTAAATTGCTCAATTGTATTGATAAAACGCTTCTGACCATCATTAGGCGCAAGTGGACCGAAGCCACTAAATCGATACATTACTGGCAACATGGTAAGTCCTATGCCTGTATCATCTGCAGCGTTAAAAATAGCTTTTGCCATAGCAGCAAGCTGCTGATGGTTGTTGCCATCTTTTTCATGATGCAAATAATGAAACTCTGCCACTCTTGTATAGCCGGCTTTAAGCATTTCAATATACAGCTGCTTGGCAATAACTTCGGCTTGTTCAGTAGAAATATTATCCAAAAACTGATACATAATTTTGCGCCAAGTCCAAAAGCTGTCACCGCGATCACTGCCTTGCTCAGAAAATCCGGCAAAACCACGCTGAAACGCATGCGAGTGGCAATTCACCATACCTGGAATAACCGCACCAGTGACTAGTTCTGCATCTGTCTCTTGGCCATCAGTAATGTTGCTGATCACACCATTGTCTATATGTAAGGTTTTATTTTGCTGCCAGCCTGTGGCTAACAAAATATTTTCTGCGAATAGTTTCATCATAATAAATCTATTTTATTGGTTAACTGGTTAAGGCAAACTTTGCCATAGCATCGACAATCATTGCTAACTTAGGCTTAACTAAATCAGCCTGCTGCTCATTATAGGTTAACGATTCTTCGTTTAGGTAAGTTCGTTGCGACAGCTCAAGTTGCAAAGTATGGATGTTACGCTCTAAATCTGCATAAGCTCTGGTGATATAGCCACCTTTAAAACGACCGTTAGTTACTTGACTGTAAGGTGAGTAATCAACCGCTTCAATTGCTGCAACTAATGCGCTAGCACAACTTACTCCATTGTTGGTACCAAAATTGAAATCCGGTAGTTGTCCATCAAAAAACCTTGGCACTACAGATGCAATTGAATGTGCTTCAAGCATTACGGCTTTACCAAATTGTTGTTGTATCTTATCTAAAGTTGATGAAATGGCTTGATGATATGGCTGCCAATAAAGTTTAACCCGGCGCTCGTTTTCAGCTTCGTCAGGTAGTTGACCGGGTAAATATAGCGCTTTGGACTCAAAACTTGTGGTTGGACAAAGCTCAGTAGTATCACTGCCAGGGTATAAATTTATGCCGGCAGGATCTCTGTTTAAATCAATAACATAGCGACTATATTTAGGCATTAAAATATATGCGCCAAGCTCAACAGCAAAATCATAAAGCTTATCCATGTACCAATCAGTATCTTGCACAGATAAACCGATGTCAGTCATCTTAGCTTTAATATCATCCGGGATCTCTTCACCATTATGCGGCATGCTAATTAATAGCGGGATTCGACCGGTTATTAAGGTATACGTAGAATGTGTCATAAAAACCTAACGTTGCAGTTCAAAAGAGCTTATTTGTATTGAATAAATATCAACACTCACAAGTTGTATATACAGATTATTAAGGCAATTTAACATTTTGCCGGCTTACAGGCAAAGGAATTCCTAATTTATAGCAATTTGATTTGCATTCTTACTTAAGTTTTGTTTTAATCCCACTTCTTTCGAAACGAAACTTACGCCGATAAACTGAAACTTATGTCAAAAAGAAACACTCAGCAGCGACGTCACAATATTCTTAGCCAGTTAACCGAAACCGGCGAAGTGAGTGTTGATCAATTGTCAGTTCAATTTGAAACATCTGAAGTGACCATTCGCAAGGACTTATCAGCATTAGAGAAAAGTGGGCTACTCTTACGCCGTTATGGCGGCGCAGTACCTTTACCTAAAGAAATAACGTCTTCTGAAAAAATCTCTAAGCAAAAAGTTGCCATTGCTATAGAAGCAGCAAAGCATGTTCGTGATCACAATCGCATCATTATTGATAGTGGCAGAACAACGGCAGCGATTATCCCTGAGCTCAAATTAAAAAAAGGCCTAGTGGTAATGACAAACTCATTATCAATTGCTAATTCTTTGAATGAATTAGAAAACGAGCCAACTCTATTGATGACCGGTGGCACTTGGGATGCAAGTTCTGAGGCATTTCAAGGAAAAGTGGCTGAATTGGTACTAAGATCATATGACTTTGATCAATTATTTATTGGTGCAGACGGTATCGATATAGATCGTGGCACGACAACATTTAATGAGCTAATTGGTCTCTCACAAGTAATGAGCGAAGTCGCACGCGAGGTAATTGTTGTGGTTGAGTCAGAAAAGATAGGGCGAAGAATTCCAAATTTAGAATTACCATGGCACAGCATAGACACGCTGATCACCGATGATGGTTTATCAACAGAATTACAAAACAAAATTAAAGCACAGGGCATTCAACTGATTTGTGCAAAATATAATTAATTATAACAATTTTAAGGGTTTAATATGTGTGGAATAGTTGGTGCGGTAGCACAGCGTGATGTAGCAGACATCTTAGTAGAAGGCTTGCGCCGTTTAGAGTATCGAGGCTATGATTCAGCCGGTGTTGCTGTAATTGGCAGCGATAATAGCCTCCAACGAGTACGCCGTTTAGGTAAAGTACAAGAATTATCAAATGCCTTAGATGAAACACCTGTACATGGTGGTACCGGAATCGCTCACACTCGCTGGGCAACGCATGGTGTACCAAGCGAAGCTAACGCTCATCCACATGTTTCAGGAAATAACATAGCCGTAGTACACAATGGTATTATTGAAAACCACCAAGAACTGAGAGAACAATTGCAAGCCTTAGGTTATGTCTTTGTTTCTGAAACTGATACCGAAGTTATTGGTCATTTGGTTCATCACCAATTGAAAACGGCTCAATCATTACTCGAAGCCGTGCAAAACGCCAGCAAGCAATTTGAAGGTGCATACGGCACGGTAATAATGGATACCAATGATAAAGACAGGGTTGTTGTTGCCCGCTCTGGTAGCCCATTGGTTATTGGTTACGGTTTAGGCGAAAACTTTTTAGCCTCAGATATGATGGCCTTATTACCGGTTACTCGTCGCTTTGCCTATTTAGAAGAAGGCGACGTGGCTGAAATCACGCGTTTTGAGGTAAACATATTAGATAAAGATGGTAACAGCGTTGAACGTGAAATTACTGAAGCATCGGTTAGTCATGACGCGGGTGATAAAGGTGAGTATCGCCACTTTATGCTTAAAGAAACTTATGAACAGCCAACCGCTATTCGTAACACTTTAGAAGGCCGTTTCACCGATGGCAAAATTAATAGCGATGCGTTTGGTCCTGATGCAGATAAAATTTTTAAAGACATAGAACATGTGCAGATTATTGCCTGTGGTACGTCTTACCATTCAGGCATGGTTGCCCGCTACTGGTTAGAAGAACACGCCGGCGTATCGTGTAACATTGAAATTGCCAGCGAGTTCAGATATCGCAAATCATTTGTTCCTAAAAACGCCATGATTGTTACTATTTCTCAGTCGGGTGAAACAGCCGATACGTTAGCAGCATTACGTTTAGCTAAAGATCTTGGCTATCGCGCCAGCCTTAGCATATGTAATGTTCCGGGTTCTTCACTGGTGCGTGAATCAGACTTAGCCTTTATGACTAAAGCGGGCGCCGAAATTGGTGTTGCTTCAACGAAAGCTTTTACCACCCAGCTAGTAGGGTTAATGATGATGACTATCGCCATTGGCCAGCACAAATGCATGGATGATGAAGCACAAAAAGACATTGTTACCTCACTAATGAGCTTACCGAATAAGCTTGAAGAAGTACTGACTTTGGCAAGTAGCATTGAAGATTTAGCTGAAGATTTCGCCGACAAACACCATTCATTATTTTTAGGGCGTGGCGATCAATATCCTATCGCCATGGAAGGTGCATTAAAGCTAAAAGAAATTTCATACATTCACGCCGAAGCTTATGCCGCAGGTGAACTAAAACATGGTCCATTGGCCCTTATCGATGCTGACATGCCAGTTATCGTAGTAGCGCCGCGCAATGACTTGATTGAAAAACTAAAATCAAATGTGGAAGAAGTACGTGCCCGTGGTGGTTTAATGTATGTATTTGCCGATGTTGACGCAAAGTTTGCCAGTGACGATACAATGAAGGTCATTAACGTGCCACACTGTGATGATGTTATTGCGCCAATTGTGTATACCCTACCCCTACAATTGTTGTCCTATTATGTAGCCATAATTAAAGGTACGGATGTTGATCAACCGCGCAATTTGGCAAAATCAGTTACGGTTGAATAGTTAATCTGCCAGTCGTATTTAAAGTATAAATACCATGTTTACATTCCGGTAAGCATGGTTTTCTTTCAATTTTAACCAGCAACATTTATAACAAGTTTGCCGGTGTTTTTACCCGAAAATAATCTTGGTAATGCCGTTTGCGCATTTTCTAAGCCATCGACAATAGTATTTCGATATTGTAGTTTACCTTCAAGCAACCATTGCTCCATGGTTGGTAAAATCGAGTCCATTTGCTCTAAGTAATCCAGTATTAAAAAACCTTCCATGCGCAAACGCTTACTCGCCAGCATAAAGGTATTTTTCAAGCCATAGACTTTGTCTTTTTCTTCCAAGGTCTGATATTGAGAAATACTGCCAGAAACAACAACCACGCCATTCATTGCCATATTTTCAAGAGCTGCATCAAGCATCTCACCACCAACGTTATCGAAAAACACATCGATGCCATTCGGAAACTGGGCTTTCATCGCTGCAGATAAGTCTTGTTCATTGCGATAATCGATAGTGCCATCCAGCTCAAACTTTGAACGTAGTAAATCACATTTCTGCTCTGAGCCGGCAATACCAACCGTATAACAACCAGTTGCTTTAGCAATTTGACATGCCGCCAGGCCTGTCGCACCAGCGGCCCCAGAAACAAGCACTTTACTACCGGGGTTAACATTACCAATATGGTGCATGCCAACATAGGCTGTCCAGCCTGTTAACCCTAGAGCAGAAACATAAGCTTCAAGTGGTATTTCTGGATGTGGAGTAAATTTAATAGCCGCATTTTGCGCGGTTAATTGCTTAGCAGAAACTACAGCGTACTGTTGCCAGCCAAGCATGGCGAAAACATGATCGCCTACCTTAAAGTGATCGTCTTTAGACTCTTCTACTCTGCCAACTACCAAACCGCGCATTACGTCGCCAATCTGTAGTTGTGGTAAATAATCTTTCTCTTCACTTAGCCATAAACGGTTAGAGGGATCTAAACTCAACAATAAGGTTTTAATTAATACTTCACCGTCATTTAAATCTGGCTGTGGTATTTTAACAAGTGACAATTCATTACCGGTTAAGTCACCCTTTGCATACTCATTAATTATCCACGCTTGTTGATGTTGCATTTAAAGCTCCAGTGTTAATACAGGGAGGTAAAAGTTTAGCACTGTTCAATATTTAATTTGTATTCATTGCCATTACAATTTTTATCAAAACCATTAATCTATTTTATCGTTTACAAACATAAGTTTATATCATTTTAATTTTGCACAAGTTGTCGTATCTATACTCCATCAAATTAGATAAAGGTAAAAAGCACTTCATCGAGTGTAGGTGTACCAAAAAACGTTAATGACTGTCTACGGTAACTGGCTCATTACTGTAAATAACTGTTCTTATTTTTTTCAAAATTTATTTTATCATAAGTGCCAATAGATATAACTTGCCACTGCGATTCTTCATAAGCCATTTTTATTAAATATGTCCAACGAGTATTATCGGTTGAATTGATAGCACTAACTAATAATGCTGCTTTTGACTCATTCGCCACACCGTCTAGACATCTAAATTGACTCAGGTAGGCATTAGGGCCATATAACTTTTTATGCATGATGATATAAGTACTACTGAACTTTTCAGTAAAGTTATTTTCATCATTCTCTATCTTTAATATTCGCCCAAATGCGCCATCTAAGTGTTTATTTTCAATTTCATCAGCATGCAATGCACTGCTGAAGATTACTATGAATAGCATGGTAACTTTTAACATAGAGATCCTTACTTAATTATTGCAACCAGCAAGCTCAATTGTGATAACAATGCTTCAGCCATAGGGGCTGCTGAAGCAGGGTTTTGTCCGGTAATAACGCGTTGATCAACCACTACATGAACCTTCCCTTTTCCCTTTGCACTGTACTTTTTACTTACCTCAGTAAGTTTATCTTCTAACAAGAAAGGGTAATTACTGAGTGCCCAACGACCTTCTTCTATATTAGATTTGCCCGTTACTTCTTTGTCAGCAATTAGGCGCTGACCATTCGATAATTTAACATTTAAAAGCGCAGCAGGACCATGACAATCAGCAGACACTATACCGCCGGCCTCATATATTTCTCTAGTAACTCTTTGTGCGTCATATTCATTGACTAAATCAAACATTGGCCCGGCCCCACCGGCAAAATATATGGCGATATACTGATTACTATCTATGATTGCTAATGGCATGCTCTGTAACAATTTATTTTGTAAGGTAGAGTTTTCAAACCACTTTTTTTGCTTATTAGACAATCGAGACGAACCTCTCGCGGTTCCTTCACCACCCTTAGGGCTGGCGATATCTATTTCAAAACCCGCCTGTTGTAATATTTGATAAGGCTCTAGTACTTCTGGTAACCAATAACCATATTTGTCACTGGATACAACAATAAGCACCTTATCATTAACAATGTCTTGTTTTGCTCCACTCACTTGCGCAGCAATAACACTGCCGCAAATAAAGTAAAAAGACATAGCAAGCATGATCCACAGGGCGTGGTATTTCATTGATGTTTGTTGTTGCAGCATACGTTTTAGCATTATTTTCTCTCTTTTGGGTTATTAATATTAAATGACAAACGTTACGTTAACTGGCTTATAAACAAAAAGAATGAACAAGATCGGAATTAAGATGAAAAAGTTGTGACCAAGTAATGATTACTTTATTTTTCAAGTGATTAGATATTTATTTATAACAAAATTTTGCGTATTGAAAGCAATCGGCTAAGTGTCAAAACGTTTAATTGTAAAAGTTTTGTGAATGCATTTACTATACGAATTGAAGTGAAGTAGTATGGGTACACTTAAAAAGAACTATAGCTGCGCTAAACATTAATACGTTAAAAGAAAAGCTATAAAGATAAAAGCCGGAGTCGCTTTGCGTTACCTTCAGTACAACGATATTTGTATCGATACCAATAATCAACTACTTATTAAATCAGGCGTTCAAATTCCACTTGCACCTAAAGTTTATGATTTGTTGGTGTATTTTTGTCTAAACCATCATCGCGTCATTAGCAAAGATGAGCTTATGGATAACGTGTGGTCTGGCACTATTGTTACAGAAAATGCCATAAGTCGTACTTTAGTTAAAGTGCGAAAAGTATTAGATGACGACCCTAAGTATCCGCAATTCATCATCACTGTACCCAAAAAAGGCTATCGCATGGTCGCAGAATTTACCGCGATTGATGATGCTATCCAAACGATAAATAACACCAAAGAAACTGAGCAACTTAATCAGCATTTTGACAACTCTGCCATTAGTCATAATCACGAAGGTAACTACAAGGCAACTAAGACGAATAACAAAAGTTTAGCGATTGTTGTTGGAATTATTTTTTTCTTAGTCGCGATGATTTACAAAGCGTATTGGTATAGTGATAACACCACGGCATTAGAGACTAAACAAATTAGACCATTAACGCGAGAGGTTGCAGAGGAACTAAACCCATCGGTATCTCCTGATTTAACAAAACTAGCATATACTAAACAGCACGAAGGGAAACGTGCTTATATCAATATTGAAAACTTAAAATCTAAAAACAAGCAAAGTATCTCCCATCCCAGAGGAAAACTGTCTAAGCCAGTTTGGTCACCTATTGAGGATAAAATAGCCTTTTTATATCAACACAATCACGTTTGCATCATATATTGGTCAGCATTAAGTGACATTAAGAATGTAAAGTCGTGGCAAGCGATTAGTGAATGTGGCGCAGACAGTAGCCCTCAATTTGTATTCTCTCCAAATGGTCAATCTTTCTATTTTAATGATCGCCAATCGAATACAAATGGCTACCAAGTATTTCGAGTTGATTTACAAACGATGCAAAAAGACATTGTAAATCAGCCGATTACTAGTGGGCTTGGTAACTATGCGTTTGATATATCGCCTAATGGTGAACGTTTAATATTGCTTAATAGTGAATTTTCGCCGCAAACACGTATTTACACCCTCGATATTCAAGATTCACGATTAACTAAAACAGTGCAATTACCTTATTTGATGCGTTCGGTTCGCTGGGCTCATGATAATAGTACGATTGTTCATCCATCACCTCACCCTGCGTACGAGTTATGGCAAAGTAACCTTAAAGGTGAAAATTTGTCCATTCTTGCCAGTAATACTTCTCGGGTAAAGCACGTATCTAGAATTAATAATGGTAAAGACTTTTCGTTTGTTTCCTATTTACTCAATAGAGATATTTACTACCAATCACGCTCATTAATAGGAAAAACTCCTGCTGTCAGTTTGGATAATTCATCAGTGATGGACTACTTGCCCACGCTAGCAAATAACAGTGACAAATATGCATTTGTATCTAAGCGATCAACATCTGCTGAAGTTTATGTATCCAATATAGACACTAATGAAAGCCAACAGCTAACTTTTTTTAAGAACCCGGTAAAGCTATATCACCTGGCTTTTTCACCTGATGACAACCAATTAGCTATTTTGGCTGATAATCAAATATTTATTGCAGATACAATCAGTTACGAGATAGAAAAGCTGCCTCTTGATAATATCGCCATCAGTGGATTAAGTTGGCAGAACAAAGATACACTACTATTTTCAACCATTAAAAATAATGACTGGTATTTCATGCGTTATCAAATCAGCACTCAGCAGTTATCATCATTACCGTCTGGTTATCAAGGCGGAATATACTCTAAAGTTGATGAACACTACTATGCTATCGCTGATAAGGATGCACAAGTAATGAAGTTTAAAAACTTTACCGAAAAACCTGAAGAAACTAAATTGTATTGTAGTTCTAGCTTTATCAACCGAAAACTAAATTTACATCAATCAGGTGATTCAATAGTGTGCAAATCCTCTTTGCCCGAACAAGGCTTGCTTGCTTATGACATCAATACGCCACATCAATTGCAAAATGCATGGTTTTCCCCGTTGCCAAAAAGTGATTTTGATAGCACCGGCGACGGTATTGTTTATACTAAAATGAGCCAATCAGTTGCTGATGTAATGCAAACCTCTAGCCAATAACTGTTAAAACTTAGATCTGACAACACTTAAAATAAACCTCAACTCATTGATATTATTGCACTAAACTTGTGACCGGAGCAGTGGTCACAATTATTTCATCGTTGTTCACGCTTAATTCCTTCTTTGTTCCTTCTTTCATAACAAATTTCCCTGACACTACGCTCAACATTTTCAAACAGGGATCATCTTTATGGACAAACCACTAAGCAAGAAAGCAATTAAAGTAAATTATAAAAAAATATTTTCTATTTTATTTGTCTTTGGAATCGCTGGCATTGTTTATGCCTCGAACAATACATCAAGCGATACAGGAAAAACCTATAACGTATCAATAAAAAATTTAGTGATTAGTAAAGTTACACAAGCACAATTTGCAGAATATCTACCTTTACGTGGCACTGTTGAACCAGAAGATATGGTATTTATCGATGCAATAGACGGCGGCCGAGTTGAAGAAATATTCACTCAAGAAGGCGCACTTGTTGAGAAAGGCCAGCCAATACTTAAATTGAGCAATACCAACTTACAACTGAATGTTTTGGCGCGAGAAGCTGAAGTTTCAGAGCAAATAAACAACATGCGTAATACACGATTAGCCCTAGAACAAAACCAATTAAAACTTAAGCGTGATGTTATTGAACTCGATTTTGAAGTACTTAGATTGGAAAAGGAATTTGCCCGTATACAAACATTAACGCAGCAAAAATTAATTTCTATCCAAGCATTTGAAAAAGTACAAGACGAACTAGCATTTCAATTAAAGTACCGAGAATTAGTCAAAGAAAGTCAAGAAAAAGAAGCATTACTGCAAACACAACAACTTGCGCAATTAGCGCAAAGTATTAAAACACTAGAAAGCAATCTAGCCATATCAAGATCGAGTTTAGATAAATTGATAATTCGTGCCCCAAGCTCAGGGCAACTAACGTTTTTAGATGCCAAAGTTGGTGAATCTAAAAGCAATGGGCAGCGCCTTGGACGAGTTGATTTAATTGAACAATATAAAGTAAGTGCACAGGTTGATGAATTTTACGTTAGCCGAGTATTTAAAGGTCAAAATGCGACGTTCAACATTAACCAGCAAGACTATGAGCTTTCAGTGGCAAAAGTTTACCCTGGTATTGAAAACGGTACGTTCAAAATCGACTTTCTGTTGCCTGAGCAGGCATTCACTAAGCAGTTAAGACTTGGTCAAAGTTTACAGCTTAAGTTCAATCTTTCATCAAGCGAATCAAAACTGCAAATAGCGAATGGCGGATTTTTACAAAATACCGCAGGTAGCTGGTTGTTTGTTCTTGATGAACAAAATAATTCTGCGAGCAAACGTAATGTACGTTTAGGAAGAAAAAACCCGCAAGTCATCGAAGTAGTTTCAGGCTTACAACCTGGCGAGCGAGTAATTACTTCGTCTTATGCCAGCTTTATTGATGCGGAAAGCTTACAGCTTTCAAGCAACTAATAAAATCCAATAAAAACAATCTAAAATTAAGGAAATTTCATGATCACATTTAACAATATCAGCCGTTCATTCATCGGCGATGAAGTAGAAACTGTTGCCATCGACAAAATGAGTTTAACTATAAAAAAAGGCGAGTTCTTGTCAGTTTTAGGCCCTTCGGGTTGTGGAAAATCGACATTACTTAACGTATTAGGCATGCTAGACAGTATCGATCAAGGCGAATTTAAGTTTCAAACACATCAAGTTGAAACAAGCAGTGAAAAACAACGAGCACAATTGCGTAAAAACAATATTGGCTTTATTTTTCAAAGCTTTAACTTAATTGATGAGCTAACCGTAGAGCAGAATATTGAACTGCCTCTGTATTACCATAAAGTAGCTAAAGATGAACGTAAGCGGTTAGTCGATCAAGTATTGCAAAGAGTTGATATTACTCATCGTCGAAAGCATTTACCTGCTAAATTGTCGGGTGGTCAGCAACAACGAGTTGCCATAGCACGAGCTATCGTTACAAAGCCGGCATTAATATTGGCTGATGAGCCTACCGGTAACCTTGATTCAAAAAATTCAGTGCAAGTAATGGAACTATTACAGCAACTTAATAAGGCCGGTTCGACCATTGTCATGGTGACCCATGCACCAGAACATGTACATTATGGAACTCGTGTACTGGAACTACTCGATGGTAAAATTGTAAAAGATGAACATATCGCAAGTTTCACTGATATCTCGGAGGTGGCTTGTGGTTAAGTTATTATTAATAATTGCTTGGCGTAATTTCTGCCGAGATAAACTTACTAGTTTTATTCAATTATCTGGTTTAGTTATCGGTATTGCCTGTTTCATTTTAGTGCAACTGTATGTGGACAATCAAAAAAGTTACAACTCGCAATTTAGTCAAGCAGAGAGTATTTACCGAGTAAACCTTACCCGTGATGACAAAAGGCCGCAGGCTTCTACAACTTTAGCTTTTGCTAAAGCGTTAGCAAGCAATTTTAATCAGGTTGCTGATACTACCCGCGTATCAAGATCTACCATCTCAGTGAAACATCAACAAAACGTATTTTCAGAGCGTGCTTTATATGGTGATAGTAACTATTTTGAATTTTTTGATTTTGAGTTGTTAGAAGGTGATATCCATACAGCATTAAATGCACCTGACAGCTTAGTTATTCATGAGGACATTGCTATAAAATATTTTGGTCGAAGTACCGGAGTTATAGGCAGTCACTTAATCATCAACGGTAAAGACCATCAAGTCACTGGCGTTGTTAAAAAGACATTTATACCAAATACAATGCCAGTCACACTATTGATCCCAATGGAGAATTTTTACCGTCAATTACCAGCACCTGACTGGTCTGAACGCTGGAACTATGCTGCTACGGTGACGTTTGCCAAAATAACTAACTTTGAAAATATTTCAAACTTAGCGTTAACCGCGGGTGAGTATTATGATGAACGCGCAAAAGGGTTATCGTCTTACAAAAAAAGACGTGTGACTTTCCAACCCCTACTTGAAATATATTTAGACAACAATACTACATACAGTCTTGTTGCTCCGGGTAGTGAAGTGATGGTTAACGTATTTAGTATTATTTCACTAATGATTTTAATATTGGCTTGCGTTAATTTTACCAATTTATCAACTGCTGCAGCTATGCGTAGGGGAAAAGATGTAGGAGTCAAAAAAGCTCTTGGCGCCAGCAAAAGTCAACTTATCACGCAATACTTATTAGAAGCAATATTACTCACCAGTGCCGCAACAAGCTGCTCAATAGTGGTGGTAGAGTTGTTTATACCGGGATTTAATTTATTAATGAGTAGCAATATTGGTTTTGTACTTTCATTGCCCTTGGCCTTACAGCTAGTTGGTTTAACACTATTAGTTGCTATTTTAGCCGGCAGTTATCCGGCTTTTTACCTGAGTCACTTATCACCTGCTCATGTATTAAAAGGGCTAGTGAGTAGTTCAAAATCTGGCAACTTACTTCGCCAAGGCCTGATTATCTTACAATTTGGTATCGCGGCATTCCTGCTTGTATCTAGCTTAATTGTAAATGGGCAAATGCAGTTCATTAAAGACATGCCACAAGGGTTTGATCGTGAAAATGTTATTATTGTTAGCCGCGGAGAAAATATCTTTGATGCATTTAAAAGCCAAGCTATGCGCCATCCCGACGTTATTTCTACAACCATGTCTCATACGGTGCCGACCAAAGCAACACGCACATCAAATACTGTTAGGCGCGCGGATGATATCAGTATTGAAATTTGGTCTGGAAACAACCCTGTTAGTTATGATTTCTTTCAAACGTTTGGTATTAAGATACTTGCTGGCAGAGATTTTTCAACAGCGTATGTGAATGATGCCTATAAAGAAAATAAAGACGACTGGCAAAGCTCAAAAGGAAAGATAATTATCAACCAAACATTAGCAACCACATTAGGCTATAGCCCTGAAGAGGCTGTTGGCCAAATGATCACCTTAGGAGGTGGCAATGACGGTTTACATAATCATCAAATTATTGGCATTGTTGAAGATAGCCACTATGTTAATGCGAAAAATACTGTGCCGCCAATGACTTATGAATTATCCGCGGCACCGCAAGATAGGCCGCTTCGTTGGGTAGCCATTAGACTCAAAGCAGGTTCAAACTTGCAATCTGTCAAAGAACTTGAGCAGTTGTGGTTAAATTTAGATGGCAGTTTAGCGTTTAAATATAACTGGCTTAGCGATTTGTTTTCAGCCTCTTATCGAAATGAAAACCAACAAACTCAATTACTTAATGTATTTACCTTATTAGCCATTATGGTAACTGCAATAGGATTGTTCGGTTTGGCTGCGTTTAATACCCAAAGGCGAGTGAAAGAAATTGCAGTGCGTAAGATACTAGGAGCAAACACACCGCAATTGTGTTTTATGCTAGTAAATCAATTTTCTAACTTAGTCGTATTGGCAAATATTGTTGCCTTACCTGTCGCTTATTTTCTGATGCGATATTGGTTAAACGGTTTTGTTTATCGGATAGAGATGCCTTACAGTGCCTTTATTTTAAGTGGCTTTTTTAGTTTAATTATCGCTTACGTCACAGTGATGGTAATTGCTTATCGAGCTGCGACAGCTCCGCCTGTTGACTCACTGTCTTGTGAATAATTTACTATCAGTTGCAATATTCGTTAAATTTTCAATTTAAAGCCGCTTATTTTTATGCGGCATTTAAAATTCAGCACTAATATAAAGGTAAAGTTTAACACTGTTCACTATATGTTTTATCTATAGCTGCAAAGTATTAATCACTTTTTCCAATTACAACAATCAATTTATATCATTTTAATTAATTAGCTAGTTGTTTCATAATTACTCCATCGAATTAACAAGCAGTATTAATTACTGACCTTACATTTATTAAACTTTATCGGAGCATCTATGTTAGATAGCAAAACTGGTCAATCAATCCCAAACGTAACATTTCCAACTCGTGTTAATAACGAATGGAAAAACGTAACTACAGATGAATTATTTAAAGGTAAAACGGTTGTTGTATTTTCACTACCTGGTGCTTTCACCCCAACGTGCTCATCAACCCACTTACCTCGTTACAACGAGTTAGCAACAACGTTTAAAGAAAATGGCGTTGACGACATTGTATGTTTATCAGTTAACGATACCTTTGTAATGAATGCTTGGGCAAGCGACCAAGAAAGTGACAACGTAACGTTAATTCCAGATGGTAACGGTGAATTTACTGACGGTATGGGCATGCTAGTAGACAAAGCTGATTTAGGTTTTGGTAAGCGCAGCTGGAGATACTCAATGTTAGTTAAAGATGGAGTGGTAGAGAAAATGTTTATTGAGCCTAATGTTCCAGGCGACCCGTTTGAAGTTTCTGATGCCGATACCATGCTTGATTACATCAACCCAACCGCGAAAAAACCACAAGCGGTAAGTATCTTCACTAAGCCTGGTTGTCAATTTTGTATAAAAGCCAAGCAGCTTTTAACTGACAACGGTTACAGCTTTGAAGAAATAGAATTAGGTAAAGACGCAAGTTTAACGTCATTAAAAGCAATCACTGGCAGCGACACCGTGCCGCAGGTATTTATTGACAATAACCATATCGGTAGCAGCGAAGACCTAGTTGCTTATTTAAAAGCGTAACTTAAATAGCTTTTAACCATAGAATTGTGCTCGCGCACTTTGAAAAGTAATGAGCCTCTTCCTTGCTTATTGCAACTTTCAGCCCCTTTTAGAATTCTAAGAGGGGCTTTTTTATTTTGATCAAAAAACCAGCTCAAATGATCTCAGATTAATGCTACTATTTAGTTATCGAGTCTATTCAATATAAAGCACTATGGACAATCAACCTTACAATCCTTTGCACGGCGTTACTTTGCAAAAAATCGTTACTGATCTTGAACAGCACTTTGGTTTTGCTGAACTTGGAAAGTTAATCAAAATAAAATGCTTCACCACTGACCCAAGCATCAAATCTAGTTTGAAATTTTTACGTAAAACTCCTTGGGCTCGTGAAAAAGTTGAGCAGCTTTACATTAAAAACAAACATCAGCTGGGGTAAAAATGAGCGAAGCCAAAACCTACAAAGGCAGTTGTTTATGCGGACAAGTTCGCTATCAAGTAAGCGAACCTTTAAAAATATTTCAGTACTGTCATTGTTCACGCTGTCGTAAAATAACCGGTAGTGCTTTTGCTCCCAATATTTTCGTACCTTTAGAGCAATTTAAATGGCTCAGTGGTGAAGCTTTTTTAGGGCGTTATACCGAGCCTAAAGCCAAGTACTTTGCCACCAGCTTTTGTACAAATTGCGGTTCAACGATGCCATGGTTAACTCAAACCGAACAACTTTTTGTATTACCTGTTGGCACCTTAGATGATGAAATTGAATTAAAACCCACACAAAATATTTTTTGCTCTGAAACACCTAATTGGCATACCAGCTTTGAAAAACTACCAAAGTTTGAACAAGGGCCTAAATAACGTTTTTGCATTTACCATTAAGAGTAATCTCCTAATATGACGACAATAGCTTATAGCATTAGTGCCAGTAACCCTAATGCTCATCAATTTACGGTAACTATAGATATACCTGCTCATCAGCATTCTGAGCTTACTCTAAGCTTGCCTTCATGGTTACCGGGCTCTTATATGATCCGTGACTTTGCCAAAAATATCATTACGTTTAACGCATCAGCTCATCAACAACAAATAGAGTTTCGCAAAACAGATAAACAAACTTGGCTGTTAACAACAAACGGCGAAGCAGTTAGTGTTGAATATGACATTTATGCCTTTGATTTATCGGTACGCACCGCTTTTTTAGATAACCAACGTGGATTTTTCAATGGTAGTTCAACGTTTTTAGAAGTAAAAGAATTAGCTGAGCACTCTTGTAGTTTGCAAATAATTAAACCCGAAGGGTTAAGCAATTGGAAAGTTGCTACAGGCTTACCTAGAGAGAATGGCACCGATATTTATCAATTTGGTGACTATATTGCCGACAATTATCAGCACTTAATCGATTGCCCTGTAGAGCTTGGTGACTTTGACGTTATTGAATTTAGTGTTGCAAATGTACCGCACTATCTAGTTTTTGCCGGCCGACATTTTGGTGACCGTGAAAGATTGAAAAATGATCTATCCAAGCTATGCCAGCATCATATCGATTTATTTGGTGAAGCGCCTTTTACAGAGTATTGGTTTATTACTAACCTGCTCGCAGAAGGGTTTGGCGGTTTAGAACATAAGAACTCAACGGTATTAGTTGCCAGTAGATTCGACTTGCCTAACCCAAACAAACCGAAAGAACTAACTGACAATTACAAAACATTTTTGTCACTTTGCTCACATGAATACTTTCATGCCTGGAATGTTTGCCGGATAAAACCAGAAGAGTTTGTACCATACGATTTAAGTAAAGAAGTACATACTGAGCAATTGTGGGCTTATGAAGGATTTACTTCTTACTATGATGATTTTTCATTGTTCAGAGCTGGCATAATTGAGTTTAAAGAATACTTAACGATATTGTCGAAAACCATGACCCGTGTTTATCGTGGCGCGGGAGAGCTTAAGCAATCAGTCAGCGAATCAAGTTTTGATACCTGGACTAAATTTTATAAACAGGGTCCAGATGCGGTTAATAATATTGTCAGTTATTATACGAAAGGGTCTTTAATTGCCTTATGGTTAGACTTAACTATAAGACAATACAGCAATGGAAAATTTAGTTTAGATAACATGATGAGAACATTGTGGTTAAATCATGGTAAGACAGGCGTAGGCACCAATGAACAACACTTTATTGATATTGCCAATCAATTGTGTAGCTGTGATATAAGTACTCAATTTATCCAATTGCTCCACACCGCCAACCGAGTGCCCGTTAAACAACTTTTAGCTAAAGTAGGCATTGCTTTTGAACATACGCCTTATAAAAAATTAAATAGTTTTGAGAGCGATAAAAACTCTGAATACAAACCCTATTTAGGCGCATTTTATCAACAGACTCCTGCAGGTTTAAAAGTAACGATTGTAGAAAATAATTCCCCAGCCGAGCATGCAGGCTTAAGTGTGGATGATATTATTATTGCCGTTGATAATTTAAAGGCTAATGAGAAATCTCTTCAATCGCTACTTAACCATATTCCCGAAAACAAATTGATAGATTGCCATATTTTCAGAGATGACAAGCTATTGAATTTGCAATTAAAAATTGTGTGTGCCCCGAAACTTGCTGTGCAATTAGATGTAGCTGACGATGAACTAGTAAATAACTGGCAAACTATTATATAACAATCAACGACCACCATAACTCATCATTCCAAAGTGCACACTTAACTTGCATTTAACCAAGTTAAGTGTGCGTCTACCTAGCCATTTCACCTTATCTAATCACTGATTGTAATCAACCGATGCTTTTTTGAGCCAGATCAAATTGTAGTTTTTCAGACAAGCTAATCTAGCAGCATAAGGAGAATTGCAATGATTGTTGAGAAACTAAAAGCCTCACTAATAACCAAACAAAATGAATTAAAAAGCCGCTTAGCGGCGATTGAAAATGACTTTAAAAAAGGTCGTAGTCAAGATTTTTCCGAGCAAAGTGCCGAGCGCGAAAACGATGAAGTTCTTGATGAAATTCATCAGCAAACTTTGCTTGAACTACAAAAAATTCAACAAACACTGGCAATGTTACAAACCGAACAATACGGTATTTGTACGGAGTGTGGTAAGCAAATATCAAAAGAGCGTTTAGAAGCATTGCCATACACCAAAACTTGTTTTAATTGCAGTCAAGAATAGAAATTTACAGTTCACATTAACAATCAGGAAGAGATAATGAACATACAAAAACACGATTTACATCATGAATTTCCAGAGTTTAGAGATGAGATCCGCACCTTAAAAATGAACAACAACCATTTTGCGAAAGTTTTTAAAGAATATCACGAGCTTGATCATGAAGTAATTCGCATTGAAGAAGGTGTAGAAAACACTACAGATGAATATTTAGATGAACTTAAAATGCAACGCCTTAACCATAAAGACGAATTGTTTTTGATGTTAAAAAAACATCAGGCTAAACTAGCTCAATCAATCTAACGACTAATAAAAATTCTCCCGATTGTTGTTGCTCAACTATCGGGAGTTACTTCAATCAGCGTATTATTTTAACTATTCCTCTTCTGCATTGAATATGCCAGATACACACTTATTGCGATTAATGAACCGCCAATTGTCAGACGGGTATAGTCGGCAGTTTCAGCAAAAAATGTGATGGCAAAAATTACCGCTAATGGTACATAACCATTATTCATGACTGCCAAGGTTGGTGTATTTACCTGTTTGCTGCCTTTATTCCAAAAGTAAAAACACAGCCCTGAAGAAATTACACCAAGATAAATAAGTGCCCACCACTGCTTAGCCGCAATATTTACCAAACTCATATCAACATTCACTACCGTATAGATACTGGCCAATAACGCTGCGCCAATATACATCCACAGCATATTCTCACTGTCAGGTTGATTTTTTGCTACATATTTGTAACTTACCTGGCCAATAGCAAATGCAACATTAGCAAGCTGCAGCAATAAAAAACCGGTAATAAATTCGGCTTGTTGGGGCGATTTAAAGACTATAACACCAGCACCAATAATTGAGATAAGTACAGGCAGTAAGTGTTTAACATTAAAATATTTATTAATAATTGAATTAACTAACAATACATACAAAGGCGTAAAAATGGTAAATACTGCGACTAAATAACCAGGAAGATATTGATAAGACTGGATATAAGCAAGATACATTACGCCAAATTGTAGAGCCCCTAACAGCATCAATTTACTATTCGGCTTAAATGACTTCAAAAATAGTAAACAAGGCAAAAAACTTACAACACATAATAATAATCTAATGCTGGCGACAACTTCGGGCTCAATACCAGTCAATTGGCCTTTAATCAATCCAAATGAAAATGCCCAAACTACAGACACCAATACTAAATAAAGCATGGAACTCCCGGTAAAATTATTGGCGAAATATGCCGCTATAAAGAACTAATCATCGGACTTGTTAAAAAGTTGTAAGCAAGCACAATGTTTTCTGCTATTGTAAAACAATAGTGAAGATAACAATATCACTACTTACAGAGTGATGAGCATGTTCAACACTTGTTTATCGATAACAATAATAACAAATTCAAGAATTTTGTATGACAACTCAAGCAGAAATCAATAGCGAAATTGACGAGCAATTACAATTACTTGCCGGCGATATTTTTATTCAACTTGAAGATAGATTCAATCAACTTGCCGCTAAAATTAGTGAGCATGCTGAAATCGATAAACAACAAGCATTAAAAAAGCAAAAACTTGAACTTAACGAAAAAAACAGTGCTGTCCATGAAAAGCTGAGCCAATCTAAGCATGACTCGGTAAATCTTAAATTTAGCGAAATTGAACAACTCAAAAAGAAACTACTTACCTACGAAGCCAAATACTCTGCTTTAAAAGAACGTGCGATTCAAATTGAAACTCACTTAAAAATTAAATTAAAAGATGAACAACAAGCTTTAGAAGATTTACGCTTAACCAAAGAAAATCGCGAATTACTACAAAGCCAATTAGAACCCCTTAATAAACAAGTGACCGGCTTAGCCAAAGATAAAGAAAAGCTGTTAAAGGATGTAGAAAAACTAGAGAACAAATATCAACAATTACAGCAATCATCTGACCATGATATTGCTGAACTTAAGGCAACGTTTATTGACGGCCAACAAAATCAGCAAACATTAAAAACTGATTTTGACCTGTTGAACAAATCACATGAGTCTCTTAAAGCTCAGATTATTACAGTAGAATCAGACAAGACCGCAGCTGAAAAGTTAACCGTTTCTTTAAAAAAAGAACACAAAGCAGCCACAGATAAGTTATTAAAGTCTCACAATGAACGATTAAAGGTTTACGAACAAGCTTCCGGCTCGAGTACTGATGCCTTAAAAACATTAGAACAGCAATTAGACAAGTCGAAACAAGCAACTAATAACTTACAAGGTGAAATAAGTAACTTAAAAAATCAGATTATTGCAGTAGAGTCTGACAAGAAAGCAGCTGAAAGGTTAACCGCTTCTTTAAAAAAAGAACACAAAACAGCCACTGATAAGTTATTAAAGTCTCACAATGAACGCTTAAAAGTTTACGAACAAGCTTCCGGCTCGAGTACTGATGCCTTAAAAACATTAGAACAGCAATTAGACAAATCGCAACAAACAACTAATAACTTACAAAATGAAATAAGTGACTTAAAAAGTCAGATTAAAAGCCTGAAACAAGAAAGTAAAACCCTTACAGTTGAAAGTAAAAACTTAGTTAAAGCTCATGAGCAAGCCATTGCTAAACTTGAAAAGGAACATAAAACGGCGATTAGTGCACAAGATAAATTGCTTAAAGTAAAGCAAAAAGAGTGTGACAAACAACTACTGGCTCTAGACAAGTTGGCAACTAAAGAACAGCAGCAAAACACTAAAATTAATAAGCAATCACTACAGCTCAAAACTCTCGAAACAGATATTAGCGACTTAAATATCAAATGTGAGTGCATTAATGAAGTCCATGAAAAAGCCTTGTCAACGCAACAACAAAGCTTTGACAAACAGCTAGCGACCCTAGCCAAAGATAAAAATGGTATTACAGAGACTATCGCAGAGTTTGAACAAAAACTGAGTAGTGCAGATGTTGAGCAACAAAACTTAAAGCAACAAATTAGCGATATTAAAACGGCTCAGCAAGTTGAATTGAATAAAATCAATAATGACTACAGTAATAAAGAACAATCGTTAAAGAACTCACTCTCTACTTCTAAAATACAAGCCACAGACTTGCAACAGCAAGTTGATAAATTAACACTGTCACTTAATGCTGAACAACAAGATGTTGCCGGTGCAACCGCTAACTTGAAAAAGCAGCTTGCAGACACAGAGAATTTATTAGAGCAAAGCGAAAAGCAACAGAAATCTACTTGGGTGCAAAACAGCGCTCTAAAAGATAAAATAACCAGTAAAGACGAACAATTAGAAGAGCTAAGAAGTAAGAACTCACAAATTAATAGTCAATTAATTAGCCAACGCGAGAAATCAGAAAAACAACTCAACGCCGTAAATAAAGAACAAAAGCAACTTCTTGAACAAGCTAATTTGCAAGCTGAAACAAAGCAATATAGCCAACAAAATAAAATTAGTGATTTAGAATTACAGCTATCTACTGCTTTAAAAAGGCTTGAAAATCATCAAAATAAAACTGATGAAATCATCGAAAAATTAAATAAAGATAAAGACTCCATCCAATCACAATATGAGCAATTACAGCACAGCAGCGCCAACGGCACTTCAGAAGTAACTCGTCTGGAACGCTTATTAGAATTTGAACGAGAAAAAATTGCTGAGTATGTACAAAAAAATGCTGCAATAAAATCTCGGCAAGATTCAAGTGATGTGCAAATTCGTCATACATTAAAAGACTTACGTGATGAAAACCATGAATTAAAACGTCAATTAAGCGATGAATTAGCCGAAATGGAATCAAAAGTTACTGAATATCGCTTAAAATTTGAGTATGCCCAAAAACAAATAGCAATTGGTTAAAGTAGATGCGCTATAATTAGCGCACTTATCATCATTGAGACACTCATTGTGCCAGTAAATATTTCATTGCAAGACCTTTCCCTTTGGCAGCAAACCGCTTTTTCAGCTGCAATTCTTGAACGTATGTTGCCTAACTATCAAATGTTCTCGCAAGCTGCCAACTTTGGCAATTTCAAAATATTACGCAACCAGCTCGACTTGGTATGGCAACTGCTTGAACAAGGGCAGTTAAAAATTAATTTTGCCGCACAATTGGAAAAGCTTGAAGATGAAATACCTGATGTAGACAAGTTTGATTTTTTTGGTGTTCACCCCGCGCTTGATACTTGTATGGCCTTAGGCTCATTACTACAAGGCATGCAAGATAAAGATGAAGAGACGATAAATAACGTAGGCTTGCTATCGCAAAGTAGCGTGAGTTATTACCTAGGTATTTTGCTAGCTTCTGAACAGGAAAAACTGCAAGCTATTGTTATTAACGAACAAGACATTGAAGATCACCCGTTAATGCAATGGGAAGTAGAAACCCAACAAGAATTATTCATGTCGGTTAAAATTAGTAAAGAAAATAAGCAAACCTGCAAACAATTAAAAGAAATGGCATTGAGTGAAGGTATGTCTAACTTAGGCATAGAAATTTAATAGATTTTTTTGAGAACTAGGAACTAATAAAAATTCAGCTATTCTTAATATATCTATCGTGAACATTAGGAATAGCCATGTCAGATCATCACACTTACAAAAAATTAGAAGTCGTTGGTTCTTCACCACTGAGTATTGAAGCAGCTATTGAAAATGCATTGGCCGAATGTGCAAAAACGGTGAATGATATGAATTGGTTTGAAGTGATTGAAACCAGAGGCCACCTTGTAGATAACAAAGTTGCTCACTATCAAGTAACCATTAAAATAGGTTTCAGAATTAAATACAGCTAAATAAACCAGGGGCAAAATCAGGTATCCATATGAATACCTGACTCTGACCCTGATTTTTAAGTTCTTTGATATAAACGATAAGCAACTTGGCCAGAGACCTTTTCTTTTAATAACTGCCAGTTTACTGGTAGCTGCAAGTCGGCGAGTTCAGACTCAACCTCTATATAGATAACTGCTTCATCGGCAAGTAATTGTTTAGATTCAAGCAGCTCTGCTGTTTGACCTACAAAACCTTTTCTAAAAGGCGGGTCGATAAATACTAAATCAAATTCTTGTTGTTCTTTTTCTAATAGCGCCAAACAACTGCCTTTATTAATTTTAGCGTTACTCGCTTTTAATAATTGAATATTATCTTGAATTTGTTTAGCCGCAATTGCATTTAATTCATAAAATTGAGTGCTACGCACTCCTCTCGATAAAGCTTCAAAGCCTAAGCTGCCCGAGCCAGCAAAACAATCTAGACATTTGACATTATAAAGGTAAGGCATTAACCAATTAAAAACTGTTTCTTTCACTCTATCGGTTGTTGGTCGTAGGCCATCGGCCATAATGACTGGCAATTTTCGGCCGCGAAATTGTCCGGCTATAATCCGAACTTGACCAGTTTGTTGTTTTTGCCCAATAACTTTACGATTTTTAGCCATTTACTTACCACTTCTGCGAGTTTATTTTATCTTGGTTGGTTTTGCCAAACCAAGTATGATGATATTATAAACACAAATTTATTGTTATCGGCGATTATACCAATCTATATACCTAACCGGGTAAAATTATTGTTGTCGCAGCCACCAACTTATTATCGAATTTATTTACTATGTCGAAGAAAAAAGGCCTTTTTGGCTGGCTCAAAAAAGATAAACCTATTGTTGCTCCTGAAAATACTATAGAAGCGCAAGAACCTAATGCAGAAGACGCTGTAATTGATGAATCAGAAATCACAATAGCAGAAGCCGTTACATCTGAGGCTGAAGTAATTATTGAACCGGCACAGGTTGAAGAAGGGCCAGAGCCAGAGCCAGAGCCAGAGCCAGAGCCAGAGCCAGAGCAAAAATCTACCCCGGTTGTTCTTGATACGCCACAAAAATCAGGTTTTTTTGCCCGTTTAAAACAAGGTTTAAGTAAAACAAGACAAAATCTTGGTGGCGGAATTTTTGATTTATTTCGCGGCAAAAAAATTGACGATGAGCTATTTGAAGAATTAGAAACACAATTATTATTAGCTGATGTTGGCGTAGAGACCACCACCAAAATTATAAATTCACTGACAGAATCGGCATCGCGCAAACAGCTAAAAGATGCAGAATCACTATACGAGTTATTAAAAGCAGAGCTGCAAAAAATTCTTGCTAGCGTCGAACAAGCTGAACCTGAAACGACTGAAGGCCCACATGTTATTTTAATGGTTGGTGTTAATGGTGTAGGAAAAACTACAACTATTGGTAAACTTGCCAAACAATTTCAAGCCGAAGGCAAGTCGGTGATGCTAGCTGCTGGTGATACTTTCCGCGCTGCGGCCGTTGAACAGCTGCAAGTTTGGGGAGAACGTAACGATATTCCCGTGGTCGCGCAACACACCGGTGCCGACAGTGCATCAGTTATCTTTGACGCGATAAATTCGGCGAAAAGTAAAGGCATCGATATTTTAATCGCCGACACAGCTGGCAGACTGCAAAACAAAGCACATTTAATGGAAGAGTTAATTAAAGTTGTGCGCGTTATGAAAAAAATTGATCAGAAAGCACCACATGAGGTTATGCTAACAATTGATGCTGGTACCGGTCAAAATGCAATAAGCCAAACTCAATTGTTTAATGAAGCAGTTGGGTTAACCGGTATCAACGTAACTAAACTAGACGGTACCGCCAAAGGTGGCGTTATTTTCGCCCTAGCAGATAAATTCAGCGTACCTATTCGCTACTTAGGTGTTGGTGAAGGTATTGATGATCTACGCCCATTCCATGGTGAAGATTTTATTGAAGCTCTATTTGAAACACAGGAATAGCGCAAACAATTTATATAAAAATAAAAAGTGACAAATAATGATCCGTTTTAATGCTGTAAATAAAACTTATCCTGGAGGGTTTAACGCCTTAAGAAACATTAGTTTCGATTTAGACGCTGGTGAAATGGCGTTCTTAACAGGCCATTCCGGTGCTGGTAAAAGTACCTTATTAAAACTGATCAGTGTGATGGAAAAGCCAACTGCTGGGCAAATCCTGATTAATAATAGTGATATATCACGGATTAATTATTCACAAATTCCTTATATGCGCCGCAATATAGGGATGATTTTTCAAAATCATAACTTGCTAATGGATCGCACTATTTTTGACAATGTTGCTTTACCATTAGTTATTGAAAACGTTGGCCATAAAGAAACTCGCAAGCGAGTTGAAGCCGCATTAGAAAAAGTAGGTTTATCGAGCAAAATTAAATGCTACCCGCACATGCTTTCTGGTGGTGAACAGCAAAGAGTGGGTATCGCCAGAGCAATTGTTAATAAGCCCCCTATCATCTTGGCCGATGAACCTACTGGTAATTTAGATCCGAAGTTATCATTAGACATTATTCGCCTATTTGAAGAGTTTAATTCTGTTGGTGTATGCGTACTTATTGCAACCCATGATCTTGGTCTTATCGCCCGGATGAAATACCGCACACTTACACTAAAACAAGGGACGATGATCACCGATGGTTTAAGTCATAGTGAAGAGGAGGAAGAGTAATGGCTAAGAAAGACTCAAATGCTCTACTTCGCAAAGGCAATGGCTTTTCTTTAAATACTTTGATCATGTTGCCTGTTCGTCACCTGCAACAAGCGATTGGCAGCTTAGGAGATTTATGGCGCACGCCTATGGCGTCTATCATGACAATATTGGTGCTGGGAATTAGTTTAACGTTGCCGGCAACCCTGCATTTATTTACTAAGAATGCCCAACAAGTCAGTTCAAACTGGGATTCTGCGGCGCAAATTAGCGTATTTCTAAAACTGTCGGTAAAAGATAAAGACGCACAAAATCTGGTAAAGCGCATACAACTGTACCCTGAAGTGCAAGACGTACGTTATATTTCGGCTGAAGATGCTCTAATCGAATTCAAAAAACTATCCGGGTTTGGCAAGGCATTGTCTTATTTAGATGATAACCCTTTGCCGGCAACAATTTTAGTAACCCCATCGAAACGCTTCAGCCAACCAACAGCGGCACAAGCTTTACTGGAAAAATTAGAAAAAGAAAGAGGTGTGGCCCAAGGTAAACTCGATCTAGAGTGGCTAACACGTTTAGAAGCTATCATGGTATTGATTCAAGATATCGTTACTTCATTAGCAATCTTATTAAGTTTATCTGTGGTATTAATTATTGGCAATACCATACGCTTAGCAATACTAAATCAAAGAGATGCCATAGCGGTAATGAAAATGGTTGGCGCGACAGATGCCTTTATTCAGAGACCATTTATGTATACCGGCTTTTGGTATGGTGTTTTTGGCGGATTACTTGCCTCAATAACGGTTGCGATTCTGGGTAGTTATCTCGATTACGCTATTGTTGATTTGGCTCAGTTATACCAAAGCCAATTTTCATTACAAACATTAAGCTTTGATGAGATCATTTTGCTGGTGTTTACTGCTATTGGTTTAGGTTTACTGGGCAGCTATATTTCTGTTCGCCAACATATTAAGTCGATTGAACCTAGCGCTGATTAGTCATTTCTGTCTAAAATTCATCATTGGTTACAATTTGAAAACATGCTAATTGAACTAATTAAATTTATTTTAATCAAACAGTTAAGTAGCAAATTAAATGCTACATTTTTTTCGATTAAATTAAGCTATTTTTTAAATTAGCGATCTCAAAAAAGCTATGATAGTATCCAAAGTCCACCTAGTTTATAGGTGTGTCAGAAATAGCGAAAAACAAGGTTTTAGAAGAGGTAGAAATGAGTAATACAATGCAATCAATGGCACTTACTGTCCCACAAAGTGGCAGCATTGAATCATACATGCAATCAGCTTATAGCATTCCAATGCTTACGGCTGAAAAAGAGCACGAACTCGCCTCTAGTCTACATTACGATGGCGATTTAAATGCGGCACAAGAGTTAATCATGTCACATTTACGTTTTGTTATTCATGTAGCAAAAGGTTATTCGGGCTACGGATTACCACAAGCTGATCTTATCCAGGAAGGTAATGTCGGGCTAATGAAAGCGGTAAAGCGCTTTAATCCAGAAGTAGGCGTACGCTTAGTATCTTTTGCAGTGCATTGGATAAAAGCTGAAATTCACGAATTCGTACTAAAAAACTGGCGCATTGTTAAAATTGCAACCACGAAAGCACAACGTAAATTATTTTTTAACCTACGTAAAAACAAAAAACGCTTGGGTTGGTTTAGTAATGACGAAGTACATACTGTGGCTGAAACTTTAGGTGTATCAACAAAAGACGTACTTGAGATGGAAAACCGCATGGCAAGTAGTGATCAAGCGTTTGACCTAACCGATAGCGATGATGATGCTGGTCACCAAACTAGCAGCTTTTCGCCATCACAATACTTAGAAGATCACAGTTCAGACTTATCAGAGCAAGTTGAAAGTTCAAATTGGGATAACCATGTTAATAATCAGCTAAGCCAGGCAATTACCAGTCTTGATGAGCGTAGCCAAGATATTATTAGAGCACGTTGGTTAACCGACGATAAATCAACACTACAAGATTTAGCCGATAAATATCAAATATCAGCAGAAAGAGTTCGCCAATTAGAAAAAAATGCCTTAAACAAATTAAAAGGCTCTATTGCAGAACACTAATTGTGCAATCCTGTATTATATTGAAGAAGCCAGGTTTAGCCTGGCTTTTTTGTATATGGATATTTTTATCCACGACAGGCAGGGATGGCCTTTTGAGTGGGCTTGTATCTAAAATTCGACAAGATTTGATTCACTGCTAAACTTATAAGCAATGTAAAAAGGCACTTTGAAGGAACAAAGGCAGAATATGGCAGGAAGAACAGTCCCCAAAATAAAAAAGCTCAAGTCTGTTTTATCGCAATATAAACAAACTAAGAAAGTTCAGACTGGCTTATTAAAACTTTCTGAGCTTTGTTGTTCAGTTACGGATATGTCTTGCTTTTATCCTGCATTGCAACAAGTCATTCAAAAGTACTTTCCTGCTGAAAATTTATATATCCAGTTATATACACAGGCAAATTTTAGTCAGGCTGAACACTTTTATATTGATGAACTTAATTGCTCTCCTATTGAACAACAACTTACCCCAGATATAATTGACTTTATTCATCATATTTCAAACCCGGTATTAATCAATCACGATCAAGTTAGTATTTTAAATAGTGACAACAGTATTACTGAAAGGCCCTTCCCTACACGAAAATCGCAAACACATCTTATTGATGTATGGTTAGCTACGCCATTATTAGTTGAAGGCATAACCATTGGCATAGTTGGGGTGAAGGGTTTTATAAACCCTAACCATAAAGCACAAACAAATTTAGAAATGATTAAATTTGTTGCGTTGCAAATTGCAGCTGCAATTCATCGAAATAGAGCCAATGACCAGCTGAAACTGTACAGTAAAGATATAGAAGACATCATATTCGATCGGACTAAAAACCTGCAAAAAAGCAATTTCAACTTGCGGCAACAAGTTGAGCAGCGTCGAAAGAGTGAGCTTAAACTTTATTATGATGCTCACCACGATGCGCTGACTAAATTACCGAACAGGGCAATGTTTACCGAACGTTTAGAGCACTCTATTAAACATTTAAAACGTCATATAAATCATCGATTTGGCGTACTATTTATCGACATAGATCGCTTTAAAGTAATTAATGATACCTTAGGGCACAATGTCGGTGATGAGCTATTAATTCAAATTGCTGATCGTATTTTAGAATGTATACGTAGTAACGATATAGTTTCTCGCTTAGGCGGCGATGAATTTGTCGTATTGCTTGATACTTTGCTGCATGCAGATGACGCTGAAGATATTGCAAACCGTATTATTGATGCAACTAGACAGCCATTTCAGATTGATGGCCAACAATTGTTTACAAGCACTAGCATTGGTATTGCCATTTGCGATCAACATTATAAACAAGCGACTGATGTATTACGTGATGCAGATGCAGCAATGTATCAAGCTAAAGCTATGGGTAGAGGTCGTTTAATGTTCTTTGACGACAGTATGCGGGAAGAATTGTTAGCAAGCCTTACTCTTGAGCAAGACTTACGCCAGGCGGTTAATAAAAAAGAGTTTGTGCTTAACTATCAAAAAATAGCAGACTTGAATAGCTCAGCCATTATCGGTTATGAGGCGTTGTTAAGGTGGCAACATCCGACGAAAGGATTATTAACACCCTCTAGCTTTCTAGCGTTAGCTGAGGAAACAGGTTTAATCATTGAAATTGAAAATTGGGTAGTTGCTAGTGTAGCTAAACAATTAGCGCTCTGGGACGTTCAACCTGAGTTGAAAAGCATATTTATCAGCATCAACCTTTCTGGCAAACACATATTTCAAACAAAACCAGTACAACAACTTAGTAAGCTGATCCAACATCACTTTAATGAACCAGAACGCTTAATTATTGAGTTTAATGAGCAAGCGTTTAACCAGCAACCAGAACGTTCATTAAAAAATTTAAAACTACTTAAAAAAACCGGAGTAAGACTTGCCCTTGATGATTATGGCTCTGGTCAATCATCAATCAACTACTTAAATAACTATCCTTTCGAATTTATTAAATTAGAACAACATTTTGTTCGCTCATTTATCAACAATATTAGAAATTGGGAGTTAGCGAAAAGTTTATCTGCTCTTGGTGAGTCTTTTGGTTTTAGATTAATTGCAGAAGGCATAGAATCGCAAGCACAACTAGATAAAGCAATTGCAGCGGGTTGTGAATATGGTCAGGGGTTCTTTATTAGTGAACCAGAAGCTATCAAAGCCGATAAAGATGATAACGGGATTGACCACTGTGCATAAAAGGCATAAAGAATTGCTCTATTTACATTTTATTTATTAATGAGCTAAGATTAGTTGGCCTTAAGCGATCTAGTTGAGCAAATTTTTTCATGTCTATCTCCAAAATCATCAATACTGGCGCTGAATTTCAACCATTTAATGTTGCTAATAAAATAAAGACTACCAACTGGGTTACGTTATTTACCGTGTTCATCTCGGCCATTTATACGCTTTTATATCTGTTTATTTTAAATGAAGTAAAAGTCGGCCTGTTTAACTTAGCCTTTACCATTAGTTACGCTCTTGGATTATTATTTATGCGCTTTCGTGCCATAACGAATGCAAAACTCTGGTTTTTTAGCGTACTAATGTTACACGTATGGGTATGCACAAACATCTTTGTCAGCAAAGAATCTGGCTTTCATTTATTCTACTTTCTAGTGCCTTCCGGTGCATTTTTGTTATTTGAATTAGACCAGCAGAAAGAAAAAATAGCTCTTTCTATTTTGGCTACTTTATTATTTTTTTATTGTGAAAATACATTAAATCCAGATCCTTTAATCATATTATCGAGTGACCTAAATAGCACTATTTATCAATCAGTAGTATTTTTTATCATGCTTGAACTGGTGGTGATTTCGGCAATGTTTAATCAACAAATTGGTCAACACGAGATGCAAATAAATAAAACCGCAACAACTGATAAATTAACCAATTGTTTAAATCGAAATTACTTTTTTGAGGAAGGTCAAAAACAACTAGAAATAGCCAATACCAATAGTCGGCCATTCTCGTTAATTTTAACCAATTTGGATAACTTTAAACGAGTAAATGATGAACATGGCTACTTAGTTGGTGATGAATATTTAGTTTATTTCGCGAATGTAATCAACCATATGTGTAAGAATGGAGAAAAGGTTGGCCGCATTAGCGGTGAAGAATTTGTTATTACCCTGCCTGAATATACCAAAGCAGAAGCTGAAAAGTTTGCTAACAAGTTAAACCTACAAATAGAAAACTCGCCTTTTATCAGCTCTGGTAATAAAACCATTTTCAATACCATTAGTATGGGAATCGCGGTTCGTAATTCCAGTAACACTATCGGTGAATTAGTTTCGATTGCCGACACCGCGTTATTTCAAGCTAAAAGTATGGGCGTTGGCAACATTGATATTATTGAGCAAATGGCTTAATCAGGAACGAATCTAGAAGACATTACGTTTCGAATTACGCAGCAGCTATCGAAGCGTCAGCGTATTCGAAATAGCGTAGCTATATATTCGAAGATACGAAGTACCATATCCGCAGGCGCAAAAACTTATTTAGCTTGTTTTTTAGCGTCTAGCATCGCTCTTAAACCTGCAACACCTGCTTTGCCTTTATTTTGAGCTTCTTCTGCGCTTTGTTTGCGTTGTCCGCCTTGTTCCCAGGCTAAGTCATCCTGCGGCATTTCATATAAAAACCTTGAAGGTTCGGTGCGAATAACTTCACCATATTGTCTGCGCTCTTGCGCATAGGTAAAAATCAACTCTCGTTGTGCTCTTGTTACGCCCACGTAAGCCAATCGACGTTCTTCTTCAACATTTTCTTCATCAATACTTGTTTGATGCGGCAACATGCCCTCTTCCATGCCAATAAGAAAGACATACGGAAACTCCAGACCTTTGGATGCATGTAATGTCATCAATTGCACTTGATCAGCTTCTCCTTCCTCTTCATCCCTTTCCATCATATCGCGTAAGGTTAAGCGCGTGACTACTTGCGCTAATGTCATCGGTTCATTTTCATCATCGCCAGCAAGCATATCAGTGACCCAACTAAAAAGTTGGGTAACATTCTTCATCCGCATTTCAGCGGCTTTCGCGCTAGGAGATGTGTCGTACAGGTAATCTTCATAGTTAATACTTTGAATAAAACCTCGAAGCACTGCGGCGGTATCACCTCGGGTGGCGTTATCTTCTGTTTCTACAATTAAGCGAGTGAATTTTTGTACGTGCGCTAAACCTCTACCGGTTAAATGTTGTTCTAAACCCAACTCAAAGCTAGCAGCAAACATACTGATTTGGCGTATATTGGCATAGGTACCGAGTTTTTCTAATGTTGCCGGACCTATTTCACGCCTTGGTACGTTGACGATACGTAAGAAGCCATTGTCATCATCAGGATTAACAATAACGCGTAAATACGCCATAATATCTTTAATTTCTGAACGTGAGAAAAATGACGTGCCGCCATTTATTTTGTATGGAATGCGATTCTGCATTAGTACTTTTTCTATCACTCGTGACTGAAAGTTGCCTCGATACAAAATAGCGTAATTTTTAAATTGGCTTTTGTTTAAAAAACGATGGCCAAGTAACTCACCGGCAACTCGCTCTGCCTCGTGGTCTTCATTTTTTGTTTTTACTATTCGAAGCTCTGGTCCATAGGCAAGTTCACTAAAAAGAGCTTTGTCATAAACATGAGGATTATTTGCAATAAGAATGTTGGCGCACTTTAATATGCGGCCACTGGAGCGATAATTTTGTTCCAGTTTAATCAATTTTAATTGTGGAAAGTCTTTACCAAGCAACACTAAATTTTGTGGTTTAGCACCGCGCCATGAATAAATAGACTGATCGTCATCACCAACCACCGTTAAGCGTGCGCGCTCACCAACTAAATTTTTAACTAATTCATATTGGCTGGTGTTGGTATCTTGATACTCATCGACTAATAAGTACTGAATTTTTTTTTGCCAGCGCTGACGTACATCTTCATAGTTACGTAATAACAGGGTTGGGATCATGATCAAGTCATCAAAATCGAGCGCATTATAGGCGCGCATATTTTGATGATAACGTTGATAAAATTCAGCAAATAATACCTCATCAGCGCCGCTCGCTCTTTTTAAGGCGACCTCAGGCAACATCAGATCATTTTTCCAATTGGAAATCATACTTTGCAAACGTGACAATAATTCTTTATCACCATCGAGCTCTTTTTCAGTAAGTTCTTTTAACAAAGCCAACGAGTCTTGATCATCAAACAAGGTAAAACCAGGCTTAAACCCTAATGTTTTAATTTCCCGACGAACGATATCAAGGCCTAAAGAATGGAAGGTTGAAACCATGAGCCCTCGGGTTAAATCCTTACCAAGCATTTTCCCTACTCGCTCTTTCATTTCACGAGCAGCTTTATTGGTAAAAGTTACCGCGGCAATATTTCGAGCTTTATAGCCGCATTCCTGAATCAAGTACGATATTTTCTGACAAATAACCCCTGTTTTGCCACTACCAGCACCGGCTAATACTAAGCATGGTCCGCTTACGTAGTTTTTTGCTTCATTTTGTCCAGGGTTAAGTTTCATTTATATGATTTTATAGTCAGATTTTAAAAGAGGCAATTTTACCTGTTTTTTTTATATAATTCTTCAATTACCAAGAAGTGTTAACAAATTTATTCAAAGTCTGTGCTTAGCGGTCAATAGTCGCTATTATATGCGCTATCTATTTGAGAAATTAATCCAACGAGACCATTATGATTAACGCGAAGAAAATTGAAGATATCGCCAAGCAAATTACCGAAGCAATTCCACCAGGTGTAAAAAATGTAGCAACAGACTTTGAAGCAAAAGCAAAGCAAGTACTACAGAGCAAATTATCACAATTAGATGTTGTTAGCCGTGAAGAGTTTGATGTGCAAACGCAAGTATTGATAAAAACACGAGCTAAGCTCGATGAAATGGCTGCTAAAATCGCCGAACTCGAAGAAAAAATAGATAACGCTGAATAATTTAAGGTTCAGCTTTTGGAATGCCCTTGTTGACATAAACATCAAAGCGATTTTTTTTCATTTTGATGCTCGTGGATGGTTTTTTGCCATTTAATGGTTCTGCATAACTAGGGCGTTTTACTACTACTCTGTATTTTGCTAAAGCCAATGCCTGATCTAATAATTCATCGGCATCAGGATCACTGCCTACTAGGGTTTGAAATACGCGCATTTCTTTTTTTACCGCTGCAGATTTTTCTCGATGCGGGTACATAGGATCTAAATAAACCACATCAATATCTGTTAGCTTTGCCATAGCATCAATTGATGATGCGTTAATTAACCCTAATCGTTCGCTGAGCCAGTCACCAATATCAGCATCAAGCTTGCCACGCTCTAAGCCATCGTCTAATAATGCCGCAACAGGCAGTTGACGTTCCATCATGGTAACTTTGCAGCCTAAACTTGCTAATAAAAAAGCATCTCGGCCAAGGCCAGCTGTAGCGTCTAATACACTAGGCTGAAAGCCATGCTTTAAGCCAATTGCTTTGGCAATATCTTGACCACGACCACCGCCAAACTTTCTCCGATGAGCGACAGCGCCACCAATAAAGTCAACAACAATACCATCTAATTTTGGCTCGTCTGTTTTATGCAGTTCTAATTGGTGATCGGTAGCTAATAAGTAAAAAGGGCTTTTCACTTTATTTAAATCACGTAATTCACCACCATAAGGTAAGCCCCATTTTTGCGCGGCATTTTCAGCTCGCATAATGTTATTAAAACTATCAGCAAACACTAAACAATGTGGTATAGCATTAGGATCTGCCATTACGTTGCAGGAACCTGTTCTACATGAAAATGATTATCACCGGTACTTAAAGCAATCAATCCACTAATTTTCTTTAAACTAAAGCCGCTTTGTGCGCGCCATTCATTAAAGCATTGCTGAATGGTGTTTAAACTTGTTTTGCTGGTAAGCCCGCCAGTAATTAGCTCATGATTACGAAAATAACTTTCCACATCCCGGCTTAATAAGAAAGTATCTTTCCCCAAAGTTCGCAACGCATATGGCCCAGTATTACCACCTAAGCGTTGGCCATGCTTTTTAAGGTAAGCCCACAAACCAATAATATCTTCTTCAGGCCAGGCCGCAATAAACTCACTAAAACTGCCCTGCTCTAGTTCAACATCATGAATCATATGAGCGTTAGCTTTTATGGTTTGCACTTTTTTAAAGTTGCGGATAATTTTAGGATCTTGCGCCTTACGCTCAAGCATCTCATCGGGCATCATTAATATTTTTTCAATATTAAAATCGAAAAAATGCTCTTCAAAACTCGGCCATTTATTTTCAACCACGCGCCAAACAAAACCAGATTGAAAGACCTTTTTGGTAAATTCAGCCAAAAACCTATCGTTGCCCAATTTAGCCAATTCTGTATTTGAATTTGCCAGCGTTTGGTATGGCGAAAGTAAAAGCTCAACATTATCTGCTCCGCCTTTGCGATCAATTGCCCGCTGATAAATGGACTGAATTTTTTCCATGTTTAACCTAACCCTATTAATTTAGATCTGACCCCAATTATTTTATGCGTTAATGCCGCTGTGACGTAATAAAGCATCTACTTGCGGTTCACGGCCGCGGAATGCTTTAAATAACGCCATAGGCTCTTGTGAACCACCTTTTTCGAGTACGCATTCTAAGAAATCTTTACCAGTAACAGGATTGAAGATGCCTTCTTCTTCAAAACGCGAGTATGCATCGGCTGATAGGACTTCTGCCCACTTATAAGAATAATAACCTGCGGCATAGCCACCAGCAAAAATATGGCCAAAACTGTGTTGAAAACGATTAAACTCCGGCGCTTTAACAACGGCGTATTGAGCGCGTACCTGATCGAGAATTAGCTGTACTTGATTTTCAACATTAGCGTCAAAATCAGCATGAATTTTAAAATCAAAAATACTAAACTCTAACTGACGTAACATTTGCATCGCTGATTGGAAATTTTTCGCCGCCAGCATTTTATCTAACATAGCTTGCGGTAAAGACTCACCGGTTTCAAAATGTGAGGATAAAAATGCTAATGCATCTGGCTCCCAGCACCAGTTTTCTAAAAATTGGCTTGGTAACTCTACTGCATCCCAAGGTACGCCATTGATACCAGCGACGCCAGCAGCATTTATTTTGGTTAGCATGTGATGCAAACCATGACCGAACTCATGGAATAACGTCACGACTTCATCATGAGTAAATAGTGCCGGTTTACTTCCCACGGGCTTAGTAAAGTTACACGTTAAAAATGCTACCGGTAATTGCACGGTATTCTTGCTTAGTTGACGACGACCAACGCAATCTGCCATCCAGGCACCACCGCGTTTTTTGTCGCGAGCATATAGGTCTAAATAAAAACTACCACGTAAGTTTTCGCTATTGTCATAAACATCAAAGAAACTGACATTTTTATGCCAAACATCAACACCTGTCCGTTCTTTAATGGTTAAACCATATAAACGGTGCACGACTTCAAATAGCCCCGCTACCACTTTATCTTCTGGAAAATATGGGCGTAAGTCTTCATCTGAAATCGAATATTTGGCTTGTTTTAATTTTTCCGAATAATAAGCCAAATCCCATGGGTTTAACTTATCAACAGAAAATTCAGCTTTTGCAAAGTCAGTTAGCTGTTGCAAATCTTCACCACCTTGCGCTTTTGATTTACTCGCCAGATCTTCTAAAAACCCTAATACTTGTTCGGTATTCTCGGCCATTTTAGTGGCAAGTGATTCTTCAGCGTAATTAGTAAAGCCTAAAAGCTTTGCAACTTCATGGCGTAACGCCAAGGTTTCAGTGATCAATGCTGAATTATCAAATTCGCCTGCATTAGGACCTTTATCTGATGCCCGTGTAACGTATGCCACATACATTTTTTCACGTAAATCAGCATTGTCAGCATACATCATTACCGGTAAGTAACTAGGGATATCAAGGGTGAACAACCAACCTTGCTTTTCTTGCGCTTCGGCCATTTGTTTCGCACCAGCTAGAGCACTGTCTGGTAAGCCGGTTAAATCTTTCTCATCGGTAATATTTACCGAAAAGGCACCGGTTGCATCTAATAGGTTGTTGCTAAAATTAGAAGCAAGCTCTGATAGTTTGGTCTGAATTTCACCATAACGTGCTTTTTTATCATCAGCTAAAGCAATACCCGATAGTTTAAAATCACGTAAAGCATTGGTAATGACTTTTTGTTGTGCATTATTTAAAGTGTTGAATTCTTCACTGCTGGCAAGTTGTTGATAAGCATTAAATAAACCTTCATGTTGACCAACCCAAGTACCGTATTCAGATAGCATTGCTAAACATGAATCGTACGCTTCACGCAATTCGTCACTATTTACTACTGAATTCATGTGCGACACTGGCGACCACATTTTTTCTAACTGATCATCAGCTTCATCAATAAAAGCAACTAAATTATCCCAGGTATAAGGACCTTTACTGGCAACTACTTGTTCAATAGCTTTTTTACCGTTAGCAATAGCTCGCTCGACTGCCGGCTTAATATGCTCAGGTTTAATTTTTGAAAACTCAGGAAGGCCTGCTTGCTCTAATAATGGGTTGCTCATAATGCTGCTTATAAAGTTAGGGAGATAGTAATACTACTAGAGATAAGTGCTTTAAGGGAATTATTCAAGTAACAATCAAAAAAAAGCCATTATGGGCGCTTTTATTTATGTATACCCGTTACCATTGACAGTGCTGCTGAAATTAAAATCGTGAAACTTCACTCTTATAGTTGAAATATGTGTCAATGAGCACAATTATTAGTATAGATACCCGCCGCCATTCAAAGGCGGGATTTCAGTGGGAGTTAAAAGCAATTTAGGCAAGGTATTAAATTTAGAGAATGGTTATTCCATTGTTCAATTTAATAACGCGGCATAAATTGCTTTTAAACCCATCGAAGAAGCGCTTGAGCAATCCCACTACTTCGTTGCAGCTATTTGTAAGGGAATAACCATTACTACATAACTGCGCCTTGTATTGGAATCGCTCAAGCACTCTGAAACCTGCATCTTGAATGGTGGCGGGTATAACTCTTATTTAGGAATTATTCATGAGTCAACATTTTGATTATATCGCCCTTGGTGCCGGCAGTGGCGGAATTGCTTCGATAAACCGTGCTGCTATGCATGGTAAGAAGTGCGCATTAATAGAAGCAAAAGCTTTGGGTGGTACTTGCGTTAATGTTGGTTGTGTTCCTAAAAAAGTAATGTGGTATGCCGGTCAAATTGCCGATGCCGTACATTACTCTCAAGACTACGGTTTTGATTTGACTGCAGGAAAACTAAACTGGGCGAAACTTGTTGAGAGTCGTCAAGCTTACATCTCTCGAATTCATCAGTCATATGACAATGGTCTGGCTAAAAATAATGTTACCGTTATTAATGGTTTTGGTAAATTTATTGATAAAAATACCATTGAAGTAAATGGCGAAACCTATACTGCAGACAACATTTTAATTGCTACGGGCGGGCGCCCTAGTGTGCCAGATATCCCAGGTGCTGAATATGGCATTACTTCTGATGGTTTTTTCGAATTAACTGAACAACCTAAACGCGTTGCTGTAGTTGGCGCGGGTTATATTGCTGTAGAAATTGCCGGAGTATTAAATGCTTTAGGCAGTGAAACAACATTATTAGTGCGTAAACATAAACCATTGCGTGATTTTGATGACATGATGTCAGACACCTTGGTTGAAATCATGGCAGCAGAGGGGCCAACACTTAAAACTCATTGTACTCCAAAAGAAGTCATTAAAAATGAAGACAACAGCTTAACTCTTGAGTTGGAAAATGGAGAAGCAATTACTGTTGATGCTCTTATTTGGGCCATAGGCCGAGAGCCTGCTACCGATAACATCAATATCAATGCGACAGGCCTAGAGTTAAATTCTCGCGGTTTTATCGATACTGACAAATACCAAAACACCAGCGTAGATAACATTTATGCTGTTGGTGACAACACCGGACGTGCACAGTTAACGCCGGTAGCGGTCGCGGCAGGGCGTCGTTTATCTGAGCGTTTATTTAATGGTAAAACCGATGAACATCTAGATTACAACTTGATCCCAACAGTGGTATTTTCACATCCAACAATTGGTACCATCGGATTAACTGAGCAGCAAGCGGTCGCTTCATTTGGTGATGAAGATATAACTGTTTACACATCGCAGTTTACTTCTATGTATACGGCTGTTACTCAGCATAGACAACCATGTCGAATGAAATTAATATGCCAAGGAAAAAATGAAAAAATTGTCGGTATGCATTGTATCGGACTTGGTAGTGATGAAATGCTACAAGGTTTTGCGGTGGCGGTAAAAATGGGCGCCACTAAAGCTGATTTTGATAACACAGTTGCAATTCACCCAACTGCAGCTGAAGAATTCGTTACTATGCGTTAACTTTCCAGATCGCAAATTCAACACGCCTGTTTATTAGAATTTTATTCGGATAAACAGGCTTTTTTTCTTCTTTATTTTGCCCACTAAAAAGCTGCAGTTCTTGTTTTCCTTACTCAATTTAGCTGCAAGCCTTTGCTTGACTGGGCAATCATTTTTTTTAATTAAAAGACGACTTTTAAATTAACTTATTTTATTAATATTATGTTAAATAAACGTTTGTTTTAAAAAACCTTTCTGCTAGTATCATTGTCCCATTTAGGAAAAATTAGCCTCAGTAGTATTTACCTTTTGGGATTTATGGAAAAATTATCCACATCTATTTTACCAATAATAATAAATAGAAACGGTCATTTGTAACTTCCGAACATCATAATTAACAAGCCTTACAGGCACTTTACACTCGCTAAGTTTCTTTGTAGCAGGTGGGCTTAGCAATTCCTTCAACAGACTTATCCACAGATGCTCGATATATTCATAGTTTTTTATGATTAGTACCAATACCAAACTCAGCAAATATATGGCATTCTATTGCCAGTAATTTTAAAGACAATAAAAAATATCATGACTCAATCTTCCCCTTATATTCTCGTTGACGGCTCGTCTTACTTATTTCGTGCTTATTATGTGCCTTATTTACAAGCGCTTTCGACAAAAGATGGTCATCCCACCGGTGCAATTACTGGCGTATTAAATATGATCAAAAGTCTGCAAAAAGATTATCCTACGGGAAAAATCGTTGTTATTTTTGATGCCAAAGGCAAAACCTTCCGCAATGATTTATATCCTGAATATAAAGCTAACCGTCCACCAATGCCTGATGACTTACGCTGCCAGATTGCGCCGCTTCATAAAATCATTAAAGCAATGGGCTTACCATTATTAGTTATAGATGGTGTAGAGGCAGATGATGTTATTGGTACCTTGGCAGACCAAGCCAGCAACCTTGGCTTAGAAACTGTAATTTCAACCGGCGATAAAGATATGGCACAGTTGGTTACCGAGCATGTTACCTTAATTAATACCATGACGAATGTGGCAATGGATGTTGATGGTGTAATTGAAAAGTTTGGCGTGCGCCCCGATCAAATAATCGATTACTTGGCGTTAATGGGCGATAAGGTGGATAACATCCCTGGTGTTGAAAAATGCGGCCCTAAAACCGCAGTAAAATGGCTCACCGCACATGAAAACTTAGACAATGTTATTGCCAATGCTGATTCTGTTAAAGGTAAAATCGGTGAAAACCTGCGAGCAGCCCTTGAACAATTACCGCTTTCTTATGAATTAGCTACAATCAAGCTGGATGTAGAACTGGAACAGCCGATTAATGAAATAGAAGCGATACCTGCAGATACCGATACATTACGTGAAATGTATACCGAGTTTGAACTTAAACGTTTGCTCGCCGATCTTGATAAAGGCAATACGACAAGTGATAACCCAACAGCAAAAAGTGCAGCACAAGAAACAGAAGTTGACGAAGAAGATGAATTGCCTGACGCCATTGAAAGTTCATACGACATCATTTTAAGCAAAGCAGATTTACAAACCTGGTTGGATAAATTAAACGCTTGTAACGAATTTGCCTTTGATACTGAAACCACTAGTGTCAACTATATGGAAGCCAAATTAGTAGGCTTGTCATTTGCTATTGAAGCTGGAAAAGCAGCTTATGTGCCACTTACTCATGATTATATCGATGCTCCAGAGCAATTAGAACTCGATTGGGTATTAGAACAATTTAAGCCATTATTAGAAAGCAGCAAAATTTTGAAGATCGGGCAGAATTTAAAATATGATACCAATGTGTTAAGTCATTATGGCATAACAATTCAAGGTATTGGTTTTGATACTATGCTTGAGTCCTATTGTTTAAACAGCGTGTCTACTCGCCATAACATGGACGCCTTGGCTGAGAAATACCTAGGCTACAAAACCGTACACTTTGAAGATATTGCCGGCAAAGGCAAGAAGCAACTTACCTTTAACCAAATAGATATCGAGCAAGCTGGTCATTATGCCGCCGAAGATGCTGATATTACTCTACGTTTACACCAAGCCATTTGGCCAAAATTAGCTAAACAAGCCGAGCAAAAGCAAGTTTTCAACGAAATCGAATTGCCACTTATGCCGGTGCTTGCGCGCATGGAACAAACGGGTGTACTAATTGATTCTGATTTATTAATCGAACAAAGTCATCAACTGGGCATGCGTTTAGATGAACTAGAAATCCAAGCGCACAATGTTGCCGGTAAAAGCTTTAACTTAAGCTCACCAAAACAATTACAAACAATTTTGTTTGAAGAGCAAGGCATACCGGTGATCAAGAAAACCCCAAAAGGTGCTCCCTCTACAGCTGAAGAAGTTTTACAAGAGCTGGCTTTAGATTACCCATTGCCTAAATTGATTATTGAGCATCGTGGTTTAAGTAAATTAAAATCTACTTATACAGATAAATTACCATTAATGGTGAGTGAAAAATCTGGACGAGTGCATACCTCTTATCATCAAGCAGTAACGGCAACTGGGCGTTTATCTTCAACCGATCCTAATCTACAAAACATTCCTATCCGTAGTGAAGAAGGCAAAAAAATTCGCCAGGCGTTTGTAGCTCCAACCGGTTATAAAATACTCGCAATAGATTATTCTCAAATTGAATTGCGTATTATGGCGCACTTATCGAATGATAAGGGTCTATTGTCTGCATTTGCTGAAGGTAGGGATGTTCACCAAGCAACTGCCGCTGAAATATTTAACATCGAATTGGAGCAAGTGACGGCAGATCACCGTCGTAGTGCTAAGGCAATAAACTTTGGCTTGATTTACGGTATGTCTGCGTTTGGTTTATCCAAGCAGCTAGGCATTGCTCGTGGTAAAGCACAAGACTATATGAACACCTACTTTGAACGCTACCCTGGCGTATTAGAGTATATGGAAGATACCCGACAACTAGCGACTGAACAAGGCTATGTTGAAACCTTATTTGGCCGTAGACTATTTCTACCTGAGATTAAATCTAGAAACGGTGCAAGACGCAAAGCCGCTGAACGGGCAGCAATAAATGCGCCTATGCAAGGTACCGCCGCAGACATTATTAAAAAGGCGATGATCGCAGTTGATAAATGGCTGATAGAAAATAATGATCCGCGCATAAAAATGACCATGCAGGTACATGATGAGCTAATTTTTGAAGTCGAAGAAAGCATAATTGTGGAAACAACCGAAAAATTAGTTGAAATTATGGACAATGCGGTGCAATTAAATGTGCCTTTAATCTCAGAGGCCGGTACTGGCGACAACTGGCAGCAAGCGCATTAAACAAACAAAAATGTAATAAAATTACAAAAAGTTACAGAAGCAGATAAAAAACAGCGTATAAATGCTGTTTTTTTTCATTTTTTTTACAAAAATGTAATAAAACTTAGAATAAATACTTTACAAGCTAGAGTTAACACTCTAATATAGCCTCATTCCTAACGGAATTCTTGTTGTAATAACTTTTGTTTTCTAGCTTCCCCATAAGCTTCTAACCAACGTCCTTGACGTTGGTTTTTTTTGCCTGAAATAAATAGGGTCAGATCTAAATTTAATTTTCTCTACACTCTTTAAAAATTCAAAACTATAAGAAAACAGCGCTCGTCATTAATACAAAATAAGCTTATTTTTTACCTTGGTAACGCGACATTGTGGAAACAATCGAAAAAACTGCCAGATTTATTAAAATTTCAGCATAAAAAAATACACCTTTAACCTCAAGACCACGAATAGCACCTGCTGCCAAACACTTTACTAGCCGAGCATTTATGTAATAAAACTACATAAACATTCAATCGACAAATAAAACTTAAGAAAAAAAGCCTATTTATTTCATATTTTTTACAAAAATGTAATAAAACTTAGAATAAATACTTTACAAACTAGAGTGAACACTCTAATATAGCCTCATTCCTAACGGAATTCTTGTTGTAATAACTTTTGTTTTCTAGCTTCCCCATAAGCTTTCTAACCAACGTCCTTGACGTTGGTTTTTTTTTGCCTGAAATATATGGGCAGTTTCAATACATAATTAAGTTGCTATTGCTGCACCCTACTTTACAAATTTAATACCCTTCTTGGTGATTTTCATCCTTGAAGTAAAAACAAAAAATTACTCTTCAGCAAATGTTCCCTACATTGTCCTAACAACATACATTGAGTATTAGTGCATTTTTCAATATAGACTATCCGAGGCAAAAAAAAGAGCCGTTAGGCTCTTTGTAAGAAATAAGTTTTAAATTACTCGTTTTCGTCGAATTCTTCTTCATCTTCAATATCGACCAATTCTTGATGTTCGATATTGATAAACCAGTCACTAATGGCGGCAGTAGCCTGTTCTAATCCAACTTTAGTTAATGATGAGAATGCTTGGACTTTGATATTGTCATGCATAGTCACACATTTCTTGCGAACTTGTAGTACTTCAGAATTTCGTTTACCGGGTTTTAATTTGTCAGCCTTAGTTAATAAAACTAAAGTTGGCAACTGACAATCATTGGCCCAGTTGATTAAGTCTACATCTAAATCTTTTAGCGGATGACGAATATCCATTAATAAGACCAAACCTTTTAAGCTCATCCGCTTTTCTAAATATTCAGCTAATGCTTTTTGCCATTTTTTCTTCATTTCTAAAGGAACTTTAGCAAACCCGTAACCTGGCAAATCAATTAATCGACGGTTTTCTCGAATATCAAAAACATTAATCAACTGGGTACGACCTGGGGTTTTACTTGTTCGGGCTAAAGCTTTCTGATTCGTTAGTGTGTTTAAAGCACTAGATTTACCCGCATTAGAACGACCGGCAAACGCAACCTCAATACCGCTGTCAGCGGGAAGTCGACGAATGTCAGGAGCACTAAGCTCAAATTTGGCAACATGTAAATTAACCAGAGGAGTTGTCAAAGCGGGATCCACCATAAATAAAAACATAAATAAAATAACTTATTCAATTATATCCTGTTTTTAACAATTTGAGGCAGTGTTTTTTTGTAATCGGGGTCACAAAGGCAATAAACTAATCTTTTTGTCGAAAATTAGCCATTAACCATTACACAAACGTGGGAATTGTGTAAAATAGCGTAAATTTTTTATCACTCTAGGTAAACTGAAAACATTAAACTTTGCTTTAACGTTTCAGATCACTTAGTAAAAAGCGCTTTTAAAGGGAATAATCAGTATAAAACTGAATTCCACGGTATTAACAGGCAGAACATCTATGAAAAAAATCATTATTTCAGCAATATTAGGTTGCGGGTTATTAGGCAATGCATTTGCTGCAGGCGATGCGACAGCAGGCAAAACTAAAGCAGCCGTTTGTGCGGGTTGTCACGGTGCAAATGGTATTGGTATTGCGGATGCTTACCCTAACCTGGCTGGCCAGCATGCTGATTACATTGCAAAGCAATTAAAAGCATTTAAAGATGGCTCTCGTAAAGACCCTGTTATGGCACCGATGGCTGCTGGTTTATCTGATCAAGATATGAGTGATATAGCAGCTTACTTTGCAACGTTCAGCCGTAGTGGTGAAAGTGCAACAGCAGCAACAGATTCTTCTTCAACATCTGCAACGCCGGCACCCGCTACCTTAGCAACGCCAACCATGGTTGCTGACGCAGCAACAGGTAAAAGTTTGTACGAAAATGGTGATACTGCTCGCGGTATCACTGCTTGTGTCGCTTGTCATGGTAAAGAAGGTAACTCGGATGTGCTGATTAACCCTAATCTTTCTAAGCAACATCCTGAATACATAGCAAAACAATTAAATGCATTTAAAGATGAAACACGCACTAACGTTTCAATGAATGTTGTTGCTAAAAACTTAACTGAGCAAGATGTTGCTGATTTAGGTGCTTACTTTAAAGACCCTGCAGCGGTAGCCACAGTGGCGGCTAAAAAGCCTTCTGCTGCAAAACTAACATTTATTGGTGATGTTGAAGCAGGTAAAGCTAAAGCGGCAATGTGTGCATCATGTCACGGCGCAGACGGTAATGCCTTAGTTGCTATGTATCCTAATTTGGCTGGCCAACATGAAAACTACCTTGCTAAACAGTTAGCTGATTTTAAAGCAGGCCCTGAAGGACGTAACGATCCAGTAATGGCAGGTATGGTCGCGGCTTTATCACCAACAGATATGCAAGACTTAGCGGCTTACTTTGCTAGCCAAAAAGCTAGAGTATCGACAACAGAAACGAATAAAGTTGGCATGGAATTATACCAAGGCGGTGACGCGACTCGAGCAATCACTGCTTGTATCGCCTGTCATGGTACTGACGGTAAAGGCGCAGCACTAGCTGGATTCCCTGCCGTTAGCAACCAAAATGTAGATTACTTGAAATCGCAGCTTGCTAAATTCCGCGATGGTACTCGTCATAATGATATGAATTCAATGATGGTAAACATTGCCGCAAAATTAACTGATGCTGATATTGCTGCAGTTGCTGAATATATGTCTTCTTTAAAATAAGCTAATACTTATTTCAGGACGGGACATCATCCTGAATTAAAAAAGCGACCTTTAGGTCGCTTTTTTGTTGTTCTACATACAAACATCTGTTTAAAAGTATTTTACTTAATCACATTTACTCTTCTGTTGTATCAGCAGTCTCTTGAGTTTGTTCCTGCTCTTCAACAGCTTTCTTCTCTTCTCCACCACAAGCGCCACAGCAACCCATAATATTCCCCTCTATTTAAAAGATAGGCTTATATTACTTGATTAATTTGGTCAGGTACTTGATAAGGATCAAAATCTGCTTATGTTAACCTTGTGTGAATTTCATGATAAACGATATGAGCTTGACCCGTATCAAGGTATTAATCCTATTTGCCTGTATACTTCGGTATAAATAATTAAATGAACCACAGAGAGACTATGCAAACCAACAAACGTTTATTACAAAAAATTTCCTCATTCTGTTCCATTTGTTGCTTTATTATTGCGGCTGTTGCCTGTGGTTTTTTAGTGATTAATTCTGCTGATGCCACTGAAATTTTTAAAGCGACCGTTGGCGCCACAACATTTTTCTTCTTTATGGTTGGCATTGTTTTACATGCAATAGGTGCCACCGATATCCCTGATTTGAAAATTAGAAAGGATGGTGCTTAACAAGGCATGTAAATATTTTCGATAAAAAAGGCTATTCATCACGAATAGCCTAAAGTTTTATTTGGAAGAGAGTTAGTTGTTAGAACTGGTAGCTGACACTAAAATCTATCGTTCTTGGTAAAATATAACGACCATTTGATGATAATGAATCACGCGGATCACCTTCAGTTAACGCATCTTCATCGGTTAAATTGCTCACCGCTAACTGCATTTGAACTTCATCAGTGATGTTCAACAGCAAGCCAATATCAACTTTTTCATAACCTTCTAATGTTACCGTATTTTCATTATTGGCATAACGATCGCCTACGGCAGAAACGGTACCGTAAATGGTCGCGTACATTCCGTTTGAAAAATCAATATCATAACTCGGTGTCATCCGTACTTGCCAGCTCGGCTGTCTTTGTGCTTCATTTCCTAGATTATCCGGGCTTTCGGTAATTTCGGTTTCTTGCACCGTTGAGTTCAAATTCACAGAGAAACCACCATCCGTGTAGTAATTTAAATCTAACTCAATACCATAGGCTTCGTTCGTTAATACTTGCGCCGGTGCTCCAGGCTGGGTGACAAAAGTGTCACCTTTTACTTCATTGAAAAATCCTGTGGCATACAATTCAAAATTGTCGCTGGCAAGTTTATAACCCAATTCATATTGGCTCACTTCTTTAATTAAATCTTCGCCATCTTGATAAGCACTAAAGTTATCTCTAAAATCATCAAAAAATGGCATTTTACTACCATCACTTACTCGGGCAAAGACCCCCTGCTTATCAGTAAACATCCAGTTAACACCAACAGTCCAGGCGGTGCTTGTTTCATCGTAGGATACCGCCTTGGTTATAACGCCATCTAAACCTTCATCAACGGTGTATTCAATTTCATGATTTTCGTTTCTTACACCGGCATCTATGGTGAGACTGTCAGTTATATCGTATGATGCTGCGGCGTAAAGCGCTTGGGTTGAGCCATCGCCAATACTGTTGATATCGTAGTTCCAACCACAACTATCTTGGTTATCATTACAATCAATGCCAGTTAACATTTCACCACCAGATTCAACCACATGATAGGCTTGATTGCCTAGTGCCCACCAATCTTTTGCGGAAAAGGTAGAATTGTAAAAACCGACAGTAAATGTGCCTTTGTCAAAACTTTTGGTTAAGGTGAAATCATTGGTGAATGCTTCAATTTCTTTTTTTACTACCCAACGGCCAATTTGTTGAACCATAGTAGAGCCATCATACTCAGCTCCTGTTACTGCACCAAAGGCAGTATTACCATTATCTGCCACTGTTGACAGCATGGCAGGATCACCATTTGGCACTAAACCATAGGTATCTGCATTACCTTTAGTATAAATAAAGCGGTCGACCAAATCCCAGCCATTGGCCAGCGTTAAGTCAACGCTACCACCAGAAACTGAACCATCCCAGCCTCGGCCTTTACCGAAATCTATTGTTTCTGTCGTGTTATCGGCACCATATTGAATAGTCGCCTGACGGTTGTTTGTACCAATTTGAGTATATTCATTATCAACTGAATCAACATTTAATGGCGAAGGTAGATACCAAACGCCGTGATCATCGGTTTGACGGGTATATAGGTTAATCTTACCATCGTCTAATTTTTTAGTAATGTTAATGGTAAATTGATTACCTTCTTCCGCATTAAAGCCTGCATCTCTAACTCCTGGAGAGCTTTTAATATAGCCACCAATCATGAAATATAAATCGTCGGCTAAGCTGCCACTTACGACACCATCAATGCGCTGTAAGCCATAATCCGAGGTTGAATATTTAACTAGCCCTTCGGTAAGTTCAGAGCCTTCTTTCAATAAGAAGTTGGTGGTTAAACCTGGTTGTCCATTTGATACTACCGGGTTTGGGCCACCACGTAGTGCTTCCATAAACTCAACCGTTTCATCCAAACGAAATAACGTAGAGTTTTCAAGAAAAGAAAGAGTTGGTGGTGGAAAAATGGGTGCCCCTTGCAGTTGAACTGTAAGAAACGGTGCATCTCCACCACCAGGGAAGCCACGAACAAATACGTTTGCTCCAGAAACACCACCTGAGCTTTCTGCCCATATACCCGGGACAGCCTTGAAAAGATCGGCGGTGCTTTTAGGTGCTAATTTTTTAATATCATCTTCAGAAAAAGAGCTGATGGCAAAACTTGCTTCTTCTTTTTTAACCGCTTTACCACTAAAAGTACCGGTAACAATAATTTTTTCAACATTATCATTAGTTGTATCTGCTGCCGGTTGCTCTGCCGCCAAACTTTGTTGAACTGTGCAGGTACATGCAATTACCATTGCAATGGACGTTAGTTTAAATGTATTGGTCATGTCTCGTTCTCTCTTAATATAACAACATTAACAAATGTTGCATTTATTGAATATTTTTCCTTCCCCGAATTAAATATAGATCCAAATGCAAACGTTTGCAATTAAATTTTGCAAACGTTTGTAATTTAATCTGCTTTCGATTGCAAAACTGGCTGATTATGTGATAATTCAACAAATGCTATCTAGGATGTAATTTCAATTGGCCAATGAAAATAAAATAACGTTAGCGGGACTAGCAAAACTAGCATCGGTTTCGACGTCTACTGTATCAAGGGCACTTAATGATAACCCTTTGATAAAAAAAGAAACTAGAGAACGATTACAGGCATTAGCGAAAGAGCATAATTTTAGTTTGAATCGCGCAGCCAGTCGCCTGCGAACCCAAAAAACCAATGTTGTCGCGGTTATTTTAAACCTGACAGACAGTACCGATCAGAGTATTAGCGATCCATTTCTACTGAAGGTTGTTGGCGATTTAAACCAAGAGCTTAACCAAATGGGTTATGAACTTTTACTTTCCAATTCATTAATGGCTACCGAAGATTGGGCTAATTATTTTATCAGCAGTAGCAGAGCTGACGGGATCATCGTCATTGGTCAGGGTAAAAGCACTGATAACATTGAAAAAGTAGCAAACTCTGGCGCACCTCTAGTGGTCTGGGGAGATCCTATAGGTTTATCGAACTATTCTGTTGTCGGGAGTAATAACGAATTAGGTGGCTATCTCGCGACTAAGCACTTGATTGAAGGCGCTTGTAAAAACATTCTATTTTTAGGTGATCCTGAACATGCCGAAATGAGCGAACGACATAAAGGTTATATTCGGGCATTAACAGAATTCAACCTTGATGTTCGCCGCAATTTGACTCTATCTTGTGATATTACCAGCAAAGCTGCCTACGATAAAATAGCAGCCGCCATTCTGGAAAAAGGATTATTTTTTGATGGTGTTGTTGCGACCAGTGATATGGTTGCATTAGGAGCCTTAAAGGCACTAAAAGAGCGCTACATAGGCATTCCAAGCGATGTTGGCATTGTAGGTTTTGACGATATTGCTATGGCAGAACTGTTGCATCCTTCTTTAACAACCATCAAGCAAGATACTAAATCGGCGGCAAAAATAATGGTGCAGCAACTTGTTAAACAACTTAATGGGCAAGCGGCACAATCAACTGTCATTGATATTGAATTGATTGAGCGTAACTCCTCTCGTACTCACTAATTGCTCATATTATTAAAAGGATTAATATCCAACAAATAATTGCAAACGTTTGCAATTATTTCATTTCGAATATAGACTGAGGGTAAATATCCACAAGATGAGTCTATTTGATGCCTCGATTTATTATCATTGCTGCAATTGCCACGAGTTACTTTGTCTTTGCTATATTACTCAATAGCGTAGGTACCGTTATTTTACAATCTATCAATAGTTTGGGGATAACTAAGCCGGAAGCGAGTACTTTAGAAGGCTTCAAAGACTTATCGATCGCATTTGTTTCATTTTTCATTGCATCACAAATCCCTCGAATCGGTTATAAAATGGCTTTAATGATAGGTTTGTTGATCGTAACCATTGCTTGTTTGGTTACCCCCATTGTCGGTAACTTTCTGATCATTAAGCTATTATTTGCCTGCATAGGTGTTTCATTTGCCTTAGTTAAAGTTTCCGTATATTCGATAATTGGCCAATTAACCAATTCAACCAAAGCACATTCATCATTGCTCAATACCATAGAGGGCATATTTATGCTTGGCAGTTTATCTGGTTATTGGTTATTCAGTTTATATGTCGACCCTTTATCGGCTGAGTCTACCGACTGGCTTAACGTATATTACCCACTTGCCGGAATAACGTTACTAACCTTATTATTGGTTGGCTTTTCTCCTATCAGTAAACCCAACACTGATAAAATTAAGTCATCTACTACTGAAGGTTTCGTTGACATGATAAGAATGAGCTATCAGCCTCTGGTACTGGTTTTTGTGATCTCAGTATTTCTTTATGTGTTAATCGAACAAGGCATCGGCACCTGGTTACCCACATTTAACAGTGAAATTTTACGACTACCAACTGACGTCAGTGTGCAAATGACCAGTATATTTGCCGCAGCTCTTGCTATTGGACGATTATTAGCGGGTCAAATATTGCGTTATATTAATTGGTATCCATTCTTAAATGGTTGTTTAGTCATGATGGTGATGATTATTCTGCTGATATTACCTTTAACCAGTGATCTGCCAAACCAGCCAGTGACCAACGTATTTAATGCACCTATTGCTGCTTACCTATTACCATTAATAGGCTTGATTATGGCACCTGTTTATCCTGTTTTAAATTCGGTGATGTTAAGTAGCTTAGAACGCTCAAAACATGCCGCGATGACAGGCTTAATCGTGATTTTTTCAGCTCTTGGTGGCACAACGGGCTCTATCATTACCGGTTTTATCTTTGCCGAATTTGGCGGGCAAAGAGCATTTTATATGTCTATCGTACCAATGGCGCTGATTTTAATTAGCTTATATTTCTTTAAAACCTCAACCCAAAAGCATTCTGTAGCTAAGCCGTAACATGAAAGGTATCGACATGGTAAAAACCAATTCATCTGCTCAAACATCTCAACTTGGTTTGGACTTTTTCAATAGTGAATTATTCAAAACCGTGCAAATCTCTCAGATTTTTGCAGACAGTAAAACCTTTGCTGATGCGATTCCGAAAGGACCGATAGATGAGATATTGCAACAATATGAAGTTAATAAACAAACTAATCATGAATTTAACCTGGAAGATTTCATCAGTGAGTTTTTCTTCCTACCGGAACAAACCGAGATATCGTCTAATCAGCGCGGTGTAAACGTTAAACAACATATTAAAATCCTATGGCAGCTATTACAGAAACCGGCAGATGAAGTAGATGAAAGCTCTTTATTACCACTTAAATACCCTTATGTAGTACCAGGCGGTCGCTTTCGAGAAATTTATTACTGGGACAGTTATTTTACCGCATTAGGCCTGATTGAATCTGGTCATGTTGCCCTGGTTGAATCGATGCTTGAGAACTTTATTGATTTGCAAACACGATTTGGATGCATTCCTAACGGTAATAGAAGTTATTACCTTTCTCGTTCACAACCACCAATTTTGGCGCTACTGGTTGAATTACTGTTGCCTATAAAAGCTGACAAGAACTCATTTTTATCTGCTCATATTAACGCAATTGAAGCTGAATATAATTTTTGGATGCATGGTAGTGAGCTATTATCTGATAACCACACTGAACAATCGCGAGTGGTTAAAATGCCTGACGGTAGTCTGTTAAACCGATACTGGGATGACAGTGCTACGCCTAGACCCGAATCGTATCGGGAAGACATGGAATTATCAGAAGGACTAACCGGCAAGGAAAAAATACGCTTTTATCGTAATGTTCGTGCCGCTTGTGAATCTGGTTGGGATTTTAGTTCGCGCTGGCTTGATGAATCTAATTCATTGACGTCAATTCGCACTAGCCGAATATTACCCGTAGATTTGAACTGCTTATTGTACAAACAAGAAATGTTGCTCTCAACCTACTACACAATGCTAGGTAAGGGTGGAAAAAGTTTAGTTTATTCTGACCTGGCTAAACAAAGAAAAGCGGCTATTTTAAGCCACATGTGGTCAGAGCATGAGGGATTTTTCTTAGATTATGATCTGGATAGACAAACTCATAGTCCAGTTAAATCATTGGCTGGCATACTGCCTTTATTCGTTGGTTTAGCTGAGCAAGCGCAAGCCGATAAGGTCGCAAAAGTGATTAACCAGCAATTTTTAAAAAAAGGCGGCTTAGTCACTACCGCTATTGAAAGCGAACAACAATGGGATGCTCCTAACGGTTGGGCACCTTTGCATTGGTTTGCGGTACAAGGACTCATAAAATATCAAAACAGGCCTCTGGCTGAAGACATTATGCAGCGGTGGTTATCTACGGTAGAAACATACTTTTCTCAGACGGGAAAAATGATGGAAAAGTACAACGTCTGTCAACTGTCGAATACCGCCAGCGGTGGAGAGTATACTGTACAAGAAGGTTTTGGTTGGACAAATGGGGTAAGCCAAGCTTTTTATAATGAATTAAAGAAATAACTTTAGTTAACCGAGTAGAGGGTACCTTTTTAATGCACAAGATTTTGTAACAAATAAATACTGGATATTGTTAAGTCGTTTTAGTTAAAGTCTTTGACTACGATGAAGTTTTAATAAAAATGGCTATCCAAAGTTATTTCTTATCATGTTCATTAACCAAAGGAAAATATATGATGCGCTTGCTGCTCATTTTAACATTGCACTTTATCGGCGTAGCTCAAGCAAAAGAGGCTATTGTTGCTGGCTATGTTGATAGTCATCATTCAGATATATTGAAACAGGATCGCCGCTTCATGATCGGTTTACCTGAAAATTATCATGATAATGCCCTTTCTTACCCTACCCTATATGTCATTGATGGTGACTTTCAATTTCAACATGTTTCAGCGGTTGTCAAAAACTTATCACGTATGGGGAAAATTCCGCCAATGATTGTCATTGGTATAGCGACTCAGGGCAATGCGGATTATATTTACCAAACCACTTGGCGGATCAAAGGTGAACAAGATTACGGCGGCGCGTCAACTTTCTATCAATACATCACGGATGAATTAATACCCTATATTGATGATAACTACCGCTCTAACAGCAATAGAATAATGTCTGGCTATTCATTAGGGGGGTTATTTACCACCTATACAATGGTACAAAATAATACGCCTTTTAATGCCTTTTTAGCAATGAGCCCTAGCTACTGGTTTGATGATTACTCCGCAGAAAAATCTATTGCAAACTATATTGGTGAATATTATAGACAGTATAAAAATCCCCCTTCACCGCTATTTTTGTCGGTTGCTAATGAGCAAGGAATGGGTGTAGATAAAGTCTATAAAAGCCTTAATGAACAAAACATAAATGATTGGAAATTAATCTATAAACAATATCCTGACGAAAACCACTTTAGTACTGCGTTGCCAGCACTACACGATGCATTGGGATATTTATTTGCAGGCTATTACGAAGACGGTTATGAACTGCAGGCCCATAAAGATGTGTTTGCTGTGCTAGCAACATTTGAAAATAAAAAGAAAAATTATAATGGTTTTAGAATCGAGTGGTTACAAGCCTACAAGTTTTCCAAGTATGTATTCGGTTCAAAGCAAACGGATAAAATTGAAGAAATTTTGACGATCATTAATCAACAATTTCCAAACTCAATAGTCAATGTAACTAATTACTTGGCGAAAGGTTTTAATGCTAAAAAACAATTTCAAAAAGCACAAGACATTTTAGATCGTGTAAAAGCTGAGGGTGCAAAAATAGCTTTATGGCATCATCAATACAGTTTAGCTTTAGCAGGGCTTGGCCAAATAGAGCTTGCTGATAAAGCTCAAACAAAAGCAATGACCTTAGCTCAGCAACAAAAGCTACCTATGTGGCAAATATGGGAAATGAAGTAACTTAGTACTAATTTGTACTTATACTTTTATTTGCTTATGGTTGGTAAGCTTTCATAAATAAGTCTACTGTGCGATCAATATGCTGAACAATTTCGTCATCGGTTATTTTTACACTGGGCATTAATATCGCCTTAAGGTGTAAACCTCCTTTAGACATTTCAATTAGCATTTGAGCGGCAAAACTGCAGTCGTCAATTACCAATGTGCCTTGCTTATTTAGGTAGGCTAAGTAATCTGCTAGTGGAGTGCATCCTTTTAAAGGCCCTCGCTCATAAATAAGCTGGCCAACTTCGGGGATTTTTGGCACAACTTGAGTTACTAATCTAAACAACGAGACCAGAGTTTCAGATAACATCCCTTGTACAAACCGTACTACAACTTCTTTTAGTGCAGCACTCGGCTCTAGATCATATTTGATAGCAGCAATAGTATCTATCTGAATCGCAACTTGCTGCTGCATAACCGCCATCAACAAGCCTTGCTTATTATTGAATTCATTGTAAATAGAACGCCGCGAACCACCAGCTTCACTGATGATCATTTCAAGAGACGTTTCATCAAAACCATGTTTGAGAAATAATTTTTGCGCTGCAGCGAGTATTAATTGCCCACGCGCACTTAATCCATTTTTATGTTTTTGTTCACAATTTAGCATTATTGCATTAACACTTTTATAATATTTGTTGACATTGGTACTACATAGTACCAGAATACGCGGTACTTGGCAGTACCAATTTACTTATTCGGGTTTATTTACTTAACTCATTAGTAGCCTTCATCATTGGAATTATTATGCGTATTTTATTAACTATCCTGTTAGCCTCAGTTTTACTGGGCTGTAATGAGCAAGCCGTTGTCACAGAAAAGGCTATTCGTCCGATTGCTTGGAGTAAAGTTTCAGAGACTAATTTAAAACAGTTACGCACTTTATCAGGAGTCGTTGCTCCCGTTGAAGCAACCAATTTAAGCTTTGAAGTAATTGGTAAAGTAGAAACAGTTGAGGTTCAACTTGGTGAAATAGTAATAGCTGGTCAGGTACTAGCGCAATTAAACCATCGCAGCTTTGATCTCAGCTTACAATCAGCACAAGCTCAGTTAGATAAAGCAAATGCGGCAATGGCTGAAGCTAAAAACACATTTGAACGTTATGACAAATTGGTGAAGCAAGGGTTAGTCTCGCAATCTGGGTTTGATAATGCCAAAGCCACTTATGATTCAAATAAAAGTGCCGTAGGTGTCGCCCAAGCACAGGTTGACATTGCCAATAAGAACTTGCAAGACAGTACCCTTCTCGCGCCTTATGATGGCGTTATTACCAAGCGTTTAATTGAGCCCTCTCAACAAATTGGCGCTGGCCAAGCCGCTTTCGAAGTTGAAGGTAATCATGGTTTTGAAATTGAAGTGCTCGTCCCCGAAACCCTAATTCAAGAGTTAAAACAAGACACATTCTTGGCTATTCGTTTTCCAGTGTTAACTGGTGTCACGATGCAGGGCCGTATCAACGAAATTGGTACTCGTGCACAATCAGCGAATGCCTTTCCTGTTACGGTAATTTTGGCCGAAACCAATAATAAGTTACGTGCAGGAATGACCGCTGAGGTCGATTTTGTTTTTGATGGTATCGGGCGTACTGGCTACAAAGGCAAAACGATTGCTGTTCCCATGACCGCATTACGTGCTGGCTTAGATCAAAAATCTTATGTCTTTGTCTATGATATTGAGGCCAGTGTTGTTCGTTTACGTCAAGTGCAGACGGAAAATATTCTTAATAACTTAGTCTATTTATCAAGTGGCTTATCTGATGGAGAAATAATAGCTACCGCCGGCGTTGCTTTTTTGCGTGATGGTCAGCAGGTAACTCTATTAGACAACTCTACACAGCGGTTTAATTAAAGGGGTTATGATGAACTTTACTGAAATCGCTTTTAATTATCGTAAAACGGTTCTACTCGTCGTAGGTTTATTATTGATTAACGGCGTATTTGCTTACTTTACCCTGCCAGCGCAAGAAGACCCTACTATCACCATACGAGAAGCTATCGTAAGTACTGCATTCCCAGGTATGGCACCTGATCGGGTAGAACAGCTCATTACCAAAAAGCTTGAAGAAGAAATTCGTAAAATTGCAGAGGTAAAAGAAATTAGATCAACCTCTTCTACAGGACTGTCTACCATACACGTAAAAGTTTACGACAAGTATTTTAATCTTGATGAAATATGGCAAGACTTGCGTAATAAAACCGCAGCTGCCCATGCAAATATGCCACAAGGGGCTTCTCTGCCATTTGTTAATGATCAATTTGGTGATGTTTCGGTCATTACTCTGGCCCTTACGGCTGATGGTTTTGATATGGGGAAAATGTATGATATCGCTCAACATATAAGAGATACATTATATGCTGTAACAGGCACCAAGAAAATCGATATTATGGGCCGCAGAGCCGAACGAATCTTTATTGAAATTTCCAATACAAAGCTTTCTCAGCTAGGTATTGCGCCAACAACAATAATTAACGAACTGCGCAACCAAAATATAATTCAATCTGGTGGGCAAATAGACACTGGAGCAAGAAGCTTTATTATCGAACCATCGGGCAACTTTATTAAGTTTGAAGATATCGCCAACACCCAAATTAGCATTCCAAACAGTGAAAACTATATAACTTTAAAAGACATCGCGACACTGCGTAGAGACTTTATTGATCCGCCCGATAAGTTGGCCTATTTCAACGGTCAACCGGCAATATTCTTCGCTACATCAATGCTAGCCGATAACAATATTTTAGAATATGCACCCCGCTTTATGAAACATGTTGAGCAAATTACGGCGACATTACCGATTGGCTACCAACTTGATGTTGCCACGTTTCAAGCTGAGCAAGTTGAAAAAACCATTAACGGTGTTTCTAGCAATGTAATACAAACTCTGGCTATTGTTCTGGTGGTGGTTATTGTATTTTTAGGCCTCAGAACTGGTCTGATCGTCGGTGCAATTGTGCCTTTTGTTATGTTAGCTACGCTGTCAATTATGCAATTTACTGAGATGAAATTAGAGCGCATGAGTTTAGCGACTTTGATCATATCACTAGGCTTGTTAGTTGATAATGGTATTGTCATCGCAGAAGACTTTAAGCGTCGATTAGAATTAGGCATCAAGCGATACGATGCAATGTTACAAGGTAGCAAAGAATTAGCCATACCTTTACTGAGCTCATCTGCGACCACTATTTTATTCTTTTTACCGCTAATGTTGGCCGAACATGTAGCCGGTGAATTTACTCGTTCAGTTTCATTAGTAATATTAATTACCTTGTTAACCAGTTGGGTATTAGCTTTATGTGTTACCCCACTACTTTGTTATTTCTTCATTAAACATGAAAGTAATCAAACTCAACAGTTAACCAGTACTGGGGCGTCTCCAAGTAAGTTAATGGATAATATATATCAAGGTTATGAACGGTTTTTGCATTGGGTTTTAACTCATAAAGCACTGTTTATGACTGTAATGTTGGCCTTATTTATTGCTTCGATATTTAGCATGCAGTTTGTCGCCAAACAGTTCTTTCCAGATTCCGACCGTACCCAAATTGTAGTGAACATCGATTTACCTAATGGTACCTCCTCAAAAGAAACTGATCGGCAAATGCGAGATATATTCACTTGGCTAAATACAGCCCCTGATCTTGAATTTATCGAAAGCTATTCAGGTTATGTTGGCTTTAGTGGTCCAAGATTTGTGTTATCACTTAATCCGGAAGATCCAGCAGCAAATAAAGGCTTCATTGTGTTAAATGTTGCAGAGCATACTGATGTAACGGCAAAAGTGGCTGAATTGGATACTCGCCTAGAACATACTTTTGTGAATGTATCGGCGCGGGTAAAGAAAATGTTTTTAGGGCCGTCTGACTCCAGTACGATTAAGATCCAAGTAAAAGGGCCTGACAAAAACGTTATTTACAGAAAAGCCCAACAAATCATGGACGTGTTACATCAACAACCTGACACTGTTGACGTAAGAAATGATTGGGAAAACTTAATCACTAAAATTGATGTGCAAATTGATCAACATCGCGCAAAGCGTGCGGGCTTAAGCTCTAATGACATTGCGCAAGCACTTGAAGCCTATTTTTCCGGCGCACAAATTACCGAATTCAGAGAGGATGATGAGATTATCCCTGTAGTATTTCGCGCACAAGAAGCCGAGCGATACAATCTTGATCGGCTAAGAACGCTTAATATTTATTCTGAAAAAACAGGCAAAGCAATTCCTTTATTTCAAGTGGCTACGTTAGCACCAATCAATCAATTTTCAGTGATTCAACATGAGGATATGTTCACCACCATTAGTGTTGAAGCGCGTAATACTAGGGTTGCCGCAGAGGATCTGAAATTACTGATTGATGATAAAATAAACGCCTTAAGAGCTGACCTTCCTGTCAATCATAGCATTGAATATGGCGGGGTAATTATTGACTCACAAGATGCTCAAAAAGCGTTAAGCGCAAGCATGCCAATGGTGTTGGGGTTTATCCTTATCTTACTCGTTGCCCAGTTTAATTCATTTAGAAAAGCAGCGGTGATCACCTTAACCATTCCACTGTCTTTTATCGGTGCCGTTATCGGCTTGCAAATAATGCAAGCGCCATTTGGGTTTATGGTAACCCTTGGTTTATATAGCTTAGCCGGTATTATTATCAATAATGCCATAGTCTTAATTGACCGGATAAAGATAGAGATATCAGAAGGTAAAAGTGATTATCAAGCTGTTATTGATGCTTGTTTAACTCGTTTGCGTCCTATTACGATGACAACTATCACCACTGTGATGGGACTACTGCCATTAATTATTGGTAACGATGCGATGTTTTACGGCATGGCTAACGTCATCGCATTTGGCTTGGGTATCGGCACTATTTTAACCCTTGGCGTTGTACCCGTACTTTATTGCAGTTTTTATAAAGTTAAAGCGAGTTGACACCTCGCTTTATATTTCTTTTTTCTATTTAGGTTATACCAATCAAAATGATCAGATATTTATGCTGGTTGGTATTAACCCTTTTCATCAACAAGTTTTGCTAAATCAACAATAACCTTGGCTTGCTTCCAAGTAGCATCGTCTTGCATTTTACCGTCAATCATTACTGCACCCGTGCCATCTGGCATGGCTTCAAGTATACGTTTAGCAAAAACTACTTCTTCAGGGTCTGGTGAAAACACCTCTTTGGCGATTTCAATTTGTTTTGGATGCAAAGACCAAGCACCCATGCAGCCTAATAAAAAGGCATTTCGAAATTGCGCTCGACAGGCATCATTATCTGAGAAGTCACCAAAGGGACCATAAAAAGGCTTGATTCCATTGGCCATACACGCATCGACCATTTTGGCTATGGTGTAATGCCATGGATCTTGTTGGAAGAATGCGCGATCAGCACCATCTGCAGTTGGATCAGCCAACATGCCATAAAAAGGATGACCACCACCTACACGAGTGGTTTTCATTCCGCGTGAAGCGGCCAAATCAGCTGGGCCAAGACTCATACCGTGCATGCGAGGACTAGCAGCAGCAATGTCTTCGACGTTTTTCACACCTTCTGCCGTTTCTAAAATAGCGTGAATTAACACCGGTTTTTTAATATTATTTCTAGCTTCTAATTGGGCTAAGAGTTGATCTAAGTAATGAACATCCCAGGCGCCATCTACTTTTGGCAACATAATCACGTCTAACTTATCGCCAATAGCATTCATCAACTCTGTAATGTCCTCTAAGCCCCATGGTGAGTTTAAGCAGTTAATACGTACCCACAAACCAGTAGAGCCAAAATCGGTACTTTGGGCGACTTCTATCAAGCCTGCGCGTGCAGCCTCTTTCGAGTCAGCGGGTATCGCATCTTCCAAATTACCTAAAATCACATCAACATTTTTTGCCATTTCCGGCACTTTGTTGCGCATTTTTTCAATCTGTGGCGGAAAAAAGTGAATCATTCGCTCCAAGCGCGTAGGTAACTCCTGATATGGTTTTGGCGCGCCAACAGCCAGAGCTTTAAAAAAGTTTCTTGGGGTTTTGGTTTGCATTAATTCGTTCTCCATTAACTTTTATGTAATCGGCCTATAAATGCCGAGTGTGTAATCAATTATTTATAGCTTCGCTACGCATTCCACCTCAACTTTAGCACCTAAAGCTAGCCCTGAAGCGGCAAAAGCACTACGGGCAGGCAAGGATGTAAAGAATGGCGTGTAAGCTTTATTCGCTGCTTGCCATTCATTAATATCTGCCAGCATCAAAGTACATTTAGCAATATCTTCATAATCCAGGTTATGTTCCTGCAATAACACACCAATATTTTTCATGGTTTGTGTCATTTGCCCTTCAATAGTCTTACTGGCTAAAGTCATGGTAGATGGTAAGTTACCTAACTGACCTGATAACCATAATGTATCACCAATAGCTTTAGCACTTGAGAACGGAAGCTTTGAGTTTTCACCTAAATAGACAAATTCGCCATTTTTAATTACATGAGCAATATCTAATGTTTTTTTAATATCATCAGTAGGATCTTCATTTAAAATAACCAAATTGGCAACTTTCCCTGCCACTACTTCTCCGTATTGCTCAGCAATTCCAATGACCTCAGCACCGTGCAAGGTTGCAGCTTGTATGGCTGCTAATGGTGATAATCCGGCATCATTCACTAACAACTGCATTTCATGATGCACCAATGGATAATCCATGTTGAAATAATCACTTGCGCCATCGGTGCCTGCAGAAACTTGTACCCCATTTTCATAGGCAAGTTTTGTAAACGTTTTACTCCACTGATGCATTAGAGTGCCACGTTCGCCGCGTGCTTCTTGTCTTTGTTCAAAAACGGTCATAGTCGCATCTAATATAGTGCCGTGTTTTTTCATTTGTGCAATTAGACTTTGGTACCGGGATAATTCAAACGATTCTTTTTGTTGTTGGTCAGTGATGTTTTCGCCCTTTCGGCGTAATTCATAAAAATTATCAATAACCTCAGCTGAAAAATCGGCTGCATGAGAAATGGTTTCAACGCCAGAAGTTACTGCTTCAATAGGACGCGCCGGGCCAACAAATACATGAGACCAAACTTTTAAGCCATACTTTTTGGCTGATTGACTAAGTTTTACAATTACTTTAGCTGGTACTTTGGCATATATTTTTATGCCTGTAGCACCAGTACCTAAAGCCCGTAGCATGATTTCATCAAAGTTAGTGTTTTCATCGACGGCTCTCATCCAATCAACATTGCCAGGCACTCGCCCTTTCGCTGAAGCAACAGTGCGAGGATCTGAAAAAAACTCTTCTCCACCAATAATAACTGAATAATAAATATCAGGAGATTGAATAATATCTATTTCTGCTCGTCGTTTTAGTGAACTTAATGCTCTAACATCTCCTCCCATATCACGAACAGAGGTAACACCACCTCGCAGTAAATTACGTAACCTCATGCGAGTTATTTTATCGTTATCTCCCGCGTCAGGCTCAGTTCCATGATGCACATGTGTATCAATTAAGCCCGGCATAATATATTTACCACTCATGTCTATAGAGATGGCATCTTGACTCAATTTAGGTTTGCGCTTACTGGTTACCAATTTAATTTTATTATCTTCAATAACTACCGTTTGATTTTTCACTATTTCTAACGTAGCAACATCAAGCACATTAATATTGGTTAGCGCTATAGTTTGCGCGAACGCTTTGAGTGATATAGTGCTCGCGAGCATTAACGTAGAAAACATAAGTATTTTAAACATAATAGGTTTACTGGATGAATATTAGGATGCATTCATCTTAGTAAATTTTAACGAGATAAAAAACAACATTTAGATTTATCGAGAATAATTTGAAATAGCTGCTTTATTTCACATTCATTTTACAACCTTCGTTTTAAGGTAAAGCATATTATTGTTTTACAGGTCAAAACCATGTCCAACTACATTGCATTAAAGAATATTAGTCAGTCGTTTCAAATGAACGACTCACAAGTCACTCTCTTCGAGGATCTCAATTTATCCATAGTCCAGGGTGAATCTTATGCCATTACGGGTCCTTCTGGTGCCGGAAAATCAAGTTTACTGATGTTAATGTCGGGATTGGAGCAACCAACCACCGGACAAGGCCTATATGTAAAAGGAAAACAAAGTAAAACCTTAGACTTTCTAAGAGCTGATATCGGCTTTATCTTTCAACAATTTCACTTGTTGCCTGAATTAACAGCTCTTAATAATGTGGCATTACCACTCAAGTTAAGGGGTGATAAACAGGCGCTTAAAAAAGCCATGACTTGGTTAGACAAGGTTGGTTTAAGCCAGCGCATCAATCATAAACCCAGTGAGCTCAGCGGCGGTGAACAGCAACGAGTGGCGATAGCAAGGGCGCTCGTTTTTGAACCCAACTTTATTTTCGCTGACGAACCCACCGGAAATTTAGATCAAAGAAGCGCAACAGAAATTGCCGATATTTTGTTTTCCTGCTGCCAAGAAAATAATGCCGGTCTCGTTGTGGTTACCCATAGCGACGTTCTGGCCAATCGTGCTCAGCATGTTTTTTCTTTAGAGGATGGCACATTTAAACAGGCGTCAAACGAGACACTCAAGGTGATCGCATGTTAACTAAAAATGTTAAATTAGCTTGGCATTTTTTTAAACAAGAGTATCAACATTCCCATCAACGACTATTGCGTTTAACCCAGGGAATATTGTTGCTATTTATTGTTACCTTAAGTCAAACAAGTGAGAGCATACAAGATTATCTGGAAAATAATTTACAAGGCTTGCTTGGCGCCGATGCTGTGCTCAGCCAAAAACAGGCGTTAACGGCAGACCAATACGCTGCAGTGCATGAGTTGACCAATAAAATTGTTGTTACTCAACAAATTCAAGCGACGTTGACCCATAACGACAAATGGCAACCGGCAAAACTCAAAGCCGTTAATAACAGTTACCCATTGCAGGGTGAGTTGTTAACTTCTTTGACACTACAACAGCAAGGAAAGCAAACATTGGGTGGTCCTAAACCAGGTAGTGTCTGGTTAGATAGCAGATTGTTTGCCAGCTTAGCGTTAACTATTGGTGATCAGATATTGGTTGCAGATAAACCCCTTGTGGTTTCTCGCGTGTTGCAACATGAACCTGATAGGTTGATGGAGGGTCATAATGTTGATATGCGAGCTATGGTTAATACTATGGATTTTGAAGCCCTGGGGTTTGCACCTGATCTTATCCATTATCGATACCTAATTGCAGCTACTAGTGATCAAATTAGTACCTTGCTCAAATGGCAACAGAAAAATTTACCCGCAGCACAAGTTCACCATAAGCAAGGTGCTCACCCATTGGCGCTTTTTTGGCAGCGAACAGAAAACTTTATCGGATTAGCATCTATTATCTTGTTTTTTATGGCGGCCATTGCCATTGATCAATTAGCACAAGTGCACATCAAAAAAGACCAATACTTTTCAGCTATCTGCATGAGCCTAGGAGCATCAAAAACAACGGGCATGCAAGTGTCATTGTTTAAATGGCTAATTTCTTTGGCGTTGTTGTTACCCTTGGTTTTATTATTATCGGCGCTCTTTCATTGGCTGATAACTTACTGGTTACAAGAAACATTTATCAATTTGCACTGGCAGTTTAACTTTTTCTCGATGCTGAAAACGACCAGCTGTGTGACTATTATTTTTGCAGTATTTCATGCTCCAGTTTGGTTCGCTCTGCACAAAGCCTCTGTTGCCAAATTGTTTATCTCCACCAACAAAGAGGCCGATCATTGGTTTAGCAAAGTGAGTAGTATACTGGTGTTATTAGGTATAGTGATTACCTATTCAGATAATGGTTTATTAACCTTGATGATGGTAGCAGCTATCGTTATTACCATTGGCTTGATGATACTGTTGAGTTGGGGCACCTTAACCGTTGGAGAAAAAGTCACTCAGAATATCTCTGGGTTAATTCCTTTTGCCTTATTTATGATGAAACAACGACTGGTCAGCAAAAGTACACAAATAATGGGCGTAGGACTTTGCGCTTTTTTACTTTTGTTTACCTTAATGCTGCTAAAAGATGTCGGCGCTACCATGGCATCCTATCAACGACAGCATGATGGTAATGTTATGGTGTCACAAGCAACTCAGTCGCAACTTACATTTATTAAGGGTTGGGCAAAACAGCAAAACATAATGATTCGTCAGGCGAAACCGTATATGTACGCCAAGTTAGTCGCAGTAAATGACCAATCACTAACTGAATTTAGCCAAAAACCAAGTGATAGTTTGGCCACATTCACCCGCCCAATTCGATTACATTGGAATGATTCAATTCCGCAAAATAATAAAATCGTCGACGGCCAATGGTGGCAATCTAATAATAAAAATTGGCAGCAAATTTCAGTTGAGCAGGAAGTATTGACAGATATGGGCTTAGAGCTTGGTGATTGGTTAAGATTTTATATTGGCCAACAAAGCTTTAACTTTGAGATCACCGCCAGTCATGAATTTAAACCAGGCGCAGGCTCCATTACCTTTTGGGTACAAATGCCACTAGCTGCCCTGCCACATATTCAATCACCTCATTACAGCATGGCGAGTATAGAGATTAATGAGCAACAATGGCCGCTTTTAACCAACTTATGGCAAAAATTTCCAACACTGCGGATGGTCTCGTTAAAAGCAATGACCGATCGGTTTGATGCAATTTTGGCAATGATCACTAAGGTTATTAGCGGCTTTTCCTTAATGATAATTTGTCTTTCAGCTGTGGTTATTCTAGCCTCTATTAATGCGCTTGAATCTAAAGAAATGAAAAAAAACAGCGTTGTGATGAGCTTTGGTTTTTCACAATCAACCTGTTTAAGGCTTAATATTATTGAGTGGTTGGTGACCGCGCTAATTACCGCAATAGGCGCTATATCGGGCACCTATATTGCAGGGTTGATGATCTACCAGTCGCAATTTTCTCTAACCTACAAACCTGACTTTATTTGGCTGATAGCTACGCTATCCATCGTTTTAATTGTTGTCACTAGTTTTGGTGTTTACGCCAGTAGAAAGAGTCTTCGTAGCTCTGTTAGGCAATTAATTTCAGCAAATTAGAATAATTCGAAACATTTCACATTTGTTTCACTGCGAATTTGTCACCATGCAGGAAACCTTAGGAGTAAAATATGAAACAGATGAAACAACAATTAGTCACCCTATTAACTTTATTAGTGATTTCGGTGCAGGTAAATGCAACGGCAGTAAACAAAAAAATACTCATGGTCGTTAGTGGCCATGGCCAACAACAGGGTGAAACAACACCCGGTTATGAATTTGATGAATTCTCCAAAGCATATTCGGTGTTTAAAGCAAACGGCATTACTGTCGATATTGCCAGCCCAGACGGTGGTAAGGTGGAAGCTGACAAATATGATCCAAAGAAATCATACAACGCGCAAGTGTTAAAAGACACAGCAATTATGGCGAAATTGGACAACACCATAGCAACCAACAAACTTAATGCTAAAGCCTATGACGCAGTATTTATCGTGGGCGGCAAAGGAGCGATGTTTGATTTGCCAAAAGATCAGGCTCTGCAATCCGTTATTGCCGATATTTATCAGCAGCAAGGTACAGTTGCTGCAGTGTGTCATGGCCCTGCAGCATTAGTTGACGTAAAGCTTAATGATGGTAGTTATCTAGTTGCCAATAAAGCCATCAATGGTTTTACCAATAAAGAAGAACAATTATTTGGCAAAAAGTGGCTAAATAAGTTTGAGTTTATGTTGGAGGATAAGTTAACCGAGCGTGGAGGCAAGTTTCAATCAAGTGAAATAATGCTAAGCCATGTGGCCGTTGATGAGCGTCTTATTACTGGACAAAATCCAACATCGACCGTAGATGTAGCAACCGAATTGGTTAAAAGCTTGGGGTTAATACCTGTAACTACGAAGCAGGATATTGAAGATAAAACCTTGGCAGTTGTGGCTGATTTACTAGCAGGAGATAAGTTAGCAGCACAAAGGTTGACTGATAACCAAGACCAATATCAAATTGCCTTAGTGGGCATGTATGGCTTCTACTACTTGAAAGTTGCACAAACAAATGAGCACTTCGAAAATGCACTTACCTTGATGACCGTTGCCCAAAAAGCAATTAATAATCCGATGTTAGACATGAAAATTGCCAAAACGCAGTATAAATTAGGTAAAGCAAAAGAAGCGAAAATTACCTTAAATCAGTTATTAGCAACAAAACCTGATTACAAACCCGCCTTAGACATGTTAAAAACTTTATAACGTATAAAAATTAAAGCCGTGCCTTAACATTGGAGCTTGAGGCGCGGCTTGCTAACTTGGGAAGTGCTATGACAAATCAGGCAACATCACTTTATGTATTATTAGTTGAAGATCAACTTAATATTGCTGGTAATATTTCAGATTACATGGAAGCCAAAGGACATGTTTTTGATTTTGCCAATCAAGGTCAGCACGGCCTTGATCTCGCTCTGGAAAATCACTATGACTTGATCATTCTCGATTTAAATTTACCAGTGATGGACGGTCTTGAAGTTTGTCAGCAAATCAGAGCAAAATCCGATCGTCATATTCCTATATTAATGCTGACCGCCAGAGACAGTATTGAAGATAAAGTATCTGGTTTTACCGTAGGGGCTGATGATTACTTAACCAAGCCATTTTCATTACAAGAACTTGAAGTGCGATGCATGGCGTTATCTCGGCGCTATTTGTTGCAAACAACTGATATTCTAACCCTAGGTCCTTTAACCCTTGACAGAAAAAGACGACAAGTTACCCGAGAAGGGCAACTGCTTAATTTACATAGCATGGGATTTCGCATTTTAACGGTATTAGCTCAAGCCTACCCGCAAATTGTCAGTCGATCACAGTTATCGCAAAAACTATGGGGAGACGAACCGACGGAATCTGATGCAATGCGCTCTCACATATATCAACTGCGCTGTGTATTGGATAAGCCTTTTGATTTTCCAATATTAAAAACCGTACATGGTGTTGGTTTTACTCTGGATATAAAAGATGAAAAATAATACAGGATCGTTTCATAGTCTGAGCAGGCGAATTGTTGCCCAATTCTGTATTTTTACTTTAGCATTATCGGCTACCTATGGTGCTTTCTGCTTTCTGCTGCTGTATAACTTAGAAGATGGCTTTATTGAGCGTGAAGTGTTGCGAGAGGCTAATTATTTAAGTGCGGGCTTTCGTCAAACAAAGCAATGGCCTACGGCACGAAACTCATATATGAAGCTGTATTTTTCGAAACACAACTTACCCGAGGACGTGCGCCTGCAATTTATCGAGGAGCCACAGCAAAAAGAGTTTTATGGCACACATGGCCGGCATTATCATATATATGCCTTACCTGAGCAGAAAGATGTTTACCTTGTTGCACAAGTGAGTCAAATGTTGTTGGTCCGTCCGATACGAGATGATGTGTTGAAGTTCATATTGCTCAGTGGTGTGATTTTAGTATGCATCGCCTTTTTAATCGCTTGGATGTTGGGACGAAAGACGGCAAGACCATTACAGCAATTAGCTGATTTGGTTGATGGTGTCGATCCTGAAAACATTCCTGCTAGTTTTGCCTATCAATTTCCAAACAATGAAATTGGCATTTTGGCTAGAACCTTGGAATTGACCATGCAACGGATTAATCAGGCCCTTGAGAGAGAGAAATGCTTTACTCGTGATGTCAGTCATGAATTAAGAACCCCGGTGGCGATCATAAAAAATGCGGTTGAAGTTTACCAAGAGCTATATCAAGAGAAAAGCGCCGTGAAAGACGATGGCAAAAAGATTGTTAGCCGAATTGCCGATGCCAGTATGCAAATGGAACAAACTGTGACTACCTTGTTAATTTTGGCGAGAGAAGAGCAAACGTCAAGAAAGAAAGAAAAGGTAAAACTGCTGCCAATGATAGAGCAATCAATAATCGATCATAGCCATTTACTCGATGGTAAATCAGTGGAAGTTTTTGTTGATGACAATTGCAATACCAGTGTCTTTGCTCAGCCGGGCATGCTAAAAGTGCTGTTGGATAACTTGCTCAGCAATGCCTTTCAATATACTGATTTAGGTAAGGTAACAATATGCTTTATCAACGAGCAACTAACCATAACGGATACCGGTCCGGGCATAGAGCAGGATATTTCAAAGAATGTCACTGAGCCAAATGTCAAAGGCAGTCAAAGTACTGGTTATGGTTTTGGTTTATCTATTGTTAAGCGGCTGTGTGAGCATCAAGCCTGGTTGTTAACTGTTGTGAGTGACAGAGGGACGAAAATATCTGTTTCTTTTACTGACGAGACACTCGCCTAAAAATTATTTCAACCTCACAAATGGAAAAGGAACAATGTTGTTTATTATCTTCGTTGCTCCTAGTACCATTTTTCGGCTTCATGTATGTTCAAGTTATAGTAACTTGATTAATTGGAATACCCTTTGATATGTCGAGACTGCAATGGCAAACAATCATAAGGCTGGCGGCAAATTTTATAGTTACCCGGCGTAGCACTTATTGACAGCCATTCATCTTTCGAAATGTCTTTGGCACTAACACCATTAATTTGGGTAATAATATCACCAACGTTCAAACCAGCATATTTTGCGGGCAACGCCGGCATTACATATCGCACCAGAAATTCACCTGAGAGCAACTTTCTCACTTCCAAACCCAAAAGATTGTAACGAGATTGAAATGGCTGATTTTCATAGGGTTGCATATAAATATTGCTAGTTTGGTAATCAATAGTAGTCACAAATTGATTAAGTGTGCCGTTGCCAATGATCCAATAATCGTCTTCATCATCAGTATTAATGATATTAGTTTTGATCTTCGTTATCTGAGTATCACCAAATTCAATTTGTGGCAAAGTTACCCGCTGATGTTCCGCTTTACCACTTAACCCAAAATCTGCAGCAGTCACTTGTGCATTTGGTAATTCGATTCCGTTGGCTTTTGGATATTCAGAGCTCAATTTAAAATAATGTCTGCTGCCAGTATCAATAATAAATTCATGTTCGACGTTATGGCCATTGCCAAAGTCAATATTTCCTACAATACTAATTTTGCTCATAAACGTATCGAAGGGCAGCCCTTTGATGCCATCTGTTACACTATGAGGTTTATTGGAGATACTAACCTGGTTGGTTTTTTTATCGAATGTCCAAACAAAGTGACGCAATAAATCATGACCGATGATGCCGTCATAAATAAGTTCATCTGAGCTGTTGAAATAACGGGTCTTACTCATTCGAAGAAAAGCCCCTTGGAAATCCTCTACCGCCATCTCGCCAAACTTCAGCGACATCATATTTGTTTGATGGCCAAGAGAATCATCTTCATCACCCCAACCGCCAAGATTTAATTCATAGCCTTCAGGTAAATTTAACGCGACAACTTTTGGGGTATCCATTAAGTAGGTAAAAGAAGCCCCGGTATCAATCATAAACTTGAATCCATCTACGCCATTAATCGCGCCATAGATAAAGACTTTTTCGCCGATATAATCAGTAGCAAGGTTAAATTGATCCTCGGAATGACTCCATATTGGTTCAACATTGTTATTCGCATTTCTTAATTTAAGAATATTTACAACGCTGCAGCCACTGACTAGTAACAAACATAAGGCTAAGATTAACGATCGAGCGACACCATTCATATTGAAAACTCCTGTATTTATTTTTGTCTTATCAAGGATCAACATGTGCAATCGACTTAGCAAGACCATTGCAACAAGCTTAACTTTAGAGTTGTGAAATCGATGTGAAAAACGGCAAACAACCGTTTACTAGCCATTACAGGGGAAATAGTGAAGTTGGATAAAAAGCTTAATAATAGTTTGGCTAATGGAATTTGAACTTCAAGGCGATGGATTTGATTGTAGTTCTATCGCAAATTAATTTACCGACTAAGTCAGAGGAGTAGATAATTTTTAGAATATAGAAGGGCTGTTGAACTTCCGCTATAAATAAGCATTAACTTAACTCATAAATGCTTGAAAGTTCAACAACCCTATACTTAGGTCAAACTATGTGACTAAAATTTATACTCTGCGCCTGCGTAGTAAAAAGCTCCGTTAAACCCAAACGGTGCAGAACGACGAGAGTAAGTAAATACTCCAGGGCTACTAACAATAACATTGCCACTACCATCAACTATGGTGCCAGTACGTGAGTTGCCAATTTCATTTTTGTCTGGGTAAACATCAAATATGTTATTACCACCAAGATTAAATGATAAGTATTCTGTTAGTTGATAATTAACTCGTAAATCAGTTAACACTTCTGCTCCATAAGTTTGGCTGTCACCATCGGTGATTGTATATTCACCATAACGATTCAACGCTAAATTAATGGTAAAATCACCCAGCTTATATAAGCCGCTTAAGCTAATTCGATCTTCCGGTTGCCATTCTTCAATAATGGATATGTCCTGCTCAGAAAAAATATCTTCCGGTGGAATATCACCTAAACCACTGTCTTTTGGTGTGAAAATATTAACAACTTCTGTTTCAGTAAAGTTAGCGGCAAAAGTTAAGTCTAAATCACCACCCAACACTGCGGTATTCCAGGTTGCAATAATGTCAACGCCGCTTGTTTCTGTATCAGCTCCATTTAAGAAGAACTGACCAGCACCGGCGCCAGATGCTATTAATGCGGCATCCAAGGCTGGCGATAACCCCGAACCAAGTTTATTACTAATAACAATACGGTCATCGATATCAATAGAATACCAATCAACAGTTAAGTTAATATTATCAGCAACTTGAATCACGGTACCGAAACTAAAGTTTGTCGCTTCTTCTTCTTTCAGTTCCGGAATACCAATGGCTTGTGCTAAAACACTGTCATTGCGGAACGTACCAACTTGCACAGCAATTTGATCACCTGCCGGATCATCCGGGTTGGTAATAAACTGGGTGCTGATGTTATTGAAGTAGAGTTGCTGCATTGACGGAGCTCTAAAACCAGTACTGGTAGCGCCACGAATAGCAATATCTTCTGTTATCGACCAGTTTGCTGCTAATTTGAAATTGCTACTATCACCAAAACCGTCATAATCATCATAACGAATTGCACCACTGATAATTAAATCTTCAGTAATTTCTGTTTCAGCATCAACATAAAAAGATATTACATCTCGAGTTTCATCTACTTCAGAAACTGGTCCAATACCACCAAAACCTTGACTACCTGCGCTTGTATCGGTTGCAAATAAACTATTGCCATTTTCAGTATCGTAATCGCGATAAGAGTATTCATCACCAGGAGTAACTCGATATTCATCAGTACGAATTTCAGCGCCCATAGCCAATGAAAACAAATCAAATTCTTTCGTATAATCAAGGTTTAGGGTTTGCAAAGTCAATTCTAAACCGTAGGCAAAGGCTTCACGAGGAACTGAATTACGAATGTCATTGGCACTCATTGATGTAGTGTATTGTAAAGAGTTGGCAAATGATGAGTTGATAGTATCACTAGTAGTGTAGTCAATATTATTTTGACCGTAAGTGTATGAAAAATCTAAACTCGCATCATTGCTAAAATCGACTTGATAGCCAAAGTTGTATGAAACATCTTTAATATCTGAATTGATTTTAGGTAAGAAGCCTGCTGGGATTGTTGCATCACCGTCTTGCAACTGTGCATTACCACCAGCGTTGGCATTATGACGGAAGAAAGCAGCCGATTGATTATCACGCTTAGAGTAGGTAATAAAACCATAAAGTTCGCCTTCGCCTAGCTGATAACCAGTATTAATGGCCAAACCGACCTGCTGTGAATCTGCATCACCAATACGAAATGTGGTTCTAGGGGCAGTTGCTTCTCTAGGGTCTCCTAATAACATGTCGCCATTGGCAAGCTCAGTACAACCTGAGAATTGACACGAACCATGTAAGCCGGCTCGATTAGTTACACCACGATCACGGAAGTTTAAAGTAGCGTTTAAGTAACCGTTTTCACCTAGCGAAAACCCTTTGGAAATATCTACGTTTGTGGTTTCACCATCACCTTCAGAATACTCTCCATAAGAGACGGCGACCTTTCCGCCTTCACTGGCATCGTTAAGAACAATATTAATTACCCCGGCAATGGCATCAGAGCCATACTGTGCAGCCGCGCCATCACGTAAAACTTCAATACGCTTAATTGAAGATGCAGGTATTGCATTCATATCGGTCCCGGCGGTACCACGACCCACAGAGGTGTTTATGTGGATTAAACTCGCTTGGTGTCGTCGCTTACCATTGATTAACACTAGTGTTTGATCCGGGCCTAAGCCGCGTAATGTTGCCGGGCGTAATGCATCGGTACCATCACTGATTGATGAGCTCGAAAAGTTAAATGAAGGTGCAATTGCTTGCAACATTCTACCCACTTCCGTTTGACCAGTATTGGCTAGTGCCTCTGCTGACAATATATCGACAGGAACAGGCAATTCATCGGCAGAGCGGCTAGATACGCGACTACCGATAATAGATATTTGTTCAATTTCTTGTTCTTGGGCAGGTTCCTGGGCTAACGCTGTTTGACTTGCAGCACCAATTACAATAGGTACTAAAGCCGCTTTCATAGTTTTATTTTTCATTGTTGTTATTCTCTCATTATTAGTATCAACTTGAATGCTCAGTTGACCAGAGTTATTAACAACAGCGATTAAACCCGAACCGTTTAACAGTTTTTCTAGGCCAGATGTGACCGAATAATAACCTTTTAATGCATTGGCTTGATGTTTCTTTGCCAAATCAAACGAAAAAATAACGGTTTGATCTGTTTTTGTGGCAAATGCAATTATGGCTTTATCAGCTCGTTGTTTATCAATATCAAAGCGAATCAGATCATCGGCAAAAGCCATCGGCGACATCATAGTGATCAAGGCTGACGCGATGATATAAGGTTTAAGTCTTAGCTTTGTCGTAACATGAAACAGACGAAAAACTTTTCGCCAACTGTGCAATATTAATAAACAGGCCAGCAGGAAATTTCCTCTATATTTTTTTATGTTTTTTTTAGTTTCCTATAAATATCAACAAAATACCACCATAAATCAGGGTGGCATTATACAAATCTGCAGTGCTATGTTTTGTGGGAATAAAAAAGGATAGTTAAAAAATACATGTTAACTATCAAAGTTTATTAATTTTTTAGAAAGGGATTAATTCGCTAACGAGAGTAAAATGGTATTGTTCGGCGCTTTGCTAGAAACAATATTGAGGTTAATTTCTAGTGAAGCTATCAAACCATCAATATCATCAGCTCTAAAGTAACCAGCAACTTTAAAATTAGCTATTTGCGGATCAATAATTTCAAAGTTAATTTTTGTATATCGACTGATATCGGCTAAAGCAGCAGTTAATGGCTCTCCTTCAAAAATAAGCATCCCTTGTTGCCACGCTAAATCACGTTGCATCTGGATTAAAGAAACGTCCTGTACAGGTGCATCAACATGGTTTGCAATTGTCGCTTTTTCACCTGAATTAACTAATATACCTGGTAGCAAGTTAGCTTGGGGGTGGTCAAACGACTGTCTAATCATTTCAATTCTTTCATTAGCTTTAGCAATAAATACTCTACCCTCTGTGACAACTAACTCTAAACCCTGATCGTCATTTTTTTTTATGTTAAAAATAGTTCCTAAAGCTGTAAAAGATTTTTCCCCGGCAACAACCGTAAATGGCCTACGGGTATCCTTAATGACGTCAAACTGCGCCTCGCCTTGTAATAAAGTTAGCTGTCTTTGCTTAGTGCTGTAATTGATTGCAACTGCAGTATTGGTATTTAATTGAATGTGACTACCATCAGATAAAGTAAAACTTGCTTGTTCGCCTACTTGGGTAGAAAAGGTTTGTACTTGAGTTAACTTGTGCTCATTGTACGATGGTAAGAAGGGTATAAATGATTCATCCAACAAGGTATTAACACTTATCAATGAGAACAACACAATGCTTGCGGCCATTGTTATAGCTATTAATTTTCTTGCTTTTGGCTGGCTGCTTTCTATTGGAAACAATCTGCTCAGTTCATTGAGTACCGTTAATTTATCCCAAAAAGAAGCCATTGCAAGTAATGTATTATAGTGTTTGTTATTTTCCTGACACCAATTAACTAGCGCTAGTTTTTCTGCAGATGATAAACCACGATCGATACGACTTATCCACAAGCAGGCTTGTTCTTGTATATGCTCTTTACTGTAAAACTGACTAACATTGCTCATTTACTTGATAACTCTTTTCTTTTTGCCTTTGCTGGATATGTATGAATCCTTTTCCACAGGGTTTCGACCACGAACATGCTCCATTTGTTCCATAATTTGTACACTTTTTAATAAACCTTTCGCTATATGCTTTTCAACGGTGCTCTCACTCAACTGCAAATATTGGGCTATTTCCTTTTGGCTAAAACCATAAACTTTTTTCAGAACAAAACACTTACGTACCGAATTAGGCAATTGCTCAATGGCGCGACAAAAAAATAGAAACCTTTCTTTACTTTCAAAATTTTCTTCAAAAGAGCAGCTCTTTAATTCGACAGGTGACTCAGTAAAATCCTCTAATGAATCATTAAATTTATTGTCCCATTTTGCGATGTGATTAAGAGCTAGGTTCTTGGCAGTAGTTAACATGTAACTGCGTACATATTTTATTTCTTTCTTAAGATCTGCCTGATAAGTGCGTAAAAAGGTTTCTTGGATTAAATCATCAATATCATCACGCTTAACAATACGACTGATAATTTGTCGAATTTTACCGCGATAACCCATAAATATATCGGAGAGCTTCACTTCTTTATCCATTAAAAAATGTGCTTATTATTAGATATTTTAATAGCCATATTAATCACTAATTGATGCTAAAGTCTAATTTTCATATAAAACATAAATAGTGAGGGGCATGGCTAATGGGGTTTGTACTCACGACAACCGGAATCAAAAGTCACTTTATTCAACGATTTCAGTCTATCCATTTATCAGGGTGAATCTTATGCCATCACAGGAGTGTTATTAGCGATTAATTCTGGCGAAGTAACTGAGGTATATACAGCAAATATTGGCGTGGCTACATTCTTCTTTATGGTTGGTATCGTCTTACATGTCATCAGCGCTACAGACTGTTCAGATCTGAAAATTAAACAATACGAATAGTTTTCACGTTTTGGGTAACAAGCTTGAAAATTATTTTTTCTCAGCTGAAATTACTGACAACCTCCTCCATCTAATTGTTTTTATTATTTTTTTTGTCAAGCGTTTTAATAATAAAGCGAATTGGAATAATGCTGGCAATGGATCTCTAAAATCCCAATAGGCGAAGCTCCGACACTTTAAAATTGATGTTAACCAAGCCACTAAATGGATCTCTTTTTGGGTCCTTTTTGTTAAAAAAGAATCCAAATCACGGGTAAAGCTCATCCAATATTTGTGTTTTAATTTAGGGATTTCAGGTATTGAAGATAAGTTTTCACCAATAAGTTCTTGGTAAGACAACAAAGGGAGGTTTAAGCCACAACTGGTTAAATGGCCTATGGAACTAAATGGCCTTGCATTAAAATCGATTAAATAAAATTTGCCAGTGTTTTTATCCTGTAACCATTCTATACCAAATATGCCATGATAATGTAACGTATCTAGCAGTTCTTTAGTCGCGTCTAAAATGGCATTTTCATCTTCAACAGATAGATTAGCAGGAATTTCTCCGTAAGTTGTTGTGCCGGTGTCTGGTTGTAATTGCCTAAACCTGCGATGAGTGGCCCGCACGACAACTTCCCCATCAAAATTACAAAGCCCGTAACAGTCGAATATATATCCATCTCCCCCCTTTAGAAATCTCTGGACAATAACCCCATTCAAACCATTTTGCTTGGCATAACTGATTAAACTATTACTGTCTGGAAACTGAATATTCTTATCCGAAAAATGGCAACATGCAATACCTTGGTAAAACGGTTTTAAAAAATAGGGACCCGGATTTTCGGCACACCATGATTTTAATTCGGCAGCCGAGGGAGAAATGATTGACGGTATTAAATTGACATTAGCAGGAGCTTTACCATGCAACCTATCTTTACAGATTATATCTCGTAACTGTTCATAGGAGGTGTTCGGCATTATTAAGAATGGCGATAATGCCTGCTTGTGTCTAGCCAAAAATAGTGCTTGAGAATCTTTTGATGGAAAAATAACGGCTTTGGTAGCGAGCGAAGATACAAACGCCAATAACTCAGCCATAAACTGTTTTTCATTCTGCATACTATTTTTAAATTTTACCGTTTGGCTGTATTTGGAATATTGAATAGCATCTCTGTGTTCAAAAAGAATTGCGTATACCTTTAGATGTCCCTCTGCTAGACCTCTAATCGTTGCCAAACCAGTTGCCGCACCAGGAAGTACTATTGCAGGATGGTTGCATTTATTAGTTAGTACATCTTTGCTTAAATAGTTCATAATTTGGTAGTCAATTCACTATGGAAGTCGTCCTTAGGTATAGCAAAAGATATATGTAATTCCTAGAATACATCACAGGCTTTATTGATCTAGATCAAAGCATTTGTTATTTTTTTAATTTAGTGGAAAGCAATGTGGCTAATGGGATTTGAACATCACGGTAATTAAGAATGGAATTACTGGTGATTCTGTTACTGCTATAATTTTTTATGTTGAATTTGAAACTAGAAAAGAAAAATGGGGTGGCTAATGGGATTTGAACCCACGACAACCGGAATCACAATCCGGGGCTCTACCAACTGAGCTATAGCCACCACTGAGGTGTTGCGCGTATGAACTGCATCAGGGTTTGAAACAGTGCGCGGATTGTATATTAGATGGCGGATTTTTTGCAAGCATTTTTAATATATTTTTACCCTTACATTGAAATGAAAGCTTGGCAAATTAACCCTTCGTTTACAATTATGATAAAAGTCTGCTAGATTAAATAAAAACAATACAAATAATAAAAATCAGAACATGGACGTATTGCGTATTTTTCTTTTGAAGAATATGCAATAACAGCAAATTGATTTTGCCTTAATGGAAGTATACTTACTTGAATAATAAATTTTTCAATTACCTTCTAAGATCAGTACTTCTGGTATTTATTTGCCTTTCTTCATTGCCTAGCTTTAGTGCAGAAGAGCGAACGGTATTATTGGTTCATGGTAATGAAAATGGTACTTCAATTAAAGGTCCTGTTCAGTATTTACTTGATGAACAATCCAGCTTAACTGCTGAGCAAGTATGGCAAAAAGTAAATTACTTTAAAGAAAGTAGTGCAGAAGAGTCCTGGCTAGGTAACATTGCTGGTTCTGTTTGGAATAAATTCATCATAACAAATGGTAGTGATTCTGTAGTAGTCATTCATATAGAATATCCATACCACCAACCTTCCACCGTAGTGCTATATCAACGCACGCTAGATAGTGAGGAAAATTTCAGTTCTACAAAAAACAGCCTGTTTGAAAGTGCCGCTGACCGTTCAATTGCATTTCCGCGAGTTGCACTTCCGCTCGAGTTAAAACCACATGAGAGTGTCGAGGTATTGTTAGAAACATTCAGTGATGTTGCCACTCCTAGATTTGCTGAATTTCGAATATGGTCGACCAAAGCAATTGTTAAAGCGTCTAATGTTGAGCACGTGATTTTTACAATAGTAGTAAGCTTTATTATTATTTCAGCATTTATTAGTCTTGCTTTATTTAACTTTTTAAAAGAAAAGTTTTTTATGTGGTATAGCTTATTTGCTATAAGCTCCTTGCCTGTACTCGGGTTAACCACAGGTATTTTAAATTTGTATGTGCCAAATCTTGGCTATCACCCTCTCGGAACCATATCTATGATCATAATGATGGCTGCCGGGATACAATTTATGCGCGTTTATAGCAATGCATCTTATCATTCTATAAAGGCCGACAAAGTAATGCATTTAACATTAACACTTGTGTTGATTGCTTTACCTGTAGCAATTATTGGTTTTCACGAATTGGCGATGAAAATTCAACAACTTGCAATTTTCACTTTCCCTGCAGCAATTATTGCCGCGGTTTATTGTGGTAGTTTAGGTGAAAAGAAAATCACTACTATGGTGTTGGCTAAGACTTTGTTTTTTATGATTTTACTAAGCACCAACTTACAAGCTTGGGGTTGGGTATCGCCTTCTTATGGTTTAGTCTTTTTACCCACAATAGGCATGTTAGCGCAACTTATTTGTTTAATTTGGGCAATGTACGGTAAAGCCATTGCTCACTATAACTATGGCTCAACCGAGGATTTAGATACGGTAAGTAATGCTTATGAAAAAGCTTATGCATTACAAGAACAAGTTAAACAACAAAACCAAATGCTTAAGGCGGCTAAAGAACAGGCTGAGTTTGAAGCCAGAACAGATATGTTAACTAGTCTACCGAATCGCCGAGCATTTATGAATTTAGCCAAAATGGCTATCGCTCAGGCTAATCGCCAAGAAAAGCCTTTGGCTTTTATTGCCTTTGATATAGACAACTTTAAGCTGATTAATGACCAATATGGCCACCCTGCAGGCGATCAAACTCTGAAAGAAGTTGGCGATTTAACGCGAAGTATTATTCGAGCGAGTGATTTTTGTGGCCGAATTGGTGGAGAAGAATTTATGATTGGTTGTCATAATAACTCTTTAGGCGATGCCTATAACTTAGCCGAACGAATAAGAAAAGCGATTGAAGAATGCATCATTACCTTCGATGGTACAGAATTTTCTACAACCGTGAGTCTAGGGCTAGCGCAAGTCGAAGAAGGCGACACTTTAGAAGAAGTTATTAAAAAAGCCGATGAAGCCATGTATCTATCAAAAGCCGGAGGTAAAAATAAAGTTACGAATTATGCCGCTTAACGTCTTATTATTCTCGGTAACACACCTTGTGCCGCCAACAGCTATACTTATAGCTGTCTAATCACTAACGAAAGAAACCTTACATGTCTCTAGAACATATTAGTAAACAATTAACTGATCTTGAAGGTAAACTCCCCCCCGTAGAACTATGGGATCCACCATATTGTGGTGAGATGCCTATGGAAATTAAAGCCGATGGTAGTTGGTTCTATATGGGTACTGTTATTAATCGGGAGCGTTTGGTTAGGCTCTTTTCTACTGTTTTGAAAAAGGAAGAGAATGACTATTTTTTAGTAACTCCAGTTGAAAAAATTAAGATCACTGTAACCAAAGAGCCCTTTGTGATTACTCATTGGCATTGGTTAGATGATGTAACTCCGTCAACAATTGAATTAACCACTAACTTAGGAGACATGCTCTTGCTTGATGAAGAGCATAAGTTAGAAATTAGTAATAATGGAGAATTAAAAGTTCGAGTAAGACGAAACCTATATGCGTCGATTCACCGCAATGTATTTTATCAATGGGCTGAACAAGCTGAAATAATGGAAGACAAAAAAAACCAGCATCTGGTTATAAACAGTGCTGGTCTTAATCACATACTAGGTAAGATATAATCGCTGATTAAATTACCCGAGAAAATCGTTGTTGATGGATTTTTGATTTTAAATACGCATCAAACGACATACAAATATTGCGAATTAACAATCGCCCTTTCTCGGCAACTATAATTTCATCAATATTGTTAGTTAATAAGTCATCATTAATAAAAGTCTGTAAGCTGTGTAAGTCTTCAGCGAAATACTCATTAAAGTTAATATCATATTGCTGTTCAATTAGTGTTTTAGACAAACTAAAATTACACATTAGCTCTTTAATTACTGTAGCTCTGATCACGTCGTCTTTTGTAGTCACAATGCCTTTTTCTAGCGCATGGCCTTTCTCGTCCACCGCTTGATAATATTCTTTTAGGGTTTTGCTGTTTTGGCTAAAGCTTTGGCCAATAGCGCTAATAGAAGATACGCCCATGGCGAGTAAATCGCAGTCACCTAGTGTTGTGTATCCTTGGAAATTACGGTGTAATTTTCCGGCTTTTTGGGCAATAGATAATTCATCCGTAGGCTTAGCAAAATGATCCATTCCGATGAAGTCATAACCTAAGTCAATTAGTGATTCTATCGCGTACTGCATAATGGCAAATTTTTGGTCTGCATTAGGCATCCATTCGTCTCTTATTTTGCGCTGCGCGGCAAAACGACTAGGCATATGCGCATAACTAAAAAGAGAAATCCTATCCGGATCCATTACTTTTACTGCCGCAATAGTATTGGCGAAAGTTTCAGGTGATTGATGCGGTAGGCCATAAATTAAATCGATATTTACCGAATTAAAACCAACCGCTTTTGCATGATGAATTAAATCCGTAACAAACTCTGTACTCTGCTCTCTGTTTATTGCTTTTTGAACCTTAGTATCAACATCTTGTACGCCAATACTTAAGCGATTAAAGCCTTCAGCATATAAATGGTCTACTAAGTCTAATTCGATTTCTCTTGGATCAACTTCAATACTTAATTCAGCTGAATCTGAAAAATTAAATACTGCTTTAAGCTTGTTTACCAGTCGGCTAATTTGTTCTTTTGTTAAGAACGTTGGTGTTCCACCACCCCAATGTAATTGCTTTACCTGGTGGTCTTGAAATAATTGTGCTCGAGAGTCTATTTCTTTAAATAAATAGTCGAGATATTCATCGGCTTTACCACGATGACGAGTGACAATCTTATTACATCCACAGTAATAGCAAAGACTATGGCAAAAAGGAATGTGGATATATAAAGACAAATCTTTTGTTGTTGAATTATTTACCGCTGCAATTAAATCTACATCGGTAAACTGCTCGTTAAATTCTAAAGCAGTTGGATACGATGTATAGCGTGGCCCACTTACATTATATTTGGCTAATAATTCCGGAGAAAACATTTGAGACGTCATTTACAAAAACCTTTTTATACTAATCGTGATTAGTATAAAAAGATTATAATAATGCGTATTGATCAAGCGCAATGTTTTAGCACTTGGTTAACAATTGAGTTTATTTTAGCCTAAGGAAGTATAGGGTTTATTGTTATTGCGCCCTATTCGGCGCATTGAATACACTTTGTAGCTGACGGTTGGACTTTTAATCGACCGATTGCAATATCATCACCACATTCTGCGCATATACCATAAGAGCCATCTTCTATACGAGTAATGGCATTGGAAAGTTGCTGTATTTCAATTTTAGCTTCAGATTCGAGTGCATTGAGTACTTCATCATTTTCACGTTCGCAGGCTTGCTCAGCCCAGTCCGCGTCTCTACCATCGGCAAAGTCACCATGAATTGAATTAACACGTTCCTGTAAAGCAATTATACGTTGGGTAAAATCTGATTTTAGCTGTTCTGACATAATTCAGCCTCGCTTGCTATTTTTTTTGTTGGTTAAGCTCTTTTTGCAGTGATTTAACAAAGGGTAGTAAATCTGCTACATCCGAATATACAGCAGACTCTAATTCTTGTTCAATCCCCATACGCTCTAGATCTAGCGCTAACCTATCTTTCTTTGATAGTTGTTTGCGTGCTTCAAGGATCGGCATATGACTTATTTCGCTGTATAACTTAAATATAGCAGGAAATTTAATGTTTAACTCTTCACTATGTTGAGGCAATGATTCCATTAATACAGATAGGCGCCAACAGCCTTCAGATATATCACATTGTTTTTCATTAATTGCTTTGGTTATCAGTACTATAGAGTCAACAGCTTTCAAATCACGAACGATTTGTTGGTGCTTATGTTCTTCTTCAATAAGCTTCATATTTATTGTTTGGTTGCGTAATTTAAACATTAAAAACGCAGCATAACTCGCTAAAGCAAAAAGAAATAATGAAGCAAAAATAATAAGTAAAATGATACTAAAAGACACAATAAAAATTACTCTTTAAATTCTGAAAAATCAGATTCGTCCAATTTATCCCAAAGTTGATCGTCCGAATCTTCGTCATCATACTCTTCATCGTCATCTTCTGTTTCAATGCCTAAAGCAGCTAATAGCTCTTCGTAACGATCAAAGCTATCAGAGAGTTGTTGAGCTTCAGTTTCTGTTAACTCTTCACCAGCTTCTGCACGAGCGGCTAGGATTTGTAATTCTTCATTATCTTCTATGGCAAATAATTCTTTTTCTAGAAGCTCAATTTCAGTGTTGTCTACTTCAACATCTTTAATCGCAGCAATCGGTTGCTGTAGAACTTTAGCTTTCGGTTTAGCTTGTTTAACAGGAGTAGCGGCAACACCAAGATCTATTGGCTTCTTGCTACCAATGCGGGGATCTTTATCTTTTACATTATCTACAGGACTTTCCTTTACAAAAGCAACTTGCTGACGGGTACCTGCTTTATTGCCTGATGTTTTACGAGCTCGAGGCTCTTTCTCTTCGATAACGGTCTTTTTTGGCTCGCTTATTGTTCTCATGCGGCCTGGCTTGCGAGATTTTTTGGTTCTGCTCATAATAATCTTAAATAAATAGTAATTATGTCTATTTTACGCGATCTCTCGCTAAAACTGTTAGTTTTTGTTCAATAAACTGACAATTTATCCTTAGTCTTATACTAATTACTTTTTGAAAGACAAAAAAAACGATAGTTAAATAACTATCGCTCTTCGACAAATACTTTTGTCATTGTTCTGGTTAATCCAGCCCCGAACCTATCCTTGAAATACTGTCCCTATATTTTAATCGTTTCCATACATTGTTTTTTATTTTCGGTCATCCTGACACCTTAGTTGCTATCCATAAACCCCGAGGGGTAAGTCATCCATTGATAAATAATCTTCCTGATTAACTTAATAATCCATTAAGTCTGTCCTTATAGCATCCCTACCAAATTTCCACTTCTTGATTTCTAATAAGCTACATCCTGTAACTGTTATAAAGTTTAAACCTTCATCACTTTATTACAATCTGTTACAAAGGTCGTAACTGGTCATTAAACAAACAATCACCATAAGCACTTGTTATTATTGACTTTATTAATTTAATCAATAACTGTTTCCGCTAATGTCTATACAAGGTATGGTCAATGTCGCACAACAAAATCAGCTCATTAATAGGTATGTATTAAGCGACTGTTAAGCAATTTTACTTGTTTAGTTGCTTATGCCGAGTCTATTAAAATAAATCGATGTTTACTTTACTAAATAGAAATTTGGAATATGTATGCCATACTAATTTAGGTGGATTTAAACATACATCATCCGAGGTAGAATATGGGATCACAGGCATTATCAAACTCAACTGCTTTATCAGAACTTAGTAACTTTTCTCTTACTGATATCATTTCTAAAAATGTATTAACTGTTTATGAAGGTTGGTCAGTTAAACGTCTGGCCAGTTTTTTTGTAAAACATAGAATTTCTGGGGCCCCGGTAATTGCCGCAGATGATGAATTGGTAGGGGTTGTTACCCAGTCTGATGTAATTAGGTTCGAAAGCCGAACGCCTACAGAAGTTGAAATGCAAAGGTTAGCGAAATTTTATTGTGGACCATATGGCGGTGAATTAAGTGATGCAGAAGTCAGTCGTCTACAGGATAAAGCTAACGAATATTGCACGGTTAATTCCATTATGACCCACGAAGTTTTATCGTTAGACAGTTCCAGCTCAGTGAGTGACACTTGTTCGATGATCACCAAGCACGACATTCACCGCATATTCATTACCGAAAATAATTGTTTAGTAGGTGTTGTAACCGCTATGGATATATTAAAGAAGTTATCCTCGCAATGAAATCATAAGCTATCAAAGCACAGTACACAAAAAAAGGGATTTGAGCATACACAGAGTTTCTCAACTTAAACCACGTCATCCCTGGGGACTAGCCCATGGATGGGCGTAGGTAGAATAACGCAGGAGCAGTTATCGAGGTCGAACAAAGATTTCCAAACATAAAAAAGCCCCTAACGTTAGCTAGGGGCTTTCTTGAATTGGAAGTCTGGCGATAAGCCACATGGATGTGGTGAATATCGAAAATGCAGGGTGCATATTTTCGTGACCTACTCTCACATGGGGGAAATGAAACGCTTTTGACGAAACATGTTTCGTATTTCATTTTCGGGAGCAACTTGTTGTGAGCAGGGACTCCCCTTCGGGATCGTGTTTTGTATAGGAAATACTATATGCAACGAAAACAGGGATGTTTGAGAGTTGTGAACGCGTGATTGGTATCACGTGCTCTTCTTAAAATGGAAACGGCATCCGTACATACTAGATAGTGTATGCAGAGTTGACTTTATTCCGGACAAACAAAAAGGGCACCCTGCGGATGCCCTTTTCATTTTCAATTAGGAGCTAGGCTGAAAAGTAAAAAAGCCCCTAGCGTTAGCTAGGGGCTTTCTTGAATTGGAAGCCTGGCGATGACCTACTCTCACATGGGAACTCCCACACTACCATCGGCGCAACTGCGTTTCACTTCTGAGTTCGGCATGGGATCAGGTGGTTCCACAGTGCTATTGTCGCCAGACAAAAAACGTTTCGCAAAAGAAGCTCTTTTGCTTGCTAGAAGTTTTTTATCCTGAATTCATTTCAGGCCCTACTGACACTTACCGAGCATCAGTCTTCTAACTAATTTGGAAAAAACAATATTAAACCGTACTTACTCTATTCTTTAATGCGTGATGTGTTTCCACATTTCTTTGTCAGACCATACAGCCTCAAACAAAACTGCTTGGGTGTTGTATGGTTAAGCCTCACGGGCAATTAGTATCAGTTAGCTCAATGCCTCACAGCACTTACACACCTGACCTATCAACGTTGTAGTCTCCAACGACCCTTTAGGGGACTTAAAGTCCCAGTGAGAACTCATCTCAAAGCCTGCTTCCCGCTTAGATGCTTTCAGCGGTTATCAGTTCCGAACATAGCTACCGGGCAATGCCACTGGCGTGACAACCCGAACACCAGAGGTTCGTCCACTCCGGTCCTCTCGTACTAGGAGCAGCCCTCTTCAATTCTCAAACGCCCACGGCAGATAGGGACCGAACTGTCTCACGACGTTCTAAACCCAGCTCGCGTACCACTTTAAATGGCGAACAGCCATACCCTTGGGACCGACTTCAGCCCCAGGATGTGATGAGCCGACATCGAGGTGCCAAACACCGCCGTCGATATGAACTCTTGGGCGGTATCAGCCTGTTATCCCCGGAGTACCTTTTATCCGTTGAGCGATGGCCCTTCCATACAGAACCACCGGATCACTATGACCTACTTTCGTACCTGCTCGACGTGTCTGTCTCGCAGTTAAGCTAGCTTATGCCATTGCACTAACCGTACGATGTCCGACCGTACTTAGCTAACCTTCGTGCTCCTCCGTTACTCTTTGGGAGGAGACCGCCCCAGTCAAACTACCCACCAGACAGTGTCCCCAAGCCCGATAAGGGCCCTAGGTTAGAACATCACGCATACAAGGGTGGTATTTCAAGATTGGCTCCACCACATCTAGCGACGCGGTTTCAATGCCTCCCACCTATCCTACACATGTAGGAGCAATGTTCACTGTCAAGCTATAGTAAAGGTTCACGGGGTCTTTCCGTCTAGCCGCGGGTATACGGCATCTTAACCGCAAATTCAATTTCACTGAGTCTCGGGTGGAGACAGTGTGGCCATGATTACGCCATTCGTGCAGGTCGGAACTTACCCGACAAGGAATTTCGCTACCTTAGGACCGTTATAGTTACGGCCGCCGTTTACCGGGGCTTCGATCATGAGCTTCGCAGAGCTAACCCAATCAATTAACCTTCCGGCACCGGGCAGGCGTCACACCGTATACGTCATCTTTCGATTTTGCACAGTGCTGTGTTTTTAATAAACAGTTCCAGCCACCTGGTTACTTCGACTCTCCTGTGCTTACGCCGCAAGGGCTTCACACTAGAGAGCGTACCTTCTCCCGAAGTTACGGTACTATTTTGCCTAGTTCCTTCACCCGAGTTCTCTCAAGCGCCTTAGTATTCTCTACCTAACCACCTGTGTCGGTTTGGGGTACGGTTCCTATATATCTGAAGCTTAGAAGCTTTTCCTGGAAGTATGGCATCAACAACTTCAACTCCGTAGAGTCTCGTCTCGTATCTCAGTCTCAGTGAATCCGGATTTACCTAAACTCACAACCTACATACTTTCACATGGACAACCAGCGCCATGCTTGCTTAGCCTTCTCCGTCCCTCCTTCGCAATATATAGAAGTACAGAAATATTAATCTGTTTCCCATCGACTACGCGTTTCCGCCTCGCCTTAGGGGCCGACTTACCCTGCCCTGATTAACATGGGACAGGAAACCTTGGTCTTTCGGCGGGGGAGTTTTTCACTCCCCTTATCGTTACTCATGTCAGCATTCGCACTTCTGATACCTCCAGCAAACCTTACGATTCACCTTCAACGGCTTACAGAACGCTCCCCTACCACTTGAACCTAAGTTCAAATCCGCAGCTTCGGTGCATAGTTTAGCCCCGTTACATCTTCCGCGCAGACCGACTCGACTAGTGAGCTATTACGCTTTCTTTAAAGGATGGCTGCTTCTAAGCCAACCTCCTAGCTGTCTATGCCTTTCCACATCGTTTCCCACTTAACTATGACTTTGGGACCTTAGCTGGCGGTCTGGGTTGTTTCCCTTTCCACAACGGACGTTAGCACCCGTAGTGTGTCTCCCGCATATCACTCATTGGTATTCGGAGTTTGCAAAGGGTTGGTAAGTCGGGATGACCCCCTAGCCTTAACAGTGCTCTACCCCCAATGGTGTTCGTGCGAGGCTCTACCTAAATAGATTTCGGGGAGAACCAGCTATCTCCCGGCTTGATTAGCCTTTCACTCCGACCCACAAGTCATCACCGCATTTTTCAACATACGTGTGTTCGGTCCTCCAGTTGATGTTACTCAACCTTCAACCTGCCCATGGGTAGATCGCCGGGTTTCGGGTCTATGCCCTGCAACTAAACGCGCAGTTAACACTCGCTTTCGCTACGGCTCCCCTATTCGGTTAACCTTGCTACAGAACATAAGTCGCTGACCCATTATACAAAAGGTACGCAGGCACCGGACTAAATCCGGCTTCCACTGCTTGTACGTATGCGGTTTCAGGTTCTATTTCACTCCCCTCACAGGGGTTCTTTTCGCCTTTCCCTCACGGTACTGGTTCACTATCGGTCAGTTAGGAGTATTTAGCCTTGGAGGATGGTCCCCCCATATTCAGTCAAGATTTCTCGTGTCCCGACCTACTCGATTTCACTATTAGGTTGTTTTTGTGTACGGGGCTATCACCCTGTATCGCTGTCCTTTCCAGAACATTCCACTAACGCCCAAATAGCTTAAGGGCTGATTCGCGTTCGCTCGCCGCTACTAACGAAATCTCGGTTGATTTCTTTTCCTCGGGGTACTTAGATGTTTCAGTTCTCCCGGTTCGCCTCATAACGCTATGAATTCACGTTACGATACCCGCCTGATGACGGGTGGGTTTCCCCATTCGGACATCTGTGCCTATAACGCCTTTTATCGGCTTAACACAGCTTTTCGCAGATTAACACGTCCTTCATCGCCTCTAACTGCCAAGGCATCCACCACATACGCTTAGTCACTTAACCATACAACCCCAAAAAGTTTCCTTTAAGACTGTTCGGTGACTAAACCGAACTAAGTTGCAAGTCTGACATTTTCACGCATTCATAAGAATGTTGACATCTTCATGTCAAACCTAAACATTGCTGTTTAGGCCTTGAGTAAGAACAACTAACAACACGATAAGAGTTGCTAGTTATAATGTTGAGTTGTTGTATAAAACAACTCAGTGATAAACAATAAATTGTTTATCGTGGTGACTTGCTGACGTTTATGATTGGAGGTCATAAACACAAATCACCGGGTTTAATATCAGCTTTCCAAATTGTTAAAGAGTTAATCAACACACGCATTCGGTGAGGATTTTGGTAAAAAACCAAATTTAAATCATCAATCTGATGTCTTAAATTTGGTTTCTTTAATCGAAGAAGAGTAAATGGTGGAGCTAAGCAGGATCGAACTGCTGACCTCCTGCGTGCAAGGCAGGCGCTCTCCCAGCTGAGCTATAGCCCCATGATGTTACTCATGGTAATCAACGCTCTTAATCATATTAATTCAAATATAATTAATGCTTTTTCCAAGGCATTTTATGACGACGTTTAGTTCACCTAAACGAGTTATAAAATAACGCCGAAAAAACGTTAATTGGTAGGTCTGGGCAGACTTGAACTGCCGACCTCACCCTTATCAGGGGTGCGCTCTAACCAGCTGAGCTACAGACCTATCATGATGGGTCTGCAACTTAAGTAGTCACGACCTATACTTCTTCATCAATCGTTATCATACAATTTGTGTGAACACTCGCAGAGCTTGCGCTCTCATTAAGTTGTCTACTTAAGGTAAGGAGGTGATCCAACCCCAGGTTCCCCTAGGGTTACCTTGTTACGACTTCACCCCAGTCATAAATCACAAAGTGGTAACCGTTCTCCCGAAGGTTAAACTAGCTACTTCTTTTGCAACCTACTCCCATGGTGTGACGGGCGGTGTGTACAAGGCCCGGGAACGTATTCACCGTGGCATTCTGATCCACGATTACTAGCGATTCCGACTTCACGGAGTCGAGTTGCAGACTCCGATCCGGACTACGACAGACTTTCTGGGATTCGCTCCACCTCGCGGCCTCGCTGCCCTCTGTATCTGCCATTGTAGCACGTGTGTAGCCCATCCCGTAAGGGCCATGATGACTTGACGTCGTCCCCACCTTCCTCCGGTTTATCACCGGCAGTCTCCTTAGAGTTCCCGACACTACTCGCTGGCAAATAAGGATAGGGGTTGCGCTCGTTGCGGGACTTAACCCAACATTTCACAACACGAGCTGACGACAGCCATGCAGCACCTGTCTCAGAGTTCCCGAAGGCACTAATCTATCTCTAGAAAATTCTCTGGATGTCAAGGGATGGTAAGGTTCTTCGCGTTGCATCGAATTAAACCACATGCTCCACCGCTTGTGCGGGCCCCCGTCAATTCATTTGAGTTTTAACCTTGCGGCCGTACTCCCCAGGCGGTCAACTTATCGCGTTAGCTGCGCTACCCACAGATCAAGTCTACAGACAGCTAGTTGACATCGTTTACGGCGTGGACTACCAGGGTATCTAATCCTGTTTGCTCCCCACGCTTTCGTGCCTCAGCGTCAGTATTTGTCCAGGTGGCCGCCTTCGCCACTGATGTTCCTTCCAATCTCTACGCATTTCACCGCTACACTGGAAATTCCACCACCCTCTACAATACTCTAGCTTGCCAGTTCAAAATGCAGTTCCAAGGTTGAGCCCTGGGCTTTCACATCTTGCTTAACAAACCGCCTACGCACGCTTTACGCCCAGTAATTCCGATTAACGCTCGCACCCTCCGTATTACCGCGGCTGCTGGCACGGAGTTAGCCGGTGCTTCTTCTGTTGCTAACGTCACAGCTAGCAGTTATTAACTACTAACCTTTCCTCACAACTGAAAGTGCTTTACAACCCGAAGGCCTTCTTCACACACGCGGCATGGCTGCATCAGGGTTTCCCCCATTGTGCAATATTCCCCACTGCTGCCTCCCGTAGGAGTCTGGGCCGTGTCTCAGTCCCAGTGTGGCTGATCATCCTCTCAAACCAGCTAGAGATCGTCGCCTTGGTAAGCCTTTACCTTACCAACTAGCTAATCTCACTTGGGCTAATCTATGAGCGAGAGGTCCGAAGATCCCCCCCTTTGGTCCGTAGACATTATGCGGTATTAGCAGTCGTTTCCAACTGTTGTCCCCCACTCAAAGGCATATTCCCAAGCATTACTCACCCGTCCGCCGCTCGACGCCGAAGTAGCAAGCTACTTCTCGTTTCCGCTCGACTTGCATGTGTTAAGCCTGCCGCCAGCGTTCAATCTGAGCCATGATCAAACTCTTCAATTAAAAAGTTGTTACATATGCATCGACAAGCGATGCTACTCAATGAATTCTGAATGTTTCGTATCAATCGAAGCGAATGATACTAAAACGTACTAATTAATCCTCATCGCTAAATAAAGAAAAATTAATTTGTTTGTGTGTTCATCATCATTAAGTGATTTCGATACCGAGGTATCTATGTTGTAAATCAATCTTAATGTGAGTGCCCACACAAATTGCATGATAACTAATTGTTAAAGAATCGTTCTATTCGAACGAAGAGCTAATCGCATTCGTTAGTCTCTTTGCTTCAAGCCGGCTAGCTGCCTTGTTTGAAGTGGAGCGCATTATAAGCACCCTAGTTTTAATGTCAACCGATTTTTTGAATTATTTAAAAGTTTATTTTTAAATGCTTCATCAGCGATTAAGTACCCTATTGGATTACTTAACTTATTAAAACGCCTCGTTGGGATGTCCCGAAGAAGTGAAGCGCATTTTAGAGATTTTTGCGCTGCCGTCAACTGCTTTTTGAAATTAATTTGAAAAAAACTCAAATTCGATTATATTCTGTACAAGCTGCGCTATTATTGAGCTCAGTGATATCGATATGATCGTTTTTAGTTATATTTGAATTACATTTTATCGGTTACAGTTAATTTCTAAGATACATTTTAATATTAGATAATGTGTTTTTTTATCAGTTTGCTCTAGTTTTTTTGATAGAGTAATTAGTAAATCAATTAATAGGCTTCATTTATGACAGTTTCTTCCACTAGACCTTATAGAGGCATATACCCTAAATTATCTGAAAAAGTATATATTGATCCGAGCAGTGTATTAATTGGTGATATAACTTTAGCTGCCAACGTTAGTATCTGGCCTTTAGTGGTAGCACGCGGTGATGTGAATCATATAACTATCGGCGCAAATAGTAACATTCAAGATGGTAGTGTATTGCATGTCACTCGCAAAACCACCAAATTTCCTGATGGCTATCCTCTAGTTATAGGTGAGGAAGTTACCGTAGGTCATAAAGTAATGCTGCATGGTTGTACTTTGGGAGATCGTATTTTGGTCGGCATGGGCGCCATTATAATGGACGGTGCAATTGTAGGTAATGATTGTATTATAGGAGCAGGTTCTCTTGTACCACCAAATAAGACATTAGAGCCTGGATTTTTGTATGTTGGTAATCCAGCAAAACAAAAGCGGCCGCTTACCAATGAAGAGTTAACTTTTTTACGTGAAACTAATGCAAATTACGTGCGCTTAAAAGATGAGTATATTGAAGCTCAAGATAAATAGTTACAAATTGATTTAACCTGACTATAGCCAGATCTCATTATTCTCATCTGGCTCATTATCTTCTAACCACTCTTCGACTTGTTCTTCCCAGTCAAACTTATCTGCTTGGCTAGCTGTTGAAGTCGAATGAGCAATATAGATATTTATCAAGTTACCCGACATTAATCCGGTAAAGTGCCATATTTTTTTAGCTACTATATAGGAGTGGTCATCATTAAATAAAATAGCCTGGTTCATTAATCAATGCCTTGCAATTTATTTCTTAATTTCGCTAATACTTGGCTTTGCTGCGGCTTTACTTTTCTCCAAATAAAAAAGCTTTCTGCCGCTTGCCCTACTAGCATGCCTAAGCCATCAATCACTAGTTGAGACTTATGTTGAGAGCACCACTTTAAAAATGGACTTAATTCAGCGCCATATACCATGTCATAACAAACTGTATTTGTAGTAATACAGGCAGGATTTAAGTCGGGTAAACTTGCCGACAAACTTGCTGATGTCGCATTAATGATTACATCAAATGTTGTTTTTGCTGTTTCTGAGTAGCTGATTGCACAGATTTTTTCATCATTAAAGCGAGCCGCCAGTTGTTCCGCTTTCTCGGTTGTTCTGTTTACAATAATAATCTGCTTAGGGTATTCAGCCAGTAAAGGTAAAATGACACCGCGAGCTGCGCCTCCAGCTCCCATTAATAATATTGTTTTATTAGTTAGTTGCACATTATGGCTTTTTAAATCATTGACTAAGCCAACGCCATCGGTGTTATCTCCATAAATGTTTCCATCAGCAAAACTTAAGGTATTAACAGCGCCAGCACTTGCTGCTCGATCTGTTAACTGATCACACATTTGCATTGCTTGCTCTTTAAAAGGTGCTGTTACATTAGCCCCTTTACCACCCGCAATAATAAATGCTGATACTTCAGCCTTAAAATCAACTTCTTCTGGTTGTTTTTTTGAATAACTTATATCTTGCTGTGTTTGCTCGGCAAACATTTGATGAATGAGTGGTGACTTTGATTGAGCAATTGGGTTGCCAAATACGAGATATTTGTCCATGAGCACTAATTATGATGAGTTTTGTTAAGAGTAACGAAATATCATGCGAATGGGAATTACAAATTTATAACATCCCTGTTAAGATGGCATTCCTTCATCCCTGAAGTAAAAAAGCCAGTTATATAGTAAATATAACTGGCTCACATAGGGTTATACCAGTCTGCATAAGTATATAATCACCCAAAGGGCGATGCTAAAAGAATTTTAGGCTGCGTTAAACATTTTTTCAGTGGAATAACCACAGTACAAAATGAAAGCCTTGCCTAAAAATCTCTTAGTATCGCTGAGTAACTCATTCCTTATGCAGAATGGTATTATTTACTTAAACTAATCAAAACTTGTAACCAAGCATTACCGAGTAAACCATTGGGTCTACATCAACATCTGCAGAGCCAGTAATTGAATCGCCAATTTTAAAGTTAGCTTCTGTACCAATATCAATGTAACGAGCTGATGCATTGATATGCCAGCTATCATTTAATTGATAATCAGCGCCAACTTGTACAGAAAACCCAAATGAGCCATCTAATTCCAAATCATTAAAGCCAAGGCTTTCAGGGGCTGATTTAAACTCTTCATCAAAGAAAATTGTGTAATTCAAACCCGCACCAACATAAGGCATGAAGTTAGAGCCAGTATCAAAATAGTAAATTGCACTAACGGTCGGTGGTAACTGAGTAACTTCGGCTAAAGTTATGCCGTCAACATCAACACCAAATACTCCTTCAGAGATCCCTTGTGGATCATGAATCTTAACATCGTGAGTAAATGGAGTTGCGGCAAGTACCTCAATAGCCCAATTACTGTCAAAAAAGTAAACAAAATTTAAACCCAATTGGGTATTATCATCCACTGATACCGATAGTGGTGTATCACCGCCCAAAGCAGGAACGTTAACACCCGCTTTGCTATCATCAGGGCTAACCATAGTTAAGCCACCACGGATAACAAAATCACCAGCTTCGTATGAAGCAGCTACTGCTGCATTACTAGCTAATAAAGAAACTACAGCTAAACTCATTAAATTCTTTTTCATGGCTCTTGCCTTACATGTTAATATTGTCAAAATTTGTAATGGATTGTAACCACAAAAAAAGTAGGGATATTGATTTAAAACAAATTTTTTCTGATACTAGGCAAAAGATAATAAAATAAATAACTTATGAATAACTTCCAACCGAACAATGTTAAAAGCTGGTTAAACCGGTACTTAATTGTTAACTTTATCATTACGCTTTTTATAGCCTTAAGATATTTATCACCGCACCCCTACCCAGATAGTGTTATCTCATCAATTTTCTTACTTACCTACAGTGTTGCTCACCTAGGATTACTCGCTCTATTACTTGCCGGTGTGTTGCATTTATTGGCTAAAATAATAAGGCACTACCTGGCTATACGCTTTATCGCCATCATCCTGGTTTCTTTAGCCTTATCGCTGTTACTTGCCGATACCTTTGTTTATCAACAATATCGATTTCATTTTAATGGAATTGTTCTCGAACTGATGGTTGAAGGTGGCACTGAGATATTCAGCTTTTCATGGCAACTATGGACTTTGATCAGCTTAATTATTTTAGCGTTTTTTGCCGCACAAATATTTTTAAGTGAATTGCTCAGAAACAAATATGTGCAAAGCCACTTTTCATTAAAAACGCCATTAAAAATATGGTTTATATTGTTATTACTTAGTCATGGTATTCATACCTGGGCAGATGCAATGTTTGAAAAGAACATTACTCAGCAAGCGCGTTATTTACCTATATCCTTTCCATTAACAGCAAAAAGCTTTATGGCCAAATTTGGGGTGGTTAATATAGAAGCGCAAAAACAACAGGCTTTGTTAAAACAGAAAAAGGTTAAATCTGCAATTAATTATCCGATAATGTCTATGCAGTGTAAGGCTCCAGAGCAACAAAAAAATATACTGATGATCACTTTAGATTCATGGCGTAGCGATATGATGGATGCCAAGATGGCTCCGGCCATTCAAAGCATTGCTAATAAAGGTACTCACTTTAAGCAACATCACAGCGGTAGTAATAACACCCGGCATGGCATGTTTAGCCTATTTTATGGCATTCCTGGTCATTACTGGCAACCTATTTTAGATGCTCAACGCTCACCTGTTTTGATGGATGTGCTTAAACAGCAAAGCTTTGAAATGGGCATTTTTGCCAGCGCAAAGCTTACCAGCCCAGAATTTGATCAAACGTTATTTAGTAATGTAGATAATCTTCGAACTCATTCAAAAGGTGATAAGCCTTTTGAGCGCGACATCGATATTACTAAAGACTTTATTGCATGGCACAAAAATAAAACCAGTGAAAAACCCTTTTTTGCTTTTATGCTTTTTGATGCTGCCCATGGATTTTCAATTCCTAAAGATTTTGAGCGTAAATATACACCTTCTTTAGATGATATTAATTATATGGCGTTGAATGATGATTATGATCCCGGACCTTTTCTAAATTTGTATAAAAATTCTATCTATTTTATCGACTTACAAATTAAGAAAGTAATAGAACAATTGGGCGATGAAATAAGCAATACCATTATTATTATTACCGGAGACCACGGCAAAGAGTTCAATGACAGTAAAAAAGGGTTTTGGGGACATAACTCTAATTATTCAAGGTATCAGACTCAGGTGCCATTAATTATTCATTGGCCAGATGCTAAGCAGCAACTCTATCAGGCTCAAACGAGCCATTATGATATTGCACCAACGTTACTTACAGATGCTCTTGGTTGCAGCAACAATAGCGATGAATATAGTTCTGGTCAGTCATTATTTGCAAAACAAGAACACAGCTGGTTGATCTTTGGCCGTGATGGTTATTATGCGATAAAAGATAATCAACAATTAAATGAATTGGATCGTTTGGGTAACTTTACAATTTTTGATAATGACTACCAAGAAATACCAGACGGTAAATTGAATATGAAAGTGGTGTTAGAAGCAATGGAAGAGTTACGCCGCTTTAATAAATAATAAAAAAAGAGCTCTCTTTGTTGAACCAAGAGAGCTCTTTTATGTCATTGGATTTGACGTAAGTTTATAACCAGTTTTGTGGTTTTAAATAATGCTCATAAAGCTCTGCTTCTTGGCTGCCAGCTGTCGGTTGATAATTATATTCCCATCTCGCCAGTGGCGGCATAGACATTAAGATAGATTCTGTACGGCCACCCGATTGCAAGCCAAATAAAGTGCCACGATCAAATACCAGATTGAACTCAACATAACGTCCACGACGGTAAAGTTGAAATTGGCGTTGTTGCTCGGTGAACGGTGTGTCTTTACGTTTATTGATGATAGGTACATAGGCGTCGATAAATCCTTGCCCTACTGCTTTGATGTAATTCAAACAAGTATCAAAATCCCAACAATTTAAATCATCAAAAAATAAACCGCCCACACCGCGTGTTTCATCTCGATGTTTTAAATAGAAATACTCATCACACCATTTTTTGTGCTCATCGTAAATATTATCACCAAACGGCGCACATAAGTCGGCAGCGGTTTGATGCCAATGCACAACGTCTTCTTTTACTGGATAAAATGGCGTTAAATCAAAACCTCCACCAAACCACCACACTGGCTTTTCACCTTCTTTTTCGGCAATAAAGAAACGTACATTAGCATGAGATGTTGGAATATTAGGGTTTTTAGGATGGATTACCAGAGAGACACCACATGCTTGCCAAGTACGGCCAGCCAATTCAGGCCGATGAGCTGTAGCAGATGGAGGTAATTTATCGCCACTAACGGTTGAAAAGTTAACGCCGCCTTGTTCAATTACCGCACCATTGGTTAATACTCGGGTTCGGCCACCGCCGCCCTCTTCACGTTGCCAATTATCTTCAATAAATTTAGCACTCCCATCTGCTTGTTCTAAAGCAGAACATATTTGGTCTTGCAATGACTTTAAAAATTCAATCACTTGTTCAATATTAGTTTGGCTCATGAACGGTATACATCTCCTGTTAGTGCATTAATAATTGTTGATGGTTTATCAAAACCTAAAGTTTCGCCTTTAATCAAAAAATCGATTCGATCACCGAAAGCTGCTTCCACTTGTTGCCATGTATCTGCGGGTGCAGCGCCGGTTAAATTAGCGCTCGTTGATACGATTGGTTTATTAGTAGCATTACATAGCGCAACAACATCCGGCTGGCTAGTTACTCGAACCGCAATGGTGGCAAAGTCGCCGGTTAAATACTTCGCAATAGATGGGTTTGCCGGCATAACCTGAGTAATGCCATCAGGCCAACGAGACAATACGCTATAGCGTTTATCTTGAGGGATTTTACTGTCATCTATGTAAGGTAATAACTGCGAATAATTACCCGCAAGTAAAATTAAACCTTTGCTAATCGAGCGCTGTTTTAATTTTAACAGACACTCTACGGCCGAGGGGTTATCAGGGTCACAACCTATACCAAATACAGCTTCCGTTGGATAAGCAATTATTCCGCCCTGTTCGAAGGCTTCTTGGGCTGAAGAATAAGTAGCAAGTGGATTGTCAGAGTTCATCTAAGCACTAAACTTTTACGGTCAATAAAAATGCGATCATTATATCGTTTTAAACGAATGACCGCATTGATTTGTTTAGGCAGAGCTTATTTAAGCGGTTTCTGAAATATTCTCAAATAAGTTTTTTACTTTTTCTCTTAAAATGAATTTCTGAATTTTACCAGTTGAAGTTTTTGGCAAATCAGCAAAAACAATTGTTTTAGGGCATTTGAATCGCGCCATATTTTCTCGGCAAAATTCAATGATTTCACATTGGGTAGCATGCTCACCCGGCTTTAAACTAACAAAAGCACAAGGTGTTTCTCCCCAGGTATCATCTTTTCGAGCAACAACGGCAGCTTCCATTATCGCCGGGTGGCGATATAAAACACCTTCAACTTCAACAGATGAAATATTCTCACCGCCTGAAATAATAATATCTTTTGATCTGTCGCGGATTTCTAAATAGCCATCAGGATGTTTAACGGCTAAATCACCTGAATGAAACCAGCCGCCTTTAAAGGCTTCTTCTGTGGCGGTAGGATTTTTTAAATACCCTTTCATCGTGGTATTACCGCGAAACATTATCTCACCAATAGTTTCCGCATCTGCAGGAACAGGCAACATTGTTTCAGGATCCAGTACATCAACATCCTCTTGAGTTGGGTAGCGGATCCCTTGCCTTGCTTTTAAAGCTGCACGTTCATCACTGGTTAAGTGATCCCACTCTTGTTTCCATGAGCTTGCCACACAAGGGCCATAAACTTCAGTTAAACCATAGGTTTGGGTAATATCAAAGCCAAGTTTTTCCATACCTTTGATCACTGCTGCGGGTGGCGGTGCACCAGCAGTCATGGCTTTAACCTTGCCAGTTAATTTCTGAGTCAGTTCTTCTGGGCCATTTAACACCATATTTAACACAATAGGCGCCCCACACATATGGGTAATATTATGTTCAGATATTGAATTAATGATAGCGCCTACTTCGACTTGGCGTAGACATACATGCGTAGCCGCCATAGCAGTAACAGTCCAGGGAAAACACCAACCGTTGCAATGAAACATTGGTAATGTCCATAAATACACTGAATTTTCATCCAATGGCCAGATCATATTATTCCCAAGCGCATTTAAATAAGCTCCACGGTGAGAGTACACCACACCTTTCGGGTTGCCAGTTGTGCCCGAAGTGTAGTTTAACGCCATAGCTTGCCATTCATCTTCAATAACTGGTTGCTCGAATGATAAATCACCTTCAGCTAATAACTGTTGATATTCCACCTCACCCAAGCGTTCTCCCCCCTGGCTTTGTGGATCATCGATATCGATAATAAGCGGGCTTCTACTTGATAGCGCCACGGCTTTTTTCATTACCCCACTGTAGGCGGTGTCCGTTAGTAAAACGTCACACTCGGCATGATCAAGAATAAATGCAAGGTTTTCGGCATCTAGGCGAGTATTTAAAGAATTAAGTACTGCCCCTAACATAGGTACTGCAAAGTGGGCATCTAAAAAAGCAGGGATATTCGCTGCCATAACGGTTACTGTTGTACCTTTTGTCACACCGCGTAGTTGTAATGCTGAGGCTAAACGATTTACATTTTGTTGAAATTCGCTGTAAGTATATTGTTCATTACCATGAATAATGGCGGTTTTATCAGGATATAACTCAGCGCTGCGTTTAAGAAAGTTGACTGGACTTAGGGCTTGATGATTTGCTGCAACTTGAGCGAGTCCATTAATATACATATCTGACATGGTTTCACCTGAATAATTTATCTATGTTATATAAATAATGGATTAGGATAGGTAAATTTACAATTCTACCTTAGTCTAGCAATCTGGTTATTTTGAGAACGAATAAAATCACTGAGAAAAGTTGGGGATTTAGTGAAACAAGGGTATAATGCGCGCTTATTTTTTGACCCGTTGGGTCGGCACTTATTACCCACTTAAACACAACCAAAAGGTATTCTTTGATGACTGTAGGTATCATTATGGGGTCAAAATCAGATTGGCCAACAATGCAACATGCGGCAGAAATGCTTGATTTATTAAACGTTCCTTATGAAACCAAAGTTGTTTCAGCACACCGAACGCCTCATTTGTTGAGCGAATATTCAGAATCAGCAAAAGAGCGCGGCATCAAAGTAATTATTGCAGGGGCTGGCGGCGCAGCCCACTTACCAGGTATGACAGCAGCTTATACAAGCTTGCCAGTATTGGGTGTTCCGGTGCAATCGAAAGCCTTAAGCGGTCAAGACTCTTTACTATCTATTGTACAAATGCCTAAAGGTATTGCTGTAGGTACGCTTGCAATTGGTGCTGCAGGTGCAGCAAATGCAGGTTTACTTGCTGCACAAATTTTAGGAACACATGATGAAAGCATTATGGCTAACATCGACGCGTTCCGTAAAACCCAAACAGAAACAATTTTAAACAACCCTAACCCGGCAGAATAAAAGTTATGACAAAGGTACTTGTGCTTGGCGCTGGTCAATTAGCGCGAATGATGGATTTAGCAGGATCACCACTAAATCTTGATATAACTGCATTTGACCCAAGAACGAATAGAGTCGTGCACCCTATTGCTAACGATTATGTCTTGGGCAATCTAGAAGATGGCATCAACAATGCCGATGTCATTACTGCTGAATTTGAACATTTAGCTCATGATGTTCTTGAAAAATGTCAGGCCAGTGGCAAATTGCTGCCAAGCAGTACAGCAATAAAGGTTGGTGGTGACCGCCGTCTTGAGAAGGACTTGCTTGAATCTTGTCAAGTTGCCAATGCCACACACAAAATCATTGCCAATTACGATGATTTTAAAATGGCGCTTAGCCAGTTATCCTTGCCTATTATTTTCAAGAGTGCTCTAGAGGGTTACGATGGCAAAGGTCAATGGCGCTTAAAGTCAATGGATCAGGCTGAAGCAATTTGGACTGAGATGGCAGACTTTATTGAACAAGCTAAAACCTCAGTTCCACAAGCAATTGTTGCCGAGCAAATGGTGCCATTTGATCGCGAAGTTTCCATTGTTGGTGCTCGTAATAGTAAGGGCGAGATTGCTGTTTATCCTGTCACTGAAAACCACCACACCAATGGTGTGTTAAGCGTATCTTTAGCACTGCCTGTTAGTACTGAATTACAACAACAAGCTTTTGAGGTCTTCAGTAAAATAACGCAAGCACTAGATTATGTAGGTATTTTAGCCATCGAATTTTTTCAAGTTGGTGATGAATTATTGGTAAATGAAATTGCGCCGCGTGTTCATAACTCTGGTCACTGGACTCAACAAGGAGCTGACACTTGTCAGTTTGAAAATCATTTACGTGCAATTTGTGCGCTACCACTTGGCAATACTGAATTAATACGCCCAACAGCAATGGTTAATATTTTAGGTGAAGATTCACTGCCTGAAGCGGTACTCGCCATGCCTGGAGTTGCCATACATTGGTATGAAAAAGAAAAGCGTGCTGGCCGTAAAATGGGTCATATCAACCTTTGTGCTAATAGTGACATCGAATTAGCTAATAAATTAGTTCAGCTAGCAGACATTTTAGATGCTCATGCTTACCCTGATTTAGCTGACTTTGCTCAGCAATTAAAACAAAAAGTTAGTATTTAATTAGAACTGCAACAATAAACAATAAAAAAGACGAGATTTGCTCGTCTTTTTTATCTTCAGGAATGTTTGACTGAATAATTATTTATGGATGTGCGAACATTTTTTATCGGCACATTGTAAAATATCACCTGCGGCCATGGAGCGGGATAACAACAGTTTAAAACCACACTTTTCACAGCTACCAGATACCGGCTTATGGTTAATAGCATACTTGCATTTTGGGTAATTATCGCAGGCATAAAAGGTTTTACCATAACGGCTCTGCTTTTCTGCTAAATGCCCCTTTTTACATTTTGGGCAATGCACATCTTCGAAAACTTCACTTGCTTCTTGTTCGATATGGGAACACTCAGGAAAATTGGTACAACCAATAAATAAACCATAGCGACCTTGTTTAACAGCCAGTTCACTTGAACACTCAGGACATATACTACCTGCTAGGATTTGCGTTTCAAATTTCTCTTGTTCGATAACAGGACGAGTGTAGGTACAAGTTGGATAATTGACGCAACCAAGAAATGCGCCAGCTTTAGAATTTTTAACGGCAAGCTCACTGCCACATTCTGGGCATACCTCATAGGCCTTTTCCAGAGCGTGTTCGTGTTGAGAAAATAATGGTTTGCTATCTTTAGTCATAAGAACTCCGTTAAGGGGCTATTATGACATAAAAATAGCGAATTAATTAAAGCAAAGTTATGCTTTTTTGATGTTAGTTAGTGTAGAGGGCCTTCACACTCATCAAAGATTAAATCTTCCATCTGAGAGTAAGCAGACTCTTTGCCTGGCACATTAAACAACACCATTAATACAACCCACTTTAAATCATCTATATTAAAGTCTTTAGTATCAAGCTCCATGACTCGGTCTACAACCATTTCTCGGGTAGTAAAATCAAGTACATTAACTTGCTCTAAAAACATTAAAAAACCTCGACATTCGACGTCTAGAAAGCGAGTTTCTTCAGGTGTATAAATACGTACTGATGTACCCGGACGACGAGTAAGGTATGGGTAAGCATCTGTATTTTGTAGCGCAGCCAGTTTTTCTAACCATGATAGAGCTTTGTAGATCTCATCTTGATGAAAACCTGCTCGGGTTAACTCTTCAGTAAGTAGATCATGATCTACCATTACCTCAGCTTCGCTGTGGATATAGTTTTCAAAAAGGTACATAAGAATATCGAACATAACTAGCCCCTTTTAAGTGATTGAACTTATGCAATTTATTGTTTTAGTTCAATTTGATATAGCCTCCCGGTACCGCAGTTACCAGACCTCTAAGCTCTAGCGTCATCAATCGGGTTAAGACCTCCTCTGTGGGAAGCTGACTCCGAGAAACTACTGTGTCTACGGAAGTAGTTTCATAATCCACACTACGCAACAATGGATCGATAAACAAGTCTTGTTGGTCACTTTTTTGGTGTTTTTTTTGCTCATTTTCGGCCTTATCTTTATACAGACCAGTTGTGACGGGGAGATCTAACAAGAATAAAATATCCTCTACTTCATCCACCAACGTTGCCCCTTGTTTTATTAAACTATGGCAACCTTTGCTTTGTGGATTATTAATTGCGCCAGGCATAGCAAATACCTCACGATTTTGTTCAATTGCCATCCTTGCAGATATCAATGAACCACTTTTGAGCTGTGCCTCAACCACAAAAACACCTAGACTCATCCCGGTAATTATACGGTTGCGCTTGGGAAAGCATCCGGGGTTTGGTTTAGTACCAGGTAAATATTCACTGATAATGGCACCACCACAAGCAAGTATATCTTTTGCGAGTGGTTTATTTCGGGCAGGATAAACAATATCTAACCCCGTACCGACGACAGCAATAGTCGGCATATTCGCCGTTAATGCGCCTCTATGAGCCGCAGAGTCTATTCCTAAAGCCAACCCGGAAGTAATAACAATATCTTCTAAAGACAGTTGATAGGCAAACTTTTTAGCCAGCTCCCTTGCACTGATTGTTGCTGATCTAGAGCCGACCATAGCTAACTGATACTGATTTAATAAACTCAGGTTACCCTGGCCAAAGAGCAATATAGGTGGGTTTTCAGTTTGCTTTAATAGTTTAGGATAATATTCATGGTGTAAACCGATAACAGTTATTTTATGTTGCTGACAACAAGAGATGATTGCATTTATTTTTAGCCAATCTGGCTGACAAATGGCGCTAGTTTGGGTTTGGTTGAGCCCTAGACTGGTTAAAGTACTTTTTGAAAGCTGAAATAATTCGATTAAGCCAAATTCATCCAGTAAATTGATTTTGATATTACTGGCTAAACGAGGAATTAGCTTCAGCGCTAACCAGTAATGATCGTTAGATATTTTTTCTGACATATTCTCATCCTTAAGAATTATACCAAGTTGACTAATTATCTGCTCATTGCCTCAAAACAAGGTCAGTATTATTTTTATTGCCTCATTAAGGGCCGCTTACATAATCTTCTATGCGAACTGCTTTAGTTGTTGATAACACAATGGCATAACTGGTTTTTTCCATTACCTTAAATACCATTAAGTGGCCAATATTCTCCATTGGCATACTAATACGTTTATCACTATCATTTGGGCGTGTTAAACGGTACCAAAATGATGCATCTTCTTCATAAACTGGGCCGTCTGCTGTTTCAATAACATCTGGGCTTTGACGATTAATGGCGTAAACCTCACCCATATTTAATTGATGGTTGGCACCTTTGTTTAGCAATACAATTTCAAATTTGCCAAACTCACGAGCCAAGTTATATGAGCTAATCATCCGTGCTTGTAACTCTTTGTCCTTAACTGTTTGCATCGCATAAAATGACGGCAAAAGCTGTCCTTCATTAACCGCAATAACAACATCGCCTGCTCTAACTTCACGTTTAGACGATTCTAAAAATGCTGTTGAAGGCTCTTTATTTTCCTCGTTACCATTACGAATGCCTTTGGCAGTTCCTACCAGTATAGCGTAATAACCTAAATGCTCTTTAGATTCAGGATCTAAAATTTCATCACCTTTATGATAAATCGCGTAATTTTGCCCTGCTTTTAACTCACCTTTGACGTAAATTTTAGCCCCTTCCATATTTGATTTATACTTTTCATCACCACCTAAAATATAAGATGACGAGTCAATATCTGCTTGGCTCAGCACAGTAGAATAATTTAAATAAGGCGCCAAATGCTCCAACGGTAAAATAGTGATCGGATTGCTATCTTTTAAGGTTTTTCTACCTTGTGGCGACCATTTTAATTCAGGCTTGCCCTTAACCAGCATAGGTTGGCCACTTTCATCATAGACAAGGCGCAGCTCATCACCAGGATAAATTAAATGAGGATTATTGATTTCAGGGTTTATGCGCCAAAGCTTTGGCCACAACCAAGGTTCATTTAGAAATATGCCAGAAATATCCCAAAGGGTGTCGCCTTTTTTGACCACATAGGTTTTCGGAGCATCATCTTTAATTTGCAACTCGTCAGCGAGGACAAGTAATGATGTAAACAGACAAAATATTGTTATTAGTATTTTTTTATACATGCTGATTGGTCCATTTCAAGCAATTTACTGCCTCAGTAAGCAGATAATTCTACTTGCTGAGTATAAAGCCCTATTATTACTAGAAAATAATGGCTAAAATTAAAACATAACACTCTATATCAATTATCGCTAATTGTTTTGCAAATATTATGACTATTTTAAATGTATTACGCTTCCCGGATGAACGCCTAAGAACTGTTGCTAAAGAAGTAACCGAAGTCAATGATGACATTAGAAAAATTACTGAAGACATGTTCGAAACCATGTATGAAGAAAACGGTGTAGGCCTTGCCGCTACACAAGTAAATATTCACCAACGAATTGTGGTAATCGATGTTTCTGACGACAAGTCAGATCCCTTAGTACTGATTAACCCAGTTATTACCGAAAAAAGCGGTGAAATAATGATAAACGAAGAAGGTTGTTTATCTGTTCCTGGAAATTACGCAAAAGTTGACCGCCATACTGAAGTAACGGTAACGGCTCTTGATGCTCAAGGTAAGGAATTTACGCGACAAGCAAGTGAGCTTCTCGCTATTTGTATTCAACATGAACTGGATCATTTGCAAGGTGTTTTATTTATTGACTATTTGTCACCATTAAAGCGCCAGCGCATTAAAACAAAATTAGAAAAAGCAGCACGTTTAGAAGCCAAAGCTTAGGGAACCGTATTGTCAAAACCATTAGATATAATTTTTGCTGGCACACCACATTTTGCTGCCGAGCATTTACAAGCGTTAATTAATTCTGAGCATAATGTAAAAGCGGTCTACTGCCCGCAAGATAAACCGGCTGGAAGAGGTAAAAAGCTAACCGCTTGTGCGGTTAAACAACTTGCTGTCGAGCATAATATTCCTGTAGAGCAACCGGTTAATTTTAAAAATGAGGCAGATCAACTTGTTTTAGCAAATTACCAAGCAGATGTAATGGTGGTGGTTGCTTACGGGTTATTACTACCGCAAGTGATATTAGATACCCCAAATTTAGGTTGTGTAAATGTTCATGGTTCATTGTTACCTCGCTGGCGCGGAGCTGCCCCTATACAGCGTTCGTTAGAAATGGGTGATAGTGAGACCGGCGTTACGATCATGCAAATGGATAAAGGTTTAGATACTGGCGCCATGCTGTTAAAAGCCAGCTGTCCTATTACCAATATTGATACCAGTGCGACTCTCTATGAAAAACTTGCTCTGTTAGGGCCAAAGGCTTTATTGGAAACGATGAGTCAAATGGCGTCAGGAACTCATATTGCTGAACCACAAGACAACACTTTGGCAAACTACGCTGAAAAACTAAGTAAAGATGAAGCCGAACTTGATTGGTCATTAAGCGCCGATATTTTAGATAGAAAAATTCGTGCTTATCAACCATGGCCTTTTGCGCAAATCACTTTTAACGATAATGGCAAAGAGCAACGTATTAAAGTGTGGCAGGCACAACCATTAGCTGAACAATCAAAAGAACCTATTGGCACAATTGTTAATGTTGATAAAACTGGAATAACAGTGGTTACAGGACAAGGTTGTTTAATACTAACCAGCTTACAATTGCCAGGAAAAAAAGCCATGGCTGTCGCCGATATTTTAAATGGTCGCGCAGATTGGTTTGTCGTCGGTAACCTGATAACAGGTAACGCTGTGGAAACAAATAATGAGTAAAAACGTTCGCGCCATTGCTGCTCGCTGCCTTTATGCTGTTATCGATCAAGGTCGTTCACTTTCAGAAGAGTTACCCAAACAGCAATTATTGATTGAATCAGGTAAAGATAAAGGCTTACTGCAAGAGCTTTGTTATGGTGTGCTGCGCTATTTACCAGAGCTTGAACAGCACGTACGACGCTTTGTTAAAAAACCATTAACCGGCAAACAAAGAGTATTTCACTTTTTAATGATGGTTGGTATCTATCAAATAAAGTTCACTCGTATTCCCGACCACGCTGCCGTAGCTGAAACTGTTGCAGCAACAGCAATATTAAAAAACCGCCATTTAAAAGGCATGGTTAATGCGGTATTACGCAGTTACCAACGAGATCCTGAGCTGGCTAACCTTGAGCAACTTGCCGACCCTGTTCGTTACAACCATCCGGGCTGGTTTATTAACAAAATTAAAGCTGGTTATCCTGATAATTGGCAGCATATTCTTGAACAGAACCTGCAACGTCCACCTATGTGGCTTAGGGTAAATCAACAAAAATCAACCGTTGAAAATTACCTTAGCTTGTTAACTGAACAAGAAATTGTGGTTAAACAAGTAGCCCCTGTAAGCCAAGCTATTTTGCTAGAGCAAGCAACTGATGTTACCAAGTTGCCTCATTTTGAGGATGGTTGGGTATCGGTTCAAGATGGTGCTGCACAAATGGCGGCGCCACTATTAGATGCTCAAGCTGGTGACAATGTTTTAGATTGTTGCGCAGCACCTGGCGGTAAAACCTGTCATATACTTGAGCTAGCGCCTAACATTAAAGCAATGACAGCCATCGATGTTGAAGAGTCAAGACTCATACGAGTAAATGAAAACCTGACACGTTTGGGCTTAAATGCGAAAGTTATAGCTGGTGATGCGGCAAACCCTGAGCAATGGTTTGATGGTGAATTGTTTGATCGAATTTTACTCGATGCTCCCTGCTCTGGTACTGGTGTAATTAGAAAAAATCCCGATATAAAATGGTTAAGGCGAGCAACCGATATTGATGCGCTAGTAATATTACAAAAACAGATACTTAACGCTATTTGGGCATTATTAAAACCGGGCGGTACAATGGTTTATGCCACCTGCTCAATATTACCTGAAGAAAATTGCCGACAAATAACAAACTTTATTGCTGAAACACCGGATGCAGTTTTAGAGTCACTAGTAATTGCTGAACAAAGTAATGACTGGCAAATATTACCTGGCGATAATTCTATGGATGGCTTTTATTATGCCAAACTCAGTAAAAAGTGCTAAGTTATACCAAGTGACATAAATGTACCAAAAAACAATAATAGTATTAAGTAGTTAAAAATTAATGAAAAAGATCATCATTTTAGGTGCAGGACAAGTCGGCGGAACCTTAGCCGAAAACCTGGTGGGCGAACACGAAATCACCCTAGTTGATACTGACACTAATAAATTACACGAGCTTCAGGATAAGTTTGATCTGCAAGTTGTTACGGGTTATGGCAGCCATCCGGATGTATTAGCAAAAGCAGGTGCTGAAGACGCCGATATGCTAATCGCAGTAACCAGCGATGACGCAACTAACATGCTAGCCTGCCAAATCGCGTTTTCATTATTTAGCACGCCAACAAAAATTGCTCGTATTCGCTCGGAGCAAATCTTAAAGCATGAAAAAGTTCTTTTCCATAATCAAGATATTCCCGTTGATTTCGTTATTGCCCCAGAGCAATTGGTAACTAAAGATATTGCTCGGTTAATTGATTACCCCGGCGCCTTACAAGTTCGTGAATTTGCTGGCGGTAAAGTATCCTTAGTTGGTATCCGTGCCTACTATGGTGGCTTACTCGTTGGCCATGCTCTGTCAGCCTTACGTGAGCATATTCCAAATGTAGATACTCGAGTTGCAGCAATCTACCGTAAAGGCAAGCCGATCAGACCTCTCGGTACTACAGTTATTGAAGCCGATGATGAAGTGTTTTTCATTGCCGCAACTAAACATATTCGCGCCGTAATGAGTGAATTACAGAAACTTGAGGCTGCTTATAAAAGCATTATGATTGCTGGTGGCGGTCATATTGGTTCAGGTTTAGCTAAAATTTTTGAAAAAAATTATCAAGTTAAGATCATTGAACGTAACCCTAAACGCGCTGAAAAATTATCGAACGAATTAAATAATACCTTAGTTTTTATTGGCGACTCTTCAGACAAAGAGTTGTTGGTTGAAGAACATATCGACCAGGTAGATGTATTTATTGCTGTAACTAACGATGATGAAGCTAATATCATGTCTTCAATGGTAGCGAAAGGTTGTGGTGCTAAAAAAACCATCGCTCTAATTCAGCGTAATGCTTACCACGATGTTATTCATGGCAACATTCTAGATTTAGATATTGCTGTATCCCCACAACAAGCGACCATATCGGCATTGTTAACCCACGTTAGAACCGGTGGTATTGTTAATGCTTATAGCTTACGACGCGGCGCTGCAGAAGCTGTTGAAACGATAGCTCATGGTGATGAACAATCATCGAAAGTTATTGGCAGAGAAATTCAAGACATTAAATTACCGCCAGGTGCGACTATTGGCGCAATTGTTAGGGGCGATGAGGTATTAATAGCCCATTCCACGACGGTAATAAAATCAGATGATCATGTCATTTTATTTTTAGTTGATAAGAAATATATTCATCAAGTGGAGAAGCTGTTTGCCGTTAGTGCGATATTTTTCTAGGACCAACAAATTGTAATAGATCCCAAAATGAATTTGGGATAACCACCTAGTATAGATCCCAAAATGAATTTGGGATAAAAAAACATATTATTGCTGCGCAATAATGGCGTTTTTTTAATTTCTCCAAAACGCTGGCATGAATAATACTAGCAGGGTGAATATTTCAAGACGGCCAAATAACATCGCAATAATTAACACCCATTTACTAAAATCATTTATGCTGGCAAAGTTTGCAGCCACTTCGCCTAAACCTGGGCCTAGGTTATTTAAACAAGCAGCAACAGCGGTAAACGCGGTTATCTCGTCAATACCAGAGGCCATTAATAACACCATACAAATAATAAAAATTGCTGCATAAGCTGAGAAGAAGCCCCAAATAGCATCAACAACCTTATCTGGCAGTGCTTTTTGCCCTAGTTTAATGGTTATAATTGCCTTAGGGTGGATCAAGCGGCTAAGTTCACGAATACCTTGTAGATATAACAACACCACTCGCATAACTTTCATACCACCACCAGTACTACCGGCACAACCACCGATAAAGCTGGCAAATATCAGTAGTATCGGAAGCATTGCTGGCCATTGAGAGAAGTTTGTTGTCGCAAAACCTGCGGTTGTACTTATTGAAACCGCTTGGAAGATGGCATCATCAAAGGCTTGCTCAAAATTACTTTCAACACCATAAATTAATAATGAAAAAAAGCAAATCAAGGTTAATACAACTTGGATTGAGATGAATGTTTTAAATTCGGGATCAAAAAAGTAAGTACGAAAGCTCTTACTTGCCCAGGCCGTATAATGCAATGCAAAGTTAACGCCGGCAATTACCAGAAAGAACACACAAATCATGTTAATTAATGTGCTGTCAAAATAGCCCATGGAAGCATCGTGAGTTGAAAACCCACCAATTGCTATGGTTGAAAACGAATGAGATATTGCATCAAAACCAGACATGCCGGCAAGCCAATAACAAAGTGCACAGGCAATAGTTAATGACAAGTAAATATACCAAAGGTGCTTAGCTGTATCAGCTATCCGTGGAGTCATTTTCGAATCTTTTACAGGTCCAGGCGTTTCGGCACGATATAACTGCATGCCACCAACACCTAACATAGGTAAAACTGCCACGGCTAATACAATAATACCCATGCCGCCTATCCATTGCAGCTGTTGCCGATACCATAACACTGCATGTGGTAAGCCATCGATTTGAGTTAAAATTGTGGCTCCGGTCGTCGTTAAACCAGAAAAGGATTCAAAGAATGCATCAGTAATTGATAAATTAGGTGTTTCGGTGAGCATTAGTGGTACTGAGGAAAAACTGGCCAATACTGTCCAAAATAGTACAACAATAAGAAAACCTTCACGGGCCCTTAAATCGCCTTTTTGTGCGCGGTTTGGATACCAAGCAAAAAAGCCGGCACTTAAACATAATAAAAATGCGGTCATAAAAGCAACACCACCACCGTCTCGATAAATAAGTGAGACTAAGCCTGGTGGTAACATGGTGGAACTTAAGATCATTACCAACATGCCCAAAATTCGGGTTATATTACGATACTGCATTGTTTATTTTAATTATTTTATTTTTCTACAGAGTGTTAATGCCAAGAATATAGCATAACCTGCCTGTTAGCCAACTTATATGCTTTTTATCTAAGCAATTACAGCTATTTTGCTACTCTTTAACTTTAGGTATTACTCTACCAGAGGTTAATGTCGTAATGCGTTGGCAGAATTTAACAATGTTTGGAATCGGCATTTCAATTGTCAGGCTAACTTCCATAGCATATTCTTGGCTGATAACCTCACCCTCAAATCCTTGCAACGTATGTTCGATATCTTTCACTTGTTGGTAATCACAAGTGATATACACTTTATCCTTGGGGATCTTTAATATTGTTGTTAGTTCTAACAGAGCTTGCCTTACGCTATTCCCATAAGCTCTTTGTAAACCACCCGTTCCCAGTTTTACGCCACCAAAATAACGAGTGACCACAGCACAAACTTCACCAATATTGCTACCCTGTAAGACAGCAAGCATAGGCCGTCCTGCTGTACCACTTGGCTCGCCGTCGTCACTAAAACCGTAACGTTGACTATCTTCTGGTCGTGCAGAGACAAAGGCATAACAATGATGAGATGCATCAGGATATTGTTGTCTAATTTGCTCAATAAAGTTTTTAACTTGAGTGTTATCACTACAGTGCTTTATTGAGCAAATAAAGCGACTCCGATTAACAATTGTTTCGACTTCTAATTCATCAACCGGGATAAAATATGGGCTAGTATTTACAGGCATATACTAAGAAAGCTTACAATCTCTAGTCATATTTTCAACGCTGGAATCATGGACAATTATGTTGTCTTCAATTCTGATACCACCAAACTTTCGAAAACTATCAACCTTTGCCCAATTAATATATTTAGAATTTCCTGAAGAAGATAGGTCAGTTAAAAATTGGTCAATAAAGTACAAACCTGGTTCAATAGTGAATACTTGCTTACTCTCTATATCTCTAGAGGTCCGCAAAAAAGGATATTCTGCTGGCGCAGGCACATGAGTGCCCGTTTCATCAGCCATAAAACCACCCATATCATGTACTTGTAAACCTAAATGATGGCCAAGACCATGCGGGTAAAATGCTGAAGTAATCCCTTTAGCGACCATAGCTTCAGGTTCTAAATTAACTAATTCAAAGCGTTTTAATATAGCTGCTAATTTGTAGTGGTTGGTGATGTGTAAATCTACATAACTACTATTCGCTTTTAAGCTCTGACCAAGCTCTAATTGCATTTCATTCATTGCCATAATTAACAGCTGAAATTCATTTTCTTCAAACGCATAAGTACGAGTAATGTCAGCTGCGTAACCATTAAAGTTAGCACCAGCATCAATTAAAAATGAATGGTGCTGCAACGGTTTAGTTTGCTCTAATACGGTATAGTGTAATATTGCCGCATTCTCATTAAGCGCAATAATGTTGCCATAAGGCATTTCATTTTCGCCCTGACCTGTTGCTTGTAAATAGGCTAACTGGATCTCAAACTCTGATGCTTTACTATAGAAAGCGTCTTTAGCGGCATTATGACCGACCACCGCTATACGATTAGCCTCGCGCAAACATACAAGATCATATTCGGTTTTATAGGCGCGATGATAATGGAAGTAATTCAACACTAATTCTGGATTGATCAATTCAAACCCTAAATTTTGGGCAACATCTTGATGGGCACCAATATATGCCATGTTTTGTTTATTACTTGGTAAAATAGCTGAAATATCGTCAGCATTGCTCATCAGCTTGATATCAAAAAAAGCAGTCCAGTAATCGTCCGCTAATTTAGTGACTTTGTGCCAAAAATCAGTCGGTTGGTAAAACGCTAAAACAGGCTTATCTTTTCCATTTACAATTAACCAACAGTTTGGCGTGTCAATAATAGGTAACCAGGCTTTAAAGTGAGGATTGGTTTTAAAAGGGTAATACATGTCATCAAGGAAAATTTTTCCTACTTGACCAGCGTGAATGACTAAGGCGTTTATATTTTCACGCTCAAGGATAATTGCGGTGCGTTGTTGCAGCTCGGCTATATGAGCTGGGTAGTGTTTTGCTAAATCTTTCATATCAGTATCATAGTGATAAAAATTATGCGCAGATAATAGCATAGCCAGTAATACCAGTCGATCAGGCTATTCGATCTGCATTTCAATTAATTGGATAAATGGAGACTCACCCTTACCCTGCTTTTGTTGATAAATTTCGGTAAATGCTAAAACACTTTTAACATATCCGCGAGTTTCTTTATAAGGTATGGTTTCTATCCAAGCGTCAACAGGTAAACTGGGTTCAGCTTTTAGCCAGCGATAAACCTTTTTAGGTCCAGCATTATAGGCTACCGTGGCAAGCACAATATTATTATCAAACTTTTTCAGTAAGTAACTTAAATATTTGACCCCTAGCTCAATATTGGTATCAGGCTCAAGAATTTGCCAGCGTTTTAATTTAGATTTATTGATATAGTTTGCTGTGATTGGCTTAACTTGCATCAAGCCCAATGCACCAACCGAAGATGTTGCATCACTCATAAATATACTTTCTTTGCGAGCAATAGCATAAGCCCATGCTTCATTTACGTTATATTTCTTCGCCGCTTTAGAAAACTGATCTTGAAACGGCATCGGAAATCTCACATCCATATCGTTTAATGAACCAATTTGCGATAAAGAATAAATACCACGATCATACCAGCCTTGCTGATGCGCCCATTTAGCCGCCATCATTTGTTCTGTTTCATTCAGCTGTGTCATCCAAAAACCCCACTCTCGTCTAGCCTCTGTCAGGCGATTTAAACGATAAAGTTCAATAGCTCTTTGTCCTGCTTTAAGGTTGCTGATGCTACCATTAAGATGCCCGGGGATATTTATAGGTTTATGATTTAATACGGATTTGTCACCTATTTTCGCTGCAGCCAAAAAGCCGTAGTAGCTGCGCTGGTCGGCTAATTGTTGGTATATTTGCTGCGCTTTATCTGCTTGATTGGTTTGCTCAAACGATCTCGCTAGCCAGTATAACCATTGTCTATCAGCTTGCTGATCTGTAGTTAGCTGTTCAATTTCTGTGGCTAAATTACGAAAATTCCCGCTACGTAAAAGTGCTGCAACACGCCATTGAACAGCACCACTATGAATATGCTCTCTTTCTAAGTTGGTAAACCACAATTGTGCCGTCGGGTCTTCAGAGCGAGCCACAGCAGTAACCAAAGACGTTAGAATATGTTCCTTTTGTTCATTGTTAAATCGGCCCTGTTTATCAGCTTTTTCAAACACCGATAAGGCTAACACCTCATCTCTCCAAACAAGTCGTTTCAAGCCATCAACAATCACTAGTGTTTCTTGTTTATTATTACGTTTTAACTTATTTAGTTGCGCAATTTGTTTGGGTGAGCGCTTAATTTTTTTCCACAACTCAACCAAATACTGCTCTTTTTGCGGCAACAGTTTCAATAAATATTTTACTAAACCATATTTTCTTTTTTGCTGAGCCAGCATAACTCGCTGCCAAATTAACTCATTAGTTCGGAACCCTTTTTTAGTCCACAGCGAGAATAACTTGTCACACTCTTTTGGTAATGACTCACCATTTAGCCAAAGTTCAGTTATTTTGGGCAATACCGTGTTTTTATTTACCCCTGTATCTAACTGATATTGATAATAGTTACAGGTAAATTGTTTATTACGACTCGGCTTATAATATTTTATAAAACGTTTTTTATACTTATACCTAATTAAGTGTAGTAACCATGGTTTACGTAAGCTCCAATCTAACGGCGTGTTATCATATAAACTCAAAAATGCTGATATTTGTTGCTCATTCTTCATCAACAAGTTTTTCTTCAATTGTGCTAATTGAAAATAATCTTGTAATGGATAACCATCAAATTTTTTTAGCTTTGTTTGATATGCAGCAGAATTAATATCCCACTTAACCTCTTCTGCCAGTAAGAAATCAGCTCGAAGGTCATTAAACTCATCAGCTTGTGCAAAAGAGGCCGATAACAAAATTATTCCGAACATAATTTTGAATAACCATGGTAAATACATGTATAACCTTAGGAGGAGTGAATAAATAATACTTGTTTATATTAGCTATAAAAACATAAAATAGCCGTACTTAATTGCAATAAATTTACCAAGAAAATAAATAACCAATGAAGCAAGCTACTTTAAATAATGCTGACCATACTCTCGATGCAATAGGATTGCGTTGTCCGGAGCCAGTCATGATGGTACGAATGAATATTCGTAAGATTGCAGTGGGCGAAACTTTACTGGTAATAGCTGATGACCCATCAACTACTCGAGATATACCCAGTTTTTGCGACTTTATGGAGCATGAGTTAGTAATAAAGGATGTCGCTTCTTCGCCCTATCAGTATTTGATCAAGAAGAAATAAGCACCGCTCGCTGTCAATAAAGGGGGTTCCGTTTTCGGTAACTGCTCCCTGCGTTACTCTACCTCCTGCGTCCATGCAGTCGTTCAACGGAATGACAGATTATTTTTTCTAATAATGTACTAGTATTCATGATGTTAGTTAATTTACACCACGTCATCCCGTAATGCTTTTGCACGGGACCTCCCAAATTCAAAACGTGCCTACAAACAATGGCTCTTCGGTTCTCGTCTCTCATAATAAAAAAGACGCCAATTGGCGTCTTTTTTTGTTCTAATATATGTCCAGTCCTGAATGTGTAACCCTATTTCAGGACGACACAATAATTACCTAGCAATTATTGTAACAACGAGATATCGGCTACATTAAAAAAACTTTCTCTTAATTGACTGAGCAAAGTTAAACGGTTGGTCTTAACAGCTTCATCATCAGCCATAACCATTACATTATCAAAAAATTCATCAACTGGTGCTCTTAAGCTTGCTAACTTTGTTAGAGCTAGTTGATATTCTTTATTAGCAAATAATGGTGTAAGTTCAGTACTTAAATTACTGTATACTTCTGCTAGTGCTAATTCTGCAGGCTCAGTTGCAAGTTCAAGATTAAATTCGCTATATAGTTGACCTTCAAATTTAGCCAAAATATTACCAACTCGTTTATTTGCTGCAGCTAATGCTTGCGCTTCATCTAACGTCTGGAAGAAACTTACGGCTTTAACACGTTGGTCAAAATCCAATGGTGCAGTAGGCTTATTTGCCAAGACAGCTTGAATCACATCAACAGTGATACCCTGCTCTTGATAATAGGCACGGAAACGACCCATGATGAATTCTATAACGTCTGCAGCAGTATTCGTATTAGAAAGCTTATCACCATATGATGCAATACTTACTGTCAGTAACTCAGCGATATCAAGAGGCAGTTTCTTCTCGATAATAATTCGAATTAAACCAATTGCCGCTCGACGTAATGCAAATGGGTCTTTATCACCTTTAGGTGCTTGGTTAATACCAAAAATTCCTACCAATGTATCAACTTTATCTGCGATAGCAACGCTTGCGCCAATAACGCCTTCCGGTAACTTGTCACCAGCAAAACGTGGGCGATATTGATCTTCTAGTGCCTGGGCAACAGCTTCAACTTCACCATCATTTTGTGCGTAATACTTGCCCATAGTTCCTTGTACTTGTGGGAACTCAAGAACCATATCTGTCATTAAATCGGTTTTACTTAATAAGCCGGCGCGATAGGCATTTTCAGTATTTTCCTTTAATGAACCAGCAATGTGTTTACTTAAATCGGCAATACGCTCTGATTTATCTTTTAATGTACCCAACTGCTTTTGAAACAATACATTTTCAAGGCTAACTAGACGATCTTCTAAACTTTGTTTTTTATCCGTTGTAAAGAAAAACTCAGCATCAGCCAAACGTGGACGGATAACTTTTTCATTACCACGAACAACTTCTTCTGGTTGTTTCGATTCAATGTTAGTGACAAAAATAAACTTAGCTAATAGTTCACCATTAGCCCCTACTGCAGGGAAGTATTTTTGATGATCTTTCATCGAATAGATTAATGGTTCCGCTGGCACTTGCAAAAAGTCTTCATCAAAGCTGCCAACTAGCACTGATGGCCATTCATTAATTGATGTTACTTCATCAACCAATTCATCATCCAGTAATGCAGTTGCATTTAGTGTATTAGCTGCCGCATTTACCTCAGCAATGATCTTATTACGACGAACTTCGTAGTCTGCTATTACATATGCTTGTTCAAGCGTAGCTTCATATACATCAGCATTTGGCAATTCAATATTGCCATCAAAATGAAAACGATGGCCTTGCAATTGATTACTAGATTGAATTCCTAACACTTCACCAGCAATAACTTCTTCGCCATACATCATAGTTAAAGTATGTATAGGACGAATAAACTGAATTCGGCTACTGCCCCAACGCATTGGTTTAGGGATTGGAAGTTTGCCTACAGCTGTATTTACTATAACTTCAATTAAGTCATTTATTGACTGACCCTTTTGTGTTGCTTTATGCAGTAACCATTCGCCTTTATCTGTAGCTAAACGCTCGGCTTGTTCTACAGTAATACCATTTGAACGAGCCCAACCTTGAGCTGCTTTGGTGGCATTTCCTTCAGCATCAAAAGCAACATTTATAGCCGGACCACGTTTTTCAACAACTTTATCAGCTTGCTGTTGTTCTAACTCTTTTACCATTACCGCTAGGCGGCGTGGAGTAGCAAACCATTTTGCTTCACTATAATTTAATGATGCTGATGATAATTGTTCAGTGATTGAATCAAAAAATGCTGTCGCCAGTTTTTTGAGCGCCATTGGTGGTAGTTCTTCGGTACCTAATTCAATAAGAAGAGTATTAGTGCTCATTTACTTACCCTCCTGGTCTTTATTATCACGACACATTGGAAAACCTAATTCTTCACGAGCTGCGTAGTAAGCTTGTGCACATGCTTTTGCTAAGGTACGTACTCTTAATATATAGCGCTGTCTTTCGGTAACAGAAATTGCATGGCGGGCATCTAATAAATTAAATGCGTGTGATGCTTTCATCACTTGCTCGTAAGCTGGTAATGGCAAGCCTAGTTCTATTAATTTTGCACTTTCGGCTTCACAAACATCAAATTGATTAAATAACGCATCAACATTGGCATGCTCAAAGTTATATTTAGATTGCTCAACTTCATTTTGATGAAATACGTCGCGGTAATATACTTTACCTAATGGACCGTCAGCCCAAACTAAGTCATATATGCTATCAACATTTTGAATGTACATGGCTAAACGTTCTAAGCCGTATGTGATCTCACCAGTAACCGGAGCACACTCTAAGCCACCTACTTGTTGAAAGTAAGTGAACTGAGTAATTTCCATACCATTAAGCCAGATTTCCCAGCCTAATCCCCAAGCACCTAACGTAGGTGACTCCCAATTATCTTCAACAAATCGAACATCGTGAACTAATGTATCAATGCCTATTTCTTTTAATGAGTTAAGATATAACTCCTGAATATTTTTAGGTGATGGCTTTAGCACTACCTGAAATTGGTAATAGTGTTGTAAACGATTTGGATTTTCACCATAACGGCCATCGGTAGGACGACGACAAGGTTGTACGTAAGCACTGCTCATTGGCTCTGGGCCAATTGAACGTAAGAATGTCATTGGGTGAAATGTACCAGCACCCACTTCTAAGTCTAATGGTTGTACAATTACACAACCCTGCTCTGACCAATACTGTTGTAATTTAAGTATTAATCCCTGAAATGTTTTGATATCAAATGTACTCATGAATACCGTATTGTTTGTTAGGTGAAAAAATTGCGCTAATTATAACGGTTGTTTACTTCTTCGCCTAGTGAAAAATATCAGAAACTAGAGTCGATATACGAGAAACGAAGAGCCACTCTTCTTTATCTTGTAGCAATAACTTGAAAGCGACGGAACATTTACTTTTTATATACACTTATAAATGTGTTCACTTACTCGGGTTTCTCGTTTCTAAAACTATAACTCTTAAAAACAAAAACCCAGCTAGTTAGCTGGGTTTTGAAAATGATAACGTTATAGGTATTTAACTACACATCCAAGTTTTCAACGTTCAGCGCGTTATCATCAATAAACTTACGACGCGGTTCAACGTGATCACCCATTAAAGTAGTAAACAATTGATCAGCACCTACTGCATCTTCAATAGTTACTTGTAACATGCGGCGAGTTTCAGGATCCATTGTAGTTTCCCAAAGCTGCTCAGGGTTCATTTCACCCAAACCTTTATAACGTTGGATATATTGACCACGTTCAGCTTCTTTCATTAACCATGTACGAGCTTCTACAAACGACTTAACCGGTTTAACTTTCTCGCCACGTTTAACGTATGCACCTTCTTCCATGAGACCATTAATGGCTTCGTTAAGCGCCATAATAGCTTTAAATTCTGAAGAATGAATGAGTTCATAACTAAAGTTGTGCACGTTGTCTATGCCGTGCATACGGATTGTAACAGACGGAAAGTAGATGTTTCGTTCACTGTCATGCTCTACCGTTGCTGAGTATAATGAACCGTTGTCGCCTTGTTCTTCTAGCAATTCTACGAAAGTCTTCGTCCACGCTTCAACTTTAGCTTTATCTGCAAAGTCGCCATTGCCAATTACTGGAGCGTAAACTAATTGATTCAATAATGATTCCGGTATTTGTCGGGAAACACGTTGAATAATTTTCATTGTATCGCGATATTGATTAAATAAACCTTCTAACGCTAATCCTGATACAGCAGGAGCACCTTCATTTACGTGTATAGATGAATTATCTAATGCAAGCGATGTGAAGTACTCTTCCTTTTGTTCATCATCTTTTAGGTATCTTTCCTGCTTACCTTTTTTCACTTTATATAATGGTGGTTGAGCAATATAAATATAGCCACGTTCAATTACTTCTGGCATTTGACGGTAGAAGAAGGTTAATAATAATGTACGGATGTGTGAGCCATCTACATCGGCATCGGTCATGATAACGATCGAATGATAACGCATTTTATCTGGGTTATATTCATCACGGCCAATACCACAACCTAAAGCAGTGATTAACGTCCCCACTTCTTGTGAAGATATCATTTTATCAAAACGAGCTTTTTCGACGTTTAGTATTTTACCTTTAAGCGGAAGAATTGCTTGGTTTTTACGGTTACGCCCCTGCTTGGCTGATCCGCCAGCAGAGTCCCCTTCCACAATATATAGTTCAGAAAGTGCAGGATCTTTTTCCTGACAATCGGCAAGTTTGCCCGGTAAACCTGCTATATCTAATACGCCTTTACGGCGAGTCATTTCACGAGCTTTACGCGCCGCTTCACGAGCACGTGCGGCATCGATAATTTTCATGATAATGGTTTTTGCTATAGTTGGATTTTCAAGTAAGTATTCACCTAACTTTTCACCCATAGCTTGTTCAACAGCAGTTTTAACTTCTGAAGAAACCAATTTATCTTTAGTTTGTGAAGAAAACTTAGGGTCTGGCACTTTAACTGATATTACTGCCGTTAAGCCTTCACGAGCATCATCGCCACTTGCGCTGGTTTCACCGCCGCCTTTAGCTTTTTTGTTTAAACCTTCTTTCGTCATATAACTATTTAAGGTACGAGTTAATGCTGTTCTAAAACCACTTAAATGAGTACCACCATCACGCTGTGGAATATTATTAGTAAAACAGTGGATATTTTCTTGGAAGCCATCATTCCACTGCATTGCTATTTCAACCACAATGCCGTCATCACGGGTAAGATCAAAATAAAATATTTGATCATTTACAGGTGTTTTATTGGTATTTAAATAATCAACGAATGCTTGAATACCACCTTCATAATAGAAGTGATCTTCACGCCCATCACGCTCATCTTTAAGACGAATTGATACACCGGAGTTTAAGAAAGACAATTCGCGAATACGCTTCGCTAATATATCGTAATGAAAAATAGTATCAGAGAATGTTTCATCACTTGGCCAGAAGCGTACCTGAGTACCTGTTTTTTCTGTTGTACCGATCTCTTTCAATGGTGCTACGGCATCACCCATACTATATGCTTGTTCATGAACCTTACCAGCCCTGCGGATAGTTAATTCCAGTTTAGAACTTAACGCATTTACTACTGAAATACCTACACCGTGCAAACCACCAGAAACTTTATAACCAGAATCTTCACCACCAAATTTACCACCAGCATGAAGTACTGTCATGATTACTTCGGCAGCAGATACTCCCTCTTCTGGGTGAATATCAGTTGGGATACCACGACCATCATCTTTAACAGATACCGAGTTATCACCATGAATAGTTACAGTAATGTCCTGACAATGACCAGCTAATGCTTCATCAATTGAGTTATCAAGAACCTCGAAAACCATGTGGTGTAAACCAGTACCATCATCGGTATCACCGATATACATACCTGGTCTTTTACGTACTGCATCTAAGCCTTTTAAGACTTTGATACTGGACGAGCCGTATTCATTTTCTACACTCATTTTAATCGCCTTGCTTTAGTTCTGATATCACGCCATGTTCCACGTGAAACATTTTATAATTTTGTTGTTCTGGAATTATTGGTTCCAGTGCATTTGTGTCTATTGCCGTAATGAACAACTGACAATTTAATTGCTCAATTGCTCGAGCTAGAGCAGTTCTGGAACTGGTATCTAACTCAGCGCCAATATCATCTATAAGAATTATTGGTGCTATTTGTTGGCAGTTAAAAATTAAATTAGCCTGCGCTATTGTCAGAGCCATCAAAAATAATTTTTGTTGACCCCGAGATAAAACTTGTTCAATGTTTGATTTTTTATAATTAAATTTAACATCGAATTTATGAGCCCCAAATAAGCTATGCCCATATTTTTTTTCTCGCTGTGAATTTTCATTCAAAACGTCTATCAACTTACGCTTACTACTCCAACCTTGCGAGTAATGTAAAACAATATCTTCAGATAGTGTCGGTAATAAAATCTTCAACCATCTGTTTAATTCGCCAGAAAGTTGTTCTATGTAGGCAACCCTAACATCGGCAATATGCTGAGAATATTGACAAAATAATTCATTCCAATAGTCAAATTGCTGACCCGTAATTCTAGTTTTTAGACAAGCATTACGTTGTAATAGAACCTTTCTAAAATCACGCCAAAGATCAGAATACTGATGTTCCACGTGAAACAATCCTAAATCTACAAATTTGCGTCGCTCTTTAGGACCACCAAAAAATAATCTGAACGTCTCTGGTGTAATAACTTGAACGGCAATATTCTTGGCTAAATCTGATAATCTAAATTTAGAATCGCCATTAATTTTTATGTCAAAATTACCGCTATTGTCTCGTCGTACACCTAGTTGATAATTTCTGTCATCTTTAACACTAACAACAAAATGGTCACTTACATTATTAATTAAATTTTCAATTTTTGTGGTACGAAAAGATTTCCCATGCCCCAAGAAAAATAAACTTTCTAGTAAACTGCTTTTGCCACTGCCATTATCTCCGGTGATTAAATTTAATTTAGAATGAAAATTAACACTGATGTAACTTAAATTTCGAAATTGACTGGTTGTTAAACTGCTAATACTCATTAACGGTTAAATCAACAACTAAAGTCGCATAGGCATAATCACATAAAGGGCTTCGCCGGTTTCTTCACCTTCAAGTACTACACTAGAGTTTGCATCAGACAAAGTAAACTTAACCCCATCTTCTTTAATAGCATTTAGAACATCAAGGATGTAACTTACGTTAAAGCCTATTTCTAAACTATCAAACGGAAAGTCAATTTCAAGGTATTCTTCAGCTTGTTCTTGCTCAGGATTATTTGCAGTGATTTTTAATTCATTAGGAGCAAAGTTTAATCTTACACCTTTAAATTTTTCATTAGATAAAATAGAAGCTCGTGATAACACTTGTTTTAATTTTTCTTTATTTGTAGTCAGTACTTTATCACCATTTCTTGGTAGTACTCTACGATAATCAGGAAAGCGGCCATCAACAAGTTTACTGGTAAATGAAAAGTCATTATCTATGATGCGAATATGATTTGGCCCTAAATAAACTTGTACATTTTCATCAATAGGGTCAAGCAATCTGATAATTTCAAGAATGCCTTTACGAGGCACAATAACTTGACGCGCTGGTAAAGTTAAGCTGTCATTAACTATTTTACAAATAGCCAAACGATGACCATCGGTAGCAACAGAACGTATTTCATTATTTTCTGTTTCAATCGACATACCATTTAAATAATAACGTACATCTTGATTCGCCATAGAAAAATGAGTACTTTCAATTAGTCGTAGCAATTGGGACTTTTGCAAACTAAATTCAACATCCCCCTGCCATTGCTCAATATTAGGAAAATCATTAGCAGGAAGAGTAGCAAGAGAGTAACGACTGCGGCCGGAAACAATACTGATTGATTCACCGGAAAGTTCAAATTGGATTTGAGCATCATCAGGCAGGCTTTTACATATATCCAACAATTTACGCGCTGGAACTGTAACTTTCCCATCTGGGCCTTCATTGTTAATTTCAGTAGAAGAAACCATTTCAAGCTCTAAATCAGTGGCTATCATAGTAAGTGACTGCCCACTAACTTCTAGTAGTATATTACCTAAAATAGGTAAAGTGCTTTTACGCTCAACTGCACCAGAAACCAATAAAAGTGGTTTTAAAAGTAAATCCCTAGATAATGAAAATTTCATTCTTTAATATCCTGTTACGATGATAGTGTTCTTATTAGATTTGAGTAATCTTCTTTTATATCATGTGTTTCTTCACGTAAAGATTTAACTTTACGACATGCGTGTAGGACCGTAGTGTGATCACGACCACCAAACGCATCACCAATCTCAGGTAAACTGTGATTAGTTAATTCTTTTGCTAATGCCATTGCAATTTGTCTTGGTCTGGCAACGGATCGATTGCGACGTTTTGATAAAATATCTGCAACTTTAATTTTGTAATACTCAGCAACAGTCCTTTGTATATTGTCTATCGTCACAAGTTTATCTTGTAAGGCTAGTAAATCACGTAATGCTTCACGAACAAAATCAATAGTAATTGGGCGGCCGGTAAAATTAGCATTAGCGATAACTCTATTTAATGCTCCTTCCAATTCGCGAACATTAGAACGTAAACGTTTGGCTATGAAGAATGCAACTTCATCTGCCAAATTAGTATTACTCTCTTGCGCTTTGCGTTTTAATATTGCCACCCTTGTTTCAAGCTCTGGCGGTTCAATTGCTAAAGTTAAGCCCCAACCAAAACGGGATTTTAATCTATCTTCAACACCAGTGATTTCTTTTGGATATCTATCACTAGTTAATATTATTTGCTGATTACCTTCTAATAAGGCATTAAAGGTATGGAAAAACTCTTCTTGCGTTCGTTCTTTATTAGCAAAAAATTGAATATCATCAATTAGTAAGGCATCGACACCGCGATAGTATTGCTTAAATTTTTCAATTTCATTGTTTTGCAATGCTTTAACCATATCTTGTACAAAACGTTCAGAATGCATGTAAGCAATTTTGGCTTTTGGATTTTTTAACAGAATTCCGTTACCAACAGCATGTAATAAGTGGGTTTTTCCTAAACCAGTGCCGCCATAAATAAACAACGGGTTATATGCTTGACCAGGATTATCGGCAACTTGTGAAGCTGCGGCACGGGCCAGCTGATTAGATTTACCTTCTACGAAATTATCGAAAGTATACTTATCTCTTACATTGGTAGTTTTAGGAATATTTGGAACAACTTCGGCACTAGCACTTGCTTGTGCGTAATTTTGGTTGTGGCTGGCTGCAAATTTATTGGCAACCTCGGCAGCAACACTTTGAACTTGGGCGGGTTTATTACCAACATCGAACCGTAATTCTGGTGGGTTTGATTCTTCTATAGCAACCAACTGAGTAATTCGGGTCATGTACTTTTCACGAACCCAATCAAGGACAAATCGGTTTGGTGCATATAAAGTCATGCTGTTGCTGTCAACAACACATTGTAGTGGTCTTATCCACATACTAAATTGCTGGGCAGGTAGTTCTTCTTCAAGAACAGATAAGCAACTTTTCCAGAGTGAATGTTCCACTCAAAAACTCCTGTAATAAATCGCTTAACTCTGATGGCACTAACTAGAAAAGAATCAGTTATATAAAAATATTGAAAAACAATAAATTTAATGACTAATTGAGTGCTAAATAAATAATGGTCGAAACGATCTAAGTTATAATAATAATTGTTAGATTAAAGTCATTATCTCCCTACTTATCCACAAGTGCAATACGGCAAAAGCATTAAATGAAAAAAAACTTTTACTAAAAATAGATATTAAAGATAACTTGTTGATATTAAACGTTATAATAAATAGATTAAATTGTAATCACTACTATTAATTAAGCGATATAATAAACTATAATACTCCTTGCCAAATATAAAGTTATTAAAGCTAAAACTTTCTATTGTTATAAAACTGTGGACATTATTGTTTTAACCATAAAAACACTGGCCATAGAGGATAAAGATCATAATTAACGATCGTAATTTGTGATCAAAAAGATCCCTATTAATGCGAAAAGGATCTTTTCTATTATTAATTTATAATTATCGTTGACTTTAGTTGCAATTAAACTTAGAATTCGGCCTCAAATTTTATCACCCTGCTCGAAAACGTTTGTTTTCGCAAAGCAAACAAAACAGACGGATTAGCGTAATGAAAAGAACATTTCAACCTAGTAACTTAAAGCGTAAACGTAACCACGGTTTCCGTGCTCGCATGGCAACTAAAAACGGTCGTGCAGTAATTGCACGTCGTCGTGCAAAAGGTCGTGCTAAGCTTACCGCTTAATTCTTATTGTAAAATAAGGATAAGTAACCCATATGGGTAACTACGAATTTAATCGGGAGTCACGTTTGTTGACTCCCGGTCATTTTAAACAAGTCTTCGACAACCCCACTCGTTATGGTTCTAACCATTTCACCATCTTAATTACTTCAAATTCAGACAATAATAATCGCTTAGGCATGGCTATTGCCAAGAAGCGAGTTAAATTAGCTGTGCAAAGAAATCGTGTAAAACGACTTACCAGAGAAAGTTTTCGATTAAATCAACATAAATTACCTGCAGTCGATCTGGTTGTTATGGTAAAGTCTGGCATTGATAAACTCGATAACGATGCGATAAATCAACAACTGGAAAAAATATGGCGAAAAATAATTCAACGGCACAAAAGTTAATTATTGCTCCCATAATTGCTTATAAACGTTGGCTTAGCCCGCTCTTAGGCAATAATTGTCGATTCGATCCAACCTGCTCTACTTATGCTATTGAAGCAATTAATCGCTTTGGCGTGTTAAAAGGTGGTTGGTTAGCAGGCAAACGTATATTAAGATGTCACCCACTGCATGCGGGTGGAGAAGATCCCGTACCAAAATCAAAACAAGAGAATTAGCACATTATGGAATCACAACGCGGTTTGCTATTTGTAGCATTGTTAGTTGTTAGTTATTTACTATTCAACCAATGGCAAATGGATAATGCCCCTATTCAAACACCGGTAGAAGTTAGTGAAACTACTTCTGTACCTTCTAGTAACTCAGCTGAATCTGGCGAGTTTATTCCTGCTGCAACTGGCGAACAAACGTCAGTACCGCAAGCTGAAACTAAAGGTGGCATAATTACCATTACTTCAGATGTATTAGAACTTAAAGTTAATACACAAGGTGGCGACATTATTGCAGCTAATTTATTAGCCTTTGAAACTGAACAAGGCAGTGGCATCCCAATGCCAATATTAACCACTCAAGGTTATACCTTTGTTGCTCAAAGTGGCTTAATCGGTAGTCAAGGTCCTGATGCTAATCCTGCAGGTCGTCCAATTTACTCAACTGCTGCGCAAAGTTATGCTTTAAATGAAAGCAATGACAGCTTAGTTGTTGAATTAACATTTTCTGAAAATGACATCACCTATGTAAAGAGTTTTACTTTAACTAAAGGTAAATATGACGTAGCTGTTAATTATAAAATTATCAACAACTCGTCAGCCGCAGCTTCTGTTCAGTTATACGGTCAGTTAAAGCAATCAACCAATGTTGATGAAGACTCTAATATGATGATGCCAACCTACCGAGGTGCTGCATACTCTACGAGCGAAACTCGTTATGAAAAGTATGACTTTGGTGATATTGAAGACGCAAATTTAAAAGAATCAACTAAAGCTGGCTGGGTAGCTATGCTTCAGCATTACTTTGTTACCGCCTGGGTACCAAGTAATGAAACAAACAATCAACTATATAGCCGTTATTTAGACAACAATGGTCAAGCTGTTATCGGTTTTAAAGAACCATTAATTAATATTGCTCCAGGTAGTTCTGAAACTGCCACATCTACTTTCTATGTAGGCCCTAAAGACCAAGACAAGTTAGAAAAAATCTCTGAAGGTTTAGACTTAACAGTTGATTACGGTTTCCTTTGGATGATCAGCCAACCATTATTCTGGTTACTAATTTTCATTCAAGATATCGTGGTAAACTGGGGTTTAGCAATTATTTGTATCACTATTGTAGTGAAAACATTAATGTACCCACTTACTAAAACGCAATATACGTCAATGGCGAAAATGCGTAAAATTCAACCAAAAATGGCTGCATTAAAAGAACGCCATGGCGATGACAGACAAAAAATGTCACAAGCTATGATGGAGCTTTATAAGAAAGAGAAAGTAAACCCTGCTGGTGGTTGTTTACCGCTAATTCTACAAATGCCAATTTTCTTAGCACTTTACTGGGTGTTTATGGAAAGTGTTGAATTACGTCATGCAGAGTTTGGACTATGGATCACTGATTTATCATCAAAAGACCCTTACTTTATCTTGCCTATTTTAATGGGTGCATCGATGTTGTTAATGCAAAAATTACAACCAGCGATGAGCCAAGATCCTATGCAGCAAAAAATGATGCAGTGGATGCCAGTGTTTTTCACCTTCTTCTTCTTATGGTTCCCATCAGGATTAGTACTTTACTGGTTTATTTCAAACGTAATTACTATTGTTCAAATGCTGATTATTTTCAGAGGTATAGATAAAGCCGAAGAAAAAGCACTGTTAGCGAAGAAGTAATATAACTTCTAAAATGAATAAACAAGGGTAGCTGGTTAGCTACCCTTTTTACTTTTAAGAGGCGAGAAACGAAGAGCATGTCTGGAAGCTGGATGTTGAAACGAATTAAAGAGTAAATATGTTAATAATTTACCCACAAGGTTCCCCCTCGCTAGTGCGAGTGATGGAATGACAGTATATTTTATCTAATAACATATTTAATATCTGTTAATTTTCGGCTCTTCGTCCCTCGTTTCTAGTCTCTCGTTTCTTTTATGTTTATAATACAACCAATTATCCAATTTAAACGAATTAGCGAATTAACCAATGCCAAACACAAGCTCTCTAAGCCACAACACTGAAACCATAGCTGCACAAGCGACAGCACCAGGTAGAGGTGGTGTGGGCATAATTCGTGTTTCAGGACCCCTAGCCAAAATGGTTGCCGAGCATTTATTAGGTAAAGTACCAGAAATCAGAAAAGCAGAATATTTACCATTTTATGATCAAAATAAACAAGTTATAGATCAAGGCATCGCACTTTACTTTAAAGGTCCTAACTCGTTCACTGGCGAAGATATATTAGAATTACAGGGCCATGGTGGACCGGTTATTTTGGATATGTTGCTAAAACATATATTAAGCTTAAAAGCTGTTCGTATGGCCCGTCCAGGAGAGTTTTCAGAGCAAGCATTTATGAATGATAAGCTTGACTTAACCCAAGCCGAGGCGATCGCCGATTTAATCAATTCAAGCTCTGAACAAGCTGCTCGCTGCGCCTTACACTCCCTACAAGGTGATTTTTCCAAGCTTGTACATCAATTAGTAGATGATGTGATCCATTTACGTATGTACGTAGAAGCTGCTATCGACTTTCCTGAAGAAGAAATTGATTTTCTTGCCGATACTAAAATTAATACCGATTTAAAATCGTTAATCACCCAGGTTGACGATGTGATGGCTAAAGCTCAACAAGGCGCCATTATCAGAGAAGGTATGCGTGTGGTGATTGCAGGGCGTCCAAATGCAGGTAAATCAAGCTTGCTGAATGCTTTAAGTGGAAAAGATTCCGCCATAGTTACTGACATTGAAGGTACTACTCGTGATGTATTAAGCGAACAGATCCATATTGATGGCATGCCATTACATATTATTGATACTGCTGGTTTACGAGAAAGTCCAGATAAAGTGGAACAAATCGGCATTGAGCGTGCCTGGAAAGAAATTGCACAAGCCGATAGAGTCTTATTAATGATCGACTCATGTAAAGAAACAGGCGACAACCCAAAAGCCTTCTGGCCTGAGTTTTTTGAAAAGCTACCTGCGAATATGGGAGTAACTATAGTTAAAAATAAAGCCGATGTCAGTGGTATAGCAACCGGTTTAACGATAGATCACGGCACGCCAACGGTTTCTTTGTCGGCAAAAACTGAATCTGGTGTTACGACATTAAAAGATCACTTAAAAGAATGTATGGGTTATGAAGGTAATATTGAAGGTGGTTTTATGGCACGTCGACGTCATTTAGTCGCATTAAATAATGCTCACCAACATTTAATTAGTGGCTTAGATCAACTTGAGTCATATGTTGCTGGCGAAATTTTAGCCGAAGAATTACGCATATGCCAACAAGAACTCAATGAAATCACCGGTGAGTTTACTTCTGATGACCTGTTAGGCCAGATATTTTCTTCGTTTTGTATAGGTAAATAAAGAAAGATACGAGAGTGCTAGAAACGAAGAGCCTGACAATTGATATTGTTAGGCTTTTCTATTTGCAGAAGGCTAAATATATTCTATTAAAATATTTTTTCATCATTACTCCTACCACAATACTTGCAATTCTAAGCATGAACTGGAATTTATCCACGATTTTCGTTTCTAGTTTCTCGCCTCTCGTTTCTGTTTTCCTATATACTTCCGCTATATAAAATCACAATATTTTATCCAAATAGGGAGTATCAATGTCCTCATTTCAAATCATAGTTGGCAGTATGTTAGGTGGTACAGAGTACGTTGCAGAAGCAGCTGAAGAAGTACTAAAAGAGCATGGTCACAGCACAAAAATACACTTTCAGCCCAATTATTCTGAAATAAATAAAAAAGATCAGACTTGGCTGTTTTGTACTTCAACTCATGGTGCAGGGGATTTCCCTGAAAACATCGAAAATTTTATCCACGATCTAAAAGCTGACGATCAAGACTTTAACGATCTACCTTTCTTCGTGATCGCTGTCGGCGACAGCAGCTATGACACGTTTTGTTCTGCAGGAAAAAGCATACAAAACATAATGTTAGATAAAAGTGCAAAACAGCTAGCTAATATATTTACCATAGATATGATCGATATTGATGATCCAGAAGAAGCTTCTGCCAATTGGGTACGATCAATAATTGATCAGTTATAAAGAGTTATTCACATATTAGATCACATTAAAATACAAATGTGGATAACTCTGGGTAAAACATATTAATTTTCTATTATTATTCAGTGTACATTAAATTTAAGTAAAAGTGCTTGTGGATAAATAGATGTTTTGATCAAAGCTTATACGGTAGTTGATCAAGCTTTGATCACAGGATCCGATCTTACCTAAACATATGTTGTATATATGAAAATACTACTTATCAACAGAAATAAGGATCCTTAATAGTAATAGTAATAAGATCTAATAATAGATCTTTATATATTATTTAACGATCAAACCTTAGATCTTTTTAACACTTTGATCGTATCCCTCAGCTAAAAATAACGGTAGAATACACATCTTATATTTTTCATTCATAAATTTTTAGAGGTGCTCAAGCATGTTGTATCAAGAATCCTTTGACGTAATTGTTGTTGGGGGCGGACACGCAGGCACAGAAGCATCTTTAGCGGCAGCTCGTATGGGTTGCAAAACATTATTGCTTACTCATAATATTGACACTTTGGGTGCCATGTCGTGTAATCCAGCAATAGGTGGAATCGGTAAAGGTCACCTGGTAAAAGAGATTGATGCGCTAGGTGGTTTAATGGCTGAAGCAACTGATCATGCCGGGATCCAATTTCGTACACTTAACTCTTCAAAGGGGCCGGCTGTTCGTGCAACAAGAGCACAAGCGGATCGTTTATTATACAAGTCTTATGTACGTAACTATTTGGAAAACCAAGAAAATTTAACAATATTCCAACAAGCATGTGATGACTTGATCATGGATGGTGATCGTGTAGCCGGTGTTTCTACGCAAATGGGATTAAAGTTTACTGGTAAAACTGTTGTATTAACCGTAGGTACTTTCCTTGCAGGTCAGATACATATTGGCTTAAACAGTTATCAAGGTGGTCGCGCAGGCGATCCTGCATCAGTTAATTTAGCTGATCGTTTACGAGATATGCCATTTAGGATCGATCGTTTAAAAACCGGAACCCCACCTCGTTTAGATGCCCGCAGTCTTGATTTTTCTGTGATGCAAGAACAAGCAGGCGATGCACCAGTGCCAACATTCTCGTTTATGGGAAAAACTGAACATCACCCGCAGCAGATCCCTTGCTACATTACCCATACTAATACTAATACGCATGACATTATTCGTAGTGGCTTAGATCGTTCACCAATGTATACCGGTGTAATTGAAGGAATTGGCCCACGCTATTGCCCATCAATTGAAGATAAAATTATGCGTTTCAGTGATAAAGACTCGCATCAAATTTTTGTTGAGCCTGAAGGTTTAACAACCCATGAAATTTATCCAAATGGTATTTCCACAAGTTTACCGTTTGATGTGCAAATGGAATTAGTTCGCTCAATTAGAGGCTTTGAAAACGCACATATTACACGTCCGGGTTACGCAATCGAATATGATTTCTTTGATCCTCGCGACTTAAAACAAACCTTAGAAACCAAGCATATTGAAAATCTATTTTTTGCTGGTCAAATTAACGGAACTACTGGTTATGAAGAAGCTGGTGCACAAGGTTTAGTTGCCGGCTTAAATGCAGCTCGTCGCAGTCAAGATAAAGAATCTTGGACTCCTGGTCGTGAACAGGCATACATGGGCGTTTTGATTGATGATTTATCTACGTTAGGTACCAAAGAACCTTACCGTATGTTTACTTCACGTGCTGAATATCGTTTATTACTACGCGAAGACAATGCCGATATTCGCTTAACAGAGCAAGGTCGTGACCTAGGCTTAGTTGGTGATGCGCGTTGGGCACGTTTTTGTGAAAAAATGGAAAATGTCGAGCAGGAACGTCAACGTTTACGCGCTTTATGGGTACAAAAAGATCATCCAGCGGTAGATAAATTAAACCCTATGCTTAAAAATCCATTAAGCAAAGAAGCTAACTTGGAAGAATTGTTACGTCGTCCTGAAACTCGTTATGAAGAATTAATGTCTATTAGTGAATTTGGCCCTGGGATTACTGATAAACAAGCATTTGAGCAAGTTGAAATTCAAACTAAGTATCAAGGTTATATTGATCGTCAGTTAGATGAGATCAATAAAAAGAAACGTCATGAAAATACTCTGATCCCTGGTGATTTTGACTTTTCAAAAATTTCAGGATTATCAAACGAAGTTGTGGCCAAGCTAACAGACTCTCGCCCGGAAACATTAGGCAAAGCCTCGCGTATTTCAGGTATAACACCTGCGGCAATCTCTTTATTGTTGGTATACTTGAAGAAACACGGACTTTTACGCAGATCGGCTTAAGTCGATTTGCCTTTTATCATTAAACAACTAACGGTCAATCACATCCATGGATTTAACAGCCCAACTTACGTCTGAACTTAACGCATTAGTAAACAAAACAGATTTAAATTTAAGTACAGATCAAATTAATAAGCTTGTTGGTTATGTTGAGTTACTGCATAAATGGAATAAAGCCTACAATTTAACTTCCGTTCGTGAACCAAGCGAAATGTTGGTAAAGCATATTTTAGATTCGTTAGTAAATGGCCCTCACCTAAATGGTAATAGTTTTATCGATGTTGGAACTGGCCCTGGTTTGCCGGGAATTCCATTAGCTATTTTGTACCCAAACAAAAAATTTGTATTATTAGACAGTTTAGGCAAACGAGTGACATTTTTAAAGCAAGTTGTTTATCAATTAAAGCTGGAAAATGTAACGCCTGTACAATCTCGAGTGGAAAAATATATTCCGGATATACCATTTGACGGGGTATTAAGTCGTGCTTTTGCCTCATTAGAGGATATGATCACTTGGTGTCAGCATTTAGTTGATGAAAGTGGTCGATTTTATGCGTTAAAAGGCTTGTATCCAACTGAAGAATTAAATTCCATGCCTGCTGGCTTTGAGCTGGTTGAAAGTTTTACACTAAATGTGCCAGAGCTTGAAGGGCAACGACATTTAATTGAATTAAAGAAAATTAAATAATTAACAGCTAATCTGTGAATTGTTTGCTAAATTAGCAAATCAGCCAGACAAAAATAACAGCTGAACTTAAAAAAATTATTGGCGCGGGGACATTGTGGGAAAAATTATAGCAGTTGCCAACCAAAAAGGTGGTGTAGGCAAAACGACAACGTCGGTTAACTTGGCCGCTTCATTGGCAGCTACCAAACGTAAAGTATTACTTATAGATCTTGATCCACAAGGTAATGCAACTATGGGTAGTGGTATTGATAAATACGACGTACACGCAACGAGCTATGAGTTGCTAATTGATGAATTACCCCTGCCAGAAGTTATCTGCAGTGAAACCACAGGTCATTATGATTTAATTGCAGCAAATACTGATGTTACTGCTGCTGAAATAAAATTAATGGAAGTGTATGCTCGTGAGCAACGCTTAAAAAATGCTTTAGCACCATTTAAAGAAAATTATGACTTTATCATTATTGATTGTCCCCCTTCTCTAAATATGCTCACCGTTAATGCTATGGCTGCTGCAGATTCTGTATTAGTTCCTATGCAATGTGAGTATTACGCTCTTGAAGGCTTAACCGCATTAATGGATACAATTTCAAAGCTTTCTTCAGTAGTGAATAAAGATCTACATATTGAAGGAATTCTCCGCACCATGTACGATCCTCGTAATCGTTTAGCCAATGATGTATCTGAGCAATTAAAACGTCATTTTGGTGATAAAGTTTATCGAACGGTTATCCCTCGCAATGTACGTTTAGCAGAAGCACCAAGTTTTGGTACTCCAGCAATGTATTATGATAAATCAGCAACCGGTGCAAAAGCATACTTAGCTTTGGCTGGTGAAGTATTAAAAAAACAAGCACAACCGGCAGCGGTTAGCGAATAATAAGCAAGGATATTCATGAGCACGTCGAAACGTCGCGGCTTAGGTAGAGGCTTAGATGCCCTATTAACCTCAGCACCTAGAAAAACAGATAGATCTGAACAAGATATAACTGAAAATAATGTAGCGGTTATTCCAAGTGAATTGCAAAAGTTACCTATTGAACAGTTACAGCCTGGTAAGTATCAACCACGCAAAGATATGTCTGAAGGTGCTCTTGAAGAGCTTGCTAATTCGATAAAAGCGCAAGGTATTATCCAACCTGTAGTTGTCCGTCCTGTTGGTAAAGATAAATATGAAATTATTGCAGGTGAACGTCGCTGGCGTGCATCACAGCTAGCTGAATTAGACATTATCCCGTGTTTAATTAAAGATGTGCCTGATGAATCAGCTGTCGCTATTGCGTTAATTGAAAACATTCAGCGTGAAGATCTTAATGCGATGGAAGAAGCCATCGCATTAGAGCGCTTATTAAGTGAATTTGAACTCACCCATCAAGAAGTTGCTACTGCTGTTGGTAAATCGCGTACTACAGTAACCAACCTATTACGTTTAAATAGTTTAAATGATGACGTAAAAACCTTCCTCGAAAATGGCGATATTGAAATGGGCCACGCTCGCGCCCTATTAAGCTTACAAGGTGATCTGCAAACGACTACTGCTCGCACCGTTGCCGCCAAAGAGCTGACCGTTCGTGAAACGGAAAAGTTAGTCAAAAAGGTCCAACAACCCATTGTTGATAAACAGCCTGAGGTAAAAGACCCTGATACTTTAAAACTTGAAGATAATTTAGCTCTGCGCATCGGCTCACCAGTACAAATCAAGCACAACAAAAAAGGCAAAGGCAAAATGGAAATTTCTTTCGCTTCACTTGATGAGTTAGAAGGTATTTTGGCAAAAATACAATAGTTACTCTTTTCTGATTTTTGTTATTAAGTTGTGCTTTGTTACTACCAAAGTTTGCTTTAATGAAATAATTCACAACTACAGACATTTTTAGCCAAATGTCTAATAATAAATTTGCTGAATTAGTGTATTGTTATTGGCTTAAAAGTTGCAAAAGCGCTGTAAATCAGTATACTTGCGCACGCGTTTGACTATAAAAAAAACATTCGCTTAAAAAATACGTTTTATGACAGTGTTTCTTAGGAGTCACCGGTGACAAATATTTTAACGAAACCGGGTAAAAAGGTTGCCAATATTCAACTGCTAATGCAGCTGATAGTAACGCTACTAAGTTTTATAACTATTTATTTTAATTGGGGATTTACTTTAGCCCAGTCAGCATTAGCTGGTGGTGCAGTAAGTATTATCCCTAATTTTGTATTTGCTCTTAAAGCATTTAAATTTGCTGGAGCCAGCGCCTCACAACAAGTCGTAGACTCGTTTTACAAAGGCGTAAAATTAAAAATGATACTAACGGCAATTTTATTTGTTTTGTGTTTTAAATTTCTCGATTTGACGCCGATAGCATTTTTTACAACATATTCCTTAACAATGCTTGCGCCGTTTTTGGCAGGTGTTGTTAATAAATTTAACTTTAATCAACAATAATTAGGATAGAAGATGGCTGCAGATACAGGCTCTTATATCAAACATCACCTTACTAACTGGCAAGTTAGTGTAGGCGAAGGAAGTTTTATGACGCTTAATGTAGATACATTAGGTTGGTCAATCTTTCTAGGTTTGGTTTTTCTCTTAACATTCCGCTCGGTAGCAAAAAAAGCGACCACAGGTGTTCCCGGTAAGCTGCAATGTGCAGTGGAAATGATAGTTGGCTTTGTCGATAGCTCTGTCAAAGAAACATTCCACGGCAAAAATAAGCTAATTGCACCATTATCATTAACCATCTTTGTATGGGTATTGTTGATGAATGCCATGGACTGGGTTCCGGTTGACTTAATTCCTACTATTGCCCAATTTATTGGTGGCTTTATGGGGGTTGATCCTGAACATGTTTACATTAAATCAGTACCTACTACAGATTTAAATATGACTTTCGCCCTTTCTTTAGGGGTGTTCTTCCTAGTCATATACTACTCAATCAAGATAAAAGGTTTTGGTGGTTTCATGAAGGAACTTACACTACAACCGTTTAACCACTGGGCCTTTATTCCGGTAAACTTCATCCTAGAAACAGTAACCTTACTTGCTCGTCCATTATCATTGGCTCTGCGTTTGTTCGGTAACTTGTATGCTGGTGAGTTGATCTTTGTTTTGATCGCCACAATTGGTTTGTTCCAATTGCCGGTACACTTTTTATGGGCAGCGTTCCATTTACTCGTAATTCCTCTTCAGGCGTTTATCTTCATGATGTTAACCATCGTGTATTTAAGCTTAGCGCACGAAGATCACTAGTTCCTACTAAGATAATTACTTAGCAAGAACTAGTAACACAGGAAGTAACCATAATGGTTTAGGGCAGGAAGCCCAAATGTACAAAATTTAATTTTATTAAATACTTTAATTTTTAACTTAACTAACTAAATAATAACTGGAGATACACATGTTATATATTGCTGTTGCTTTACTAATCGGTTTAGGTGCTTTAGGTACTGCGATTGGTTTCGGTCTACTTGGTGGCAAATTCTTAGAATCAGCTGCTCGTCAACCTGAATTAGCACCACAACTTCAAGTAAAAATGTTCATCGTAGCGGGTCTTATCGATGCTATCGCGATGATCGGTGTAGGTATTGGTCTATACATGTTATTCGCTCTTTAATAAGACATTTTTTATTAAACTTGAATAACTTAAAGGAGGTACACAAATGAATATTAATATTACTCTTGTTGGTGAATTAATCGCATTTGTCGTATTCGTAATATTCTGCATGAAGTTCGTATGGCCACCAATTATGGGTGCCATCGAAGACCGTCAAAAAACTATTGCTGACGGACTTGCTGCTTCTGAACGTGCTGCAAAAGATCTAGAGCTTGCTCAAGACAATGCAAAAGCACAATTAAAAGAAGCTAAAGCTCAAGCTGCTGAAATCGTTGAAGGTGCTAAAAAGCGCGAAACTCAAATGATTGAAGAAGCTGCCGGCAAAGCAATTGCTGAACGTGATAAAATTATCGCTTCAGGACACGCAGAAATTGAATCAGAGCGTCACCGTGCACGTGAAGAATTACGCAAACAAGTTGCTGTTCTTGCCGTTGCTGGTGCAGAGAAAATTCTTGAACGCTCTATTGATGCCGCTGCACATAGCGACATCTTAGATAAACTAGTCGCTGAACTTTAAGGGGAAATGAGCTATGTCTGAATTGACTACCGTTGCTCGTCCTTATGCTAAAGCAGCGTTCGATTTTGCCGTTGAAGCTAAAGCAGTAGACACTTGGTTAGAAATGCTAGTGTTTGCCGCTGAAGTAGCACAAAACGACACAGTAGCCGGTTACCTTAATGGTGACAAAGGCGTTGAAGAAGTGAAAAACTTATTCATCAGTGTTTGTGGTGAGCAATTAAACGACAAAGGCCAAAACTTTATTAAGTTGTTGGCTGAAAATCAACGTTTGTTGGCGTTACCAGAAATTCTTGTCCAATTTGTTGAATTAAAAGCAGATTACGAACAAGAAGTTTCTGTAGATGTAACTTCTGCTCAAAAATTGAAAGCAGCTGAAGTTAAAACATTAAGCGCCGCGCTTGAAAAGCGTTTGGCACGTAAAGTTAAGCTAAATTGTACAGTAGATGCTACCGTAGTATCTGGTCTTGTTATCAAGGCTGGTGATATGGTTATCGATGGCTCAGTTCGTGGTAAACTGAACCGTTTAGCAACTACATTACAATCCTAATTGGGGAACAGAGCATGCAACTGAATTCCACTGAAATCGCTGAATTGATCAAAAATCGTATTGATCAATTTGACGTTGTTAGTGAAGCTCGTAACGAAGGTACTATCGTTTCTGTAACAGATGGTATCATTCGCATCAATGGCCTTGCTGATGTAATGCAAGGTGAGATGATCGAACTTCCTGGCAGCCGTTACGCTATCGCGTTAAACCTAGACCGTGATTCGGTAGGTGCGGTAGTAATGGGTCCTTACCAGGACCTTTACGAAGGCTTAAAAGTTAAATCTACTGGACGTATTTTAGAAGTACCAGTAGGTCGCGGCCTTTTAGGTCGTGTAGTGAACACTCTTGGTGAGCCTATCGACGGAAAAGGACCTATCGACAACGATGGTTTCTCTCCTGTTGAAGTACAAGCACCAGGTGTTATCGAACGTAAGTCAGTTGACCAACCAGTACAAACTGGTATTAAGTCAATTGACTCAATGATTCCAATTGGTCGTGGTCAACGTGAGCTTATCATTGGTGACCGTCAAATTGGTAAATCTGCGATCGCACTAGACGCAATTATTAACCAAAAGAATACTGGTATTAAGAGTATTTACGTAGCAATTGGCCAAAAAGCGTCAACTGTTGCTAACGTTGTACGTTCTCTAGAAGAGCACGGCGCGTTATCAAATACTATTGTTGTAGTAGCATCAGCTTCTGAAGCTGCAGCATTACAATACTTAGCACCATACTCTGGTTGTACTATGGGTGAATACTTCCGTGACCGCGGTGAAGATGCACTAATCGTATATGATGATTTATCTAAGCAAGCTGTTGCTTACCGTCAAATCTCATTGCTATTACGTCGTCCTCCAGGACGTGAAGCCTACCCAGGTGACGTTTTCTATCTTCACTCTCGTCTACTTGAGCGCGCTGCTCGCGTAAACGAAGCTTATGTTGAAAAATTCACTAACGGTGAAGTTAAAGGCCAAACTGGTTCATTAACAGCATTACCGATTATTGAAACACAAGCTGGTGACGTATCTGCATTCGTTCCAACAAACGTAATCTCTATCACTGATGGTCAGATTTTCTTAGAATCAAACCTATTCAACTCAGGTATCCGTCCAGCTGTTAACGCTGGTATCTCGGTATCTCGTGTTGGTGGTGCGGCACAAACTAAGATCATCAAGAAACTTGGTGGTGGTATCCGTTTAGCATTAGCTCAATATGCTGAATTAGCGGCTTTCGCTCAATTCGCATCTGATTTAGATGACGCAACTCGTGCACAATTAGAGCACGGTCAACGCGTTACTGAATTAATGAAGCAAAAGCAGTACAGCCCTATGTCAGTGGCTGAAACTGGTGTTTCATTATTTGCAGCTGAGAAAGGTTTCTTAAATGACATCGCAATCAACAAAGTTGTAGACTTTGAAGCTGCCTTGTTAACTTATGCAAACAATGAGCATGCTGAGCTTATGGCTACCATTAACGAAACTGGTAACTACGATAAAGATATCGAAGCGGGTTTATCTAAATTGCTTGAAACATTCAAAGCAACTCAAACCTGGTAATTAATAGTTTCGGAGTGAATAGTCATGGCCGGTGGTAAAGAAATAAAAACTAAGATCGGAAGTGTTAAAAATACACAGAAGATCACCAGCGCTATGGAAATGGTTGCTGCTTCAAAGATGCGCAGAGCGCAAGAATTGATGGCAGCTTCACGCCCATACGCTGAAAACATTAGAAACGTGATCGGTCACATTGCACGCGGCCAACTTGAATATCGCCATCCTTATTTGGAAGAGCGTGAAGTTAAGCGTGTAGGCTATATCGTTATTTCTACCGACCGTGGTCTTTGTGGTGGCTTAAATATTAACTTGTTCAAATCTGTATTAAAAGATTCTGCCAAATGGCAAGAACAAGGAGCTGAAGTAGACTTAGCTGTAGTGGGCTCTAAAGCCTCTGCATTCTTTGGTACTGTTGGCTCAAATATAGTCGCGCAAAAATCAGGTTTAGGCGACACGCCTTCTATTACCGATTTAATCGGTTCTGTGAAGGTTATGTTAGATGCCTATGATAACGGTGAAATCGATAAGCTGTTTGTAGTTTGTAACAAGTTTGTTAATACTATGACCCAGCAGCCAACAATCGATCAATTGTTACCTTTGCCTAAGTCAGATGATGACGCTATCTCGCATCGTTGGGATTACATTTACGAACCAGACGCACAAGCATTGCTTGATAAGTTATTGGTTCGTTATGTGGAATCTCAAGTATATCAAGGCGTGGTTGAAAACCTAGCCAGTGAACAAGCCGCACGTATGGTTGCTATGAAAGCAGCAACCGATAATGCTGGTGACTTAATTGATGATTTACAATTGATATACAACAAAGCACGTCAAGCAAGTATTACCCAAGAATTGGGTGAAATTGTAGCTGGCGCAGCTGCGGTATAGGCACAGGCTCTTAGGTTCCAGACGGAGCCTAAGTACCTACATCCATGTAGGCAAAGTTTAATTAATAGTTTAGAGGAATAAACATGAGTACAGGTAAGGTAGTGTCAATCATTGGCGCAGTTGTGGACGTTGAGTTTCCACAAAATGCTGTACCTCAGGTATATGACGCATTAACAGTAACAGAAGGCGACCTAGCTGGTTTAGTACTAGAAGTACAACAGCAATTAGGTGGTGGCGTAGTTCGTGCTATCGCTATGGGTTCTTCTGATGGTCTGCGTCGTGGTCTGAATGTAGAAAATACAGGCACCAATATTCAAGTACCAGTAGGTGTGAAAACACTTGGTCGTATTATGAACGTATTGGGTGAGCCTATTGATGAAGCAGGTCCTATTGGTGAAGAAGAGCGTTGGACTATCCATCGTGAAGCTCCATCATATGAAGAACAAGCGGCATCAAATGAATTACTAGAAACTGGTATCAAAGTAATCGACCTAGTTTGTCCATTCGCTAAGGGTGGTAAAGTTGGTTTGTTCGGTGGTGCTGGTGTTGGTAAAACCGTTAACATGATGGAGCTTATCCGTAACATCGCTATCGAGCACAGTGGTTACTCTGTATTCGCTGGTGTTGGTGAGCGTACTCGTGAAGGTAACGATTTTTACCACGAGATGAGCGAATCAAACGTACTTGATAAAGTAGCGTTAGTATACGGTCAAATGAATGAGCCTCCTGGAAACCGTTTACGTGTTGCCATGACTGGTCTTACAATGGCAGAGAAGTTCCGTGACGAAGGTCGTGATGTACTATTTTTCGTAGATAACATCTATCGTTACACACTTGCTGGTACTGAGGTATCTGCACTTCTAGGTCGTATGCCGTCAGCGGTAGGTTACCAACCAACTCTTGCAGAAGAGATGGGTGTACTTCAAGAACGTATTACATCTACTAAGAATGGTTCAATTACATCAATCCAAGCGGTATATGTACCTGCGGATGATTTAACCGATCCATCTCCAGCAACTACGTTTGCTCACTTAGATGCAACTGTTGTACTTTCTCGTGATATCGCATCGCAAGGTATTTACCCGGCAATCGATCCACTAGATTCTACTTCACGTCAACTTGACCCGTTAGTAGTTGGTGCTGAGCACTATGAAACTGCTCGTGGCGTTCAGTCGACTTTACAACGTTATAAAGAACTAAAAGATATCATCGCTATCTTAGGTATGGACGAGCTTTCTGAAGAAGATAAGCAAACTGTTGCCCGTGCCCGTAAGATTGAGCGTTTCTTATCGCAACCGTTCTTCGTTGCTGAAGTATTCACTGGTTCTCCAGGTAAGTACGTATCTCTTAAAGATACAATTGCAGGCTTCAAAGGCATCCTAGCGGGTGACTACGATGACCTACCAGAACAATCGTTCTACATGGTTGGTGCAATCGAAGAAGCGGCTGAAAAAGCCAGCAAAATGTAATTTGGCCTTATAAGGTACAGGAGACTAATATGGCAGCCATGACGACACATTTGGATGTAGTAAGTGCAGAAGAGAGTTTATTCTCGGGTCGCATCGAATCATTGCAAATTTCAGGTAGTGAAGGTGAACTGGGTATTATGCCTGGTCATGCACCATTACTAACTGCGTTAAAACCGGGTATGGCGCGTATTGTTAAACAACATGGCGCTGAAGAGGTTATTTACCTTTCAGGCGGTATGTTGGAAGTTCAACCAAACAGCGTTACTGTATTAGCCGATGTGGCTGTACGTGGCGATGACTTGGATGAGCAAGCTGCTTTAGATGCCAAGCAACGTGCAGAAGATCATATCAGCAACGCCTCAGGCGATGTTGACTATGCTGAAGTTGCTGCTGAGCTAGCCAGAGCGGTAGCGCAATTACGTGTTATCCAGGAAGCAAGTAAACATAAGAGATAGACGGTCGCACTAAGCAACCAATATTTCTGCAAAAGGCACCTTAGGGTGCCTTTTTTATTGGCTGATACAAAGTCAGAAAATATACACTGTCATTCCGCAATGTTGTTGTGCGGAACGTCCTCCAGTACAAGGTGGCTTCGTTAAAGTCTCTTTATGAATCTAGAAGATCCCACCCAAAAGCACGGTGGGATGACGGTGTTAGTAATCAATATTCGTTAATATAGTTAATTAAGCGAAGCTTATCGCTAACTTCTTCGCTTCACTAAAGTCAGTTTTACCACTACCAAGTTTAGGTATAGTATCTATTTTATAAATTTGAGACGGGATCATTAATGGATTACAGCTGTTATCTAATAATGCTTGCCTTATTTGCTCTAACGTTAAATCTGCAGTTGTTAATAAAATAATTTTCTCGCCTTTTTTGTCATCAGGTAAGCTAACAGCAAGTAACTCTGTGTCGTTATCATCAACAATACCAACTTTCATCGTCGCGTTTATCACTTCTTGTTCAATGGTTTGTAAACTCACCATTTCACCGCCGATTTTGGCAAACCGAGAATAGCGATCAACTATGGTTAAAAACCCATCTTTATCAAGGTAACCCTTGTCACCTGTTTTATACCAGCGGCGGTTATCAAGCTCGACAATTGCCTGTTTGGTTTTTTCTTCATCATTTAAATAACCTAACATTACTTGGCTACCAGAAATCAAGATCAACCCTTGTTCACCTGTTGCCAGTACTTGCATACTCACCGGATCTACAATTCTAAATGAACAACCGGGTACTGGCATACCAACAGAGCCTGATTTACTGCCTGATTGAACTTTTAAATCGTTTGGGTCAAGTTGATCAGGAATATTTACACTGGCAACCGGTGTGGTTTCTGTTGCCCCATAGCCTTCATAAATAACTTTGTTAAACTTATCTTTAAATGCCTGGCGGGTATCATTTGGCAGCTTTTCAGCACCGGCAACAACCAACCGTAAGCTATCTAACATTAGCGGGTTAATTTTACGATTAAGAGTATATAAACGTAAGAATGTTGCGGTTGCACAAAGCAGAGTTACCTTATTTTTTGCGATGGCCTTTGCTATGTTTATCGCATCGGTTGGATCTGGGTGACATATTACCGGCACACCTTCAATTAATGGCAATAATGTAGTTACAGTTAAACCAAACGAATGAAATGGCGGTAGTGATCCCATGACAACATCGTCATCATTGGTTCTTAATACATCACTAATTTGTTTAATATTAGCCATAAAGTTTTTATGACTTAACACTATGCCTTTTGGCGTACCTTCACTGCCACTTGAGAATAGAATACTAGCGGCATCATTAACGCTGACGGTAGTACCAAACACTTTATAAAACACATTAGCAGGTAATAAATGACTGGCAACTTGTGCAAACATATAGCGGGTTTTAGACACTTTCTCTTTCAAATCTTCCATAAATATAACATTAATGCCAGCTAACATAGTGTCAGTATTTATGCCTTTAGATTGCAATTTTTGCAGGAATTTTTTTGAACTTATCACCGTTTTAACATTGGCATTTTTGAGACCCGAGCAAACGGCATTAACACTGGTTGAGTAATTTAAATTAACCGCCGTTTGACCATTTAATAATACCGCATTATTAGCAATAATTGCGGCGCTACTCGCTGGCAACATTAAACCTATATTTTGACTTTTATCCAGCTTCTTAATTGTTGTAGCAAACGTCACGGTTGCCGCTAGCAATTTACGGTTTGAATACGCACTACCGCTAGTATCTTTAACAGCAAGTGCAGATAAATTTTGTTTTGCTGATTTGATCCACGCTAACGGTAAAGGATCTGCATTATTGGTTTGCTGCTCCCATGCTTCAAATGACAACTCAAATACTTTTTGCTTAAGCTCGCCTGCTGGGGTTTGCATATCTAATGGCTCACCAAAAGCAACGGTAACATCACGACGAAACCCTTGTTTGGTGTTTTCACGCAATTTACGACTATTAGCCCGAGACACACGACTGCCCCACAAACCATGCAAGTAAAATGGAATTATCACGCCCTCAACACCGTCTACAACGCGCTCATAGCCTGTTCTAAATACCCCCATAGCACCAGTTCTGCTAATAGCACCTTCAGGGAATAAACATACAACATCACCATCTTTTAACGCTTGGTTTACTGCGGCTAATGATTCTTTGCTGTTACCTTCACTAATTGGAATACAACCAAAGAACTTAACAATAGGTTTGAGGTACCAGCGATTATAAATGCTTCGTAACATAACAAAGCGAACTTTTCTTGGGCATGCCATTTGTACTATTAAGCCATCAATCCAGCTAATATGATTTCCTAGTAACAACATGCCGCCTTCTGCTGGTAAATGGTCAAAACCAAGCACTTGCAGTTTATAGCGTCGTTTCATAATAAATGAGGCAACAATGCGGATCATTGAATGCGGTAATTGATAAACAGTATAAGTTGCGCCTATTAACGCTAATGCCATCAATAAATAGAAAATATCTATACTACTAAAACCCAGCGATACTAGCGCAATGGTCCCTAATAAAAAGCTGAGCATAGCAACGTTTTGTACCCAATTATTACCGGCTAAAATTGTACCCAGCTCGTTTTCTTTGGCGCTATACTGAATTAAAGAATTAAGCGGGACGATAAACAAACCACCTGTTATACCTAAACCAAGAAATGCGCCTGCCATAGCTAGGCGAGAATCTAAACCTGCAACACTACCTAATAACAGTGCAAAACTGATAGCTGAAATTGGTACTAACCCAAGTTCAATATGATTTCTAGATATTTTAGCCGCCCATAACGACCCAATGACGATGCCTATGCCAGTACAAGCCAAAATGCCTTGAATAATTAAGGTATTGTTTTCAGCTAATACCTCTTTAGCAAATGCTGGAAATGTTGCCAACATCACTTGTGATACAGACCAGAACATTGACAAGCCAACTATTGATAACCAAATTACACGGTTATTGAAAATCTTTTTAAGGTTGCCGCCTAAATACTGACCTTTAGCGTATTTTTTTAGATCAAATTTCATTGAGTTGTCGACCGGTTTGGTATCTTTTAACTGACAAGAGAACCACCACTCGATAATAGACAAAGCAACTAATATCCACCCTAATACAACCACGCCCTTTAAAATCACCGCGGTCGAAGTTAATTCAATACCACTAAGCATAAATTCAAATAGTGCTGAAAATACGAAGGTACCCATTAAAATAGAAACAATAGTGACAGCTTGCACCATGGCATTACCTTGCGCTAGGTTTTCAACACCAATTAATTCTTTTAAATAACCATATTTAGCGGGAGAGTAAATTGCTGATTGAATGCCCATTAATAGCGTTAAAAAAAATGCCCCTAAAAACCAGCCCATGTAGTAGCACATGGTAATTAGCAAGGTAGCAACAATGGCAACAATCGCACTATTACGCATCACTGTAGGTTTTGGGTGCTTATCGGCAAGAAAGCCTGAAGGGGAAAACAAAAAAATAAATGGTAATAAGATAAGTGCATTTAACACTGCAGTTAGAACAATTTGAATATCACCGTCGTACATTTTGAATACGGTATTTTGGACAATGATTTTATGGCCTAAATCAACAAACGCGTTAATAAATACCATGGCGATATAGGCAAAAAAGCCTTTAAAGCTGAATAACTGTTTCATACATTCCCTTTGTTTTTAATGATTGCTTGTTCTGAGCAGCTATAATGCTGCTATTTGTTTTTAGTTGCTACCATCAATCGGTTTGTTGCGTTATATTAGTCTTATGGTATAAATATTTAATACCTTGAGGCTAAATAATCAACAATAACTAGAGTAACCTATGGCACAAACAAGTTCACTATTAATTGCTTTGAAAAAAGCCTTAAAGGCGCATGGCTATACTTATGCTGATGTAGCAAAACATTTAGGTTTGGCTCAAGCAAGTATTAAGCGATTGTTTTCAGAAGAGAATATTTCTTTAAATAGACTTGATCAAATTTGCCAAATGATGGATATGGAAATATCTGATTTAGTGCGAGCAATGTCTGAACAGCAAACCAACCTACAACAATTAACGGTTGAACAAGAACAAGAAATTACTAAAGATCTCGGGTTATTATTAATCACTGTTTGTGTCCTTAATAAATGGACAATGATGGAAATTGTTGAGTATTACCAGCTCGAAGAAACCTATTGTATTCAAAAGCTAGCACGTTTAGATAAACTAAAGATTATTGAGTTATTACCCGGAAATAGAATAAAGCTATTGGTAGGCGCAAATTTTGGCTGGCGAGATAATGGCCCTATTCAAGCATTTTTCCAGCAATACATCGGGCAAGAATTTTTCAATTCCAGATTTAGCCAAGATGATGAATGTTTATTAGTGTTAAATGGAATGTTATCAAGCGCCAGTAATAGTGAATTTCAACGTAAACTTAAACGTATTGCGCAAGAGTTTGAAGTACTAAATCATGAAGACTCGAGCTTACCTTTAGATGATCGTAATGGCATCACCGTTGTTCTTGCCATACGCAGTTGGCGTTTTGGCTTATCGCAGCATCTACTTAAAAATAAGCCATATCAAAGTAGCGACTAAAATCATACCAGCTATAACCCCACCTTTAGTTAACAATTAATTAACCAAAGGTATCGATATACGATACTAAACCGCTGCAGGTTTTAAACTTTTAGTGTTTTGGTTGCCTATATGTGTCTGTTGTTTCAATGTTCAATTTCCAAATCAAACCGATAACAAATTGTTATCGTTATAAAATAAGGAAAACATATGAACAACTTTATCACTAAAATAATGATTAACACCTTATGTTTAGGGGCTATTGCTTGCAGTCATGTAAGCTTTGCCAGTGGCTTGCTTACCCCTAAGGACGGTTCATTACCACCGTTAGAAATAAAACAACATCATGTTAATGTCGTTATTGAAGATGGCTATGCGGTAACGAGTATTGAGCAAGTATTCTTTAACCCGCACGCTATCGATCTTGAAGCGACTTATTCATTTCCAGTACCAGATAAAGCTGCGGTTGGCGAATTTGCCTATTGGATAGATGGGCAACCAGTGATTGGTGAAGTGGTTGAAAAAGAGCAAGCTCGCCAACTATACCAACAAGAGAAACAAGCCGGTAGAGAAGTCGCGCTCACTGAGCAAGATGATTATCGAACTTTTGACTCAAAAGTATATCCGGTTCGTGCCGGGCAAGATGTGCGAATAAAGCTTACTTATATACAAGCCGCACACGTTGAAACTTCTATAGGACGGTATGTATACCCGCTTGAAGATGGTGGTGTTGACGAACAAAAACTGTCATTTTGGAATTATCAAAATAAAGTGCAAGAGCATTTTAGTTTTAACCTAACATTTCGTTCAAGTTACCCTATTGATGAATTTCGTTTGCCTAAACATCCGCAAGCGCTTATTCAACAAACATCAGCGAACGAATGGAGCGTTAACTTTGATTCAAAGCGTGGTCAGCACATAGCAGAAGAAGGTGCTGCAACTCAAACGAGTCAATTGACCACACCGGCTGCGTTTTCATTAGAGCAAGATATTGTCGTGTATTGGCGCTTGCAAGACGGTTTACCTGGAACGGTTGATCTGGTGACCTATAAAGAGCCAGGCAAAGAGCGCGGTACCTTTATGATGACCGTAACGCCGGCTGAAGATTTAGCACCAATTACAGAAGGTAGGGATTGGATTTTTGTGCTCGATTATTCAGGCTCTATGAGTGCTAAATATCAAAGTATGGTAGACGGTGTTACTAAAAGCTTAGATAAAATGAATAGTAATGATCGTTTTAAAATTGTTATTTTTAACAGCCGCGCTGAAGAAATTACTAATGGCTATGTTAATGCAACAAAGGAAAATATTATACATTGGGCTAATCAACTAGCTGCTGAAGTACCGGGCAACAGTACGAATATGTATCACGGGATGAAATTGGCTATTAAAAGTTTAGATGATGACCGTAGTAGTGCCATTATTTTGGTGACTGATGGTGTTACTAATGTTGGCACAACAGAAAAAAAGGCATTCATTAACTTATTAAGTGAGCATGATGTAAGACTGTTTACCTTTGTAATGGGTAACAGTGCGAACCGACCTCTACTAGAAGGAATGGTGAAGGTATCAAATGGTTTTGCTATTAATGTTTCAAACAGCGATGACATAGTTGGGCAGTTAATGCAGGCTACAGCAAAACTGGGTTTTCAAGCATTTCATGATATTGATGTGAAAATTAAAGGTGTAAAAGTAAAGGATGTAACACCCAAGCAAATAAATACTTTATACCGCGGCCAACAGCTTATTGTGTTTGGTCACTACTATGGCAATGAAAACCAAGACGTTGAATTAATCATTAACGGGAAAGTGTCAGGCCAAGATAAGCGTTATAGTACTCGCTTTAATTTAGCTCAAGAAAGCACGTTAAATCCTGAAATTGAACGCTTATGGGCCTTTGCAACGATTGAAAACTTACAAGATAAAATGGATTACTTTGGTCAAGACTCTGATATTGAGCAAGCAATTACCGACTTAGCGATAGAGTATGGTTTAGTGACAAACTACACCTCTATGTTAGTAATGCGAGAAGAGCAATTTGCCGCGCAAAATATTGACCGCAACAACAAGCAGCGTGTTGCAAAAGAGCAAGCAGCAAGACAAAAACGGGCTCAAGCGCCAGTACGTAATAATCGTGTAGATAAGACAAAACCTGCGTTCAAGTCTAGCCGACCTAGTTTTGGTGGTGGCGGTGGTGGTAGCATAACGCCATGGATGTTAATATTGTTGTTACCAATGTTAACCAAGCGGTTATTATCAACAACTGAAAGTTAATACTAATAATCAACTTGGTAAAATGCACAATTTGGGCAAGGAAGCCTGATTTGTGCTGATATTGTCCTCGGAGTTTTAAATAAATGGCTGATTTAATTTTACAAACTAAAACAATAATAACCAAGATATTAGAAAAATATGTTCGCAAGTTTAAGACTTAATAATAACAAAGTGAGAGCTTTTAGCCGTACCACCATATTTTTAGTTTTAGCCTACCTCTCTATAATTGTTTACATGGATTATTCCTACTTATGGTCTGAGCTTGGCAGTTCTGGTCGTTTTTTCACCGAACAATTTTATTGGATAGAAGTACCTTTTATCATAATGTGTTCGTTGACCTTGTTTTTTCCAAAAATTAACAGTCGTTTTGTACGCTATTTTTTTCCTCTAGTGCCTTTCTTAGTTTTGTATTTAATGTTTGATCTGTTTTACAACTATTTAATGCGCATGCCTCTGCCATCTGATTTTCAGAATATGATTTCGATATTTGAATTTGAATTAGAAATGGCAGTAGGCACAGTGTTTATTTTCTTACTTATACCTGCTTCGATAGTGGTATTAGCCTACAGCGCATCAAAAAATTTACAAAAAAGTGAATATAATCTATCGATTACAGTGCGCTTATTAATAATAGCTTCAGCCTTCTTTGCATTAACATCCAGCGCATTTATTCATTACCATAAACAAATATTTAATTATTCTGTGTGGTCACAAGAAGATACCATCAGAGAAAATGGTAAGTTCTCAAGCTTTATTTATTATGCCAATAATGAAAATAGTAATAATAAACAACTTAACCAATTTAAAGCCAGTGAGAGTCAAATTGATATCCACAAAACATTATTTCCTGGCGACCTTAAACAAGCTAAAAACATTCATATCATCGCGCTTGAAAGCTTTTTCGATCCGCGATTGATACAAAACATAGAATTTACTCAGCCAATATTAGCGCAGGAGCTAAACCAATATCTCAACAATCAAAAGAGTTTCTCGTTCGTTACTTCTCCTATTTACGGTGGAGGCACAGCGCAGGCTGAATTTGAACTGTTAACCGGAGTGAAGGCATTATCAAAAGTAAATCAAATCGAATTTAATGTCATGCAAGGCAATATCACCAGCAGCTTTGTTAACCACTTAAATCAACATAACTATCAAACGTTAGCAACGATTGCTGCCAGCCCATCCTTTTTCAATTCCAAGCAAGCATATAAAAGTTTGGACTTTAGCAAGGTAACGTTTATTGAAGAGCAAATAGGCTTTATGCGGCTAAATGGTGAGGGGCCAATATTTGACGGTGAACTGTTTGATTATAATTTGAATAATCTCAGGGCTACTTTAAGCAAAACAGACCAACCCATTTTTAATTATGTATTAGGAATGTACGGCCATATGCCATTTGCTCGGGACTTAAACAAAAGGCCTGACATCAGTAATGTTATTCATGCAGACGAAAGAGTAAAAAGAATATCAAATCAGTTTTATTATCGAACTAAAGCCATCGCTGAATATATTAAGGCGCTGATTGAGCTTGATCCAAACTCAATTATTTTTATTACCGGCGATCATTTACCGTCAATTTTTGGCAAAGAGATTAAATATACATTGGACAACAAAACCAACATTTCATTATTTATTGAAAATGGCAAAACCATTGATGTATCAGGGAAACGCTTTTATGAAATGCCTTGGTATATTTGGGATAGATTGAGTAAAAGCGAAGATAACAGACAAATAACATCTGCTAAAATGGAGTCATTGTACTTCACCCTACTATCTCAAAGTCAGCTCTAAAAACCTACAACTATTAATGCGAGTTTGAATGTCTAAACCGCACATTCTTTTATTGCAAAACTACACTTTTTTCTGACTGTAATTACCAAAAAAACATCGACTATTAGGGTTTATCTGTTGGTCTGTTTTGAGCTGTCTTAGGCTTGATAATTTCAGCCAAATAGGATTCAATAACCGCCTTTTTATAATTAGTATTTTAATTGATAAAACATACAGTTGTAACGGCTTTATAGGGTTTGGTTGGCTATTGATTGCATATTTACTGCAACAAAGTAATAAATATATCTGCTGCAATTGCAATTTACATCAGTTGTTACATTTTGTTACAGATGATGGACCTTGTTACGTCAATTTATTTTGTACGCCGGCATAATGAAATGGACTTTAACATGACAAGTAAAAACCGATGAATAATTTAAAAATAAACAAATCACTTATCCCATGCATGCCTTTGGCTGCGATGATTTTTGCTGGTGCTAGTTTTTCTAGTACCAGCTTTGCTAACGATATTAGTCAAAACCTCAGAAACAATACTCAGGCAGTAGTTAGCACAGAAAACTACTTCGAAATTGGTTTAATGCATATAGTGCGCGATGAAGCGACTTTTAGAGATAGTGGCGGAAAAAGTAGCAATAGTTCTACGGATCTGATTATTAATGGTAACTATGCTTGGAATAATTTATTTATTGAAAACTATAGTGAAAGTGGCCATGGAATAGTTTTTGGTTATAACGCCTTTAACAATGATCATTGGTCATTCGACTTAATGGCGACCACTGATTGGGCGGAAAGTAGCTTCGAATCTAACGGTCGCTATTCTGATGATAAAAGTGAATTTATGGTCGGCGGTCGACTGTCTGGATATTGGGGTAATAATATCGTGCAATTTTCGCTCAATCAGGATGCATCTGGTGATCATGACGGTACCACTGCTTCAGCACTAATCGGCAGAAGCTGGCAATATCGAAACTGGAATTTTCACGGCATTATCGGCGCAGAATATGTCTCAGCCAAGCTAAATGACTACTATGTAGGAGTATCAGCAGAGACAGCAGCCACGACTAGTTTAGATGATTATGAAGCAGATGCTAGTGTGAATTTTAGTACTGAAATCGGGGTTACTTACCCTATTACTGAAGACTGGGTATTCAGGGCGACTGCCCGAGCCGTGACAAGATCCGATGAAATTACCGATAGTCCTAAATTTTCAAAATTGGACTCAGTAGCGACATCATTTCGTACCAGTCTTAGTTATGTATTTTAAGGGGAACATAAAGATGCTGACTCTAAATACAAATAAAATCTATAGCCTGATACCATACCTAAAACTAGCTGTTTTTCTGTGTATTGCCTGCTGTTTTACCTCTGTCTCGGCTAATGCCGATGGAACTCAAGACAACAAAGCACAGTTAGCGCAATTGAAAGTAACCCCCAAGCGCTGTATTGCCTTACGTAAAGGACAAAAATGCTATCTTGAGGTGACCTTTAGCTGGCGACACCCAAAAGTTGGCGATTACTGCTTGGTAAATATAACAACAATTAAAACAATTAAGTGCTGGCAGCAACAGGCTAAAGGTGAACTCAATTTTGATTTCCAATCAACTTTAAGCAATGACTTTGCCTTACGTAAACAGCAATCAGAAACAGATTTAGCTCGTGCACGAATACCTGTGGCCTGGGTATACAAATCATCTAAACGGGCGAAATCAACCTGGAGATTATTTTGACAGAAACCACTTTGACCGAAACCCTTTTGCAAGGCACTGACGGGGCTAAGCATATTATGTTGGTAGAAGACGATATGTCGCTAGCCGAATGGTTTGGCGACTATCTGGGCGAGCAGGGATACTTGGTGACTTTGGCTAACCGAGGAGACGTTGCTATTGAGTTAATTGAATCGGATCAGCCTGATCTGGTGATATTAGACATTATGTTGCCAGTAAAAGATGGCTTTGAAGTATGCCAGGCTATTCGACCCTTTTATCTTGGACCTATTTTAATGATGACGGCACGAGATCATGAAACTGACGAGGTGCTGGGATTAGAATTAGGCGCAGATGACTATGTGGTTAAGCCAGTTAAGCCAAGAGTATTATTATCAAGGATCAAAGCGCTTTTTCGTCGAATTTCTTCGCCGGCAGTTGCGTCTGAAACTAATCAAAATAAAATAAACTTAGGTAAATTATCCATCGATGCCAATTCCCGAACTACTACTCTGGCAGGCACTAAAGTGGCAATTTCTTCGAATGAATTTGATGTACTTTGGCAACTAGCCCAGGCGGCAGATAAAGTCGTGAGTCGTAAAGACTTGGTGATCCAGCGTAGAGGAATTGAATATGATGGTTTTGATCGTTCAATCGATATTTTGGTATCAAGAATTCGCAAAAAACTTGGCGATGATGCCAGCAATCCGTATCGAATTAAAACAGTGTGGGGTAAAGGTTATTTATTTGTTAAAAATGCCTGGGGCTAACTTATGCCAAAACTAACCTTGTCGCTGTTATTGGTGATATTAATTGCAGTGATAGGCATAGGCGGGGCTCTGGACAATTTATTTAACCAATATCAGACTCAGTCCATCAATGAATCGGATGAATTATCTCCTTATCGTCAACTGGGCAACTCGCTGGCTGCAACCCTAGACAAGCAACAAGAACCTCAACAATTCATCGCCAATTGGCGGCAACAAGATGAGTTTTCAGTTGCCCTAGTGCAATTAGACGATTTCTTTTTACCAGACTCGTTACAACAATCCTTTTATGCCGGAGAGCCACTGGTATTAGAAACAGACGACAACCGATCAATGCATTTTATTTTGTCTTCACAGCAAAAAGTACTGACTTTTATAATCCCGCCTGTTGTTAAGAAGAATATTAATAGTTCATTTCAGCTACTGTTAACCAGTGTTTTCTATATTGGCATTTTAATGGTGGTATTAATTTGGCTTTATCCATTGATCAAGCAACTGAGGCAGTTGCGGCGAACGACTAAAGCATTTGGCGAGGGCCAGCTACAGCAACGAATTAATATCAACTCAACATCTTATATCGCCGATATTGAAAATGAATTTAACCGAATGGCCCTGCGGATTGAAACCCTAGTCAGTGACAATAAGCTGCTTAGTGATGCTGTTTCCCATGACTTACGGACACCTTTGGCAAGGTTACGCTTTGGTATTGAGGTTTTGCAGGAAACTGAAAACCCGCAAAAAAGAGAAAAATACCAACATCATCTATGTCGTGACATTGATGAAATGGAACGTTTAGTCAACGTATTACTTAATTATGCGCGGATAGAACAATCGATGATTGCCGTCGAACAACAAAGTGTCGACCTTAATGAATTGGTCAGCCAGTGCGTTCAATCGGTAACTGACGATGACAAGGTTATTAACTGGCAAGCAGATAGCGTTGCGATGATTAACGGCGATGTTAATTACCTGAGCATGTTAATTAATAATCTGCTAAATAATGCCCAACAATATGCCTGTAGTAATATTAAGTTAAGGATTGCAAAAAGAGGTTCAAAACTACAATTTATTATTAGCGATGATGGTCCTGGCATCCCAAAAGAAAAGCGCAGCGAATTATTGAAACCGTTTATGCGCGGTGAACAGACTCATAAAAACCCTGGTTACGGCATGGGTCTGGCCATTGTTTCAAGGATAGCCCAGTTACACGATGCCACCTTCTCTATTACCGACTCTGTTGAACTGGGCGGTGCCGAATTCTGTTTGACCTTTAACCGATAAAAATACTGCTAGTAATAAAAAGTGTATCAATTGTTGTAACACCAGTTGATACACTTTGTTACAGACGATGGATCTTGTTACGCATTCCAACAATATTATTTCTTATAGTGTGTTCATCAAGAACACTTAAGGAATAAACATGACTTCGAACTACAACTTTAAATCAAAATTACTCTGCACTTCTATCGCGCTATTGTTAACCGCTTGTGGCGGTAGTTCAGGTGATAAGAAACCACAAATATCTGAAGTACAAGAAGTAATAACAATGGATTATCAACAAATTATTGATGAAACAGTTTCCGATACCATTCCTGGCATCATACTGTTAGTCGAAAGTCCGGAAAAAAGATTTCTCGGCAGTGCCGGGGTTGAAAATATAGCTACACAAAATCCGATGCAGATATATCACACCATGCCAACGGCAAGTGCTGGCAAACCCATGATAGGGTTACTGGCTGCGATGCTGGCAGATGATAACTTGCTAGACCTGGATGATACGATTGATACCTGGTTGTCGGATGATATTCTTAATCAAATTCCTAATAGCGCTGCAATGACTTTACGACAATTGTTAAATCACACCAGTGGGATTTATAATTACACTGAGAATGAGGGCTATCTTGATCTGTTGATTAGCGATCCGGACAAAGTTAAAACCGACATTGATTTCTTAGTTTTTGCATTGAATCAACCCGCTCATTTCAAACCGGGTGATAGCAGTAAATATTCAAACACAGGTTACCTTTTGGCTGGTTTAATAATGGACCAAGTACTAGGCATGCATCATTCAATCGCATTAAGAGAGCGCATCTTGGTTCCTCTTGGCATGGATGCAACTTATTATATTGGTATAGAAAAAGATCAAGGTGATTTTATTTCTGGCTATCACCAATTTGATGACCACGACACAACCTACGAGACTAAGTCGTACCTGGAAAATATTAGTGAAGCAAGTTCGCCGGTGGTGTCAAGTGTTGAAGATATGGCATTATTTATGAAAAGTGTTGCTGCCGAGCAGAGCTTTATCAATGATAGTATAAGAAATGACTTTGTTGGCACTCTACCTAATCATAGTAATGGTGTTTATGGCCTTGGCATTAATGTAGATCCTATTGGCGACAACACAGCTTATTATCATGCTGGGCTCGACTATGGTTACCACACTCAAAATATCTATATCAAAGAAAAAGGCCTAAGTATAACCGCGTTTATGAACTGTAGCACAGCCCCTGTTTGTGAGCGCACTATGGACAGTTTGATTAAAAAGGTGATCGCTAACGAGCTTTATTAACGGTAGGTATGGTCAAAATATCAGACGCTTTTATCAAAAAAACGTCTGATAGTTTTCTCTCGAGTCGTCGACAAATTAATAGTTTAAATCTGCCTGAGTACGACTTCTGGTCGAAACGATTTACAAATTTATGTTCCGGAGAACATTATGAGAATTATCTGCTGTTTGGTCTGTGTCTTTCTATTGTCATCTTGTGTCTATTATGGCGTTGAGTATGAATTTGAAGGTGCTAGCAATAAGACAAAATCTACCTGTGATTCGGGGACAAAAAAAGAAACTGAGAAGTGCAGAGCTGATATAAGAAAAATTAATGAGGCAATTCAAACACAGAAAACTAACCAGTCTTTATAATCACTGGCGCAGATCTCCTGTTTAGTTTTAACTGGTATAGATACAACAAATTATAATAATGTTTTACATTTGGTTAACGGTATTTATTTACCAAAGGTTTATGATTAAACACAGTTAACTTTCATAGTTTTCCTCCCTGAAATGCTATTTTTTATGCCACCTCTATAGGTGGCATTTTTTTTACTTCAAGGACGAAGGAATGCCAACTTAACATGGATGTTATAAAGTTGGCTCACTTCAAGGACGAAGGAATGCCAACCTTCAAAGAAGGCTTTGTCGAGCTGTCAATTAATGCTTAGGCCTAGAAGAGCTTTTACGAGATGACTTAGGACTCGAATTTCTGCTTGGTGCTGTCCTTTGCTTTGGCGCTGAACGTTGTTTTGACGATTTGTAACTTGGCTTGCTGTAACTCGGTTTATTAGCTTTTTGTTTATAATTTGAACTAGGCGCTTTATAGGTGTTTTTGTTAGATAGCTGCTTATGTTGTTTTGCGCTAGCATTTAAAGACGGTTTTCTACTTTGCTCTTTATAAACCTTGTTCGTATTTGCTTTAACCGTACTTGATTTACTTGGTTTGGATCTCTTTATACCTAGGTTGTTAGCACTGCTTTTGCGATTGTTGCTGTTAGTTGCCGCGACAGTATTGTTACTTTTATAGGTTTTACTGCGCACACTGGTTTTACCCAACTGCTGTTTAACTTTTTGATGTTGGCTACTGGTTATATTATTGCCTTTTTTCACCTTATAATTCTTATTGCTACTGGTGTTTTGTGAGCCATTATATTTATTTAATGCCAGTAACTTTCTATCTTGCTTTCTAGATTTACTGGCTTGGCTAACACTGGGTTTACTACTTTTATAATGTTTTGCTACCCGCTCATTTTTATAAGCAATACTCTTTCTATGGCTGGGTTGATGTTGCCAGCGTTGATAACCCTTAGAGCTTTGCTTGGCTGTATGCGGTTTACCCGAACTGTAATGTTTTTTACCTGAACTATAGTGTTTTTTACCACCACTGTAATGGCTGACATGACCATGATGATGGTTGTTATGGTGGCGATAGTAATAAGAGTGCGGATGATGATTAACCACTACATGATGGTTACCCCAATGAAATCCGCCGAAAAACCAACCTACTGAAATATGCACCGCGCTATGCCAATAAAATGGCGCAGGATACGCAGCATAATAATGAGGTGAGTAATATGACGGGTAATGCGCCCAATAAACCGGCGGATAACTATGCCAATACCAAGGTCCGTAAACTACTCGGGCATCATAATAGGGTACATAAACAATTTGCGGATCAGCGGGAGTGATGGCAATATTATTATCTTCTCGGGCAACGTCAACATTTTCCATTTGCGCTAACGTACCGGCACTGTCGGCTTTTTGTCTTAGTGATTGAATGCTTGCAAGAACTTGCTCTTCGTTAGATAAAAAAGCATCACCTAACTGGCGTGTCCAAGTCAGTTCATCGCTCATTTTGGTTAGTATGTTGGCAAATGGGAGTAACGCAACCACACTTGGATCCCACTCCATTTGTTCACCTTTATCCATAAGTTTATTGTTTGATAAATCGGGATTTTTAGTAACCCAACGTTCCGCCTCAATAACCTCTAATGGGTAAGTTGCCGCAATTAATATATGTGTTAGGACACTGTCTGGATAAAGCGCTATTGGGGCTAACATTTGCTCAAGTTCGGCTTGGCTATATTCGATCGGTTCAGGGGGGCTTTCAGGTGCCGATTCAGCATAGCCAACCGGCAAGTTAAGCAAACAGGCTAATGCAAAAATTAACGTTAAACTTTTCATTTTTCCATCCTAAGCCACGTTTAAAGGTGACAAATATAGTTATTGTGTGACCACTTTAACTGAATGAAACTGAACATAAGCTGAATGGTAACTTAGAAACGAGGTAGATAGATCCTGAAATAAATTCAGGAAGGAAATGGTTGATGAATTGGTAGCTGATTATTGATAACGCAGGTTAGCGTTTAAAGGCGATAGTAAACAAAGCGCCGCCTAGGTCAGGGCTTTTGCCAATAGATAATTCGCCATGATAGCTGTCGACTAGGTCACGCACAATTGCCAGGCCAATACCATGGCCTTGTTGATAAGTATCGGCGCGGATCCCACGCTGCAAAATATTTTCTCTAAGCGCTTCACTTACCCCTTTACCGTCATCACTAATGGTGAACGTGAGTTGTGATTCACTTTGCGTGACATTTAAATTTATTATTTTTTGGGCGGCCTTGCTGGCGTTGTCGAGTAAATTGCCTAAAATTTCATACAAGTCACTTTCTTCACCATTAAATGTCGCCCGTTCATCAATATTGACGTTAATGACTAGTTGCTTTTGTCGGTAAATTTTATGCAGGCTGCTTACCAGCTTTTCTGCTATGGGTGCTATTTTTATACCTACATGCCAAGCAGTTTCCCCGCCACTTTGCGCTCGCTTTAATTGATGTTCAATGGTTTTATTCATTAATGACAGTTGTTGCAAAGAACTGGTGGTTAAATTCCCTTGGCTTTGCATTACAGCTAGTGGGTTTTTTAGGCTGTGAGCAAGGTCAGACAGCGCATTACGATAGCGTTTACGTTGATTCTTTTGTGCAGTTAGCAAGGTATTGAGTTGCTTGGAAACTCGGGCAAGCTCTAACGGATAATGTTGTTCAATCTGCTGTTTATTTCCTTGTTCTATCTGTTTAAGCTCTTTTTGTAATTTAGCTAACGGCTTTAAGGTGAATTTTAACCACACAAATTGCAATATAACTAACACAGCCATGATAAACCCTAGCCAGGACCACAATGTTTGCTGGAACTTAGCAACCATCTGAATAAAGTCAGACTGGTCTTTCATTATGTGCAAAGTTACGGTAAAGGTTTGTTGCTGCTGTATAAAGCTGACGGTGAAGCTGTACACTAAGTGTTTTTTAGCATCGATAGTTTGCGTACTAAAACGGCTGTCGCCGATGGCAGGTATTGGGAAATTTTCAGGGGCAGTTAAGCCTAAGAACGAAGACGACGACCAAAGAGTGTGCTGGTTATTGTCTACTTGTTGGGTAATTAATGCGTATAAACCAGAGCCAATGGCATTAAATTGATTATTTAATAATTGTTCTGGCATTTGCAATTGTTGCTTATCAACTTCTGCGAGTGCCAAAATTGCATAGCTGCTGGCATTTAATTCATTTTCAATTGAGCTTTGCACTTGTTCGCTAAAGGCATTATTTAAAATAATAGCCAGGCTGGGCACTATGATTAAAATCATTAACAGTGCCGATACCATTACCCGCGCCTGTAATGAATTAAACCACGCTTTTAGGTGAGAAATTAAAGCCACAGGTTAGGCCTTGTTTTGCCAAGGTTTAAGCTTATAACCCTGGCCACGCAGTGTTTCAATAAAGTCGTATTCACTGTTAGGATCGAGCTTTTTGCGCAAGCGGCGCACAAACACCTCAATAACATTCGAATCAAGATCAAAGTCTTCGTTATAAATGTGCTCGGTAAGCTCTGCTTTTGACTTTACTTCGCCCGAGTGCAGCATTAAGTATTCGAGTAAACGGTATTCTGAGCTGCTTAAACTAATGACTTGTTGGTTTACTTCAACCTGCATACTTTTGGTGTTAATGGTGAGCGGACCATTACTAATAACAGGACTTGCCTGCCCTGCACTACGCCTTATTAAGGCATTTAATCTTGCTTGTAATTCTTCTAATTGAAACGGTTTTGCTAAGTAGTCATCAGCACCTGCATCAAGGCCGGTAACTTTATCTTGCCAATGATCGCGGGCGGTTAATATTAATATAGGGAACTTAATATCTTGCTCACGCAGTGATTTTATTAAACTAATGCCATCAATTTTTGGTAAACCGACATCAATTATTGCCGCGTCGTACGGATACTCGGTGCCTTGAAATAAACCTATTTCACCATCTGATGCCACATCAACTGAAAAGTTGGCGAGTTGTAAATGGTTCTGTAGTTGGCTTTGCAGTTGTAAGTCGTCTTCAACTAAAAGTAAGCGCATTGATCATCCCTTTATTTTTCCAGTTTTTGCATTAACAAATACCGAAACTATACGGCCATCATCTTTAAGTAATTTAACTTTATAGGCCTGTTGGCCCTTCACCGCTTTTACACTAAGCACTTTACCGCCCATACGGGATTTTACTAACTTTGCCGCTTGTTGTTTATTCGCAACTTTTAGGGCCGCACTTTTGTAAGGTATGTGTTGAACGTATTGTGCTTTAGGCAAAGGGTTGTTTAACTTGGCCTTAGTGAGCGGCGAAGCTAATACCCCAATACACAAAATGCAAAATACAATAATTTTCATTCGCTAACCTTAAACAATAATCGCAATTTAGAAAGTAATACCAGTGTAAAAGAATGAATCAATTAAATAAACCAAGATTTAAAACAACCAAAATGTTAATTCGATTTTGTCTTTTTAACGCCATAAGGATAATTTGAGTTAGCTGAATATAGGCTGAACAAAAAAATAAAAACCTTGTTCAGCTAATGTTCAGTTAATGTGCGCTTTAATAAGCCAACAAAGTGAAAAACAAGTTGGTGACTATTATGGCGAAATTTAACATTCCTGAAAAATTTAACTTTGTAGATAAATTTCTATTATCTACCTTAGCGGTCTTACTTTTTTTATTAGCAATTCAAATATTAATGGTGTTGTTTGGCATCAACAAAGTTCATGCGCAAGAACAAACCACCCCAGTCTTGAAAACTGTTTCGTATGGTCAAAAGCAACAAGCCTTTAATGAACAAGATAAATTGAATTTTATTGAACAAAGCCGCGAGCAAATATTTAGTGACCAGGACATTGGTAAGGCAAGCAGCATGACTCGTACGCAAAGGCTCAATTCAACGAACGTAGATGAAAACAAGCTTGCCAGTAAATCAACAACTATGGCAACGGTAAGCAGCTACTATAGTCATGAATTCCTTATTTATGACGCACAAAGTTATTTATACGATGACTTTGATGAAGATGGTTATTACCAAACGTTTGGTATTGTGTTTGATGCCGATGTGATCAGCAGCATTGCTAATGAACGAGCCGATGTATATGCCGAATTATATTTAAGTATAGATGGCGGCCCTTGGACTCATTACTACAGCACCGATGTGTTTACTATAGAGGGAGAAAATATTAATGATGAATATGAGGTAATCACCACCCTTTATGAAGGTTATTACAGCGATAATTATGATGTGTTAATAGATTTATACGAAGTGGGATATTCTGGTTTAGTGGCCACTTTTAGTTCTGACGATAGTGATGCTTTGTATGCGCTGCCACTTGAGAGTGATGAATACGATATTTATTATGATGAATACTATTACGATGACCATCACCATCATCACAGTGGCAGTACAGGTTTTATTAGTTTAATAGTAATGCTGATGATAACAATACTACGCTGCACTTTTATCGGTAAATTAGTTAGAAATAAAGCGTAATTAACGCTAAAATAGGCGCAATTATCAACATCTTTACAATAAAAATGGATCTTCTATGTCACTTTCAGTGGTTATTTTAGCCGCGGGTAAAGGCACCCGCATGCGCTCTAACTTGCCAAAAGTTTTACACCCAGTTGCTCATCAATCTATGGTTGAGCACGTTATCGATTCGGCTCGTGCCGTAGATGCAGATAATATTTATTTAGTTTATGGTTTCGGTGGTGATGTTCTCAAAGCACGTATTCAAGGCGATGACTTAACATTTGTTGAGCAAGCCGAACAACTCGGTACTGGCCATGCAGTAGATATGGCAAGTCCATTTTTAACAGATGATGAAGATGTGTTAGTGCTTTATGGTGATGTGCCACTGACCAAAGTTTCAACTATTGAAAAACTCATTCAAGCCAAGCAAGAAAACAGTATGGCGTTATTAACGGTGCATTTAGCCAATCCTACAGGTTATGGCCGAATTGTTCGCTTAGGCGATGATGTTGTTGGTATTGTTGAGCAAAAAGATGCAACAGCTGAGCAATTGGCAATTACTGAGTGTAATACCGGCATATTATTAGCCAATGGTGGCGACTTAAAACGTTGGTTGTCTAACCTTTCAAGTGATAATGCCCAAGGTGAATACTACCTTACCGATATAATTGCTATGGCCCATAGCGATGGCCAAACCATTCATACCGCACACCCAGACACTGAGGTTGAAGTTGAAGGCGCTAATAATAGAGTGCAGCTAGCTAACCTTGAACGAGCGTATCAGTTACGCAAAGCCGAAGAACTAATGATTGCTGGCGCGAGCTTACGCGATCCATCGCGCATAGATATTCGTGGCAACTTAACGGTTGGCAATGAAGTACAAATTGACGTGAACTGTATTTTTGAAGGCAATGTGAGTTTAGCTGACAATGTTAAAGTTGGTGCAAACTGCATCATCATTAATAGCCAAATTGGCGAAGGTGCTGAAATTAAACCAAACAGCATTATTGAAAACGCCACAATTGGAGAGCTGTGCTCTGCCGGACCATTTGCCAGAATACGCCCAGGCACAGTAATGAAAACCAATTCACATGTTGGTAACTTTGTTGAAATGAAAAACACCATAATGGATGAGGGTGCCAAAGCCGGCCATTTAACCTATTTAGGCGATGCTGAAATTGGTAAAAAAGTGAACATTGGCGCCGGTACAATCACCTGTAACTACGATGGCGTAAATAAATCAAAAACCATCATTGGTGATGGTGCATTCATTGGCTCTAATGCCTCATTGGTTGCACCAGTTACCATTGGAAAAATGGCAACAACCGGCGCTGGCTCTACTATTGCAAAAGATGTTGAAGATGAAACCTTAGCAGTTTCAAGAGCGAAACAGCGCAACATTAACGGTTGGGCAAGACCAACTAAAAAGTAATGTAAGAGCAAGTCCGATAATCTATTGCTCAATAAATTCTCTCAATTTGTATAATAACGCCGGCAAATGCCGGCGATTTCATCTCTGTCGTAGAGAAAGTTTAGAATGAATAAGTTAAATTAAAGTAATGCCCTGCACCACTGGTATCTACCTCCTTACCGCCTAAAATAGTGCCATCTTTCCACTGAGTCATATCATCATAGAGTTTCAAGCCATAGCCCATTTTAAAATGGGAGCTAGGCAAGTGATACCAAACACCCAAATAGGTTTGTAAAGAGGTGTCGGTACGATATTCTTGCTCAAAACTGTTGCCTTCATCTAAGTCACTGCCAAATTCATAATCAAAATAGCCCTGAAAGGCGAGAAAACCATCATTACTAAAACTGTAAAATGCTTTAAACCAGTTCATATGAAAGGCATAACCATCCCACTCATCTTCATTACTGGCACCATAATTTTCTCTAATTAACCGGGCATACAAATTAACCCCAGTTTTACCCAGCCAAGGCAGATCCATGTCGGTACCTACACCAAGCCAAACAATTTTCAAACCACTACTTGCGGTGGTTACTGGCACTTCATCGACTACATCTACCACACAGGTTTGTGCACATTCATTATCGCCATAATAAATATCCATAGCGATGTACCATTCTTTAATAATGCCAACCGACAGATCTTTATCAAATAAATAATCGAGCGACATTCTCGGCTCTATATCGGCAAACATATTTGAACCATCGTGTGCATCACTGTCGGAATTATTAAATGCATCTTTAAAGTCAACATAGCCATATAAATCAAATAAACCGGAGCGTCCGCCAAATTCAATTTCCATATATTGGTCGTTAAACTTAAACGGACCACCACGTTGATCTTGACCGTGATAGAGATGCAGATTTAACCATAAAAAATCATTGTCATGGATATCTTCAGGAACGTCAGCGGCTAACAGCGCACTTGGATATAACAAACTTAATAACAATATAAAGCGAGTTAACACACTCATGAAATGTCTCCAAGTAATAAAGTTAAGACGTTTTTAACGTTGATAAAAAATTATAGTTCAAATATTTCATTATGAAGCCGGCTTTGGTTGCAGCTACTCAAAGAAGATCTGACAACGGGCTGAGAACGCCACTTGCTCCTCTTTCAATTACATGAGTATATATTTGTGTTGTTCTAACATCACTATGGCCAAGCTGCTCTTGCACCGTTCTGATATCGGCGCCACGTTGCAATAAGTGGGTAGCAAAAGAATGACGTAATGTATGACATGTTACCCGTTTTTTAATTTAGCTTTTATTGCTGTATTTTTAACGGCTTTTTGTAAGCCGGTATGATCTATATGATGTCTTCTTAATAACCCATTTTCAGGATCATGGCTTAACCGAGTTGACGGAAATAGAAAGTGCCAACCCAGCTGCTTAGGCGCCTTTGGATACTTTTTAGCTAACGCATAAGGCAACCAAACCCCGGCATAGTCATTATTCTTTAAATCTTGGGTTACGAACTGTTTAGCGAATGATACTTGTTCTTCTAGTGGTTCAAGCAGCTCTTTAGCCAATGTTACTCGACGATTCTTGCCGCCCTTTCCTTGCCATACTTGCAAGGATACATAGTCAAAATCAATATCTTGTATACGTAACCTAATAACTTCCATTAACCGTAAACCACTCCCATACAAAAGCTGGCATGGTAAAACCCACTTAGCGGGTAAATGAGCAAAAAATATTTTAACCTCTTCTTTGGTAAGCACAACTGGCAACTTAGTGGGCGCGCTGCTTTTATTAAATCGTAATTGTAAAGTTAAAGGCTTTAACAGCACATCTCGATATAAAAAGACTAAAGAATTTAATGCTAGGGCCTGCGTACGAGGGGCTACATACATTTCATTTGCTAAAAATGAAAGGAATAATTCAACATCGTTATTATGTAGAAACTTGGGATGTTTTTTGTTGTTATAATTTATAAATGCTTTTATCCAATATAGATAAGATTCTATAGTGCGCTTTGCATATCTGCGGGTCCACATGTATTGTTTGATATGCAATAAAAACTCTGATTTCATAATTTGAATTCCTTTTCAATTAATCACTATCAGTATAGTCGATAAATTTAATTTGTAGATAACTAGACATGACCTTCAAATCTGAAAAACAAAAAATGCTCGCCGGCGAACAATACAACCCACTTGATCGACAATTAAGCGCAGAACGAGAAGAATGCAAAACTACTCTAAAACAGTTTAATGACTCTGCTCCGCAAGATACAAAGCAGCGCCGAGAATTACTAAAAGCACTCTTTAAGAAAAAAGTACAAGTGTGGATAGAGCCGCCTTTTTATTGTGACTACGGCAGCAACATAGAACTTGGCAAACAAGTATTTTTTAATTTTAATTGCGTAGTACTAGACGCTGCCAAAGTAACCATAGGCAACAATGTATTTATTGGCCCTGCGGTACAAATTTATACTTCTATACACCCCAAAGATGCGAATGAACGTCGCAAATTTTTTGAATCAGCAAAACAGATAAATATAGGTGACGATGTGTGGATTGGCGGTGGCGCCATAATTTTACCAGGAGTAACAATTGGCGCGCGAAGTATTATTGGCGCTGGTAGTGTTGTAACCAAAGACATACCAGAAGATGTATCTGTTGTTGGAAACCCGGCAAAAATAATTAATTAAAATTTATTTAATGTGACAAAAAGCACAACACCTCCATTTCAACATAGAAACGTAGGTATAAAAATGTAATTAATGAACATGTAAAATTAACTGTTTGATAAATATTGAAATAACGATAAAGTAAAATATATTTTTAAAATTTAGAATGGGTTAACTGCACTGGTAAATGTAGGTAATATCCTTCTATTAAGCTGTTAACTTGCCAGGGAAGCTATGAGTATTAATTCCGTTTTTAGATTGTTTATTGCTGTTTTTACAGCTTATTTAATATCAGTTTGGTATTTCAATAATGATGAATCAATAATACCTTACCAAGTAGTAAACTACTGGATGATGCAACCTATGCCTCATTGGTTACTATCTGACGATATATTATTGTATGTATATGATATTCGTAAAGCATTGGCTTTTATATCTTTAGCTTTATTGGCAATTCACAATAATATCGGAAAATGGGGCTTTCTTATCTTTAGTATTTCGGGCCCCTTATTGCATACTAAGGGTTGGGGCTATGAACTTAATTGGGTAACCGATTTAGAGTGGTCTGTCCAGATGATGCAGGGTGCGTTAATAGCTATGTGCTTTATTGGACCAGTATCAGAAAAGTTTAAATGGCAAGTTAACAAGCCAATCAAGAAGGACTAAAAACAGTTTGCTGTTTTCGTTCCTCAACATTTTAGCAAACAATTTTTAGCCTCTTATTGGGGCGTTAGGCATACATGGAGAATTATGAGTCCACTTAATCATTTTAATTCTTGGTTTTCTTCACTAATTCCAGCACATAAAAGTGATATTGCTTTTATGTTGGTCGTAAATTTACCTGGGTTTGATTCAAATGATGTTTTTGATCTAGATAACCTTGTTGATTTGTTCGAAAAAACGATTAACGAACTTTTCGAAGATGGGAAGTCGATTGGAGTTTTAATTTCAATTAGAGGAGCTATCGACTTTTACTTTTCAAACCGCAGAGATAGAAAAGAGTTTTGGGACTCATATCGGTTAGATGCTCTATATGAAGCTGAAAAAACAGGTGATAATGAGTTAAAGATTGAAGCTAATTCAGCTTCAATTAGACATAAACAATGGATTTTAACACTTTCGAAATGGTACGAACTTAAAGGTAAGTATCTCAATGATGAAGCACTGTATAATTGGAAAGAAAGTGAAAAGTATGCCTAACAAGTTACTCAAAAGGACAAATAACATCGTCATGGTTTTTGCAAAAAGCGCAAAAGCAATGCCAATATTATTTGCCTCTTAGTAAGGCGTTATATTTCACAGAGAGTACGGAGGCTCACTTGGACTATCTAGTATACGGAGACGAAAGTGGAACGACAGGAAGTGACCGCTGTTACTCTATTGGTTTGCTCTGTGTCCCAAAATCTAAGGTTGACGAGTTCAATAAATACGTTCTTGATTTAAAGAAAAAACATGGGATTGTTGGCGAACTAAAGTGGTCAAAAATTAAGAATAGTGCTGGGCAAGCAAATATCTGTGTAGATCTCCTCTCAATGGTTCTGAGAAGTTCGTGTTGTTTTCACTCTATCGTTGTTGAAAAATCTATTTACAACAACTGGAAATCAGATAGAGAAAAAGCATTTTATCAAACTTACACCTACTTATTAAAAAACACTGCAAAACAAGTAAAATCAAAACTTATCGTTTTGATAGATCAAAAGTGTGACAAGTATAAAAAGAACGATGAAGTTATTGGTATAGTTGCTAACAATATGTTGGCAAAACTTGGCTCAGATAGAACCATTCAAGAAGTAACAATGAATGATTCAAAAGAGCACCTTGGTTTACAAGTCGTAGATATCTTAACTGGTGCAGTAAACTCAGGTTACATGAAATTCCTAAACCCTAAGTTAAGTTTATCTGTAGCAAAAGAAGCCACATTCATTAAAATGGCAAATATGCTTAGTTGGGATCAACTGGTTTATGATACATATCCCAATAAAGACTTTAACATTTGGCGCTTTCCGTCTGAAAATAGGTCAAGACCTGCTACAAAAGCGATTACCCCTAATTTTAGTATCAAGGCAGTAGAGCCAAGTGAAATATAACAAGCTAATTAATAAGGACAAAAAACAGTTTGCTGTTTTCGTTCCTCAACATTTTAGCAAACTATTTTTTGCCCATTATTAGGGCGTTATACGTATCAAGGATAATGTGCATTGCTCGAAGGATTGTTTTCAATAGTTACTGCAATAGCAGAAGCAGTATTCGCTTTAATATCTGCCTTTGTTGAATTTATTGCAGGATTTTTTGTCGCTGCAGGTGAAACACTTTCCTTGATTGATTTGGGTGCTTTACTAGTCGTTTTATTCTTAGAAGTCATACTTTGGTTTATTTTGTGGCTTGTTGAATTAGCCATTTCACTGATTAAATGGCGTAAGCCTCAATTTATTAAAAAACCCGTATTGTGGCGACCGAAGCCTAAATTGAAAAATAATAAAAACAGCGAGTAGCGTAAATACGTATAACAAGCTGTTCAAGAGGGACAAAACATAGTTGGCTGTTTTCGTTCCTCAACATTTTAGCCAACTAAATTTTGCCCATTAACAGGGCGTTATGTGTATCTAAGGTTATGACTAAAACTCAACGTATAGTTTTTATATTAATATCAGTTTGTTCAGCCTTAGCCTTAGCTAATGGAATTAAGCTTGCAGCGATCTATTACCACTTGGCAGCAATTGGGAATATTGAAAATCATCACTTTATAGAGTTGAGTCAAGCCGAATTAATGACTTTACCTAAAGAAAAACTAGCTGAATCATTATCTTCCTATATGGAACTATCCCAGGATAAAGATGCAACAGTTTCAAAAATTTATGGTATTGTTTTTTATACAATTTTGGCTCTAGTAGTACCTTTAAAAATATCTGTTATATATAACTGGTGGTTAGTTAAAAACACACATAACAAGGCACTCAAGCAGGACAAATAAAGCTTGGCTTTTGTCACTGCGTTCCAGATTTTAGCCAAGCAATATTTGCCTCTTAGTGGGGCGTTAGTATTACAGGAGAGTTCAGCTATTAATTCAAACTCTAAACGTGTAAATTCAAGGTTAGCGAATTATCCATTCGGTTTACTTTTATTGTCCGTTGTTACTCTTGGTAAGGGATATTGGGAGATAGGGGTAATTGCTTCTTTAATTTTTGTTGTATCATTTTACTTAGATCCTGTGTTTAAGTTTTACAGAGCAAAAGTCGAAGGTTTCCAAAAATTCATGCTCATAGCGTTCTTAATAGGGTTTTGTATTGCAACAGTAGCTTTTTTTGTACCTGAACATTCTGGTAAATTATTAGCGGTTTGGGGTATTCCAACCTTTATAATAAGCTTTAAAAATACTAAGAAATTTAAAGACCTTGAGTATAAGTAATACTAACAAGCTGCTCAAAACGGACTGCTAATAGTTGGCTGCGCTTCGTTCCTCGCACATTTTAGCCAACTATTATCAGCCCCTTAGCAGGGCGTTATATTTATATTCTAATTATGGAGAATTTTTCAAGGTGAAAAAAAGTTTATTGAGTTTAGCTATTATTACTTTAACTGGTTGTGCGAATAATCAATATTTACAGCAAATTCCAAATACAGCTAATGCAAAGTTACGCTTGGTTACTATTCCAAGTAACAATAATTTTGTTGATGAAGGCAGCCCACGAGAGTGTATACCTACAGGTTCACGTGATGAAGGATTATCTCAGATTGCAACTCTAGGTTTTAAAGTAAATCTTTTACGTAGTTTAAATCGTATTGATATGCCAGCATATAACAACGATATTACCGATTCGCATCAAAATGAAATTTATATTCCTGCCGAGAATAAATTCTTCTTTCAATTTAATGGCGTCGGTATAAGTGGTTTCGCTCCAGGTCAAACGGATTCTGGTGGGGCTTTATATTCTTGGTGTCGTAAAGCTGTAGCCTTTACACCTATGGCTAACTCAAATTATGAAGCTATTTATGATTATGTAGAATTACCTAATGGTAAAGAAACCTGCGGAGTGAAGCTTTTCGAAATTGTAGAAAACAGTCCTGAGACATACTCAAAAGTCGAAGTTAACGATTATCAAGTTATAGAAAATTACTGTAAATAAATATAACAAGTTGCTTAAACGGAAAAATAACAGTTGGCCATCGCTTCGCGATTATAGCCAACCATTATTTCCAGCTTAGCAAGGCGTTATGTATATAGGGAAGTATGAGTATAAATCCAATATTAGAGTCATCTTTCTATCATGATGGAAGAGGCCCTGAACCACAAAATGTTATTTGGAAAACATCAGGTGTAATCCCTGAAGGCTTTGAGTATTTTAATCCGGATGACGATTATGTAGAGCCCCAAATTAAGCATATTAAATTAATTGGTGTTCAAGCATATGCAATGGCCACAGATGAAGTTCATGGGAATATTGTTGCTACTGGTGAATCAAATGCAGCTATAAATGAAATAGTCGACTCTGCTTGGCTTAAATCATTTTCACCTATTCATTTATCTAAGTGTAAGCATTTTCAAATAATGTTTTATGACGAAATATATGACATTATTTGTGAAGATATAATATCAGGCTTAGGTAAAATATATACATAACAAGCTGTTTAACAAGGACAAAATACAGTTGGCTTTTGCTCCTTCGTCGATTACTTTAGCCAACTATATTTTGCCCATTAACAGGGCGTTATGTGCCACTAGAGTTTAGATGAAAACTGATTATTCTGATTATCAAAATAAGTTAGAGAAACTCATCGAATTACTTCGAGCTTACAATGAAGAACATTGGGCTAATTATTTCCGAAAGTCATTGGAGTTACTTTACAAGGGAAAACCTCAGAAGAGTATTTCTCACTCTCTTGGTGCTTATGGTGGCATGGGTAGTTTCAACGATTCATTAACTTTTACTGGTGCCTCTGAACAAGATGCCAAGTTAGGTTTTGAGTTAAGAACTAACCTGTGGCTTGTATGTAAATCTAAACGAAGTATTATAAAGCGTGCTATGGAGTTGTAGCACATAACAAGCTAATTAATAAGGACAAAAAACAGTTTGCTGTTTTCGTTCCTCAACATTTTAGCAAACAATTTTTTGCCCATTATTAGGGCGTTATGTACACCTGAACATGTAAGGTTCTGAATGTACAATTTAATTATTAGAGAGAGTAAAGTTGAAAGTATTTAGGTTAGCTAGTCTGTTCGAGGGAATTTCATATTTACTTATATTGAGTATCACGCTTGGTATAATTAGTCGAGATTATGTGTTTTATTTAGGCTCTTTGCATGGTGCTTTATTCATTGCATATTTAATCTTATCCCTCCATGCTTCGCATAAACGAAATTGGTCTGTAATTGTCTGGTTGCTTGTATTCTTAGCATCTATTGTTCCTTTTGCATTTATAGCCGTAGAGTTTTATATACGCAAACAGCTAAGTGAAGTTGAAGTAACTAGCTATGAACCAAAAGAATTACAAAGGCTATAAGCACATAACAAGGCAATCAAGCAGGACTTTTCATAGTTGGTTCGTTTCCGCTTCGCTTTACATTATAACCAACTATAAAAAGCCTCTTAGTGAGACGTTATAAGCAAATCAAAGTTTGGGTGTTATTAAAGGATTATTTATGAAAAAAATTTTGTTGGTATTATCTCTCATATCTTGTACTTCTCTTGCCTCAGTTATCCCTAATGAACCTCATATTTACGTAGAAGGTACATCTGAGTTTGGTGTTTTTCCAGATCAAATAAAAGTCTCAGTTTCTTTAAGAGCAGTTAATCTTGATGCGGAAGTCGCAAAATCAGAAGTAGATCAGAAGTCGCTAAAACTATTTGAAGCAGTAAAAAAATTAAATGTTGAAAAAGGTGATATAACAGCTACACCTTTGCAAATAAATCCTGCTTTTGAATATGAAGATAGGAAAAAAATAGATAAAGGAACAAGCGTAAATCGTAATGTAGATATCGTCCTGAAAGATCTAAAAAAATATCCACAACTAAATGATATTTTAGTTAATGTTGGGATTACTTCAAAAATATCATCCACTGTTGAAGTATCAAATGAGAATGAACTAAAGAAAAAAGCTCTTATGCTTGCTTTGAAAGACGCAAGAGTTAAAGCTGAAAACCTTGCAGAGCTTCAGAATAAAAAAGTCAAAGATGTACACTCAATCTCAGAGTTTAAAACAAGAGACGATAATTCTTACAGCCTAAGACCTGAACAAAGAATTTATGGTCAGTCGTATGCTGTTGCAGAGCAACGACGTAGAGTCCCACCTCCTCCACCTGGAATTTTTGAAATAGGTGAAATGAGTGTTACTGCAACGGTTTATGTTGTTTATACAATGGAATAATTTTGTTTATAACAAGTTGCTCAAACGGACAAAAAACAGCTGGCTTTTGCTCGTACCTCGCTAATTTTAGCCAGCTATTTTATTGCCGCTTAGCAAAGCGTTATATGCACTTAATATGCTGTTTATCGCCGTCAGGGTAAAATCATCTAAAAGTCATAAGGACGTCAGGTATTTTGCATTCTAATCCTATACATTCAAACCCTTGTTGATTTATAACAAGGACCTGTCATGCAATTTTGCAATTTACAAGTGAGTGATTCGATATGAAAAAGATTTTAGTTTTTTTGTTTTTGTTACCTTTCATCAATGTTGGAGCAAGTGAGCAAAAATTATACCAAATGCCTGGAACACAAGTTATTCCGATTAAAGATACGATATCGAATAAACAATACGAACTACTAATAAAACTACCCGATAATTACGCGGAAAATAAGGACAAAAACTACCCGGTCGTTTACTTTACTGATGCCGTCGAGCATATCGAATTATTATCATCTGCCTCATATATGATTATGGAAGATGTAATTTTAGTAGGCATCTCCTGGCAGAAAGACATTTCAGAGGATTTAAAGCAACAATATGGGGTTCATGTCAGTCGTTATATGGATTACACATTTAAGAAGACCATTAATCCAAGACATCCCAAAATAAAATTTGGCCAAGCTGATAATCACCTGGCTTTTATTCGCAAAGATGTTTTTAAGTTTGTAGAAAGCAATTACCGAACCGAACCGAACAATCGAACCTATTTCGGTTTTTCCGCTGGTGGAGTATTTGGTGTTTACGCACTAATGGTACAACCCGACACATTTAAAAATTACATTCTCGGTAGTCCATTGGACGAGAAAGTTCCTACACTCTTTGCTCAAGAACATGCCGCTTTAAAAAGTAAACAGTCTGCGATTAATGTCTTTATTTCTTATGGTGAATTAGAGAAAGAGTCAGGGCCATTTGTCGAAGATTTTGTTAGCCAACTAAGAAATAAAAAATATAAGGGATTAGCTTCAATAAAGCGCATTGTTGTTGAGTCCTATGGACATAGCGATTCGTCTCCTCTGGTGGCGGCACACAGTTTGAAATGGTTAAAAAGCTTGCAGCCAAAGTCAAAAGAGGATAAATAACAGTTGGCTGCGCTTCGTTCCTCGCACATTTTAGCCAACTATTATCAGCCCTTTAGCAGGGCGTTAGGCAACACTCTAAATGGTGAACTTTCATGATTTCTTGTGAACAACATGATTATGTAGAAATAGCGTGTATGTATAATTATTTAATCAGACTAACTCTCAATTCAGGTGATGAATTCGAGGGTGTCGCTCTTGAAGTCAAACGTAATAAAAGTCGAGAAGAGTGTGTAAAGATTAAAATTAATAATACAGAGAGTTTGTTTGTATTGGATTCAGTTTCTAAAATAGAAGCTCTTGTAGATAACCCACACTTTAAGGTTGTAAGTTTTAAATAGATTACGGGGCTTGTTGTCTAACAAGTCATTTAAGCAGGACAAATTCAACTTGGTTTTTGTCACTGCGTTCCGGAATTTTAACCAAGTTAAATTTGCCTCTTAATGAGGCGTTATATGCCTTAGTGTACACTTTTACATCTATTTTCAGTTGACACATATATTACGATCTATCAGTATGAACGTATGAATATATACGTTACTCGCACAATAGCCCGAATTATTATCATTCCATAGGAATGGTGGGCTTTTGATGCGCTTTACATTTGTCAAACCCGCCCAAGAGGCGGGTTTTCTATATCTGCCTCAAGGGATTAGTCACAGTGAATGGAGGTAGTATGAAAAAAATAGCAGTTTTTGGTAAGCCTGGTAGTGGTAAGTCCACGTTAAGTAAAAATTTAGCATCAGTGACAGGTATTGAGTTGCATCAATTAGATTCAATTTTATATAAAAAAAATGGCGATCTTGTAGATCGGCAGACTTACGATAAGGTACATGGAAATATACTATCCTCTGATAGTTGGATTATTGATGGCTTCGATCGAATTGAATCATTTAATAAACGAATAGATGTGGCAGATACTTTGATCTATATAGATTTACCTTATATTGTCAGTTATTGGCTAGTGGCCAAGCGACTTCTACAAAGTGTATTTGTTAAGCCTGAAGGTTGGCCGGATGGTAGTTCAGTTTTTAAAGGAACTTTACAAAGTTATAAAATGTTGAAGCTTTGTCCAAAGTTTTGGAATGATGATTTTTTACAAAAATTAGAAGAAATATCGACTAGTAAGTCTATATATATAATTCGGTCTATATCTGAATTAAGTAGTTTTATTCGTAATAATGTGAAATAAATGCATATAACAAGCGCATCAACAGGGATTTAAAAAGTTTGGCTTCTCTCGCTGCGCTCGTTTTTATAGCCAAAAAATTTTTAAACCCGTTATGTGGGCGTTAGCCGTATATGTTGTAACCTCAATATAATGTGATACTATAGTGATACATTAATTCTTGCAAAATATAGGAAGTACTATGAGAGTAGAGTTGGTTACAACGCTAAAGCGACAAGCTACTAAAATATTGGCAGATCTTCACACTTCCAAAGAACCTGTTTTAATTACAGAGCATGGACAGCCTTCAGCATATCTTGTTGATGTTGATGACTATGAATTCATGCAACAAAGAATGGCTATACTTGAAGCTGTTGCTCGAGGTGAGCAGGCAATTCGAAAGGGTAATATTTTTTCTAATGTGGAAGCTAAAGAGAAAATGAATAAATGGCTGAAGTAATATGGACAGCTCCAGCCCTCAATGATTTAGATGAAGTTGCAGAATACATTGCATTAAGTAATTTATTGGCGGCTAAAAATCTAGTCCAAAAAGTTTTCGATAAAGTAAATCGTCTTGAGACTCATCCAGAATCAGGAAGAATCCCCTTAGAATTACAAAATTTCAATTACAGAGAAATTGTTGTAAATCCTTGTCGGGTTTTCTATAAAGTGGATAAGGATAAAGTTTATATTTTACATGTGATGCGGCAAGAACGAGATCTTAGGAAGTTTCTTTTAAATAGTTAATAAACGGCTAACAAGTTACTCAATAGGACAAATAACGCTGTCACAGCTTTTGCAAAAAACGCAAAATCAGTTCCAGCATCATTAGCCTCTTAGTAAGGCGTTAGGTTTTAAAGCTATCAATCGAAGATTGTGCCAATACTCTTTAAGAAAGGATTAAAAAGTGTTTCGAACTCGAATCTCACAAATAGTAAATATAATACTCCTATGTTGCTGTACCACCTCAGTTTTCGCTAATGAAAAAGATGCTTATTCATATTTGCAGCAATTGGTATCTGCTAATGATGGCATTGGGGTTCGAACTTCAGGATCCTTAGAAGAAAAGATTACCTCTGAATTTATAACTAAAACACTTAGCGAACTAGGCTTCAAAGTTAAGGTTCAACCTTTTGAATTTAAAAACAAAGAACAACATTTCAAGTCAAATAATATAATTGCCGAATTAGATAGTAATGATTTACCAACTATCATTCTTGGTGCTCATTACGACTCTAAAGGCGATGGTTCTTATGGAGCAATAGATAATGGGACAGGTGTTGCCGCTATGCTGGAGATTGCCCAGATTATTTCTAAAAGGCCATCTAAACATTTTAATATACGTTTTATTGCATTTGGAGCAGAAGAAATAGGGATATCAGGCTCACAACATTATGTTAAACAGTTAACCCCTACAGCATTGCAAAATATAGCTGGCATGATTAATTTTGATATGATTGCTGGAGGCGATAAAATGTATGTTCACAGCGCGCTTTCAACGCCATATCCATGTGGTAAATCTACTTCTCTTTATAATGGGTCTCCTATTTTACGTAAAGCTATTATTAAAACATCAGATTCACTTAATAATAGTATTCAATTCCTTGAGCACCCAAAATCTAAGGAGTACCCAAAAGGTGAAACAGGTCCTTGGTCAGATCATTTCCCCTTTTCTTGTGCTGGAATACCAATTGCATTTTTAGAGTCTACAAATTTTTCAATTAATGGACTGTATGGATTAGATGGATTATCACAAACAACGCATCCTGCTTTTTGGGATTGCTTCGACTCGTCATCTCAAGGCGCTTGTGATCGAAAAACTGAAAGTCGTTGGGGCATTATTTTACATTCTAAATTTGATCGGTTGGATACAATTGACCAAGTATTTCCTAATCGAGTTAAAGAGCAACTTGAACAAGCTGTGAATGTATTTTCTACCTTCTTGTTAACTCCTGAAAAGTATTTAGACAGAAAAACACTAGAGGAAACCTAACAAGAATTTAAAGCGGGACGGCTAACAGTTTGCTCTATTTCGCTCGCTACACAATTTTAGCAAACTCTTATCAGCTCCTTAAATGGGCGTTATATGCTTAGGCAAGTAGTAAGCTATTGAGCGCCAAATATATATTATCTACAATGGCGTACTTTTATATAAATTTGAGTCAAAAATATGAACGATACTAAATCTCTTCCTGCTTTACCTGATCGTCTTTCTGGAAACCCTCGTAGTCCACATCATGTGGCAGAAATTTTCGAACACAATGTTGGTATTCGATTGAACGGAAAAGAACGTACTGATGTTGAAGAATATTGTATTAGTGAAGGTTGGGTAAAAATCCCGTCTCCTAAAGCATTGGATCGTCGAGGGCAGCCAATGCTAATTAAGCTTAAAGGAACGGTTGAAGCTTTTTATAGTTAAGCATATAACAAGCTGTTCAAGCGGGACAAATAACAGTTGGCTGGTTCCACTTCACATTTTAGCCAACTACAATTTGTCCCTTAACAAGAGAATTAATAGAACAAATAACGCTGTCATGCTTTTTGCAAAAAAAACGCAAAAACAATGCCAGCATAATTAGCCTTATATTGAGGCGTTATGTGTATCACTAGGGAGATGCTAAATTGCGGTTATTCTTTTCATTTTTCGTGATGATGCTTTTAGTTTCTTGTGCAACTAAAGGTGAGTTGGAATATATAACTTCCAATGGTGAGCACAAAACAGCATGTGAAACTGAATATACTTGGGAGCCTTCAGTCGATAAATATGCGGTTGAGTATATTTTGAGTTATTGTGCTAGAAAGGCGGTAAAAAAGGGTCATAAAGTTGTCGATGAATCCCTACTAAACATAGATTTAAGCATATCTTTATCACCAAACGGTAACTCTTGGACTTTTGATTATGCTAAAGAATTACATAGTAACAAAAAGCTAAGTGACAAGGAGTATGGCTATATTATTGCGTATATAGATCTGGGCCTAAATAAAGATTAGGTTTTCATACACATAACAAGAATTTCAAGCGGGACTGCTAACAGTTTGCTCGGTTTCGCTTCGCTACACAATTTTAGCAAACTATTATCAGCCCCTTAGGTGGGCGTTAGGTGAAAGGTTTGCCCAGAGAATCACTACTAACATTCATGGCAGATATAATTCTAGTCACGCATGTATTATTCGTGTTCTTCGTGGTTTTTGGCCTTGTGGCAACTTACTTGGGATATTATCTAAAGTGGCGTTGGGTTAGAAATCCTGCTTTTCGGATATTACATTTGGTGGCTACCGGAATTGTGGTCGTGCAGTCTTGGTTTAGTGTAATTTGCCCCCTAACCATTTGGGAAATGTCGCTCCGAGAAGAGGTTGGCTCTGAGATTTATTCGGGTTCATTTATTCAATACTGGATTCAGAGTCTACTTTACTATAGCGCACCTGAATGGGTATTCATTGTATTGTACACAGGCTTTGGCGGCCTAGTTCTAGCAAGTTGGATTTTGGTACGCCCAAACCAATTTAAAAAGAAGTAATATGAGTCAATCACCTAACAAGCTGTTCAAGCGGGACAAAATACAGTTGGCTGTTTTCGCTCCGCTCAATATTTTAGCCAACTATATTATTGCCCCTTAACAGGGCGTTAGGAGTCAGCAAGAAGTCAGCTAAAATTCATTTGAACTTCATGTGTTTTAGTTTCGGTTGGCTTAAGCTCTCCATTTTACATCAAAAGAGCGAACTTTAATTTATGTGTACTGTAATAAGAACCAAAACACGAAACACCAAGAGGAATCCCATGAAAAACATGTCAAAACTGTTGTTATTGTGCGCCTCTCTATCATTCGTAACTTCTGAAGCCAACGCTTCCGAAGTCATCGCAATAAATTCTACCAACAAAGCTCCGCTATTCGATGGTCGTTGTGACAAAGAGGAATGGCAATCAGCAACAAAATTCGAACTGCCAGCACAAACTTCCGTTTATCTCATGCATGATAAATACTCATTATACGTGTGTGCTAAAGGCAAATCAGAAGATTATGCAGTTATTGATATCTATATAGAAAACGCTGAAACTGGTCACCTCCATAGACTCCATGCCTCAGCTCAATTGAGCGAAAGATTATTCAAAGGGAAAAAGTGGAGTGAGCCTGACCGCTGGAATCTAAAGGATTGGAGTGGGTTTTGGGTACCTTATGCGGGCACCGAAGATTCCGAAGATGGAAGGCGTCCAAAATTCTTGAAAGGATCACATAGAGAAATGCAAGTGTTGCGGAAGAAATTTGTTGGTGAAACTTGGAATATCATGATTAGCGTAAGCGGCATTTATCATGAAAAGCGCTCTACGGCATTCTCATTTCCCGAAAAAGCAGTAGATACAGATAAATCTACTTGGGCTAAGTTTTCTTTTGCTTATTGATAGCTCTTACTACAATTAGTGAGGTTGAGGAATATATCGCCTAACAAGCAAATCAACAGGACTAAGAACAGTTTGCTTTTTTGCTCGTGCCTCGCTAATTTTAGCAAACAGTTTTTAGCCTGTTATTTGGGCGTTAGGTATTTTTCATATAGGAGTGCCAAGTTGAGTAATCCATTTCATTTGTCTTTTGTTGTTCCAAAATTACGTTTAGCTGAAGAGTTTTATGTCAATTTACTTAATTGTAGAAAAGGCAGGGATACCGGAAAATGGATAGATATTATCTTTTTTGGGCATCAGCTAACACTTCATCAAGAAACAGAAAATATGAAAGCTCAATCCATAGATCATTTTGGTGTTATTTTAGATAAATCAGAATGGTTGTCTATTGCTAAAAAGATAGAAGTTGAGAGTATTCCTTTTGTTCTTTCACCTAGTGAAAAAATAAACGATGATAGTAGTGAGTCCGGTAAATTTATTATTAAGGATCCAGCAAGTAATTTGATAGAGTTTAAATTTTATAAAAAGTCACCTTTAGAAATGGTGCAATAAATACCTAACAAGCCACTCAAGCAGGACAAATAACAGTTGGCTGTTGCTCCTGCGTCGCACATTTTAGCCAACTACTTTTGTCCGCTTAATGCGGCGTTATATGCAATTCGGGTTTTAGAGTAATATTCAAGAAAATTATATGAAGAATAAAGTAATAATTAGAGTAGCAAATGAAAGTGATCAACCGTTTATTTTGGGGCTTTCACCTAACCTAGCAGAAGTCGCACTGCTAGAGTGGCACGCGGATGAAGTCATTCAAAAAATGCAAGACGATTATATTTCTAAAATGCTTGCTGAAACATCGCAACCAAATACCACATTGATCGCTGAAACCAATAATGTTCCGTTGGGTTTTATTCATGTGCGCACACATAAAGATAGCATTTCAGGTGAAACTTGCGGAACTATACCGCTTCTTGCCGTATCACCAAAATCACAAGGGTTAGGGGTAGGTAAAGTTTTAATTGAGTTTGCGGAAAACTGGGCTAAAGATTTAGGGTGCAGGTTATTGCATCTAGAGGTTTTTGCAAATAATAAAAATGCAAAAGGTTTCTATCAAAATTTAGGTTTTCAGCCTGAAACCGTTCACATGATTAAACCTATATAGAGTGAGGCGTTAGGAATACCAAATGAGTAGTGGAAGCTCCCGGGCAAATAAATTCTACGAAGAAGTCTCAGAAAGCAAAATACTGTGGTTCGCAAAAACTGGAGATGGTGATGCTTTAGAATTTGATGTCGATGGCGGTAAAGTATCTTTTCCTCTTTGGTCTTCTAAATCTAGAGTGATGAGGCTCAAAAAACTAAATCCTGATTTGCTGGGGGAGTACTCGCCGAGAGAGATTTCTTGGTTATTTTTTAAAGATGTTTTAGCGCCTATACTAACCGAGAAAAAGCGAATGGTTGGTGTTAACCTCAGTAGTCAAAATCTTACAGGTATTGATTTATCTGTAGAGTCGCTAATCAATCAAGTTGAAGCTTTTGCGTAAGGTATTTCCTAACAAGCGCATTAAGTAACGGGAGACAAAACAGTTGGCTTGTCGCTCGTTCCTCGCTAAAGTTTAGCCAACAATTAACAGCCCCTTAGCTGGGCGTTAGCATTAATGGAGTTTTACTTAACATGAAGTTATCAATATTATTAATCACAACCTTACTTTCTTTAAATACATTCGCATCCGACTATCAATCAGAAATAGATGAGTTTTTCGAACTGTATAAAAATGGAAAAATTAATGAGGCTGTTGATTCAATATACAAATCAAATAAATATGTTTCATCTATCCCAGATCAAATAATAAATGTAAAAAATCAACTTTCATCTCTTAAAGGACTGGTTGGAGAAATTAATAATATCGGCAAAATTGATACATATGCAGTCGGAGATGATTTCGTTCATGTTACTTATTTAGTGACATATGACAGACAACCTATTCGTTATGAATTTCAATTTTTCAAAGTTAAACAAGGATGGAGAGTTTATTCATTTTCATTCGATGATGAATTAACTGGTGAAATAAAAGTATTAGCTAGAAAGTCAGCGTTATCTGCTAAGTAATAATACTAACAAGCTGTTCAAGCGGGGCAAATAAAGTTGGCTGGTTCCGCTCCGCTTCACATCTTAGCCAACTACAATTTGCCCCTTAACAGGGCGTTAGCAACACTCTCGATTATGAGTGCATTTTCACGCGTTTAGGTTAGAATTAAAGTGATTTTATAATTAAGTTAAGGGAACACTATGAATAACGACATTAAAGGAATGTGCCTTTTTCTAGGCATGATTGGCTTAGGGTATGTTGCTCTATTAATAATAGTAGCGTTACTTACGGGCGCTAAAATAATCAAAAGTATTATGTTCATTTCTATTTTTTCAACGTTCTTAATTAGTTTGGGTTTAACGCCACAAGTTAAGAGCCGTCTATTCAATTACCTCAAGTCATTAACTGTAAAACAGTTCGTGTAAAGTATTGCTAACAAGTCATTCAAGCTGGACAAAAAACAGTTTGCTGTTTTCGTTCATCAACAATTTTAGCCAACTAAATTTTGCTCATTAACGAGGGCGTTAGGCATTAAGGAGTAGTCTACTAAGTATGGTAAGTAAATTAACAAAAAGGACCTTTCATAGTAAGATTTATGAAGGAACACATAGAGATTACTGGGTTTACATTCCTGAACGCTACAAAGGAGATACCCCTGCTAATTTGATGGTTTTTCAAGACGGGTACTACTATATTGACGAAGCTAAACCTATGAGGGCCCCCCAAGTAATTGATAAACTCATAGCTTCTAATAAAATCCCTCCCACGGTTTGTGTTTTTATTAATCCTGGTATTATCAAAGAGCCAACAAAACCAGAACATCATTCAGACACACTACGTAGCTTCGAGTATGATTCAGTTAATGATCAATATACTCGCTTTCTCATCAATGAGCTGCTACCTGAGGCATTGGATGGCCTAAACATATCGCAAGATCCAAAAGAGCGAGCAACTGTGGGCTTCAGCTCAGGTGGAATATGTGCTTGGTCAATTGCATGGTTTCGTCCAGACTTATTCGGTAATGTACTAAGCCACTGTGGTAGCTTTGTTGATATTAGAGGAGGAGGTAAATTTCCATATCTAATAAGAAATGAATACCCCAAACCCATTAGAATGTTTTTTCAAAGTGGTTCTAACGACTTGAATACCAAGTATGGAAATTGGGCGCTCGCTAACAAACAGATGGAGTCAGCTTTAAACTTCAAAGGCTATGACTATAGGTTTGAGTTTGGCTCAGAGGGGCATAACTTAGTGCATGGTGGAGATTTACTTGAAGCCTCAATCATGTGGTTGTTTGGCAAAAATGCCTAACAAGTTAATCCAACTGAAAAATAATGGTTGGCCATCGCTCTGCGATTACAGCCAACCATTATTTTTCGCTTATTAGGGCTTTAGGCATTACTTAAATTCGGTCTTTACTTAATAACTGTTTTTATATACAGCTGTGTCGGTTTTCTCTACAAGGAATAAAGATGAAGTATAAAGGTAGTTGTCATTGCAAAGCTGTTCAATTTGAATTTGAGAGCGAAACAATAGAAGAAGCATTACAATGTAATTGCTCTATTTGCATAAGAAAAAATGCAATTATGTCTAAACAAAGTTATGAAGCTAGTGAGTTTACTTTATTAAGTGGCGAGGAAAACCTTGGCACTTATCACTGGGGAGATCATGATGTAAACCACCACTTTTGTAAAACATGTGGTATTTATCCATTCCATGATACTTCTTATGATCCAGGAAAATACAGAATTAATTTAGGTTGTGTTGATGATATTGAACCAAGAGAACTTAAAATTATTCATTTTGATGGCAAAAATGAGCTGTAATGCCTAACAAGAATTTAAAGCGGGACTGCTAACCATTTGCTCGGTTTCGCTTCGCTACACATTTTAGCCAACAATTATTTGCCTATTAGCAAAGCGTTATTTCAAAGGAAGTTTGGTGCCAAATTTAAAAATTGCTGTAGCTCAAGTAGCATCGGTAAAGGGAGATGTTGACGAGAATATCAGTACCCATTTAAAGGCTGTAAAAAAGGCAAGTGAACTTGGGGTTTCCTATGTCGTATTCCCTGAACTATCGCTTACAGGCTATGAGCCTGAAATAGCAGCACATTTAGCTTTCTCAAGTGATGATAAAAGACTAAAACCATTAATTGCCTCAGCAATTAAATATAATATCAAAATTGGTGTTGGTGCTCCCTTGCAGTCGAATGGTTTACCAAAAATCGGACTTATTGTAATTTCCGAATTAGGCGCAGTTGATACTTATGAAAAAATGCACCTGCATTCAGGTGAAGAGGTATACTTTAATTATGGAACTAATCATAAGTTAATAACTATTGGTAACACGAAAATTGCGAATGCGATCTGTGCTGATACCAATAATACAAACCATGTACATACTTGCTCTGAATTAGGTGCGTCTGTCTATGTTGCTGGAGTATTAATTACAGCAGGTGGCTATGATGCTGATACTGCAGTAATGGCTGATTATGCTAAGAAATATAATATTCTTGTTGCAATGGCTAATCATAATCAACCAACTGGTAATTGGGTTCCTACCGGTAAAAGTGCAATTTGGTCAAATACAGGATTACTTGCTAGTGCCTCTGAGAATGAAAATGCTCTTGTTGTAGCCGAAAAACTAAATGACAAATGGTCTGGGCACGTATTTGAAATATAACAAGAAATTAAACAAGGACAACAAACAGTTGGCTGTTTTCGTTCCTCAATATTTTAACCAACAATTATTTGCCCATTATTCGGGCGTTATATACCTATGAGGGTATGGTGAAGATAAAAGGAATCGTACTTCTAATATTATTTTTTCCGCAATATGCGTTAGCAAGAGTGATTTCTAATTCTTGTTATGATGAATGCGGTAAGCTATTTAATGAAATTTCATTTGGTAATCCAATAATTGGTTTTCTCTATTTAGTTGTTCCTATTGGTGTTGGAACATGGGCCATAGGACAGAAAGCACCGAAAAGAAAACGAATTAAAGAAAGTGAAGACGCACAGAAAATAGGCCGTACATTTACCTATTTAGCAATATTCTGTGTTGGTTTTTTTCTATACTTTACTTTGTAATAAAAGGTATATAACAAGGCATTCAATCGGATAAAAAACAGTTGGCTTTTGTTCGTGCCTCACCACTTTAGCCAACAATTATTTGTCTCTTAGTGAGGCGTTATGTGCTCAGTGAGCATCAGCGAAGAGGAAGGATATGATAGGTTATATCACCATTGGAACAAATGATTTAGTAAGGGCTGCTTCATTTTACGATATTATTTTCAAAGAAATGGGTGCTTCTAAAGCATTTGATGCTGAACGATTGACTGCGTGGAGTTTTGGTGAAGGAAAACCTTTATTTACCGTGACTAAACCATTCGATGAAAGCAATGCCACTGTGGGGAATGGTGTAATGGTGGCTTTGTCTGCATCAAGTAAAGAAGCCGTAGATAAATTACACGCTAAAGCATTAGAACTTGGCGCTACCACTGAAGGTGGGCCATATCTGAAAGGGAGTAACTTTTATGTTGGTTATTTCAGGGATCTAGATGGCAACAAGCTCAACTTTCACTGTTACATCTAAACATATACATAACAAGTAGCTGCATCGGACCCGTTAAAGTGTCAGGGCTTTTTATTATTGCTAGGCTCAAATTAATCAGGAAAAATTAGTGCAAGTATTTATTGGTGTTATATTAGTTGTGTTGAGCTTATTTTTATTTTTTATAAACATCCCTGCCATAGGTGTGATCCTCTTTTTTATTGGGTTTGGTGTGTTGCGAGGATATAGAAGAGGTAAAGCTTTCTATTTATTAGGCGGACGCTCAAGTGGCGGTAGTTGTTGTGACTAAAAACATAACAAGTTACTCAATAGAACAAATAACATCGTCATGGTTTTTGCCTATTATTCAGGCGTTAGGTTAATAGGTATGAAATTAGAACAAGTCGACGTATCTGAAGAATTCAAAATAATTGAAACTAAGTTCTTTAAAACTATGCGCACAGCGGCATTAATTGCGCTAACTATCTTTCCTGTTTATTGGTTAGATGTTTCGTTTATTAACCCATGGGCGGGTCCTATCATTGCGGCTATTCTTTATAATATTTGGGGCTACCGGTATTACAGGTGCCCAAATTGCAACTCCATCATTACACCAGCCTTTACGCGAAGAGGATTTGCGATAAAACCAAAAAAATGTATTGATTGTAATGCGACTTTTCGTAAACAATAACCTAAAAAGTAATTCAAAAGGACAATTAACCGTTGGCTGTTATTAGGGCGTTATGTGTTTTCGTAATCACCAGGTTGAATAAACTGTAATCTTATAAATATTTGGAGTAATAATGATTAATAAAATTATTGGGATCGTACTTATCATTGTAGGTGTTGTTTTAGTTATGTGGGGTTACAACATTTATGATTCAGCTAGCTCTCAACTTAGTCGCGCATTAAACGGCGATACACCCATTGAAGCTTGGGCAGGAATGGTAGGTGGTGTTATTTCTGTTTTAATTGGTATCACAAGGTTAAAGTAAAAGTGAGCTTGTTGTGTATAAACACATAACAAGTTACTCAATAGGACAAATAACACTGTCATGGCTTTAGCAAAAAACGCTAAACCACATGCCAGTATCATTAGCCTCTTATTAAGGCGTTAGCCATGTAATCAAACTTGGAGTGCATTTTGAGTAACGAATGGGATGAGTATGCAGAAGGTTGGGATATTGATCCTTCTGTTGAAGTATATGCTAATAAGGCTTTTGCTGAACTAGTAAAGAAAGTAAACCTTGATGCTTTAACTGTTCTCGATTTTGGTTGTGGGACTGGTGCACTTACGCAACTTATCAGCCCTGAGGTTAAAAATATTGTAGCTATAGACCCTTCTTCAGAAATGATTAAGTGCCTAGATAAAAAATCATTGAAAAATGTTGCAACTATTTCCGATTATCTATCTGAAGGTATCATTAAAAAGCATTCAAGGTTTCATGATAAATTTGATCTCGTTGTGGCATCTTCAGTCTGTGGTTTTCTTCCATCTTATGAGGAAACTTTAACTTTGCTAAAATCAGTCTTAAAGGTCGGGGGAACATTTATTCAATGGGATTGGCTTGCAGAAGATGATTCTTCCAGTATGGGGTTATCTGAAGCAAGAGTGAGACAGGCATTTGAATCAAATCAATTTATAGATATCCAAGTGACCAGCCCATTCATAATGGAAAGTTCAAAAGGAAAAATGTCTGTTTTGATGGCATGTGGTAAAAATGCCTAACAAGCCAATGAAGACGGGACTGCTAACAGTTTGCTCAGTTCCGCTTCGTTTCACATTTTAGCAAACTAATATAATCCCCTTATTGGGGCGTTAGGCATTCAGGGAAGTACCGTGCACTCATGCAATAATAAATATTTAATCATCGGTTCGATTTGTAGTGCTCTTGCTGCTATAGCTCATTTGGGATGTATCATTTTCGGTGGTGACTGGTATCGTTTTTTTGGTGCTGGTGAACAAATGGCAAGAATGGCCGAGGATGGACATTGGTACCCAACTGTTGTTACATCAATTATTGTTTTGATTCTGTCTGTGTGGTCACTTTATGCCCTTTCTGGCTCAAAAGTTATATTTCGGCTTCCGTTTCTTCGATTAGGCTTGGTTGTTATTTCTCTTATTTATTTACTTCGAGGTGTAGCATTTATGGCCATAATGCCAATATTTCCCGAAAATAGTTTAACGTTTTGGCTTATCAGTTCGGGGATTTGTTTAATAATTGGTACGTTATATGCCGTTGGTACTTTTCAGTCTTGGTCACAATTAAGTGTAAAAAATGCCTAACAAGTTACTTAATAGGACAAATAACATCGCCATGGTTTTTGCAAAAGACGCAAAAACACATGCCAATATTATTTGCCTTGTAGTAAGGCGTTAGGTGCCTAAGCTGATTCCGCATTTAAACCTTTTATTCATTTGTATCGTCTAAATAATGATTTTAATTATTTACGAAGGAAGACAATGAAATTTTTCATCACTATTTTAATAACGGCTGCTTTGCTTACCACAAATGCTGTAGCAGAACCTACCAAGAAAGTTCTAATCATAGTATCGAATATGGTAGATATGGGAGATCCTGAAAAGCATGACGCAAGAAATAATTTATGGGAGTTCGCGCCCCCTTATCACATTTTTGTTAGTCACGGCTTTGAAGTTGACTTTGTATCGCCTGAAGGTGGAAAAGTCGAGTTTATGATGGACCCTCTAGGCATAAGTAGCTACACCATCAAACATGAAGGTTTCTTAGAAAAAGCGAACAGTTCATTTACACCTTCTCAAATTATCCCTAACGACTATTGGGGCGTATTCATTGGTGGTGGTTACGGTGTAATGTTTGACGTTGCAGATAATATAAAAATCCATTCCATTATCAGTAGTGTATATGAGTCTGGTGGTGTTGTAGGGGTTGGTGGTCACGGCTCAGCAGGTATTGCAAACGTGACATTATCTAACGGGGAGTTTTTGGTAAAAGGGAAAAAAATAGCTGGATTTCCTAACTCTACTGAAACATCTAAGTCATGGGCAAAGCAAGGTACGCTGTTGCCTTTTCTTATTGAAAGTCAGCTTAATAAGAATGGTGCTATCGCTCAAAATAAGAAAACCCTAAAAGATAAGCACACAGTGATCGCAGATCAACGTATTATCTCAACAATGTTTCTGCCTTCAGCTGCACTTGTTGCAAAAGAAATGATAATCTTAAATAAGTTGTAATGGCACTTAACAAATCATTCAAGCAGGACAACTAACAGTTGGCTTTTTGCTCCTTCGTCGCTTATTTTAAGCAACTGTTTTTTGCCTTGTAGCAAGGCGTTAGCAATACAGGATAATTCAGTGATAGAGCGTAAATCTGGTATTTATAATGGAAGAAATAAGTCTTCCGCATATAAAGATTTAGTATGGACTGTAGCTACATCATCAGATACTTCTTTAGGTATCAAAGGACAAACTAAATTAACTTTAGATACAATTCAAGATAACTTAGTTGAACTGGGTAGCGACAAAACAAAAATAGTATCAGCTCAAGTTTATATAGCAGATATGAATTCTAAACCGTCAATGGACTCTGTCTGGTGTGAGTGGTTTGGGGACAATTCTCAACATTGGCCACAAAGAGCATGTTTGGGTGTAGCTCTGGAAGGAGATGTGTTAATTGAGGTAACAGTCACAGCTGTGCGTTAATGTACAGCTAACAAGTCATTAAAGCAGGACAAAAAACAGTTGGTTTTTGCTCCTTCGTCGCTTATTTTAACCAACTATTTTTAGCTTCTTATTGGGGCGTTATGTGATTAGGGAAATACGATGGGACAATCAGCTTCTCAACCAGTTGTTCTTCACTAAACATATAAATCCTCCTGGTTATAGTGGTACTCACGATGGGAGCGGTACGGGATTTTAAATATAACAAGGCAATAATAGGCGTTATGATGTTTCTCAAGGATATTTAGTTGGAAAAGTATTTCGACGGATTAAGGAAAATAAAAACCAGGTCCGACAATTTTCATTCTTATAAAAAAGCCTGTATTTATGCGTTTTTTATATTCGCATTACTGTCGTTTGCGATACCCCCTTTGGGTATAATTCCCGCCATCGCAGTTTATTTCTATTTTTTCTTAATCTACCGTTTATCTTTGTCTACTTGCCCTAGATGCGATAAAAAGTATTTTGGCTTATTTAATATATTATTTGGTGGTGCACAGTTAGCTAATTCGGGTATGTGGGCAAGTGTTTGCGCTCACTGCGGGTTAAAATTAAGTGAGCTTCCCGATGTTGATGAAATAAAAATTCACTCGCATGTCGACGAATGGAAATAAAACTCATAACAAGTTACTAAAATGGACGCATAACGCTTGGCTTGACGTTATATGCACCTAATAAATTGATTCTCGCTTTCAGTACAAAATCATCTAAAAGTCATATAGACGTCAGGTATTTTAAAGCTTGTTTGGTTAAAGTCACTGCTTGCTCAATCACATTTAAGCGTAATATCAATGAAAGCGACTTCAATATGGAAGTTGAATAACTCGTTGATTTAAAGGAAAGGTAGATTATGGATCGAATTTGTATTGCAATTGTATTACTGTTTTCTACTATAACCATAAGTGGCATTAGTTATAGTAAAGATAAACCTCCAACCATAGAAAGTCGCTATTTGGGCGAAAAGCCACCGGCCTTAATTCCTAAACTTTTTGATCCTAAAATAGTATCCCCAGAAGGGAGTTTTGAAGGTGGTACGTTTTCGCCAGATATGAAGGAGTTCTATTTCACTAGGAAAAATGGGAAATATAAAAAGCGCACATTTTTTGTTATTCGATATGAAAACAATAGATGGGGTCAGGAATCTGAGACTGATATAAGATGGCCACAATTCTCTGCTGATGGCAATATAATGTACGTTGGAAAGGAGTATAGACAACGAACCGACACTGGTTGGTCGGAGCCCAAAAGCCCAGGAGTGTTCTTAAAGGAACAGGCACATGGTATGTCGGTTTCATCTAACGGAACTTATTATTTCCTTTTTTTAAAAAAGAAGATAACGGACATGGCAATCTTGGTTATTCACGCCTGATAGGCGGCAAACATGAAAATCCAGTAAAAATGGATACCGAGATAAACACAGGAAAATACATTGCTCACCCCTATATTGCGCCAGATGAATCCTATTTAATGTGGGATGTAGAGCGAGAAGACGGGCATGGACAATCGGATATCTATATCAGTTTTAGGCGCAAAGGTGGTTCTTGGTTACCAGCAATGAGTATGGGCTCACTAATAAACACAGAACTTCAGGAAAGCTCTCCTCATGTGACTCATGATGGAAAATATCTATTTTTTACTCGGGGAGAGTGGAAAGTAAAAGAAGATGGAAGTCGTAATTACGTAGGAAAAAGATATTGGGTGGATGCTAAGGTTATTGAGAGCCTAAGACCAAAAGTGTGAAGCATTAGCAATTTAGGCGTTAGGTATTACAACAGATATGGTTGAATGAATCCAGATTATACGAAATATACACTTGTAGAGTTGTATGATGTTAAAGATAACATTGATAATGAGTCTTATCCCGAACGATACGATTCACTATTAAATGAAATAAGAAAGCGAGAATTAAATCCTGAGAAGGAACCTGAGCCTCAGAAGCTCAATAAAATAAATAAAGCTTACATTACAAGGTTTTTAATGTTTCTTTGCATTCCTTTTTTTTCATGGCAATTAATTAATGCATATAAGTATGGTTCAATTCATTTCAAAAATGATCATGTGTATCATCTGAATACACAACCAGCAGGGTTTTATATGGCTGTTTTTATTCATGTTATTTGTCTTGTGATAGCTTTGCGTACTGTGTTTAAAGGTTTGGGGGCAAAGTAGTACCTAACAAGCAAACAAATCAGGACAAATAACAGCTTGGCCTTTGCTCCTGCGTCGATAATTTTAGCCAAGCATTATTTGCCCATTATTGTGAGCGTTAGGTGTCAGTTGCACAATTTGAATTTTGGAGTTTAAATGTCGTATGAAATACTAGTTGGTTTAAATGTATTGGATGATCTTAAATATGATGCTTATCGTACGGAAATGAAACCAATCCTTTCTGATTATGAAGGACGCTTTGGTTATGATTTTAAAGTTTCTGATGTTTTAATTTCAGAAGGTAATGCGGATATTAATAGAGTATTTACAATCAACTTTGTTAGTAAAAGCAAAATGGAAGGTTTTTTCTCAGACTCAAAATATTTAGTAGTCAAAGAAACCTATTTTGTAGAGTCTGTAGGTAGTGCAACAATAATCTCTAGCTACGAAAAAGACACCTAACAAGTAAATAAACAGGGACACGTAACGCTTGCTCGGTTTCGCTACACAATTTTAGCAAACTATTATCAGCCCCTTGATAAGGCGTTAGCCGTCTTCGCAAAATCAACATTTTTAGTAGGATAACAAATGGATATAAACAACATATTAACTTTTATAGCAGTAGCTACCTTATTGGTCATATCTCCAGGTCCTAATGGTTTTCTTATTGCTAAAACAGTTCCAATATCAGGACAAAAAGCAGGCTTTGCTAATATATGGGGGTTTGTTGCAGCTTTTTATGTGCATGGCACATTATCCATTTTTGGTATTTCGATGCTTCTTGTACAGTCAGCTCAAGCATTCTTTATTTTTAAAATGCTAGGCGCAGCCTATTTGATCTGGATTGGAATAAAAGCACTTATTAGTGCTGTTAAAGATAATAGCTCGAACCAATTAAACTCTCCTCAAAAATATGATAAATCCGTTTCAATACGTGTTGCATTTTCGGAAGGCTTTTTAACCAATATACTTAATCCCAAAGTATCGATGTTTTATTTAGCAGCCTTTCCACAATTCATATCTGTAAGCGACAATGCAATAAACGCATACGCCTTAGTTACAGCTCATTCATTGGTTAATTTCGTATGGTTCTCAGTCATGATTCTTATGCTGTCACGCGTTAAAAATGCAACTAACAATGCTATGTTTAAGAAGTGGTTAAACTCAATAACTGGCGTTGTATTTATCGGCTTTGGTTCAAAACTAGCTTTAATGGAAAACGGCTAACAAGCTGTTCAAGCGGGACTGCTAAAGTTTGGCTCGGTTCCGCTTCGCTTCACAAGTTTAGCCAAACATTATCAGCCCCTTAACTGGGCGTTAGGTTAACTGCATGGAGAAGAGTATGGTTGGGCAATGTTTATGTAGATATATCGCATTTAAAGTATTGGGCTGTCTTCCTAATTTATATCAGTGTCACTGTTCACTTTGCAGAAAGTTATCTGGCTCAACATCAGACACTGCAACTTTTTTAAATATTGAGCAGTTTCAGTGGGTAAAAGGGACTGATGCTATAAGTTCATTTATTCTTGAATCAGGTTACCGCTCTGATTTCTGTAAACGCTGCGGCAGTACTGTTCCTCATTTAATGCAAAATGAAGTGCAATACTGGATCCCAGCTGGATTGCTTGAACAAGATGCTGATAGTATGGTGACGGCTCACTTATTTGTTGAGTCTAAAGCAAGCTGGGATGTGGTTAGCGGTGATGCTATACAATACTCCACAATGCCGGATATGGATACACTAAACAAAAAACTACAGAAATAATCGTAAAATTAACCTAACAAACTAATCAAGTCGGGGCTTTATGTGGTCAAAAGGAATGTCGTGTCGAAAAGTACAGAAACATATTGGAATGTCTTAGCTGAAGAAAATAAAGATAAATGGGAGCCGATTGAAGGGAGCGCAGGAATGCTGGATCAGCTAACCCTTGCTTTCGACAAGAAAACGGGAGATTACACACGACTTACCCGTTTTAAAGCCGGTGCAGATACAAAGATATTTGGTGGCAAATCTCATGATTACCCAGAGGAAATCTTTATAATTTCTGGTCGGCTTTACGATGTTGCTTTCCAACAATGGTTAGAAGCGGGACATTTTGCTAGTCGCCCACCTGGTGAGGTTCATGGCCCGTTCATTTGTGAGGAAGATTGCTTGGTTATGGAGGTATCATTTCCAAGTCAGTGCGTATCTGCCACATAACAAGTCATTCAAGCGGGACTGTTAACAGTTGGCTAGGTATCGCTTCGCTACACATTTTAGCCAACTATTATCAGCCCTTTAAATGGGCGTTATTTGTATCAAGAGGCACGATAATTTTGGCGAAGAAGCATAGATTTATATCCGCAATATCTCAAATGACTGAAAACGGTGCTCCTGTTTATGCTGGTTTTAATCATTTTAGAGGTGAAGCCACTTTTACAAGTACATTTAATACATGCTACTTTGAAAATAGAACCTTAGAAAAAATTAAGGGTGGGGGCATCAATGATAGCAACTACAAATGTAAAGCTTCTGGCGAATATTATAGAGTTATGAAATTCGAAAAACTGTAATAATATACACATAACAAGGCATTCAAAAGGACAATTTACAGTTGGCTTTTGTTTGTTCCTCACATATTTTAGCCAACAACTTTTTTGCCTGTTAATTAAGCGTTATGCCGAAGAGAATCTAATTTGATGCCTGAACCTGATCCATTGAGAACCATGACATTTGTAACACCAAAAGATCTTGGCCAGTGGCTCAAGGTAAATTACGCTTCTGAAAGTGAACTATGGGTGAAGATATACAAGAAAAATACTGGGATTCAGAGTGTGACTTGGAATGATGTCGTGATCGAGTCTCTATGTTGGGGATGGATCGACGGTGTTAAGAAGTCAATCGATGACCGAGCCTATCTTCAGCGAATTACTCCCAGAAAAGCTCGAAGTAATTGGTCTAAAAGAAACACAGAGCACGCGGAACGTTTGATAAGTGAGAGCAGGATGATGGAATCAGGGCTAGTGCATATTCGTGCTGCAAAAGCGGATGGTCGTTGGGAAAAAGCCTATGTGGCAAGTGAAATGGAAGTGCCCGCGGACTTCATAGTCGCACTGGAGAGCAAGCCGAATGCTAAAAATTTTTTTGAAACTCTCAATAAATCGAGTCGTTTTATAATCGCATACGGATTGATAAGTGCGAAGAAACCCGAAACCAGACTAAGACGGTTCTCAAAATTCATGAACATGCTTGTTAACGAAGAAAAGCCCAAATAAGTGGGATTCGGCATAACAAGTCGTTTAAAAGGACAAAAAACAGTTGGCTTTTTCTCCTCCGACGCTAATTTTAGCCAACAATTTTTTGCCTCTTAACGAGGCGTTATGCATCAGATGGAATTAACCTATGATTTCGCACACTACATTAGGCACTAATAATTTAGACAAAGCTGGCGCTTTCTATTTTGAAATACTGAATGCACTTGGTGGTACACAAATATACAAATCAGATACTGTGATTTTTTGGGAATTTGAAGAAGGCAGTTCAAAACTGGCGCTCACAGTCCCATTTGATGGGGAGCTTGCCACTAATGGAAATGGAACAATGGTAGCATTTACTCTCAATAGTACCAAAAAGGTGGACGAAGTGTTTTTAATGGCTTTAAAGTTGGGGGCCACCAGCGAAGGAGGACCTGGAGAAAGAAATGGAGGAGCGTATTATGGAGCGTACTTTAGAGATTTGGATGGGAATAAAATTGCTATTTTTCATCGCTGATTTCTTGAAAAATGCAGAACAAGCCATTCAAACAGGTTTTTTAACATTTGGCTAAGTTCCGCCCAGCTACACATTTTAGCAAGCTATTAGCAGCGCCTTAAATGGGCGTTAAACCTACTAGGAGAGTTCAGTGGTAACTGTTAGAGAAGCGACACTATCTGATGTCAATATTGTCCATGATTTGATTATTGCTATCGCAAAGCACCATAACCAAGAACAATACGTAGTAACTACCAAAGAGGAATTGATTAACTCTGGATTTGGGGACAGCCCATTATTCGGCGTACTGGTAGCAGAAGTTGATGGTAAAGTGGCTGGTTATTGTTCTTTTACGTGGAATTATTCAATTTGGCTTGGTTCATCCTATATGAATATTGATGATGTATTCGTGTGGGAAAAATTTCGAGGCAAGCAGATAGGTGAATCCTTAATGTTAAAAGCTAAAGAAGTATGTGTAGCTAAGGGAGCCAGCCGAATCAAGTGGGAAGTTGAACAGGACAATCATGGCGCAATAAAGTTTTATGAGCGTTTAGGTGCTAACCTTGATGTCAAGGGCCTTTTCCGCTGGAATGTTGGATCGTAGCCTTAACAAGCAGTACAAGCAGTACAAGCGGGACTTTTTACAGTTTGCTCGGTTTCGCTTCTCTAGACAATTTTAGCAAACTAATAAAAAGCCCCTTAACGTGGGCGTTATACATCAAGGAGTGGTTATGAGTCGTGTTCTAATTCCGAGTACAAGTCCTTATGCTTCAAAATTGGGTTTTTCCCGAGCCGTTAAGGTAGGTAACTTTATTTCTATTGGTGGAACCGCGCCAATCGATGAAAATGGGGTCACCATTGGTGTTGGCGATCCCGCGGCACAAACTAGGCAATGTATAAAAACGATTATTGCGGCGCTGGAAGAAGCTGGTGCAACTTTGAATGATGTAGTAAGAACTCGTATGCTGCTAACTAACATTGATAACTGGAAAGAAGTTGCTGCTGTTAGAGGTGAGTATTTTAAAGATATTCGCCCTGTCGATACTGTCATGCAAGTTAGTCAATTTATTAACCCTGAATGGCTTATTGAAATAGAAGTCGATGCTGTTGTAGAAGTTTGATGCATAACACGTTACTCAATAGGACAAGTAACATCGCCATGTTTTTTGCAAAAATGCAAAACCACGTGCCAGTATCATTAGCCTCTTAGTAAGGCGTTAACCGTTTCGTTGGATTGAGCATATGAATCAGACTATAAGTATTCGACCAGAATGTAGTGATGACATTAATGATATTGAAAATATCACAATTGAAGCTTTCAAAAACCATCCTCATAGTAATCAAACTGAACATGAGATTATCACTACATTACGTGATAATGATGCTCTGGCAGTATCGCTAGTTGCAATAATTAATAATACGGTAGTTGGTCATATCGCTTTCTCTAAAGTAAAAATAAATAATGAATTTATTCAGTGGTATGGGTTAGCTCCTGTTTCAGTAAAACCCAAATATCAGAATCAAGGAGTAGGCTCTAAACTAATATTTTCAGGTTTAGATGCTATTCGAGGGCTAAACGCGAAAGGTTGCGTACTTCTTGGTGAACCAGATTATTATAATAAATTTGGCTTCAAAGCCTTTGATAATTTAGTTTTCAAAGGTGTACCGCCAGAATATTTTCTGTCATTAATTTTTAGTGGGGACATTCCAAACGGAAATGTTGAGTATCATAAGGCTTTTGCATAAAACGCAAAAGCAATGCTAATATTATTGCCTCTTATCAAGGCGTTAGCTACCTAGGACATTTATGAACGTTCGACTATTTGTATACGGAACACTCGCCCCTGGCAGGACTAACGAGCATGTGCTGGCAGAGGTTCCTGGCACGTGGGAATCCGCAATAGTAAAGGGCAAGCTGCTCCAAGAAGGCTGGGGAGCAGCACTTGGTTATCCTGGCATTGTCTTGGATGAACTAGGAGAAGAAGTTCATGGGTTCATTTTCTGCTCCGAGGAATTATCTAGGCATTGGACTCGACTAGATGAGTTTGAGGGTGAGGGCTATGAACGGGTCGTCACATCAGCAATACTTGAGGACGGATCTGTTGTTGCGACTTATATTTATATTCTCAAAGGATAATGCTTGGCGAAACACTCTACGGCGTCAGCTCACAATAATTTAAAGCGGGACTGCTAATAGTTTGCTCGGTTACGCTTCGCTTCAATTTTAGCAAACTATTATCAGCCCATTAGTTGGGCGTTAACTGAATAAGGGGGATCTAGTGGTTACTATCAGAAAATATCAATCAGGTGACGAGCTGGCATTGCGTGAAATATTTTTTAATACCATTCGCAATGTAAATATAAAGGACTATTCTGAAGCGCAAGTTAAAGCTTGGGCCCCTGACGATTATAGTCTGAACGAATGGTCTAAACGTATTTCTTCAATAAACCCTTTTGTTGCATGTATAAACGATGAAGTTGTTGGTTACGCAGATATACAAGATGATGGATATGTAGATCACTTTTTTTGCCATTGGCAGCATCAAGGAAAAGGCATAGGAAAAGCTTTGATGAAAAGTTTAAAAAGAGAAGGTGAGAGAAAAGGCATTAAGCGGTTTTATTCTCACGTAAGCATCACGGCAAGGCCTTTTTTTGAACACTTTGGCTTTAGAGTTGTTAAAGAACAGCAAGTGAATACTCGTGACCAGACATTAACAAATTTTGTCATGGAAAAATTCAGCTAACAAACAATTCAAACGGGACTTTTTACAGTTTGCTCGGTTCCGCTTCGCTACATATTTTAGCAAACAATTTTTAGTCCCTTATTGGGGCGTTATAAGTACTTCGAATCCTGCAATCAAAATTGGCTCAAGGTGTAATATGACTGAAGAACAAGAAATTAAATCCACTTTAGAAGATTATGCAAAAGCATATTGTGCAAAAGATATTGATTCCTTAATGGAAGTCTTTGACGACAGTAATAATATTTCTGTCATTGGCACTGGTGCTGACGAACTTTGTACAGGAAGGGACTCTGTCAGGGAGCTGTTTATTAGAAACTTTGCTGAAGCCACAGCAAATGAGTTTGAATGGCTGTGGTCAAACATCATAATTTCAAATAATTATGCGGTAGTTGCCATCGCTTTGGTTATTCATCTTGAATATCAAGGAAATAATTTAGAAATACCAATTCGCTGGAGTGTAGCGTTAAGAAAAACAGAGCGATGGGTATGGCTTCATAGACATGCATCTTCACCAGCTTCAAACCAAGATGAAGGGCAAGCATACCCACAAGAAAAGTAGGTTTGGTGTAGGTATTTATAACAAGAATTTAAAGCGGGACTGCTATCAGTTTGCTCGGTTTCACTTCGCTACACGAATTTAGCAAACTATTATCAGCGTCTTAAATGGGTGTTTTGCGCACAACAGCCTCCAACTTTAAAATCCGATGTAATGAACTCGCTAAATTAAACGAGAGCTATTACTATGTAACGCAGACTAATTTTTTATAAGTGGTAATGTATGTCTTTTCCTCCTTGTCCAAGTTGTAAATCTGAATTCGTTTACCAGGATCAAAATCACTTGATTTGCCCAGAGTGTGGCCATGAGTGGAATCCTGCAGAAATTCTTTGTGAACAAGCTTTAACGATTAAAGATGCCAACGGCACGCTACTAGATGAAGGTGATAAGATCACCTTAGCTAAAGATCTCAAAGTAAAGGGCAGTTCTCAAGTACTCAAAATTGGAACAAAAGCAGTCATCAGGCGAATTGTTGACGGCAAGGATCATCAATTAGATTGCAAAGTTGACGGAGCGGGCATCATGATGGTGACAGCAAAATTTGTGAAAAAAGCCTGACTGAGGCTTAGCTCAGTACTATAACAAGCCAATTAAGACGGGACTGCCAACAGCTTGCTCGGTTTCGTTACGCTAAACATTTTAGCAAGCTATTATTTGTCCCTTAAATGGGCGTTAACGGTATAGGAGGTTTGGTGAAGTATTTTGCATACGGTTCAAATATGTCACTTAATAGACTTCAAGAGCGAGTACCAAGTGCTAGAAAGCTTGAAATAGTAACGCTTAAAAATCACCAACTACGTTTTCATATGAGTAGTATTGATGGCTCTGGAAAATGTGACTCTTTTCAAACCAATAATCACGAAGATATAGTAATAGGAGCTCTCTTTGAGATAAACAAAAATGAAAAATGGGTTTTAGATCGAGCAGAAAGCTTGGGGTTTGGTTATGAAGAAAAATTAGTCTTTGTAGAAAATAGTTCGGGTGAATCCTTTGAGGCATTAACATATTATGCCATCAAAATAGACGCTTCATTAAAGCCTTATTCTTGGTACCTCAACCACGTTATAATTGGAGCAAAGGAAACTGAAGTACCTATTGACTACCTTGCTGTGATTGAATCTATTGAATGTATAGAAGATCCAGATAAAAATCGAGATGCAAAGCAGCGAGCAATCTACGGCTAAGCTGTTCATCCGGGACAAACAATAGTTGGCTGTTTTCGTTTCGCTCATTATTTTAACCAACTGAATTTTCCTTTAACAGAGCTTTAAAGAGCAATGTAAATTTTGAGGCTAGGCCTAGTATGATACAAAAACTTGATAATTTTAATAAAGAAATTGCAAAGCAAATTTTCACTGTTTTTCAAAATTCTTATAAGGTTGAAGCTCAACTTATAGGCACTCTTGATTTTCCGCCGCTACTGCGCAGCGCTAAAGACATCGAAAATTCAAAAACATTATTTTATGGTTTTTTTGAAAATGAATGTCTCGCAGCAATTATAGAAATTGCTATAGAAGATAAACGCCTAGAAATTAACAGTTTAACTGTTGACCCAAGTTATTTTAGGAAAGGTATTGCAAACCAATTAATAAGCCATATTCTAGAGGTAATTGATTTTTCAGAAGCTATTGTTGAAACAGCTGTTGCAAATATACCTGCAATAAATTTATACAAGAAACATGGTTTTGTTGAATTTAAAAGATGGACTCCATCTCATGGTATACAAAAACTGGCAATGTCGATTGATTATGCTCTGTAACATGAACTTCAAACGGACGCTAAACCGTTGGCTAGTGCTCATTCTTCGCTAAATTTTAGCCAACTATTTATCGGCGCTTACTAGGCGTTAGGTGTATCAGTCATATAGAGGTGTTATGCGGTTAAGAGATTTAAAAGGGTTCGGCCCTAAAAGTGAAGAAATCCTAGCAAAAGTTAATATTAATTCTGTTGATGAGTTTATGGAAATAGATCCATTTGTGCTCTATAAGCAATTAAAATTGAATGTAAAAGGTACCGGCTTAAATTCTATTTATGCAATCATTGGCGCTAGAGAAGATAAACATTGGCAAGAAATAGCCAACACTCAAAAAACCGAAATTTTATTACGTCTTGATGATATGGGGTTAGCCCCGAAGTAAATTTACCTAACAAAAAATTGCAGAGGGGCTAATCATTGTTGGTTATCCTCACTTCCTTTGTTATTTTAACCAATAAATTATCGGAATTGGTATAATGTATTTTGTTCACTATTAGAGTATGACTGAGATGTTTATTGGAAATAATAAAAATGTAATTACCCCTTGTGTAGGTCAATGCGATCTTGATAAATATGATATTTGTATGGGGTGCTATAGATCTGCATCAGAGATTGCTGGCTGGATGGACAAATCTGAAGATGAAAAAATAGAAATAGTGATTAGATGTAAAAAAAGATAGCCCAGCAATTACAAGGCAGTTAAAAATAAGGAGAGTATGATGCCACATTGTGTCATAGAGCATTCATCATCAATAAGCGCAGATGCTTTAATCGCACAAGTGTTTTCAGGGGCATTACTGTCTGAATTATTTGAAGCTGATGGAGGTGATATTAAAGTAAGAGCATTGCCTTTTACTAATCATCAATCAGGCACTGATAAAATTGATTTTGTCCATGTTACTTTAAGGATACTTTCAGGACGTAATATCGAGCAAAAATCAATGTTATCTCAATTTGTATTAGAGCAATTAAAAAAGCTAAAGCTAGCTAATTGTTCATTAACAATTGAAGTTGTTGATATTGAACGTGCAAGTTACGCCAAGGTAATAGTGTAAGTATATCAAGCTGTTAAGCCTGGATTTCAATACATTAAACAAGTTGGCGAGCATCAATTAATTCATATGTATTTAACTCAACCAAACATTAAGTCGCTATGACAATAATTTATACTTTTTCAGAACATCATATTAAACAACTCTGCCTGCTGTACAACGAAATGGGCTGGGGTCAAAACCGTTCACTTGAAGACGTTTCAAATTGTGTACATGGTTCGCAAGTTTGTATTGGTATCGTTGATAAAGATAACAACCTAATTGGTTTTACTCGCATCATAAGTGATTATATATACAAGGCTTTTATTTTTGATGTAATGGTTAGAGCAGAGCACCGAGGTAAGGGCCTAGGTCAAAAGCTGATAAACATAGTTAAAAATCATGAGAAATTAAAAAAGGTAAAACACTTTGAGTTATATTGTTTACCAGAAATGGAAGTATTCTATTCAAGTTTTGGTTTCTCAACGGATGTAGATGGTATTAAATTAATGCGGTGTACTAATGCTTAAGCCGTGCAAACGATAGAAATACGATCAACTATTTTCTCTTCACTCAATATTTACCCTTTACCGGGCTTTAATTGAACTAGGTATAGAGCCATGGACTCCATTATATCTTTAAAGGAAAATATTAAAAACTGCTCAGTTTGCTCTGAACACCTCCCTTTTGACCCGCGTCCCGTAATACAAATAGATAAAAGATCTCGCATATTAATTGCAGGGCAAGCTCCAGGTAAAAAAGTTCATGAAACAGGTATTCCATTCAATGACCCAAGTGGAGATAGGCTGCGAGAATGGCTAGGTATTTCCAAAGAAACGTTTTACGACCCAGAACAAATTGCTATATTACCAATGGGATTTTGCTACCCTGGAACTGGGAAGTCAGGCGATTTAGCACCTCGAGCAGAGTGCGCAAAAAAATGGAGAAGCACATTACTTTCTTCTCTAACAAACATTCAACTTACATTGATAATAGGCCAATATGCAATTGCATATCACCTGCCAAAGGAAAAGAAAAACCTTACCGACATCGTTCATGATTGGCAAAGCAATTGGCCAGACACCATTGTGCTGCCTCACCCTAGCCCAAGAAACAATTTATGGTTGAAACGTAACCCTTGGTTCAAGGATGAACTATTGCCCAAGCTTCGAGCCAGGGTCTGCGATGTACTTTCAAGCACAGGTTAATCACTTTTTAACCTGTAGCTTTGTAGCAATCCGCTGAAATTCTGTTTTGCTATAGTTTGGTGCTCAGTTATGTTGCTTGTGTGTATTTATTTTGGGTTAATCGCAAAATTAAAAAAGAAAAATAAAGCAGCAGACATTAATCAAAAGCGTTATGGTTGTGCTGTAGATTAAGTGAAAATTTAATATAACAAAACGCAAAGTGTGGAAAGGAAATACAATGTCATTAGGAATGAGTGCTGCATGGAGAACAATGCAGCCAAAAAAGAAACGCTGTAAAAGGTGTGGTCTTTTTTATAGCAAAACATTAGGGCAATGTGCTCATTGTGCAAACCTCAATGATTGCCAATTGGCTGAATTTAAAAGGCAGCATCAAGAAACTCTAAAGGGAAACTCTGCTTTAGGTAAAACAATGTATTTGTGTGCAATAGTCGTTGGCTTATTATTGGTTGTAAGCTTTTTCTAGTAATTGCTCAAACATTTGCACATTTAATAGTTAACTAGGAAGAATTGTGGAAATAATCAGAAGTAAAAAATTCACCGCATCTCGAGCTTGGGGAGCTAAAGATATCGCTAATATGAACGGGATTACAACTCGTTTGCATTGGACTGACAAGCCTTATAAATGGCACATTAATGATGGCGAAGAAGTATTTGTTGTTTTAGATGGTGTTGTTAAGATGCTTTATAAAGACAACGGCTTAGAGCAATTTACCTTGTTAAACACTGGTGATATTTTCTATGCCTCAGTGGGTACAGAGCATGTGGCTCATCCAAGAGGTGAAGCGAGGATCTTGGTAATCGAAGCAGAAGGCAGCGTATAATAAGCTGTTCGAACCGTTCTATACTTCGATGATTTTTAATGAGCTTATTAAGGGATTATGCCCCTTGGAGAGGTTATGCGTGAAAAGTTGCATCTAATTCCAGGAACAATGTGCAATGAGCAATTATGGTCGCTACTTATACCGTATTTACACAGTTCATTTGAACTGATTTATTTGGATATACCTCGGGAAAAGAGCTTTGATGAGATAGCAGAGCATTACAATAATATACTTGGCAGTGAAAAATTGAATCTAATAGGTTTCTCACTAGGAGGGTATATTGCTACCTATTTCTCACTTAAATACCCTGAGCGCATAAATAAATTATTTATTATATCGAATAGCCCTACCAGCTTGCCTTCTGATGAGTTGCAGCAACGAGATGATATTTTAAAGTGGGTGAATAAATATGGCTATAAAGGAATTGGCAGGAATAAAGTTGTTAACTTATTCGATGTGATTAATCAGACTGATGAGCTTGTAGATTTAGTTTTGAATATGGACAAAGAACTGGGTGAAGAGGAGTTTGTTAGCCAATATCAATATACTTCACAAAGAGCCGATCTTTCTCTAGCTTTAAGTCAGGCCCCGTTTAAGACTCATTTTTATTATAGCGAATGTGATCGATTGGTGAACGCACCATTGTTTAATGAACTTCGTGATTGCAGCGCAAATTTGTCAGTTATTTGTACATCGGGTTCGGGCCATATGTTGCCTTTGGAAAAACCACAAGAGTTGGCTGATTACATAATCTCTTGGGCAGGCTGATAGCAAGCGGCTAAATTACTATGGTGCAAATTTAGCATGGCAGTAATTGATAAAATCGCCTGTCGGCAACAGTTATATATTTGTGAACTATAGGGTTAATTGGAGCCGCAATGAATTTAAATGCATATTCAATAATTTTTGAAAGCCCCTCTGTTGAGGAGTTTTCTCTATTAAGGACTAAAGTTGGTTGGGGAGAGTCTGATGTTGAAATGGCTAAAAATAGTTTAACTAATTCTTTATTCCACGTGGTGATTCGAGACAACACTAAACTTATTGGAATGGGCCGTGTGATTGGTGATGGCGCAATGTACTTTTACGTTCAAGATGTTGTCGTTGATCCTGATTATCAAAAACAAGGCATTGGTAAAGCTGTAATGGATCACATAGAAAGCTACTTATTAGAAGTAGCAAAAAAAGGCTCAACCATTGGGCTTTTAGCAGCAAAGGGAAAAGAAGAATTTTATTCACGTTTTGGTTACACGTTAAGACCCAATGGTTCACTAGGCAACGGCATGTGCAAATTCATCTAAAGTTAGTCCTAACAAGCTGTTTAATATGATAAAGTCCCGTTAGTTATTATCAATGTATTAGATTTTAAGGAGCTCTGGTGATTCGAACCGTAGGCAATGAGGATGTTAGTTCTATCGTTGAAATTTATAATTATTATATTTCTGAAACTACGGCTACTTTTGAGACCGAAGTTATCTCTACAAGTAATATGTTAGAGCGTATCTCTAAAGTACAATCCGACAATTTGCCATGGCTTGTTGCAGAGGACGGATCAGGAAGCATTATCGGTTACGCTTATGCGAGCAAATGGAGAGAGCGTTTTGCCTATCGGTTTTCAGTAGAAATAACCGTATATTTGTCAGCAAAGCGTGCACGTAAAGGTTTGGGTACTGCGCTATATAAATCTTTATTTTCTGAACTAAAACTTAGAAATATTCATACGGTAATTGGTGGTATTACCTTACCAAATGAGGCAAGTGTCGGTTTACACGAGAAATTTGGCATGACTCAAGCCGCCCACTTTAAAGAGGTTGGCTACAAATTTAACCATTGGTTAGATGTGGGCTATTGGCAAGGTAAAATATAATCCTACCAAGCTAATGATTAAGGATAAAAACAGCAGGTTGTTTTTGTTCTTCAATATTTTTCGAGCAACTATATTTAGCCGCTTAACGTGGCGTTACTAAAGGAAGTCATTATCAAAACTCTACTCTTTGCTGTCATCGGCTTGTTGTTTTCATCAAGCTGCGTTGCTAACACCGTATATGAAAACTTTCCTAGTGAAATTAACCCCAATGAGAAATACGTATTCTACTCTCATGGTTTTATCGTGGAAGGTACTAATCCTACCCCGGTAAATCCTCGTTGGGGGATGTATGACTTTCCAAAGATTAAAGAAAAACTCGCAGATGAGAGTTATAACCTTATCGCCTATCATCGACCAAAAGACACCGATCCAAGAGCATTTGCTAAAAAATTGGCTAACAATGCCACCACTCTGATTAACCAAGGTGTTAAACCTGAAAATATAACCTTTATTGGTTTTTCTCGAGGCGGAGCGATAACAATATTAACTTCAAATTATTTAGCTTCTGATCAAGTAAATTTTGTTATTTTAGCGGGTTGTTCAAGGTTCGTTAAAAATAACCCTGAATTAGAAGTGTTCGGTAATGTGTTTTCTGTATTTGAAACTTCCGATGGTGTGGGATCTTGCCAGTTTTTAATTGATCGCAGTAACAGTGTTAAAACTTTTGAAGAGATTTCAATAAGTACCGGAAAAGAGCATGGAGCATTTTATAACCCTCTTCCTGAATGGATAATACCGGTCAAAAAGTGGCTCAATTAAAATTGCAGTTAACAAGTAGGTGAATGAGGTATTTTGGATAATCTATGTTTCAAATATTTCAACAAGAGCGCTATAAACTATTCAAGGACTCAACATGATTAGAAATTTTCTCACATGTAAAAGTGAAACATACCAAAACAGCCATGACGGCATCGGCGAAATAGAACTACAAAAGGTATTTCGACGTGATGACTTTCAAGGAGGCTGGGACTTTGCCTTACGAGTAATTATGCCTCCCAATTCATCAATGGGAATTCATGAACATGGTCAAGATGAAGAGATGTACATAATCCTCAAAGGTGAGGGCCTTATGACTATTGAGGGACAAGAGCAACGCGTAGGTGTAGGAGATATGGTGCTAAATAAACCTGGTGGTACTCATGGGTTGCTTAATGACTCTGATTCGGAAATTGAACTGCTAATAATTCAGGCTAGTGTAAAAACTGATTTATAACTAGTTTATTAACAAACTTACACATAACTGTTGGCTGTGCTCGTTAATTGCAATGTTAGCCAACGGTTTTTTGCTGCTTAGCAAGGCAACAGGATACATGGAGGATTACATGCACTTAGCACAATTAAATATCGCGAAAGCTAAATACCAATTAGATGCACCAGAAATTAAAGAGTTTATTGATAACTTAGATCCAGTAAATGAATTAGCCGAACAGAGTGATGGTTTTATTTGGCGGTTAAAAGATGAAAGCGGTGACGCAACAGATATTCAAGCTTTTTCAGATCCCAATATTATTGTAAACATGTCTATTTGGGAATCAGTTGATGCCCTTAAAAACTTTATGTTTAGAACGCACCATAAAGATTTTCTTCGTCGTAAAAAAGAGTGGTTTCATAAGTTACCCGAAGACAGTTATGTATTATGGTGGGTGCCAGTTGGATCGGTTCCAAGTATTGAGGAAGCAATTGATCGTTTAACTTACTTACGTGCCAATGGTGATACTCCTTATGCGTTTACTTTTAAAAGTAACTTCAATGCTGCTGAAGTAAACGAAGCTGGCTTATGAGTGCAATCGTCGTATCAGATGTTTTCGGAAAAACTTCAGCATTAATAAGCCTGTGCGAAGAACTGAAAGTGAGCATCATTGTAGACCCTTATAATGGGGTAGATATGGGCTTTAAGAGTGAGGCTGAGGCATATGCGTATTTCATCGAGAACGTCGGGTTTAATGCCTATTTAGCGATATTACAAAAAACGATTGAATCAAACTATCCTAATAGCATTTTAATTGGCTTTAGCGTTGGAGCTTCGGCAATTTGGGCGCTATCTGACAAGGTATCATCTAATGTGGTAAAGCATGCCATTTGCTACTATGGCTCACAAATTAGAAATTTAACTGAGGTTAAGCCAAAGTTTGCAATTGAATTAGTATTTCCAAAAAGTGAGCCACATTTTGATGTTTTAGAGCTTCAATCTAAATTGTCTAAAAAGCAGAACGTAACAGCTATTAAAGTTGCTCACTTGCATGGTTTTATGAATTATTACTCAAACAATTACAATCAAGTAGCTTACAATGAGCAACTTAAGTTACTCTGTTTACATGTAAGTTAACAAAGTATTCTAGTTACTAGGAATCTTATGAAAAAACTCGTTGGTTCAGATTCACACCTCGAAGAGTCCATTGGATTTTCTCGTGCTTGTAGAATTGGTGATTATATCTCGGTTTCTGGTACCGCCCCCATAAGCAAAGGTGAAACAGTTCATATTGGTGACGTATATAGCCAAACAAAATATTGTCTTGAGCTGTCTATCTTAGCTGTAGAAGAAGCTGGCGGAAATATTCAAGATGTGATCAGAACGCGAATAATGCTTACTGACATATCTCGTTGGAAAGAAGCTGCACAAGCACATGGAGAATTATTCTCTGCAATTAAACCGGCTTGTACCTTCGTTGAGATAAAACGATTCATTGATAAACAATGGTTAGTGGAAACCGAGGTTGATTGTGTAGTAACACCATTAAAATCAACGTCAACAGGAGAGTAAGTTGTACCAATTATACTATTATCCGCTAAATGCCAGTATGGCGCCTCATTTCGTACTAGAAGCATTAAACGTTGATTTTGAATTGATCTTGGTTGATCGAAAGAATAACGCGCAAAAGTCTAAGGACTACTTAGCACTAAATCCAGCAGGCAGAATTCCTTCCTTAATAGACAATGAATTGGTGATTTTTGAAAGCCCGGCGATTTGTATCCATCTAGCAGAATCTAACCCGTGTGCAAATTTAATACCCAAGGTAGGTGATAAATTAAGAGCCAAGTTCTTCCAGTGGATGATGTATTTAACAAATACGGTACAAGCTGAATTAATGGTTTATTTTTATCCTCAAAATCATACAACCAATACAGCGTTAGCCCCCAGCATTGTTAGCGCACAAGAAAATAGAATAACAGAGATGTTTGAGCTCTTAGACAATGAACTGGAAAATAAAGAGTTTTTAGTTGGTCAAACCGTTACAGTCTGCGATTATTTTCTGTTTATGTTGGCGGTATGGGCAGATGAATTTAAAAAACCGCCACTGGCATTTCATAACCTTGCCAAGTACCTTTGTAATTTAGCTAAACATGATGCAATTATCACTGTTTGCGAAAAAGAACAACTGAGCTTACTCGATTATCGGTAAGTCGTGTATAGCCAACTATATTATTGCCCTATCATTGGGCATTAGCCTTAAGGAGATAAAACTGTGTCATCAGGTAATTATTTAGCATTATTTGGAGCAATGCTGTTACTGGCTATTGTACCAGGCCCTGCTGTTTTTGCGGTAATTGCTCGATCTTTTTCTTCAGGTTTTAGTCGCGGGCTATTAATGATTATAGGTATAACTTTAGGCGATTTTGTCTTCATCCTGCTTGCTTTATTTGGTTTGTCGGCAATTGCTGAAGTTATGGGGACAGCATTTTTTATTCTTAAATACGTAAGTGCAGCATATCTATTATGGTTAGGAATTAACTTAATTAGATCTAAAGCCAGCTCTTTAGAACTTGATGCTTCTGATGAATCTTCCTTCCTTTCTAATCTAATGACCGGCTTGCTAATAAATTTAGGTAATCCCAAGGCTATTTTATTTTATATCGCGTTATTTCCTGCATTTATAAATGTTAACCAAGTGGTTGCAATAGATGTATTAATAATCATGGGCGTTGCAGCACTCGCTTTTGGCAGTGTAAATGTATTTTATGCGCTATTAGCGGTTAGAGCTAAAAAAATGTTTAAGTCACCAAATGCTACATCAGTAATAAATAAAACGGCGGGCACAATGATGGTTTCAACCGGAGCATTGATTGCTATTAAGGCATAGAAACATCCTTACAAAGTGGGCTGTCTTCATTCTTCCAAACGATATTACTGACCGATAACAAGGCGTTAAAGAGCTGGAGTAACTTCAAATAATGTATAGTGGAAAATGTTTGTGCGGAGAAGTGCAGATAAAAATAAATGGCAAGATAAGTGATATTATTCATTGTCACTGTTCTTTGTGTAGAAAAAATAGCGGCACAGCATTTGCCACCAATGGGTTTATAAATTCAGCTGAGTTTGAAATTACTACAGGCGAAAAAAGCCTAAGTACTTTTTCATTTAAACCTGGTCGAAATAGGCACTTTTGTTCAAAATGTGGCTCTCCTGTTTACAGCTCGAATGAACAAGATCCAACTCGCTTTAGAATAAGATTAGGTATTCTCGACTCCGACATAACAGAACGGCCAATTTCACATAATTTTGTCACCTCAAAAGCTAATTGGGAAGATCTTGGTGCGAACCTACCAAGGTACAATTCATTTGAGCCTAGCAGAAACTAGTTAGTCACAAAACAATTAAAGCGGAACAGTAAAGTTTGCTGGTGCCGCTGCATTTCACATTTTAACAAGTATTACGTAGGCCATGATTGAGGCGCTAGTTATACAGTCAAACCGAGGATTTAAATGGATATTCGTATTGGAGAATTAAGAAATAAAGCGGTTATTACTCTATTAGAAGAGCATCATCAGGATATGTTGTCGCATTCTCCTCCTGAAAGTGTGCACGCATTAGACTTAGGTGCGCTTGAACAGCGAGATGTGACGTTTTGGAGTCTATGGATTAATCAAGAATTAGCAGGTATTGGTGCTTTAAAAGAACTCGACAAAGAACACGGCGAAATAAAGTCGATGCGCACGTCAAAGCATCATTTGCGCAAGGGTATTGCCCGCATATTACTGGAGCATATTATCAAACAGGCAAATGAGCGCTCATATAAAAAATTAAGCCTGGAAACTGGCACTATGGAAGCCTTTTTACCGGCGCAAAAACTTTATCAGCGATTCGGGTTTGTAGAGTGTGGTCCATTTGGTAATTATCAAGAAGATCCTTACAGTATGTTTATGTCAAAAAATATTGTATAAAGTTAGAGTCGTTATTGAATCAAGGTAAATGCATGAGACAGATATTACTTTCAGGGATAATCCTTTTCTCGACAGGTTGTAGCTCTATACAAACTGTAGATGCCAGAGATAAGTCTAACAATAGTTTTAAGGTTACAGGCTCAATATTACAAGAAAAGAAATGGATTCATGGTGCCTCTGACTGTACAACGAACACTGATCCAGCAATTGAAGTTTTTCGTTACGAACAAGCAAGCTACATACTTCGTCAAAATAAGTGCTTAAACTTTGAAGCTCCTTTTATCTATGTGCTCTTTGGTGATGAGAAAATTGTTGTTCTAGATACCGGTGCAACTGAAAGTGCGCAGGAATTCCCAATATATAAGACGATTAAATCGTTAATTGCGGAGCATTCAAACCTTGATGGAAATACAAATCGAGAGTTATTGGTTATTCACTCTCATAGTCACAGTGATCACTATTCAGGGGATGAACAGTTCAAAGGGCAAGCCAATATTACTCTGGTAGAGCCAAATGCTGATGCCGTAGCTAAATTTTTTACTTTTAATGAAAGTGGTGAACTGAATATTGATTTGGGCGGGCGAGAATTAACCATAATTTCAACGCCAGGTCATCAAGAGGAAGCTATTTCCGTTTACGATAACCAAACAAAATGGCTACTTACCGGCGATACTTTTTATCCAGGTTATGTATACGTTAAAAATTGGAATACGTACAAAAATAGTATTGCTAAGTTAGTCGAATTTTCCAGTACGCATGAAGTAAGCGCTGTATTGGGGGCGCATATTGAGATGACCGATAAAGCAGGCGAATATTATCCAATCGGCACAACTTACCAACCTAATGAGTCTTCTCTTGTTTTAACGGCTGAAGACTTAGCTGCGTTACATACACAGCTGCAAGAATCGGATGAAAAGCATAAAGTTATATTTGCTAAATTCATTGTTGTTCCAATGAGTTTATTTCAAAAAACACTCAGTAATATTGCCCGGTGGTTAACGCAATAAACATGAAAAGTTATAGCCATCACGCTGGCATTAATACATTTACTCAAGAGGACATTTAGTTTTGATCTCAGGTTATAAAATTAGTTCAAATACCAAAGACATGGATATTGGCGTTATTCATGATTATATCTCACGTTCATATTGGGCTGAAAATATTCCGTTGAACACTATGGCAAAAGCGATAGATAACTCGTTATGTTTTGGTGCCTTTACTGAACAGGGGGCACAAGTTGGTTTTGCTCGTTTGGTTACCGATTCTGCTACATTCGCCTATCTTGCTGATGTGTTTGTATTAGAGCAACATAGGGGAAAAGGAATAAGCAAGTGGCTAATGCAAACCATTATCCAACATCCTGACTTACAAGGGTTACGCCGTATAGCCTTAGCAACCAGTGACGCACACAAACTCTATGAACAGTTTGGCTTTGAACCTTTAGCTTCACCAAATTTATTTATGGAATTACATCAACCCAATGTTTATAAGTAGCATTTATGACTAACAAAGAGTCACGATGAGTAAATTAATTCTAGATTCTGAAATTACCTGTCCTAAGTGTGATTTTAAAAAAACTGAAACCATGCCTACTGATGCATGTCAGTATTTTTATGAATGCAGCCATTGTCATACTATTCTTAAGCCATTGCATGGTGATTGTTGTGTGTTTTGTTCATTTGGCACTGTTAAATGCCCACCAATTCAGCAAGGCAATAGTTGTTGTGATTAACCTAGCGATGTTACAAGGAAGACGATGAAAAATTTGAATATATCTTTAATAATATCGTTGGTTATATTTATTGCTTTGCTATCAACGAGCCATGCTAATGAATTAGCTGATCCACTTACCGCCGGCTGGCAAGGTGAGAAAGTATGTGAACGGCTACACGAAGATGAACAACAACGTATACTGCGCTGCACATTTGAACCGGGTGTTGGCCATGAAAAACATTTTCACAAAGCACACTTTGGTTATGCCCTATCGGGTGGAAAAATGCGGTTAACATCTGCTAATGGAATCCGGGAAGTAACATTAAAAACTGGCAGCAGTTATACTTCGAATGGGGTTGAATGGCATGAAGTATTAAATATTGGTGATACAACGGTTGCATATTTAATTGTCGAACCAAAATCTTGATATAAGAATGAGATATAGCGATGAATGTTACTGGTCAATGCCAATGTGGTGCCATCCACTATCAAATTAAAGGTGAATTGTTAGCAACGTTGATGTGCTACTGCACCGAATGCCATAAGGTATCTGCAGGCTATGGCACTATGACAGTGCTGATAGATCAACATGATTTCCACCTTACTAAAGGAGCTTTGAAAGTTTGGCAGCGTAGCTCAGATAGCGGAAATATTAATCGAGCATATTTTTGTGGTGATTGTGGTAACCGTATATATCATCAAAACCCCAATAAACCCGATATTATTCGCCTTAAAACAGGAACATTAGCAAACTCTGCCAACTATACACCGAAAGCTCACTTATGGCTTAAAAGTGCTCCTGACTGGGTATTAATCCCCAAAAATACCCTAACGTTTCAAACACAGCCTCTGTTGGCCGATTTACTCGCTTTAATAAAAGAGCGCTAAAGAAAGCCTTGATCTAGATTAATTTAACTAATTTAGCCAAAAGTCTAATAACATTTTATTTACATTGCGAGTATTATATTAGTGGGGCAATATTATGGATGAAGAATATGTTTTTACCAGATAAAGTGATTATAGCTGATGATCACCCTTTGTTTCGACGAGCATTGTTAGAAACATTAAAGGAAAGATTAGCTACTACTAATTGGTTACAAGCCGAAACTGTAGAAGAGCTCGACGCATTATTAAAACAAAACACTGACGCTGATCTTTTGCTTTTAGATTTGAACATTCCAGGTGCTCATGGTTTCAATACCCTAATTCATGTTCGTAATCATTTTCCACAAATCCCGGTTGTTGTTGTATCTGCTTATGAAGACAGTGACACCATTAATAAAGCGATGAGTTATGGCGCTGCGGGGTTTGTACCAAAATCTACCGATGTTGGTACTATTTTCACTGCGATAAATCAGGTTTTAGCGGGTGAACTATGGACACCTGAGTCATTAAATGATGGTACGGCTAATGACAGTAAAGCTGAAATGGCAGAGCGTATTGCTAGCCTTACCCAGCAACAATATAAAATTTTGTTAATGTTTGCCGAAGGCTTATTAAATAAACAAATCGCTTATGATTTAAATGTGTCAGAAGCTACCATCAAAGCTCATGCGACTGCGATTTTTAGAAAATTAAATGTTCGTAACCGCACACAAGCGGTCATTTGTCTAGGGCAATTAGATTTAACCGAAGGTGAGTTCACCCAAGAACTTACTCAATAACCTTTAATATCAATTTAATTCTTAAATCTGATTGGTATTATTGCTTCGGCATGTAGTTAGCTTTTAATATACTGGTCAACATGGCGCTCATCATTGCTCTAAGGGCGGCCGGTTTTACCATCTTACGCATATACCCTACATTGGCCTTTGATGTTTTATTCTCGATGTCTGGGTCGGTGGTGGCGGTAATTAAAATAGCAGGTATCTGACGCTGTCCCAACACCCGCAACTCTTTGATTAAATCAATGCCGTTATCATTATTGTCGAGTTGATAATCAACAAGTAATATTTCAATTTCATCATTATGGCGACTGAACACTTCTTTTGCTTCTTTCGTGCCACTTGCACCATAAACTTTACATTGCCATGCTGTTAATAGTGCTAACATACCTTCAAGCACTTTTGGATCGTTGTCGATACACAAGACAGAAACACCTTGTAAGCCAATTTGTTGAGTAGGTGCCTGCTCTGCTTGTGAGATTGGCTCTGCTTTGGGCACTGAAATAGAGAAATTACAACCGCAATCTGGCTCAGAGACTAAATGCAAGGTATGGCCAAGTATTTGTGATAAAGACCTGGTTATGTTTAAGCCTAACCCTAAACCATTGCTGGCATGATTCTTACCGTTATCCAATTGGGTAAACTGTTCAAAGACTAATTGTTGCTTGTCTTCAGCTATGCCTGGACCATCATCAACAACTTGTATTTTTAATTGCTCACTTTCTAATTGTACCGCCAGTACAACTCGCCCAGGACTTGCATATCGAAAGGCATTGGTGAGTAAATTTTGTAATATTCTGCGTAATAAATGCTTATCGGATTTCACCCAATATTCACTATCAAACACTTTAAGCTCTATTTGATATTCATCAGCCGAAGCCGAAAATTCTTGTTCTAATTGCTTGAGTAAATCAGCCAGACAAAAAACCTCAATATTCGGGCTAATATTACCGCTTTCAATGCGGGCAACTTCCGCCAGGTTTATTAATAAATCGTTGGCCACTTTTAACGAATGATCAATATTCTGAACTTGCCGTTTTTGGCTATCATTGAGCTTATTTTGATCCGCTAATGCCGAAGTGAATAACCGTGCAGCTTCCAGCGGTTGCATTAAATCATGACTAATCGCTTTCAAATATTGGCTCTTTTTAAGGTGGGCTTGTTCAGATTTTTCTCGGGCAACAGCTAATTGTTGATTTACCAATTCAAGTTTTTGGGTGCGTTCAGTAACTATAGACTCTAAGTCCAGGTTTTCTGCTTTTAGTACCATTTCTGTTTCACGAAACGCGGTTATATTTTTAAAAATCATAACAAAACCGCCGTCAGGCAAAGGGCTACCTTCGATGCGAATTATTTGCCCTGTTGCCAGTTGTCGCTCTGATGTATGTGAGCTACCGTTACGTAAATAGTGTAATCGTCGGCTTACTTGCTGCTCTATTTCACCTTGCCCACACAACCCTTGTTCGGCATTATAGCGAATTAATCGTTCAATTTTGCAACCGGCATACACCATATCTTCAGGGTAGTTAAACAACTCAAGATAGCGCTTGTTCCAGGCGACTAAATTAAGTTGGCTGTCAATAATTGAAAAACCTTCACTGGCATTCTCTATCGCACTTTGTAATAAGTGCTGGTTATCCTGCTGCTGCTGTGTTGATGTTTCTTCAACTAATTGCGCCAGCTCATTTAAATTGATGTTTCTGCCTTGCATAGCCGAATTAATTACTAGTCGCGCAGAAGCTGAGCCCATTACTGTGCCTAACGTATTTTCACAGTGATTTATTAAAGACTGGTGCAGTTGTTTTTCATCCAGTTGTAAGGAAGCATGTTTTTGTTCAAAACTAGCAAAGCTGACGCTGGCTTTTTCTTCACCAATAAAGCGCGAGATCAATAGCTGTAATTCAGAGCCAGTGATTTGTTTTTTCTTAAGCGTTGGTAATTCAAAATCCTCAATATCTTCGTTAAAAAATGCTGCTTGTACGCGTTCATGCACATTTTGTCGGCTTAATAAAGATATTGACCACATAACAAAAATATTGCTGGCAAAACTGATCAAGGTAGCGGTAGTGTTGTTTGATAATTCGCCGAGAAATATCGATTGATCATAAAAACCTAAATTAGGCAGCAGGTTTAATAGAAACCACAAGGAAAAGCCAGTAGCAATACCACTATAAACACCCGTTAAACTGGCATGGCGCCAATAAAATGCAGCAATTAACGCCGGAGTAAGTTGGGCAATACAACCAAAAGCAATGGCACCTAATGACGCAAGCGTATCATCAGAGGCTAGTAGAAATGCTCCATAACCCATTAAAATTATGATCAAAACTAATAACTTTCTAATGTTTAGTAGTTTTAGACGAAAGCGCTCATAATCATTGCCCTGCTGATTGTTGCGGCGAAACAGTAAAGGAAAAACAATTTCATTACTGAGCATCGTACTTAAGGCGATAGCAGAAATAATGATCATTGAACTGGCAGCAGAAATTGCGCCTAAAAAAGTCAGTGACGCAAGCCATACTTGCTGATTTTTTACCGGTAGCATTAACACATAAGCATCAGCAGCAATACTGCCGTTAAAAAGCAAATGCCCAGCTAAACCTAGTGGGATAGCCAAAACAGCAAAAATTAGTAGATAAAAAGGGAATATTCGGCGCGCAAAACGGGTGTCTTTCTTATCTTTAAGTTCAACTATCATCACCTGAAACTGACGCGGTAAAGATAAAAATGCCGCCATAACAATTACTAGCATGCCTAGCATTGAAGATATGTTAGGCCAATTAAATTGTTGATTTATATCTACATTAGCCTGTTTCCAAAGGTCTGATGGTGAGTCAAACAGGAAAAAACAGACAAATATAGCAATAGCCACAAAGGCAATGATTTTGATTAATGATTCAAAGGCAATCGCTAACATTACCCCCGGGTGACGTTCGGTTACATCAATGTTGCGAATACCAAAAAAAATGGTGAAACCGGCCATGGTAATTGAGGTGATTAAACCTAGCTGCCAGTTACTAACTTCTTGCTTAATTTGTAACAACTCAAAGGAATAAACAATGGCTTTAAGTTGCAGCGCCATATAAGGCAAAGTACCAATTAAGGCGACCATAGTCACTAATATTGCTAAATTGTGTGATTTACCAAAACGTGAAGACAGTAAATCGGCAATTGAGGTTAGGTTTAATTTTAAACTTACTCGGATAATTCGTTTGATAAACGGCCAGGCAAACATAAATAACAATATTGGCCCAAGGTAAATCGGTATATGTGAAAAGATATTTGTAGCTGTTTGCCCTGTGGTGCCTAGGAAGCTCCATGACGTACAATAAACACCTAAGGTTAAGGCATAAACAATGGCTTGGCTCTTGCCAAATATTTTGTGGCGATATTTGTCACCTAAATATGCAATGACGAATAATAAACCAATATAGGCTAATGCGATAATGACTAATTGCCAATTGTGAAACATATTACCTCTATTTTGTTATTATCGAATATTCGCTAGCTTTGATCTGCGGTTTGCGTGTAAAACTCACTAATGTATTTTCCACCTTTTATGGTGGCAATAATACGCAGTTTATAGGTATTACCTGTCGCGCTAACCTTATCTCTTAATGGTGTTTGTCTAAACCAGTAGTATGGGGTGTCGCTCATTTGTAATTGATAAGGTGTTGCCTCATCGTTGCTATCAACTAAAAATAGCGTTGCCGTGTCTAATGGAAATGTTGAGTTAATTGTGGTTTTACCATTTTCATCAAAAATATTAATTTTAAAATCATCAGCAAGCAGTACACATTTACCCGCTAATACATCACAAGATTGTTCTGGAGCCATTTGAAAAACACGATTCTTTTGCGCATCGTTTTCTGCCCAGATGTCGGAGGCAATATAACCACCCAAAGCGAGTAAAGGGGCAATCGCAAACGCTAATTTTGTATGCTTATTCATTGTCTTAGGTCCTTTGGGTACTAATAAAAAACATTCAAAAAATTGAATTATTAGTACGCTAATAGTTTTAACATTTTAATAACTCTAATAAAAGCTCAAACCTTGATAGAGTTGATAAGAAGTTATTTTAACGGTTACTTTAAAAAATAAAGACCCCAGGCTAATTACAACCATGGAGTCTTTGTTATTTTAAGCATCTAAAGATTAGTGAGCGTGAGCTTCACCAGCACCTTTTGGAATACGGAAGTTTTCAACCATGTGTTGGATATGCTCTGGCGCATCGCCAGTTAATTTACATACGCCAAACGCTACGGCAAAGTTAACTAGTGCACCTACTGCACCGAATGCATTTGGTGAAATACCGAAGAACCAGTTTTGTTCTAGACCACCTAAGAACGATGTGCCTGGAATAAACATGATGCCTTTGTGTTGGAATACGTACAGCATAGTAATACCAATACCTGAAACCATACCCGCAACCGCAGCTTTACCACTCATTTTCTTCGAGAATATACCCATCATTAAGGCCGGGAATATTGACGATGCAGCTAAACCAAAGGCTAAGGCTACGGTACCAGCGGCAAACCCTGGTGGATTGAGACCGAGATAACCAGACACCAGTATTGAGATTGTCATCACGATTCGACTCGCTCTTAATTCCGATTTTTCTGACAAGTCAGGTGTTAATACCCCTTTCATTAAATCATGGGAAATAGAGGATGATATCGCCAATAATAATCCTGCAGCAGTAGACAGGGCAGCGGCTAAACCACCGGCAGCAACTAGAGCGATAACCCAGTTTGGTAAGTTAGCGATAGCAGGGTTAGCAAGAACCATAATGTCACGGTCAACTTTAACCATTTCATTCGTTTCTTTATCTGCTACGTATTGAACTTTACCGTCACCGTTTTTATCTTCAAATTTTAATAAACCAGTATTTTCCCAGTCTTTAAACCATTGCGGACGCTCAGCATAAACCATGTTTTCACCAGCAGTAGGTTCAATCGTGTTCATTAAGTTTAAGCGTGCCATGGCACCAACTGCAGGAGCTACAGTATAAAGTAAGGCGATAAATACTAAGGCATAACCCGCTGAAGCACGTGCAGCTTTCACTGAAGGAACAGTGAAGAAACGCATAATTACGTGTGGTAAACCAGCAGTACCAATCATTAATGATAAGGTATAAGCGAACATGTTTAATGTGCCACCCATGTTATCGGTAGTGTACTCTTTAAAACCAAGGTCGGTAACAACCAAATCTAATTTGTCTAATAGATATACGCCACTGCCATCAGCAAGGGTTGAACCTAAACCAAGTTGTGGAATTGGATTGCCAGTAAGTTGTAATGAGATGAATACTGCAGGAATAGTGTAAGCAAAAATAAGTACACAATACTGCGCAATTTGGGTGTAAGTAATACCTTTCATACCACCTAGTACTGCATATACCCAAACAACCATCATACCTATGCCTAAGCCTAAACCGTAGTCAACTTCTAAGAAGCGTGAGAATGCGACGCCTACACCTTTCATTTGACCTATGATGTAAGTTAATGACGCAATAATTAAACATACAACGGCAACAATACGCGCTGTTTTCGAGTAATACCTGTCGAAGATAAACTCTGGTACGGTAAATTTACCATGCTTACGCAAGTAAGGGGCTAGCAACATGGCGAGCAGTACATAACCACCGGTCCAACCCATTAAGAAGACTGAACCACCGTAACCTAAAAAGGCAATAAGACCAGCCATTGAAATAAACGATGCGGCACTCATCCAATCGGCACCAATTGCCATGCCATTTTGCATTGGTGTAACACCACCACCGGCAACATAGAAGTCACTTGTTGAACCAGCTCGCGCCCACCAGGCGATCGCAAAATAAACACCGAACGAACCAAATACGGCAATATAAGTATAAAGCTTTAACTCATCCATTATTTATTCCTCTTCTACGTCATGTTTTTTATCTAGTTTGTTCATCTGTGATGAATACCAGAAAACTAAACCAACAAACGTGTAAATAGATCCTTGTTGGGCAAACCAGAAACCTAGTTTATAACCTCCAACACGTATCTCGTTTAACGGTTCTACTAATAACAAACCAAAGCCAAATGAAACTACAAACCAAATGACAAGGCAGATGAGTATCAGGCGAAGGTTTTCTTGCCAGTAACTGTTATTACTCTCCACAATGCTCTCCTAACTATTTTAAAATTATTAATACCAATTGATATTTTGTTTTTTATATTTTTATAAATTCAAGTTGTAATGAAGAAGATATTTATCGAAAGGCAGAGTTTTATTTACCTCTGATTCTTTTGGTAAAAATCTTTTTCTATCTATCACACTAGCAACCAAAGACAAGAAATAACATTAGACCTTGGTCTAGTTTAGCGGTTAAATGGTTGTGTTAATTACCAACCTACTATAAAACTAAGATAAGCAATATTGTTAATATTAAGAGCATTATAATGAGTACAGAACTGGCCGATATTCATGATTTCATTAAGGCTATTGAACCATTTGACCAATTACCCGATGCAAGTATTGCCAGCATAGTCCGTAATATTAGTATTTGTTATGTGCGTGCTGGTGAGCAATTACCACCAGCTGGCGTACAACAACCTATGCTTTATTTTTTACGCAAGGGCGCTCTTGCCTATTTTACCGAGCAAGATGAATTATTAGGCAAGTACGGTGAAGGCGATATATGTACAGTATTTTGCAAACCCGACGAAAATTTAACCGTTAAAGTCATTCCTGAAGAAGATACATTGCTGTGTGCTATTGCCTGCGATGATTTAAAGTCGGTAGTTAATGACTTCCCGAGTGTGTTGCGTTTTTTTATGCAAACAGGCGCGCAGAGGTTAAAGCAGCAGGTGGTTAAAATTAATGAAGAAGCGATTATGGCTTCTACGTTAATGAATACTTCAATTGAAGATTTTTATCATGCCCCGGTGGTGACTATTGAGCAATGCGCTTCAATAAAAGAGGCCGCATTTAAAATGACAGAGTTAAATTATTCCTGTCTTGTGGTTGTAGATGGCGATAAATTGGCGGGCATAGTGACTGATAAAGATTTACGCCGGCGTTGCGTGGCTCAAGGCTTAGATTTTAACCTGCCGGTTAGCGACATTATGACGCCCAATATGGAAGTTATTGATATCAACTATAGTGCCCATGATGCCTTAATTAAAATGACGAGCCAGCACATTCATCATTTACCGGTGATGAAAAATGGTGAATTAGCCGGGATGATCACGGTAACCGATTTAATGAATCAGGAAGGGTTAAATGCGGTTAATATGTCGAGTACCATTGGCAAGGCAACGTCTGTGGAAGAGCTGATTAGTATTAGTAAAATGTTGCCCAAACTGCAAATTAGAATGGCTAAACTAGGCACTACTGCTGATCATGTCGGTAAAACCATAAGTGCCATTACTTGTGCCTTTACCGTTAGGCTGATCAAAATGGCCAAACAAAAATATGGGCCAGAGCCTGTCCCTTTTGCTTGGCTAGCGGCAGGTTCGCAGGCACGACAAGAGCAATTTGCTCATTCAGATCAAGATAATGCGTTGATTATTTCCAATGATATGCAGCCTGAAGATGATATATGGTTTAAGAACATGGCCACGCTAGTCAGTGATGGCCTTGCTGCCTGCGGATTTATTTATTGTCCGGGGGATGTGATGGCGACAAACGATAAATGGCGACAACCTCAGCGTATTTGGCAAAATTATTTTGACCGCTGGGTTAATACCCCTGAGCCAATGGCATTGATGCATTCCAGCGTGTTTTTTGATTTAAATTGTGTGTTTGGTGATGTCAATTTGCTCAAAGAAGTGCAAGCGAATATGCTCAAACAAACGCAACGTAACACATTGTTTATTGCACATTTATCTGGAAATGCTTTAAAGCTTAGACCGCCACTGGGCTTTTTTAGAGACTTTGTTTTAGTCTCCAGCGGCAAAAACATAAAAGCCCTGGATTTAAAACATAATGGTATTGCGCCAATTGTTGATTTAGCGCGAATTTATGCTCTTTCGGAGGGGATCACTGCGGTCAACACCATCGAACGGTTGAAACAGGCATCTGGAACGCCTTCATTAAGTAAGACGTCTGCGGCTAATTTAATTGATGCCTATGAATTTCTTGGTATGTTGCGAGCTGAGCATCAAGCCAGACAGCTACTCGATGGTATAGAGCCTGATAACTTTTTAGCGCCAAAAGAAATTTCACGATTAGAACGAGAACACTTAAAAGACGCGTTTAAGGTAATTAAAACCATGCAATCTAACCGCCAAAGCACCTACGGTTAGTTATTATGATTAAAAAGTTAACGCACTTTATTAATAGCTTTAGAAGTATAAATGCACAACGATTAACGTTATTGGCAAAAGCTCCAGAAGGACCACTAAAACAGTTTTTGTCGGTGCCCTTTCCCGACAATAGAACGGCAATCGCTGACTTGGATATTCTTGCTGTAGATTTTGAAACTACCGGCTTAAATGCCAAAACAGATCAGTTACTCAGTGTCGGCTATGTACTGATCGAGCATGGTTTGATAAAACTCGGTGAAAGTGAACATGAAATCATTCAATCAACGGGAGACTTGCATAAAGATAATGTGGTGATTCACCAAATTACAGATGATGAAAAATCCAAGGGTTTGGCGTTAGAGCTGGTTGTTGAAAAAATGCTTAAGGCGTTAGCTGGGAAGGTTATGTTGGTTCATTACGCCACAATCGAGCGTACCTTTTTACAACAAGCCTGTATTCAGCTCTATGGCATGGCACCTGTTTGGCCAATAATTGATACCCTAGCTTTAGCTAAAAAACGATTAGACAGAGCTGACACTGCTTATGACCCGTATCAGTTAAGATTAATTAATCTACGTCATTCTTACGGCCTACCAGCTCACCATGAGCATAATGCCTTAAATGATGCCGTTGCCACAGGAGAGCTTTTTTTAGCGCAAATGCGTCATTATCATCACGGTTTTGCTACCCCTTTAAAAGAATTTATCAGTAAGTAGCTTTATAAATCAGCAAATAAAACATCAATTAAATCAACGCTCTTAGACTAAAGTCTAATGCTTAAAATGGCAGTTTTAGACTTAGGTCTAATATCTTCTCTTGCCATACCCGCCTACCTTTGTATGCAACAAGAAATTTACAAATGAAATTGGCTGACGCTTTTCCTGAATATGAATCTTCGTCAGCACACAAAGGTGGAGAGCATTATGAACGCATCGGTTAACCCAGATATGTTTTACCCGGGTCAAGACGTAGTAGATCAAGCTAACGTTAGTGAATACGAAAAAATGTACCAATACTCGGTCGAAAATCGTGAAGAGTTTTGGGCTGAACAAGCTGACACATTAGGTTGGTATAAAAAGTGGGACTCAGTATTAGATGAATCGAATGCGCCTTTCTATAAATGGTTTGATGGCGCTGAAATAAACATCGTTCATAATGCTATTGATCGTCATCTCGAAAATGCGAACCGCAATAAAATGGCGATTATCTGGGAAGGTGAAAATGGTCAAAAACGTAACTTTTCATATAACGGCTTAAACCGTGAAGTTTGCCAGTTTGCCAATGTCTTAAAAAGCATGGGAGTAGAAAAAGGCGATATCGTTACTATCTACATGCCACAAATTCCAGAGCTGGTATTTGCTATGTTAGCCTGTGCCAAAATTGGTGCTGTGCACTCAGTTGTTTACGGTGGCTTTAGTACAGAAGCGCTTGCTTCTCGTATTGATGATGCACATTCTCGAGTACTTATTACAGCGGATGGTGGCTGGCGTCGTGGTAAGCAAATAGATCTAAAGTCTATTGCCAATGAAGCGATGCAGCGTTCACCAAGCATTGAAGTGTGTATCTGTGTTAAAAACAATGAACTTGATGTTGAAATGGAGCCAACGCGTGATTTTTGGTTGCATGATTTAAAAGCTCTGCCAATTGCTGGTAGCAAGTGCGAAACCGAGCAAACCAGCTCTGAAGACCCATTATTTATTCTATACACATCAGGAACTACAGGTACGCCAAAAGGTATGCTGCATACTCATGGCGGCTACGCTGTTTATACCTCAACCACCCATCGCATGGCATTTGACATTAAGCCGCAAGACCGATGGTGGTGTGCGGCCGATCCGGGTTGGATCACGGGTCACAGTTACATCGTTTACGGACCATTAATTAATGGTGCAACTATCATGCTTTATGAAGGTGCGCCAAATTACCCTTACCCGAATCGTTGGTGGCAAATTATTGAAAACTACGGCATCAATATTCTGTATACCTCGCCGACAGCAATCCGTGGCTTAATGCGCTTTGGTGAACGTTGGCCGAAAAAACATGACCTTTCAAGTTTACGTTTACTGGGAAGCGTTGGTGAGCCGATTAACCCCGAAGCCTGGAAATGGTATCACCATGTAATTGGTAACGATAAATGTCCAATTATTGATACTTGGTGGCAAACAGAAACCGGTGGTTTCATGATCTGTCCACTGCCTATCACGCCATTGAAACCTGGTTCGGCGACTAAACCATTCTTTGGTAATGAAATGGCTATTGTTGATGACGATGGCAATGAAGTTGGCACCAACGAAGAAGGTAAATTGATCGTCAAAAATCCATGGCCGGGTATGGCCCGTACGGTATTTAAAGATGATCAACGATATGCCGACTTATATTGGAGTCAGGACAAAGATGGCAAATGGATTTACTTAGCCGGTGATAGCGCCAAAAAAGATGAAGATGATTACATCTGGGTTATTGGTCGCATGGATGAGGTACTGAAAGTAAGCGGTTATCGTTTAGGCACCTCTGAAGTTGAAAGTGCATTGGTAAGCCATCCTATGGTAACTGAAGCTGCGGCTGTTGGTTTGCCACACGAGCTTAAAGGTAATGCCATTCATACCTATGTAATTTTGCAGGCAGGCATAGTTGGAGATAAAAAGCTGGAGCAAGAGCTAAGAGCTCATGTGGGCAGTGAAATGGGCAAGATTGCGATGCCAGAGTGTGTCGAGTTTGTTGAATCATTACCGAAAACTCGCTCAGGAAAAATAATGCGCCGTGTGCTTAAAGCGCGAGCATTAGGACAAGATGAAGGTGATTTAAGTACTTTAGAAGAGTAACCAAATCACTAACAAAGTAAAAAGTTTTACAACATAAAAATAAGGGGGCTTAGCCCCCAAAAAACAAAAAATTAATTCTAACGAAACAATAATCGCTTTAAGGCATGTTAGTAGTCTTACCTTGGATGACGATGGGGAGCAAAACAATGTTAACACGAAATAAACTAGCGTTCGCAACAGGCTTAGTCTTTTTAGCAAGTAGCGCGCATGCAGGATATACGATCAAATTAACTGATAAAGATACCATTACTTTTGGAGGTTATATTCAAGGCGATATTCGTTACGTTGATGGTGACCTTAGCTCGCCACTTACCAATGATGACTTCTGGATTGGCCATGTTGCTGCAGATGAGCAAAGTAATGTTAATTTTAATGCTAACTCTAGTCGTTTTAATACCAAGTATGTCCATGGCGATGTCACTGGTTTTATTGAAATGGATTTTTATGGTGGTGGCGGTAATGAAAAACTAACAAACTCAAGACACCCAAGACTTCGTCATGCATTTATTAAGTATAAAAATTGGACTGTTGGACAAACGTGGTCGACTTTCATGAACACTAGTGCCTTAGCTGAATCAGCTGACTTTGCTGGGCCACTTAATGCTTCCGCGTTTATCCGCCAAGACCAAATTCGTTATACCAATGGTGGCTTACAAATTGCCATTGAGAACCCTGAATCTTACGGTGGAGAGACAGGTGATGCTGGTTATGGTGATCAAGATTCAGTGCCTGATGTAGTAGGTAAATATACCTTCAAAGGTGATTGGGGTAATGTTGCTGTATCTGCAGTTGCAAAACAATTAAATACTGTTGGTGGTGAATCTGAAACAGGCGTTGGCTATGGCGTATCTGGTCGAATTAACTCTTTTGGTAAAGATGATATCCGTTTTGCCTTTCACGGTGGTAATACCGGTCGTTATGTAGGCGCTGCTGCAGCAACCGATTTAGTTGGTGAAGAAGTTGAAGAAACTACTTCAATCATGGTTTCTTATCGTCACTTTTGGACTGAAACATGGCGCTCAAATGTTTATTACGGTAGCACTGAAACTGAAGAGTCAGATCGTGAACGTACTCATATTGCCATTAATATTTTTAACAATATAACTAAAGAATTGTCTTACGGTTTAGAAGTAGGAAATTTTGAAGCGGTTGATTTAGATGCAGATTCAGATTACGTACAATTTTCTGTGAAATATGTACTCTAGTTAAGGGTTTAACTTTCTCCTCGTCAATTCGCCTATGGCTTAATCGCCGAAACGAGGTTTTTTGGGAAAGCATTTGCTTTCCCTTTTTTTTACCTTCATGGATGAAGGTATGCAAACTACTAAGGACGGTATTAAGTTTGTAAAGCAAGGAAGTGCTATATGACAAAAACGCACTAATACAGGGACGTATGTAGATAGAATAACGCAGGAGCAGTTATCGAGGAGCAGTTTTTTGTTTTTACTTCATGGATGTAGTCTTTCGGCGTCTCTAACAGCGCACAAACTTTAGTGAATGAAGGAATAAAATCACGACAACAGGTTGTTTATAGATTTTATTAATTCTTCAGTGTTGGAACCCTTTTTATGAAAGTGACTAATGCCAAATTCATTAATATTGTGCTCACCTATTTCATCACTATAGCCAGAGCTAATAATGATGGGAGTATTCGGGAATAATTGTTTAATTTCCTGACTGAGTTCTATCCCCTTCATGTCGGGCATATTTTGATCGGTAATAATTAAATCCACAGCTTCTTGCTTAAGCTTATCTAGAGCAAGTTGGCCACTTTTAGCAGTAATTACATTGTAATCGTGGAAGCTTAAAAAACAGGCTAAAAATTTAATAATTAATGGTTCATCGTCGACAATAAGAATTGTTTTAGCGTTCTCTGCTATTGGTTTTATTGCGGTATTGTCTGTATTTCCGATAAACCTATTAACGATTTGACTGATTTTGGCAATACCAATAGGTTTTTGCGCAATGAAAGAAAACTGGTTATTAGAATCAGCTCGTTTCTCTAGCTTTTGAAAATAGCCAGTGATCAAAACCACCGGACAATCGGGTCTTACTTGACGAACATTGTCGAGAATTTCAGTGCCACCTTGTAAAACATCACCAATAATAAAATCGCTGATAACGAGGTCAAAATCATCTGGATTTTGTTTTATATAATCAATTGCTGGCTGTACATTCGAATAGCATTTCACCTCATAGCCTAATTCTTCCAGCATTTCAAAAGTAGCTGCTTGTGTATTTGGATCATCTTCAATGTAAAGAATACGTCCTGAACCTTGCATTATCTCGTTTGAAAAAGGCTGGTGCATAGGCTCGATGCTATGATTTTTTTCTAATATTGGCAGGTAAACAGTAAACGTAGAACCTGTGCCAACTTCGGATTCTACTTGAATCGAACCGTTATGATTTTTAACTATGGTTACACAAGAACTTAAGCCGAGCCCATGGCCAAACTCCTTAGTGGAAAAATACGGTTTGAATATGTCCTCTGTGATCTCTTTTTCAATACCAACACCATTATCTTTAATAGAAATTGCAAAGTAGTTGCCAGAGCGGAGCTCTGGGTGCTCTTCGGGCTTAATTTCACAATTTTTAATAGATACAGTGATCTCTTCATTATTGGTCGAAGCCTGAGCCGCGTTGATGAGAAGATTATTCATAACCTGATTAATTTGGTTCACGTCTGCATACAAGAGGCCTTTGTTATCACCAACCTCGTATTTGATCTTAGAGTTAATGCTAGATTGCGCAAAAGAAGTCATTTCTTCGAGCATCTCGGAGAGATTACAGACCGTTTTGGTAACAGCGCCACGTTCTGAATAATTCATAAATTTTTCGGTGAGCACAGAGGCTTGTGATGTGGCATTTTCAATATTATCTAAATGCTTTTCAATTTCCTCCTTATCAGCCCCATTAACCATTTTCATTTTAGCTAACTGACTGGAGCCTAGGATCATCATTAAAATATTATTGAAATCATGGGCTAAGCCGGCGGCAAGGGTGCCGAGAGAATTGAGTTTTTGATTGGCAATACTTTCATCTTCGAGTCGTTTTCGTTCGGTAATGTCGTGAAACGCGCCTAATATTCCAATTATATCGCCATTACTATCGGTTAAAGGTATCTTGCTGGTCTCAAGCCAGGCAAGTCGTCCGTCGGCTTGTCTTTGGCTTTCTATAATATTGACTTCGGCTTTGCCTGACTCCATAACTCGGCGATCACATTCACGAAAAAAATCGGCTTCTTCTGTAGTCCAGGGTAAGTCATAATCAGTTTTGCCCAGATAATCTTTTGGTGAATTAAGTCCGGCAACATCAGCAAGCGCTTGGTTACAACCAAGACCAATACTGTCTCGGTCTTTCCAAAACACACAAAATGGTAGCGCATCGAGTACTGCTTGAAACAATTCGAGTGATGGCTGTGAATGGGAGTGAATTGAATTCATGAAAAACTACCTTAGTAGATGTAATATTAGTTAATTCATTGTGTTATTTTTGTACTATTTCAAAAGTATATACTAATGATGATTAACTGTCCTATCTAGGTTGCTAATCAGACTAAATGTTTATCAGCAACCATTTTAACTTAGATACTCATTGAGGTAATCCACAAGCAATCTTATTTTTGGTGATAAATGGCGATTTTGTGGATAGATAGCCCAAATGCCCTCTTCAGGCTCCCTGAATTGGTCGAGTATGCTGACTAAATTTCCATTTTTTATATGTTGATTAACATAGTAATCAGGTAAATGAACGACACCTAACCCCTTTAACACGGCATCAACTAAGCCCAGCCCACTGTTGTAACGAATACCACCACTGATACGAATGCTTTTTTCTTTTCCTGCTTCGGTAAACCGCCAGTAATCTAGAGTACCCACCAGACAATGATGTTTAGCAAGTTCGGAAAGAGAATGTGGCGTACCATACTTCTTTAAATAGCTGGGAGAGGCGCAAACATAATTAGTTCTTTGCCCTAACTTTTTTGCCATCATCGTCGAGTCACTTAACTTGCCGATGCGAATAGCTAAATCATAGCCTTCCTCTACTAAATCGACCTGTTGGTTACTCAGGTATGCAGAAATTTCAATGTCACTATATTTCAACATGAAATCATTTAATAAAGGCAGTATATGTTGTTCACCGTAGGTGACTGGTGCGGTGAGCTTTATCTTACCTTGCGGCCTGGATTGTAAATTTGTGATCGCCCGTTCCGCTTCATCTAAGCCATCGAGAACGCCACGACAATGCTGATAAAATAAATGCCCCTCCTGAGTTAAAGATACTTTACGCGTGGTGCGATAAAGTAATTTAATATTAAGTCGTTGCTCTAATGCACTCACCTGACGACTTACCTGCGCGGTAGATATTTGCAACTTTTTGGACGCCTGTGTAAAGCTTTCCGATTCCGCTACATGAACAAATTCGCTAATGCCTTCCCATTTCATTATTGTTACTCAGCTGTAAAAGTGATTTACTAATTCGCTATATTATCATTCTTTAAGAAACAATTATAATACACCCCATAATAAAAAACCGTGAAGCCAAGTTGGCTGTGGTTGGGCGCAATTGAATAATTGCTCTGTTGCATAAAAACATTAGGAACATATATGAGTTGGTTATTTCTTTTATTCGGTGTAGCTGCTGAAGCTATGTCACATGTTGCCTTGAAAGAAACTGATGGGTTTAGCAGACCAATACCAAGCATATTAGTGCTATTAGGGCACTTGGCTGCGTTCGTCTTTTTAGGCCAAGCAATGAAAGGTATGCCAGTAGGTATTGTGCATGCTTTATGGGCTGGACTGGCGATTGTTACCGTCACATTATTGTCGACGGTTATATATCGACAGCACCTTGACTCAACAACTTGGTTTGGTATGGCTTTAGTCGCTGTAGGAGTTGCTATAATTAACGTTTCAAATGGGCACAGCCATTAATTTTATTTTAATTGCAGCGCAATTATTGCTGCTGCGATAACCCTAACTTTGAATAGGGGTAACTATTCATTTAAATACAAAGTGAGAAATCAAATGTCAGATAAATTTATTAAATCGAAAGCCGCTATCGCCTGGGGAGCAGGACAACCGCTTTCAATTGAAGAAGTGGATGTAATGCTACCACGCAAAGGTGAAGTACTCGTCAAGGTTATTGCGTCAGGCGTATGTCATACCGATGCATTTACCTTATCGGGTGATGATCCAGAAGGGATTTTTCCGGTTATTTTAGGCCATGAAGGCGGTGGTATTGTCGAGCAAGTTGGTGAAGGCGTTACTAGCGTACAAGTTGGTGATCACGTAATTCCCTTATACACACCAGAATGTGGTGAGTGTAAATTCTGTTTGTCGGGTAAAACGAATCTTTGTCAGCAAATTCGTGAAACCCAAGGTAAAGGTTTAATGCCAGACGGAACTACTCGTTTTTATAAAGACGGTCAGCCGATTTTCCACTACATGGGTTGTTCAACGTTTTCTGAATACACAGTATTGCCAGAAATTTCGTTAGCGAAAGTAAATAAAGAAGCCCCATTAGAAGAAGTTTGTTTATTAGGTTGTGGTGTTACTACCGGTATGGGCGCGGTAATGAATACCGCTAAAGTTGAAGAAGGCGCAACAGTTGCCATTTTTGGTCTTGGTGGCATTGGTCTTTCAGCCGTTATTGGCGCAACTATGGCAAAAGCGGGCCGTATTATCGCTATCGATATTAACGAAAGTAAGTTTGAATTGGCGAAAAAATTGGGTGCAACTGATTGCATTAATCCAAAAGATTACGACAAACCAATTCAAGATGTCATTGTTGAATTAACCGATGGTGGTGTCGATTACTCGTTTGAATGTGTTGGTAACGTAAACTTAATGCGTTCAGCATTAGAGTGTTGTCACAAAGGTTGGGGCGAGTCCGTGGTTATTGGAGTTGCTGGTGCCGGACAAGAAATTTCAACTCGTCCATTTCAATTAGTGACTGGTCGTGTATGGCGCGGTTCAGCGTTTGGCGGTGTTAAAGGTCGCACTGAATTACCTGATTATGTAGAGCGTTACTTACAAGGTGAATTCAAATTAAGTGACTTTATTACTCATACTATGGGGTTAGAAGACATTAATGAATCATTTGAGTTGATGCATAAAGGCGAAAGTATCCGCAGCGTTATTCATTTCGATAAATAGCCAGCTTTTTATTTACCCAGATAACGCCTGGCCCATACCAATTCCATTAAATAATGGACTTGGTATTATCTTAAAGACAGGCAAGGATTCATTATGATCATTGAAAATGTAAGTAGTAATAAAGTATTCGACGGTTGGCACAAACAATATACTCACCAGTCGGCGGTGCTAAATTGTAATATGCGCTTTGCTATATATTTACCACCGCAAGCAACAAATAATCAGAAAGTCCCGGTGTTGTACTGGCTTTCAGGCTTAACTTGTACGGATGAAAATTTCATGCAAAAAGCCGGGGCACAACGCATTGCTGCTGAATTAGGAGTAGCGATTGTTGCGCCTGATACCAGTCCGCGTGGTGAAGATGTTGCTGATGATGAGGGCTATGATTTAGGTAAAGGTGCGGGATTTTACGTGAATGCCACTGAAGCTCCGTGGAGCCGCCATTACCAGATGTACGATTATATTGTGAAGGAGTTACCTGAATTAATAGAATCTACATTTCCGGTTAATGAGCAACGCTCTATTGCTGGACATTCTATGGGGGGGCATGGTGCTTTGACTATTGCAATGTTAAATCCAGACCGTTATCAATCGATGTCAGCGTTTAGTCCGATCAGTAATCCAATGAACTGTCCTTGGGGTCAAAAGGCATTTACTGCCTATTTAGGCAAGGATAAAGCGTTTTGGCGAATCCATGATGCCAGTGAATTAATGCGACAAGCGAAACGATTTGTACCGGCAAAAGTTGATCAGGGTGAGTCGGATGACTTTTTGACTGAACAGTTAAAACCTGAAATGTTAGAGGCAGCAGCAAAAGCGAGTGGCTATCCGCTGGAAATAAACCTTCATCAAGGGTATGACCACAGCTACTACTTTATCTCGAGTTTTATTGAAGCGCACTTGCGTTTTCATGCTACACATCTAAACAAATAAACTATTTAAAACTGCCGAAGCTAAAGCAACGGCAGTTTTAATCTTCTATTTCTTTAGATCCCGTATCAAGTACGGGACGGCCCAGGCCGGTTTCTATTTTCTACATCCAACTGCGCTTACTTTCTTCTACTTCATACAAGCAAGTATCAATTAACTCCAGTCCATCTGCTTCCGCTAAATAAGGCACATTAACGGCGCCAGCAGCAAGTACAAACTCTATCGAACACAATTGTTTGCGTTTTAAAAACCAACTTTGCTTAAACGAGGTTTGCTGAATTTTATAGATAGGAAAGGTGTAGTAATCAACACCTATACAGCCCTTGCGAACGTAAATAAAGTTATCATCTTTGGCGTATCCCCAACGAGAATAGCGCATCACCATTAAAAGACCGACAAATAGCGCGCCAGCGCCCAGATAAGGTAAGCCTTCAATATTTTCATTTTCAACAAATATCCAAGCGACGAAACAGCTTAATGGTAATAAAAACAGACAAATATTTCTAATTAATAAGCGCGGATTTACTCGCTTAAATACTGTGTTTTTTAATTGATTGTCTGGGTAGGCATCAAGCATCAAGTGCTGGCACTCTTTATTGGTTACCGACGGTACAATAATTTTATTGGTAAGTTGCCCTGCTTGCGCATTATTAAAATTGGCATTGGATTGTTCAAATTTAAGGTTGATACGTCTTAATAAAATGTCTAACCAATCTTGTTGGCAAACTATCATTTGTAAACGAGATAAACGCATGGTGACTTCTGTTTTAGTAAATAAGCCACTGCGCCGAATGTAACGATCACCAATTTTACTCAGTTTAAAATCATGGAACGAGATTATTGAACCAAGCACTGAGAAAAGACTAATAATTAACATGACGATTAAAAATGTCGACAACACTGTACTGGCAATTTGCCAACCTGAACGGCCTTCAAATTCAAAGTATTGATTTACATTAATACCAAATATCATTAACCAATCACCAATTTGTGCTGATATTTTATCGATAAATGGTGCCAGACCACCTAAAAATATCCACACTCGGTTATTGGTTAAACCATGAATAACCAAGTCATCTAAATTTCGACGATCGAGTACTGTTTCATCATCTTCATTGGGAATGATTGAGCTAGTTTGTTCATCAGCGGCTGAACGTTCATTATTTATTTGCTCTACCTGGTTGCTTTGCACTAAATGTGCGGCAAGAATTTCATGCTTAAGTTGCTGTGCAAATGATTTTTTTAACGCTACTACTTTCGCTTCTTGCTTCACTGAACCTGCTGTATCAAGTTGCATGCAGGTATAACCGAACGGGCGATAATACAATGGCTCAGTCAGCTCCACATTTTGAATGCGGGAAAATGGTAAATTAACGTATTTTTTGGCAAACACACCAGAACGAATTTCAATTTGTTGATTGGTTAATCGATACTGAAAAAAGTAGTAACTCAATAATGACGCTAAGCCTAACAAGGCAGATAAACCATAGAAAAATGGTAGCCAAAAACTCGGATCTTCCATGGCTTTGTTATAGCCAATGAGTAATGCTGGCGCAACGTAAATGAAATTGCCAAAGATATTCTTGATGAACATTAAGACAAAATAAATTAATGCAATAGGTGAAATTCTTTGCCATTTATGTGTACTAGTCATTTGCTGCTCTAACGGTATGTCATTAGTGCTTGCTACTTCATTCATAGTTGAATTTATTTCTTTATCCATGCAAATTTATATCCTTATGAGCCAATATAAATTGGCGGATATCTTCGGCAGTTTCAAAGTCTAAACCGGGAATCTCAAAAGTATGCATGGCGCCACCGGCACTAAAAACCTGTAGGTTGGCCAGACCAACTTTGCGATCGACTGGGCCGCGTTTTAGTTCAACATGTTGTACTCGTAAAATCGGCTGACTTACGGTTTTACGAAACACTAAACCTGATTGATAGCTAATGTCTTGTTCTCTTAGGGCATAGCGCTTTTTGGGGTCGGCAAGAGAGTGGTATAGGCTAACTACGAGACCTAATGTACCTATGCCCCAAATAGGATATTGCAAGGTGTTTACCACATCTTTAGGGACATCGAAAAATGGTTGGTAACTAATACATACTAATATCAACATCATAATAACGGTCGTAACTAGGCTAACCAGTCTATGCGTTGGTGCGTATTTTTCAGATAGCTCGGTATAGTTTAATGCCTGTAATTTCGGCATATCATCTTTGCTTATTTCTAGATTAGAAAATTCACAGCTAGCCTGCTCGGTCATATGGTTCTCATTTTTATAGGCGCATTTGCTTTTTCCTAATAGCATAACGTTAAATTTATATTTGTTAATTGTTTTCGATAAATTTTTGAATAAAGATCCAAAATGTCTGTTTGATAAAAAGATTGTTTAGCAATTTAAACTTAAATAAAAAATTGGTAAAGTGTACAAATAAAAAAATACTTTTAAACGGATTTAACCATTTTGTTCAAATACTTTCCCCTTACAATCTTGTTTTTCATCGTCTTTAGTAATATCTCAAGCGCTAAAACAACCACAGAAAAGCTACCACTGGAATATTTCTTCAATCGCTCCGATATTGTTGATTTAAAAATATCGCCAACCGGAGAATATTTTGCCGGTAAAGTCAAAATTGATGGTTTGTTTCAGCTGGCTATTCTAGAGCGCAAAACGATGAAACCAATTCAGCTGTTATCGTTTAATAAAGATAAAAGTGAATTGCATGAATTTGGTTGGTTAAACGAAGAACGCGTGTATGCCAGTATGAGTACGCAAGCTGGCCCGTTAGATAAACCCAGAGGTACAGGCGTATTATTTGCTGGCAACATAGATGGTAGTAAGAAAATTCAATTGCTTGGCCCGCACGGTAATGGCTTTTATTTCTGGGGCGCACATACTATTTTAAGTCGTTTAAAAGATGATAAGCGCAATATTTTGATTGAGCTTTCAAACTGGGAGCGCAGCTATGTGCATAAATTGAATGTATATACCGGTAAAATTCGCAAAGTGGCGAAAAGCCCAACTAAAAGTGCATCTTTCATGGTTGATGATAATGAGCAAGTACGTATTGCCATTGGTTATGAAGAAGATGATGGCGTTTCTCGAACAATAATTCATTATCGGGCTGATAACCGTGGCGATTGGCAAGAACTGGATAGTCGCGATGAGAATGAAGGTCGATTTAGTCCTATGGGCACATTCGATGAAACCGGCATGCAGGTTTATATTGCTAAAGGGGCAGAAGGTAAAGGTATTTACCATTATGATGTAAAAAATAAATCAACCAAACTTATTCATGCTATTGATGGCGAAGAGACTATCGATGGTTTTCTTTATAATGAAGCGTTGGACATTATCGGCATTTTACGCCAAAAAGGTAAACTTGAAGCAGAATTGTTTGATGCCAAAAGTGACGCGGTTAAATTATACCGCTCTGTTGCTGCCTCATTTCCCGGACAAATTGTCCGCTTTAGCGGTTTCACGGAAGATAAAGACTTTGCCGTGATCAAAACATTCTCAGATTTAAATCCAACGTCATTTTATTTATTCGATTTAAAAAATCCTAAGATGAGCTATTTGCTCAATACTAAAGCTTGGGTTGACCCGAAAAAGACCGCACCTATGGAGCCCATCAGTTATCAAGCCAGAGATGGCTTAGAGATCACGGGCTTTCTAACTAGGCCTTTAGGCAAAGCCAAAGACCTGCCAATGGTGGTATATGTACATGGTGGACCATACGGCATAAAAGACGAATGGGGTTACGACAGCCGTGTACAATTTATGGCAAATAGAGGCTATGCGGTATTACAAATAAACTATCGTGGCTCAGGCGGTAGAGGTAATGATTTTATAAAAAGCAACTATCAAAAGATGGGCGCTGAAATGCAGGATGATTTAACCGATGGTACGTTGTGGGCAATTGAACAAGGCATCGCCAATAAAGACAGAATTTGTATTTTTGGGGCAAGTTATGGTGGCTACGCCGCAATGATGGCAGTGGTAAAAGAGCCTGATTTATATAAATGCGCCATTCCTTATGTTGGTGTATATGATATTGCCATCCAAAAAGATGAAAGTGACACAGCCAACTTTGAAGGAGGACGCAAATTTTTAGCTGACGCCTGGAATGCTTATGATGAGGAATTTGTTAAAGAGCGCTCGCCTATTTACCATTTAGATAAATTGAAAGCACCACTGTTTTTAGTGCATGGCGAAGACGACCCTCGTTGTCCTATTGAACAATACGAAGCGCTAGCAGAAGCGTTGGATAAACGCGGCATAAAATATGAGTCTCTGGTGAAAGATGATGAAGGTCATGGTTTTTATGATCTTGATAACGTATTTGAACTGCATCAACGCTTAGAAAAGTTCCTTAAAAAACATATAGGTAATTAGTTTAAGGGGTATGGCGTTATTTTTTTTCTAGCCCCTGAAAGATTTATCTTTTATAGTATGTCTTATGATTACTATGCGTAAATATATATTATTACTGATAATGATGACTTTTGCTTTTGCCAATGTGGCTAAGGCGAACGTGCATGTGTGCGCAATGGATCAATCACAAATGATGTCGATGCAAGGTCATCAAGGCCATGTTATGGACCATGAAAATACAGACATGAGTGATCATGACTGTTGTCAGCAGCAAGCCCAAACAAGCATTGTTAATATCGATCACAGCAATTGTAGTGATTGTGATGTTTATATGGGTTCTGTAAGTGCCCTACCAATTGATACTATGCATGTTGCTACGGCAAGTTATAATGATAGAATTTTATCTCTGCTCCCCCCTGAAATCACTGCACCTACGCAAGAGTGGTTAATTCCACCAATCGCATAATCCCAAAAACTAGCTCCATTATTTTTTTGTTTTTATCGTTTTCGAACGAGGATTATTATGTGTATTACCCGTATTTTTAAATTAATTGTATTAACTTTTCTATTGTCTGGCCCAGTTTTAACCGGGCATGCAGAAGAACACATTGCTGAAGAGTTCAGTAAACTAACCGAGCCAACCCAAGTACAAGCTAGCCAGTATGTTTGCCCTATGCATTCACATATTATTAAAGACCACCCCGGAAAATGCCCTATTTGTGGTATGGATCTGGTGGAAGTTGTTCGCTCTCATGCTCCTGATACAACCGTTGAAGTTACTGTCCCTGGTCATATTCAACAGAATATGGCGCTCACCACGGAACGAGCCGAAACCTCAGTGTTATGGCGTTTCATAGAAACATTTGGTTCGGTTAAATATGATGAAAATGGACAAGTGCATTTGCACCCGCGCACCACAGGCTGGGTTGAAAAATTAACCGTAAAAACCTTAGGTGAGAACGTTAACAAAGGCCAATTGCTGTATGAGATCTACTCGCCAGAACTATTACTCGCGCAAGATGAATATTTAAGTTTATATCGCGACAAAACTGTCGGTAAAAATCTGAAGAAACGTGGGCGAACCCGATTAAATTTGCTGGGTTTAAATGATGCTTTTATCAATAAATTAGAACAGCGTAACCAGTCATTTTATCGTGTGCCATATTACGCACCAAGTAATGGTATTGTTGCTAAGTTAGATCTTCGAGAAGGCATGTTCGTAAACCCTGAAAATGAATTAATGATGATCGCCGATACCGCTAAAGTATGGGTAATAGTCGATGTGTTTGAGCATCAAATGGACTGGGTTAAAACCGGTAAATGGGTCGAGTTTGACTTACCCGCGCTCGGTATTTTTGCCCGTGAAGGTAAAGTTGAATATATCTACCCTGCTCTTGATCCGATCACCAGAACGTTAAAAGTACGTTTATCACTGAATAACCCTGATGGCGCCTTTAAACCTGAAATGATCGCTAATGTGCGTATTTATGGTGGTGCAACTGAAGAGGTGCTTAATGTACCCGTGCAAGCCTTGATTCAAACGGAACAGCAAAACAGGGTAATTGTAAAAACTAGTGATGATAAATTTATCGTTAAACATGTAGCAGTGGGCACCGTAAGCCAAGGTAGAGCCGAGATCATTTCAGGATTAAATGCTGATGATGTTGTGGTTACCTCCGGACAATTCTTAATAGACTCTGAAGCCAATATTCAGTCGGCTATACAGCAGATGTCTAATCAAGGCATGCAAAATAACCCACAACAAAATGGTCACAACCACTAGGAGGCGAGATGTTAACTTATTTGATTAATCAGTCATTAAAGCATCGTGTTTTAGTGCTGATCTTTTCGGCTATTTTGGCGGTACTTGGTTATCGCGCCATGTTGGATACCCCCTTGGATGCATTACCTGATTTAAGTGACATTCAAGTCATTGTTAAAACGACCTACCCTGGACAAGCCCCTGAGTTGGTTGAACAACAGGTCACCTACCCGTTATCAAGCACTTTACTGTCAGTACCAAAAGCAAAAACTGTTCGTGGTTTTTCTTTTTTTGGAGACTCTTATGTTTACGTGATTTTTGAGGATGACACTGATTTATATTGGGCTCGTTCACGGGTTTTAGAATACCTTGATCAAGCCGCCGATATATTACCTAAAACGGCAAAACCAAGAATAGGTCCCGATTCCTCTGGTGTCGGCTGGGTATATCAATATGCTTTATCTGCACCTGATGGTGGCTACGATTTATCACAATTAAAAACCCTGCAAGATTGGTTTTTAAAGCTAGAATTGCAATCTGTTGCCGGCGTAAGTGAAGTGGCCACTGTTGGCGGCATGGAATTAACTTACCAAGTGGTGGTAGAGCCGCTGCGTTTGATGCAATACGGCTTAACCTTAGCCGATGTTGAAAGAGTCATTAAAAATGGCAATGGCGATGTGGGTGGTTCGGTTCTTGAAATGAGTGAAGCGGAATATATGATCCGCTCGAAAGGCTATTTGCAAAGTATTGATGATATAAAAATGATCCCGCTTGGGATTAATAACGAACAAAACACACCGTTGTTGCTCGAACATGTTGCAACAGTTAGACATGGACCGCAAATGCGTCGCGGTATTGCTGAACTTGATGGTGAAGGCGAAGTGGTTGGTGGTATTGTGGTGATGCGCCATGGCGAAAATGCCCTTAAAACCATTGACGCGGTTAAAGCTAAACTGGCTCAGTTGCAACAAGGCTTACCTAAAGGCGTTAAAATCACCACAACGTATGACCGTTCCAGTTTAATCGAGCGCTCAGTTACTACACTTAAAGAAAAGCTGATAGAAGAAATCATCGTTGTAGTATTAGTCTGTTTTGCGTTTTTACTGCATATACGTTCAACATTAGTAGCGGTAATTTGTTTACCGTTATCGGTGTTAATTGGTTTTATTGTGATGCAGCGGTTAGGCATTAATGCCAACATAATGAGCTTAGGTGGTATTGCTATTGCCATAGGCGCATTGGTTGATGCCGCAATTGTTATGGTAGAAAATCAGCACAAGCACTTACAGCAATATTACCAGCGTCATGGTGAGTATGCTAAAGGTCAACATCATTGGCGTTTAGTCGCAACCGCTGCCAGTGAAGTTGGCCCAGCGTTGTTCTTAACATTATTATTAATTACCTTCAGCTTTTTACCGGTATTTGCCCTCGAAGCACAAGAAGGCAGGTTATTCACTCCATTAGCATTTACCAAAACCCTCGTTATGGCAGCAGCAGCGTTAGTCTCGGTTACTTTAGTTCCGGTATTAATGGGCTACTTCATCAAGGGTAAAGTGCCAAGTGAGCATAAAAATCCATTGAATCGAGTATTAATTTTGCTCTATAAACCATTTTTACGACTTGCTTTAAAAGTCCCGGTACTGGTGATTTTATTTGCTGTTGCTCTGGCTGCTTCAAGTTATTACCCGATCAGCAAAATGGGCAGCGAATTTATGCCTGAGTTGGAAGAGGGTGATTTGCTCTACATGCCAACCACTTTGCCAGGGGTTTCCATCAGTGAAGCCGGTAAAATCTTGCAACAAACCGATCGCTTAATCAAAACAGTGGCAGAGGTCGATACAGTATTTGGTAAAGTTGGTCGTGCCGATACTGCCACAGATCCAGCGCCATTAACGATGTTAGAAACTACCATTACCTTAAAACCAAAAAGTGAATGGCGCGAAGGACTAACTCTACAAGATATTATTGCTGAACTTGAGCAAAAAGTGCAGTTTCCCGGGTTAACGAATGCTTGGGTGCAACCAATAAAAACTCGTATTGATATGCTTTCAACCGGCATAAAAACACCGGTAGGGATTAAAATTTCAGGTGAACAAACGGCAACGTTAGAATCTATTGGTGAAGATATTGAAAATGCGCTATCTGGCCTAGCCGGAACCCGTAGTGTATATGCAGAACGAGCCCAATCTGGTCGCTATATAGATATTGCGCCAAACCGAATCGAAGCGGCTAAATATGGGTTAAACATAAATGATATTCAACAAGTCATTATGTATGCTGTCGGCGGCGCTAACGTTGATGAATTAGTCAAAGGCAAAGAACGTTACCAAATTAACCTACGCTACCCGCGACGTTATCGCGAACATTTAGACAGCTTGAACAATTTGCCCTTTGTTACCCCAAGTGGTGCTTGGGTAACGTTATCGCAAGTAGCCAGTGTTGAAATAAAGCAAGGGCCGGCCATGCTGAAAAGCGAAAATGGCCGAAATATTGCTTGGGTGTTTGTTGACTTAGAGCCTGGTACATCAATCGGTGATTATATTAAAAATGCCGAACAAGTTTTAACAGATAAAGTCGATTTACCGGCAAAGTATGCGATTAGCTTTGCTGGGCAGTATGAATATATGCAGCGCGTTGAAGCAAAAATGCAATTAGTGGTGCCGATCACCATATTAATCATTTTTATTCTGCTTTATATGACGTTTAGCTCTGTGCAACAGGCGTTGCTTGTTATGATCACTCTGCCGGTTGCCCTTGCCGGTTCACTTTGGTTTGTCTATTTACTTGATTATCAAATGTCGGTGGCTCTTGCTGTGGGGATGATTGCTCTAGCTGGTGTCGCTGCCGAGTTTGGCGTAATTATGCTTATCTATTTAAACCAGGCATTAGCAACGAATACCGAACCCACTCGCGCCTTTTTACTGGCAAGAATTGAGTATGGCGCTGTACAACGTGTTAGGCCAAAAGCAATGACGGTATTAACCATTATTGCTGGGTTATTACCGATTATGCTTGGTAGCGGTAGTGGTAATGAGGTTATGCAACGTATTGCCGCACCTATGGTTGGCGGCATGATTGTCAGCCCATTAGTTTCCATGCTAGTGATCCCTTGTGCGTATTATCTGTTAAATAAAGCAGCATTTAAAAAATAAGGCTAATACTGTTGATCTTTTATACATCTGAAAAAAGAAAGCCTAAAAGCTTGGTAAATACGGCAAGAAAATATCATAAATGGTTAATGCTCTTTTGTGGTGTGCAATTTGTTATATGGTCGATAAGCGGTGCGTATATGGTGTTTTTTGATATTGATTATATCCATGGCGACAGCTTGGTTGTTAATCATCAAGATAAAATTAATGTGAAAAACATTCACCTTTCACTGGCTGAGTTGCAACAACAATATCCTGATGCTGCGAATGTCAGCGTAGGCAGGTTTATCGATACCGAAGTGTATTATTTTACCAGCCATGATGAGAGTCATATGGTTAATGCGAATAATGGTGACTTGCTTTCACCATTAGATAAAGCAACGGCAGTTAGAGCTGCTAAGTACTATTATTCAGGCGATGGCGAAGTGCACGAGGTAGAGCTATTTACTGAAAATCCTCCCTTTGAATTAAGCCGTAGAGCGTTACCTGCATGGCGAATAAATTTCGATGACTTTGGCGCGCCATCAATTTATGTGTCGGCGCAAACTGGCAAATTGGTGGGTAAACGTCATGAGTTTTGGCGACTGTTTGATTGGATGTTTCGTTTTCATGTAATGGATTATGATGACGGTGAGAATATTGAAAACTTATTATTGTTTTGCTTCGCTTTATTTGGCATTGCAGCTGCAATTTTTGGTCTTATCTTAACTTATTTTCGTGTGTTTAAATCGAACAAAACAAGAAAGATCACTAGATCAATTAAGCTAGAAGGTCGCAGCTAATGAGATTGATTCGAAAAATTCATAAATGGGTTTCAGTAATCATTGGTATTCAACTATTGCTTTGGCTGCTCAGTGGTATATTTTTTAATATGATGGATCATACTAAAGCCGCAGGTAATACTTATAAAAACCGTGAACATCAGCATGTTGAAGTTGAGCAGGCTTCCTTAATTGACCCTGTGGTTGTGTTACAAGCTAATAAATCTAGTGTTTCGTTAGTGCCAACGCAATTGCTTGGTAAACCTTACTATTTGTTAACTCACACCAAGGGCTTATATAAACATTTCAAAAATCATTATACTTTGGTTAATGCCTATACTGGTGAAAAGTTAGTTCTTGATGAAAGCCTCGCCGTGAAGTTGGCAAAACAATCATATACAGGACCAGGAGATGTTATTGCCGCTAACCTTTTAGCCTATCCGTTAGAGGATTTGCCCAAACAAAAAAACGCTTCGTGGCAAATTAACTTTTCCGATAATATTAACACCAGTGTTTATATAGAAGCAGAGTCTGGGCGCGTTGTAGGGCATAGTGATGATGACAAACGTTTTGCTGATATATTCTTCATGCTGCATTTTATGGACTATGGCAACGTAGGCGGATTTAATAGTGTGCAAATGATGTTGTTTGCCTTTATTACTTTGTGGCTATCATTAACTGGGTTTATTTGGACCATACATTTAGGCTTTAAAGGTCAATATAAAATCAAAAAACGCTCTAACCGTCGTAGTAAATAATTTATTATCGATGACTCAATTTAAACCACCTAAATTAACTTTTAATTTGGGTGGTTTAATCAACAAAGTCCCCCGCAAACCAAGCAATAAAAATTAAAATTTCGTCGCAATTTAATCGACTTTCAATTTGTTCTCTCCTAATTAATGAATCACAACAGGGTTTTATCTGATTTTGCATACGTATGCATGGCTTTTTGGCTATGCATACGTATGTAGTCATTTGCACAGAATTGTTAATTTGTCGTAACTTTATAGGTAGATTATTAAATTGCCAATTTTAAGGGCAACCGCTGAAAAAACTAAACAGTTTTATAGCATTGATAGCGCGGTTGTTAAATTACCAATATTAAGCATTGAGGATTGTTCTGCTTAATTTCTAAAGAGAATCTATTTATTATGGCGACAGCAATTAAAAAGCCGTTAACTACAGCACAGTTTAAAAAGAAAGTATTACAACATTTAAACTTCACATCATCACAAGATGATTTAGCGCAAAACCCGACAGCGGTTTTAAAAGCGGTTTGTTTAACCGTTAATGAAGTAGTTTATGAAAAACTAACCGAAACCAATAAATACCATAAAGAACATAAAAGCCGCTCAATTAATTACCTTTCATTAGAGTATTTAATGGGCCGTATGTTATCGAACAACTTACATAATTTAGATTTATTTGATGTTGCCCAAAAAGCCGTCGCCAGTCTTGGTTTTGAAATTGAAGACATCTTTGAAGAGGGCCATGATTTAGCTTTAGGTAACGGCGGCTTAGGTCGTTTAGCAGCCTGCTTCTTAGATTCACTGGCAACAATGGACTTTAATGCTGTTGGTTATGGCATCCATTATGAGCATGGCTTATTCAAACAGCAATTTCATCAAGGTCGTCAAATTGAAACCCCAGATGAATGGCGTGAATATGGCAACCCTTGGGAAGTATGTCGTCCAGAAGCAGTGCAATACATCCCATTATTTGGTCATGTTGAAAGCATTGCCAATAATGATGGTAGCGTGAAAAAAGTTTGGCATAGCGGTCAAACGATAAAAGGTGTGCCTTGGGATGTTCCTATTGTTGGTTATAACTCGAAAACCGTAAATGTACTGCGTTTATGGGAATCGCGCGCATCAAGCCATTTCGATTGGGACCAGTTTAATTCTGGCGCCTATCAAGATGCACATTCGGCGCAAAATCATGCGGAAACTATTTCAAAAGTACTTTATCCAAATGACGAAACCGACGCCGGTAAAGAGTTACGCTTTATTCAGCAATACTTTTTCTGTGCCTGTTCAATAAAAGATATTATTAAGCGTTACCAAGAGCAATTCGGTGATGATTGGTCACAATTTAGTAAGCAAGTCGTTATTCAATTAAACGATACTCACCCGACTATTGCCATTTTAGAATTGATGCGTACTTTAATCGATGAGTATGACTTTGCCTGGAATGATGCATTCGCAATGTGTCGTGAAATTTTTGCTTATACGAACCATACTTTATTGCCGGAAGCATTAGAAAAATGGTCAGTAGCATTGTTCGATAGAGTGCTCCCGCGTCATTTAGAAATTTTATTCTCTATTAACGAATTCTTCTTAAATGAAGAAGTTGCAAAGTTGTGGCCAAATGATCATCAAATGCGTGGCAGGTTATCAATTATTGAGGAAGGCCCAGAAAAAATGGTGCGTATGGCGCACTTATGTGTGGTGACTTCGTTCAAAGTTAATGGTGTAGCGCAAATTCACTCTGATTTGGTTAAGAGTGATTTATTTCCAGAATTTAATCAATTATACCCAAATAAATTAACCAATGTGACCAATGGTGTAACCCCTCGTCGCTGGTTAAAGGCCTGTAACCCTGAGCTTTCTAAATTATTAGATAGTAAGGTGAAAACTGATTGGGCTAAAAATCTATCATCACTAAGCACAGTGGCTAAATTTGCTGATGATGAGAAATTTCAACAAGAATTCATGTCGATAAAGCATAACAACAAAGTAAAACTTGCTGAAGAAATTCTAGCAAGCACAGGCGTTGTAGTTAGCCCGGATGCAATTTTTGATGTGCAAATTAAGCGCTTGCATGAGTACAAGCGTCAACATTTAAGCTTCTTACATATTCTTGCCCTATATCGCCGTTTGTTGGCAGATCCTGATTACGATATGCATCCACGTGTTTATATCTTTGGTGCAAAAGCAGCTCCAGGTTATTACTTAGCCAAAGAGATCATTTATGCAATTAATAAAGTTGCCGACAAAATTAATAATGATGACCGAATTAACGGCAAGTTGAAGGTCGTGTTTATGCCAAACTACCGAGTTACGCTTGCTGAAAAAATCATTCCTGCGGCCGATGTATCAGAACAAATCTCTACTGCCGGTAAAGAGGCTTCAGGTACCGGTAATATGAAACTGGCTCTTAACGGTGCGGTAACAATCGGCACGTTAGATGGCGCTAATGTTGAAATTGCTGAAGAAGTTGGTGATGACAATATTTTCATTTTTGGTAACACCGTTGACGACATTAAAGCGTTAGCAGCGAATGGTTATAACCCTTATGACTACTACAATAACGACGAAGAAATTAAGGCCTGTTTAGATTGGCTGCACACTGATTACTTTACTCCTGGTAAGCCAGGTGAATTGTCGGCAATAGCGCACAGTTTACTTGATGGTGGTGATCCATATCGATTATTGGCTGATTTTGCTGATTACGCAAAAGCCAATACTGCCCTTGATCAAGCTTATAAAGACAAAACGCGCTGGGCTCGTATGGCCATTATTAATACCGCAAAAATGGGTAAATTTACTTCTGACCGCTCTATTCAAGATTATGTAGACAACATCTGGAAGTTAACGCCGATGAATTCGAAAAACTAAGTTTTAGCGATAACCAATGACACCGTTAGGAAGATACAGATAATGCAAAATAATCATCAGACCACAGTTTTGGATGAAGCTCAGGCAATAGCCCATGCCAACCACCCAAACCCTTATGGTTTTTTAGGTTTGCACGCTAACGATAAGGGCTATTTGCAAATAAATACGTTTTTACCCGATGCCATGCAGGTGTCATTGTTAGATGAAAAAGGCAAGGTTGTAGCTAAGCTGGATAAACTCGATGACAGTGGTTTTTTTAGTAAGACGACTCGTCGTAAAAAACGTTTTTCATACCAATTAAACGTTAAAACAGAGCAAGGCGAGCGAATCATAACTGATCCGTTTGCATGCTCTCCTGTATTAGACGATTTAGACATTTATCTTTTTAATGAAGGTAAACATAAAAAGTTATATCAAAAACTTGGAGCTCATTGTGTCGAACATGATGGGGTGAAAGGCGTTACATTCGCCGTTTGGGCCCCCAACGCCAGCCATGTTGCTGTGGTTGGTGAGTTTAATCATTGGGACGGGCGACTGCACCCAATGCGTAAACGCTTGGAGTGCGGTATTTGGGAAATATTTATTGCTGAAAATTCCGCTTATTCTCCAGTTACTGCAGGTGGTCATTACAAATTTGAAGTAAAAGATTCAAACGGTAATTTGTTGGCGTTAAAAGCAGATCCATACGGTGTACAAGCGCAAATGCGCCCTGATACATCGTCAGTCATTTCTGCTGAAGTAGAATTCGACTGGAACGATCATCATTGGATGAACTCTCGTCAGTTACGTAATGACAAAAGTAGCCCGATCTCAATTTATGAATTGCACTTGGGCTCTTGGCAACGTGACCACAATAATGAGTTTTTAAATTATCGCGACATTGCCGAGCGTTTAATTCCATACACTTTAGATATGGGCTTTACCCATATTCAACTCATGCCGGTAAGTGAATTTCCTTATGATGGCTCTTGGGGCTATCAACCTGTAGGTTTATTCGCCCCTACGGCACGTTTTGGTAGTGCCGAAGATTTCAAATATTTTGTCCAGGCCTGCCACAACGCTGGCCTTGGTTTATTGATTGACTGGGTACCTGGTCATTTCCCCATTGATGAACATGGCCTGGCAAAGTTTGATGGTACTTGCTTATTTGAACATGAAGATTTACGTAAAGGCTTTCATCCTGATTGGAACACCCTAATTTACAATTATGGTCGTACTGAAGTGGCAAACTTTTTACGCGCGAGTGCAATGCACTGGCTCGATACTTATCATGTTGATGGCATTCGAGTAGATGCAGTCGCCTCGATGTTGTATTTGGATTACAGCCGTAACGATGGCGAATGGATCCCGAATGAATACGGCGGTAACGAAAATCTGGAAGCCGTTGCATTCCTAAAGGAATTCAACGAAGAGCTTTATGCCGATTATCCCGGTGCGTTTTCTGTTGCCGAAGAGTCTACTTCTTGGCCGGGTGTTTCTCGGCCAACGTCTGATGGTGGCTTGGGCTTTGGTTACAAGTGGAACATGGGGTGGATGAATGACTCGCTTGCGTACATGAAACGCGACCCTATCTATCGTCAACACCACCATAATGAACTGAGCTTTGGTTTAGTCTATGCGTTTGATGAAAACTTTGTTTTACCATTGAGTCACGATGAAGTAGTACATGGCAAAGGTTCTATTTTAACCCGTATGCCTGGCGATGAATGGCAACAGTTTGCCAACTTACGTGCCTATTACGGTTTTATGTGGACGCATCCAGGTAAAAAATTATTGTTTATGGGTTGTGAGTTTGGTCAACGCGCGGAGTGGAACTTCGAGCAAGGCTTAGATTGGCATTTGTTAGAAAACGACAACCACCATGGTGTGCAACAATTAATTAAAGACTTAAACCATCTTTATAAAAGCATGCCGGCGTTGCATCAGCTAGATTGTGAAAAGGACGGTTTTGATTGGGTTGATCATGATAACGCTGAGCAATCTATTTATAGCTTTGTACGCTATGGCCGAGATGGGACTAATCCTGTTTTAGTGGTGTGTAATTTTACTCCAACAGTACAGCATGCATTTCGTCTTGGTACACCAAAAGCCGGCTACCATAGAGAAATATTCAATTCAGACGCAGCCATTTACGGTGGCAGTAATGTTGGTAACCCGTTAGGCGCACAATCAAACAACACCCCTTGGCAGGGACGTGATGATTCAATTGAAATCACTGTACCGCCACTTGCTACTGTTATTTTTGAGTTACAAGGTTAAATATTGATGACCATGGCTCAGTTAGTAAAACCCGGTAAAAATTATCCTTTAGGTGCAACCTTTGATGGTAGCGGCACCAACTTTGCCTTGTTCTCTGCTAACGCCACAAAGGTTGAACTTTGTTTGTTCGATAACGTTACCGAAACTGAATTAAGCCGAGTTGAGTTAACTGAATATACCGATGAAGTTTGGCATGGTTATTTACCAGAAGTGCAGGCGGGTACGTTATACGGTTACCGAGTACATGGTCCCTATGAACCGCATAATGGTCATCGCTTTAACTCGGCTAAATTACTGCTCGACCCTTACGCAAGGCAATTAAATAAAAGTTTTACTTGGTCAGAAAGTCATTATGGTTTTGATATCAATTCCTGTGCCCAGGATTTAATGATAGATAACAATGACAACGCTGCCTGCATGCCCAAATGTGTTGTGGTTGCGCCGTTAACGGGCTTAAATAATGCCGTAACTGTTAGCGACAATGAAACCATTATTTATGAAGTCCATGTAAAGGGCTTTACCAAGTTAAATCCTGCTGTGCCGATTGAAATGCGTGGTACGTTCAAAGGATTAGCAGAGCCCTCGGTAATTAAATACTTGACTGATTTAGGCGTTACCAGCGTTGAGCTCCTTCCTGTTCATGGCTTTTTTGATGAATCATTCGCCTTAGAAAAAGACTTGAAAAACTACTGGGGTTATAACTCTATTGCCTTTTTTGCGCCAGAGCCAAGATATTGTCAACAACAAGATTTAGCTGAGTTTCAACAGATGGTTGATGCCTTTCATCAAGCCGGAATGCAAGTGATATTAGACGTGGTTTATAACCATACCGCTGAAGGTAATCACATGGGGCCAACGTACAGTTTTAAAGGCATAGATAACGCCAGTTATTATCGTTTAGAAACACAAGACAAGCGCTTTTATATAAACCATTCAGGTTGTGGCAACACCTTAAACTTAGCTCACCCGCGCGTTTTGCAAATGGTTATGGACAGTTTACGTTACTGGGTTGAAGTGATGGGCGTTGACGGTTTCCGTTTTGATTTAGCCCCCATTTTAGGTCGCCAGGATCAACCGGGTAATGATAATTTTTATACTCATGCCAGCTTCTTTGCCGCGCTTCGCCAAGATCCTGTTTTAGCTCATGTAAAGCTGATCGCTGAGCCCTGGGATATTGGCCATGGCGGTTATCAACTTGGTCAATTTCCGGGGAATTGGTACGAGTGGAACGACAGATATCGTGATGCTGTTCGTCGCTTTTGGCGTGGTGAAGGCAACATGATCGCCGAGTTTGCCCGAAGATTACATGGTAGCGGTGATATTTTTGAACATCACGGCAGGCGTCCCTATGCCAGCGTTAACGTAATAACTACTCATGATGGTTATACCTTGCATGACTTAGTGACCTATGAGCAACGTCATAATCAAGCCAATGGCGAACAGAACAGAGATGGCCATCAGAGTAACTTTAGCCGTAATTACGGCGTAGAAGGTGAAACCACTGATGCTGATATCAATCAAATACGCAATCAACAAAAACGTAATATTTTAGCGACGTTATTTTTGTCGCAGGGTACGCCTATGCTGCTCGCGGGCGATGAGCGTAATAACAGTCAATACGGCAATAACAATGCCTATTGCCAAGACAATGAAATTACTTGGCTTAATTGGCATGTTGAAGACGAAGAACAAGTTAAATTTGTGCAGCAACTGATTAAGCTGCGTAAACAACATCCGTTACTTAACCGATTAAATTATCAACACGGTCAACAGGTTTCAGCAAAAACAGGTTTGCCGGATATCAGTTGGTTTAATTGCCATGGCGAGGCTATGGACGAAAGTAATTGGCACAACAAGGCGCTGAAAAGTTTTGCCATGATGCTTGCTGATACCAGCACCTTCGATGCTAAAAAAGAAGCAAACATTTTTAACGATGATGCGTTATTAATAATTTTTAATGCCGCTGACGTGGCAAGCAATTTTCAATTACCAAACTTAACCGGTAATTGGTCGCAAATAATAAATACCGCTGATAGCACAGCCGAAATTACTAACAAATTGATAGATAGCACCTTGTTATCTGTTGCTCCATTTAGTTGTTCGGTCCTGACTTACAGTCAAAATGATACACAGGGAACACAATAATGACAGCCATTCAACAACTTGCCGAGCAGGTAGGTTTTCACTCCAGTTATATTGATAGTTACGGTAACTCGGTTGCTGCCAATCAAGATGCATTAAAAGCATTACTCACCGCAATGAATTACAACGTTGAATGCGACGATGCTATTTTGGCGAGTGTTAAGCAATTAAGTGATTCATCATGGGTTTCACTGTTACCGGCAATGCAAATGGTAAAGTCGGAGCAAGCTGTTCACAGTGCCTGGATCAGCGTTGCCAATGCTGATTTAAACAATACTTTGCAATGGCTTATCAATTTTGAAAACGGTGATACGTTAACAGGCCAAGTGGCCGTGTCTGAATTAGAAGTACTTGCTCAGCATAATGTTGATGACACTTTATATAAAAAACTTGCTGTAGTTTTACCTAGTCTTATTGAAGGTTATCATTCATTAACGATTACTTTAGGCAATGAGACGGCAAGTGGGCATTTAATCGTTGCACCACAAAAATGTTATAGCCCAAATGATGCTGCCGATTACCGTATGTGGGGCTTAGCTGCACAATTATACTCGGTAAAATCTGAAAACAGTTGGGGGATGGGCGATTTTGGCGATCTGAAAAACTTAGTAAAGCAATCGGCAAAACGAGGTATAACAGCAATAGGCTTGAACCCTTTGCATCCATTATATCCAAATAATCCAGCTCATATCAGCCCATATTCACCAACGAGTCGTTGTTTTTTAAACACTCTGTATATTGATGTAACCAGTGTTGCTAACTTTAAATCGTGTAAGCCAGCGCAGGCGCTGGTTCAATCGAAAGACTTTATCGAGCAAGTAGCACAAGCCAATGATCAGGAATTTATTGATTACCCGCATGCTGCCCACCTTAAGTTTCAAGCATTAGAATTATTGTATAAAGACTTTGTTGCTAATCACTTACCGAAAAGCACTGAGTTTGCTAAGCAATATTTAGACTTTGTTACTCAAATGGGTGATGACTTATTTGAACTCGCTACCTTTGATACTTTATATGAGCACTTTAGAAAGATAGATGAACATGCTTATGGCTGGAAAGCTTGGCCGGTTGAGTTTCAAGACCCGCACAGTGTCGCAGTGGAGCAATTTAAACAAGATAATGTTGAGCGCATTGGTTACTTTCAGTTTTTGCAATTTATTGCCGATAGCCAATTAGGTGAGGCAGCCCAGCAAGCTAAATCTGATGACATGCCAGTAGGCTTATATTTAGATTTAGCGGTAGGTTGTGATGGCAGTGGCGCTGAAGTGTGGGCAGATAAACACAGTTATGTATCTGGTGCGGCCGTTGGTGCTCCGCCAGATGCAATGAATACTTTAGGGCAAGATTGGGGACTAACGCCAATTAACCCCGTAGCATTGCAAGAAAAAGGCTATATGCCGTTAGTAAAAGCCTTGCGCAGTAACATGCGTCATGCCGGTGCCTTGCGTATTGACCATGTATTAGGGTTAATGCGCCAATATTGGGTCGCGCCAGGAATGGCTGCCGATCAAGGTATTTATATTACCTTCCCGCTGGAAGATATTTTCCGCATTATTGCGCTGGAGTCACGTCGTAATAATTGTGTGGTTATCGGTGAAGATTTAGGTAATGTTCCCGATGGTTTTGGCGATATCATGGCGGCGGCAGGACTACTTTCATACAAAGTATTATTCTTTGAGCGTTGGGAAAATGGTTTGTTTTTCCGTCCTGAAGTTTACTCTGAACAATCTATGGTAACGGTTTCTACGCATGACTTATCAACTATTGCTGGTTGGTGGACAGGCAATGACCTTAAATGGCGACAAGAGCTAAATTTATATCCAAATGAACAAATGGGTATTGATGAACGGAATGGTCGTGTGACTGATCGTAAACAGTTACTTGGCGCACTTGAATTTGAAGGTGTGCTTAGCAAAGAGAAATTCCCGCAAACACAACCGGCGACTATGAATTCGGAGCTGTCACGTGCTGTACAAGCATTTTTAGCCAAAGCGCCAAGTCGCATTTTATTAGTGCCACTTGAAGATGCTTTAGGCTTAAAAGAGCAAGTAAACATACCTGGTACAATCGATGAGCATCCAAACTGGCGTCGCCGTTTGCCATATACCATAGCAGAGTTTTGGCAACATCAAGATATGAATAACTTAGTTACAGTGATGAATCAGGAGCGTCCAAAAGGCTAACCCTTTTGGTATAGGACATATTATGAATAGATTAAAAATAGTTATATTAGGTTTTTTTGCCTTAGCGCTTAGTGCATGTGACTCTGTAAAGCCGGACAGTGAGCAAGTTGAAACACAAATAAAAACTGCGAAGATAAGTGCCGAACTCCCCCATTATTTGACCCGCGACATACGTGACGAGGTATTTTATTTTGTCATGCCGGACAGGTTTCATAATGGCGATACCAGTAATGACAATGGCTCTGTCACCATTTTAGAATCTCAAGGTGGTTTCGATCCAAGCAGTAATGGTCATTACCACGGTGGTGATATTATCGGCTTGAAAGAAAAATTACCTTATTTGCAGGAAATGGGTATCACTTCTATTTGGATGACACCGATAATGCGTAATCAGGCTGTGCAGGGTGACAGTTCAGGTTACCACGGTTACTGGGTATTAGATTTTACCGAAATTGACCCGCATTTAGGCTCAAACCAAGATCTAAAAAATCTTATCGATGCAGCTCATGCGCTTAATATGAAAGTATTTTTCGACATCATCGCCAATCACAGCGCCGATGTTATTAAGTATAAAGAATGCCATGGTGAAAACGGTGATCAGCAACTGGGTGAAACCAAAGGCTTATGTGATTACAAAACGTTAGAGCAAATTGCTAATGGCGATACTTACAGTGCTTTTGTATTACCTGGAAGTGAAGATATAAAGGTGCCGCAATGGCTAAATGACCCTAAGTATTACAACAATCAAGGCGACAGCACTTGGGAAGGTGAAAGCTCTGTGTACGGTGACTTTGCTGGTCTTGATGATATTGATACCGCCAACCCTGAAGTGATTTCTGGATTAATTGAGGTGTTTAAAAACGTGGTGTCAGAATTTAAACCGGATGGTTTTAGAATTGACACCGTCAAGCATGTAAACATGGAATTTTGGAGTGAATTCAGTCCTGCCATTGTCGAACACGCTAAGTCTATTGGTATTGAGCAGTTCTTTATGTTTGGTGAAGTGTATGACTTTACCCCTGAATTTCTCAGTACGTTTACGACCACAGGAAAAATGCAGTCTATTCTCGACTTTGCTGTGCAAGGCGCTATATCAAAAACACTAGTAGAGCATAAAGGTACTAATGAGCTTGAGAATATTTTCAATGGTGATCATTATTATCAAGATGAAGACAGCGATGCGAGTATGTTAGTAACCTTTACTGGTAACCATGACATGGGGCGTTTTGCTCACCTGTTAGATAAAGAAAACCCTGAAATGAGTGAGCCGGAAAAGCTTGCTCGGGTGAAACTATCAAACGCGTTAATGTATTTTTCTCGCGGTATTCCGGTAGTTTATTATGGTGATGAGCAAGGCTTTGTTGGTGACGGTAACGATAAAAATTCCCGCCAAGATATGATGCCTTCAAAGGTTGATATTTATAATGATGATGATCTTATCGGCACTGACGCAACAACTGCTGATGCAAACTTTGATCAGAGCCATGTGTTGTATCAAGACTTGGTAAATCTAGCTAGTTTATACCTAGAGCATGATGCGCTGCGCCATGGCAAGCAAGAGCAAGTGTACTCACAGCAAACACCTGGGTTATATGCCTTTACCCGCACCTTTAAAAATGAGCAATACTTAGTTGTTGCCAATACGGCCACAACTGAGCAAAAGCAAACTATGACTTTGTCATATAATGACTTTAAACCTGTAGTGTTAGCTAAAGACAAAAGTGAAAACAATGGTGTAGTAACCATGAACCTAGCGCCATTAACATATGCGATTTATAAAGCTAAGAAATAGCTTGTAGCACATAGCGATTAAACTTGATGAAAAGCCGAACTTTGTTTCGGTTTTTTTAGGTGTACTTTTTCTAATCATTATATAAGTTGTATATACTTGTCTTTATGTCAAGTTTGCTTGACATGTGACTGGTAAAAGTTTACCTTGTTAATAAAGTAAAGTGTATTTTACATTATGACAAGCAAGGTGTACTAATGAATAAGCAGGAAACTAACTCCAATAACTGGCAAGCGCGTACCAAGAAAAATACCATTAATTTAGGAATGTGGACATTTGCATGGGTAGTAACCACCGCAATCGCAGCATTTGCTCCAAAATTTATATGGGACTTTAATACTCTGCTCACGGTTACTGCCGTAGTGATAAATGTGTTGGTTGGCTTTGGGATGATCTTCGCGAACAAAAAACATTTACACGGTTTAGATGAAATGCAGCAAAAAATTCAATCTGGAGCTATGGCTCTGTCACTGGGTGTTGGTCTAGTTTTAGGCTGTAGTTATGAACTTTTGGAAGACATAAAATTAATAAGCTTCGAACCTGAGATTTCGCACCTTGTAATAGTTATGTGTATAACTTATATGATTGGTATTATTAAAGGCGGAGCAAAATACCGATGAAAAACCGTTTAAAAGTACTGCGCGCGGAGCGAGACTGGACCCAAGCAGATCTTGCTAACGCTCTGGAAGTTTCGCGGCAAACGGTTAATGCGATTGAAAAAGGCAAGTTTGATCCAAGCTTACCGTTGGCATTTAAAGCGGCTCGATTATTTGAATTAACCATTGAACAGATATTTCAAGATGAAGTTTAAATTCAGAGAGTCAAACAGTTAAAAGAAAAATATTCTGAATTTGTTTTCATTAAAGCCATGACAATATGGTCACTCACCCTATCAGATTAGCATCTCTAGTTATAAAAAACGGATGCAACAATATTGGTTTTAATTAAACTTTACTGGATAATGTTACCTTGATATTTGTCAAACTTTCCTTCGTAGTCGTCTAACATTGAGTATAGAAACTCAAGTTTGATTCGCTGAATATTTTGTTTGGCTTGTAAGTAGGTTGCTGTGGCTATCTCTATTTTACCTTGCAGAAAATAAACATTTGCCAAATGCAGCTGGGTCGAGTTGATACCAATCTGGCTTTGGGTTATCTGGTAAAAAGAAAGCGCTAAATCAAATGCTTGTGCCGATTGTTCGAGCAAACTCTGTTCAAGAAAAGCCAAGCCTTGCGCTTCTGCAATATTTGCTTTGAGAAACCAATCAGAATTTTTTTCAAGTTTCTTCGCAGCTTGCTGATAAAGCGGCATTGCTTGTGACCAATCTCTTTTATTGGCGGCGATCCTACCTTTTATTAAATCGATATGTGCTGCTTGTTGGGGATTTTCTCGATCGAGCTTAGACGCTTTTTCAATTTGTTGACTGGCTTGTTCGACTCTTTCATTCCACAAATACAACTTGCTTAAATAAATCAAGGCGATCACCGAATTAGGGTTTAATGCCAAATAACTTTCAAAAAAGCTGATCGAGGTTTGCCAATCTGATTCATAACTGATCATTGCTTCGGCAAATAAGGCGTCGCTAAATTCTTTCATCGGCACATTGTCACTTCTTTGTAGCGGATGATTGATAAACGCTGCTACTCTTTCTGACAGGGTGCCCAGAGCACCATTAATAGAGCTATCAAGAATAACCCCTTGTTTCATATCGTTAACGAGATGAAATTTATACACCAATTTATAGTCATAGACATTGCCATGAATTTCAGTTTCAATAATTAACGAAGCACCGGATACATTAAATACTTTACTTACATCAGCAGAAGTAAATTCCCGGTCCAGTCCCGCAATGTGCATTAAACGTGGAATATAAGTCCCTTGATAGACAAATATTGAACTTGGCAACCCTTTAAGATTAGCGATCAATTGCTCCATAGCACCTAAATACACCCAATCGTTTTGGGCATAGGGAACACGATTTTTAACAGGCAAAACAACAATACTTTGTGCATAATTAATGTCGATACTTTTATCGCTATCTAGTGTTACCACTTGCGACAAAATAAGCACTAGCAAAGCGACCGGAAGAATATACTTTAACCAAGATAATATTATGGGTCGGTATTCTGTATCCTTACTAAGGCAACGGAGCTCTTCGGTAAACTCATATCCCTTGCGCGGATGATTTTGCAATATGTTAGGGCTGGAAAATAATTTCCTAATTTCCCTAACCGACTGAAATATCACGCCATCATCTACGTTTACATCGTCCCAAACCCGATCCAGTAACTCCTGTTTGCTGACAATTTGTCCGGATCGTTCGGTAAGATAAAGCAACAATGCTAAGGTTTTCGGCCGAATGGACTGACAGCTATCTTTATCAGTTAGCGTTCGCGCCTGTGTATCAAGAATAAAGGTGCCAATTTGATATTTCATTAAAACCGCAGATGAACTAGGTAGTGACTCTATATTAACAGTAAAATTAATAAATAAGCTGTCTAATTTCTTGCTCCAATATTTTGTCTATGGAGTAGTGCTGTTTTACAAACTGCAACATTGCGTGCGCAGATTCAGTACACTTTTCGGCGCCTTGTGAGCATTGCATTAATAGTTGTTTAAATTCTGGCTGACGTTGCTCGACTCTTCTGTCCAAACAAAATTTATCTTTATCAATACCCTCGTCATGTTGCTGGAGTAAATCGAGCAAGCGGATCAAGCGATCGACAGCGTATACCTGAATAAACCGCATTGCGGAACATTGCTCTCCCCGCCTATACCTACATAGGCCAACATACAAGTTAGTTAATAGTTCACCCAGTAAAAAGCCTTCATCAAATGAATGTTGGGGAGCGGCTATCACAGGTTTACAATTATGTTCTGCAAGGCCCTCATCTCTCCAGATAAAGTGCCCTTGAGAATAAGGAATATGGCGTAATTCCTTAGGCTCAAAAACGGCGAACTCACAAAATATACCATCGGCAAATAATAATTTATAACCATCAGTAGTATTTTTAAAACACCAGGCTATCTCATGTATGTGTGCCAACCAGCTCAAGTTATCGATAAACTGCTGCTTATGGCCTTCGCCAACAATAGCAAAGAAATCCAAATCTGAATATTCATCCATCCGGTTGAATTCTTTACCGGCCGAGCCGAGCCCGAGCAAGCCAAGTCCATTTGGATGGCATTTCAGGCTGTCTGCTATTTCATTTAACCGATTTTTCAATAATGTTACTTTATTCATGTAAACTCCACTGACGGTTAGTTGGCTTTGCCAAGTAACGCATAAGTAAAGTCATTATTAAGCGTGATCGCGCCATTGGTAACGACAACAGATTGATTCGAGTAATAGTCAAACAGCACTTCGTCATTTTTAAATAACTGATAAACAGAGATTGTTTTCTTCCCTTTTGCCAGCCCTTCGGCAACCAAGACTCGATCTTTGCCTGCTAATTCACGTTTGAATATATAAGGAGATTGATTCAACTGTTGATGTTCGCCTGAACCAACAGCATCATGTGCCCGGCGAAACTGTCCTAACTTTTGCCAATGGGCCAATATTGCTTTGGTGTCGGCTTTTGCTAAGTCTTGCCAATTCATAAAAGTGCGCATATTAGCATCACCATATGCCGCTTCAGCATGCATCGGGCGAGATAATTCATCGCCGTAGTAAATTTGTACGCCACCTGGCGCTAACAATAATTTAAAAGCAGTTTCAAATGGCTTTGTTCGCTTTCTGTCATAAGAGTCCTGATCATCATGCGAGCCAATATAATTCAAAATACCGCTACCACTTAGCGCACCATGGTTAAGTGCTTGTGAATAGCTAGCAAATATTTGCTCTGCTGGTTGTCCTGCATGGGCAACAAAGCCCATATTAATTAACGCATCAAAACCGAAATCAAAGAAATCTACTTGCTTGTCGCCATAGTCGTAGGCACGGCCATTTTGCGCCGTATTTTTGAAACCGTTTACTCCCCAGTTAAACACCTCTCCTACCATATAAAATGGCAAGTCATCGGTAACTAATTGCGGGTTTTTGCTTTTCCAGGAGTTAAAAGCGATTTCACTTTCTTTTTTTAATATGGTCCAAATATCTGCTTCTACATGTTTGGCAGTATCCACTCGAAAGCCATCAACACCGTATTCTTTGACCCAGTCAGTCAGCCATTTGACGATGTAATACTTGGGAGCCCGCGGATACCCTGTGCGTTCAAAGAATTCCTCGAGTTCAGCAAGCTCCTGCTCTTGGCGACCTTCTTTTTGCCATTTATTGAGTAACTGTTGTGGCAGCTCAACGTCTGCGTTAGTTTCTGTTTTGATATCAGTTAGAGACGTTGCCAAAGCACATTGAGTACTTTGTTGATAGTTTTTCCATTCACAAATCGGGCTGGTTCTGATCCAGTCAGACGGCCATGCCCAGTCTGCTTGAGTTTCCGGGCCGGTATGATTAATAATGACATCCATTAGTACTTTAATATTGTGCTTGTGTGCAGTGCTGATCATTTGTTGCAAGTCGGCTTCTGTGCCGAAGTTGGCATCAACTGCGGTCCAGTCCTTCGGCCAATAGCCATGATATGAATAAGTCAGCCCCGCCGACTCATCATAACCATGTACTTGTTCAATTAAAGGGGTCATCCAAATGGCATCCACCCCTAAGCGAGTAAAATAACCATCTTCAATTTTTTCGATTATGCCTTTAATATCGCCGCCTTCAAATCCCCTGAGTTTTGCTGGGGGTTGCGTACGGTTATAGGAGAGATCATTGCCATGATCGCCATTATTGAATCTGTCGGTTAACATAAAGTAGACGGTTGCATTCTTCCAAAAATCAGGAGCTGCTGGCGCGGCATTTAAGTTAATGGAACAAAGAGCTGTAAGCAGTGGTAAAATCAGTTTTATAAAACGCATTATGTGGTTACCTATTTCTTTAATTTAAGTAGCTACATATTTAGCTTTTTACCCGTAAATAGTTAACTTAAATTTTCTTAAAAAAACTTAAAGTATTGAAAAATAATAATAATTTAATAGCGTTGCCAATATTATTTGGGCGGAGTCAGAATAAAGATCGTACTTATTTTAATTAACCATTGAACAGATATTTCAGGATGAAGGCTAAAATTCCAGAGTCAGAGTCAAGTTAAATTGATAACTTGACTCTGACCCTAGTTTTCATTGGGCAAAGATAAACTCAAGCGGGATATGCAGGCGCTTACTCCAGGCTTGTTCGCTATGATTTTCTCCTTCAAAAAACAGGCTTTGCCATTGGCTTTTAGGGTATTGTTGCTGGTTAAACACGGCATCAATTTGTGTTTGTAATTTCGGGTACATAGCATCTAAGGTTTGATCGCCATAGTCGAAATATATTTTTTGCGTACTAAGTGCCGGTAAATGTTTTTCTATATAAGCTTTAAAAGCATCGAAAATAGGCTTATTGTCGGTAAAAATTCCGGGCCAGTGGGTCGACATGCAAATGGCACCGGCGAATTCATTCGGGTATTGCAGCAAACCGTACCAGGAAATTAACCCGCCCATGCTTGAACCTGCTAAATATCGATGCTTACCGCCCTTATTTACAGAATAATTAGCTTCAATAAAAGGGACGATATCAGTGACAATAAATTCCAAATATCTATCTGAATATACTTTAGTGTTAAACAATGGTAGATCTGCACTTTTGTCAAGTTGATACATTTGTGCTTGCTGTTGCTTGCTTAATTGTTCAAAAGGTTGTTGCGGAAAAAATTCACTGTGGCGATTTTTTACAGCATTAGGAATCGCTACGACAATAAAAGGTCTAACTTTCTTTTGTTCAATCAAACTGCCAGCTACTTCATCAACCATCCATTCTTGCTTGTTCCAAGTGATGTTTGCATCAAAAAGCATACGCCCGTCATGCATGTATAGCACATCATACTTAGAATTTTGTGAGTAACCAGGAGGCAACCAAACATCGATATATCTCGAGTTAATTAACGTGGATTTAAATGGCTCAATACGTTCAATGGATCCTTTGTTCACCACAGGAATTGGATCATCAGCAAGGCAATGACAAGACAAAGCGATGAGTATTAATGATGACAATAATCTATTCATAAATTTTAACCTTAATGTTAACCGATATTATTTATTGTGTTCTTTTACCCGGCCCCAGCAAATTGCTGAAATAGCCAATGCAACACCACAAAGAATGAATATCGCGCTTTTGTCATTGGTTTGTGAAATGAATAAGCCCACGCCTAAGCTCACTAACAATTGCGGCACAACAACAGAAAGATTGAATAAGCCCATATACATGCCCATTTTATTTTGATCAATTTTTTCCGACATGATAGCAAATACTAAACTGATCACCGCCGACCAACCGACGCCTAATAGGGCCATTAAAACGTATAAGGTATATTCAGCGTGACCTAAGAAGGCTACCAAAAAATAGCCTGCAGCCATTGATGCAATGCAGTAGGTGTGCACTTTTACCCGACCAAATTTTGTCGCCAGAGGCTCAAGTAATAGTGTCGGTAATAACGCAGATACAGCGCTCAGTACGAGAAAGCTTATCGAGATGATTTTACCTAAATCGTCATCGCCAATGCCGGTCATTTTGTCCTGTAAAAAAGCAAAAATAAACACGAACATGGTTTGAATGCCAATCCAGCTAAATGAGTGCGCGGCGAGTATTTTTCGAAAGCCAATCAAACCCGCTTGCTGCTCAGATTTATCATCTTCTTTCGCGCTCATGGTTTGTACTACCCAGATAATTGTAAGTAGTGCACAGACTAGCTCAGCGTAATAATTATCAACGCTTATGCCCGATAATTGCCGAGCCATGGCATAGATGTCGTAGATGATAAAACCCCATAACGGTTTTATGTTGATCATGATTTCTTTAAAGGATAACGATTCAGTTGATGCGTTATCACTTTTTGGTAGCTCTTGTGGCTCGGTAATAAAAAATGGTGGCAAGATTGATAACACCAGCACTAATGCGGCACCAAAATAAATTAAAACAAAGTTGCCCCAAATTGCGCCTATGGCGTAGGCAAGCACCCCAAAGGTACCTGAAATAGTTTGCATCCAGGTATAGCCCAAGGTTCTCTTTTCACCTTCGGGTGTTACATCGGCAATAATTGAACGAGTTGGGTTAAAGCCAATGTTTATTGATAAATCAAGGGTTAAAGCAATGGCTATAGCAACAGCTAATATTGCGTCAATACCAAGGCTTGCCGATACAATATCAATATTAGGTAGTGCCAATAACATCAGGCCAGCTAATACGCCCCCAATTAAAATAAATGGTCGACGACGGCCATTCCAGAACCAAACATTGTCAGAAATAATGCCGATCAGTACTTGGCCTAAAATCCCGGCAATTGGGCCTGCCGCCCAAACCAAACCTACCTCGTGAATGTCTAAGCCATATTGGGTGGTTAATATCCAACTGAGAGCTGAAATTTGCACCGATAAGGCAAAGCCCATGGCAGTAGATGGTAAACTAAGCAGCGCATAAAAGCGCTTACTTAGATTCTGTTGTATTGCTAGCATATTGCTTCCAAATTAAATTTTTAATTTTGTGATTGGTTATGGAACTGCTTGGCCGTTTCTCGCTTGTAATAAGCGGTACCAGTCTTCTCGAGAGTAATTAAGTTCCAAGGCTTGTTTTGCTGCAACAATACGTTGTGGATTTGTTGAACCAACTATTGGGCAAATTTTGGCGGGATGTTTTAATAACCATGCAAAGGCAATTATCCATTTTTCGCAGTCGTAAAATTGTGCTTGGCGATCAAACTCTTGATGAATCCGGTTTACATCATCGATGCTAAAGGTATTGCCCCATGCTTCGTACACAACAGTTGCTATTGGGCACCATGCCATTGGTGTTATGTCATGTTGTAAACATTGATCAAGCGTACCATCGGTAAATGAGCTGATGTTATGAATATTAATTTCAACCTGGTTAACTATTAGTTTTTCAGTAGTGGCTGCTTGTAATAGACTTACTTGTGAAGGACTAAAATTGCTGACGCCAAAGTGCTTTACCTTGCCTTGTCGTTTTAGCTGCTCGAAAGTTTCTGCCACTTCTTGCGGATCGAATAGATAATCTGGACGATGTAACAAAAATAAGTCTAACGCCTCAACGTTGAGTCGCTCTAATGAACCTTCTACTTGCTTGATTAAATAATCTTTTGAAAAATCATAGCGACCGACATCACCTTCGTTTGGCGTATTAGCAAAACGAATTCCAGCTTTTGATGTCACAATTAATTGCTCGCGTAATTCAGGGCTTTCTTTCATTACTTGCCCAAAGATGCGTTCACATTCACCGCCACCATAAATGTCGGCGTGATCAAAGTGATTGTAGCCAGCATCAATCGCACTGCGAATGGCGGTTTTGCCCTGCGTTATGGCTCCAGGTGAGTTATCACCATTAATGCGCATACAGCCATAAACCAATCTTGAAGAGGGTTGTGTTAAATTACCAATTTGTGTTGTTTTCATCTTTATGCGTCCTGCTATTTTTAATTAAACTGCTGTAAAAATTCGTCATGCGATGGCATTTTTTCGACAGTGTTATTCATTAATATTTTTAAATTTTTCATTAAATCGATTAATTGCTCTTCGCTCAGCTGATCGGCGACAGCATGATGATCTTCAGGCAACATGCCTTGACCAATTAATACTTGTTGCCAGGCTATTTCGGTAAACAAGTCATCTTGCTCTCGAAACAACTGACCGGTTTTTTTATATAAATCTAACTTGCGCTGTAATGTTTGTGGAATGTCCATGCGCTGACATTGTTGCCAAAATGGGCTGTCATCACGTTGATTGATTTTATAGTGCAAAATAATAAAGTCGCGAATGCGTTCTATTTCAGTGACCGACTGGCGATTAAATTCATCTACAGTGACATCATCAATGCCCTGGTGTGGAAAGGTTTTAATTAAACGGGTTGCCGCACTCTGAATTAAATGTATGCTGGTTGACTCTAATGGCTCTAAAAAACCGCTGGACAAGCCAATACTGACTACATTTTTGTTCCATTGTTTCAAACGACGACCGGTTCTAAATGGAATTACTTTTGGCTCAGCTAATGGTTTACCATCGATGTTAGCTAATAGTAGTTCTTTAGCTTGTTTATCAGTCATATGCTTGCTTGAATAAACAATACCATTGCCTATTCGGTGTTGTAGAGGGATACGCCATTGCCAACCGGCATCGTGGGCAATTGAACGAGTATAAGGTGAAATTGGCGCTACGTTTTCGCAAGGCACTGCGATAGCTTTATCGCAAGGCAACCAATGAGACCAGTCCACATAACCGGTATTTAAGGTTTTTTCGATTAATAACGCCGCTTGACCGGTGCAATCTATGAACAAATCCCCGGCAATTTTGTTGCCATCTTCCAGCTCTACCGATTCAACAAAACCATTACCTTGGTTCAAGTGTACCTGATTGATTTTACCTTCAATACGCTTAACGCCTTGACCTTCACTGTATTTTCTTAACAGCTGTGCGTATAAATTGGCGTCAAAATGATACGCATAGGTTAATCCTGGAAGAGTTGTTCCCTCAATGTTTCTAATCTTGGCGAACTTATTACTTTTTGCGGATTGATAGTTTAATGAAAAGTCCCAAAAATCAGCAGGTTTTATGTTATTTTCCTGACAGATTTTTTGATATTTAAGCCAATAATGATAGAAGTCACAAAATGGAAAATCTTTGCCTATGCCGCCAAAAGCATGCATATAGCTGTCCCCCTGTTGCTTCCAATTTTCAAACTCAATACCGAGTTTTATTGTGCCTTTAGTGGCTTTTAAAAACTCTTGCTCACTTAAGCCTAAGGCATTGTTGAAATTGATAATGGGTGGAATGGTCGCTTCACCAACGCCAACTGTGCCTATTTGCTCAGATTCAACCAAAGTAATGTTTAATACTTTGCCAAGTACTCTAGTTAATAACGATGCAGTGATCCAACCGGCACTGCCTCCGCCCACTATGACTACGTTTTTAACATTAGCTGTATTCACATCAACACCTTTTACTTTTTGTTTTTTATACATTTAATAAACTACTCTAAACTAGTTTAAGAGTCTTGGTTAAAATAGCCTATTAAATTAATAATCACGTTTAACGACATACTATAAAAAAGCCCCTGTAATAAAGGGATTACAAGGGCTCTTAATTTTTAGCTAAACATAAATCAAATTACAGCTTGTAGCTGAAACCTAACAAGTAGCTTCTACCGTAGTCTTGGTAATCACGAACTTGTAAAGAATTATCACCTGATAATGAGGTGAATGGTTCTTCAGTTAAGTTGTAACCTTGTAAGAAGATAGATAAACCTTCAAGAGATTTGAAACCGGCTTCACCAAAGTCGTAGCCAATTTGAGCATCAACAATAGTTTCGCCTTCAATATCAACCTGTACTTGGTCAAAACCTAAACCATATACATCACCTTTAAAGTCTGAACGGTGACGCATGCTGGCACGAATTTGGAAACCGTGGTTTTCATAGTAAGCGGTAACATTTGAGATGCTGTCTGATAATCCCGGTAACTCATAGTCTTCACCGTTATGATCTTCAATATCAGATTCAACACCAGTGTAGCTGGCGATTAAACCAAAACCGTCAAGGCTTTCACTAAATACATTAAACGGTAGAGCTATAGATAACTCATAACCATATAAAGTACCTTCACCGCCATTAACTTTACCAGTACCAGTACCAGTAGTGTTTTCTGGGATTTCACCGGTTGCAGGGTCAGCAACACCGCTCATATCTACTTCATAGTTACCGTCAAAAATCCACTCACTTAAATCTTTATGGAATAATGCAACAGAGAAGTAACCTTCTGCTGAATAGTAGTTTGAGTATGTTAAATCTAAACCAATTGCTTCTTTTGGTTCTAATTCAGGGTTACCACCTTCAACTTTCCAATAATTACCTTGGTCATCAGGCTGTTGATTGTAAGTGGCATTAACAGAAGCATTCATTTCATCAAGGCGAGCACGAGAAATTGTTTTCGCAGCGCCAAAACGTATTGTTTGGCTATCATCAAGCGCTAAAGATAAGTTCAAGCTAGGTAAAACGTGTGAGTAATCATGCTCAATGTCAGTTGGGCTTGTAATTACTAAGCCATCTTGCGTGTTAAATGCGTTACCTTGTGAAGATTGGTCTGTATGTACATAACGTACACCTACATTACCTGTAAGTGGTAAACCAAACATTTCAGTGTCTAGGTCAGCCATAATGAATGCTGCGGTGATCTCTTCTTTTACAGTCCAGGATTTAGTTGCATGGCTAGTGTTGGTTAATGATTCAGAGAGAAGATCGTAGTAGCCATCTTTAACTAAACCTCTAGAGTCATAAGCAATCATATCGCCCATACCAATAAAGTCTAAGTTAACTGTTCCATCACGATATTCTTCTGGTACCGACATCATGCCAGGGTTTTCTAAAGAGAAAGAAGAAACCGTTAAGAAGAAACCATCAGATTTCTTTTGCTTTTCACGTTCTTTGTATGAAACACCATAAGTAACTGCAGAAACCACTTCACTTTCAAGTGCTTGTGTAGCGGCAAATCTAAGTGAGGTAAGTTCATCTTCAACTGTTGGAGTATTTAAGAAACCGTCTTGCGCTTGGTTTTCGTATTCAGTACCAGTAATGCCGTACTTGTCGTTAAGCGCTGAACTCCAACCCCAAGATAATGGGCCACCCATTTGCATTAGGTTGTAGTCTGAATAATCTAATTCGTGTGAGAACGTTGCACCAGTGTTGCCACCATCAAATACATAACCAATATTGTCTGCAGCACCACGTGAATCGCCACGGCCAGTACCGCCATAGCTTTCCATTGACCAAATTTCACGATCTACATTTGAATAAGAAGCGTCAAACTCTAATGACCAGTTATCATTTAAATTGTATTCAGCATTAAAGCCGTAAGAGTTTAATTCGGCTTGACGTTCTTCATAATCATTACGTAAAACAACGCGTTGCCCTTCAGTAATAGCACTAGTTACAAAGCCTGTTTCAGGATCGATTACTGCAGTATCAGCAGAGATTGAACCTTGACCCCATGCAAATGGTACTTCGATACCGCGAAGGATTTTTTCATCAGTAAAATCTACATATAATGCATCTACGGTAATGTGTAAGTCATCAGTAGGGGCAAATTCAATAACACCCATTACTGAATCACGCTCTAACATTGAAGAACGTACGAATGGTTTTGCACCACCTAATATAGAAACGGTATCTCCATTTGGCGCAGTAAATTCAGGGTAACCCCAAGCGTTCCAACGTTTTTCTTGATTAGGAGAACTCATGGTTGAAATAGCTAAGGCAACACCAATAGTGTCATCTGCAAACTGATCTATGTATGAAATTGTTGCGCGTTCACCGGTGTTATCTGCGTCTGGGTTTAATTCATCAAAACTGGTTTTTTCTAATTGACCGTTTATTTGAATAACACGCTCGCCTTTACTTAGAGGGCGGACTGTTTGTAAGTTAACAACGCCAGCAATACCTTCGCCTTCAATTGTTGCATCGGGAGTTTTGTAAACTGTAACGCCGCTCATTATTTCTGAAGGGTATAAATCGAATTGCACACCACGGTTATCATCAATTGACACTTGCTCACGACCGTTGAATGTAGTGGCACTTTCGTTTTCACCGAAACCACGAATGCTTACTTTACTTGCACGACCATCAAGGCGCTGTGCAGTAAGACCAGGTAGACGGGCAATTGATTCAGCAATTGAAGAATCTGGTAATTTACCGATATCTTCAGCAGAAATGGCTTCTACTACGCTAGATGAATAACGTTTTGTGTTCATTGACTCAACAAGGCTGCGACGAAAGCCAGTTACTTCAATAACTTCAACTTCTTCTTCTGCTTGTTGTTCTGCAGTTGCTTCTTCAGCTGCAAGAGCGATAGAGCTCATTGATAATAGACCACCTGATAGTAGTGCCATTGTCAGTTTGCTCGGTTTAAAGTTTAACATTTGTCTCTCCCATTGAGTCCATTCTTTTTATTTTACTTAGACGTCATGTCCAAGTTATATGTTGTTTAAAAAGTACGCAAACTTTTTAAGATTTCCTTTATGTTAATTACAAATGATTACAAAGAGAATGATCTGCATACGTATTCATAAATATGCAGGAACTTTCCGTTGAATTGCTACTTTTCATTAACATTTAAAGGGTTTAATTAATAAAAACAAGGGTTTGAAGTGTTATTGGCTGGTTAATAAGTATACTGGGCAAGTACTGAATACGTATGCAATTGATTATTCAATTCAGTTGTATCATGCTTGCCTGCAATTAATATTTAATGCAACTTTCAGTTTTAATTACAGGTTGATAACAAATGCGTTTACTACTTTCATCATTATTTTTATTACTCTTTATATCTGCCTGTTTGCCAGATACAAGCAAAGAAATCGACTTTAAAGGATTAAATATCAGTGGCTTGGAGGTAAAAGCAAATGCTCACTGGTTGGCAGAAAAAGAATTGTTTTTATATTCAACTGCCAATAAAAAATTAGCATACTCTTTGATTTCTGATGACGAAAATCAGGTACAAATACGGTTAAAAAATACTGTTTTGAGTGCAAATAGTAAACTGAACTTTCCTCATTTGGTCTCACATGGTCATGCTTTCACATTCGATGAAAATGTATCAAACAAAAGAATTAAGCAGCTTTTAAAGCAAAAATTGTTCGTGGTTGGCGTTAATGATGAGCAAACAGTTGTGAGTATTTCAAAACTGCAAACCGGCAATGTGATTGATGATCTTTACACATCAAAAAGTGATGATGGCGATGAAATAACTGATTTTGGTGCATTGCTAACGGAAAAAAGTACTCAATTTAAACTGTGGGCGCCCACGGCTAAAAACGTCAGTGTGTTATTGTTTAATGAAGATAAAACGGCACATCCATTAAACGAAATAATACTTGAGCAAGATTTAACAACAGGCGCCTGGCAAGGTATCGTAAAGCAGTCATTATTTGCAGCTTATTATCAATATAAAATCGAAATATTCCATCCCGAAAGCCAAAAAGTTGAAACGCTATTAACGACCGATCCATATTCTTTAAGCTTGTCTGCTAATAGTGAATATTCACAAATTACTGATTTAAATCATCAAACCACCAAACCTTCGGGCTGGGATGAACAAGCAAATCCAGAGGTTGAAAACTTTGAGGATAATATTTTTTATGAGCTGCATATTGGCGATTTCAGTGCAACTGACAGTAGTATTTTAAATTCACAAGTTAAAGGTAAATATAAAGCCTTTGCCGAGCAAAATAGCGAAGGCATAAAGCATTTAAAATTATTGCAACAGGCAGGTTTGAATAATATTCATTTATTGCCTGCGTTTGATATTGGCACTGTTAATGAAGTAACAAACAAGCGTATTGGATTAAACGATACGGTTGAAAAATTATGCTCTATTTATGCCGCGCACACTCTTTGCCAAGCAGAATATGTAACTAGAGATATAACGTTATTTGAGGTACTAAACAGTTATGACCCGGCAAGCACTGATGCGGAGAAACTAGTAAGTCAATTACGCCCTGTTGACGATTACAATTGGGGTTACGATCCGTTTCATTATACAGTTCCAGAAGGCAGTTATGCGCAAAATCCTGAAGGTAACGCCCGTATTGTTGAGTTTCGTGAAATGGTGAAAAACCTGCACAACTTGGGGTTTAGAGTGATCATGGACGTGGTGTACAACCACACCCATCAAGCCGGTCTAGAAGCCACATCAGTTTTAGATAAAATTGTCCCTGGCTATTATCAGCGCTTAAATCCTTTAACTGGGTTAATCGAGCAATCAACCTGTTGCGATAACACCGCGACTGAACGAAAAATGATGGCGAAATTGATGACCGATTCATTAGTTGTTTGGGCGCGAGACTATAAAATTGACGGTTTTCGTTTTGACCTAATGGCCCATCAACCAAAAGATGTAATGTTAAAAACCAGAAAGGCTGTACAAGCTGTTGATCCTGATACTTATTTCTATGGTGAAGGCTGGAATTTTGGCGAAGTCGCTAATAACGAGCGCTTTGTGCAGGCAAGTCAATTAGAGCTGGCCGGTACTCAAATTGGTACGTTTACCGACAGACTTCGTGATGCAGTTCGTGGTGGTGGTATGACTGAATCCGGTGATGAAATACGAAAGCTGCAAGGCATAGGTAATGGTTTATATACTTTACCGAATGAATTGCGCAGCCAGGCAGACAGCCGGGAACAATACCTCTTACTAGCTGACCAACTTAGGGTTGGTTTGGCCGGTAATTTGGCTAATTACCCATTAACAAATGCTCAAAATGAGCAAGTTAGCGGTAAAGATATTCCCTATGGCAACCAGCCTAGTGGTTATGCCTTAGATCCTGCCGATACCATTAATTATGTATCTAAGCATGATAACCAAACACTTTGGGATAATAACCAATATCGTAATGACTTTAATTTAAGTATTGATGATCGGGTGCGTTTGCAAACATTAGGTTTGTCATATCCATTACTTGCCCAAGGTATTCCATTTTTGCATATGGGTTCGGAGTTATTGCGTTCAAAGTCTTACTTACGCGACAGTTATGATTATGGTCATTGGTTTAATAAAGTCGATTTCTCGATGCAAAACAATAACTATAACGTTGGCTTGCCACCACATGAAAAAGACCAGCAAAACTGGCAAGTGATTAGCAAAATTCTCAATAAAAATTCGGATAGGGATTTAGCTAAAGCAGAGCATATTCAATTTAGTCGCGATCGATTTATTGAATTATTAAAGATAAGAAATTCATCCAAGTTATTTCGTTTAACCACGGCAAAAGCAATTCAGGCACAAGTTAAATTTCACAATACCGGTAGTGAACAGCAAATGGGCTTAATTGTTATGAGCCTCACAGATAAAACTAATCTTGATGCAAATTATCAGCAAATAGTGGTGATATTTAACAGTTCTGCCGAGCAACAAACCTTCAATTTTACTGGCGCAGAAAAATTTAAATTACACCCAGTACAAGCGGCAAGTTCAGATCAAGTAATACAAACAAGTTTAGCCAATGAACAGGGCTTTACCGTCAAAAAATTTAGCACAGCAGTGTTTGTGAAATAACATCATAGCAATAGGATTTCCAATGAAAGCGTTAATTAAAGTAGTAACCTTGATAATATTATTTTCCAGTCCAGGTCTTGTAGCTAAAGAAGCCAATGTTACCTCTCCTGATGGCAAAATTGTGTTTACCTTGTTAGATAAAGACCAAGTTGTGCAATATAAAGTGTCATTTAATGGTGAAGAGATTGTTGCGCCTTCAAAGCTTGGCTTGGTGTTTAAAGACGGCCCTTATTTAGCTGATGGTTTTGCCATTAAAAACAGTAAAACAACATCAGTAAATTCAACTTGGCAGCAGCCTTGGGGAGAGCAAAAAAACATTACCGATCATCATAATGAATTGGCAGTAACCTTAGTTGCTGATAGAGCTACGGTGAATACTTATACAGTAAGAGTGCGGGTATTTAATGATGGTTTAGGCTTTCGCTATGAAGTGCCTGAACAAAATGGTTTAGACAAGGTTAATATCACCAATGAGTTAACAGAATTTGCCATTAAAGACTTTAAACAGTCTACCGCTTATTGGATCCCGTCGCGCAAGTACAATCGTTATGAGTATGTTTATAACAGCACTGAATTTGAAGAAGTGAGCATTGCTCATACGCCATTCTCCTTTACGTTAGGTTCTGGCGTGCATATGAGCATTCATGAAGCAGCTCTAGTCGATTATGCTGGAATGTCTCTAAACCAGCGTCGCCCTGGTGTATTAAAAGCCGATTTAGCCCCTTGGTCAGACGGTATTCTGGTAAAAACCGCAGCAAACTTTAAAACCCCTTGGCGTACAATTCAAATCAGTAAAGATGCGGTAGGTTTATTAAATTCTAACTTGATCTTAAATCTAAATGAGGCAAATAAACTCGGTGATGTAAGTTGGGTAGAGCCAGGCAAATATGTGGGTATTTGGTGGGGCATGCATGTAAAAGAAACAACTTGGGGCAGCGGAGAAACACACGGAGCAACTACATCTGAAGTTAAACGTTATATGGACTTTGCCGCTAAGTATGGCTTTAAAGGGGTACTAGTAGAAGGCTGGAATGTTGGTTGGGATGGTGACTGGTTCTTTAACGGTGATGTGTTTAATTTCACCAAGCCTTATGATGACTTTGACATTAATGCGATTAGCCAACATGGTAAAAAAATTGGTGTAGAATTAATTGGTCATCATGAAACTTCAGGTAATGTCACTAATTACCGCAACCAAATGGGCGCAGCGTTAGATTTATACCAAAAGCATGGCGTTACCCAGGTGAAAACGGGTTACGTAGCCGATGGTGGCAATATTAAGCGTATTGATGAAAATGGCATTGCCCGTCATGAATGGCATGATGGCCAGTTTATGGTTAATGAGTATCTGCATAATATTACTGAAGCTGCAAAACGAAATATCAGTATTAATACCCATGAGCCGATAAAAGACACAGGTTTGCGTCGTACTTACCCTAACTGGATTGCCCGTGAAGGTGCACGCGGACAAGAATTTAATGCCTGGGGAACTCCACCTAATCCACCTGAGCATGCGGCAATGTTGCCATATACTCGAATGCTGGCAGGACCGATGGATTTCACTCCTGGTATCTTCAATATGGGTTTCAATGGCTTAGGCGCAGACACTAACCGACCACAAACGACTTTAGCTAAACAATTAGCCCTATATGTTGTGTTGTATAGTCCTATTCAAATGGCTGCAGATTTACCGCGCAACTACGAAGCCAACTTACCAGCATTTCAATTCATTTTAGATGTACCAACTGATTGGGCTAAATCAACTGCGGTTGCCGGTGAGGTGGGCGATTATGTTGCTTTTGCTCGTCAAGATAAGCATAGTGATGATTGGTATTTAGGGGCGCTAACAGATGAAGATAGCCGCACACTAACTATAAAGTTAGACTTTTTGTCCGAAAATAAACAATATATCGCCGAAATATATCGCGATGGTGAAAATGCTAATTGGATTGATAATCCCTATGAGATGATTATTGAACAAAAAAATGTAAAACAGACAGATACACTAACACTACCGTTAGCGACTAGTGGTGGTGTTGCCATCCGCTTTAAAGCAATTAAGTAAGAAACTATTATGAGTAAGCAAAAACCGCAGTTATCGTTTTGGCAGGTATGGAATGTCAGTTTTGGCTTTTTAGGTGTGCAATTTGGTTTTGCCTTGCAAAATGCCAATGTCAGTCGGATTTTATCGGATTTAGGTGCCGACTTGCATTCGCTTTCGCTGTTTTGGTTGGTGGCACCAATTATGGGATTGATTGTGCAACCTCTTGTTGGTTCAGCGTCTGATCGTACTTGGAATCGCTTTGGCCGACGTAAACCTTATATTTTAGCGGGGGCCATAGCCGCGGCCATCGGCATGGTATTAATGCCTAATGCGGGTATCTTTGTTGCCTTTATTGCACCTATGCTATTTGGCGCGATGATTTTGGCACTAATGGATGCTTCCTTTAATGTCAGCTTTCAGCCGTTTCGCTCGCTGGTTTCTGATATGGTGCCGGCAAAACAGCGCAATTTAGGTTATTCCATCCAATCGCTATTGATTAATATTGGTGCAGTTATCGGTTCGATTTTACCGTTTGTGCTTACTAATGTTGTTGGTTTAGAAAACACTGCGAAAGTTGGCGAAGTTGCTCCTTCGGTGACCTGGGCATTTTACCTTGGTGCGACAGTATTGCTAGGCTCTGTGTTGTGGACAGTGTTTCGCACCAAAGAACATCCACCTGAAGATTTTTATGCGTACCGCGGCATCGATGCCAAAGAAGTTGAGCAACAGCAAAAACAAAAAAAATCGCTAACGGGATCACTGGCTGAGTTTTTTAAGCTAATGAAAACCATGCCACAAACGATGAAGCAACTTGCCATTGTACAGTTTTTCTCTTGGTTTGCCTTGTTCATCATGTGGGTTTACTCTATGCCGGCAATTACCCAGTATATTTGGGGAGTAGAGGCTAAATGGTTTGACCCCGACTATTTACATGCGGTCGGCACGGTGCCGCAAGCGATTCTTGATGCAAAAGGAGCCGCTGGTGACTGGGTCGGTATTATTTTTGCCGCTTACTCATTATTTGCTGCGGTGTTTTCGGTAGTCTTGTCGAAATTGGCGGATAAGTTTGGCCGTAAATTAGTGTACTCATTATCGTTGTTTGCCGGTGCCTTGGGCTATTTTGGTTTTATGGCGTTCAATAACCTAGAGCCAGTAGTCGTTGATTTATTTATTACTACAGTTACTGTGCCGCAAGCGGCAGTTAACTTATTTATTCCTATGATAGGTGTCGGTATTTCATGGGCAGCAATTTTGGCAATGCCTTATGCTATTTTGGCCGGGTCATTACCAGCAGCTAAAACTGGGGTGTACATGGGGATTTTCAATTTCACCATCGCCGCACCACAAATTGTTTCCGGTTTGTTCTCTGGTTGGATCTTAAGCAGCGTTTTCAATAATGAAGCGATCTACATAATTATGCTGGCTGGCGTTTCAATGCTGTTTGCCAGTGTCTCTGTGTATTTTGTAAAGGACGACCAAGAGCAAAATTAAATAAGTCTGTTGTACTTGCGCAATGAGTCACGATTCATTTTGGCTCATTGCTGCAAATCTAATCTGCTATACATTGCAATGATCTTGCGTTACTATTTTTTAAGTGAATATTTTTAGATGTATATTAACATGAAAGCAACTTCATTTGACATTGCCTACCGTGCTGGTGTTTCTCAGTCGACGGTTTCAAGAGCCCTGCGAAATAGCCCTTTGGTTAATGAAGAAACTCGTCTTAAAGTTCAGGCTATCGCCAAAGAATTAAATTACAAAGTCGACAAAAACGCCCGTAATTTACGTTCTCAGCAAAGTAACACCATAGCTCTTTTATTGTTTGAAGATTCCACCTCCGACGACTCGCAAATAAATCCATTTTTCCTTTCTATGCTTGGTAGTATTACCCGTGCTTGTGCCAATAAAGGTTATGACTTACTAGTTTCTTTTCAACAAATGGACAATGACTGGCATGCCGAGTTTGAAGATACCAATAAAGCTGACGGTATTATTCTTTTAGGTTATGGCGATTACGTAGAATATAAGAAAAAGCTGGTCCAATTGCACGAGCAAGGTACGCATTTTGTCCGTTGGGGGGCTGAAGTAAAAGACATGCAAGTAGCTACCCTAGGGTGTGATAACATTCATGGCGGTATGCAACTAACTCAACATCTAATGCATAAAGGCCGGGAGCATTGTGCCTTCATTGGCACAGCGTCACGCCACGCGCCAGAATTTAATGATCGCTACAAAGGTCACGTTAAAGCACTAAAAAAAGCAGGGAAAACGGTGGATGCAGATTTACAAGTTGATGCTCTATATACCGAAGAAGCGGGTTATCTGGCAACCAAAGAGCTGTTAGCCCAAGGGGTAAGTTTTGACTCTTTATTTGGCGCCTGTGATCTTATTGCCATAGGGGCAATTCGGGCGATTAAAGAGCATGGTTTAAAAATTCCTGACGATGTAGCCGTTGTTGGTTTTGATGATATTCCTATGGCTAACTTTGTAAACCCGCCTCTGACCACTGCAAAACAAGATACTATGCTTGCGGGCAAATTATTGGTTGATAATTTATTAAACCTCATTGCCGGTGAAGAACCGAAAACCATGTTGATCCCGAGCCAATTAATCGAACGTGGTTCAACCAATATATAATTGTTGAGATTAGTTAATTTAACCTTGCCTGCCCTATATCGTACTGTTAAATTAGACAGATAACTTGTTTAATTTGCAGTGCTATGAATAGAACTTTTCATAACTATTTTATTTACTTACTCGCCTTTAGTAGTGGTTTTTCTATCATGGGCATTGAGTTACTTGGTGGCCGAATTTTAGCCCCTTATTTTGGTTCAAGCGTACATGTATGGGGCAGTATCATTACCGTATTTATGCTGTCACTATCGTTTGGTTATTTACTTGGTGGACGGTTATCGTTATCTAATCCTTCATTGCAGCGCTATGGCTCAATATTTTTGTTTGCTGGCCTGACATTATTACCATTAGCTTATTTTGCCACGCCTATGCTGGAATTCGTTTTTGATAATATTGAAGATAGCCGTTATGGCTCTTTAGTTGCCTCTATGCTGTTGTTTTTTATACCAACAATTATATTGGGGATGATTTCGCCCTACTCTGTACGCCTTTTAGTTACTAGCCAAGCGGAAAGTGGTCATGTTGCGGGAATGTTGTATTTTGTCTCTACTCTTGGCTCTGCTCTGGGCACGTTAGCGACATCGTTTTATTTAGTACTTTGGTTTGAAGTAAACACGATAATTTTAAGTTTTTGTTTGCTGTTAATGGTGTTAGGAACCTTGGCTATTTGTTTATACAAAATGGAATTTAAAGATGCACATATGCAAATTCAATCATAAGTTATTAGGATTATTGGCAATAATATTTGTATTGCCTTTTAGTCTGCAAGCTAAGGTTATTAAAGAAGAGCGTTCTTTATACCGCAACATTATTGTTGAAGATAAAGGTGATATTCGCTGTTTAAAGTTTTCAGTTAAACGCAATAAAAGCAGTCAATCATGCATAGATAAAAGCAAACCCAAAGCGTTAGTATTTGATTACACCAAATATGTAATGTCTTCGTTGTTATTTAACCCATCACCTAAAAGGGTGCTTATTATTGGGTTGGGTGGCGGCACACTATCAAATAGCCTGTTAGAGTTATTCCCAGAAATTGTGATTGATAATGTTGAAATTGATCCGGCAGTAATACGAGTTGCCTTGCAGTATTTTGATTTTAAAACAACCGATAACGTTAAAAGTCATGCCCAAGATGGTCGAATTTTTATTAAACGGGCAAAGCGTAAAAAGCAGCAATATGATCTGATAATTCTAGATGCATTTAATGGTGAATATATTCCCGAACATTTGTTAACCAAAGAATTTTTAGAAGAAACTCAAAGCTTGCTTGCTGATGACGGTGTACTGGTTGCCAATACTTTTTCTAGCAGTAAGCTTTATCATCATGAAACGGCTACATACCATGCGGTATTTGGTGATTTTTACTCGCTACAAAAAGGCTACAATCAGGGAAATCGAGTGATTATGATCCCAAAAATAAAACCATCTAATGCTGAGTTGTCTCAGCGACTGATAAAATTAGAGCCAAGGTTAGCAGACTACAATATTAAACTTATGAACATGCTGGCATTTTTGGAAATAGAGAAACTACCGGCAGAAGAATATAAAGTATTAACCGATCAATATTCTCCGGCTAACCTGTTATAACAAAGGGAGCATTATTGCTCCCTATGCTGAAACCTTTTGAGTAAATAGCTAGAACTTAAAATCACCACCAATAGTAAATACTTCATGCTCTTCACCATTGATTTCAAATACTTGCATCTCCGATTTTAAAATAAAACTGTCATAGTCATATTTAAAACCAATGCCATAAAACATATCAGTACCACCGTCTAAATCAGAGTTCATTCCAGGTTGGCCATAAACAGGACGTTGGTTAGCACTTAATTCGTTTGCTTGGCTTTCTTCTATTTCCCAGTTGTTCACCCCCACTTTGGCAAAAAATGATGATTTGTCGGTGAGTGGAATTAACCCAATGATGTTGATCATCATAGCGGATGATTCAGCGCTATCTCTAAAGCGTACTTCACTGGCTTTATCCAGTGCAGCACCCTGACCTTTGTGGGCGCTTTTTAAGTTGGCAAAATCAGCTTCCAAGCCCCAATAAGGGTTAAATTGTAATGCATCTACGGCCTTCTCTTCTTCACTACGATTACTTAAAGCAAAGATATTTCTTTGATTGTTAAAGTAATGACTATGACGGAGGTAACTAATTTTTTGCTCCGCCAAAACCTTAGCAATATCTGTTTTCACTTTAGCTGATTGGTTGGTAGTTGTAGCATCATTAACAGCAATTTCACTAGTGTCGTTAGTTATGTTCTCTTTGGTCTTGGGGTCTGTATTATTCTTTGAAGGTGTTGGCCGAGACACTTGTTCTTCTGTAGTTTTATCTGTTTTTTTGGGAAAAAAATCGGACATCAAAAATAGCGCTGTCGCAGCGATGAAAATAAATGAAGATAATATTACTAACGCTCTTCTCATTGCTTTTCCCAGAATTATTAGGTCTATTGAATGTTATTTTTTTAATTTACTCAGCTTAAGTATAGTTGTGCTTTTATGATGATAATAGGCTAACAATGTTTTAGTTTGATAATTAAATGTAAACCTGTAATGTGAGGAATTTATCTTTTGCTAAACTTGTTGATAATAAATTAATTTAACTAAGGATATCTATTGCCGAAGGTACAGCAAACACTAAAAATTAGTGCCCTTAAACTGGCCGCGAAAAAGGCATATAACAATGCCTATGCTCCCTATAGTAATTTTTTTGTTGGTGCTGCAGCCTTAACAAAAGCTGGCAACATTGTTAGTGGCTGTAATGTTGAAAATGCCTCTTATGGATTAACTGTTTGCGCTGAACGAAATTGTATTGCGCAAGCGATTATCAATGGCGAGCAAGAGTTTCAGACTTTAGTCATTTATACCGAGCAAGAAAAGTTAACCCCACCTTGTGGTGCATGTAGACAAGTTATTGCTGAATTCTTAGAGCAATCTGCTGTAGTTACAGTCGTTAATCACCTTGAGCAACAAATAAGCTGGACCGTTAAGCAGTTATTGCCCGACGCTTTTACCCCTAAAGATTTAGTGTAGAGAATACTATGATTATTCCACAGGAAATTATTCGTCAAAAACGTGATGGAAAAGCGCTATCTGCAGTTGAAATTCAAGGCTTTGTGACTGGCTTGGTCGATGGTAGCTTTAATGATGCCCAAGTAGGGGCTATGGCAATGGCAATTGTGCAACAGGGGATGAACGTTGATGAAACCGTCGCCTTAACACAACAAATGATGAATTCTGGTGATGTGCTGCATTGGCCTGATCTTGATGGGCCAATTGTAGATAAGCACTCAACTGGTGGTGTTGGCGATAAAGTAAGCTTTATGTTGGCGGCAATCGTTGCCGCGAATGGCGCCTATGTCCCGATGATTTCTGGACGAGGATTAGGTCATACTGGCGGTACGGTAGACAAATTAGAAAGTATTGCTGGTTTTAATGTACAGCCAAACAAGGAAGAGTTTAAACGTATAGTAAAAGATGTCGGTATGGCAATTATTGGCCAAACTAGCAATATTGCCCCCGCCGATAAACGCTTATATTCAATTCGCGATATTACTGCGACGGTTGAATCAGTACCGTTAATTACTGCTTCCATTTTATCGAAAAAGTTATCTGCTGGTTTAAATGCGTTAGTTATGGACGTTAAAGTAGGAAATGGTGCCATGATGACAGAGATGAAAGCAGCAAAAGAGTTGGCACAAAGCATTGTTGATGTAGCCAATGGTGCAGGAGTTAAAACCCAGGCAATAATTACTGACATGAATCAAGTGCTGGGAAATAGCGCAGGTAACGCTCTTGAAATCAAAGAAACGTTGGATTATTTAAGTGGTGAGTATCAAGAGCCTAGACTGCACGAAGTCGTGAATGCGTTAGCTTGTGCAATGTTGATTGATGCAGGGCTAGCTAAAAATAAACAAGACGCTACACAACTTGTAAGTAATGTTCTATCGAACGGCCAGGCGGCAGAAGTCTTCGCCAAAATGATTGCCCTGATGGGCGGGCCGAATGATTTATTTTCAGTACCCGATAAATACATGCCAGTAGCTAACGTTATTGAAGATATCAAAGCACCAACAAGTGGTGTTATTAGTGCTATGCAAACTCGTGATATTGGAATGGCCGTAGTTACTTTAGGTGGAGGGCGATTATCAAATGAACAAGAAATAGATCATAGTGTCGGCTTTGATCAAATCATTCATGTGGGCAATAAGGTTAACGCTGGTGATGTTATCGGAAGAGTTCACGCAGATTCAAATGAAAGTATGGCTGCAGCTAAAAACAGTTACTTAAATTCGGTTCAAATCAGCAATGAGGTTAACATGAGCACTCCGATAATATATGAGCATATTTTACCGAGATGATTAACTTTCCTGTTCAGCAATGCAGCCTTCTTTTATTGTTCATCAATACAGCATTCGTCTTGAAGGAAGGCAATAACAGATAAGAGCTTTTCATATTCAACAACACAATAAAGTACTCTTCCTTCTCGTCGTTGTTTGATTAAACCAGCTGAAGCCAAGCCAGAAATGTGGTGCGATAATGTAGAACCTGGCACTTTTAGTTCTTCCTGCACTACACCAACAGCAACTCCTTGCTCACCTGATTTGACTAAACGTTTAAAAATAGCTAACCGAGTTGGGTGGCCTAGCTCTTTTAAAGCTTTAGCTATAATTTCAATATCCATAACGCTCTCTTTAATTAATCACAATATAATAGATAATTCGATATTACTAGAAATATGTTGACGGGGAAAGTTTTTTCTATATAATTCGACAAATCTAGAAATGTAGAGATTTGAATTATGTCTATTACACAACAAATGGTACTCGATACCTTTAACATGTTTGCTTTTTTAGCAATTGAATTAACCATACTATTTTTACTAATTAGTTATATTGTCGGAGTTTTACAGGAATATATTCCACCTAGAAAAATTCAAAAAATATTAAGCAGTAAAAACGGCAAAGGCTATGTCATTGCTGGGTTATTAGGGTCTATCACGCCATTTTGCTCATGTTCAACAATTCCTTTTTTAAAAGGTTTACTAAGAGCAAAGGCGGGTTTTGGTACTATGATGGTCTTCCTATTTGCAAGTCCATTGCTGAACCCAATTATCATTGGTTTATTTTCGATAACCTTTGGTTTAAAAGTGACTGCATTTTATTTTGCCATTGCAATGGGAGTGTCTGTTGCTGCTGGTTACTTATTAGAGAAACTTGGGTTTGAGAAATACATTAAACCTGAGGCATACTTTGAGCCAGAAGCTAGTAGCTGCGCAAGTAGTTGTGGAAAAAATGGTAACCCAGTAAGCAAATGGACTCGCATTTGGAACAGTACCTGGAGTGACTTTAAAAAGGTTTTACCTTATCTGATTGGTGGTATTGCTCTTGGCTCATTTATATATGGTTTTATGCCAACAGAGTTTGTTGCCAATGTTGCGAGTGAAGAAAATCCATTTGCAGTTCCTATTGCAGCGGTAATTGGTATTCCTTTATACATAAGAGCTGAAGCTGTTATTCCTCTTAGTGCAGCATTAGCAGCGAAAGGTATGGGACTTGGTGCGGTAATGGCGTTAATCATTGGTAGTGCAGGAGCTAGTTTAACGGAAGTAGTCTTACTTAAATCTATTTTCAAGAATGAAATGGTTATAGCATTTTTAACGGTAATTCTATCTATGGCAGTTGGCGCGGGTTACCTTTATTCGTACATTTTCTAATAACCTTTGATTCGTATAAAGGAAAAGCTACAGACTCTTGAGCCTGTAGCTTTGTTTATTTAGCGAGTTTTGCTGCGTGTAATAATAATTCTGGCGCTAAGCGGGTTTTATAATTTGGGTTAACATATTGGAACTGTATCAAGCCTTTCGCGTCGATTACATACACTGCCGGGGCTGGCAGTACTAAGCGTTCGTCGCCAGCAGCATTCTTTTGCAAAGGGTTTTGCAAGTTCATTTTAGCTAAATAGCGATCAGTGACTTCTTGTGAGGCATAAAAAGCTAAACCGAACGTTTGGCTAACGGTACTGTTGTAATCAGAAAAAAGCTGGTAACTGAGCTTTTTATTGTTAATACTTTTTTGCAAATCATTTGGTGAGTCAGTTGAAATACCTATTAACTGAAAACCGAGTTTTTTTAAATCACCCTCAATTGCTTGTAGTTGCCCCATTTGTACATTACAAAATGGGCACCAACCGCCACGATAAAAAAAGAGTACCGTTGGTTTGCCTTTTATTAACTTAACTAAATCAACTTTTTCATTGTTAATCGTTGTAGTTATGGTGCTAGGTACTGATTGCCCAGGTAGTAAAGGTGAAACCAAATCTTGAGTTTCAGCAATCGGTTTTGCTAGCACGTTCAGACTAATGCTTAGTAATGCTATAAATGTTAATATTTTTTGCACGTTACACTCTCTATATAAATTAATTTTAAATGGTATTATTTTGATAGACCTAGGATTATTGAAAAACATTTCTTTAAAATAATATATTATACATGTAGCTATATAATTCATTCATAAACAGGATTTCTGATGAGCGCCCTCACCTCTGGTGTTATCTTTCTAAGCGCTGCTGTTATTGCAGTTCCCATTTTCACTCGTTTTAAGCTCGGGGCTATTTTAGGCTATCTGGCTGCTGGCTTAATTATCGGCCCATCTGTATTAGGCTTAATTAATGATCCTGTACAAATACTGCACTTTGCTGAATTGGGCGTGGTATTTTTATTGTTTGTTATCGGTTTAGAATTAGATCCCGATAAGTTGATGAGAATGCGCAATCAAATCATATTTATTGGTGGTGGGCAGTTACTATTTTGTGCGTTAGCGATCACGGCAATTTTATTGCTGCTTTCTTTTGATTGGAAAATTTCCCTCGTTCTCGGTTTAGCGTTCGGTTTGTCGTCAACCGCTTTTGCAATTCAATTGATGGAAGAAAAACGCTTACTTACCACACCTTTAGGGCAAAAAGGCTTCTCAATTTTACTGATGCAAGATTTAGCTGTGATCCCTATATTGCTGTTAGTGGCTACTTTGTCGGGTTCTAGTAATCCCAATGATCCAGCCTGGTATATTAGTATTTTAGTTATTATTGGTGTGCTAATTTCTGGCAGATATTTGGTCAACCCTTTGTTAAGAATTATGTCCCGTTATGGCAGTTCTGAAGTAATGACTGCGGCAGTGCTATTAATTGTGATTGCCACTGCATTGGTTATGCAGTTAGTTGGTTTATCGATGGGGCTAGGAGCTTTTCTTGCCGGGGTATTACTGGCTAACTCTAGCTTTCGACACCAATTGGAAGTTGAGATAGCCCCATTTAAAGGGTTGTTGCTTGGCTTATTCTTTATCGCTATTGGAATGAATTTAGAACTGGATTTACTGATTGCTCAACCGGTAATGATCATTGGTGCAAGCTTAGCTTTAATTGCTATTAAAAGTGCCATTATTTATGGTTTATTAAGGTTTAACAATCAACCCCATACTCATCCCTTAAGACTGGCGCTAATGTTGTCTCAAGGCGGTGAATTTGCCTTTGTTATATTTAACGTTGCTGTTACCGATTCTTTATTACCTGGAGACTTAGCAGGCAAAGCAACCCTGATTGTTGGTATCTCAATGGCATTAACATCACCCTTGGTGATTTTATATGAAAAATTACAGCAGCGTAAAACACAAGTTCCTGAATATGACACTGAATCAGACGTACTTGAACCGGAAGTTATAATTGCCGGCTTTGGCCGCTTTGGTCAAATTGCGGGTCGAATTTTAACTGCTAATAATATTCATTTTACTGCGCTTGACAATAATGCTGAGCACATTGAATTTTTAAAGCAATTTGGCAATAAGGTATTTTTTGGTGATGCCACTAATTTGAAGCTACTAAAAGCTGCAGGGGTTGAGCATGTTCGTATTATGTTTATTGCCGCCGATTCTGATAAACATGGCTTTGATATCGCAAAAACGGTTAAACAGCATTTCCCTCATATTAAAATAATTGCCCGTGCTAAAAGTCGCTTAAGTGTACTCAAGTATCGAGATATTGGGGTAGATACTAATGTGCGAGAAATGTTTGACAGTAGTCTTGTTGCGGCAAAAATTTTGCTCGAAGAATATGGCTTTGATCAAGCTAAAGCCGAGCATATGGTTAAAGTGTTTAAAGCCCATGATGAAGAAATGCTTGAAAAGTCTTATCTGGCGAATAATAAATTTGATATGAAAGAGTTAATAAAAATAAGTCATCAAGGTCGAGCTGAACTGGAAACCCTGTTTAAACGAGATCATGATGAATAAAATATTAATCAGTAGCTGCTTTTTAGGCAATAAAGTTAGGTATGATGGCCAAACTAAAGTACTGGTTGACCCGCAAATAACCACTTGGCAGCAACAAGGTTGCTTAGTTGTTATTTGCCCTGAAATGTCTGGTGGTTTACCTGTACCTAGAGCTCGGGCAGAACAAGTGGGCAGTAAAGTTATCGATGAGTTTGCTGTTGATGTAACAGAGCAATTTCAACGAGGGGCCAGTTATGCTCTTGAGCTATGCCAAAAACAGCAAATTAAATTCGCACTTTTAAAAGAATACAGTCCTTCATGTGGCAGCAGTCAAATATATAACGGTCACTTTAATGGCACTAAAGTTGATGGCCAAGGCGTAACCGCTAAATTACTTAGTGAACATGGTATTGCTGTCTATAGTGAGCTTACCCTTGAGCAATTAATTAGAGATTATACAGAACAGTAAAAATGAGCAGATAATTAATGGAATTGGTGTAAATTTGAATTTAAAGCAAGGAAGCTGAGAATAAAATAAGGAAGATAAGACAAGGCACGCAAAGAATCGATCGTAACAAGGATTGCAAATAAAGATAAGCCCCCGCAATATCTTAGTCGGCAGTCCCGCTGTCATAAATATTTTTAAACAACAAAAATATCTTTAGACCGGTAACTTTGCGTCCCTAGTTTTCACTAGGTTTGCCTTGGACGAGCTAAGTAGCCCTAACAGTGATTATAGTCAAATTAACGTTTCTGTAAACCTTTTAACATAAATTTAATCGGATTTTAGGTTGTTTTCGTTTATTTATAGGGGCTTATGGCTTTATCATGGCATACTGAATAGGTTTTAAAATGATTAGGAAAGTTAATGAGTAAAGTTTTGAATGAGCTTTTAGGCCTATTAGAGTTAGAAAAATTAGATGAAAACTTATTTATTGGTCAAAGCCAGGATCTAGGTTTTAAAGCACTTTTCGGTGGTCAAGTTATTGGTCAAGCTCTGTCGGCAGCTAAACAAACATTAGCGCAAGAGCGACAACTACACTCGTTTCACTCTTATTTTCTGCGTCCAGGCGATGCAAAAAAGCCGGTTACCTACATTGTAGAAATTACTCGCGATGGTAAAAGTTTTAGTACCAGACGCGTTCAGGCGATGCAAAATGGCAGAGCTATATTTAATTTAACGGCATCATTTCAAATTGAAGAGCTTGGTTTTGAGCACCAAGATGATATGCCTGCTGTTGTTGGTCCTGAAGGTCTTGCCACTATTCAGGAATTGCAATTACAGCATAAGGATGTAATTCCAGCTGCTATGCACAGCACTATTTTTGCTGAGCGACCCATTGAGTTTCGCCCAGTGAAAGAATACGACTGGTTAAATCCCAAAAAATCATCGTCAAAAAATCAAATTTGGATGAAAGCTAAAGGTGACTTGCCCAATGATTTACGTATTCATAAATACGTTCTGGGGTATGCTTCGGACTATAATTTTTTACCAACTGCAGTACACCCGCACGGGCGTAGTGTTTGGTCTAAAGACTTCCAAATAGCGACCATTGATCACTCTATGTGGTTCCATCGAGATTTTAGATTTGACGATTGGTTGTTGTACGATATTGATAGCCCTTCAGCAAGCGGTGGTCGAGGTTTGGTACGTGGCAAAATTTATAACCAACAAGGTCAGCTTGTTGCTTCTACCGCACAAGAAGGCGTGATTAGGCAGTATTAGTTATTTAAGTAAATACTGCCAGAATTTTTAGTGTTTGCCTGACTCACGCTCGTGCTTGCCAATCATGGCCAGTTGGAGTTTGAAATATTCTTAATTCAAACAGTGGTGCTATGGCAAATAAGTGATCAAAAATATCAGCTTGAATAGCTTCATAATTTACCCAATTAATATCATTACTGAAAAAGTATAATTCTAACGCAACCCCAATCTCAGTGGGTTTTAATTGTCTAACCATGCAAGTCATATCGTTATGCACATTTGGATGTTGCTGCAAATATGCGGAGATATAAGCCCTAAATGTGCCAATATTAGTTAAACGTCTGCTATTAGGATCGGTAATGTCGTTAATACCTTTTTGCTGATGAAATGCGCTAATATCATTATTTTTGCTATTCAAATATTCATTTAGAAACTCAAATTTTTGCAGTTTTTCCATTAACTCAGCTGAACAAAAGTGAATACTGGAAATGTCGATACTGATACTGCGTTTTATCCGTCTTCCACCTGAGCTGGACATACCGCGCCAGTTTTTAAATGATTCACTAATTAACGCATAAGTCGGAATGGTCGTAACCGTATTATCCCAATTTTGCACTTTTACGGTATTCAAGGCTATTTCCAGCACGTCACCATCGGCACCGTATTGCGGCATTTCAATCCAATCACCTGGCGCGACCATTTTGTTGGCCGATATTTGAATACTGGCGACTAAACCTTTAATGGTATCTTGAAATACTAATAATAAAACGGCGGTTAAAGCACCCAAACCGCTGAGTAGATAAATTGGTGACCGATCAATAAGTATTGAAATAGCTAGTATTATTGCCACTATGTAGATGGCGAGCTTTAGTAGTTGAATGGTGGCATTTAGCGGCAAGTATTTTTCTTTACTCGATTCTTGAAATAAATTATTCGCAACATTTAATAATGAACTTAAACTACGCGCTACTTGTAATGCTATGGCTATTTTGGCAAATACTGTTAAAGCATCAACCAGCTGTGGGTTAGCACTGATAAAAAATGGCATGAAAGCCAATAATAATACTGCTGGGATTAACCAGGATATGCGATCAAACACTTTTTGTGAGATTAATAAATCATCCCATTCATTGGTAGTGCGAGTGACTATTTTATGCACAAATTTAAGCACTAGGTGTTTGGTTATGTAATAACTAATCCAACAAATAGTCAGCAATAATATCAGGCCTATCATGGCCGAAACTGGTTGGATAAGAGACTCACTAATACCGCTTATTGTTAGCCACTGTTGGATCAATTCAGACATATATTCTCGTAATCTTACAACTATTTAATAATGGTTCAGATTAGCGCTGATTGTGGCGCTAGGCAATAAAAATAGCTTTAGCGGCATTTTTTCATGTTTTTTTATAATTTATTGTTAATTAATCTACGCATTTTCAAAAAGTTATTTGATCTTCAGGGCGCAATCTGTTTTCTTAGGGGGAGCTAATAGATATACGGGTTGAGGAATGAATTTTAAACGAGTTGTGATCAAGGTAGGCAGCGCTTTAGTTGCTCCTGATGGGAAGGGCTGTAGTGGTAAATATTTACTGGCTATTGCCCGTTTTATTACCGAATGCCACAGCAGAGGCAAAGAAGTTATTTTAGTTTCTTCTGGCAGTGTTGCTGCCGGTCGTCAATTAATCCATCATGGCTCTCCCAACCCCTCTATTGCAGCCAAACAAGCAATGGCTTCAGTAGGTCAAATGCAAATGATGGCCAATTGGCAGCGTTTTTTTGATACCGCCTGTTCACAGCTACTGATCACTCATGGTGACTTAAAAGACAGAAAGCGTTATATCAATATTAAAAACACTTTAAGAATGTTATTAGAGAACAACATTCTGCCGATCGTTAATGAAAATGACACCGTTGCAACGCAAGAATTAAAAGTGGGTGACAACGACAATTTAGCCGCATTAGTTGCGATGGTGAGCGATGCTGATTGTTTCTTTATTTTAAGTGATGTTGATGGCGTATTTGATTGCGATCCACGCTCCAATCCAGATGCTAAACTCTTTAGTGAAATTGATACCATTGATGATGCGTTATATGACATGGCAGGTGGTACATCCAATCATATTGCTACTGGCGGTATGAAAACTAAAATTCAAGCGGCAGAAAAAGCCACTGAGCATGGTATTGAAACGTACATCTTAAATGGCAGCAAGTCTGATGTTTTTGATAAATTATTACGAAATGAAAACCCCGGTACTCGTTTTATTGCCAAGAGCTCTGCGGTAAAAGCAAAAAAGAATTGGTTAAAACATACCTTGAAAAGCCATGGTTCAATTGTCATTGATGAAGGAGCGATTAATGCATTATTGAACAAAGGAGCATCGCTACTGGCTACTGGCGTTACCGAAGTTTGGGGCGATTTTGCCAAAGGCGAATCAGTAAATATTACCGCCCATTGTGGTACGCGGGTATTGGCAAAAGGTATATGTCAGTACAGTAGTCAAGATCTGGCTAAACTTAAAGGTAAGAAATCATCAGATTTCGATCAGATTTTAGGTTACTGTCCAAGTAAAGAAATTATTCACCGAGACGATTTAGTTTTGTTGGAAGTTAATGCTTAAATCTATTTTAAGTGATTAAGTAAGTACATTAAGTAAGTAGAAATTTATGAGTAATGATACAAAGTTCGATATTGTCAGTCTTGCCAAAAAAGCAAAACAAGCTTCCTTGCAAGCGGCGCAATTGAATAGTGAAACAAAGAATAAGTTATTAACGGCAATGGCAAACAATATCATTGCCGAGCAGAACACCATAATTGCTGAAAATAGCAAAGATATTAGCGCTGGTGAAGCGAAAGGCTTATCCACAGCCATGCTTGACCGTTTGTTATTAACTCCTGAGCGCATTCAGGGCATTAGCGATGCCATTATTGATATTGTCAACCTGCCAGACCCAGTAGGCAGTCGTTCAGCAATGACTAATCGCCCAACGGGAATTGAAGTTGGTAGAATGCGTATCCCGCTAGGGGTGATCGCGATGATTTATGAAGCGCGGCCAAATGTTACCGCGGAAGCCGCCGCACTTTGCTTAAAGTCAGGTAATGGCGTGATATTAAGAGGGGGGAGCGAGGCTTTACACAGTAATTTAGCGATTGCCACAATCCTGCACGATACATTAAAAGAGTTCTCATTACAGCCTGATATGGTGTGTGTAGTGCCAGACCCTGATCGAGATGTAATTGCCAAATTATTAACCTTGAATCAAGATATCGATTTGGTTATTCCTCGTGGTGGCGAAGGGTTAATTCGTTATGTAAGTGATAATTCTCGTATCCCAGTTATTCAACATTTCAAAGGTGTGTGTCACCTTTTTGTGGATAAGTATGCAGATATCAACAAAGCCGTTAATATTTTGGTCAATGGAAAAACTCAAAGACCAAGCGCTTGTAACTCTTTGGAAACGTTATTAGTGCATCAAGATATTGCTGAGGAATTTTTACCTATAGCAGCAACCGCCTTGGCTGAATTTAGCGTCAAAGTACACGCGTGTGAGCAAAGCCTTGGTAAATTTACTGGCGCCATTTTAGCTACAGATGATGATTATGATGCGGAATATTTAGCGCAAGAAATTGCGATAAAACAAGTGAGTGATTATGAGCATGCGATTGCACATATCCAACAGTTTAGCTCAGATCATACTGAAGTTATTGTTACTCAGGATTATTCTCGGGCTAATGAGTTTGTGCGCAGAATAAATTCTTCAGTGGTAATGGTAAATGCTTCATCAAGATTTTCTGACGGCGGCGAACTGGGTTTAGGCTCTGAAATTGGTATATCTACCAGCAAGCTGCATGCTTATGGACCTATGGGCTTAGAAGCTTTAACTACAGAAAAGTTTGTTGTGTTTGGTGAAGGTGCGGTAAGAAAATAAGATTAAGGGTATGCTCTATCGATAATTGAAATATTGACGACTATCGATAAATTGTTACTGCAAACTTTGCTTAAATTACAGAGAATAATAAAAGGCCATTCTAACGAATGGCCTGAAACATATCTTCTGCATAATTTCTTATGCTTAATTACTCAGTTTGACATTGCTGAATGATCATACTGCCTATATCAAACCCATTACTTGGATTCTCTGAATTTAACGTCAATAATATACTGTATTGTCCAGCAGCTAAGTTAGCCTGATTATTACCTAAACCACCATCATCATAAGCTACTGCATAGCTTACACCAAGATCTAGGCTTTCAGCGTTTAAGTCAGTAGTCCCCGGAGCCTGTGCCCATAATTGCGTGGTCCAACTGCCATCATCAGAAGCCAGTTTAAATTGGAACTCACCATCAAAGTTTGCAACGGCTTGGTATTTATTATCACCCTTGTAGTGTAATTGGTAATCGGCTTCTGCATTCCAACCTGAGTGCGAACCGCGCACATATAATTGTCCACTGCCGGCAATGGTGAACGGTGCAGGATCGGCTGAGTCAATGAGTGCGGTACAATCAACAGTCTCACTTTTAGCTACAATGCCCAGTACCGGAGTGGTCGTTGAGGCATCTAAGGTAAAGGTATATAAGCTGTCGGATGCAACGTTAAAGGTAAGGTTACCGCCATCATCTGACACTGTTACTGAATCTGCAGCGTAAGTCATTTCGTTGTAACCTAAGTTAACCGCTGACCAATCATTAGAGGCAATTTTAAAGGTTTGCTGACCTGCACTTAAGGTAACGTCTAAGCTATAAGTATTATTGCCTTCATAGACAAAACTGTCTGCTTCAGTTAAACCATCATTGCCCCAGTTATTCATCGAACCACGTAAGTACACAACAACATCACCATATGGGGCAACGTCTGGTTGATTTGATGTAGCATCAGCGGCTAACCCCGTGCTTTGCATATCACCTTGAGGTTTAACAAAAACCGCAGTGGTTAATGCTGGAACAGTAAAAGTACCTGAATCAATGTCAGCGATAAAACTAGCCATTTGCACGGTGCTGTCGGCTGAATTTTGTTGCACAGCGTGCAACTCAAAACCGTCAGCAGTTGCGACAGTATGTGATTGTTCTTGCGGCGAACCATTAACAATAACCACAATGGCGTCGTTATTAGCGTCTAAATCAGTCAAACCTAAGCCATCGTCGATGCTCATCACAATCAAACCTTGAGTTTGGCTTGACCCGGTATTGTGAAAACCAACACGTTGCAGGACATCCGCTTCGCTGGTTAAGCGAAATAGCTTGCTTGCTTTTCGAATGCTTAAAAATTCATTAAACACCATGCTGGCCATTTCAATATCACTGCTTTGTACACTTGATTCACTATTGCTAATCAAACCAGAAATATCTTCCCATTTGGTTTTGTTATCTTCGGCTAATGGCAAACCTACATTCCAGTTGTTGGTAGACTTGGTGAAATCAACATAGTTAAACCAATCACCAGCATCGTAAGTATTACGATCCATTGACTTTGAGCGAATAAAATCACCACCAAGTTGGAAGAATGGAATACCTTGACTGATTAATGGTAACGTTGCGGCGATGTTTTGCGCACGAACTCGGTTGCTTACCGACATGTCGCTGGCTAAACCATATTGCAACTGATCCCATAAGGTTTCGTTGTCGTGTTTTGAAACGTAGTTAATCACATCGGCAGGGTCTTTTGCATAGGCAGATTGAGAGAAATTTTTACCCAGCTTTTTAATGCCGTTTTTATCTTGTAGTTCGTAGTTTTCTAATGTGCCAGCAAGGCCAAGACGAATGATGTCGAGATTATTTAAATTGCTAGAGCCATTAAATAAATCACCACCACGAATAATGTCGCGAGAGCGATCGTTAAAGGTTGCAACTTCAGTGCCGGCCATATTGTTTTGTTGGGCCTGGATATAACCTTGGTCTGCACGTGTCCAACCTTCACCGTAAAAGTAGTTATCAGCATCGACTGTTTGTACTCTTGCACGAGCATTTAAAATTGAATCAACTGAATTGTTGCTCATGATATCAAAGCGGAAACCGTCAAACTTATAAGCTTGGGTCCAAGTCATTAATGAATCAGACATTAACTTGTCCATCATTTTGTGCTCTGGTGCGGTATCTTGACAACAAGTGTCGGTTATCACATTTCCGCTTACTAAATCACGGCGATGGTAATATCCAGGTACTACTTTATCTAATACTGAATCATCGAATAAACCAGAGGAATTTGTGTGGTTATACACAACATCCAACACAACGCGTAAACCCATTTCATGTAGAGCTTGGTTCATTTGGCGCATTTCTAAAATTCGTGTTGCACCATCTGAGTTAGAGGCATAGCTGCCCTCTGGGGTGGTGTAATGTTTTGGGTCATAACCCCAATTAAAGCTGTCTAATTTACGCATTGCTTGTAATAAGGCTTGTGCATCATTACTGTTGGCATCGTAACTTTCAAATACTGACAATAATGTAGCGGCATTATCTTCAACACCACAAACAGGTGCAGAGCTGTTGTGTGCACATAAATCTGCAACGGTATCGGTAATGTTTACCCGAGTTGAACTGTCTTCATTTATGCTGGCAATATCGTTTGCTGGCAACATTTGAAAATGCGTTAAACCAGCAGCAACCAGAGATTTTAAATGCGTAACAGGAACTGAGCTTTCTTCGGTAAAGGCTAAATATTTACCACGGTTTATTTCTGAGGTACTTGCATCTCGAACACTAAAGTCGCGAATATGGCCTTCGTAAATAATTGCATCTTCTGGATCCATAACGGTTGGTATCATGTGCTCTTCCCAACCAGTTGGCATTAAGTCGCTGTCGGTTAAATTAACAAATTGTGAGTACATACCATTGGTTGACAGTGACACTGAATATGGGTCAGTAACGTGTACGGTTTCAAAGCGGTGGTTTTGTGGGTGATATAGCGTTAACTCAAAACGATAGAAAGAACGATCAACTGTATTTGGCACGGAGAATGACCAAATACCGGTATCTGTATTTAGGCTCATTTCGTGGCTTGTTTGTAATATTTTATCAGCATTAAAAACGTTTAATATAACGCTCTGAGCCGTTGGTGCCCACAAATTACTAATAATGTCATTACCATCGTACACTAAGCCCAACTCTGCTTCATCCGCATCCATCATTCCTGAGGTATATAGCGCATCAAGAATGCGTGGTGTTTGAACATGAGTTGCGGCAATAGGTTTATCTGTAACGTCATAAGCAATCGCTAATAATTTACCCATAAGCATTTGCTTGGCTTTGGTGTCATTGGCGTTGCTAGTTGTAAAGGCAGCTTGTCCTGAGTATCTAGGCATACCCAAGGTGGTCGCTGGGTGAGTCTCTGACATATCTGGCATGTATTCGATGTAATTATCACCATCAATACCTGCAGCACTGTCAAATCCCATGTCATCAGACGCAGAACTGTAAATTCTTACCTTGGCAGTGTTTGCTGCTGGAACATTCCAGTACATAGTATTTACGTTTGCCCAATGAGCTGCAATATCTTCGATTTGTGCACCTTTAGGGAACAAAGTAGGTTGATTGTATAAGAAGCTTTTACCTGATAGCGTCCAAAATGTTCTTTCGCCGGTTAAGTCAGCTCGAAGATCACCACCTCCTAAATCTTTTTCATCGCCCTTATGAACAATAAAATTGGCACATTCACCATAACTATCTTTTAGATCTAAGACCCAGTAAGCACCATAATTAGGATCAATACCTGTTTGTGCCTGACCGGTATTCCAATCAGTTCCGCCATCTATGGCGAAATCAGCATATGCTTCACAATCACTATTGTTCCACAAATGCAAAACCCAATCAGTGTAGGTATTGTCAGGGCGATTATAAAAAACTACCAATTGGTTTGCACTTGCAACTATTACCGGATCTGGCATAACAATGCCTGTAGAGACACTTATATCGATATCTGCCGTAGCGTAAGCATTTTCATTATCATTAGCACGAAAACTTGGGGTGAAATCACCTGCAGATTCATAAGTAATTTCAATGGAATTATTATTAGCACAATCATTAATTATTGGTGTTTGTTGGCCATCACCTGGATTTAATGTACAAGTTAAAGTATCACCATCGGGGTCGGAAACTGACCATGAATAGGTGTATACCAAAGGAGCTGACGGATCGACCGATGCAGTAAATTCGGCAACCGTTGGTGCTTGGTTGTTGGTAGATGTTGCTGTTGGATTATTATTATTTGTATCAGAGCCGTCACAAGCAAGCACACCACAGGAGAGTGAGGTTACTATCAGCAGCTTTTTCATTGTTGTAGGTAACATTTGGTAAACCCTTTGTTGTTGTTTTATTAACCTTTCTAACCTAGTCTATTTTTATCCAAATTAACGTTTTTTACATACGTATTCATAAGTTACAGTGCTGATTTTGATGGTTTTGCATACGTATTCATTTACAACAATCGAAAGCGATAAAATAATGTTTTATAAACAAAAAAAGCTTCCTAGAGGAAGCTTTTTAGCGAAGATAGTCGCGCGTTAAATAATTTTTGCAATCCTTACAGCGATACTCGTGCAGGTAAGTTCAGATCAACCAGATTAAATGGGTTGGTCCGAATTTATTCGGACGGTATCCCCGAAGGGCTCATTTATTCGAACGCTACTGTCGAAAAGTGGGGATTAAGCCGGTTATCGAGTCGCGGTCATTTCCATACAAACCGCAGATCCTAACAGTTTCACTAACTGTTGTTGACGCTCTTCACTGCCTAATGCCCACATTAGCTTGGTACTTGCCGCCTCGGGTGTCATATCTCTACCATCAATAATAGACTTAGAACGCAAGTTTTTACCCGCTTCATAACGGTGAATATCTAAACTGCCATTGTAAACATCGGTCACAATCATGGCACATTTAAAGCGATTGTTGGTTTGTTGCTGCGCCTCTGCGACTACCTTTGCCAAATTGAAATCATCGGGTGCCGTACCACTGCCAAATACTCGCAATACTAATCCTTCAATGTCACTACCAATGATAATTTTTAATAATAATTCGCCGGTGAATCCAGGGTTTAAATTCATGCTCAATACTTTATCGCTAAAGCCTAATGAGCTGGTATTTAATGGTGGGTAGCTATTTGGCAATGGACGAAGTTGCTCAGTAAATATGGTTGGTACAGGAAACAACTCTCCTAATATTTGTGCATTAGGAGTCGAAAAGCCAACAGCAGAACGAGTAGACGATTTTCTCGAACGATTGCCACGCAGTAATTGCCCGGCAAAACAAATCATTACTTCCGATAAAGGTGACAACGATTTTCCAGCTTGGTCTGCTACATAAAGCGCTAAGCGTAAGTTTTGTAAGCCGTCACTTCCTGGCTTGCTTAATGGTACTTGCGCACCCGTAACAACAACAGGCTTGGTATTTTGCGCCAAGCAAAAAGATAACGCAGAAGCGGTATACGACATAGTATCGGTGCCATGCAAAATAACAAAACCATCATAATCATCGTTAAGAGTAATGATCATGCTTGCCATCGCATCCCAATGCTTTGGTCCAATTTCACTAGAGTCACTGGTGCCAAGCACATCGCCGTTGGCTAGCGTTAATGGTTTTACTTCTATGGTTGAACATAAATCACTGGTTAAATCTTTAATAAGATCAACAAGGACTTCGCCTTTACTGGCTTGCAATTCGCCTGTCGCTTTTGCTGCCATGGTGATCGTGCCACCAGTGTTGATCACTAGAATTTTATTAATAGGATTGTTCATTTGCATATCTTTACTTTAATTCGTGCTTGGCGCACATTCTAAGTGAATTATAGAGCAAATCAATTTTTTATTGGGCTTGGTATGAGTTCAAGCTAAAGATAAGAGTAGATATTTTGTAAAGAATTAAATTTGAGGGGAATAAAAACTGCCTGCAGCGTCAAAAAACAACAACTGCAGGCCAAGGAGTAAACTTTTAAATAGTTAACTGCTTATTACAGATTCGCTTCAACAATACGTTTCATGTCAGTCATGTAACCACGAAGTTTTTTGCCTACAATTTCAACCGGGTGGTTGCGAATTGCATCATTTACTTCGATTAAACGTACGTTATCAACACCATTCGATGTAGAAGCAATGCCTTCACCTAATTCTTCAAGAGTTAGGTTTTTAGCAAAATCAGCAAGTAAAGGTACTGCAGCGTGTGTAAATAAGTAGTTACCGTACTCAGCAGTATCAGAAATTACTACGTTCATTTCATATAACTTGTTACGAGCAATACAGTTCGCAATAAGTGGCGTTTCATGAAGTGATTCGTAATATGCAGACTCTTCGATGATACCGGCAGCAACCATAGCTTCAAACGCTAATTCAACACCGGCTTTGATCATAGCGACAACGAAAATTCCTTTGTCGTAGTATTCTTGTTCAGTAATTTCAGTATCACAATCAGCAGCTTGTTCAAATGTAGTTTCTGCTGTTTCTGCACGCCATTTTAATAGGTTAGCGTCATCGTTATGCCAATCTGCCATCATAGTTGCAGAGAATTCACCTTCGATGATGTCATCCATATGCTTGTTAAATAATGGACGTAAAATTTCTTTTAACTGTTCAGCCATATCAAACGCTTTAACTTTTGCAGGGTTTGATAAACGGTCCATCATGTTAGTGATACCGCCGTGCTTTAAGCCTTCAGTTGTAGTTTCTAAACCGTATTGCAACAATTTACGAGCATAAGCTGCGTCCATACCTTGAGCAATTAGTTGTTGATGTCCTAGAACTGCAGCGGTTTGCAACATACCACATAGAATAGTTTGCTCGCCCATTAAGTCTGATTTAACTTCAGCAATAAACGAAGACTCTAGTACACCTGCACGGTCACCACCGGTTGCTGAAGCATAAGCTTTAGCGATGGCAAAACCATTACCTTGTGGATCGTTTTCTGGATGAACAGCAATTAATGTTGGTACACCAAAACCACGTTTGTATTCTTCACGTACTTCCGTACCTGGACACTTAGGTGCAACCATTACAACAGTAATGTCTTTACGAATTTGCATACCTTCTTCAACAATGTTGAAACCATGAGAATAAGCTAACGTTGAGCCTTGCTTCATTAATGGCATAACCGCAGATACCGCAGAAGTATGCTGTTTATCCGGTGTAAGGTTTAAAACTAAGTCAGCTTGAGGAATTAATTCTTCGTAGTTGCCTACAGTAAAACCGTTTTCAGTGGCCCACTGCCAAGATTGACGCTTCTCAGCAATAGCAGCATCACGTAATGCGTAAGAAATATTCAAACCTGAGTCACGCATGTTTAAACCTTGGTTTAATCCTTGTGCGCCACAACCTACGATCACGATATTCCAACCTTTGATGAAATTACAGCCATCGCTGAATTCGTCACGTTGCATGAAACGGCATTTGCCTAATTGCGATAATTGCTCGCGTAAACTTAATGTATTGAAATAATTAGCCATGAGGCGCTCCTAAATTTTGGTGCTACGTGTTTATCGTAGCGATGGTTGAATACTACGCTAACATGATGGTTGCTTAAAGTGATATATATGCATTACTATGTTGCATAATGTGAAACAATGTAACTCCAACTTAGGTATAGCAAGGATATGGATATAAAATCTTTTCAGGTGTTCGCCCATTTAGCGAGCAGTCTGCATTTTGGCCAAACTGCGCATGCACATCATGTGAGTCCATCAACGTTATCAAGAATGATCCAACGTATTGAAGATGAGGTTGGCTGTAAGTTATTACAGCGAGATAATCGTACGGTTATTTTAACTAAAGCAGGGGTTAAATTTGAGCAATATGCTAATCAACAGCTGGTGCAGTGGCGTGAGTTTCAGGGCGATATCTTAGCTGAGCAACCACAGCTAACCGGAAAACTCAGTATTTATTGTTCAGTAACTGCGGCTTACTCACATTTGCCGCAATTATTAGATGGCTTTCGACGTTTGTATCCACAAATAGAAATCATGCTTGAAACTGGTAATGCCGAAGATGCGGTGAGTAAAGTCATTGACCGCCAAGTAGACTTTGCTATTGCAGCTCATCCTGAGTCGTTAGCAAAAAGTTGTTATTTTCATGCCATTGCACAGATCCCGGTATCGGTTATTGCCCCCGTAGTAGACTGTAAAGTGAAGCAGCAGCTTGAGCAAAGACAAATTAACTGGCATGACATTCCGATAATATTGCCAGAGCATGGTGCTGCTCGCAATCGCTTTGAAAAATGGTATCGACAAAAGGGCCAGGGCAAGCCTAATATTTACGCCACAGTTTCTGGCCATGAAGCATTGGTGTCTATGGTAGCTTTAGGTTGTGGTGTTGGTGTTGCGCCGGAAGTTGTATTAGAGAATAGCCCGGTGAAAGACCGAGTACAAAGACTTACTGTGCCATCGGCAATGAAACCATTTGAACTTGGCATTTGTTGTTTGAAAAAACGTATGAATGAATCGGTGATCAGTGCATTTATGGCGACTGTTTTAGAAAGTTAGTAGTTTTCATACTGGCACTAGCAAGAGATACTCTCTGTTAGGTGCTGGATTAGTCGGTCCATTGCTCTATATGACAACGCTTCAATTAGGTGTTCACGTTTGATCTTCGGTTCAGCTTTTAAATCAGCGATGGTGCGGGCAATTTTTAATAACTTGTGATGTGCTCTGGTTGACAGGCCTAGCTTTTCAACGGCGAGCTCTAAAAACTCACAATCAGCGTCATTTAAGTAGCAATGCAGTTTGAGTTCAGGGCTGGTTAAATAGGCATTTGCTTTTCCTTGTCTGGCTAATTGTATTTCGCGACAGTTTTGAACTCTACTTCTGATAGTACTGCTGGTTTCATTATTGTGTTCGCTATTGTTCCACATGCCTTTCGGTAAGCGACTTACTTCTAGTTGAATATCAATACGATCGAGAAAAGGGCCAGATAACTTATTTAAGTAACGTAATATTTGCTCAGGCGTGCTGCGTTTATCTAAATAAAATCCGGTAGGGCTTGGATTCATTGCTGCAACAAGTTGGAATTTAGCTGGGTAAGTAGTCTTATGCATGGCTCTTGATATCGTTACCTCACCAGACTCCATTGGCTCACGTAAAACATCCAAAACTTTCCTGTCATATTCGGGCAATTCGTCAAGAAACAATACGCCATTGTGAGCAAGTGATATTTCCCCGGGGACAGGCTGGCTTCCACCCCCAACTAGCGCAGCTGACGAGGCGGTGTGATGAGGAGCGCGAAACGGGCGCTTCAACCAATGTTGATTGTTAATTGCGGTAGTACAAATAGAATGAATGGCTGCAGTTTCAAGAGATTCACTGGTGGTCATCGGTGGGAGTATGCCGGGCAATCTACTTGCTAACATGGTTTTACCGGTCCCTGGAGGGCCTATAAATAGTAAATTATGGCTGCCTGCAGCAGCTAGTTCTAACGCTCGTTTTGCTAATGGCTGCCCCATTACATCTGCGATATCTTTTATTGATTTATGCTGATCATCATTTGTTGATTCAGGAGCTTCATAGCTTATTAACGGCAATGGTTGCTGACGAGCAAAATGTGGAAACAATTGTTCCAGGTGCCGCATGGCGATAATTGTTGCTTGCTCGACTCTGCTTGCAAGTTGTGCGTTGGCTTCAGGTAGTACTAATGTACGCTTACTATCTCTGCTGGCAATGGCGATCGGTATTTCACCGATAATTGCTCTGAGCTCTCCCGATAACGCTAGCTCTCCGGCAAATTCATAGTGATCTAGTTCATTGCCAGGAATTTGATCTGAGGCGGCAAGAATTCCTACGGCAATGGGTAAATCAAAATGCCCGCCTTCTTTGGGTAAATCGGCGGGTGCTAAATTAACAATGATTTTTTTCGAAGGGAATTCAAAGCCGCAATTAATAATTGCACTTCGCACCCGGTTTTTTGATTCTTTAACTGATGTTTCCGCTAAACCAACAATTTGAAAACCTGGTAAACCGGCACTCAAATGTATTTCAATTGAAACAAGGGGAGACTCAAGGCCAATTCGGGCGCGAGTATATATAGAAGCGAGAGTCATATTAAATCCATTTAGTTTGATAACTATTCCATTAGTTACTTAAGTTTAGTCTTCATTTAAAAATAAGGTGAAAATAATTTTTAAATACAGTTTTGCAATGTTATGCAGTAAATAAGAATAAATATTAGTGTAATTATTCGAACAAAAAGCTTGTAGCGCTGCAATTGCTGTGTTAAAACTTAGGGACTTGCAAAAATAGCGTATTAAAAAGCAAAAAATAATGAATAAAATTAACCTGATTCTGATTAACCATATTGTCGTAGTGATTTATAAATCATTGCGGGTTTGGCGTTGAGTTAGTTTAAATAATCAAATATCAACCCCCCGCTTTGAGAAAACCGGGGGGTTTTTTATTATATCGTCCGAATAAATTCGGACAACCGCGCAGCAGGTTTATGCTGCAAAAAAATGCTCGCGCATAAATACCGTTATATCTTAGTACAGATATATAACACTAAAGGTTTAATGTACCGCCTGTGGCTATGCTAAACTCAGTGCATTCATTGAGATGTGTAGTCATTATTTAGGCAAGTGTCAGCACTTTGTGACAATTTGGTTAATTTCTGAGTTGTCAATTTAGTTAAAGTATCGACTTTGTAGAAATAAACGTTGAAGATCAGGCTCAACACTCATTTATGGTTTTATTGCATGCAATATCACCAATTATTAAAGTATTAGGAAAGAGAAATGGCTAAAGTTAACGCTGAACAAATTTGGTTTAATGGAGAATTAATGCCGTGGCAAAACGCTACAGTACATGTAATGAGTCACGCATTGCATTATGGTTCATCTGTATTTGAAGGTATTCGCGCATATAAAACCCATAAGGGCACTTGTATATTTCGCTTAGAAGAGCACATTGATCGTTTGTTTGATTCGGCGAAAATTTATCGAATGAACATTCCTTTTACGCGTGAAGAAGTAATGCAAGCATGTCGAGATTCTGTTGCTGAAAACGGTTTAGATTCTGCATATTTACGTCCTTTAGCATTTTTAGGTGATATTGGTATGGGCTTACGACCGGCTGATGATGCACAAGCTGACTTAATGGTTGCAGCATTCAGTTGGGAAGCGTACCTTGGCGCCGATGCTATGGAAAATGGTGTAAACGTAGGTGTTTCTTCATGGAATCGCATAGCACCTAATACAATCCCTACTGCCGCTAAAGCCGGCGGTAACTACTTATCATCGCAACTAATTTCTCGTGAAGCAGCTCGTCATGGTTACACAGAAGGTATTGCATTAGATGTTAACAATTATGTAAGTGAAGGCGCCGGTCAAAACTTATTCTTAATTCGCAAGGGTATCATTTACACACCGCCAGGTTCTTGTTCAATTTTACCCGGCCTGACTCGCGACACGGTAATTACTTTAGCTAAACAAATGGGCTATGAAGTTCGCGAAGAACTTATTGCTCGCGAAGCGCTATACCTTGCCGATGAATTCTTTATGTGTGGCACAGCAACTGAAGTTGTACCGGTAAGTACTGTTGACGGTATGCAAGTTGGTTGTGGTAAACGTGGTGAAATCACTAAGAAAATTCAAGATGCATTCTTTGGTATGTTCGATGGAACAACAGAGATTGCAGATAACTGGTTAGATCCAGTTAAGTAACCGATTAAATAATCACTTAAATTTAAAGAGAAACAAAGGAAATACAATGCCTAAATTGAAATCAGCAACGTCTACCCAAGGTCGTAATATGGCGGGAGCACGTGCTTTATGGCGCGCTACCGGTATGACAGATGGCGACTTTGGCAAGCCAATTGTTGCTGTAGTGAATTCATTCACTCAATTTGTTCCTGGTCATGTACATTTAAAAGACATGGGCCAGTTAGTGGCAGGCGCAATTGAAGAAGCAGGTGGTGTAGCTAAAGAGTTTAATACCATTGCTGTTGATGACGGTATTGCTATGGGACACAGCGGTATGCTTTACAGTTTACCGTCGCGCGATCTTATAGCTGATTCTGTAGAATATATGGTAAATGCCCATTGCGCTGATGCCATGGTATGTATTTCAAACTGTGACAAAATCACCCCGGGCATGTTGATGGCCGCGATGCGCCTTAACATTCCTGTTATTTTTGTTTCTGGCGGTCCAATGGAAGCCGGTAAAACTAAGCTTTCCGACCAAATAATTAAACTCGATTTAGTTGATGCGATGATCCAAGGTGCCGATCCAACAGTATCTGACGCACAATCTGACCAAGTAGAACGTTCAGCCTGTCCAACTTGTGGTTCATGCTCTGGTATGTTCACCGCTAACTCAATGAACTGTTTAGCCGAAGCATTAGGTTTAGCGCTTCCGGGTAACGGCTCTATGTTAGCCACTCATGCCGATCGTGAAAAACTGTTCTTAAAGGCCGGTAAGCAGATCGTTGAATTAACTAAGCGTTACTACCAAGATAACGATGAGTCAGCACTACCACGTAATATTGCCAATAAAGCTGCTTTTGCAAATGCCATGTGTCTCGATATTGCGATGGGCGGTTCAACCAATACCATCTTGCATTTACTCGCCACAGCACAAGAAGCTGAAATAGATTATACCATGGAGGACATGGATAAATTATCACGCATTGTGCCGCAGTTATGTAAAGTTGCGCCATCAACGCCTGAATATCATATGGAAGATGTGCATCGTGCCGGCGGGGTAATCGCTATCTTAGGTGAATTAGCACGCGCTAATTTATTAACTACCGATGTGCCAAATGTATTAGGTACTACATTAGCTGATGTAATTGCTAAATATGATATTACGGTCACAGACGATGAAGACGTTAAAAAATTCTACCGCGCAGGACCTGCTGGTATTCGTACCACAAAAGCATTTAGCCAAGATTGTCGCTGGGATACCTTAGATGATGACAGAGAAAATGGTTGTATTCGTAATCTAGAAAATGCTTTTTCTACAGAAGGTGGTTTAGCAGTACTCTCAGGTAATATTGCTGTCGACGGTTGTGTTGTTAAAACAGCTGGCGTGTCAGACGATAACCTGACTTTTACTGGTCCGGCACATATTTTTGAAAGCCAAGATGCTGCCGTAGCGGGTATTTTAGATGGCAAAGTAGTGGCTGGCGAAGTAGTTGTTATACGTTATGAAGGCCCTAAAGGTGGTCCTGGTATGCAAGAAATGCTTTACCCAACGACTTATTTAAAATCGATGGGCTTAGGTAAGGCATGTGCGTTGTTAACTGATGGTCGTTTCTCTGGTGGTACGTCAGGTTTATCAATTGGTCATGTGTCGCCAGAAGCTGCAGCCGGTGGAACTATTGGCTTAGTTGAGCAAGGCGACATTATTCATATCGATATTCCTAACCGTTCGATTAAATTAGAACTTTCTGAAGAAGTTCTTGCAGCACGTCGTGTGGCGATGGATGCAAAAGGTAGAGATGCCTGGACACCGGTGAATCGAGATCGTCCAATTAGTTATGCGTTAAAGAATTATGCAATGTTAGCAACCAGTGCTGACAAAGGTGCGGTTAGAAATCGTGAATTGCTAGACCAGCTAGGTTATTAAGGTTGGATAGGTGAAATCATGGCGACCAATACTGCGGTAGATGCGCTTATTAAAAAAGGAGAACAGGCGATGAGAGATATTGGTTTAGAATATTTACGTCGAATTTTAATGGCTCCTGTTTACGATGTTGCCGTTGAAACTGAACTTACCAGTTGCACAAAGCTATCTACCAAACTTGGTAACGAAATTTATTTGAAGCGTGAAGATCAACAACCTGTTCATTCATTTAAATTGCGCGGTGCTTATAATAAGCTTGCGCAATTGCCGAAAGAGCAAAGCCAGCATGGTGTTATTGCCGCATCTGCAGGAAATCATGCGCAAGGTTTAGCGTTAGCGGCTAAAAAGCTAGGCATCAAAGCCACTATTTTTATGCCTATCACTACGCCTGATATCAAAGTCGACAATGTTCGCCGCTTTGGCGCGGAAGTACGTTTAGTTGGTAAAAGTTTTAACGAAGCTCAGCAGGCCTCAATGGAATATGCTGAGCAAGAAAATAAAACTATTATTCACCCATTTGATGATCCAGATGTGATTGCCGGACAAGGAACTGTTGCCAAAGAATTAATGCAACAATTACCCAATGCTGATGTTGTCTTTATTCCTGTTGGTGGCGGAGGTCTGCTTGCCGGGATGGCGGTTTATTTAAAGCAGTTATCACCAAACACTAAAGTTATTGGTGTTGAAGCTGAAGATTCAGCGTGTCTAGCCGCGGCAATGGTAGCTGGAAAACCGGTTGATTTAGACCATGTAGGCCTATTTGCTGATGGTGTGGCAGTAAAGCGTATTGGCAGTAATACCTTTTCGCTTATTAAGAATTTTTGTGATGAAGTTATTACTGTTTCCAGTGATGAGATTTGCGCATCCATAAAAGATATTTTTGAGCAAACTCGAGTTATTGCCGAGCCCGCCGGAGCTTTATCTTTGGCCGGGTTGACTAAATATTGCCAAACCAGTTCTGGCAATGAAAAGTTAGCGGCAGTACTGTCTGGCGCTAATATGAATTTTCATTCACTGCGTTATGTTTCAGAGCGTTGTGAGTTAGGTGAACAAAAAGAAGCGGTGCTCTCTGTCGTTATTCCAGAAGAAAAGGGCAGTTTCCGCCGTTTTTGTCAGTCTCTGAATGGCAAGGCGATCACTGAATTTAATTATCGATATGCCGATGCATCACAAGCACACATCTTCGTTGGTGTGCGTTTGAGTGAAGGTAAGGCTGAGCTTGAACAGCTTATTCAGCACTTAACTGAGCAAGGCTACCAAGTCAGTGACTTTACCGATAATGAACTGGCTAAACTGCATGTACGTTATATGATTGGCGGGCAAGCGACAGCACCACAAAATGAACGATTATTTAGATTCGAATTTCCAGAATATCCAGGTGCGTTAGAGAAGTTTTTAGATACCTTGGGTGAGCTGTGGAATATATCGCTATTTCATTATCGAAACCATGGCGCAGCCTTTGGTCAAGTTCTGGCCGGAATTGAAGTGAACAATGAAAATCAGTTGGCATTTTTCCGTCACATAAAAGATTTAGGTTTCAACTATAAAGAAGAAACTGATAACCCAGCTTATCAGGCATTCTTGAGTAAATAGACTGAGTTCGGGATAAATAGCAACTACAGTAATAAATCGGCTTTGATAGGGGTAAATTTATCACACGCTATTAGTAGTGAGTTGGCTGTCAATTGTTCAACTCCTACTACTTCAACTTCGCATTTGTATTTACTGCGCAGTTTATTTACCAGTAAATCAAAATCCCCATCGCCTGACAATAAAATGACTTTATCTGCTTTTGGCCCATATTCAATGGCATCTAATGTTATGCCAACATCCCAATCACCTTTGGCACTACCGTCTTTACGCTGAATGTAAGGTTTAAGTTTTACCTCAAAACCAATAGCCCGAAGAATGTTTTGAAATTGTCGCTGCTTTTCGTTGCCTGAATCTATGGCATAGGCATTAGCCTTAATAATTTGATGATTAGCACCGGCATAAGCCCAAAACGTATTGTAGTCAAAGCTGCGATTAAACCCTTGGCGACAGGTATAATAAATGTTTTGCACATCGACGAAAATTGCTACGGTTTTTCCAGAGGCTTCAGGCATGAAATATTTAATCTATAAAGTTATTTTGCTATTAGTTTACGCGATTAATTACATTAATTCAGACAAATGACAATATTCGTCTTATAATCTTGATGTAAAAAATTGAATCAATACCCATCTTCATAACACAGTAGAAAGGTTTCTCATGATAAAAGTAAACGACACTATTCCAGCAGGCACATTACAACAGCTCACTGCTAGCGGTATGGAAAATCACAACAGCGATGAATTATTTGCCAATAAAAAAACAGTGATGTTTGCGGTGCCGGGGGCATTTACGCCAACATGTTCAGTATCTCACTTACCTGGCTATGTGGTTAACTTTGATGCATTTAAAGCCAAAGGTGTAGATCAAATTATATGTTTATCGGTAAATGATGCCTTTGTAATGGAAGCATGGGGAAATGCTCAAAATGCTGAGCACTTAATGATGTTAGCTGATGGCGATGGTAGCTTTACCAAATCATTAGGCTTAACAATGGATACAGCAAGCTTTGGCGGTTTGCGTTCTCAACGTTACGCCATGGTAATTGAGAACGGTGTTGTTACGCATCTTCATGTAGAAGCACCGAAAGAATTTGAAGTAAGTACCGCTGAAAGCATACTTGCCGTACTTTAATAAAAAATAGTAAAGAGATTATTATGTTAAAAAAAGAAATGGTTCAGCAATTAAACAGCCAAATTAATTTAGAATTTTATTCATCAAATTTGTACCTGCAAATGAGTGCCTGGTGTGAAGACAAAGGCTTTGAAGGTGCTGCGGCATTCATGCATAAGCATGCTATTGAAGAAATGCAACATATGAACCGTCTTTTCACTTATGTTAGTGAAACTGGCGCGATGCCAATTTTAGGTGCTATCGAAGCTCCGCCGCATGAATTTAAATCTCTTGTTGATGTATTTCAGGCGACTTATGAGCATGAGTGTTTAATTACTGAGAAAATTAACTCATTAGCGCATTTTGCTTTTACAAACCAAGACTATTCAACCTTTAACTTTTTACAATGGTTTGTTTCTGAACAACATGAAGAAGAAACGTTGTTTAAAAGCATCATTGATAAAATTGAATTGGTTGGTAACGATGGTCACGCATTATTCTTTGTTGATAAGGATTTAGCTGAAATGGCTAAGCAAGGCTCAACTTCAGCAGTACCTGAACCAGGCATGTAAATGGCACTTGAAAAAGTAGATGTAGTTGTTATTGGCGCCGGCGCTGCCGGCCTAATGTGTGCTATTAATGCCGGCTACCGTGGCCGCAGCGTTGCGGTAGTTGATATGGGTAAAAAGCCCGGCCGAAAAATCATCATTAGTGGTGGCGGTCGTTGTAATTTTACCAATCAAAATGCCGAGCCGGATAACTACCTTTGTACTAATCCCCACTTTGTAAAGTCGGCGCTGAGCCGTTACACCCAATACGATTTTATCGATATGGTTGAACGCCATGGTGTTGAATATCATCATAAAACTTTAGGCCAGCTATTTTGTGATGACTCGGCACATAATATTGTTGATATGCTTTTAACTGAGTGCGACTGGGCCGGAGTAAGTATTCACCTTCAATCTGAAGTGCATAAAGTAAACAAGACTGATGATGGTTATATTGTTACCACTAATGGCAAAGATTTTCACTGTCAGTCATTAGTTGTTGCTGCTGGTGGATTAACCATGCCGAAGCTTGGTGCAACCCCAATTGGTTATAAAATTGCCGAGCAGTTTGGTTTAAAGGTTTTACCAACATGTGCAGCCTTAGTGCCTTTTACTTTGCATGAGCAAGACAAGCAACGCTTCGATGGCTTATCAGGCATCAGTGTCGACAGCATTGTTAGCAGTGAAGATGGCACTAGCTTTCGAGAAAACATCTTATTTACCCATCGTGGCTTATCTGGCCCGGCAATTTTACAAATTTCATCGTTTTGGCAAGCTGGCCAATCAGTGAGTATCAATTTAATTCCTGATTTTGATTTAGAGCAGCGACTGCAAGATATTCGCCAAGAAAGCCCACAACGAGCATTAAAAACAGTGTTAAGCCACTTGTTGCCTAAGCGATTAATTGAACGTTTATATGACGCAGAGGAACTGCCAGATAAACCAATGAATCAATTAAACCATCATGAGTTTAAAGACATTGCTAATTACTTTCATCATTGGCAAATAAAACCTAATGGCACCGAAGGTTATCGTACTGCTGAGGTCACTTTAGGCGGCGTCGATACTGACGAACTATCCTCAAAAACCATGGAAAGTAAAAAGGCCTCTGGCTTATATTTTATTGGTGAAGTAGCCGACGTAACCGGCTGGCTTGGTGGTTACAATTTCCAATGGGCCTGGTCGAGCGGCTGGGCGGCAGGGCAAGTTGTTTAGTTGGAATTAATAAACATTGAACTCTTAATAATTAGTTTGAATTTATTGTAATTATAAAATTAGACAAAAATCAATTATTAGAAATAAGCTTTATTACAATTCGCCCATATATTCAAATGTAGCAGCTCATATTTGAGCTGACACTTTTACCTATCAGTTTTGACCTAGTCGTACAATTGGTTAGGTCAAGATATGCCACAAACCGGAAATGAAATTATTACAATGTTTAACTATGGGATGACTGCAAACTTCGCAAAGCTGAATTGAGTAGCAGCTCAGAGTAAACTTCTGTTGTTGGCTTGATAGCAGTCATTACTTTTGTGGGCACTAATTAATAAAATTACTTTCAACCTAAGAGTCCAGCGGATTTTTGAAATTTAGGCAGCTGCATAGCCTCTTTCATAAATATATATGATCGTAAAGTTGAACGGGCCATTATCGAACAGGTCAACAACAAAACCGAACATTAGCCACACATATGCATGGCTCAGAAACTGTATTGCATTGATTTTATTCACTTAATTATATTGGCATGGTAATAGCTTCCTATAGTTCATTCTCTGCAACAAAAAAAGTAAAGTGATGAAATTAAAACCTGGATTGTTCAATTTATTAGTTATTGCGCTTATTACCGCAGCATTAAGTGGTTGCCAATTATTTCAAGCCGCAAAATTCACTTATGCCAACGCCACTTCGACACATAAGTGGCTCAGTAATAGCAACACCACACAGATACCGTTTACCTTGGTTTCTGATTTGATCATTGTGCCGGTCAGTATAAATGGAAGTGAACCACTGAATTTTGTTTTCGACACAGGAGCTGCAGCTACTGTTATTTTAGAAAGTAACGATACTCATTCATTAGAGTTAAAATCAGACACTAAATTAGACATCTCTGGTGGTGGTGAAAGCTTTCAATCAATCGCCAATGTAGTGCCAAATATAAATGTAACTCTAGGCGATATTGAATTAATAGAGCAAACTATTATTCACCTCCCCGTTAGCTCTGTCCCTTTTTTTAAGGATCGTGATTCCGTTTTCTTTGACGGCATTATTGGTTATGACTTTTTAAAAAGATTTGCCATCAAAGTTGATTACGATAAAGCGATAATTACCCTGTCGGAGCAGACTGATTATGCTAAAGCAGAGATAGAACATGATAAAAGTTGGCACCCGTTACCAATATCAATCGAAGGCGGTATGTCCTATGTCTCCGTTGATGCACAGCTAAGCACGAAACAAGTAACGCCTTTAAAGCTACTTATCGATACTGGTTTTTCTGGTACTTTTGAAATAGTTCAAGCGCAGCATGAAAATTATTTGGCACCTTATTATCCATCAAGAATTCAAGGACTAAATGGCTATAGCACTGTGCATGTGTCTAATAGTAAATCACTATCATTAGGACGTTATAGTAAAAACAATGTGCCTGTTCTATTTAATATGTCGAGCAATAAAGACGTCGAAAATAGTGAATTGCTAGGTAATCAGTTTCTTAAGCATTTCAATATTATTTTTGATTACCGCAATGAGCAACTATTTATTAAACCTAACCAGAATTTTGATCGCCCGATTAATTTGGATAAAAGTGGTTTAAGACTAATGCCTCATAAGTTGGGGGCAATCGTAAATGATGTCTCCGCTAAAACAGGTGCTGACAACTTAGGTTTAAAAACAGGCGATATTATTACGAGTTATAACGGTAAGAAAATAACTCCAGAGGGATTCTCGACATTAACTTCAACTTTGGCTTCAAACCTGCAAAGAATAAAGCTCTGCTGGTTATCTAATAGTACAGAGATATGTGATGATTTAGTTTTAGCGTCACGACTTAAGCAGTAGAAGAAAATTAAACTGATAGAAAAATAACCATTTATTTCTAGAATATCTAGTTTTTAAATACAGTTTTAAGAGAGGTAAGCAGAGGGGTGGTGATTAGAAGATTCATCTCTGCTTTCCTTTACAAAGTGATCATCTTCTTAAATGGTTTTGACTCCTAGACTTAGACCGCTTTGTCGCATCAACAGTCATGTCAGAAAGCTTCGCTAAGCGGAAGCAGGACCATAATCATTATGATTGTCAGCTGTAGAATAAACAGCTGACCTAAGGATGAGGGCAGTTAAAAAGTGTTGTTCGGCAATGAGCTTTATTTAAGTTTTAATTCCAATAACATTTGTTGCATTAATGATTTTGCGTATAACCTGGCTCTAGCTTTTATAATACTGCGGTCCGTTTCGTCCCCTTCTTCATAGGTTATAGCCTCCGAACCAAAAGCCTTATAAAACCAGTTATAGCAATAAGGTAGATCTTGATCCCTTCTACGATATTGGTTAAATATCGGTGTTTGATCATTGATATTGTTAATCAAGCGAGGAATGATCCGTGTTTTTGCCATTTGCTCATTTTCTTCATTCAAAATCAGTAAATAAGGTCCATTGTATGAAGTATGAAAGTCGATACCGAACCATATACTTTTATTTTCTTGTTTAACTTTTTCTATGACAAAATTTTTAACAGCGAGGGTTTCTGGTTGAGTGAACGCTTCCCAATCACGGTTTAGATCTTTCCCGTTTGAGTTGTGACGCCAATTACCGTTATCCGCGCCATCAGGATTTAGAAGAGGAAAGGCGTAAATGTTAAACTCTTTTCTAAAGTTCTGGGCTAGATTAGAGACACCCATGACTTCCTCAAAAAACGCCTTAAAAGCAATGACTCCCCCTGGAATTTCTGGTGGGTGTTGTCTCGCAATTAATACTACACTAGGCTTTACACTTTCCTGTTCAGAAGAAACCACGAACAAATCTTGCTTTAAGACTGTTTTACCAACTGAATGTTTTCGAATGTAAGATTTATTTGATATAAATTTGTCTAGCCATTCATAAGTATGTTCAGACGATTCTATTTCTTGAGCTGACAACCACAGTTTTTTTGAAGACAATGTAATATCGAACGTTGCAGTAGTGTCACTTTCGCTCAGAATCAATCCCTTAATTGGTCGCCAAATTAAACCATCTTCACTTAATTTTGGAATGTATCTGTGTTTGTACTCGGTGTACTTCAAACTTATCTTAATCGTCTTTTTCTCATCAGCCCAAAGTTGAAAAGCAAAAAAAGAACTAGAATTGGTGGGTATAAATTCAGAACTAATGGTTATTTCATAATGCTCACGGGAAAGTTTCGTAACCTTATTCAACCGGGTGCCGTTGGCTAAATTGCTGAAGTATACGCCTTCTTTATTGAAGTGAGACAATTTTCGTAATTGTTTCCTTTCTGGGGCATTGTGTGCCTTGGCATCCGTTACGCTTAAAGAGCTGACTACGGCTAACAGCAAAAAACATAAAAATGGAATTTTTATAAACATAATTTTATTTTTACATGTAAGACTTATCTGTTTCATATCTCATTTAAGAATTTTCAACGTCGGGGTTAATAATCACTTCATTTTTATATCTTAAGGCTAAAGCGTTTGGGTGGCTCATAGAAATGTAATCAAAATTGACTTTACTATTTTCTACTGTTTTATACTAGGTTGGTAGTAAAAGGTTTGCCAATATGTTTTTTTTGGAGAGTTATAGCCTCTGGTTATTGCTCATACTATATGAGATCTAAGAATAGTGGCTTAATTTGTGCCTTAGTATTAATCAACCAAGGGCGATAATTGGCATAGGTAGAATTGAAAAATTAAAGCTAACGGCTGTTGTAGTCTAAACCGAGCATTTTATGGCTCATTATTTGCAAATTATCATTCCCGTTTTGTCGCATGAACTGTCTAGTCAGAAAACTTCGCTGAGCGGAAGTCGAGGCACCATTGCTATGATTGTCAGCTATAGGATAGACAGCTGACCTAAGAATGGAGAAATTTATGATCCAAACAATCACTGAGCAGGTATAAATTGGAGCTGAATTTTTATTTAATGATCGAGGGTTCCGTTACGAAAACCGGTTCATTTCGGGCAGCTTTCTAGGTTCTGAAAGTTGCACTTATTGGCCTAATTAATTGTACGACGTGGTCAAGACTAATATCCAAAATTGCCAATTATACTACAACTGCAGTGTTTCATCTTGGCTTATATAAAATCGGCCAGTAGCTTTGTTTCAGAGTCTTCAGTACTTAAATTACCATTCGGGTTATACCAGTTACCTGTTCCTTTCGAAGATACTAATCTGATTCAGGTTCTACGGATTTCGCTATTGCGATTTCAGCTCTTTGGCACTCGACAAGTTTCTAATTACCAGTTAAGCGAGCAAACAAAACCTTTCCTATATCAATAATAAGATAGAAATTCACAAGGATTCAAACATAGATATCTTATTTTAACATATCACTTGTATGACAACATACAAGATGATATCTTAAAGTTAATTAAAAAGGTTATAACAACATCAAGGCTAATTATGAGCAATGACCCAAACAAAGAATTATTTACGCTAAAAGATAAAACGGCATTAGTTACAGGTGCTAGCCGAGGTTTAGGGCAGGCATTGGCAATCGGTCTAGCGCAAGCAGGCGCGACAGTCGTTTGTTCTAGTTCAGCCAATGGTGGCACTAAACAAACTCGTGAAAAAATTGAGCAATGTGGACAACTAGCGTTCGAAGTAGCCGCAGATTTATCTGATGCGAGCTCTGTACTGGCGATGGCCGAGACGGCTGAAAGCTTTACCGGTCAAATCGACATTTTGGTTAATGCCGGTGGCACCATTGCCAGGGCGCCTGCGGTTGATTTTCCATTAAGTGACTGGCAGCAAGTGATTAATGTCAATTTGAATGCGACGTTTTTACTCTGTCAGCAATTAGGCAAGGGTATGTTAAAGCGCGGCGAAGGCAAGATTATCAACATTGCGTCAATGCTGTCCTACACCGGTGGCATAACTGTGCCAGCCTACACTGCGAGTAAACATGCTGTGGTAGGAGTCACTAAGGCATTAGCTAATGAATGGGCGAGTAAAAACGTACAAATTAATGCCATCGCTCCCGGCTATTTTAAAACCGATAACACTCAGGCGTTACAGGATGACCCGGTTCGCAATGCCGAAATTGAGAAACGTATTCCAGCCAGTAACTGGGGCGAACCTGAGCAATTAGTAGGCGCCGCAGTATTTTTAGCCAGCGCGGCCAGTGATTATGTCAATGGTCATGTACTTGCCGTAGATGGTGGCTGGTTAGCCAGATAGTCCAAACCGACAATAAATGAAAAAGTTTAAGATGTGAGTGAATAAGATGACAATAAATTATAAAACCCGTTATGCCGTAGGGCAAAATGAAGCCAAGAAATTTGATACCGATGAGATCAGAGACGCATTTTTATTGGCCGATTTGTTTACCGATAACCAGATCAATTTAACCTATACCCACTACGATCGCTATATCGTTGGTGGTGCGGTACCAGTAGACTCGGTACTGGCGTTAGACAGCATTGATCCGTTAAAAGCACAAAACTTTTTAGATCGACGTGAGTTGGGTATTATCAATATTGGCGACACTGGTGTTGTGGAGGTTGATGGACAAGTTTATACGCTGGAAAATAAAGAAGCACTTTACGTAGGTGCCGGAAGCAAAAATGTGATCTTTGGTAGTGAGAATAGCAATAAACCAGCTAAATTTTACTTAAATTCAGCACCTGCGCATTGCTCATACCCGACCAAAAAAGTGAACCGAGACAACGCAAAAGTGCTTGAACTAGGTTCGCTGGAAACTTCTAATGAGCGGACCATTTATCAGTTGATCATCAATGGTGTGGTGGAAACTTGTCAGCTACAAATGGGCTTAACCATGTTAAAACCAGGTAGTGTCTGGAATACCATGCCAGCGCATCAACATGACCGTCGCATTGAAGCATATTTATATTTCGATGTCGCCGAAGAGCAAGCGGTATGTCACTTTATGGGAGAGCCGAAAGAAACACGCCATATTTGGGTAACAAATCAGCAGGCGATTATCTCCCCTGCCTGGTCAATTCATAGTGGCTCAGGTACGTCAAATTATTCGTTTATTTGGGGCATGGCCGGTGAAAATTTGGACTATGACGATATGGATAAATACAGCCCGGCTGAATTAAGATAATTAACCCTGAAATGCCGTGATAAATCACGGCATTTTATTTCGTCCATACATTAAAGATTTTTATTGATTTAATCTCAACGGTGAATACCTTACAGTGTTAATAATTCTGTGAAGCCGATGTCTATGAGTGATGATTTAATGATAGGAAGTACAGCTAATGTCTTTAAAAAATAAACTGCTATTGTCCTTGTGTCTACTCACGCTAGTTGGCTGTAGCTCTGAAAACGACAAAACCGTGCTCCGGGTTGGTCACACATTAGATACCAAGCATGCCGTGCATAAGTCGTTACTGCATATGGCGGCGCAGCTTGAGCACTATTCGGATGGTAATTTAACGTTAAAATTGTACCCTAATGGCCAGCTTGGCTCGGAACGGGAAATGGTTGAGCTGCTACAAATAGGCAGCCTTGCCATGACTAAAGTATCCGCCGCCGCACTGGAAAGCTTTGTTGCTGATATGAAAGTATTCAGCTTACCTTATATTTTTAGCAGTCGAGATCATCGCTGGCAGGTGTTACAAAGCGATATTGGCGAAGACATCTTAGCCTCTCTCGAACAAGCTCATCTGCGCGGACTTGGTTATTTTGACGCCGGTAGTCGCAGTTTTTATACCTGTGATGAAATGGTGAATTCGCCAGCCGATGTAGAGGGTAAAAAAATTCGAGTAATGAACAGCCAAACCGCAGTCAAAATGATTTCAGCCTTTGGCGGTGCCGCCACTCCGATTTCTTGGGGAGAACTATATGCCGCATTACAACAAGGTGTGGTTGACGGTGCCGAAAATAATCCACCAAGTTATTACCTGTCGCGTCACTATGAAATTTGCCCTTATTATTCTTTGAATGAACATACTTCGGTACCCGATGTGGTAGTGAGCTCTAAGCATGTGCTGGACTCATTAACTATGCAGCAGAGACAGTGGTTGAAGCAAGCGATGAATGATGCCGTTCAGCTGCAAAAATCATTATGGCTTAAGGCCGAAACTGAAGCCTTAGCCGCGGTAAAAGCGGCTGGAGTAGAAGTTATTTATCCCGATAAAACCCCGTTTTTTGAGGCCGTAGTGCCATTCCATCAGTCGTTTAACAATACTTTGGTTGGCGATTACCTGGAACGCATATCTGTCAGCAAACCTAAAGCAGGTACAAGCAATGAATAAAATAATTTCAGCCATCGATAAACTATTGCAGTTAAGCCTGATTGCAATGATCAGTACCATCATTTTGGCGGTGTTGTGGCAAGTGCTGTCGCGGTATTTATTGCAATCACCAAGTTCTGGCTCAGAAGAAATAGCCCGCTTTTTATTGATTTGGATTTCTTTGCTCGGCGCCGTTTATAGTTATCGAATGAAAATGCATTTAGGGCTCGATGTCTTGGTTAAAAAAATGCAACCAAAACAAGAGCTGGCAACGCAATTATTGTGTCATTTTCTGGTACTAGCATTTTCAGTGTCTGTATTGTTTTTGGGCGGCATTAACTTGGTGATATTGACCTTTAATCCTGTGCAAATTTCTGCCGCGTTAGGCATTCATATGGGCTATGTCTACATGGTATTGCCATTATCCGGCGTGCTAATGAGTCTGTCTGCCTTAAATGAATTGGTCACAACTTGGCAGCAAAGAATGCTACAGAAGGAGGTTCACTAATGGAAGTCAGTGCCTTAATTTTGGTCGTTACATTTTTTGTTTTGTTGGCATTAAACGTACCCATTTCTTTTAGTATTGGTATCGCCACCTTAGCGACTATGCTGTATAGCATCGACTTTGTACCTGCGATAACTACAGTTGCTCAACGCATGGCGGGGGGATTAAATAGCTTTGCTTTATTAGCGATTCCATTTTTTGTCCTCTCAGGCCTGATCATGGGGCAGGGAGGTATCGCAAGACGGTTGATTGAGTGCGCAATGGCGCTAATCGGCATGTTACCGGGTGGTTTGGCATTAGTGAATGTGCTTTCGTGTACCTTGTTCGGTGGTATATCGGGCTCTGCAGTGGCGGCAACCAGCGCTATTGGCAGCTTCATGATCCCAGAGATGGAAAAAAAAGGTTATGAGCGTAACTTTGCGGCTGCTGTTACGGCAACTGCAGCAACTACTGGAATGATCATTCCGCCCAGCAATATACTCATTATTTATGCTATAGCTAGTGGCGGCGTGTCTATTTCGGCGTTATTTATCGCCGGTTATTTGCCTGGTCTATTAGTGGCTTTGGCCTTAATGCTAGTTTGTGTGGTTTATGCGAAAAAGCATAATTTTCCTACCGAGCCAGTATTACCGTTAAAAACCGTAGTGACCAAAGTGGCAGCGGCGATACCGAGTTTGCTATTAATTATCATCGTAATTGGTGGCATTGTTGCCGGCGTATTTACCGCGACCGAAGCCGGCGTCATTGCCGTGCTGTATTCGATGTTTTTATCAATCGTGCTATATAAAGAAGTAAGGGTAAGGCAACTGCCCGATATCCTGTTAAAATCAGTGGGAATTACCGCCATAGTGATGTTTTTAATCGCCAGCTCGTCGGCGATGTCCTGGATATTATCATACGAGAATATTCCTCAGGCGATCACTGATACTATGTTGGCCTTGAGTGAAAATCCATTATTGATTTTGCTGATTATTAATTTGATATTAATTGTCGTTGGCGCTTTTATGGATATGACTCCTGCAGTATTAATATTTACGCCAATTTTCTTACCGGTAGCAGAAAGCATCGGCGTTTCACCTATTCATTTTGGTATCATGATGGTACTAAACCTTTCTATTGGTTTATGCTCACCACCAGTAGGATCAGTCTTATTCGTCAGTTGCTCGGTGGCCAAGACTTCCATTGAGAAGATCATTAAACCGATGATCCCATTGTATTTTGCCATGATAGCCGTGTTAATGCTGGTCACCTTCATACCCGCCATTAGCGAGTGGTTACCGCAAGCAATGGGCTTAATGAAATAATACCAAGCCCAACATTGACGGATTTGGTATAGGCTTTTACATCATCTATAGCAAGTTCATTATCTAATGTATTAATGAATTAGATAATGGACTCGTTATTTTACCTACTGACCAATCTTGCAACTTAGTACTTAGTCCAAGTTTAGTTCTTCAAATCTAATACCATTATGCAGTAAGTATGTAGTCAACTCTGTGCATATACAGATAGGGATAAAGTAGTATCAGGACAGGGCAAACAAAAAAGGTCACAACATAATTGTTGTGACCTTGTATTTTTACCCTAAAAGCAGGGTAGCTTGTAGAGTGAATTAGTTGTTATTTTTTGTTCTTTTTGAATCGTTTAGCAATTTTAATATGACGTTCACGACTATTACCAAGATGCTCGCGAGTGGCAAGTCTTGCGGCTTCGATATCTTTGTCTTCAATCGCCTGAGCGATATTACGGTGCTCTTGTTGGATCAGCGCTAAATAATTGCTTGGTTCATAAGAACGCTCATTATTGGTTATGATTTCTCGTGAAGGGATCACACCTGAGCCGATGTATTCAATAAAGCGGGAAAAATAAGGGTTGCCTGATGCATCAGCAATGGCTAAATGGAATAAAAAGTCTTCTTTTACTGCATCGTTACCCGCTTCGATTTGTTTATCGAAATTATCTAAACATTTCCAAATTGTTTTCATCTGTTTTACACTGCGGTTGCTCGCCGCCATGACCGACATCTCTACTTCAACTGCAATACGCAGCTCCAATATTTTAATGGCGTCATCAACAGAGTTAAATTCTTCTTCTTCAATTTCGAAGGTCTTTTTCGGAGTTGAATTCGCAACAAAAACTCCGACCCCCTGACGACTGATAATTAAACCTTCGGCTTTTAGTGCTGCTATGGCTTCTCGTACCACGCTGCGACTAACGCCAGCTTGTTCTTCAATGACTTTAGCTGCGGGTAATTTAGTGCCTGGTTGCATTTTTCCGCCAACGATTTGTTCACGTAAAGACTCAACAAGCTCATTGGTAAGGCTGCGCGAGTTTTGAAGTTGGCCAACGGCAAATTGCATTTCGGTCATGATTAATCCCTTTATTTCCATTTAGAACTGATGTCTGATAACCATACTACAACAATACAGCTAACATCGCCATTACAATATAATATATTGAAATACTTTAACAAAAAACTAACACTTAGCTAGCCTTTTCAGCAGATTTTGCCCTTGCGAGTCGAAAAAACGCTGCAGCCATAGAGTAATAACCAGATAATAAACTAGCACCTTTTTATTATATCTTGTATGATGTCTTATAAGTTAACATGTTTTATCTATCGAATTTAGAGGTGTAAATTTATGTCCAATTTTGTTGTCATGGGTGAGTGTATGGTTGAATTTTCACCTATGTCCAGTGGCGACTATCGGCAATCATTTGCCGGCGACATATACAACACTGCCGTCTATTTGAAGCGTTTAAACGGGGATGACAGCCAAGTGTCAATTTTAACGGGCATTGGCAATGACTCTTTAAGCGAGCAAATGCTTACAAGGTTTACCAGCGAACAGCTTAATATTGATCTGGTGCAAACGGTTGCCGATCGCATCCTTGGCGCGTATTTAATTAACATATCAGCAGAAGGAGAGCGTAGCTTTGTTTATTGGCGCGAAACGTCCGCCGCTAAACGAACTTTGTCTTTCCTTAGTGAAGATAGCCGGGCACAACTATTAGCCAACACCAATACCTTTTATTTCTCTGGCATATCACTGGCAATAATCGAACCGGAAGAGCGAGAGTTGTTTTGGCAATTGCTACAAGATTTGCAAAGTTCAGGGGTAGACATTGTCTTCGATTCAAATTATCGCCCGCGTTTATGGCAAAGTCAGGAAGATGCGATAGAGCAATACGAACAAGCGCTAAAGTATAGCAATATCGTTTTTGCTGGCGTAGAAGATTTTGAATTGCTAAATGGCTTTAATTCCTACCAGCAAATTAGCCTGTATTTAAGTTCGTATGAGATTGACGAATTAATCATTAAAAATGGTGCGCAAGGGGTGATGTGTCTTTATGACAACGAGCAGGATTTAGTTGCAGTAACCCCAGTTAAGCAAGTGGTTGATAGTACTTCTGCCGGTGATTCATTTAACGCCGGTTATTTATCTGCCCGCTCTAAAGGCCAAAGTGTGGTTGAAGCAGTTAAGCTTGGATGTAAAGTCTCGGGTTTGGTTATTCAGCACAAAGGCGCGATTGTGGCAGCTCCCGTTTTTTCCGACTTTATGTTAAATTTGAAATAATGACTTAAATAACAGCGATAAATAAGCCTTTCTTTTAATAAATTGGCAATATACTCTCAAGCGTTCTGTTCTGTTCTGTTGAACCTAAAAAGTCACTCCTTTGAGCTGAATAATCAATCTTCAGATAATTTATAAACTTCACTGCCAGTAAGCAAAAAATCACCAACGGCATAGATTTGAGTGTCATCCTTTGATCCATTATCAGGAGCATTTCCGATTTGCTGTACCCAGCCGAGTTTACCATTTGGTTGCACCGCATCAATTAATGCGCTCCGGCTAAGCGCGTCTTCATTTTGCGGAAAATGTCTTCGTATTTTGTTTTGTTGAAAGAGCTTAAAGACGCAGGATTAATTACTTTTAAATGTTTAATTATGGTGATATGCTTATATGACATCAGACTTCTCCGTGTCGGATATTGAAAAGAACTATTGTGCTAGCGATATATGCCGACAAGAAATGATAAGAGAAACCTGTTAGTTATTAAGTAAGAGAGGATTGAAATTGATGAAATTTGTAAAGGTATTTTTCGGCTGTTTAGTTATTTTATTAACAGCTTGCAATAAAGACAATGCAACCGAGAAGCGCGATTTAGATAGCAGTGCTTCAACGAGGGGGAAGCCCAATTTGATCATATTTTACATCGATGATCTAGGTTATGGAGACGTCTCCTCCTACGGTGCTGCAGGTGTAAATACGCCTAATATCGATTCACTGGCAAGTAAAGGTGTTAAGTTTACTGACGCACATAGTACTGCCGCAACATGTACACCATCTCGTTACTCTCTGCTAACAGGGGAGCATGGCTTTCGTAGTAATGCGGCTATTTTACCAGGTGATGCACCAGCACTGATCCCTCCAGGAAAACCAACATTACCAAGATTATTAAAAAAGGCTGGGTACACCACAGGGGTTGTCGGTAAATGGCATTTGGGTTTAGGTGATGGTTTTGTCGATTGGAACAAAGCAGTAAAACCAGGGCCACTTGAAATCGGTTTTGACTATAGCTTCTTGTTGCCTGCTACAGGTGACCGTGTGCCTACAGTATATTTAGAAAACCACCATGTCGTTAATCTAGATTTAAAAGATCCCATTGAAGTCAGTTATAGTGAAAAAGTAGGAGATCGACCTACGGGAATTGATCATCCTGAATTATTAAAATTCAAAGCGGATAAACAGCATAGTCAAACTATCATTAACGGTATTAGTCGTATTGGCACTATGAGTGGTGGGGAAAACGCTTTATGGATTGATGAGCAATTCCCCGATGTTTTTACTTCAAAAGCTGTTGAGTTTATTCGCAAAAATAAGAAAAATCCTTTCTTTCTATTTCACTCATTTCACGATATTCATGTGCCACGTGTACCAAATCCTAGATTTAAAGGAAAAAGCATGATGGGCCCTCGTGGAGACGCCATTGTGCAAATGGACTGGATGGTTGGCGAAGTTATGAAAGAGCTAAAAATACAAGATTTATTAGAAAACACTCTGGTGATGTTTACCAGTGATAATGGACCTGTGTTAGACGATGGTTATGACGATAAGGCGCTTGAAATGTTAGGTAAGCATCGGCCATCAGGTCCGCTTAAGGGGGGAAAATACAGTGCCTTCGAAGGTGGAACACGCATGCCAATGATTGTTTATTGGTCAGGAAAAACTAAAGCTTTGGTGAGTGATGCCTTGATCTCACAAGTTGATATTTATGCATCAATGGCAAGCTTATTAGGGATAGAATTGGCAAGCGATGAAGCAATTGATAGTCAAAATTTAATGGATGCTTGGTTAGGTAAAACCACAACAGCGAGAGACTATATGATTGAGGAGTCTGTTGGTACCTTGTCATTAAGAAAAAATCAGTGGAAATATATTATACCGATCCCTACAGATAAAATATTGCCAGCATGGTTATCTAATAAAGACATTGAAATGGGCTATTCTAAAGAGCCTCAGCTCTACAATCTTGCGATAGACCTTGGTGAGAAAAATAATGTCGCGGCATCTAACCCTAAATTGGTTATTTCTTTGCAGCGTAAAGCCGATGAGTTTATTGCAAAAGGTTTTAGAACTACTGATAACTAAAGGATAAATTATTCGCTAAATGAGGAAACTCATCAAGTTCTATGCAGAACGCTGTGGATCGTAAAAAACTTTATTTAGAGGTCATAAAACAGAAAAGGGGTTACCGCCAGCAAGCAAATATTGGTAGTAGTACTTGTTTGTTCGCAGCCATGTTGAGAAGCAAGGTAACCATAATTTTAGGTTAACTAGAGAGAGTACCATCTTGAAAAATATATTATTGCTCAGCCTTTTTACCTCCGTAGTGCTATCTGCGGGATGCTCAAATCAACAACAAGCTGAACATAGTGAAGTGAAAGCTTACGCCAAATTTGTGCCTGAACGTGAAGATGACTTTGCCTGGGAGAATGATCTGGTTGCCTTTCGCATGTATGGGCCATCCTCAAAATCTACCGGACCTGCCAGTGGCGTAGATTGCTGGTTAAAAAGAGTCAATTATTCCATTCTTGATAAATGGTATGACAATTTCCAAAACAAAATTAGTTACCATGTTGATCGAGGCGAAGGCTATGACCCTTATCACACCGGTACTACCCGCGGCTGTGGTGGTACAGCTATTTGGTTAGAAGGAAAGCCGCAGGCAGCAGGAACATTTAAAGCCTGGCGTATTATCGAAAATAGTAAGCAGCAAGTTAGCTTTGAGCTCGATTACGCCTGGCAAACTGATTTGGGCCAGATCAAGGAAACCAAACGGGTCAGCCTGGCATTAGGCTCGCAACTGTTTGCGGTAGAATCGATGTTTCTACTCAATAACCTGCCGGCAAAGCATTTGAGTATTGCCATTGGTTTATCGACTCATGATGGTGCCGCCAGTGTCTCTTCTGAGCAACAATCTGCCTGGATCGCCACTTGGGAAAAAATAGGTGATTTTCATTTGGGGACCGGCGCTATGGTGGCACCTAATTTAGTCGATGAAATCATCCATCAGGCGAGTGAAGAAAAAGATCAAAGTCATATTTGGTTGGTTTCACATACTGACGAATATGGAAAGTTTCGTTACCAGGCTGGATATGCATGGGAAAGAGCAAATCAAATAACATCGAAGCAAGCTTGGCACGAATATTTACAACAATACAATACAGTTAAATAAAAAACATCTATACATTAACGGTTTAATAAGCCTGAGTTAATAATTCGGTTCTACTCCCAAGGATGGGGTTAACCAATCTAAATACTCTGCATATAGCCGGATAATTTATTAATTTCTCGCCATTCATCTTAGCATATAAACCTTTTCCGGTTCAGCTACGCCAATATCTTTCGTGCGCGCTACTACATGATTTAGGATATTAAGGGGGATGTGTAGCGCAGGAGAAATATTAAACGGTTTATCATCAGTAGGTTTAAGTTAAAAGAGAGTTATTGTTGTATATGATAACAATCGGCATAAGTATATATTCAATTCATCCCTTATGCCGATTGCTGCTACCTGCTATGCTGACGCCAAAACAAGATTAATTACGCTAAGAACTTACGGCTTTGATAAACGAACTGACCATCAATAATGGTTGCCTGAACGTTATAGGCATCATCAACAACGGTCAGGCAAGCGCGTTTTCCTGCAACGATACTGCCTAATGAATCTCCTAACCCTAAAAATTGAGCCGGTACTAAGCTTGCCATATGTACCGCTTCCAGCGCCGGTATATTGGCTAGGTTGATTAAATTGGCAACTGCTCGCTCTAAAGTGAGAGTACTGCCAGCTAGTGAGCCACTATCGGTTCGGGCAACGCCATTATCAACGGTGACCTCAAGCATACCTAAGCGGTAAGTCCCATCAGATAAGCCTCCAGCAACAATACAGTCGCTGATTAAACCCATCTTTTTATGCCCTTTTAAGCGGTAAATCATCTGTAAAATAACCGGATGTAAATGTACGCCATCAGCGATCACTTCGACATAGGCATCTTTTTCCATTAAAACCGCACCGGCACATCCTGGATCTCTATGGTGGATTCCTTTCATGCCGTTAAAGACATGAACACCACCACACGCTCCGGCGTGGAGTGCGTTACAGGTTTGCTGATAATCGGCATTGGTATGGCCCAGCATGGGACGAATGCTTTGTGAAGCTAAATATTTAATGATGGCTTCTGAATCGGGTAACTCAGGTGCGAGCGCCATCACTTTTAAGGCACCTTGTGAGGCTTCAATGATGGCATTGATATTGTCTTTGCTTAATGGCAAAAAGTATTTTTCATCATGGGCACCTTTGTGATCTTCGGTAAAAAATAAGCCTTCATTATAAGCCCCTAGCACTTGTGCACCGCCGGGCTGATCATGGTATGCCTGACCAATCGTTGTAAAGGCAGCTAGAGTATTGTCCCAAGTCGAGGTAACTGTCGTACCGAGAAACCCCACCACACCATGTTTTGCCAGTGATGTTGAAATTACTTCAATGGATTCGCGTTTTGCATCCATAATATCGCAGCCTTCCCTGCCATGGATATGCAAATCGAGAAAACCAGGAAGTAGACGATTTTGACCTAAGTCGATGACTTCAATTCCGCTTTCTGCAGTGGCAGTTAGCGCTGAAATCTTGCCATTTTCAATCAACACATAATGGCTATGCAAGACATCATGTTCTGCAAAAACCTGTTTGGCGTGTAAATAGTAACGCTTAGTTAACGACATATTGATTTCCTAACTCTTGACTTCCTAAGATGGCAGCTCCGCGCACACCGCTGGAATCACCAAATGTGGCACGTTTTATCGCTGGAGCACGGATACCGGTGAATAAATGCTTGTTGGTTGCATCCGGCAGGGCATCGAGAATTTCGTCAATTTTTGATAGCCCACCGCCGACGATAATCACGTTCGGATCATAAGACATTACTAAGGATGCAAAAGCTGAACCTAACAGATCCATATAACAGTGGAATGTTTTTTCAGCGATGGCATCATTGGCTTTTAACTGGTCAACAAAATCGGTAGTGCTGTCATTATTGGCACCAAAATGCTGATAAAGCCAGCCCAGCCCAGGACCGGCAATATAGCTTTCAATGCAACCGGTTAAACCACAACCACAGCCTCTAACGGGCAGGTTATAGCGCTCGAGAAGCAGTCCCGATACCGCGACATGGCCATATTCACCGGCAATGTTATTCACTGTTTGGAGTAATTTACCATTTAGGCAAAGGCCACCGCCGGCGCCTGTGCCGATGATGGCACCATAAACCACACTCTGCTTATCTCCTGCACCACCATAACTCTCAGACAGGGTAAACAGGCGGCAATCGTTGGCAATGGCGATATCTCGGCCGATTAACTTTTGCAAATCGGCAGTGATAGATTTTCCGGTAGCGCAAGGCACATTGGCCGATTTCACCTGGTTCTTATTATCGATAATACCGGGCATGCCGATGCCGATGCTGCCTTGTTGGCCTGTTTTATTGTCTGCAGTGAAGATTAACTCGCAGAGCGCAGCAAGAAATTCATCGTAGTTTGTTGTTGGTGTAGCCACTCGCCAGCTGTCGATCATGGCTAATTCGGCGTTGAAAATTCCTATCTCAATTTTAGTCCCCCCTATGTCAATGCCATAGTGAACGGCAGAAGGCGGTATGTTTTTTGGATGTGACATAATGATAACCTTTAGTGCATCTCAAGCGGATATAAGGTAACGCCTTGAACAACACGATTGACTTCCCCGGTAGGGCATGGATTGTCGGGCGTAATATTGGCTTGCATTGATTTGAAAAATGCCAATATTTGGCAATAGAGAATATAAGGTAACCCGGCCCAGACATCGGCGATATCTTCGGCGTGGTTGAAGCTAGCTTTGGTTAATGTGGTGATCGCCAGTGCTTGATCATCACGATGTAACTCGGCCAGTAAATCTTGATCGTAGAGTTTAGTGTAGCTATCACTCGATGAGAAAAATACCACTTCGGTAGATGCGTCCATTAATGACTTTGGCCCATGACGGAAGCCTAAAGGACTTTCAAAGTAACTTAATACTTGTCCGGCCGTTAACTCTAATACTTTAAGGGCCGCTTCACGAGCAATACCCTGTAAGTTACCGGCACCTAAAAATACCAAGCGCTGCGTTGGTTGCTTCGCTTGCTCCTTTAATGCATCCACATTTTTGTCGAGAAAGTTTTCTGCCCATTGCGCGGCGATTTCAAGCTGCTCTGTTTGCGGGGCAAAAATAGCAACCGTGCTCACTAACATCGAAGTAAAACTACTGGTCATGGCAAAACTTTGGTCAAGCGTGCCTTCTGGCATCAGTAGTGAAAACGCGTTATCTTGCTGTTCTGCATTAGTGGCTAAATCGCCCTCTGGATTACAGGTGATAACCAGATGGTAGCAATTATCGACCACTTGCTCGGCTAACTTCACTGCCGCGACACTTTCCGGGCTATTTCCAGAACGGCCATAGGAGATCAACAAGGTGGGAATGGTTTTCAATAGATACTGCGGTGCATTACTGACAATGTCTGTGGTACTGACCGCTTCAAATAAACGACCTGATTGTTGACTTAAATGCGGGGCGATAGCTTCACCAACATAAGCCGAAGTACCGGCACCGGTTAAGATAATACGTAAGTTCGCTTGTGCCAATATAGGTGTTAACCATGCGTCCAGTTCACTTCTTTTGCTATCAACGTTTGCTGCTGCTTCACGCCATATGCGCGGTTGCTGGCATATTTCTTTTGCCGTCCAGTAGCCGTTTTGAGATTTTAAAAATTCTTCGTTGTACGTTAATAATTCACTCATCATTGTTCCTAAATTTGTACTAAATATTTTAATTTGTTTGCTATTGCTTAACTATCGTTTAGCTATTGCTGCCAACACGCCTGTGCATAAGATCCTGTTACTTGCTTTATTTTTGCTTTCACCAATTCTGCTGGTGATACTGTTAAGTCGTTGTTACGAATTGCACGGTACTGCTCAGGTAAGAACTGACTGATTAACGGTAATGGAATACCTGAGTTGCTAAGGTTGGTAAATAAACAGTCCACAGCTTGTTGAATGCGTGGCTGATTCCAGTAATAACGAATTCTGTCGCTGTAACTATATCGGCGATATAGAGTGCCTTTACTGGCGGGAACCGGATAAAAACGTTGCCAGTTTTTTGGCGCTTCTAACATTTCTTGCTCACAAACAGCACGTAAATGTGAACGCTGTTCTACCGGTAACAGTTCATCTTCAATATAAGACAAGGCGAACATCGCCTCTCGCATTGCCAGGGTCAATTGCGGACCTACTTTCAAAACACCGAAGTGATCTTTCACTAAATCAAGGTAGGCTTGATCATTCTGATAATCAGACGAGTGCGCTTCAAAAACAATATTAGGTACCTCTGCAATGCATGCTTTTAGTGCCTGCGCTTTTTCTGATTGATAATCGATGATACTGGTATGATCAAACTCAACTCCAGGCTGCACAACCAAGGCAATGACACGCTGCCACGCATCCTCAAGGCCACGTGCCGAAAACGCATTTTGATGCAGTGCTAAGGTTTGTTTTACCCTGTTTACCGGCGTTAATTCTAATTCCTCGATTTCTTCTGTAGCACCGCCTGGAGGGGGAACTTCGGTTCCTACCACAAAGACTAAATCAGATTTACCAAAGCTATCGATAGCGGTTCGCTCTGCCACGGCGCATAGTATTGCTGCCCGTTCGGCGACAACTTCATCGGCTAAACATTGTGGATCATCGGCACAGCTCATACTGGTATCCAAATGAATTTTTTTAAAGCCGGCGGCGACATAGGTTTTGATTAGTTGCTGAGCTTTGAGCATCGCTTGTTCGGCCGGCTCATCAACCCAACAAACCGGCCCAAGATGATCACCACCCGGGATGATACGCTCTCTAGGGTAGCCTTTGGCATCGGCAATGCTGCCAATAAATTCTAAAAAATCGGCCGGCAACATTCCGGTATAACCGCCGAATTGATTGACTTGATTGGCGGTGGCTTCGATTAATATTGGCGAGTCATCGCTTAGCGCTTGTTCGATAGATGCTTCGATTACCAACGGATGGGCGGAACAGATGGCGTAAATACCACGAGTTTCGCCGTTTCGGTTAGCTTTGATGATGTCAGTGATTTCTTTCATTTTATTTCCTTAACTTGTAAATAGCCGTTAGCTTTACTTGCTAATCGACCATAATTAATTCGACGCCAGCGATCGCAAATGCTTTGATGTATTCGGCGGGAATGCCTTTATCGGTGATTACAGTGTTGATTTTGTCGATATTTTGCACCACATGGCAGCTGCGTTTATCAAACTTTGATGAGTCGGTTACCACAATAATCTCAGCCGATTTTTCACACATTAATCGATTCAAACTGGCTTCTTGTGCAAAGTGAGTGGTGATACCTGCTTGCAGATCAAAACCGTCAACCGCTAAAATAATTTTGTCAAAATGGTAATGACGTAAACTGTCTCTGGCCTGACTGTCAAAGAAAGATTGCGATTTTTGCCGTAATGTTCCACCGGTCACCATGACTTCGATACCATCATGTTGTGCCAATTTTGCCGCTACATTCAGACCATTGGTCATTACTTTTAATTGTTGATGCTGATGCAGACAAAGCGCGACTTCTTCGGTAGTGGTGCCTGAGTCTAAAATAATAGAATCGCCATTATTGATTAACTTTACTGTCTCTTTTGCCAGTAACTTTTTAACCTTATGGTTTTGAATGTGCTTTTGTTTGAAGGATAGCTCTTTTGTTATTCTACTACTGGAAATAGCCCCACCGCGTGAGCGAACTAACAGTGATTTTTTATCTAATTGGTTTAAATCGTTACGAATAGTAACCGTAGAAACAGCATATTCGGATGCTAATGCTTCAACAGATACTTTACCTGTTTTATTGATTTGTTGAATTATTTCACTATGTCTTTCAATCGTGGTGAGCATGATGGCCCCTCCTTAAAATACAAATCTATTGATATGTCTTCATGTTATCTGATAACATGCTAACAAGATATTCGTTACTTTCAAAGTCTTTTCTTTGAAATGAAATAAATCGAAAGAACGGTTAGCTTCATTTTTACCAACAAAATGCAAGTAAATTCGTTTGTTATTAATCAGAAATAAAAGGGGAGATTTATGGAAGCGGCAATAGAAAATACACAAGTTAAGCAATCAAGTTTGGTGCCTATGGCCATTGTTGGTGGTCTGTTTTTCGTCTTTGGTTTTGTCACTTGGCTAAATGGTTCATTGATACCGTTTTTAAAGATCGCCTGTGAACTCAATCATATGGAAGCCTATTTAGTCACCATGGCGTTTTATATTGCCTACACAGTAATGGCATTGCCGGTATCCACAGTGTTAAAACGCAGCGGCTATAAAAATGGCATGGTGTTGGGACTGTTAGTGATGTCGGTTGGCGCCATTATTTTTATTCCCGCAGCGCAAGAGCGAATGTACAGCATATTTTTACTGGCGTTATTTATTCTGGCATCCGGTTTAACCATGTTACAAACTGCCGCCAACCCCTATATTGTTTTGCTCGGTCCGAAAGAAACGGCGGCGGTGCGTATTAGTATTATGGGGTTACTGAATAAAAGTGCCGGTATTGTTGCGCCGATCATTTTTACCGCGTTTGTGTTAAGTGACATGTCGCAGTTTGACGAAACACGGCTTGCGCCCTTGGATGAAATAAAACGTAATGCCGAACTAATGGAACTATCAAGCCGCCTGGTCACTCCCTATATTGTGATGGCGATAATGTTAGCGATATTGGCTGTGGTAATTAAATTGTCGCCACTGCCTGAGCCCAATTTAGAAGAAAATACTAATGACAGCGATGATGATAAATGGGCAATTTTACGCTTTCCACAATTAATCTTTGGCGCCTTGACGCTGTTTTTTTATGTCGGCGTCGAAGTGATCGCCGGTGATACTATTGGCCTGTTTGGTCAAGAAATGGGAGTAAGCAACTTTGGCCAGCTCACCTCTTACACCATGGCGTTTATGGTTGCGGCATACATCACTGGTATGGTGGTGATCCCACGTTTTATTAGTCAGGAAACCGCGTTAGCGCTGTCTGGCGCTTTCGGTATTGTCTTATCAATATTGCTACTCACCTCATCGTCTGATAGTTCCAATGTTTGGCAGTCTTTATTTTTCTGGACTGGCGCACCTCAAATCCCAAATGTCGTGCTTTATGTTGCCTTGTTAGGTTTTGCTAATGCATTGGTATGGCCGGCCATTTGGCCTATGGCATTAACTGGCTTGGGTAAACACACCAGTACCGGTTCCGCTTTACTTATTATGGGGATTTCCGGTGGTGCTTTGATGCCTTTAATATACGGCTATTTAGTTGAATCCAGTGGTAATTCACAAAGTTCTTATTGGATCATGTTGCCGTGTTACTTGGTTATTTTATGGTACGCGTTACATGGTCATAAAATTCGTAGTTGGACTTCAAGCGTTAATGATAAGCATTAACCTGTAAGTGAAAGTAAGCAGCTTTTGCCGATGTTTTAACATCGGCAAACTTATATTTATCACCTCCAATATAGAAGCGTTTGCCAATTAGTTGAGCGTTTCATTCATAACTATTTTTAAGCCATCCCCCCTAAATTTTCGGTTTATCAATCCTAAATTCATAACTTTATGAAGCATTAAAGTGGTCTTAAAGATAAATATCTTGCTAATTTGTCCTTATCTTATTTATGCCCGTTTAGATGTGGTCTTTTCTAATAATATCAATTACTTATGGTGGCTATGCGTTGGTTTTTTAATTCAACACATTTACTCAATTTTATTTTATTTAAAAAAACAGTTGATTGTAATCTAATCAGGTTGTATGTTGTATGACAACTGATAAGTAAAAAGAAAGATAACACTATGTTAATAAGTCGCTTCGAAGGCAAAATTATCAACATATAGAAAACAAGAACTTTGGTTTAAAAACATATAAGATAAGATCATAAAAGGTGGAAACAATGAATTTTAAAACTAGTAGTTTAGCTGCCGCTGTATTTGCTGCAATCTCTAGTACTCCATTAATGGCTGAAGAAGCATTGAAGGACAAAGAAGAGGTTGAAGTAATTGAGGTAACCGGTATTCGCGGTAGCTTAGTTAACTCTTTATTTGATAAGCGTGCGTCAGACAGTATTATTGATGGTGTAGCCGCTGAAGATATCGGTAAATTTCCTGATCAAAACGTTGCCGAATCATTACAACGAATCACTGGTGTAACGATTGATCGTGGTGAAGGTGGTGAAGGCCAAAAAATTTCCATCCGTGGTTTTGGTTCTAATTTTAACAATGTATTGTTTAATGGCCGTTCTATGCCTACAGACGATTCATCTCGTGGTTTTTCATTTGATCTAGTTGCATCCGAGCTTATTAGTGGTGCCGATGTATATAAAACACTTCGAGCAGATACCATAGAAGGTGGTCTTGGTGGTACGGTGAATGTTCATACCGCTCGTCCATTTGATTATGACGGTTTTAAAGGTGTTGCATCAGTGAAGGGGGTTCATGACACCTTAGCGGATAGCACGACTCCATTTGTTTCTGCTTTGATCAGTCAAAATTTTGATAGTGACTTTGGTGTGTTAGCCTCATTTGCATACCAGCAAAGGGATGCTCGCATGGATCAAGCCGGTTCTACCAACTTCCGAGAAAGCAATGTTCAACTTGGTGGTCCGGATTCTGACTTTACCGAAGACAAGTTTAGACGACCACAAAGTGCCTTTCAACGATATGAATTATCAGATAGAGAGCGCATTGGTGGTACCTTAGTCGGTCAATGGCAAGCTGCTGATAATGTGTTAGTGACTGCTGATGTTTTATATTCAAACTTAACTGCCGAGAAAGAAGGTCATACCCTGAGCCGTTATTTCTCCAACCCTCAATTTAATGCCGAGGTCGATGGTAATGGCACTGTTACTGAATTTGACCGATCGGTTAAACCATTTGTTTCTCCTGGGGTATTTCAACTCTATGATAATGGTAAAAAGCTACCAATAGGTCAATGGAACAGTGCTCAATATGCGGATCAGGATCGTGATAGCACTACCACAATGTTCGGTTTAAATGTTGCATGGGATGTATCTGATAATTTTGTTGTCAACGTAGATCTTCATTCTTCAAAAGCAGAAGCACGTTCAAAGAATAACCCCAATATAACTGTTGCTAATCCAACGCAAACTCCTGCACATTGGGAAGATACCGGTGACTCATTCAAGTGGGAAACAAACGATGCTAACTTTTATGGCGATGCGTCTCAATATCATACCAATAATGTTTATTTAACCAGTGATGATAGTGATGATGAAATCACCGAGTTTCGTATTGATTCAGAGTGGCAACCAGAAGATTTAGGGTTATTAACCTCTGTAAAAGCCGGTGTTTATTACTCAGATCGGGAAAAAACAAAAAATCGTGCGGAAACGCCTTGGGGAGATGTTGTTAAGGGCATGTATGCCGGTTTTTATGCCAATGTACCTGAGTCGTTATTTTATAAAATAAGTCCTGATGGCGGTTTTTTATCTGACCATGATGATGGCGGATTTGTAAATAACTGGCTCACCTTTAATCCGGATGATTTATTTGCCTACTTGATCAGTGACGAAGCAAGAGCTAATGCTGACCACCGTGGTGAACAAATTATGAATAATTTTGCCAATGGTGATGACACTTATGCAAATGAAGCCGAAGCACAAGCCGCAGCAGATGCCGCAGTGGCTTTACAGTTAGCTAAAATTGACGCTGGTTTTGCGGCTAATCCTTCTGGCGGCAAATATGGTCCATACACCCCTGTGCACAATGCAGGTAAATCTTGGGTAGTCACTGAAGAAACTATTGCTGCTTATATTGAGGCAAACTTTGCAGGCGATTCATGGTCAGGTAACTTTGGTTTACGTTATATCACAACCGATACCGAATCAGTAAGTGCAGGCGAAGAGTTTGTCGGCATGGAAGAGATCCCTGGTACTGGTGGTTATATTGAACACACCAACACTAGTGATACTATTATGGCTAGTGCCAGTTATGATAAAATTTTACCAAGTGTAAACTTAAAATTTGACTTGACCGAAGACGTCGTTGCTCGTATTTCTTATTCGGAATCATTGACTCGACCAAATTTAAGTCAACTTATTTCTGCGCAAAGTATCAGTGCCTCGGCTATCTCAGATGGTCAAGGCGGCACCGAATTTAATGGTACTATTAATGGCCAAAACCCGGAATTGAAGCCGTACACCTCGTCAAATGTTGATATCGCATTGGAATGGTATTACTCAGATGACAGTTATCTTGGCGCGACTTATTTCTCGAAAAATTTAACCGACTGGATTGTTTCGTCTACTCAAGATGTAACTTTATACGATTCAATCAGCAATGTTGATCGTGAGTTCCAGCAAACATCACCATTTAATACAGAATCTGCTGAAATAAGTGGTATAGAAATGGCGATGCTGCACAACTTTGATAGTGGTTTTGGTGTACAGGCTAACTATACTTTGTTAGATACTAGTGCGGCTTCCGATGAAACCAGTACATCTAATGTAAATATGAATGGTTTGTCTGAAACGTCTTACAACTTAATTGGTTACTATGAGCAAGGTCCTATACAGGCACGTATTGCTTATAATTGGCGCGAAGGTTATACAACCTGTAACAGTTGTTCGTGGGGAGACCCGATGAAAGTAGATAACTATGGTCAGGTTGATGCTTCTGTTAGTTATGACATTAGTGAACAATTCACTGTTTTTGCCGATGTTATTAATTTACTTGATGAAGACCCATACAAATATACCGTACATAAAAACCGAACTATTAGTATTACCGATACTGGTACCCGTTATTCTGTCGGTGTACGTGCGACCTTCTAAATAGCATATTTATCGCTGGGATAAGCCTTTATATTGGGGCTTATCTCTTTTTTATAAATCATCTATTGTTCACATATTTAATAAATCTACTGAGCATCTTCATTAATGCCAATATGTAGCGCTCTGTTGAGTTAATTCTCCGTCGCTTGCGACGCAAATATTTAAATGGTGAAGCTATACTGAATAAAGTCTCGAATTCCATGTTAGTAGCGCATTTTTTTTGGGGGATTTCTCCTGATGACAAATATTTAATCAGATAACTCAACTAGAATTTTAAAAAGGTATAAAAAATGACAAAGAATATGGTTCAGCTAATGTGCTGCTTATTCATCTCGGCCTGTACCGGTATAATCGACGAAAGCGTAGAGTCTGAAAAAGAAACCCTATGGCAAAATTATCTAAAGAACAGTAGTCAAGAAAGGGTGCTAATGGATTTTTCTCATGCAGGGGTTAATTTTTCTGATTCAGCTATCCCCGAACTCGCACTTCCTATATTTGATGTCACTAGCTATGGCGCCGTTGCTGACGATGGTATTGAAGATAAAGATGCAATCCAGCGCACAATAAACGCCGCCGAAAAGGCCGGAGGTGGAATTGTACAGCTCCCTGCTGGCAGGTTTTTGGTAAACGAAATGCCAGGACAGCGGGCAGGTCTTAGAGTGTCTTCCTCGAATGTCATTTTAAGAGGGAGTCAAAATGATAGCAGGCAAACTGAGTTATTTATGGAGCATCATTTAGAACCTGTGGTTGCTGAACAGTTATGGACAGTGCCAGCGATGATCACCTTTCAACCTGCCAACAGTCAGGCATTAACCTCAAACAGCGCAAAACGACAGTATTCATTTCATACACAAATCATCGAAAATTCAGCTGCCAATAGTGAATATGTGACAGTTTTAAATGCAGAGCAATTTCAAATTGGCGATATGGTTACCTTTGAAATGGAAGACCCAGCCGCGAATAATGAATATCTACATGGCAAACCAGTAAGAGGTATTTGGCAAAGAATAAATACCAAAGGTGTGATGGTGGCAGAAAGCCATCAGATTAAAAAAATATCGGGTAATCGCCTGTATTTCATGCGTCCGACATTGACCAGGATAAATGTCGACTATGGTTGGAAAATAGGAAAAGTGCCATCTATCACGAACGTAGGCATCGAAAAAATAAGTTTTAAAGGTAACTTCAATGAAAAATTCAAGCATCACAAAAATTATATTCATGACTCGGGTTTCTCTGCGGTTAAGTTAATAAGAACAAGTCACTCCTGGGTGCGAAACTGTAAGTTTACTGATGTTTCTTATGCTGTAACCGTAGAGGGCGGGATGGCTAATAGTGTTTTATTGAACTCGATTGAAGGTAATTCCGGGCATGGCAGCTTTACCGTTTCGTTTGGCACCAGAAATCTAGTTGGCCTCAATATCGATACCAGTAGTGAAGGTCAATGGCATGGGCCCGGGGCATCACATTTATCGGTTGGAAACGTTTTTTGGAAATTTTATAGTCCGACTTCACGAGGAATTGATGCTCATTCGGTTTTTCCTAGACACACCTTATTTGATGCCATAACAAGTCATGGTTTTGGCGGCTGGGGCGGCTCATATGCAACTTTACCCAATCATCTTGAAGGCTTGGTTTTTTGGAATTTTACCCAGCTAGGCAGTGCAGTCAGTAAGGGTAATGAAGATAATATCGACTTTTGGAATTTACCCGAAAGTGATAGTGAAAAGTATGGTTTTTTAACTGCGGTAAATCCAATTTTAGTCGGTTATCGAGGCAGTGCGACCAGTATTAACGAAAATAATTTATTAAAGTTAGAAAGCGTTAATCAGCATGTAACCCCATCTTCATTATTTGAAGCACAACTTAACCATAGGTTAGGTACAACGCCTGACTGGTTGATTGAATCGATAGAGCAATGGCAAATACTTAAAAATAGGAGGCACTAGAGAACACTTGTCGTTAAACTTATTTGCGCCTAAACAGGTTAGTTGATTTGGTGTTATTAACACTTGTTGGAATAACCTCGTCTCGGTTTGCCATAGATTGCTGTTATTTCCTATCCCTGGGCCCCGAGTAGCAGATCACAAAGCTAAAATACCACTCATAAGTAAACTTGGTTAAATTCAAGTTTGTAGAGTTTAAGACTGCTGATATCTGTCCCACCTTCGGCGTTTAAGATCATTTATTTATTCACGCCCTAAGCATTTTTTGCCGCATCCACTCTTTCGGATCTATTCTTATCCCCCGGCTTAAGATTTGGGTAGTGCAACACAGACATGTTTTTCGGCAATTTAAAGTCAAGGGCGATTGTATTATGTTTGGTGTAAATTTCAATTGCTTGAGAATTGGAGTAATTAACCAGGTTATCGGCATTTTGTTTGCCTTCGTATTTTGCAAAGTTCGTCGAATTTTTTTCATAAAAGAGAGTATGGAAAAAGCAGCGATGTATTGTGCTCAGAACTTGAATAAATCAATCCTCGTTTGCTTAGGTTGGTGATAAGGTGACCATAGATATCAGCAAAATTCATCATTTACTCTTCGTACTCATCCGGTAATATATTATCACGACGTGGACTCCACATAACATAATTAAACCGGTTTTTAGCCATCCAATCAATAATGTAAATTAGCAAAGGACGATTGCCATTGTGTATCTTCATCAATGACAATCAACGAAACTCAAGTTACGGATTTTTAATCTTCTCTCCCTGAGCAAGTGAAAGGTCATTTGAGATAGTTTTGCACATACTGATTACGTGGTTTGACATATGTCACCACTGCGAGTTTAGTTTACTCACTTTACTAGTTGTCAAACCTATTGGAGCACTTAAGTCTAGTATTTAAGGCCTAATCTTAATAAATAGGTATACGATATTAATACATATAATCGTATACCTTTATCAATAATCGTTATTGTGCGCACTAATCTTTAGATAGCTTATACACTTCACTGCCTGTAAGTAGGTAGGCTCCTACGGCATAAATTTGTGAATCTTCTTTGGATACATTATCAGGTGCTTCACCTATTTGTTGTACCCAACCCAGTTTACCATTTGGTTGCACGGCATCTACTAATGCTGTCCATGCTTTGCTGACCACTGGCAGGAAAGTATTTTTGTCTAAAATTCCTTGATTAATACCTGAAGCAAAAGCGAAGGCCATTAATGCGGTGCCACTTGTTTCTTTAAATGGTTTTGATTCAGGCGCTAAAACTGATGGACGCCATAAACCATCTGATTGTTGAGCGCCAGCTAAACGCGTCATCATTTTTTCAAAGATATCTTCATACTTCGCCCGCTTGTTATGATCCTTTGGTAAATTTTCTAAAATGCGTGCGAGACCTGCTGCAACCCAACCGACTCCTCGAGCCCAAATAACCTTTTCACCATTTTTTTCTCGTTTTTCAAAAAATTTAGAATCACGAAAGAAAAGGTGATCTTCTTTATCCCATAAAAAATCAACCGTCGCCCAAAATTCTTTATCGGCAAAGTCTAAATATCGTTGATCACCGGTTTGCTTCGCTAGATTTATCCATACCGGGGGACCCATAAATAAAGCGTCAGCCCAGCACCAGCGATTTTTACAGGGTACTATCGGGAATTTTCTGCCGCCAAATTTGTCATCAAGTTCATCCGAAGTTAAATTCGATTTTTGTACGACATGTTCATAATTTAGAGATATTGTTGATGGTGTTTGCATGATCATTTCAAAAATGACTTTTAACGGCACTAGCATCTCAGGTTCTTGATATTTTTTATAAAGATCTAAATAGAGTTGGCCAATCGCATAATCATCAGCGTTATAAATTCGGGGAGAGAATAAGTATTTCCCCTGCTTTGCAATATCATATTGCAATTGATAATAGCTACTGTCACCTTTTGAGTCTGCTAATTCAGACCAACGAGACATACCTACATGATAGGCCGCATAAACCCATCCCTGCGGATGACTATCGCTGTCGGTTGGTGACATATATGCACCTTCATCATAGCCTTCGAATAGATAGGTTTTTTTATTAAACCGCGTTAATTGCCAGTCAGCAACTTTTTTCATCGCTTTATATACAGCGGGCTTTATGAATTTGGCAGATATTTCATTATTTACATACTGCTCTTTTGCCTCAGGTGAAGTTTCTGAAGTGGCATAACTAAAAGGAGAAGTTAAGCAGCTGAGTAAAAGCACCTGTTTTAGATTACAAGTAATTCGCATCATAGGACCTCATATAAAAATTATCAAACAGAAGAGCCAGAATATGCCGGCCCATAAAAACGAGTAACGTGAACGTTACTTAATTAGATATAGTGAAACTTAGAATGTTACTCCATTTGCTTAATTTAATAAGCTATTTAGACATTTTCATGTTGTACTATTTAAGCATCATTACGATAAAATATATCAGAAGTCTTGTTATCATACAAGTGGTTTGTGTTATTCACTTAAGGCATTAAAAATGACCTTGCTAGTTTCAGAACAAGGCCTGTTTTGCAGTGATAATATTAAAGCTGGGTCCAAATTCCTGGCATGTCAAAAAACCAATCTTGCCATTCAAGTCTAAGTTCAGTGACTTTTTCTGGGTGAGAATTGAGTAAATTGTTTTGCTCAGCCGGATCGTTTTTAAGGTTGAACAAAAATTTAAATAATTTTTTACTGCCATCGGCTTGTTTTAATTTGGTGGTCATCCATTTCCAATCCCCTTTAATATGTGCTCGACCAGAATGATATTTGAAAAATATTGACTCATGTGGTGAACTGGCGTTCGCCCCGCTCAAATAAGGTAATAGATTTTTCCCATCGATAGTTGGTGTGTTTTCTATTGGTTTGGCGTTCGCAGCAGCTAATAGCGTTGGTAATAAATCGAGTGAGATCACGGTTTGATCATAATGACTATTTTCTTTGATATGCCCAGGCCATTTTACGACCATAGGCACCCTAATAGCACCTTCAAATGTTGACCCTTTATAACCACGTAATGGGGCGTTAATTGATGCATTTGTAAGTGCACCACCATTGTCATTCAAAAAAACAACTAGGGTGTTTTCACTTAAACCGAGTTGATCTAATTTAGCGATAATTCTCCCGATGTTATCATCTAAAGAGGCTGTCATGGCTATAAGTTTTCTTCTTTTAGGATCGACAACACTTTCGGGGACTGCTGTTAAACGATGAGCTTGTGCATGCATGGGGGTATGGACGGCAGTATATGAAACATAAGCAAAAAAAGGTTGTGTCTTATTTCGTTCAATAAAGTCAATGGTTTCATTGGTTAATAAATCAGTAACATAGCCGGTCGTTTCGGTCAGTAACTCGCCATTTCTTTGCAACACTTTATATTTGTCAGCAGGCTTTTTAATTACTTGTTTAAAATAGTCGCGCGAGCCGTCTAATAAACCATAAAAATGATCGAAACCTCGATTATTGGGATGATACACATCTTTATTACCCAAGTGCCATTTTCCTATTGCTGCAGTTCGATAGCCTAGGGCTTTAAAATGATCACCCATAGTTTTTTCGCTTTGGGCTATACCCCTGTTAAGATCCTCTTTAGTTGTTAGATTTCTTTCAAAACTAAAACGTTGCTGGTAACGGCCGGTTAGTAACCCCGCGCGTGATGGCGCACATACTGGAGCAGATACATAACCTCGGGTAAATGTTACACCTGACTTCGCGATAGCATCAATATTAGGCGTTTCGATTATTTTGCTGCCTTGAAAACCAAAATCGGCGTAACCTGCATCGTCAGATATGATTAATACAATATTGGGTGAAGTACTCGATTTTGCATGTGCGGGGGATAGGAAGCACATTAAAGTAATGATAGAGATGCTCAATATCATAGCGATTGAAAATAGTAATTTTGTATTCATCTTATTGTTCTCCAATTTTGTTCAAATAATATATTTGTTGCTTACATATGCAATTCATTTACTCCTCGCATGAACGAATTCTCTTGGTTTTTCCAGATAAAAAAGCAATATGATAGTTATTAATATCTAGAACGATAGGAAAAGCTTAAATTCAGACTAGCAAATGACGCAGGTTTAGCACCGTATGGTTGGCATTAGTTATGATTAGTACAAACGATTAGACAATGGAAAGTTTGATAAAAGCTTCAGTGCAAAACAAAACTGACAGTGACCCAATAAAGCGTACAGGACTGCCAGTTTGTATCTAGATTTTTTCGTTAGTTAGAGTGCCAATCTATTTAGTTAATTTTCTTCTAGCGAGTAAAATTAAAGTAAATAACATGTAACCCATTGAACCGCCACCAGAGCTTGCTTTGTCTTCATTCGGAACTTCAGCATTAACCATAATAGTCACTTTATCGGTTGTGGTTAGTTCACCATCATTTGCCGTTAAGGTTAATACGTAGGTACCCGCAGCGGCAAAGCTTGCTATAGTTTCAGCTGAATTTACATCGGCAAAGGTAACACCTTCTGGACCTGACCATGTACAGGTTTTTGCATCTGTTGATGGCAAATCATCATCATTACAAGCACCACTTAAGTTTACCTTATCACTAGGTAATACAATTGATTGTAGGGTACCAGCATAGGCAATTGGCGCCACATTCGTAGGCTGTTCTGGTTCACCAGTTTCTCCAGGTTCTGTTGTGCCTCCTGAATACGGCTTCCATGTCATATTATCTATAGCGACGGCATTGTCTCCCTCGCCAGTACTCATATTCTGTATAGCAAGGGTGAAATCGCCCTCAATGTTGATGTCATTCACCTGGTAGGTGTACTCGTCTTCACCGGTATGAGTAAACGTATCGACCACTTCACCATTAATCAATAATTCTAGTGTACGCTCATTTCCTTCACTCCATAAATCTTTAGCTGGAGCCGAGAATGAGCTGATTCCGCCTGAAATTAAGCCTGATTGTATCGCTATAAATCTTGGTTTACTTGGATTACCCTGGAAATAGATGTGCTTAGATGGATTCAGGTACTCGGTTACGCCTTTGGCATTGACGGTCCACTCAATGTCATTGGCACCAACATAGGTTTCAGTGCCCCAACCATCCAATGCTAAGTTACTGAAAGTCTCTTTGCTTTGCTCTTCTACAGATGTAATAACTGTTGTTGCAGTAAAATTACCGTCATTAGTTGTTGCAGTAATAGTAACACTACCACTGGATAGAGCTTTTACCAATCCGCCAGCATCAACGGTTGCGATTGCGGGATCACTCGAACTCCAGACTATAGAAGTGTCAGTGGCATATGAAGGTGTTACCATAGCAGATAGAGTTAAAAACTGGCCTGCAATTATTTGTGCACTGGCTTGAGCCATACTGATTCCAGTTACCGGTATGCCTGCTGCATACCAGTTGGTTTTCATCGTATCGAATTGAGCTTTTGCTGCCACTGTCCAATCTGGTTCATTACTCGCAAATGATACCCATGAAATATTATCAACAGCAATAGAGTGTGTCTTCTCAGCCCCAGCACTGACATTTTGAATACCAATGATAAAATCGCCGGCAATGTTAATATCATTGACCGTAAAGGTATATACTTCGGTACCGGTATGAGTTGATGTAGCAATCACGTCGCCATTAATTAATAATTCAAGGGTGCGTTCATCACCAGCATCCCATTTATCGATCAAATCAATAGAAAATGAGCTAATACCGCCAGAGATAGTACCTGATTCTACCGCTAACACGGGGCCGTTCTCAGGAATTTGAAAATAAAGGCTTTTAGTGCCATTTACAAAAGTGCCACTACCACTGCCATCAATAGACCATGTAATACCATTATCACCCACATAGGTTTCAGCGCCCCAGGTAGTTAGGGTCATATTAGTAAAGGTTTCAGTTTGAGTAACAAGTGGTGGTTCAATAACTGGTGGTTCATTACTCGCAAATGATACCCATGAAATATTATCAACAGCAATAGAGTGTGTCTTCTCAGCCCCAGCACTGACATTTTGAATACCAATGATAAAATCGCCGGCAATGTTAATATCATTGACCGTAAAGGTATATACTTCGGTACCGGTATGAGTTGATGTAGCAATCACGTCGCCATTAATTAATAATTCCAGGGTGCGTTCATCACCAGCATCCCATTTATCGATCAAATCAATAGAAAATGAGCTAATACCACCAGAAATGGTGCCTGATTCTACCGCTAATACGGGACCGTTCTCGGGAATTTGAAAATAAAGGCCTTTAGTGCCATCGACAAAAGTGCCACTACCACTGCCATTAATAGACCATGTATTACCATTATCACCGACATAAGTTTCCGCACCCCAGCTAGTTATCGTCATATTAGTAAAGGTTTCTGTTTGGGTAACGGGTTCTTCAACAACGGGGTCTTCAATAACAGGAACGGGGATTCCAACGACAGAACGATGGGCTAGCTGCGCTTCATAAAGCGACTCAGGGCTAACTTTACTTCCTGTGCTTTCTTGGTATTTTAGACTTGCAGCTGCAAACGTTGTGTCATTACCATGGTAGCCGACAATAGTGGGGCTAACTAAAGTTGTACCACAATAGTTAGAACCACATTCTCCTGGCCAAAAATTAACAGGGTCGGCTGTCTCCGCTTCGGTTGCAGACTGATTCCATATGGTCAAACCTGTTAAGTGATTAGGGTTATTAGAATAGTGCCCACCAGAACTGGAGATACCAGCACTGGCATAATTATCGATCAAGTTTGTACGTGGCTGAGCCGCGTGTAAGTCCCAACCATTACCCATTTCTGCTTCCACTCTCCAGGTAACTGAGCCATTTGCACGGCCTGACATATCAGCACCATGATAAAAGCCATTGGAAGTATTATCCCAGATCAAACCCTGTAAAATTCGGCTAGAACTTCCACCAATATTGGTCAGCGCATGGCCACCATTGCCATCAGCTAATATGGTATGTATGCTCGAAGCATACGACAGTGACATGCCTACAGGTCTGGTTACATTGGTAAATCGAGAACGAGTCACCCAAGAGTTAGCAGCACGTACCATAGATACAGCATGCCAACCGTAATCATGAATATAATCTTTGTGATGAACAAAGTTGTCAGTGAAGTTACCTTTAAAATGAATATCTTCAAAACCAATATTTTCCATCATGGTATAAGGTTCTGCAGTCCAGTTGAGACTCGCATCGATATCATCAACAACGGGATCTTTTAGGGTAATTGTATTGTCAGTACTATTAATTGCGACGATTTGATGGAATTCGCTTAATTCAACGCCGTTATCATTAATAGCAGACCACACACTGTTTGGTGTTCTGTTATCAAGGTAATCAGAGTTGGCGGTCAGATTTGCAGTCATTTTTAGTCGAAGGTATTTTTCACCTGCGAAAATATTTGCATCTGTAACGTGAATAATAGTGCTGCCTCTGCTTTCATCTTGTGTGATGGAGGTAATCGCATTGGTAGAAGAAGGAATTGAATAGGTGATCATATTAGGCGTAGCCCATGGCTGGGCACCATCAGGCAGCAACATATGATTTTGCATTTTAATAATTGTGCCGCCAGGTGTTGAGCCACTTCCTTTGAGGATAATATTTGATGAGCTTATCTGAATGGTACTAGTGCTTTCAGCATCGGTATTAACCAAAAATTCACCAGCAGGAAAAAAAACCACACCTCCACCATTAGCTTCTGCCGTATCAATTGCTAACTGAATGGCGTTCTGATCAGAAACTAAATCATTAGCTATTGCGCCATAATCAGTAACATTGAACACATCTAAAGTATGATTTTCAGGTATCCCCTCCATGCCAAGTTTATAACCTGCATAGGAATAGTCGGGTAATACAGGGATAGTTGGAGAGGAAATAACTCCGGTATACTGCTGCCATATATCCGCATCGGCAGCGTAAGCAGAACTACCAAGGGCCGCTATTAATGTACTACTTAGCACCAGCGCCTGTTTTATTCTGAATTTATCGAGTTTAGTCTGAATCATTTTATAACACCTTTATTATATTAGAAATAATACACTTAAATGGATTAGATACTTACTTTTTATTTAACCCCGGTTACAGGGGGATGTAAGTTAAGTTCGCTTTATGCGTTTGTAATTATTTAATGTTTAACTTATCAGTTGTCATACAACATACAATCAGATTAGATTATAATCAACTGTTTTTGAAATAAAATGAAATTAAGTGGTGTGGCTTATTCATTAATGCACAAGAGGAAACGATGTAAGTATCTGAAATTAAGTCTAAAATTTAAATTTTATATACTGGATGAGCTAAATAGTATAATGAAAAATTTTTACGAAATATTTTGATGTGGTTCTGTTTAAGTTTTAATGAAAGGCTATATTTAAGCAATATTAACTTTCATTTTAGTACGAGATTTGGCCGCTATAAATCGCTTTTTATATTACACTTATTGCTGAAGTAAATATTGATATTTTTTAATAAAAAGGGCCAATATAATCAGTAAATACCTTTATACTGGCCGATTTAATTAAGTTAGCTTAATTGCTTGCCATGACAGTTCTATATGCCGTTAACATTGCTTTAGTTTCATTAGGAAATTCTTTAGCAACATTGTGCATTTGTCCTGGGTCCTCATTGAGATCGTACAGTTGATAACAAGAACAATAACCTGTTTCCACGTCTTCTTTGGCAAGCTTTTCATCGCCCCAGTAGGGCGGAATGAATAGCCAGTTCCCTTCTCGATAAGCCGTTTTTCCCCCTAATGCCTGAACAACAAGTCCTTGACGACCTTGTTTTGATTTACCTAATAAGGCATCAAGGTGATCTTGACTATCGGAGGCAGCAATTTGTTGCCCGGTTAAGTTTGCTAGTGAAGCGAGAAGGTCGTGTTGTGAAACAAGCGCATCAGATACACCCGGCTTAATTTTACCTGGCCAGCTAATCATAAATGGAATATGCGCGCCTGCGTCGAATAAACTGTATTTACCGCCGCGTAAATTGCCCGCAGGGGTATGCTTACCCAATTTAGTTACTGCGTCATCGTGATAACCATCATCCAAAACGGGGCCGTTATCGGAAGAAAAAACCACTAAGGTATTATCTGTTAAACCGGTTTGTTCTAAGGTTGTTAAAAATTCACCTATCGCCCAGTCGGCTTCCAAAATGGCATCACCACGTGGGCCAAGACCCGATTTTCCAACAAAACGCTGATTGGGGATCCGTGGTACATGAGGTTGATGTAAGGTGTAGAATAAGAAAAATGGTTTGCTCTTATTGGCTTTGACGAAGTTTTGCGCTTCATTTAAAAACAAATCTGACATCTCTTCGTCTATCCATTGCGCACTTTTACCGCCTTTTTGGTAACCGATACGAGGCACGCCATTATTAATACTATGGTAATGACCATTGCTGAAGCTCATTTTTGTCAGTAATTCCGGGTTGTCGATACCCGTTGGCTCACCCGGGAAATTTTTCTGGTAGCTCACTTGCAGTGGGTCATTTTTTTCTAATCCCACTACGTTGCCATTTTTCACATAGACGTTAGGTACGCGGTCGTTAGTGGCGGCCATAATGTATGAATAATCAAAACCAACTTCATTTGGTCCTAATGGGATATGTTCATTCCAGTCCATTTGACCACTGCCTAAACCTAAGTGCCATTTGCCGATAACCGCAGTGCGATAGCCCGCTTTTTTCAGCATTTTCGGCAAGGTAATTTTGCTTGGGTCGATTAATAATGGTGCATCACCGGGCAAAATCGCCGCACCTTTGCGCCAGGGATATTGGCCGGTAAGGATAGAAAATCGGCTCGGTGTACAAGTAGCCGCCGTCGCATAGCCATTGCTAAACCTAATGCCTTGCTCGGCAATACTGTCAATGTTGGGTGTCGATAATTTTCCCATGCCATAGGCACTGACATCACCAATACCTAAATCATCGGTGTAAATAATAACAATGTTCGGTGAACTGGTGTTTTCGGTTTCAGCATAACTATACGATACGCCGCCTAGTGTGGTCAGCAACGTTAGCGATAGCTTGAAAAATTTATTGAGCGATTTTTTAGTAAACATCGAAGGCCCTCTGGTGATGATCAAATTAACTCTCATTAATTAACCGAAAGAAAACTCAGACTTCCTGGTTAATGAATGACGATTACTAATGATGTTACCATCTTATATGATAACTGACAATGGCACGCCTTATATTGATGGTTTCTGTGTTTTCATTACAAATAACTTGTCTGCTCATATGAAGACTGATATCTTGGCGGTGTAAAATGTTTCGTGAATAACGAAATAGTAATCAAGCCAAATGTTACGGAGACAAATATGACCACCAGAGCGGCAATGAAAAGTTGGCAATCACTACAAAGCCATGCGCAACAGATGAAGCAACATCATATGAATGAGCTGTTCACTAATGATGACCAGCGCTTCGATAAATTCTCTGTGCAGCTGCCTTCGATGTTGCTCGATTACTCAAAAAATCTGATCACTGACGACACCATGGCAAAACTTATTGCCCTGGCCAAAGAGTGTGAAGTAGAGGCCTGGCGTGAAAAAATGTTTAATGGTGAGCGCATTAATAGCACCGAAGAGCGTTCGGTGTTGCATACCGCGTTGCGCAATCGATCGAACAAAGCCATTGTTGTCGACGACGTCGATATCTCAACATGCGTACAAAATACCTTGGATAAAATGCAAGTGTTTAGTGATAAAATTCGACAGGGCTTATGGCAGGGCTATTCCGGCAAACGCATTACCGATGTGGTCAATATTGGTGTCGGCGGCTCGAACCTGGGGCCGCAGATGGTCACCGAAGCACTGAAACAATACAGCGATAACAGCGTTAATGTGCATTATGTATCGAACGTTGATGGTACTCAAATTGCCGAAGTTCTGCGGCCGCTTAACCCAGAAAAAGTGCTGTTCATTGTTTCCAGTAAAACTTTTACCACCACAGAAACCATGACCAATGCCAATACCGCAATGAAATGGCTGGTTGCTTCATCGTTTGATCAATCGGCGATTGGCAAACACTTTGTTGCGGTTTCGAGTAATAAAGAAAATGCAGTGAGGTTTGGTATTGCTGAAGAAAATATTTTCGATATGTGGGATTGGGTCGGCGGCCGCTTTTCACTCTGGTCAGCAATCGGTTTACCGATTGCCATCGATCTTGGCTTTGATAAATTCATCGAGTTACTCGAAGGTGCTGAACAACTGGATCAACACTTTTGTCAAACCCCGTTAGAGCAAAATGCACCGGTGATTTTGGCGTTGCTAAGTGTGTGGAACTGTACGTTTATGGGCGCGCAATCGCAAGCGATACTGCCTTATGACCAATCTTTGCATATGTTGTCGGCTTATATGCAACAAGCTGAAATGGAAAGCAACGGCAAATCAGTGACCTGGCATGGTGATGAGATTAATTACTCAACCGTGCCGTCAATATGGGGTGAACTGGGAATAAACGGCCAGCATGCTTTCTATCAGTATCTGCATCAAAGTAATAATATCGTGCCTGCTGATTTTATTGGCTCGGTTGAAAGTGTCACACCAGTAATAGGGCACCATGAAACCTTGATGTCTAACTTCTTCGCCCAAACTCAGGCGCTCATGGAAGGCGTAGATGAACAGCAAGTTCGTGCTGATTTAAAAGCGAAAGGCCGAACACAAGAGTACATTAACAAAGTGGCACCACATAAGGTGCACAAAGGCAACCGTCCGACCAATACCTTGCTAATGGAGCGTATCTCACCACACACGATTGGTAGTTTAATTGCATTGTATGAACATAAAATCTTTGTTCAGGGCGTTCTGTTACAAATATGTTCTTTCGATCAGTGGGGGGTTGAATTGGGTAAAGGCCTGGCAAATAAAATCCAACAAGAACTTGAAAATGGAGAACTTAATATTAACCACGATAGTTCGACTTACGGTTTAATTAAGTACTATAAAACCATTAGGGCGAATGAATAGGTTCAGGTGAGTTGTTTGTTACTTGACTGAACTCCTCAATACGTGAAACAGCCCTGCAATTACGGTGCAGTGGTAATAAAGCGTTTTATTATCTAAGAAAGGCTCTTGGACTTTCATTAAAACCGTCAACGCATTCTAGGATGGGACATTTTTATTAATTTCTATGATGTTCTACGTCGAGATTAGCATGATCTGTCAGCTAATCTTGATGAAATTTAGGAGAGGAATTGAATATTAATGGTGAACAACAACTGCTTTGAGATCTTAATAGCTGCTTTTATTATGACTTTACTTGGCTTGGCGAATTATTTTATTAAAAATTGTAAACTCAATTTTTACCAGAGAACTTTGCCATAACCATATCATCGATGCCAGAGTGAAATAAATGTCTGACGAGCTCATTGCCGTATTCAAGAAGCCAATAACTATTAGTAAGGTGATGATTATTTTCGTTAGAGTTCTGAACCGGCGAAAAATCACTCGCGATTCAGTAACAACTGGCATAGCCGACTGGTTTGTTTTTTCATCAAAAGTTAGAACATTCATGGTCAACCCTCCGATATTAATTTTAAACTGAGATAATATTAATCGCCGTTCAATTGCCGATCTTCATATCAGTCTTCATATAAGCATATAACATGATTTCTGCGTTAGCAAGTTTTCAATGAAAATAATTTAATCAAATAAGGGGAATTTTCTGGTCTGGAATTATGACAATATTTTTATGGATCGAATCAATGATACTACTGAAGTCATTGATTAATACAACATACTAATAATGCTGAGTATGATAAGTGGTGTGATATAGTCATCTACACCTTTAGTATTCATAGATTATACTTATAGTTTATGTATTTTCTGTCTATAAATATTGAGCGATAATCATTTAATGGTCTCCGATTTTCTCTTAATTCAGCAAGCACTTCAGATGTGTGTAATGGTATAGCTAATTTTGCCATTTAATTTTTTACGTTACTATAGTAATGTCTGTTGAGGGAGGCTGAGTTGAATATTCTACCAACAAGCTCTATAACTATTTCACGTCAGCAAAGTATATGGACTCCTCCAACCTAGCTTATAGGTTGGAGGAGTCCATACATTGTCGCAATACTGATCATAAACCTAAATTAATAATTGTGAGCCTGAAATTCCCTCTTTGTGACATTTTTTGATCTAACCAATTGTCTTATTAAATCTGAATGTACATTAACCTATGGGCCTAAAAATGTAAGCTTCTACATAGATTGAGGCAATAGTAGATAGATATAATTGTCACATATCATTCAGATATTAATAGTTTTTGATACAGTTATTTAGAGTGAATAAACGCCTATGGCCGTTAAGCACACCTGGTCTTATTGGATCGCCTTAGCTACGACTCTATTCTGGACTAGCACTAGCTAAACCTAGCCCGATAAACATTAGGTGAGATAATAAATCGTCTTTCAAAAGCCCTGCGAAAAACATCAATATTACGATACCCACAGCACTGTGAAATTTTTTCAAGTCGCCAATCTTTCTCAGTTAATAATTGTCTCGCGTAATCTAACCGTAGTATTTCAACATATTTAGCAGGAGACTCTGCCATTTGTTTTTTGAATTTCCGACAAAAGTTTCGCGGACTCATTCCTGTTTTGTCTGCAAGCACTTCTATTGACAGATCTTCGGTTAAATTTTGTAATATCCAGCCGGTTAAATCTGAAAATTCTTTACTGCAATTTTGCTGGCGTTGTAACGGAACTGAGTACTGAGCTTGATTACCTGAACGACGGTAGTGTATTACAAGAAATCGAGCAACATTTACAGCTATAGTTGCGCCACAATCGTCTTCAACTAGTTTGAGCGCAAGGTCTATACCTGAGCTTATTCCCGCTGAGGTAGCTATATTGCCATGATCAATAAACAACGCATCTTTAACAACCTTAATATTGGGGAATTTCTCTTGAAAATCATCAAGGTAATGCCAATGAGTTGTCGCTTTTTTATTATCAAGCGCATTGGTTGAGGCCAGTAAATAAGCCCCCGTACAAATACTAACTACTCTGCGGCAATTTGCCTGCATAGACAATAACCAATCTTGGTGTGAAGATTGCAATTCACAATTTCTTGCACCTCCACCACCAGGAATAATTAATGTATCTAAATGATCAATCTCATTTATCGACAAATCAGCCACAATACGTACCCCTGACTCTGAGGTATATTGCTTTTGCTCCAGACCCACCATACATATTTGGTAGTTAATACCACCTTGCTCCGTGGCGATAGAAAAAACTTCAAGTGGGCCGACAACATCCAGAGCATTAAAGCCATCAAATATTAAGCATCCTATTTTTTTTATGACTTTGCTGTGAGTACCGATACTGCGATTCATTTTATTTGAGCCAAAGCTATATTTTTTGTTGCACTTGTATTTGTAAGAGTATTAATAAGCTTGTTTGCTTTACCCTCTTCGTCTGCCAACACTTTCAATTTTAATTGCCACAAGTTATCGTTGATAGTTTTTTCCCACAACACAGTATCTTTTGCACTAGATGCTTTCGATACCCAGTCAGTATTAGCTAGCATTGCCTTGCTATAAACATTAAGTAATTTATCAATATTTTCTGATGTTTCTACTGCATAACTTCGGTACCAATTGTTTTTATCACCAAAGGCAATAGCATTTGAAAACTTAGCATCTGCCGGCCATTGATAATCATTAGTTGGCAAATGTTTGTCTGCCATAGCAGCACGAATAAACACATCACTTTGCTTCCAATCGTATTCAATAAACATTGCAATGGTCTTAGCCGATTCTATGCCATTAACTTTACTAACCAAATATAATGAAGCATCGATCCCTGAGGAAAGGCCTGCCGAAGTAATAATTTTACCATTATCAACAAAGCGTTGATCATCCAATACATTAATTTCAGGGAAGTTATTGGCTAAATTATCGAGGTCGCGATGAAATGTAGTGGCATTGAGACCATTGAGTAAACCGGTTTCAGCTATAATATTCGAACCGGTACAAACTGAAAGTACATGATCCACTTTCCCGTATTGTTCTTTCAACCAGTTTTGTACCTGTTTATTTTTCCGGACAATGGAAACATCACCACCGGGAACCAAAATTGCGTCCATCTCAGGTAGGCTACTGAAACTATGATCCGGGCTCACTTTTAACCCCATTGCGGTCGTTATTGGTTTACCTGTGACTGATACGGTATGAATTTCAAATCTTGCATGACCAAACACTTCGTAAGGTGCAGCAAAATCGATTATCTGCACTTCATCAAATATTAATATTCCAACTTTAAAGGGTTCTTTCTTTTCAAATGCCCAAGTACTAAAGCTGGTCAGTGTAACGATAAATAAACAAAGTGAGATTAATAAATTACGCATAATATGTTCCTTTTAGTTAGTATGAATAAATCATAACAGCTAACATGTTTTGGCTAAATGACACATATCCGACTATTCTTGCCAATTTTTCTTGTAACCTTGTATTCTAGGCAAGCCTTTGCTTTTAAGGTTTTTAAATTATGCTTTTATTGTAATAACTTAATCAAATTAACTAGAGTTACTGTCCTGGATAATAACTACTTTTTGCTGCCTTTTTCACATCTTCCAGGTAATAATGCACAGGGCGTAATTTACCTTGTGAGTACAGTTCAGCTTGATCATTAAAATGTGGCGATAGTGGATCGCCGCTTTGTCCCCCTGCTGTGATAGCTTTTGCGGTTACCTTGTCACCAAACTCTACAACCGCAACGAAGCTATTGCCGCGCGTACCATAGATTTTTTTAGTGTTGTTGAACGTACGCTGGCCATAAGCGGCTAATGAGCCCCAACGAGATGAAGCAAAACCAACCGGATAACTCGGTTGTGAGTCATCAAACGGTTGTACGATATCACCAGTTAAGCGCTGAAAACGATTTATCTCCCCCCAAGGCGTATCCCATTGACCAAAATCCGTAGTTAATTTATTAACTGCAACTTTTAAGCTTAGTATGCCTATATTATTGGCAACTTCGAGCATGTACTGATCAAAGGTGATATTTCTCATTTTGTAGCTTGCTAGGCCCGCGTCATCTTGCAATGCTTGTTCGCGTAATTCTCGGCCCCAAAATATTGCCAGTGATGTTGCTTTACTATCAATACTCGATTTTCTATTCCAACCTTTTAGCATCTCAATTTGCTTACTTAATTCAGCTTTGCCGGCATCATCTAATAAATCATATTGGGTAAACAAAATCGGCAATAGAGCGTCAAACGCTGCAAGATGGGGATCATAAGCCGCGGTAATTAAGCTATCGATGGTAAAGTCTTTTTTATCTTTCAGGATGTTTACCGCATTAACACCACGATAGTTTTCAGGAAATGTGGCCATATATGCGGGGTAATCATCTTGTTTCGGGCTTGTGTCACCGATAACCGAATAAGGCCAATTATTGGTATTTTGTAGCCACCCCGTGGCTGGATTTAATATACCAACCGTCTCTTCAATGCTGTGTAACCCTTGCCATTCTGTGGCTGGGTCACTACCATCTACTGGCTTACTCCAATTAAATTTAGTGTCGCGTTTAGGAATGAAATTCCCATGAAAATAGGCGATATTGCCGCTATTGTCGGCGTAAACGGTATTGTTTGATGAGTTGGTATGAAAGCGCATAGTGTCTTTGTAGCTGTCATAATCAGTAGTTTTAGTTCGTAAATAAGATTGCTGTAATGCCTTTACGGGCTCATTCATTAACTTAATGCTAAGCCACTTATTATCTGTGCCTGCAACGATCGGCCCATGATGTGTAAAGTAGGCAGTAACCTGCTTGGTTTTCATTCCCGTATCAGTTTTGTAAGGTAGGTTTATTACTTGCGATGTAAGCTTTTTCAATTCATCGCCGTAGCGGTAATAAACGCCATCATTTTTTTGAACGATGTCTTCTTCATACCAGTCAATGGCATCGGCACCACTTGAAGTGTGCATCCAGCCAGTGTTGCTATTAAAGCCTTGGTAGATGAAGAATTGTCCCCACGTGACTGCGCCGTAGGCATTTAAACCTTGCTCACTTACCATGTGCATTTCTGCACGAAAGTAAAAAGAAGTGTGTGGGTTAATTAATAATAGGGCATTGCCTGTTTTACTGTTGCCAGGCGCAATGGCAAAACCATTTGAACCTGTTGGCTCGGCATGTGGGAAAGGTTTACTCATGGCTAAAGTTGCAGACTTGTTGCCTTGATAAAAGTCTTTTAAATCAGCTAAATTAACTCGTTCAATGTCACCGCCAATAGAGCCTTCAGTGAATGATAAAGCCATCCAAGGTTCAAAATGGCTGATAACTTTTGGCGTCACTTCTGGGTGCTTGTATAAGTAGTAATTTAAACCATCAGCAAAGGCAACCATCAGTTTTTTCATTGGTTCAGGGCTGGCATCAAAATGCTGTTTCAATACCTCTGGATTGATGAATAATTTCATCCGTAAGTCACGATAAAGAGCAGATTTACCTTCTGCTTCAGCCAGGCGCCCCATAGCATTTAAGTAATTTATTTCGATTCTGTTGAAATCATCTTCTGCTTGGGCATATACCATCCCAAATACTGCGTCTGCATCGGTTTTACCATATACGTGAGGAATGCCCCATTCATCACGCATGATGGTAATAGCTTTGGCTTGGCTTTCCCAACGTTCAACATTTGTTTTGGCTGTGTTTGTGCCATCAGGAGAACAGGACGTTATTAAAAAACTAAAAAATAGGAGGGTTAATGTAGTGGTTATTGTTGGCTTAAACTGGCTAAATATGAACATTCGTATTTTCGATCGTTGTTAATCTCGAATTAAAGACTAGCGAGTAAGTATTGAGAATACAAGTTGTTACTCTCACAATAATATTAAACTGACAGTAATCAAAAGCAGAAGTTCTCTTTTAGCTTATGGAACTAAAGTGCCATTGATGTATGTGGCACGGCTAGCCATTATTAATGAAAAAGTTTAATTGGATTTTTCATGCGGCTAGTCGTAAAGCTTTGTTTGCTATTGTCATTATTCTCTACCTCTTTAATGGCCAAGCAGTTATCAGAACACTTCAATAATTTAACCCGCTTTGGCAGCAACCCAGGCGAGTTAACAGCGAGCTATTTTGCCAGTGCCAAGGTAAGTAATAATTTAGTGGTGCTCTTGCATGGCTGCTCACAAAACGGCAAGCAACTGGCAATTGAAAGCGGCTTTTTAGGCTTGGCCAAGCAACAGCAATTTCATCTCCTTATCCCTCAGCAAAGTAAAAAAAATAATCTTCAAACCTGCTTCAATTGGTTTTCACCGCAAGATCAGCAGTTTGAGCAAGGGGAATCTCTATCGTTAAAACAAATGATAGAAACCCTGAAAAAAACCACCCAGGCTAAAAATGTTTACATAGTAGGGTTATCAGCCGGGGGAGCGATGGCGAGTGCTATGTTAATAAATTACCCTGATTTATTTAACGCTGGCGCTGTTATTTCCGGCATTGCCTACCCTTGTGCAGACAATTTAACCAAAGCCATTTCTTGTATGCGAAACGGTCCTTCGCAAACTATTGAAGAGCTAGTACAACAAGCGAAAGCTCTTAAACCAGAGCAAAAATATTGGCCGCGTCTTTCTGTTTGGACAGGTGAGCAAGACAAGATTGTTGCGCCAATAAACGCGGCAAGTATCGCTCAGCAGTGGGTGCATTTGCATGGCATTTCAACAAAATCACAACCAATTCAGCATTCAGGTTACCAGCAAAGCCAATGGCGAAGTGATAACGGGATTGTAGCGGTTGAACTATTTCAAATTGCAGAAATGGGGCATGGTTTGGCCATTAATGACACAGTTGAAAATGGCGGAGTCGAGGCTCCTTTTCTGTTAAAAACACCGTTATCTGCAGCAAATGAAATCATCAACTTTTGGTTTGTAAACTAGTTTTAAATAGCAATATAGAATTTAAAAATGTTAAATAAACGTTAAAATTCAAAGGTGTAGGGCGTATACTACTATAGTACAAATTGTTTTATGTAAAAAGTGCGATAGAGTCTAAACCATAGAAAGCTATTAACAAATTATTAACTTTAAGCGGTATTAACTTTTACAATAATAAAATACAAAATGGGAATAACTATGGAACACGGCAAACATAAACTTAGCTATATGGCATTGGTAATTGCAACTGCATTATCAAGTAATGTCGCTTTTGCACAAGACAATACACAAGGCCTGGATACTTCAGATTCAGGTCTTGAACATATTGAAGTTACTGCTCGTAAAACAGCTGAGAATTTACAAGAAGTGCCGGTTGCCATTACCTCCATAGGCGCTGAACAGTTAGCTCAAAATGGCGTCAGTGTATTAACTGAGCTACAACAGTTTTCACCAAATACTACCTTGCAAAAAAGCCGAGGTACAAATTCAACATTAACCGCATTTATTCGTGGAGTGGGTCAACAAGATCCATTATGGGGTTATGAACCAGGTGTTGGTATTTATATTGATGACGTATATATGGCGCGCCCACAAGGTGCGGTATTAGATATTATCGATGTTGAACGCGTTGAAGTGTTACGTGGTCCACAAGGTACACTTTACGGTAAAAATACAATTGGCGGCGCGGTAAAATACGTTACCCGAAAAATGACTGGCGATGCTGAGTTTAAAGTACAAGCAACGGTGGGAGATTATTCTCGCCAAGATTTTAAAGTTTCTGGGCAAATCCCATTAATTGATGACAAATTATACTTAGGTTTTGCCGGTGCTAGCCTGCAACGTGATGGTTATGGTGAATACATAACTTCTGATTTAGATGGCCAAGACAGAGAAAATTATAATAAAGACGTATTTGCTGGTCGCTTAACGTTAGAGTATACGCCTACAGACGATTTATTTTTTCGGTTGAACTACGATAAAACTGACGATGATTCAAATTCAAAAGGTGGCTATCGCTTACTACCAAGTTTATTAACTGACGCACCAGTACCTGATAGCGTATATGACTCATACACAAGTTTGCCAACCTGGAATAAAGTAGAAACTGAAGGGGTCAGCCTTACCGTCTCTTATGACATCAATGATACTTGGTCAGTAAAATCAGTAACCGCTTCACGCGAAAGTTACTCACCGACTAATATCGATTTTGACAACACCAGTCTGCGCATTTTTGATGTACCCGCCATTTATGATGATGAGCAATTCTCACAAGAATTTCAGTTAAATTATAACTCAGATAAACTGCAACTGGTTTCTGGTTTGTATTATTTCGATGGTGAATCGTGTGGTCATTACGATGCTATTTTAGAAGTTTTAGGTAACGCTTTAACTCTACCAGGATTTACCGCTGAAAAAAGTGGTTGTAATAACAGTGAATCTTATGCTGTGTATGCGCAAGGGTCGTATGATTTTACTGATAAATTATCAATGACCTTAGGTGCACGTTATACCACAGAAGAAAAAGAAGCTACGGTAAACACTGCTGCCTTTTTTGAAACCGTGTACCCAAAATCTGGTTGGGTGCCAGGTTATGTGCGTGATGATGCAGCACTAGCTGGAAGTATTAATACAGTGTTAGACGATTCTGAAGAATGGTCACGTTTTACCCCTAGAGTTGGGGTTGAATATCAATACAGCAATGACATGATGTTATTTGCCAGTTATTCGCAAGGCTTTAAATCTGGCACTTTTAATCCTCGTGCAACCACAGCTGAGCCTGCAGCAGATCCTGAAATTGTTGATTCATTTGAACTGGGCATGAAAAGTGAATGGAATAATACCCTGCGAGTAAATGCCACTGTGTTTATGTTAGAGCATAAAGATCGTCAATATATTAGTGTCTTTCCTAACGAAGATCTTACAGTAGTAGATCAGCGCTTAGGCAACATAGGTGATTCAGAAGCAACCGGCGCTGAACTTGAAATACAGTATGCAGCAACAGAATCATTAAGTTTTGATTTGTCAGTCGGAGTTATCGATACTGAATTTAACGAAGTTCTAACTTGGAATGGTACTGGTTATGACGATATTTCGGATGACTTTACGGTATCCAACACGCCTGAAACTACCGCCAATTTTGCCGTAAACTATGACCTTGAAACCGACCTAGGCAGTTTTGTTTTTAACGGTAACTATTATTATCGTGGCGAATATGACTTAACTGAAACGGGTAATTTATTGACTCAAGATGGTTATGGTTTAGTTAATTTAGGCATTAACTGGTATAGCAATGATGGCAACTGGGAAGCTGGTTTGCATATGAAAAACGTGACTGATGAAGAGTACTTGGTGGGTACATATGCCTTTGTAACACCACAAGATGACGGTAGTTACTTGCCTGGTACTGGTGGTGACAATACCCTCATTGGTTATTATGGTGACCCGCAAACTGTCGCATTCACCGTGGGCTACCAGTTCTAGAAAGTATATTATTTAGTAGTGACTACTTAGTAATAATAAAGTGCTGGCAAATGTTGGCACTTTTTTTCATAATCAAATAAGTATATTTTAGTAAGGGGTACATATGATAGGGGCACAGGTTGCGATAGCCGATGATCATCCATTGTTTCGAGCCGCATTAAAACAAGCAATTATTGACTGCATCCCCAATGCCGGTATGTTGGAAGCGGAATGCTTCAGCGAATTACTTAAATTAATTGAACAAACTCCAACGCTTGAAATAATATTTTTAGACTTACATATGCCTGGCAATGACGGTTTTACCGGCCTAACTCAGCTGGTGAATCATTATCCTGATTTGATTATTGTTATGGTTTCTTCAGACTGTAATGGTGACAATATGCAAAAAGCAATTAACTTTGGCGCGTCAGCATTTATCCCTAAATCGGCAGACTTAACCACAATTGCGACCGCAATAGACAGTGTGTTAGAGGGCAATGTTTGGTTACCTGAAAATAATCAAGAAGGTGTCGATCAACAAGCTGCATTGAACCATCAAAAACTGGCGAAGCAATTAGCAAGTTTAACACCACAGCAGTATAACGTTTTGGCACAAATTGCCGATGGCCAACTTAATAAACAAATCGCTTACGATCTAAAAATACAAGAAACCACAGTAAAGAAACATGTGTCGGCAATTTTAGAAAAGTTACAGGTAAACAACCGAACTTTAGCAGGGCTAGCCTACCAAGAACTAATGCATACTGCCGCAGAGAATGAAGCACTCGTAGAAAGTTAATACACTTAATTGGGTTAGTCAGCATTTGATTTTACAAATTTGATAATAGAAGTTTATTAAAACTGACAATTCGTTGACTGTCATGACTGAAATAAGGATGTTCACTTTTGCCACTAAGCGGAACGCTTGGTTTGGCCTATTGGTATTCAGGCACCGCATAAATGACGACTCAGAGGCTTCGGAAGCAAACAGATCGATTTCTTCTGTGCAGACCTTTGAAGCATTGAAATTCGGGCTTTTCTATTTATTCGATTTCGATGGTAAAACAAGGTGTGTTTGAGGACGGGATGCCAGGCTTGAACAGTCCTTTCAGTGCCACAATTAGAAGTAGAGAAAAAGCACCGTCATCCCCAATGAGCTGAGCGAGATGAGGGACCTCCTTTAATTATATCTAAGATAACCTCATTACCGATATTATCCCTTATCTCAAGCTCGTGAAGGAAATGTTTATTTTCACAAAAATTATTACTAATCGTCATCACTGCTAGTCACAATATCAAATACATACTTTAATATTTCCTCGCCCACCTTGGAATTTATTACCCCGTTGACTCCAGGCTCACGCACAATATATAGAGCAGGCGTCGTATTAACCTCATTTATGAACGTTTTCCCCCTTTCGTAAGGGCACCTAATATCTTCAATGATAAAGTCAACTCCTGAAAGTTTTGTTTTCATTAAGTTGGCAGCTCTCACTGCCATTTTTAAATAATCACTGTGACATTGCTCAGTGACCTCCAATACCTCTCCACCTTGACTTGCATTTGACATTTTTCGTAAACAGACCTTTTTCCCTTTTTCTGGGATTGATTTCAGAGTCAAACATTGATCGTTCAAACACATTACCAAGTCAGCATCAACAGTAATCGTGCAAAACATTTTCGAATCCGCCGTTGGGTCAAAAAAAGCTTTGTTCTTGAGAGAAATCAATGAGCCAATATTATTTACTCCATCTCCAGCAACGTAGGCGGGAAGACGCTTAACCACCGTCAGAACCCGGCCATTAAGAACTGTAAATCGGTAATCTTCACCTTTTTCAAAATCCTCTACCATCACTGATATCGAAAAACACAAAGCTTTCGCGAAGGAATGTGCAAAAGCAGAAGGAGAAGACACCCCAACAGTAATACCCTTTCCACCAGATGTCCCACTACAAGGTTTCACAACCACAGGCTTATTTCGGGAGAGAAAAAATTCCAGCGCCCTATCATAATCATCCTGAGAAAATGCCTTAAAAACTGGAACCGGGATCTCGTTTTCTGCGAGTATTGTTGATGTCAGGAGTTTATTGCCACACATCTTATAAGCCATTAAATTTTCAAAACTAAAGTCTGCACTTTTTGAATAGTGAACAGAATTATCATATTTAAGCTGAAAGTAACCGTGAGGCATCTTCCTTATTGAAACACCAATTTTTCCAGCTGCATCATTAATGACTTTGTTATTCATAGCAGTAGCATTTCTATCATTGGTTGGTTTTTTAAAAATTCGTTTAGAGAAAAAATTAACTACTTTTTTGTAGAAAATGATTAACTTATAAAAAACAACAAGCAATTTTATTTTAAGTCGCATCACAATAACCCTAAGGCAATATTCATATAAAAAATGAAGATGATCTCCCGATGTGATCACCATAAAGATTTAATAAAGGCCAAACTTTTCGAAATACTTCATTTGTTAATAAAAAGTGTCTTTTGTCGCCATCCGATCACCAATAATAAAGATAGTATTAAACACGACAATCTAGCAATCATAATAAACCTCCTTTTTAAATCATTACCAAAATAAACGTAGATCTCAGAGTCATCTCTGTCAAGATTTTGGACAAATGGCTAATTTTATCCATAATCAAATATCAAGGCCAAATAAAGGATTAATTATGACAAGCACCATTCGTAAATCCTGAAGGGCAGGACCCAGCCTCAAGACAGTTTGCTTTTAGATTTAAATCGAATAAGTAGAAAAGCCCGAATTTCAATGTTTCAAAGGTCAGCACAGAAGAAATCGATTTGTTTGCTTCCGAAGGCTCTGAGTCGGCATTTATGCGGTGCCTGAATACCTGTAGGCCAAACCAAACGTTCCGCTTAGTGGCACAACATGACCTAACCTATTGTACGATTAGGTTAAGCTTAATATTCTATAGTGTTAGGTCAAATATGAGCTACTACAACTTAATTTATAATCTATTGAGCAAGTTAGTTTTGTATTAATTGTTTTATTAAACGCTTTAAAGCCAACTCTTTTACCGGTTTTCTTAAGAAATAAAATTGCGCATCGCTGGTATGTTGTCTTACTTGTTCGGACGGATCTGCTGAACATATCACACAGGGAGTTTGCCATTGCCGTTGTTTGAATAGCGATGAAATCAAGTCGACACCATTTTCATTATCATCTAAATGATAATCACCAATAACTAACTTGGGTACAACAGTATTCGCTGCTAACTGCGCTAGCATAGACGTTTCATCTCTTGCCGTAATTACACGACAGCCCCAATCGCTAAGCAATGATGACATGGCTGAAAGGGTTAAATTATCGTTATCAATTAATAAAATCGGCGTGTTGTTAAAGCTTTTCCTTTGTGAATCTAATGATTGGATATTACTTTCAGGTGCCGGAGCATCAATTGGCTCAACTCTTGGCAACTCAATAATAAAGCCTGTGCCTTTTCCAACTATTGATTTAACTGTAATGGTTACCCCCAACATTACCGCCATGCGATTTGAAATAGCTAAGCCTAAGCCCAGCCCTGGAATGTCACGGTTTTGCTCTAAGCGCTCAAACTCTTTAAAAATGGTTTGTTGTTTATCTTTTGCGATACCAGGCCCATTGTCCCAGACTTCAACGCTTAAATGATTTGGTCGGTGTCGCACGCCGAGTAAAATTCTGCTTTTTATTCCTGCTCTTTGCACACAATAGTGCACTGCATTTGATAAAAAATTTTGCAGAATACGTCTTAACAGACGCTTATCGCTGTCTACATAACCGCTGCAAGGCTGGTAGTGAAAGCTAATATCCGCTTGCTCTGCTAATACGGTAAACTCATTTTTTAATGGCGTTAACAATTCATCAATAGCAAAATTGCTTCTAATTAGCTTTTGCGGGCTACTATCAAGTCTTGAAATTTCAACTAAATCAGACAATAGTGTTTCAACAACATTTAGCGAATCACCAATTTGATTGGCTAATAATGCTAATTCATCGCCTTGCACCTTTTTCTTTAACATTGAAGTAAATAACGTAAGGGCATTAAATGGCTGCATTAAATCATGGCTCGCTGCGGCTAAGAAACGAGTTTTACTGCTGTTGGCAGCCTCTGCTTCAGCTTTAGCGGTTAGTAATTCAGCGGTTCTATTTTCGACCCTTTTCTCCAGCGTTTGATTCGCTTGTTGTAACGCTTTTTCCGCTTCAATATGGGCGGTGATATCAGAAAATGTACTAACAAAGCCACCGCCTGGCATCGCCTGACCTCTGATTTCAAGTACGATGCCACTTGGCATAACTCGTTGGAAATGATGATAGCTGCCACTGCGCATATGTTGTAATCGTTTATTAATCAAATGCTCTGCTGCATCGCCAGCAATGACGCCACTGTCAATGTTAACTCTAAGCAGTTGTTCAATAGGCATGCCCGCTTTAACAACATTTTTCGGGTAATCCAGTAATTCAATATAGCGCTGATTCCAAGCGACCAAACGCATATCGGCATCAACTACGCTGATGCCTTGTTCGATGTTTTCAACGCCAGATTGTAACAATTCACGGTTAAATTCAAACATTTGACTCGCTTCATCAACAATACTCACCACATCTTCCAGGGGCATTTTTTGTTGACTGGAGGCGGCCTTCATCACCATGCTTGTTGATGCCGATCCTAATACTCCAGATAACTGTAAACGGGTATATTCAACCAGTTTTTCGTCGCTTAAATCAGCATTTATTCTGTAATATTGGACGAAATTTTGTGCCGCACTCTTATCGATAAAGCGCTGTAATAGATTATAAAGATCATCTTTAGACAGATGTCGTTCAAATTGGCTTTGGCTTTTATTGACAAACAATTCAGCTTGTAGCTTTTCACCTACACTGCGATGCGTGAATAGTGAAATACAGATATAACTGATCAGGTTTAGCAGTAGGCTATAAAATACCCCATGACTAATATTATCGAGAAATGAAAGGCCAAATAGGGCTGTAGGCTTTAACCAGCTTAATGCTAATGGCCCAACGCTAACCCAGCTTGCTTGTGGGAAAACGGTTGGCAACAATAGAGTGTAAAGCCAAACAGAGCTGCCTATTATTAAACTAATGAATGCCGCTTTGGTGGTGGCTTTTCGCCAATAAAGGGCGCCAATAATAGCTGGCGCAAATTGCGCCAATAGCACAAAAGACAGTAAACCGATTGCAGCCAAATGATTTTGATGATGAATGTAGCGTTCAAAAGCGAATGCTAATAGTAAAATCGTCGCAATAGCGAATCGTCTTTGATTTAATAACAGCCCTGATAGTTGCGGTGCTTGTTTTGAATTAAATAGTCGAAAGCGCAATATCATCGGATTTAATACTTCAGTCGAGATCATCGTACTTAATACAATTGTGGCAACAATCACCATACTCGTTGCTGCGGCTAAGCCGCCTACATAAACTAATACACCCAACCAAGCTTGTTGATAAAATAATGGGATAGTAAGCACATAAGTATCAGCATCAACACTCCCACCGGGAAATGTTAGTTGTCCTGCTAATGCAATTGGCAGCACGAACACGTTAATTAAAATCAGGTATAAACAAAATAACCATCGACCAGATTTTAATTGTTGTTGGTTATGGTTTTCGATCATCATTAAATGAAATTGTTGCGGCAAAATAAAAATAGTAATTGCCCCAAGTACTGCATGAGAAACGCCTAGATATATTGAGCTACCCGTAGAACTATCAGTATCTCCTTGTATTAACGCGTGTTGGCTGAATAAATCTGTAAAACCATTAAATATGAAAAACGTCGCAAAAATCCCGACAGCGGTTAACGCAAAAAGTTTCACGATTGAACTGAACGCAATAGCGAGCACCAATCCTTGGTTTTGTTTGCTGGCAGCAAGTTGGCGAGTTCCAAATAGTATACTGAACACAATTAAAACTAAAGATACAGTAAATGTTGTGCCTATACCTGTTTGATAAGTTCCAGTCAGTAAATCAAAGCTGGTACTTATCGCCCGTAATTGCAGGGCGATATAAGGGATGGTACCGACTAAGGCTATGGTGGCTACCGTGGCGGCAATTTTTGGCGAGCGGTCATATCGACAAGCAATAAAATCGGCTATTGAAGTAAGATTTTGCTGTTTAACTATTTGTAATATTCGCATTAACGTGGGCCAGGCGAAAATTAAACAAAGAATTGAACCGATGTAAATTGGTGCCAACCAGGCACCTGTAGTAGCAGCTTGGCCAACGGTGCCATAAAACGCCCAGGTAGTACAACTTACCCCTAAAGATAAACTATACACCCAAGGGTTACTGAACCATCTCTTATTAGTTTTATGTTGCCCCCAATAGGCAACAATAAACAGCAGCGCCAAATAACCAATAGAAATGAAGGTGATTAACCATGCATCTAAAGACAGCCAAACTAACAAAGATAAATCCCCAAGATAAGCAATGTGGCATCGATTTTTACTCGATGATAGTAATTCCTATACACGTCGCTATTCAAGCGCTTCTTTGACAGGTATATAAGCAGAATAACACGCTAGAGTTTAACCGATAGTGCACTAAGGTAGTACTTATTTATAAGACACCTTAAGGTAATCTGAATAGTAATTATTCTTTATTTTGAAATTAGCATATATGCAGATCAGTAACAAATATATTGTCGAAGCCATTGTTTTCTTTAGCTATGTTCTTTTTGCTATGGCATGGGTTGGTGGTACTGCGAGCATGAATCAAATCATGGCGGCAATGCAGATTGATAGCCTGGCATCGGCAAGTTTTATTAGTGGTTCTGTCACTTTGGCAAAAATTGTGGGTACCTTTACCGCGGCTTGGCTGGCGATTAAAATGGGCATCAAAAAGGCTTTTTTCATTGCTTGTGCATTAATAACCTTTGGTTTATTTACCCCTTTTGCGACAAATTATGAAGTGCTATTGCTAAGTCGGTTTTTGATGGGCTTAGGCGGTGCGTTCATGATTGTTTATTTTAACCCTATCGTGATGCATTGGTTTGATGCCGAACAGCGGCCAACGGTTAATGGGATTAATGCGGTCGCATTTAATGTAGGTACGGCAATAATTTTGTGGTCAATGAGTGATTTCAATGAACTCACCGGAAATTGGCAAACCAGTTTGCTGATATTTTCTTTAGCCAGTTTAGTGCTTGCTGTGGCTTGGTTACTGGTTAAATTTGATACAACAGATTCACAAGCTACAAATGGCAAGAATCGAGAGAAAGAAAGCGAGGAATCTACCAGTTACAGTTACCTTGACGGCTTTAAAGACAAATTCAACTGGGCTTATGCGTTTACTTATTCGGGTTTACTGGCGTTTTATATTTGTTTATTTACCTTTTACCCAAAAGCCGGCATCAGCGAGAGCAAATGGGTGATAGGTTTTGGTATTATTGGTACCATTGCCGGCATTCTCTACAGTAAAAAATTCCCCAAACGTATTCCGGTGATCCGATTCTCGGGCTTGATGATGGTGATAACCATTATAGGGTTGTCGTTTAGCGCAAACGCTTTAGTGCAATCAATTTCAGCCATTGTGCTTGGCTTTTTTATCTTCTTTCCGGTTACCGCACTGGTTACCATTCCACACGAATTGCCGCGGATGAATCAACAAAAAATTACCGTGATCTTCAGTCTGTTTTGGTCTAGCAGTTATCTTGTCGCAACGATAGTATTATGGGTGTTTGGCAAACTGGTAGATGCCAACAATGGCGATTATACTGGCTCATTGATAATGATCACGGCATTAAGTTCAACGTTTTTCTTTGGCAGTTTTTTTCTGCCCGAACCTAAAGAAATCAAGGAATAAATTATGCGCGGTTCAGTGTCGCCAAAGTTAGAAGCGTTTTTAGTACAAGTGAATGCGGCAATCAGTGAGGCAAAAAGTAATAACGTTACTTTTACGCCAGAACAAACGCGCATAAATTTAAATAATTTGTCGGCGTTTATGCCGCAAGGCCCCAAAATTGCCAAAGTTATTAATAGGCATTTAAAAGCGCACAACCGAGAAATTCCGGTAACTATTTACAATCCAGCACCAGAAAAACAATTACCGGTGTTGATTCATTATCACGGCGGTGGCCATATGTGCGGTAGCGTTGAATTGTACGACCCTGTCAGTCGTAACCTTGCTAGTATTTGTCAATGCATTGTAATTTGTGTCGAATATCGTTTAGCACCTGAACATCCTTATCCTGCCGGCATAGATGATTGCCAGCAAGTACTAATGCGTTATAAAGAGCTGCTTACTGACATGGCATATTGTGAGCAAGTTTATATTGCCGGTGATAGTGCTGGCGGGGCAATTTGCACCACACTGACTCAGCGCAGTATAACAAATAGCGATTTGAAAATTGATAAACAAATATTAATTTACCCCAGTGTCGACTACTCGATGAGTAGTGCTTCTATGGATAAAAATGGTCAGGGTTTCTTGCTTGAACAAGAAAAAATAAAATGGTATTTCGAACAGTATTTTCAAAATAATACGATTAATGATGAATTTATAAAGTCGGTTTCTCCTTTAAATGGGGCCTTCGCTAAGACTATGCCAAAAACCTTATTGTTTACCTGTGGTTGTGATCCATTAAGAGATGAAGGGGTAGCCTATGGCCAAGCGCTTAGAAACGCAGGTGTTGAGGTTGAAAGCATACATTTTGAGGGAATGATTCACGCCTATATGTTGTTGTATTCTCTGGTAGAGGAAGAATGCCAACAAACTTACCATTCGATAGCGAATTTTTTATCCAAAACAGCATAGCACATAAGGATAACGTAGATTCGCAGTTAGCTTATTAACTGTTTTTCATTCCTGCCTAGCCTATTCTGGATTCCTCTCTATACTTTATTATTGATATATATTAGTGGCTTATGACCCTTGGCAATTTTGTTAGTTAAGCCTGATTAAATAAGGAGAGTACATGATCAAAATACTCTGTTTAATGATTATGCAAACTTTAGCACTTGCATGGTCTGCTAATGCTTTGGCAAATGAGCAGCACCAAATCAGCTATGGCAATGTAAAATCGGTTCTCATCACCACCGCCGATTCTGATATTTTACAAAACACAATAATCGGCGGCGCGTTAGGGATGGCAATTGGCAACAATACTCAGGCGACTTTAGATGGTGCCGCGGTAGGGTTTGCAATCACTTCAATTATAGAAGGCGATCGACGGGTGTTTTTATACACCATAGACGTAAATGATGTACAAAAGAAAATAGCTATGGAAGAGGGGGGGATTGGCGAAGGTCGCTGCGTCGCCATCGAAACTGATGACAATCACACCAACATTAGGGCGGTATCCTCTACCTTCTGTTTACAATCAGGCCATAAAGCACTTTCTTCTGAGGAAGTGGTCGAGCAACAGCAATCACAAGCCCAACAATGCAAAGAAGCTAGACAAACGGTACTAGCAGCCACAACTGATGCTGAAATCGATCATGCCATGGTGAAAGTACGCGCCCTTTGTGAATAAATTTTTAGAATTTTTTTAGCACAATATTAACACATGAAAATATAGAGAATATTATGAAACTCTTTTTTAAAACTATTGGCTTTTTACTGTTATCTTTCTCTTTAATTGCTTGTTCAGGAACGGTCAGCTCTGTTGATAGCAAAGGAGAGGGAGCTGGACATGTTTACGTTATTTCTGAAGTTATTGCTAAACGACTGATGATGGCGGCGATGAAATCGGAATTTAACCCAGAAGATATCAAAGATTTACCGGCACCTAAGATAGGTTACCATTCAAAAGTACAGTGGGGAGTCGATCAAGATACTATTGAACTAACCGCATTACTGGCACAAGGCAAAGACAGTGCCGGCGAAAATGTACAAGGCTATGTTTTTTCAGCAGAACATTCTGGTACGGCACCTGCGGCAGGGAGTCCGACCATAGATAGATTATTGGCTCATATTGTTAAAGATGCAGAAACTCTAGGTAGTATCGCCAAATTCACAAAACTAATAGAGTAAATGTTACTGGGCTGTCCATGCACCATCAATAGGTATTGCCGAGCCTGTTATTGTACGGGCAGTGTTGCTGCATAAAAACAGCACTAATTCGCCTACCTGCAAAGGGTCGGTCATTTCAGGTAATGCTTGTTTGGCAGTGATTAATTTATATTTTGCCTGTTTTACGGTTAATTTATCATTGCCAGCCATAGCATTTATTTGATTGTTAATCAGTGGTGTATCAACCCAACCAGGGCAAATAGCATTAACCGTAATACCATGTTCTGCGCATTCGAGTGCAGCGACTTTGGTTAGACCGACAATGCCGTGCTTTGCTGCGCAGTATGCTGATTTATTGGCAGAGGCAACTAAGCCATGAACGGAAGCAATATTAACGATTCGGCCCCAACCTTGTTCTCGCATTTTAGGAATTGACTTTTGCATGGTATGAAATGCGGCGCTTAGGTTAATCGCGATAATATCATTCCATTTACTGGCAGGAAAAGTGTCAATACTCTCGGTGTGTTGTATCCCGGCATTATTGACCAAAATATCGATTGCACCCATCTGCTCAATAGCATTATCCATAAAGGCAATTAACGCGGTTTCGTCTTTTAAATCGGTATTGTCGAACAGAGTTTCAATGCCGTAATTTTGTTGAAACTGCTGCGCTAATTTATTGCCCTCGGCGTCACTGGCAAGACCATGTAATACTAAGTTGATCCCCTGTTCAGCAAGAACATGTGCGGTAGCTAATCCTATACCACTGGTTGAGCCTGTTATTAGCGAAACCTTACCTTTTAGTGTCATCAATTTTTGCCTTGTTTGAAATTCTCAACTTCAACTCTAACTAAAAAACAACAATAAATATTTAGCACCTTAGTACCAGCTAGCTTCCTTAAAACGCGTTTATTCAAACGTAGCGTTAACAAATTTTTAACTTATTTTTAAATTTATATGGCGGAAATTTTTTTCACAATCGTTTTAATTACTGTACGACAAAATAACGTACAAACGGGAATCAAAATTTACTGAGCTTAATTTACCAAACATGATGATATTTGAGAAAAATAATAAAACAAGCAAGGTAGCAGCTGTAACAGGTATTACAAATAAGGTAATGAAAATGATCGATAGGAACATGAACGCTATGAATATTAAAACAATATCATCTGGCTTATTTGCCATGACGCTATTTTTAACAGGTTGTGGGGGGGATGGCTCCAAAGCGGAAGTAGAATCGAATGAAGAAGAATATTCACATCAAACTCCAGCGACTAAAAAAGGTTCAGCTTTTAGCAATAAAGATTTAGTTTGGTCAAATCAAACTGCAGATCTTAAGCCACATTGGAACTATGACTGGAGCTTAACCAAAAGTGCTTCTTTTCAACCTGATGGCATAGAGTTCGTTGCAATGCAATGGGGGAAATGGGCATTAAGTGACGAGGCATTAGCTGCCCTTGCCCAAGCTTACGCAGATGGTGATATTAAATACATACTAGGCTTTAATGAACCTGATGGTGAAGACCAGGCAAATCTAAGTGTTGAAGAATCTTTACCTATATGGGACCAATTAGTCACTGTTGGCGCTCCTATGGTTAGCCCTGCAACAGTTGATCCTTTAAATGATTGGATGCAAGAGTTCATGACCGCGCGCGGTAATGAAGTTAGTTATGTTGCTATGCATTGGTATGGCGGCACTGATGTTGGTGCCTTTTTAGCGAAGGTTGATGAAGTATATAACGCTTATGGTAAGCCGGTTTGGATCACCGAATTTGCTGTTGCTGATTGGACTGCAACTACGGAAGAAGAGAACCAGTACAGTGATCAAGAAGTGATTGATTTCATGAAAGCGGTTTTACCAGCACTAGATGAAAATGAACATGTTTTCCGCTATAGCTGGTTTAGTGTTAACGCAGCGGCTGATAATTTTCACAATTTAGCCTCATCGGCTTTATTTGATGCCCGTGATATGGAAACAGGTGCAACTACCATTACGGCTTTAGGTGAAGTTTATGCAGTACATACTCCGAATGGTTATGCTGGCGGCGGTAAAACCCCTCCTCTTGTAGATTTAGTACCAGGCAACCTTATTATTAATGGCCATTTTGAAGACGCAACTCTAGCGCCATGGGAAGGTTACAACCGTTCAGGTCAGATAGAAACCGCAGAGATACAAGCAACCGATGGTGTTAAATTTGGCCGAATTAACCAAAATCAAGATGGCTCTTTACTTCAGTTCTTTAACTTAGAAGCAGATAAAACCTACAAACTGACTTATAACGCGAGATGGCACACCGGTACAGCACCAATGAAAGCGGTTGTTAAGAAAGGTGGCACTAAAATTTTCGCTGAAGATATCAACTTTGTCGACGGTGATTGGGCTGCAACTGAGCATAACTTTGCTGCATCAGCAGGTGCCGGCGAGTATAAAGTAGTTTTTTGGCATGCTGGTGGTACACCGCCATTCTTTTATCTAGATGAAGTTGTTCTCTTAGAAGTTGAATAACCATTATCAGTTAATTGACCAGTTAATTGACCAGTTAATTTGAGTTCATTCTCTTTAACCAAGAGTAATGGCAATTAAAGTTTAAGATTAAATTTATGTAATTACAGGCGTGTAACAGCGAAATGTAAGCCTAAAACACAATGTAATTACAGAGGGGAGTTTATTATGCAAAAAGATAATATGAAAAAATTCAAACTGACAACGGTAAGTCAAGCTTGTTTGTTAGCGATTAGTGTTAGTGCAATGCCATTATTGGCAGCAGAAGAAGCACAAACAGCGGAAAAAAATAATAAAGAAGACGCAGTAGAAGTTATCACTGTTACAGGTGTTCGTGGCAGTATTCAGCAATCAATGAATGACAAACGTTTTTCATCTGAAATTATGGATGGCATTTCAGCAGAAGATATTGGTCAGTTACCTGATGAAAACATTGCTGAAGCCTTACAACGGGTCACTGGTATTCAAATGACTCGTGATGCTGATGGTGAAGGCTCTACTGTCCAAATCCGTGGTATTTCAAATAACAACGTAGAAATTAACGGTCAAACTTCCTCTGGTACCGGCTCTGACCGTAGTGTTAACTTCCAAGATTTACCTTCAGAGTTATTTTCAGGTATTGAAGTATTGAAGGCTTCTACTGCTGATCGTATTGAAGGCTCTTTAGGGGGGACCATTAACTTAAAAACCCGTCGTCCATTAGGCATTCAAAAAGATGGCGTGTTATCTGTAACAGCAAAAGCAAAACATTCCGAGCTAGCAGAAGAAACCTCACCTGATTTTAGCGTTTTTGGAGCTAAAAACTGGCGTGATACCGCTCTTGGTGATTTTGGCTTTTTAGCAACCGTAGCTCGTAAAGAATCACATAAACGTACAGAAGCCTTTGGTGGTGGTGATTGGGATGATGCCCCAGGTAACTGGTATCGGGTAGATCAATCAGCTGGCGCTAAATCGCCGTTTAAAAATACTAATTACGATACTCACCGCTTAGATACCGCGCCTATTGATGTTAATAAGGACGGCGTTATCGACGCTAATGATAACTATTATATGGTTGGCGGTTTCCGTTCTTACGTTAAAAATACTGAGGTTACTCGTGACTCGTTAAATGCCACTTTACAATGGCAACCAAACGATGAGATGAACTTTTTCATTGATACCACCATCACTGATGGTGAACAAATAGATAGCGGCACCCAATTTAATACCGCTTTTACTAATGCCATGCCAACCATGGGTTTTGCCCAAAACTTTTCTTCCCTTGGTACCAGTGCAGATGGTATTCAACGTCATCTCTATGATGCCGGAACTATTTCTGGTGCAAATATTCGAATGGGTGGTGCTCCATCAGAAAAAGAATTATTTAGTGAGTCAGAGAAGTTTACTATTGGCGGTGATATTCAAATTACCGATGATTTAAATGTCTCGGCTGAATATTCTACTTCTGAAGGTTCAAGTTATACCAAGCAAGCCCAGTTAAATATGGGTTACGACTATGATCAAAATAACCAATTTAACGGTAATGATTGGGCAGGCGTTACAAGTTTTGACTTGCGCGGTACTGATTTAGGTACATATACCTCATATGATTCACCTTATGGTAATGGCCCATTAAATGAAATAATGGATCCAACCAGTCTAGAACAAAGCAAATTAAGTTACTTTCAAATGCAACGTAATGCTGATGACACTGAACAAGATGATGAGTCATTTAAAATTGATGTTACCTTAGATTTAGATGGTGATTTCTTCACTGGTATTAAAGTTGGTGTCCGTAAAGCGGAACGTAGTTTTGGCAAAATTTCTTACATCAATAAAAGCCAAAAGTCGACAAACTCGGCAACAGATATAGATGGCAATGTTGTTAATACAGCTGTTCATATTCAAAGTTTGTCCGTTGACCCTGCAGCTAATGGTGATGATCTTTTTGCTGATAGTGGTATGACTCAAACCGAAGTTGCACAACAGCTTCAAGATGACTGCTTTTCTACCGAAGGTGTAAAATTAGATAACTTCTCTGGCAACGTGCCACAATCATGGGCAACAACTGAGTGTGGCAGTGATTATTACACTGATTTATTTAACCTTGCGCCAATGAGAGCTATCGGCGCTAATGGTATTCCTATGTTTGAAACCGTAGGCGCTCGTTTTGATGTTACCGAAAAAACTTCAGCCGCCTATATACGTACTGACTTTTATACTGAAATATTCTCAGGTATGACTTTGTTTGGTAATGTTGGTGGTCGCTATATTGAAACGGAAACTATTTCATCAGGTTATAAAGATGTTGGCGGCACAGTTGACTGGGCCACCATACGTGGCGAGTATGATGACTTTTTACCGAGTTTAAACCTTAATATAGGCTTAAATGAGAAAATGGTATTAAGATTTGCTGCTGCAAAAGTGATGTCTCGTCCTGGTTTAGCCGCGATTTCACCATCATTGAAGTTAACCTATCAGGATGATCTTGAAGATGGCTTTGTTGGCACTGGTCAATCTGGAAATCCAGACTTAGATCCCGTTCGTGCCACTAATTTCGATTTATCATTTGAATGGTACTACAGCGACAGCAGTATGTTCTCAGCGGCACTATTTTATAAGGATATTGAGTCGACTATTGCCCGTCAGTTACCTGAGGATAGAACCACTATCTGGATCGAAAAACCAAATGGTGACCAAGAAAAATGGAGTGTTAATAGTTTAGAAAATGCTGAAGGCACAACACTGGAAGGTGTAGAGTTAGGTCTTACTCATACCTTTGATTCGCTACCAGGCTTATTGTCTTATACAGGGGTGAGTGCAAACTATACTTATACCGATGAGCCGAGCAAAATTAAAGATGATGAAGGCGACTCAATTGGCCGTAAAGGTTTATCACAAGACAGTGCAAACTTAGTGGCATTTTATGACGATAAAAGTCTTAGTGTGCGTTTAGCTTATAACTGGCGTTCTGAGTATATTAAGCGTCAAACGGTATTACTTGGTTGGAATGCAATACCAGCATTACCTGAATATGAAGATGCTCGTGGCCAATTAGACTTAACCGTTAATTATAGCTTTAACAAGCACCTTAAACTTAACTTCTCTGCTATTAACTTGAATGATTCGGTGAGTGAACGTTACTTGAAATATGAAGATATGAATAACTATCTTTCTGAGTCAGGCCGTCGTTATAACTTAGGTCTTGTTTATCGTTTCTAATGTCTCAGTAATGATTCAAAACCAGTGCAGTTTGGCTGGTTTTGAGGAAAGGAATAGCGTTCATGTTATCGCAAAATTTATCTATTCCTTTTCTTTAATTCTGCTTTATTTGTTCTTAGTGTAATCAAAAGAGTTTTAACATGAGTCATTTAAATCCTGTTGCTGCTTGTGCTGACGCATCTATATGGAGAGTCCATTGAAATCGATAAAATACTTGCAAAAGACACCTATAAGCATGTTGTTATCGGCTTTGCTGTGTTTCAGTATTGTTTCAACTAAAGCGGTTGAAAATAAAACTCATGACATAAATGAAAAACCTTGGAACTTTTTAGTGATTGTGGTCGACGATCTCGGTTTTATGGATATAGAACCGAATAATCCCGACAGTTTTTATCAGACCCCCAACCTGACCAAGCTTGCTCAGCAAAGCGTCAATTTTACTAACAGTTATGCCGCCAATCCGGTTTGCAGCCCATCGCGTGTTGCCTTGATGACCGGCGTAAATCCGGCGAGATTGAAAGCAACAGACTGGTTTCATCATAAAAACGGCAAACGTCTTACTGGTCACTATCAGGTTGCTAATAGTATTGATTATTTACCCAAAGAAGCGCTAACCATAGCAGAGGCTTTACCGAAATCTTATCAAAAGACCTTTATTGGAAAATGGCACTTAGGTGAAGACGAAAAACTTTGGCCTGAAAACCAAGGTTTTGATACTAATATTGCCGGCTGGGCTGCCGGCTCTCCTAAAGGCGGCTATTTCGCTCCTTATTCAAATCCAAGGTTAGTACAAGGTGAAAAGGGTGAACATTTAACCCAACGTTTAACCAATGAAGCCATTAATACCTTAAAGAGCGCAGCAGATAAGCCATTTTTACTCGTGCTTTCCTATTATTCTGTGCATGTGCCATTACAAGCACCACAGCATTCGATAGAAAAATATCAACAACTGACACGCACGTTAACCGAGCAACAAGAATTTGGCCAAGAAGAACAAGTTCTGCCACAACTGCAAACGGTTCGCAAAGTAAGAAAAGTACAGAACCAACCAGCATACGCGGCAATGGTCGAGCAAATGGATAGCAATGTCGGACGAGTATTAGCTCAACTTGAACAAGCGGGCTTGGCTAATAACACCGTGGTTATTTTTACTTCTGATAATGGTGGTCTTGCAACTTCAGAAGGTTTGCCGACCAGTAACTTACCTCTAAGGGGAGGTAAAGGCTGGATCTACGAAGGCGGCATCAAGGTACCGTTAATGATTAAAGTGCCAGGGATGAGCAAGGCGAATACCATGCAATCCACTCCGGTTATTGGCATGGATATTCCTGCGACAATTTATCACCTAACTGATACCAAAGTCGTTAACCTGGACGGTCAGAGCTTATTGCCATTATTGTTAGATGAAAATGCCACAATTGAGCGACCATTATTTTGGCACTATCCACACTATAGCAATCAAGGCGGTTTGCCTGCATCAGCGGTTCGTTTAGGCAAATATAAATTAATACAGCGCTTAGAAACTGGTGCTGTGCAGCTATACGATCTAGATAAAGATCTCGGAGAAAAAAACGATATATCGGCGCAAAAACCAGAAAAAGTGACTGAGTTATATCGGTTATTATTGCAATGGTATCAAGAGGTTGATGCCCAGTTTCTCAAAGAGAAATCTAGCAATAAAAAACCGTGGCAACCAAAGTTCTAATGACGTTTATTAAAACTAGTCAGTAATCTTCTGCTAGAGATTAGGCTACATAATTTATACCAGCACAAATAAAAAATTGTGGAATATTTTTCCGCGAAATTAGTGCAGCCAAATTTTAGTAATAACAAAACTAATATGTAGCTGTAATTTATTAATAAAAACAACGAAAACAACAAGTAACGAAAGAGGAATTGAGCAATGAAAATATCAACTTTGCTAATGTTAACAGCATTAAGCACGAGCACCTTACTGGCCGGTTGTGGTGCTGATGATGCAAAAAATGAAAAAGTTCTGCCAGAGCCAGAACCAGTTCCAGCACCTGCGCCTGAACCAGAGCCTGAGCCAGAGCCTGAGCCAGAACCTGAGCCAGAACCTGAGCCAGAACCTGAGCCAGAACCTGAGCCAGAACCTGAGCCAGCCGAGAAAAAAGGCGCAGCATTTTCTAAAAAGACAATATCTTGGTCTGATAAAGTTGCCGCTGTAAAACCACATTGGAATTATAACTGGGGCTTAGACACAATCACCGAACAACAACCCGATGATGTTGAATTTGTGCCGATGAAATGGGGTGGCAGTTTAACCGATGAGCAAGTCATCGAGCTGGCACAAGATTATGCCGATGGTAAATTTAAATACCTCTTGGGTTTTAACGAGCCCGATGGCGTTGAACAGTCTAATATGACAGTTGATGAAGCAATCGCTAACTGGACTCAATTAGAAGCGGTAGGTGCTCCTTTGGTGAGTCCTGCTCCAGTCGGTGTTGATAATCCCTGGATGGATGATTTTATGACCAAAGCGCAAGCACAAGGTTTAAAAATTGATTATATCGCCATGCACTCCTACGGTGGTGCAAGCGCTGATGCATTAATAACAAAAATTGATGAGGTTTATGCAAAATGGGGCATACCTATTTGGATCACCGAATTTGCTGTTGCCGATTGGACCGCTGAGTCAAAAGAAACTAACAAATATACGCCAGAAAAAGTATTAACCTTCATGCAGGAAGTATTACCGGCTCTTGACAGCAATGCGAATGTTTTTCGTTACAGCTGGTTTAGTGCTAGTCAAAGTTCTGCGGGCTATAACGCATTATGGCCGTCAGCGTTATTTGATGAAAACGATGCTCTTACACCATTAGGTCAATTTTATGCGGACCATACGCCTAATACCAACGCTGGACCGGGTAAAAGTCCTGTGTTACCACCTGTAGATCCTGACAATATCATCGTCGACCCCAACTTTGAGTTGTTAACTGCAGACGTTTGGGGTGGCTATAATAATAACGTGGTAACGATGGATGTTACCCTGCCATATGATGGTAATTATGCCGGTAAAGTTAATGCTTCTGACGGGTCTTTGTTCCAAGATTTTCAACTGGAAGCGGGTAAATCTTATTCTGTATCTTTGTATTCTAAGTGGCACAACACCCCCGCAGAAGCGACTAACGTAGCCCTGAAGAAACCGGGCAATGGTGCCGCAACTATGTTGGTTGCTCTACCTACTACTACTGAATGGACTGAAACAGCATTCACCTATGATTGTATTGAAACCGGAAAGCATCGCATTGTTCTTTGGAAGGGTAACGCTCCTGGTGAGATGTTTTTTGTCGACAATGTCGTAATAAAAGAACTGAACTAAGCTAGCAAGCATGTAAATCATATCGGCATGCAGTGTAATGTTAATAATATTTCATCATCTGTTTCTTGAGCAGATGATGAATGTTTACAATTTTGGTCCCTCGATATTTAGACAGAGACTTTGTCACTAAAGTTAACGTCACTATACAAACAACAATAACCCACAGGCTTAACTGATGAAGATTTTAAACTATATAATTTTAACTGGTTTGTTACTTTGTAGCGGACAGTTGTTCGCCGCTAACAAGCCAAACTTTATTGTGGTACTAACCGATGATCAAGGTTATGCCGACGTCGGCTTTAATGGTAGTGACGACATCATTACCCCCAACATTGACCGAATCGCGACTGAAGGTACCAGGTTTACCAATGGCTATGTCACATACGCGGTATGTGGTCCGAGTCGAGCCGGCTTATTAACTGGACGTTATCAAGGGCGATTTGGCTTTGGTCGCAATCCGGTAATCGACCCAACCGATACCCAGTCAGGTTTACCATTATCGGAAAAAATGATCTCAGAAGTGCTAAAACCAGTCGGTTATACCTCCAGTATTATCGGCAAATGGCATATGGGCACCCATGAGCAATTTCATCCGAATAACCGCGGCTTTGACCATTTTTATGGGTTTCTGGCCGGTGGCCATGAATATTTTCCCGAGCAGCTAGTCTTTAATTCTATTGAAGAGGCGGGAGGAAATTTTGGCTGGTACAAAACCAAACTACTAGAAAATAACAAGCGCGTCGAAACCTCATCCTACCTAACCGATGAGTTATCAACTGCAGCGGTAAAATTTATCGAACGAGAACAAGAAAATCCATTTTTTTTATATCTTGCTTATAACGCACCGCATACCCCGTTACAGGCACCAAAACAATACTTAGACCGCAATACTCATATTGACAATAAAGACCGTCGTACTTATGCGGCCATGATCACGGCGGTTGATGATGGTGTTGGCCGTATATTAGCGAAACTAAAAGAGTTGGATATTGACGATAATACCGTAGTGTTTTTCTTATCTGACAATGGTGGCCCACGCAAAAATACCTCTAATAATGCCCCGCTACGTGGTCACAAAGGTGACTATTTTGAAGGTGGTATTCACGTACCGTTTGCGGTTCGCTGGCCTGGCCAAATCCCTGCTGGGGTAGATTATCGCAACCCGGTAAGTTCATTAGATATTTTAGCGACTTTTGCCGGATTAACCGATGCCCCGATTGCAAAAGAACGTCCGTTAGATGGGGTTAATTTAATGCCTTACATAACAGGAAAGGATGACGGGTTACCCCATGAAGTGTTGTTCTGGCGGAATTTCGACCAAGGCACGTTAGCCACTCGTCGAGGATACAGCAAAGCGATTCATTCTAAAAAAGTGGGCGATCATCTGTATAACTTAGACAATGATTTAGCCGAAACAAGCAATCTGCTTAAATATAACAAGGGGCAATTCAAACAGCACAAGCAAGAAATGCAAGCGTGGCAGACTGAATTGATCGATCCTGTTTTTAGGCCGCTACAAGGTCAAAGTGCCAAGAATAAGAATAAGAATAAGAATAAGAATAAGAAGAATAAGAATAGAGAAAAATAATTATGCACATGCTTTGTCGATTGGTTCTCACTTTAACCGTTTTTAGCCAAGGCATATTCGCCGCAGAAATGGACCAAAAAATCAATAAACCGGATACCAGACCTAATGTTGTGTTGATTTTGGTAGACGATTTAAACGACTACCAAGGTATATTTGGTGGTCACCCACAAGCGAAAACACCGAATATCGATAAGCTGGCCGAAAGTGGTGTGCGCTTTAGCAATGCACACTCGAATGTACCAGTATGTCAACCGTCACGTAATAGCATGTTTACTGGGGTCTATCCGCATCGATCAAAAGACTTTGGTTGGGAGGCTCATTACAAAATCAAGGGATTAAAAGATAATAAAACCTTAGTTGAGCGCTTTAATGAAACCGGCTATTACACTTTAGGCACGGGTAAATTGCTGCACAGTGAGCGTCAAAATCTTTGGCAAAAGTGGGGCATGAATCGCAACCATAATTATGGTCCGTTTTATTTCGATGGTGAGACAATGGGGGCCGTACCGACGGTGCCCACACCATATAGTGACATTGGTGCTGTCGACGGTGGTTACGGTCGGTTATCTGATGTTGGTCAATCGACTGGTGAAAAAGACGCTATTGGCTGGGTTTATGGTTGGGATAAAAAGCCCTTTCGTTATGTTAATGATAACAACCGCAGTAAAACGCAAGATGAATTGCATGCACAATGGGCAATACAGCAGCTTGAGCAACTGGCACGACAAGAAAACAAACCGCCGTTTTTCATGGGGGTTGGCTTTGTCCGTCCACATACGCCATTATATGCCCCCGATCGATTTTTTGACTTATTTCCACTCAACAGTCTTATCATACCGCCTTGGTTAGCCGGCGATAACGGCGATACCTTTCTAAAGAATAATATCGCCGCTGACAGCAAAGGCTTGAATTATTATAAGCAGTTACTGGCTTCTTATAAGGGCGACAGAGAAATTGCTATTAAGCATTTTTTACAAGCTTACCTTGCCTGCATTAGCTTTGTTGATGAGCAAATTGGCAAGGTGCTGAACCAACTTGATAGTCACCCGAAGTTGCGCGACAACACTATTGTGGTCTTTACCAGTGATCATGGCTGGCAAATGGGCGAAAAAAACTATCTGTTTAAAAATTCACCATGGGAAGAAAGTACCCGTATTCCGCTGATCATTCGTCTTCCTGGTAATCCACATAATGGCCGCCAAGTCGCTCATCCAGTATCGTTAATCGATATTTATCCAACGCTAGCGGATTATGTGCAATTTTCTGCAAATCATCAAAAAAGTAATCAAGCACTACCGCTAGGAGGCCATAGCTTAAGAGCGTTTTTGGAAAACCCGGCAACGCAAATGTGGCAAGGCCCTAATGGTGCACTATCCATCATCGGTAATTTTGGTGGCAGCATGAAAGAATGGCGACCGGCAAAACAAACTTATTCCTATCGAACAAAAAACTGGCGTTATATCCGTTATGCCAATGGTCAGGAAGAACTTTATGATCATCAAAATGATCCTTATGAATGGCACAATCTTGCTTATCAACCAAAAAATCAACCAGTAAAAGTCAAGTTGCGTCGGCAGATAAATGAAATTATTGGCGAAGAATTGGAAGTCAGTGATGTTACTAGCATAACGGTTCAATAAGTAATAAATACGTTAGCGGAAACCGGTGTCGTTTTGACCAAGGCTAGGTTTCTGCGTCAATATGTAGTCCGTCAAGGGCTGGACTGTTAACTGGTCGTTATCAACAACGTTTTGGTCATCACCACAACCTACAAGACAAGCCTGAGGGTAACGACACTGAAGAAAATTTTCGCACCACCTTAAAAAACAAGCAGAAAACAATTCCTGAACTATTCCAACAAGCCAGTTATATAACCTTTATCATAGGCAAAGGTGATTATAATTATTACTAATCAAAGATCTAGGTTATTTTGTTTGAACCTCTGACCGAAAAATTAAAAAAATACCGGAGGATAAAATCCACCGGTCGGCATAGACAATAGATGTTTAGTGATTATTCACCGGTCACAACAATGTCATCGACATATGCTTTTTCATTGTTTTTGTTGGCATTGGTGACGAATCGAATCACGATACTGGTATTCTCCGCGGCAACAGGAAGCAGCTTAGAATGGTTCGCATAGGCTGTGGTATTAAGGGTTTCCAGGTCATACCAAGTGCCGGTTCCTTGTATTTTCCAACGCACTCTAAGGTTTTCAGCGCCGGCTAGCGACAGCGTGCGACGAGCATAACTCAGCGTAATATTAGTGTAACCTAACGTGCTGACAATGCGGTCGATGATAGTCGTCTTTTTAAGCTCAACACCATAAGTACCATTATATGCGGCAGGGGTTTTAACACTGGCATCTCCAGTTACCGTCCAGGCGCTTAGGCTGGCACTTTCCATATCATCACTAAATAATGTCGCGGGTTCTGAAGACGCTGGATCTACCGTGATATTTAATGTTGTTGTATCCGTATCTGTACCATCACTGACTTCTACCGTCCAGCTGTCTGCTGCTGCTTGCGTTGGCGTGCCTGAAAAGGTGCCATCCGAGGCAAGGGTTAACCAGGTAGGTGTTGACACTAAACGATAAGTTAATGTATCACCGTTGGCATCCGTCGCCGAGCCTGCGAGTGAGCCGCTGTAAGCCACATCTACCGTGGCATTGGCTTTGTTAATCGGACTCACAGTGAACGCTGGCGCGTCGTTGCTTGCTGGTGCAGAGTGTCTGACTAATTCAAAATTATCAACACGGGCATAACCGGCACTGTCCCCTTGAATGGCAACAAAGATTACTTTACCTGCATCCAATGCTGTCGCCGTGTAAATTCCGTCATGAGCAACGGTTTCATAACTACCATTTTGTGAAGAAAGTGGCGAGACATCTATGACTAAATCGGTACGCACACCGGCAAGCGTATCATCATCGGTAACAAACAAGCTAACACTGATGTTGTCTGTAGCATCAACCCAGTTCCAGTCATCTTTCCATACGTATCTGATATCAAAGGCATCACCTGCAACCATAGCATAACCGGTATTCAGTGCGGCAATGCGAGCGGATGTGGCCACAAGGTTCTGACTGGCATCAAAAGTAATATTATTATTGGTAGCAACTTGTGTTTGTGCACCTCCGAGGTTGTACCAGCCTGGGGTGTTGGCAAAGGTCACTGCAGTGCCGGCTGCAGAATTGAAATCACCGTTCATTTTTGCGCCGCCAACAAGCACTAAGTCAGTAACCGATACTGCTTGCCAGGTACGAACATAATCAAATTTTGCACTGGTTAACCAACCCACAGGTTCGCTGCTAAAGGTGCCGATATCACCAAAACTTGCCCCGTCTGAGAGCCAGAGAAATTCGGCGACTTGCGGAACCCAAGTGCCTTCATATTGAGTTTTCAACACGCCGTCATAATAAATATTCATCACGTGCTCGTTCCATTCCATACCATAGGTGTGGTAGCCACTATGAATGCCAGGTGTCTTATACGGCTTGGTATTTGCCTGATGATCTGCGCCGTAGCCGTCGATATGCACAACCGCTTTGGTGCTATCGCTAAACCATGCGGACTCAAAAATATCGACTTCCGCGCCATCGTTACCGGTACCATCTACATTGCTTTGATTCTGACCTTGCAGCCAAAACGCGGTGTGGGTGTCTTTGGTGCTGTCAGCGATTTGTATTCTTGCTTCCACATAGCCATAGGTAGGTTCATAAAGGTTTTTTGAACTCACGGAACCTGTGTGCATGGTATTGGCATCAAATTTACTGACATCTAACACTAAGTTGCCAATGCCATCGACTGAAACGTTCTCAGCTACAAACCACCAATCATCAATACCGCGATCCCAGCGTGGCGACCGAGTCTTGGTGCTTACATCGATACTCCATTTCGTTGCATCTAAACTGGCGCCGTTAAACTCATCAGTAAATTCTAAACTCCAACCTGTTTCTTCTGATGCTGGCAGAGCGTCAACGGGGGTTTGTGGATCCACGGTTGCGGCCAAGGCGCTGATAGAGCCACACGCTATTGCTATTGCGGTGATCACACTTGTTGCTTGTTGTTTCATCTTACTTTCTTCCTCAGTTGTTTTGCCTCTCTATAAGAGGCTTTTAGTTTTGCCTCGGTGAAGGTGAAATCCTTCTTATTGGTAGGCTAGTTATTAATATTTGAGAAATTTTTTATTATTGCGACGTCAGCCCGGCGTTTACCGATAACTTCGGTCGCTTTTATTTATGGCTAAATGTTAAGACGAATGAGTCGAAAAAATCCGCCGTAGTTTTCATAAAATATTATGTTTGAACCGTGATCGATCTATTCCAAGTTGGGGCGAGTACTAGGATCTCGAAAAAAGCCCGGAGGATATGATCCTCCGGGCTGCATAAACCATAGATGTTTGGTGATTATTTATTAATATTTGAGAAATTATTTATGTTTTGAAAATACGGCTGCTGATCTGGCCAGGTATACTTGCAGCGCAACTTGCCACACTATGTTTTAGTTTTATAGTATTGCTATTCATTGAGCAACGCGATTGCAGCGTCAGCTAGGCGTTTGCCGAAAAGTTGGTAGCCTTGTTGGCTGTAATGTAAGTCATTATTAATCACTTTTCCCTGACGGTTAAGGCCATCGTTTAAATCATCTGTATTTACCCAAGCGGCGTTGTCTAACTGTTTTGTTAACTGTACCTGCGCGTCTCTGACCAAGGTCCAGTGCTTATATTTGTTATTCGCCAGATCAAAGTCACTCAGCCGACCAATCACCACATTCATTTTTTCTTGGCCCTGGTCGCGCTTTAGTTGCTCAACGATATTGAGAAAACTTTGTTGGTATAAATGACCATGTTGTTCTCTGGCATCACGCTCACCTTGCATCCATAGGAAGGTCAGCGAGGCAATTTGTTCATCTTTAATGGCAAGTTCAACCTTGGCAATTAAGCGTTGATATAAATCACCATTATTTTTTGCCTGATAGTTTTTCGAAACATTATTTAATGATGGCTGCCAATTTTTGTCCCAGCGCCTTATCGGTTGCCCACCTTTAGCGTCTTTAACGACAATGGTATTATCAGCGCCAAATGCTTCAATAATCCTCGGAGTGAAAAAAGTATCCACATCTAAACCGACCATATTTGACTGTCCAGACAAAATAAATACGTGCTTTGCTGAATTGTGCGTGCTTGCGCAGCCAGAAATTATACAAATGAAAAATAATAAATAGAACAATTTAATCATGCTAAACCTTGAGGAATTGCGTTTTTCTTGGTGACGGACAACCAAGTTAGTTTACGTCACTATTTTGTAAAGGCCAGGTTGTAGGATAACTTTAAAGAAGCCAAGTTTTGCCTGTTATTTAACTAATGATTTCATCTTCGATTGCTAAATAGGCCAAATGTATCAGAGCTGAAATGAGCCCTGATACATTAATCGCAAGTGAACGAAGTTTCATCGCGGCTTAACCTTTTAATGCCAAGGTGATTTTTTTAGCGCTGACTTTTTTGTACTCAATGTTAAAGCTTTTTTCTAATACCGATAACAGTCCATCGATATCACCCGTTTTAAACATTCCGGCTACTTTAATCTTTCTGAGTTGTTCATCGTCGGCTAACTCAAAGGAAATATCGCTATAACGACTGATTTCTTTTATGGCGTCGGCTAATGAGTCGCCTCTAAAAATTAAATTACCTTTACGCCAAGATAACTTCGAGGATATTTCACTTTGCTCAACTTTTTTTACCACACCTTCTGCGACCGGTAAGGAGATATGTAAATCAATCATTTCACCTTTAGCAACGGGAATCGCTCTGTTACTGATAGGGCTTTCCTGCGTCAGTGAATTTTGAGAGTCTACTAATACTTTGCCATCGGTCACAATCAGTTCAACCAGCTTATCACTTACTTGTACATTAAATGCAGTACCAACAGCTTGAATTACTTTTCCTGCGGCTAATACTCTCAGTGGACGAGATTTATTATGAGCGACTTCAATATGCAATTCGCCTCGTTGTAATTCAATAGTACGAGCCTCTTCGCTATATGTTACATTGACTAAGCTGTTAGTATTTAGCACTAGAACACTGGAATCAGGTAAGTGTATAGTATTGCTTTCACCAACCTCAGTCTCATATTGTGTTGCTAACGTAGTGTACTGCTGTTGTCCATGCAAAAATGGTAGTTGCTCTGTTTGCAGTAATAAAACACATACCAAGAAAACAACCGAAGCGGCAATGGCTTTAAATTGATTGGAAAACCAATTACCTTTTACTGCCGACTTGGGAAAGATGTCTGACAAGCGATTTAGCTCATCTAATTTATCCCACATTTGCGCCACTTCAAACATTACTTTCATATGTTCGGGTGACATGTGTATCCATCGTTGAAATTGTTTAGATTCTTTCGTGGTTAACCCACGATCCATTTTAGCAATCCAGTCACTGGCCTGATCTAATACTAAATCATCTTGCTCAGCCTGTTGATGTAATTGGTGTATATTACTCATACGCACCTCCAAATCCTTCTTTTGAATTATTCATTTTAGCTTCGTTAATCTTGTTTCTGTTGCGCTTAAATTGCATACAGCGTTTGGTACCGGACGATATATGTTTCTCTACCGTGCTTTCGCTAATTTCTAATTGATGGGAAATTTCTTTTTGTGAATAGCCATACACTTTCTTTAACACAAAAACTTTCCGGCATTGCACCGGCAATAATCTAATTGCTTCACAAAGCTCGGCAAACTCATCACTAGCCACTTTTGCCTGAAATACTTCATCGGTACTGGCGTCGTTGATAACACGTTCAAATTCAGTCCAGTCATCAACACTGTCAACTAAACGTACGCCAGCTTGTTTTTGGTAATCTAAAGCCAAATTTTTAGCTGTAGTAAAGATAAATGATTTTGGCGATGTGATAGCCTCAGGGTTTTTCACCTGGCATATTCTTACGTATGTTTCCTGAACAATATCTTCAATTTCACTTGGCGGAGCAATGCGCGCAACAACTCTTCGCAAACTCTCTCTCGAGGCCAAATATATTTGATGAAACATACCGTCTCCAGGCATCACATAATTTGTTAGCATACACTTACCTTTGTTAGTATACATTGTTTTCAACGTGCGGTTTATAAGCACAATTTTTCTATGGCTTCTTATTAAGACGAATGAGCAATAAAAATCCGCCACTTCGAATATTAAAAATATTATATTTGTATATTGGCTAGCGTTTTGGCTATCATGTATTTTTCACTTCTCGGCTGGGTATTCATATATCTTTCCGTAAGTATGTTTTAAATATGTAGATATTTCAGTTGGTTATGTTTAATTGTTGCGGATGCATTTTAATGTTGTTTATAAATAAATGTCGTCAGTCAAACTAATGTTTAATTTTTTGATTGTGTTAAAGTGGCGTAAAAATTCGACTTGTATGCAAAGGTCAAATTTACTCGCAATATTACTGATGGTTATATCGACTACAACCTTTGCCAATAGCAAAAATACCATTGTAAATTTCAACCTGCCTAAACAGAATGCTGATTCGGCAATTATAGCGTTTGCTGAACAGGCTGATATCACTTTACTGTTTCCTTTGGATAAGCTTGAGGGAGTAACAACTAATGAAGTTGTGGGTTGGTATAAAGTTTCCCGAGCGTTAACAGTGTTATTGGCCGATACTGGTCTTAAAGCTGAAATGGGTGATAGTGGGCTATTTTCTATCGTTATAGAACAAAATTTTGGCGATACGCAGTTAAGCAATAATGAAGCCGCGGCTGTTACTTCAGACGAGGAGAGCGGCATTACATCTTCGTCAGACATGACTCAAATAACTAAAAAGAACATTTCAGAAAAAGATGAAATGGAAGTTATTACTATTTCAGGTGTCAGAGGCAGTATTGCCCAATCGATAAACGATAAACGCTTTTCCACCGAAATCAAAGACAGTATTTCAGCCGAAGATATTGGCCAGTTACCCGATGAAAACATTGCTGAAGCACTGCAACGGGTTACTGGCATTCAAATGACGCGAGCGCCAGATGGCGAAGGTACCTCGATACAAATACGTGGCCTTTCTAATAACAATGTCGAGATCAACGGGCAGACGGCATCAGGCTCTGGCGCCGATCGCAGTGTTAATTTTCAAGACATTCCATCAGAACTATTCTCTGCTATCGAGATATTAAAAGCGCCAACCGCTGATAAAATAGAAGGTTCGCTCGGTGGTACCATTAATTTAAAAACTCGACGGCCGTTAAATATTCAGGATGATCAAGTTGGCTCAATTACCGCCAAGGTTAAATATAATGAATTTAGCGACAAAACCGCACCTGATTTCAGTGGTTTTTTTGCGAAAAACTTTAGAAACACGGCTGTGGGTGATGTGGGGTTTGTCATCAATTTTGGCCATAAAGAAATCATCAGTCAAACCGATGTGTTTGGTGGTGGCAGTTTTGGCGCTGCCCCGGCGCAATGGTTTCGTCGAAGTGGTGGCCAAATCCCTGCGGGCAATAATAGCAACAATCAATTTTTAGCCGATGGGTCGTTTCAATATTTAAGTAGCGATGACGACAATGGCGATACTGTTTATGGTATTGACGTAAACCAAGATGGCGTTGTTGATCAACACGATAATTATTATACGCCCGGCGGTATAAGAACCTTTTCACGTTATGTTGAATCACAACGAGACTCTTTAAACTTTACTTCGCAATGGCAACCAAGTGACAAGGTAAATGTTTACTTTGATTATTCAACGGCTGATAGTGACGAAGATTTATATGGCTCACAGATGAGTCTGGCGTTTAACGCCGCCCGTTCGTTTCCCATTAATGGCGCGGATTACAGTTTAACGCCCGTTAGTGATGATACTTATATGCTTGAAAGTGGCTTGATAGGCGCGACGAGCGTTAGGATGGGCGGTGCGCCTTCGGTCAGAAATACCTGGCGTGAGTCCGAAAACGTCACGGTTGGTGTAGACTACCAACTCAGCAACGACCTGCTAACAGAATTTGCCTTCAGTACCTCGAACGGTTCAAGTAAAACCAAACAGGCACAATTAAACATGGGTTATGATTGGGACTCAAATAGTAATATTGATCCCGCTGATTGGGCTGGTCTCGTTGCTTATGATTTTAGCAATGGCGATATTCCAAATGCCACGTTTTACCAATCGCCACAACACCCTGCTGATGGCTTGCAACCAGCAACCAGTTTTAATGAGCTAGTCGCATTGGATCCAACCAGTTTATCTTATGACCGGTTGAATTATTTCCAGATGCAAAGAAATGCCGATGATACCCAAAATGAAGACTCGGCCTACAAATTAGATTTCACCTATGATCTTGAAGGTGATTTTTTTACATCAATAAAAGTAGGTGCCAGAGTCGCGACTCGAGAATTTGAACGTGCCTCTTATATCAACTCCAACCAAAAAGATGGTTTTACCGCCAATGGGTTAGTTACTGCGGTTGATATTCAACAGATAAAAGTAAATCCAGATGCTAATGATGATCCTGAAGATGCTCAAACTGCAATCGATCTGATGCAATGTTTTACTCATGACGGTATAGATGTCGGCAGGAGTAACTTACCGAGCAGCTGGACGACAACTCGTTGTGGTAGTGATACCTTTACTGAGTATTTTAACATGCATGATATCAGGGCGATTAACCCTAATTCAGGCTCGGGGTATTATGAAACTGAAGGTTCACGCTATGATGTAGTAGAAGACACCGAAGCGGTTTATTTTAAAGCCGACTTTTATACTTTTTGGGGAGACATGCCATTTTTTGGTAATTTCGGTGTTAGATACGTAGTCACTGATACAGAATCTTCAGGTTACTTGCAAAATGCTCCAGTTGCCGGCATGCCTACAAGCTTTTCATGGGTTAGCTTGAATGGTAATTACCAAGATGTATTGCCATCATTGAACCTTAATTTGAGTTTAACTGATGAAATGTTAATTCGTTTTGCCGCTTATGAAGCCATTTCTCGTCCTAATTTAGCTGATTTATCTCCAAGTATTAGGCTGAATTATAACGCTGATATAGAAGGTTATGTCGGAACAGCCAATATGGGTAATCCAAAATTGGAGCCAATCAGAACAATCAACTACGATATTTCTTATGAATGGTATTACTCGAAAAGCAGTATGTTTTCTGCTGCCCTGTTTAGTAAAGATTTAGAATCGGTTATTTTTGTTGATGCTGCGGATAAAATGGCGGTGGAAATTGGCGGTCAGTTGTTCTTGGCGACTCAGCCACAAAACCAAGAAGGCACCTTAATAAATGGCGTTGAGCTGAATCTACAACATTCCTTCGCTCACTTGCAAAGCTTGTTGTCAAATACTGGGTTTGGCATCAACTACACCTATACCGATGAAGACTCAAATAACTTTGATGAAGAAGGCGATCCAATTGGCCGTGTTGGCTTGTCAGAGCATAGTTATAACTTAGCCGCTTACTATGATGATGATACTTTTAGCATCCGTCTAGCCTATAATTGGCGCGATGACTTTGTGCGCAGACCCAGTGTTGCGCTTGGTTTTAACCGTCCAGAAACACTACCTGAAATAGAAAAAGCACGAGGCCAGTTAGATTTAACGGCAAACTATTCTATTAACGGTAATTTAAAAATCAACTTCTCGGCCATAAATCTTAACGAATCAAGATCAGAACGCTATATGAAGTACGAAAAGTTGGTCAATTACATTGCTGAATCCGGGGTCAAATATAACCTGGGTTTAGTCTATCGTTTTTAATCGTCCGTAGAATTATAAATTAGCAGTTTTTCAATTTTTAACCCTTTACATCGCACCCATATGTTTCCTTCAACAATTTTTGCTCAGTAGTCCCCCTCTGCAATAACTTTTTCGAAAACATTAAATTTATATGGCGGAAATTAACACCTTATTCGTCTTATTAAGTTGAAGCGAAAGGTTTTCTAAAAATATAATTTTTTATCCAAACAGCATTCATTTAAATTGTTCAAAGAGAAATAATAATGTTAAAAAAAATATCTGCGCTCAGCACAGCAATTCTGGCGTTACTGCAAATGGGTTGTGGTGATGAGGTTAATCATGGTAACCATGTGCTGCATGAGAAAAATACTAAACCCAATATCGTTATTTTTTATATTGATGATCTTGGCTATGGTGATGTCGGCAGTTATGGAGCCGTCGGTGTAGAAACGCCATCAATTGATAAGCTTGCCGAAAATGGTGTTAGGTTTACCGACGCCCATAGCTCAGCGGCCACTTGTACCCCTTCTCGATATTCACTGTTAACCGGTGAACATGGCTTTCGCAATAATGCGGCAATTTTGCCAGGAGATGCACCTTCACTCATTCGTCCAGGAAAAGCAACATTACCGGCAATGCTAAAAAAAGCGGGTTATCAAACCGCGGTCATTGGTAAGTGGCACCTTGGTTTAGGCGACGGAGATGTTAACTGGAATGGCGATGTGAGCCCAGGACCACTTGATATCGGCTTTGATTATAGCTTCTTACTACCTGCCACTGGCGATCGGGTACCAACGGTTTATCTTGAAAACACCAAAGTGGTAAATTTAGACCCTAATGATCCAATTAGCGTAAGCTATAAAGGCAAGGTCGGCGAGCGTCCAACTCGTTTAGAACGTCCAGATTTAGCAAGAGTTGTAGCCGATGAGCAACACAGTGAAACCATCATTAACGGCGTTAGTCGCATTGGTACTATGGGCGGCGGTGAATCTGCTCTTTGGGTAGACGAAGACTTCCCTGATGTTTTTACTGGCAAAGCGATTGATTTCATCCACGCAAACAAAAACAAGCCGTTTTTCTTGTTCCATTCATACCATGATATTCATGTTCCTCGTTTGCCGCATCCAAGGTTTAAAGGGAAAAGTAGTATGGGGCCGCGTGGCGATGCGATAGCGCAAATGGATTGGATGACCGGCAAAGTAGTGAGCGAGCTTGAACAATTAGGTCTAGCCGAGAACACCTTAATCATCTTCACCAGTGATAATGGCCCAGTATTAACCGATGGGTATGACGACCAGGCAATCGAATTGCTTGGTGATCATAAGCCATGGGGACCATTTCGAGGTGGAAAATACAGTGCCTTTGAAGCCGGCACCCGAGTGCCTACCATTGTTTACTGGCCTGGAAAAGTAAAGCCTAAGGTAAGTGATGCATTATTGTCGCAAATGGATATTTACGCTTCTGTGGCAAAACTAGTTGGCGTAAAACTCGAAGATAATGAAGCAGTAGATAGCGTTGAATATTTATCTGTATTGCTGGGTGAAGAGGAAATAGCTAGAGAGGCATTGATAGAGGAATCGGTGGCGACTAACTCTCTGCGGGTTAACCAGTGGAAATATATCGCACCAGTAAAAAATAACAATGTTGCAGCATTTTTAGCTCATAAGAACATCGAAGGTGGTTTTGCTGAAAAGCCACAACTTTTTGATCTTTCAAAAGACATTACTGAGCAGAATAACCTTGCTAGTGCGAATCCAAAACTTGTTCAACAAATGCAGCTTAGGCTGACTGAAATAATTAATTCAGGTTACTAAACTAGCGCAACAATTCATTGGAGTATAATGATGCCTAAATGCATAAACTATTTTACCGCCAAGGTAAACGCTCATCCTATAAAGTTAACACGTAGCAAAGTGGCACTGGCGGCTTTTTGTTTTGGCTTATTGACGGGCTGTGCAAAAGATGAACAGGGAGAAGCCTCGACAGTAAGTGCAACCAAACAGTCGACGGTTGACTGGGAAAATCCGGAAATATTTGAAATCAATAAGCAGCCTGCTCATGCATCTTTTTTTGCCTATGAATCGGCTGAATTGGCTGTAGATAGTAAACCGATAAATTCAAAGCGATTTTTATCGTTAAACGGTAAATGGCAATTTAATTGGGTCGAGAAACCGGCGTTAAGACCGGTGGACTTTTACCAAACTGATTTTGATGACTCTGCCTGGAGTAGCATTAATGTGCCTGGTAATGTCGAAAGACAAGGTTATGGCATTCCTCATTATATGAATATTGAATACGTGTTCCCGGCACAGCAACCCAATATTCCCCACAGTTATAACCCGGTCAGCTCTTATATTAAACACATTAAAGTGCCGCAAGATTGGCAGGATCAACAAGTATTTATTCATCTTGGTGCGGTGAACTCGGCAATGTACCTTTGGGTTAATGGCAACAAAGTAGGTTACAGCCAAGGCTCTAAACTGCCGGCAGAATTTAATATTAGCGATTATTTATTAGTCGGTGAAAATAAAATCGCAATAGAAGTTTACCGCTGGTCGGACGGCAGTTATTTAGAAGATCAGGATGGCTGGAGTCTAAGCGGCATCGAGAGAGACGTATATCTCTATGCTGCCCCGAATACTCGCATCAGCGATTTCACCGTAACGGCAGATTTGGATGATAGCTATCAACAGGGTCTGCTAAATCTGCAGGTGGATTTAACCAATCATCAACAGCAAAACATCACCGGTAGTGTGCAAGTGGAATTACTCGATAATGGCAACAGCATTTATCAACAGCAAAGTAGCATAAAAAATAATGCCACTGCGGTAACGTTTTCCGAAAAGATTGCCAAGGTGAAACAGTGGAGCGCTGAACAACCTCACTTGTATACGTTGAAATTACAACTGTTAGACCAGTCAGGGCAATTACTGCAAGCGATTGAACAACCGGTAGGTTTTCGCAACTTAAAGATGCAGGATGGCCTGTTTTTAGTCAACGGTGTGCCGGTGACTATTCGTGGTGTCAATCGAGTGGAACACCATCCACAAGGCGGCAGAACGTTAACCAAAGACTCGATGTTGCAAGATGTATTGTTAATGAAGCAGAACAATATCAACGCCGTGCGTACCGCCCATTTCCCCAATGATAGTTATTTCTACCAACTAGCCGATCAATATGGTTTGTATGTGTTAAATGAAGCGAACATCGAGGCGCATAAATACATGCAAATTGGTAATCAGCCGGATCAGCGTCAGCAAATTGATGATAAAGTGGTAATTAAAAAGCCAAAATCGAAATTTAATCGAGCGCAGAGTCAAAAACACCACCACCTGGGCTTTAAACCTGAGTGGCAGGCGGCTCATCTTGCCAGAGTAAGCCGAATGGTAGAGCGTGATAAAAACCATCCTTCGGTGATCTTTTGGTCTTTAGGTAATGAATCGGGGCTTGGTCAGGCTTTTTCTGATGCAGCAACATGGATAAAGCAAAATGATCCAACTCGCCCCGTCACCTATGGCGGCTGGGGTACAGTTGAAGGCCATAAAATAGTCGATTATTCCGATATCTATACGCCAATGTATGACAGTATTTGGGAGCTTGCCAATTATATTAAAACCAACCCTGAACGCCCGTTGATCATGGCCGAATATGCCCATGCCATGGGTAACAGTATGGGTAATTTAGACAAGTATTGGCAGGTAATGTACGCGCATAAGCAATTGCAAGGCGGCTTTATTTGGGATTGGGTAGATCAAACCTTTGCCGAAGTGGATAACGAAGGGCGAGAGTATTGGGCCTATGGCGGTGATTTTGGCGAACAGAAAAGTAATACCAACTTTTTGGCAAACGGCTTAATTCAACCGGATCGCACGCCGAATCCGCACTTATTTGAAGTGAAAAAAATATATCAGCCACTTTATTTTTCCGATTTTGACCGAGAGAATAAGCAACTCACGGTAACCAATCACTACAACTTCAGTGATGTTTCGCATTTGCAATTTTCCTGGGATTTGTCGAAAAATGGCAAGCTTATCGCTTCCGGTGATATTGCCCGATTCAATGTACCAGCCGGTCAAAGCGCTAAAGTTCAGCTGCTTGGTTTCAACCAATCTATCAGCAACAATGCTGAATATCATTTGACGGTAAAGGCCACAGCAACAGGCGAACACCACCCTCTGATAGACACTAATCATGTTGTTGCCTGGCACCAGTTCGAATTGACCAGTCCGCGCTTTGCCAATGTACTGAGCAGTCAAAAACCATTGCAATATACTGAAGAGGGTGGTGAATTGCAGGTTTCAGCAGAACAATTTTCAGCAACTTTTAATCAGCACAATGGTCAGTTAGCTTCATTCGTTTATCAAGGTGTTGAGTTGATTAGTGCCGGCATTAGCGGAAATTTTTGGCGCACCTTAACCGATAATGATCGCGCCTGGGTTAAGAAGAACAATGAGTGGCTTCGTGCTACAAAGAACCAACAACTGACAAACATAGCTGTGAGTGAAATTACTGACAATCAGCTATCCGTGACCACCAGCTATCGTCTGGCTGGTGATGTCGCAGATTTAACCTTAACCTATACATTTGACGGTTATGGTCAATTTAAGCTTGCCAGCGAACTCACGCCGTTAAAATCTGGTTTGAAGGTTTTGCCACGTGTGGGATTACACTTGCAACTTGCGCCAGGGTTTAGCCAGGTTAATTGGTTTGGCCGCGGCCCTTTTGAGAATTATGCCGACCGAAAACAAAGTGCGGCAGTGGCTGAATATCAAGGTCTGGTGAATGAGCAAGTGCACGATTATTCTAGACCACAAGAATCTGGCACTAAATCTGATACCCGCTGGGTGTCGTTAACCAACCAAACCGGCGCCGGTTTTTTGGTGACGTCTGAGCAACTGTTCTCATTCTCGGCATTGCCTTTTGAAAAGTTTGATTTATTTGATAGCAAAGTAATCCCAAAACACTCTGCGCAAGTACCGCAAAAAGCGGTTACCACCCTTAGACTTGATGCTTTGCATATGGGCGTGGGCGGTGACAATAGTTGGGGTGCTAAACCGCATCAAGAATATTTAATACCGCCTAAAGATTACCAATTTGTATTTTTCTTTAAGCCGTTGTCAAAGTAGTAAATAGGAGTAATAAGTGAACATGTTTAAAGAGAGAAATTTACTAACATTGGCAATGAATGTCCTTGGCTTAGTCATGGCGGTAACGATCGCCCCGGTAAGAGCAGAGTCTAAACCTAATATTATCGTGATCATGTCGGATGATGCCGGCTATGCTGATATTGGTTTTAGTGGCAATATCTTTGGTAAAGCAAACTTTGCCACACCTAATATTGATAAATTGGCCGACAGTGGCGTTAAGTTTACGCAAGCCTACGTTACGGCTTCTGTGTGTAGCCCGTCGCGTGCGGGTATGCTAACCGGTCGCTATCAACAGCGATTTGGTCATGAATACAATTTGCCGGTAACGCCAGAGCCAGGCGACACCGCCGAATACAGCGGCATGTTAGTGGGCGAAAAAACCATTGCCGACCATTTGAAAGCGTCGGGTTATCGTACGGGTTTAATTGGTAAGTGGCACTTGGGTCTTGAGCCGCAGTTTCATCCGAATAAGCGTGGCTTTGATGAGTTTTATGGTTTATTGGGTGGTGGACGAAGCTATTGGGAAAACGACAAGCAAAATACCGATTATCGTCGTATTTATCGAAATCAAAATGCCGAAAATTATCAAGGTTATTTAACCGATAAATTGGGTGATGAAGCTATCGATTTTATACGTCGAAATCAGGAGCAGCCGTTTTTTTTATATCTGTCTTATACGGCAGTGCATGCACCAATGGAAGCGAAACCCGAGCATGAAGAACTGCTCAGTCATATCAAAGATAAAAATCGTCGTACCTTAGCTGGCATGACTTTAGCGCTTGATGAGTCAGTTGGTGAGGTGATGAATGCACTGGATGAATTTGCGTTAACGGAAAATACCTTAGTGGTATTTTTAAATGACAATGGTGGCCCCTCAGATTATAACTTTTCGATTAACAAGCCATTTTCCGGCGTGAAAGGTACCCTTTATGAAGGCGGTGTACGGGTTCCTTTTGCGATGAGCTGGCCGGGTAAAATTAAAGCTAATAGTGAATATAAAAAGATGATTTCCTCTTTAGATATATTACCAACAGCGTTAGCTGCTGCCGGAGCTGACTTAGTAGGTAAAAATCCAATTGATGGCGTTGATTTGTTACCATTTTTATCTGAAAAAAATTCGGAACAACCGCACCAAACGCTATTTTGGCGTCGGTCGGCGTTTGCCGCGGTTCGTGATAACGATTATAAGTTAGTACGTTACCCAGATAGACCGGCGGTACTTTATGATTTATCTAATGACCTTGCTGAAGAGCATAACTTAGCCGGTTCCAAACCAGAGTTGGTCAGGTCATTAATGAAGAAACTATTCGCTTGGGAAAATGAACTAAAGGCACCGGTGTTTTTAACCCATTCGAAATGGATAAAACAAAACCGTGAGCGTTATTCAATATTTACCTCGGTAGATAAACAATAATAGACTTTTTGGTTAACTGGTTGGGTAATGCAATTGTTTGCCCAACTCCGATGAGGTCCTTATGAAAACATATTGCTACTTTGCTTTTTGTCTAACTTTGCTGGCCCCACTAAGTTGGTCTAGCCCCGCGGAGTTAGGGGATTATCAACTGGTGTGGCAAGACGAATTTAACTGTCAGAATAGATTAAGCAATGCCGACTGGGATTATGAACAAGGTTTTGTGCGTAACCATGAATTGCAGTGGTATCAACAGGACAATGCTTATTGTGATGACGGATTGCTGATTATTGAAGGTCGACGTGAGTCAAAACTAAATCCAAAATATCAAGCCAATAGCGAAAACTGGCGTAATAGCAGAGCACATATTGACTATACCTCGGCGTCAGTTACCACCAAAGGCAAACATAGCTGGTTGTATGGTCGTTTTGAAGTGCGAGCCAAAATTCGTGCAGAAGATGGATTATGGCCGGCGATATGGTTCCTCGGCAATACCGGAAACTGGCCAAGCAAAGGCGAAATTGATCTGATGGAATATTATCAGGGGCAAATTTTGGCAAATGCCGCCTGGGGCGATAACAAAGCGATTTGGGATACTGTAAAAGTACCGCTGACAAGTTTTAAAAATAAGGGGTGGGATCAAGATTTTCATCTTTGGCGGATGGATTGGAATAAAAATTCGATCAAACTGTTTGTCGATGGTGAGTTAATCAATACCATTGACCTCACCAAGGCGGTTAACCCGGCAGGCGTAGTGCCACGTCATCCATTTCAACAGCCGCATTATCTTATTCTGAACCTGGCTATTGGTGGAGAGCAAGGCGGGAGCCCTGCTCAGAGCTATTTTCCGTCGCGTTATGAAATTGATTATGTTCGTATTTATCAAAAATAATAGCAGATTGAATTAACAACTAAATGAGAAAAATTATGATGCGAATAATAACCGCCATGATGATAATTATTGCCTTGATCAGCAATGTATACGCAGCAGATTATTATGTGCATCCTCAGGGGAATGATAAGAACTCGGGTTTATCTCAGTTTGATGCTTGGCAAACTTTAAGCAAAGCGAGTCAGCAACATTATCAACCCGGTGATAATTTGTTATTGGCTAAAGGACAGCAATTTTATGGTGAATTGTTACTAAGCGGGCAACATGGTCAGCCAGACAAGCCAATACGAGTTTCTAGTTATGCTCAGACGGGCATTAACGATCAGTCCGCTTACATTGATGCCGGCAAAGAGCACACGGCACTTTCGTTAATCAATAGCAGCTATATCGAAGTAAGCGATTTAGCCTTGTCTGCAATTACCCCAATTGTTGCTCATAACAATAAAGTTGTTAAATATAAGGCGAAGCCGGCGATGCGACTGGGGGTGTTAGTGAAAACCACACTGCCGGGAGAGTATCCGGGCATCGTATTAAAGCGCTTGCAAATAAAGGACGTTTTTTATCATCAGGCGGGTTTTCAACGCGGCAGCGATGAAGTCAAAACCGCCAATGGTAAACAAAGTTATGGCTGGGGAATTCGAGTCATCAATAACTTAAAACGAGCGTCGTTCATAGACCTGGAGATCAGCGACAGCACCATTTCAAACGTATCTCACACCGGTATCAAATTCACCTCAAAACATCAAAATATTGAAGACGTTCGAGTGATTAATAATGACGTGCTGAAAACGGGTGGACCAGGTATACAGCTAAGCGGTGTCAAAAATGGCTACTTCGCGCACAACCGAGTGAATTATTCGGGCAGTAATAATGATTCAAGAAAGTGGGGCCGCGGCAGCGGTTTGTGGACCTGGGGCAGCGATAACATCCTGATTGAACATAATGAGTTTAAAAATGCCAATGGTCCAGGGGATTCGGCCGGGGTGCATATCGATTTCAACTGCAGCAATGTAGTGGTGCAATACAATTTTAGCGCCAACAATGCAGGTGGTTTTTGTGAGATCTTAGGCAACAATTTTAACAACGCCTATCGTTACAACATTAGTGTAAATGATGGCCGACGAGTGAAAGGTGTAGATGGGGCATTTCAACAGGGCAAAACCTTCTGGCTGAGTGGTTACCGCGGAAAAAATAAAACACGAAGTGGTCCATTTCATAGCTATTTTTACAACAACACCATATATGTTGATGACACCATAATCTCTAAAATTGCGATCGATAACAAAGCAAAAGGCATTCTCATCGCCAATAATATTTTTCATATTGTCGGTAAAAGTGAAGCCGTGTTGGGTGATCAATACCGGGCGGATACTGCCAACAACCAGCCGATAGAAAATGTTGTATTTACCAACAACCTGTTTTTAAATCAGAAAAATTGGCCAAGCGACATAGCCATCAAAGATAGCAATCCGCTGTTTGGTAATGCCAGATTTATCAACGCTGGCGGATTAAATAAGAGCGATTATCGCCCGACAGCTGCTTCATTAATTAAGGGTAAAGGCATTGCAATAAAAGCTTTGCCAGGCGATAACATTGGATTGGAAATCGGCTTTAAGGTAAATCGGGATATATTGAATAATCCAATTCGCAACAAGCCTGATTTAGGGGCGATTGAGATTCAATAGATTAATTTCAGCCAAAAAGTAGGAGTTGTTGCACAAGTGTATCGAATTGTTTACATCAACATTATCGTTATAGCGGCGCATTATCCAGCTTACTCAACAACTTAAGTAAGCTTTGCTGTTCTTTTAAAGTGAGATTGTCAGTCACTTGTTGCTCATGCTCTAAGGCAATTGGCACAAGCTGTTGGTACATCTCAATACCTTCATTAGATAAAGCCAATTCATGGCTGCGTTGATCTTTACTGTCTAAGTGCTTAATTACCAAGCCTTTTTCTATTAGCCTTTTCACCGCTCTAGACACTGCTACTTTATCCATCGCAATACGATTCGTAATCGCTACGGCGGAAAGTTTAGTTCCCTCGCCAAGCACAGCTAAAATACGCCACTCCTGCACGCTAATTCCATATTGTTTGCTATATTTAATTGCTAACGACTGAGAAATACGGTTGGCCAACGCAGACAAGCGATACGGTAGAAATTGCTGTAAAGATAAAGTGCCATCATTTGCTGTGGTCATAACACGTGCCTTGATTGTAATTAGTTACAGATGAAACTAAAATGGTTTCATCTGTAACTAATCATAACATATAACTAAGATAAGAGCGCAGCAACAATTTATATAGTGCTCAACATGGTGGAGAGAACATGACTGATTTATTTGAAAACCCAATGGGCCTAGATGGCTTTGAATTTGTAGAATTTACCGCACCAACGCGTGGCATTTTAGAGCCGGTATTTGAATCTATGGGCTTTACCCTGGTTGCTAAACACAAATCAAAGCAAGTTGAATTATGGCGTCAAGGCGACATCAATTTAATCAGCAACTATGAGCCAAAAAGCCATGCTGATTACTATGCGCAAGAACATGGTCCATCAGCATGTGGCATGGCATTTCGTGTTAAAGATGCAAAAGCAGCTTACGACCGTGCTATTGAGCAAGGCGCTCAACCTATTGAAGTAACAACTGGCCCAATGGAATTACGTTTACCGGCAATTAAAGGTATCGGCGGTGCTACTTTATATCTAATCGACAGATATGAAGGTACTAACACTATTTATGATATTGATTTTGACTGGATTGAAGGTGTAGACCGTCACCCTGAAGGTTGTGGTTTCCATACGCTAGATCACTTAACTCATAACGTTTACCGTGGTCGTATGGCTTACTGGGCTGAATACTACGAGAACTTATTTAACTTCCGTGAAATTCGTTACTTCGATATTAAAGGTGAATACACTGGCTTAACGTCAAAAGCAATGACAGCTCCGGATGGAAAAATTCGTATTCCATTAAACGAAGAAGCTGGCGGCGGCGGTCAAATTGAAGAATACCTAATGAAATATAACGGTGAAGGCATTCAACATATCGCTTTTGCTTGTGATGATATTGTTGCTTGTTGGGATAAACTTAAGGCGCAGGGCATCAAGTTTATGACAGCCCCTCCGGGCACTTACTATGACATGTTGGAAGATCGCCTTCCAGGTCACGGCGAGCCAATTGATCAATTACAACCTCGTGGTATTTTAGTCGATGGTACAACTGGTGACGGTAAACCACGTTTACTATTACAAATTTTCTCTGATACTTTATTAGGGCCAGTTTTCTTTGAATTTATTCAACGTAAAGAAGATGAAGGTTTTGGTGAAGGTAACTTTAAAGCATTATTTGAATCAATTGAGCGCGATCAAATTGAACGTGGCGTAATTGGTCAAGACAAGTAAGAGGTAGATTATGGCTATCAAGCGTATTCATCATGTAGCATATCGCTGCAATGACGCAAAAGAAACGGTAGAATTTTACCGCGACATGTTAGGTATGGATTTTCAATTAGCAATTGCTGAAAACGAAGTACCATCAACAAAGGCACCAGATCCATACATGCATGTATTTTTAGATGCAGGTCAGGGTAATGTATTGGCGTTCTTTGAATTACCTAACTCTCCGAAAATGGGACGTGATGTTAATACGCCTGAATGGGTACAACATATTGCCTTTGAAGTAGAGTCTATGGATGAGTTATTAGCGACTAAAACGAAACTTGAAGATGCTGGTGTTGAAGTGTTGGGCCCAGTTAACCATACTATCTTTAAATCAATTTACTTCTTTGATCCAAATGGCCATCGTATGGAGCTTGCTGCACAGACGGCAAAACCAGGTATGATGGCAGAACTAAAGCGTGTTGCACCAGCCATGTTAGATGAATGGGCAATAACTAAAAAAGCACCAAATCATGCTGCATGGTTACACAACGGTGCTGATTTTGATGAAAAAAGTTTTCTAGGTGATAAATAATGAAATTAGCAAGTATTAAATCAGGTCGCGATGGCCAATTACATGTGGTTAACACCGCGCTTACTAAAATGGCAAGTGCCACTGATATTGCGCCAACAATGCAAGCCGCATTAGATGATTGGGCAACGGTTGAAGCACAATTAGAAGCACGGTTTGCTGAATTAGAATCAGGTAAAATTGCCGGTGTAGATTTTGATCAAACAGCTTGTCATTCACCACTCCCAAGAGCCTATCAATGGGCCGATGGCAGTGCATATGTAAACCATGTTGAATTGGTTCGCCGTGCTCGTAATGCTGAAATGCCAGCAACATTTTGGACTGATCCTTTAATGTACCAAGGTGGTTCAGACAGTTTCTTAGCACCACGCTCGCCAATTGTTATGCCTCAAACAGAAGGTTTTGGTATCGACTTTGAAGCCGAAGTTGCAGTAATTACCGGTGATGTGCCTATGGGCGTTAGCAATGAAGACGCGCTTAAATACATCAACTTAGTAATGATTGTTAATGATGTATCGTTACGTGGCTTAATTCCTGGTGAATTAGCCAAAGGTTTTGGTTTTTTCCAATCTAAACCTTCAAGCGCATTTAGCCCTGTTTGTGTAACACCAAGTGAACTGGGTGACGCATGGAAAGATGGTAAGTTACACTTACCATTATGCTCAAAGTACAATAATGAACTATTTGGTAAGCCAGAAGCCGGCGTTGATATGACCTTTCACTTTGGTCAATTAGTTGCTCACGCAGCTAAAACTCGTCCATTGGCAGCTGGAACTGTAATTGGTTCGGGTACTGTTTCCAACAAACTGAACGACGGCCCAGGCAAACCCGTTGCTGAAGGTGGTGTAGGCTACAGTTGTATTGCTGAAATTCGTATGATTGAAACCATTGAAAATGGTAAACCAAGCACGCCATTTATGAGCTTTGGTGACAACATTCAAATTGAAATGTTTGCTGCCGATGGCCAATCTATTTTTGGCCAAATCAACCAAGATGTTGTAGAAGCTTAAGTTTAACTAAATTTAGTTTCAAATAAATAAAATGCCGGATGAATTCAATTTCATCCGGCATTTTTTGTCTACTTTTAGAGTAAATAACGTTAAGATTTAGCCTAACGGTATTGGCATACCATTAATTAATGCCTGGCCATTAGCAATAGTAAAATCAAAGGTTACTTCATCTTCGTCGCTAACTAACATTTTTTGCATTATTAATGCTTCAATATTTTGCGCCATACCAATGGCATTAAAGAACTCTACCGGCGCGCTGCCATTAGCATCAGCTTTTAAGGCCATCATTATGCTCATTGGATTATTGGCATCTAGCAAGCTTTGATCGAATTCAATATTTAACTGACTGTCAATTTCACCCTGGCTGGTTTTCATGCCAAACTTTTTAATTTTAAGCTCAGGTCCTGCAGCCAAAAGTTTTGGTAGTAAAGCTTGAATCTCCATCACCAATTGCATTTGATTTTGTGGATCATTATTATTTAGTAATACATTTTGAAATTCTTGATACACATCTAAATCTAACTTATTAAAGCTAACTAAATAGGAGAAGTCTTTAAACTCTTGACCTATAGCATTGATGCTGGCTACTTTAATATCCGCATCAGCATACATTAGGCCATCTTTTTCATGACTAGCAGATATAACGCTTAAGTCTTTCATACTGATTTGTTCAGCTTGTGTTGGACCTAAAATATCAAGATTGGCTAGAGTGAAGTTGGTATCACCAACTGTTAATGCGTTATAACTCAGTAAGTCACCCCTAACTACTTGATGTTCAGCTGAGAATTGCATTTTTCCAATGGCTAAAACTTTTTCATCAAATTCACTAAAGTCTACGCCTTGCCAATCACCTGAAAATTGTAGCTTGCCATCTTTAGTCATCACAGAATCAACATTCATCGCGTGAATATCAAACGTGCCTTGTTCAGTTGATATTTGAAACGGCTTTAAGTTTATTGAAGAAGTCATGGCACCGCTAAAACCGATACGCACGTAGCTTGCGAGTTTATCTTCACTGAAGGTATGGCTAATATCTAATGCATCAGTTTGATTATGCGCAATATCAAAATCATAATTGATATCAACTAAGCCAAGCCCCAATCCGTTTGACTGCCACAAAACTGGACCATGTTGCATGGTTTGCTTTGACGTTACGGTAATTTGTAGAGGTTGTACTTGCTCGGCAATATCTTGGGTTATTGTGGCTACTATATCCGCTGTAGAGTTGAACCATCCACGATGATAATTTTTAATACTTACAGTCGCATTTGGCAGGTTTTGCATCTTCGCAACCATGTTTTCCATTTCCGTTTGCGCCAACTTGCCGGAAAAATATGGTGCAACCAATAACCCCGATACAACAGCGGTGGCAATTAATCTCTTTTTCAATGTAACTATCCTTATAGTTTTTTTATTTTTATTAGTATCCAAAAAATCATCATAGCAATAATATTGACCAAGGTAAGCCTCTTTTTGTGTTCTTCTTATCTTATGCTAATGTTGATTAAGTTTGTGTTAATTAACAGAGAATAATATGAATAAACTAATAGGTTTGATAATTTTTGCTGTTATCGGTATTTATCTGTTTGGTGCTTATCGGGCCAATACGGAATTTAAGGATCAACAATATCACCCACAAATACAAACTAAACGGGTCGCGGTTGATCAAGATAAAGTGGTTGCTAATTTCTCCAAAGCAATCCAAATAGCTACCATTTCGCATGACTATCCAGCGCCAGTTGTACCTGAGCCATTTCTTACTTTTCATCAGCATTTACAGGCTAGTTTTCCTACGATTCATAAAGTTGCCAATCGCGAGGTTATTAATAATTACTCCTTGGTATATAAGTTTCCAGGCAGTGACACGAATTTAAAGCCGGCATTATTTATGGGCCATATGGATGTAGTGCCAGTCGATCAAGACACCTTGGATAAATGGACACATCAAGCATTTTCCGGAACCGTAGCTGATGGCCAAATATGGGGGCGTGGGGCAATAGATGATAAATCAACAGTAATGGCATTGATGGAAGCTATGGAACTCAGTTTATCTGCCGGAAAACAACCGAAACGGACGGTGTATTTTGCCTTTGGCCATGATGAAGAAATAGGCGGTAGCCAAGGGGCAAAAAAAGTTGCTGAATACTTTCAAAATAAGGATGTTTATTTTGAATTTGTGCTTGATGAGGGCGGAGCTATTTTAGAAGGTTATATTGATACCGTTGCACAACCGGTTGGCATTATTGGTATAGCTGAAAAAGGCTTTATGAATATTCGTTTAATTGCCGAACGAGATGGGGGGCACTCATCAATGCCGCCAGAAAATACCGGCGCCGGTATTTTAGCGCAAGCAATAGTAAAGCTCGAAGACAATAAATTTCCTGCAACATTGCGTTATACCAACCTAACCTTTAATGCTATAGGTAGTTATGCTGACTTTAAAACCCGGTTTGCCATGGCTAACCAATGGCTTATGGCGCCTATTATTAAACAAAAGTTATTAGCCAATCAAAGTACTGCTGCGGGTTTACGTACCACAACAGCGGTTACTATGATGAAAGGCAGTAGTAAATCAAATATTCTACCCACAAAAGCAAGTGTTGTAGTGAACTTTAGAATACTACCCGGTGAAACAGATGAAACAGTTTTAGCTGCTGTAAAAGAGATCATTGATGATGACAGGGTAAGCTATGAATTGTACATGAATAACAATCCATCAACAGTTTCAAGTATACAATCAAATGGCTATAAATGGATTTCACAGACAGTGCGAGAATTTGCCCCTGATGCTTTAGTTGCCCCTTATTTAGTAATGGGCGGTACAGACTCGAAATACTTTTATCAGTTAACAGATTCGGTATATCGATTTTTGATGATTAAATTTACCCCTGAAACGCGCAAAACGGTGCACGGTATTAATGAACGAATTAGAATTGAAGATTACATCGAAGGTATACAATATTTTCACGAATTATTGCGCAAAGTATCGTTCGATAACGAAGCGCCGAAATAATCACGGTTAATAAAAAGCCTCAAAATAATTTGAGGCTGTATGGATTGGTTTGTACCGAAAATTAATTCATCATTATTGACGTAAAATACGTGCCGCGGCCATCATGTTCTCAAGTGCTGGCGTAACTTCTTGCCAGCCTCTGGTTTTTAAGCCGCAGTCAGGGTTTAGCCATAATCGCTCGGCTGGTATTTTCCCTTTAGCGCTTTCCATCAACTGCACTATAGAGTCAACCGTCGGTATGTTTGGCGTATGGATATCATATACACCTGGACCAATTTGATTAGGATAAGAAAACTGATCAAATACATCTAACAACTCCATATCGGAACGCGATGTTTCTATCGTGATCACATCGGCATCCATATTTGCTATTGCTTCAATAATGTCATTGAATTCGGAGTAGCACATATGCGTATGTATCTGGGTATTGTCCTGCACGCCATTAGCGCAAAGTTTGAAAGCGTCAACCGACCAGTTCAGGTAATCCTGCCACTGGCTTTTGCGCAATGGTAGTCCTTCACGCAATGCGGCTTCATCAATTTGAATAATGCCAATACCTGCTGACTCCAGCTCGATCACTTCTTCTCGTATCGCTAGCGCAATTTGCTCACAGGTTTCACTTCTACTTTGATCGTCTCTGACAAAAGACCAGTTTAAGATGGTTACCGGACCGGTTAACATGCCTTTTAATGGTTTCTTTGTTAACGATTGTGCATAAATGGTCCAGTCTAAAGTTAAGCTGGATTGGCGGCTAACATCGCCATAAATAATTGGCGGTTTAACGCAGCGTGAGCCGTAGCTTTGTACCCAGCCAAACTGGCTGAATACGAATCCTGAAAGTTGTTCACCAAAGTATTCAACCATATCATTACGTTCGGCTTCACCATGTACCAATACATCAAGCTGTAATTCTTCTTGAATGGCAATACACTGCTGTATTTCAGCTTTGATCAGTCGTTGGTAAACGCTAAAGTCTATCTTGCCTTGTTTGAATTCTCGGCGTGCGATTCTAATATCGCTGGTTTGTGGAAATGAACCTATTGTGGTGGTTGGATACTTTGGTAAATTGAATTTTGTTGCCTGTATTTCAGCTCTCTGTCGATAAGCAGATATGCGCTGTTTATCTGATTTTTGTATTTGCTGAACGGCCTTGGTAACTACTGTATTGTTTACTAATGCTGAAGATTTTCTTGCTGTCAGACAGTAAGAATTCTCGGCAAGTTCAGCAGCAACTTTGCTACGGCCAAATTTTATTGCGGTTCCTAACAGAGTCAATTCAGCAAGTTTTTGTTTGGCAAAAGCTAGCCAGTTTTTTACCTCTTCAGGAATATTTTTTTCCAAAGCTAAATCAACGGGCACATGCAGTAGTGAACATGACGGCGCTAGCCAAAGTCGATCACCAAGCTTTTCAGCAAGCGGTTCGATAAAATCTAACGCTTTGTTTAGATCCGTTTTCCAAACATTACGACCGTCAATGATGCCCACAGATAAAACTTGCTGTGAATTGAGCAGAGGCAGTACTTTGCTAATATCCGCTTTACCGCGTATTGCATCCAGGTGAATACCATCAATTGGCAATTGACAAGCAATTGGCAAGTTACTTTCCAATGAGCCAAAGTATGTGGTTAGCAATATTTTAACTTCTCGCTCTTTTAAATATTGATAGGCATAGCGATAGGCTAATAACCATTCATTGTCTAAATCGGTTACTAAGGCAGGTTCATCTATTTGCACCCATTCAATGCCTAATTTAGCCAATTTATCTAATAATTCTTGATAAACAGGTAGTAAGGTATCGAGCAAGTGAAGTGGGTTAATGTCATCTTTGGCTTTACCTAACCAAAGATAAGTAATCGGTCCGATGATTATCGGCTTGGTGACAAAACCTTTTGCTCTAGCTTCGTGCACCTGTTTAATAAGTTTGTCTGCGTGTAAAGAAAACGTGGTGTCTTTATTAAACTCAGGAACAATATAATGGTAATTGGTATCAAACCACTTGGTCATTTCGCCGGCGGCAATACCACAACAACTGTCATCCCCTGGCGCTTGTCCACGCGCGAGTCTGAAATAATCGTCCAAGTATTGATCAGTTTTACTGTTTGCTCTTGCTGGTACATTACCCAATAAAAAACTGGTATCAAGAATATGATCATAAAAAGAGAAGTCGCCCACTTGCGCAAAATCTAGGTTACTTTGCTGATCTAAATTATTAGCACGAATTTGTTTAGCACTAACTTGTAAAGCTGATTGGTCAATTTTTCCTTGCCAATATTGCTCAAGTGAAAATTTTAATTGTCGGTTTTCGCCAATGCGAGGAAAACCAAGATTATGTAGTTTAGCCATCTATCTATCCATTTGATTAATTTAATGGCTATAATAGACACCCAATTCAATTAATAATATTGGTATTAATTCATTATTCTATGAATTTTATTCATCTGTATAGGCAAGTTTTAACATGATAGAGCGCCATCATCTCGAAATAATAAGAGCGGTAAATCAACAAGGAACATTAACAGAGGCCGCTAATTTTCTGTATTTGAGCCAATCCGCTTTAAGCCATTCGATTAAAAAATTGGAGCAAAAATTAGCTGTACAACTATGGATCAAAGATGGACGAAAGCTACAATTGACAGAATCAGGCCGGCGAATATTAAACTTAGCAAACCGCTTGTTACCACAATTTGAACATGCTGAATTAGAAATTCAAGATATTGCTGCTGGCCAAAGAGGAACTTTGCGCATAGGTATGGAATGCTCCCCTTGTTTCCAGTGGCTGTTGAAGGTGGTTGCGCCTTTTTTAAAGCAATACCCTGACGTTGATGTAGATATTCGTAAAGAGTTTCAGTTTGGTGGGCTAGGGGCTTTGTTATCGTACGATATTGATTTATTAATTACCCCAGACCCATTGCACAAAAGTGGCCTGCAATACATACCTGTTTTTGAGTATGAGCAAGTGTTGGTGGTCTCGAATCAGCATCGTTTAGCCAATCAACAATGGATTAATGTCAATGACTTGGCCGACGAAACTTTGCTTACCTATCCTATTGAAATAAGCCGCCTGGATATATTCAATGAGTTTATTACTCCAGCCGGAGCGAGTATTAAAAAACACAAAACTATTGAAAATACAGAGATAATGTTACAAATGGTTAACGCTAATCGAGGTGTCGCCGCACTACCTTTATGGCTAGTTAACGAGTTTCAGCAACAAATGCCCATAAAAGCGGTTCGGTTAGGCAAGAGTGGTGTGCATAAGTGTATATATGTTGGTTTGCGTAGCTCTGAGCAGAGGCCTGCCTATTTAGAGCAACTAATTCATTTAGCGAAAACTAGTGGCAAATAACTTAATAAACTAGCAATAATTAACAACACATGTTGTTTATTCTTCGGTTAAGTAGTCTTTATAACCCTTGATAGCAAAATAACGAATCGATTTCTTTTGTGTTATTTTTTTGGCGATAAGTATTTCACCACAATATATTTTTACCACTTGCTTGTCTGTGTTGGTATCAACCTCATAGCTGTGCTTATTATTCAACCGTAAATTATCAAATTCGCTTCGCATGATTAACTTCATTATAAATCTCTTATGTATTGTTTATTTATGGCGTCTTCCTAGTTTATATACTATTGTCAGTCTATAAGCTAAAGTAAATTTATAAAACACTTTTTGTAATTGTTAAGTGTTTGATTTAAGTAATTATAAGGTAGAGTTATGAAATGGATATTGAGTAATAAATTATTAAAAAATAATTTGTTATTGTTGGTTTGCTTGGCAGCAACTGGCAGCGCTTACGCAGCAGAAGTTATTGATTATAACGATGTCTTTGAACTTGAATACGCAGCTTCTCCACAAGTTCACCCGAATAAAAATACGCTCATTTATGAGCGCCGCTCAATGGATATTATTGGCGATAATACCCGTACTAGCATATGGCAAATGAATTTGAATGGCAGCAATCACCGGCCACTGCTCTCGGGCAAAGAAAGTTATCGCTCACCAATATTTTCCCCCGACGGTAAACGCTTAGCTTATACATCTGCTTTTGAAGGTTCGACTCAGTTATATGTTCGATGGCTGGATACAGGCCAAACAGCAAGAGTTACGAATTTACAACACTCTCCCGGCGCAATTTCTTGGTCTCCTGATGGTAAGCAGATTGCGTTTTCTATGTTTACGCCAAGTAAGGGCAAGTCGTTATTTAAAGACATGCCGAAAAAACCAGACGGCGCTAAATGGGCTGGAACGGCTACCTACATAGATACTACTAATTATCGCAACGATGGCGGTGGCTATGTTAAACCCGGATTTAGCCATATTTATGTGGTGCCAAGTGATGGCGGCAGCCCTAGACAAATTAGCTCTGGCGATTTTCATCATAATGGGCCTATTAACTGGACCAAAGACGGCACGCAAATTATTATCGATGCAGACCGCAATGAAAACTGGCAATTAAGACCAAGAGAAACTGATATTTATGCCATTAATGTCAGCGACGGTGTATTTACCCAATTAACTACAGGCCAAGGGCCAGAAGCTCGGCCGTTAATTAGCCCTGATGGTAAACACATTGCTTATTTAGGTTTTGTAGATAAAAAACTCAGTAGTCAGAATATGCATTTAAGTGTGATGACTATCGATGGTAAAGATAATATCGACTTAACACCAACACTTGACCGCTCAGTGGGTAACATTCAATGGAGTGCAGATAGTGCAGGCTTATATTTTTCATTTGCTGATCATGGTCAACAGCAACTTGGCTTTGTTGATTTAGCCGGTCAGTTAACCAAAATGAAAACTCCACTTGGTGGTCAATCTTTAGGTCGGCCATATACCTCTGGTGATTATAAAGCCGTCGGTGATGGCCGAGTGGTATTTACGCAAGGTAACCCAAATAGACCGGCCGACTTAGCGATTGTAAATACCAAAGGTGAAGTTAAAAAATTAACGATGTTGAATGAGGATATATTTGCTCATAAAACCATGGCAAAAGTCAGGGGCTTAACAGTCATATCCAGCTTAGATGAAAAATCAATTGAAGCTTGGGTTGCATTACCGCCAAACTTTGACCCAGCCCAAAAATATCCACTGATCCTTGAAATTCATGGCGGCCCACACGCTGCATATGGTCCTAATTTTGCGATGGAAATACAGCTGATGGCCGCACAAGGTTACGTGGTTGTTTGGGCCAATCCGAGAGGGAGCACATCTTATGGTGAGGACTTTGCCAATTTAATTCATCACAATTATCCATCAAATGACTATACCGATTTAATGGATGTAGTTGATGGCATTATAGAAGAGGGGTATGTCGATCAAGAGCAATTGTTTGTTACTGGTGGCTCAGGTGGTGGCACATTAACGGCTTGGATCATTGGTAAAACAAACCGCTTTAAAGCTGCTGTTGTTGCCAAACCAGTGATTAACTGGATGAGTTTTAGCTTAACCGCCGATGGTTATGCTTATTTCAGTCAATACTGGCTGCCGGGAATGCCGTGGGATAATGCTGGGCACTTATGGGAACGTTCGCCGTTATCATTGGTAGGTAATGTGAAAACACCGACCATGTTATTAACCGGCGAATTTGATTATCGCACACCAATGAGTGAAACCGAGCAATACTACCAAGCGCTGCAACTGCAAAAGGTAGAATCAGCTATGGTGAAAATTAAAAAGTCTGGGCATGGCATTGCCAGAAGACCAAGTAATTTAATTCAAAAGGTCGGTAATATAATGGCTTGGTTTGAAAAATATCGAACTAAAGAAGTAACAAACAGATAAAATATACCAAGTCTCATAACTAACTGGTCATTTTTAATGGTTAAAATGAATAACTACTACGTTATAAAATTTATAAGTAGAATAACTACTTACTAAATTTCATGCCTTGTATTTATCCATTTTTCCTCATGAAAAAGTTGAACATTTAATTAAGAGAATTGATATGAAAGGACGCTAAGCGTCCTTTTTAAATTCTGTTACTTTGTTTCTTGATTTTATTCTCAGAGCTAAATGAACTTGGCAGTATTTCAACGCCAACTAAACGACTCAACTTTATCATTACCGGGATGGTAATTGGTGCGAATGGCAATACAGCGAAAACACCAAGCCCTAAGCCTTTTAACAAATCGATAAATTGCTTGTTAGCCATGTTCATTTCATCTGGCGATGCTTGGCGGCGAGTATACTTTTTATATATCGCCAACATTTCTTTGGTTTCTTGCTTTTCTTGGCTTAGAGCTATTTTTAGAGTAAGCATTTGTCGTTTAAATCGATAAACACTGCGCCTTCTTTGGATTCGAACAACCCGAAAAGGCGCTTTAAAAATAAATACTCTTAACTTCATAATACTTGCTTAGTTAAACCTGACAGAATTAGCTGCGACGGAATAATCTAACAAGGGCTAATAAACCAAGCATGTATAAACCATTGCTGCCACCAGATGAATCAGAATCATCCTCTTCTTTAGCTGTTGATAAAGGCGGCAATGCAGGTTGTGTATCTTGATTAGCATTAACAACGGTAATTGATTCAATAATCACATAATGCTCATCGGTAATACCATTACCTGTTGGCTCTGTTTGTAATGGTGTATCGGTAAATGCTGACAATCCCTGAATTGAATATGTAGGTAGGTCATTGATAGCATCAATAATTTCCATGCCATCGCCAGTAACTACACCAAATACAGTAAAACCACCATTTTGATTATCTAGATTTGCTGCGTTGTCAGCACCATTGAAAAACCACTGATTAGTTGCGCTGTTCTCATCAGTTCCTTTTTTAGCCATCGCGATGGTGCCGCGAACATTAGAAAACACAGGTTCATTAACTACGCTGGCAAATAACATTGCATCTTCTACTGCTGTGGTTTCAGTATTGTAAGTAAAACCACCACCTTGGGTGATAAAGCCTGGCATAGAGCGATGAACTATCGCATTGCTGTAACCTTTAGCTTCGACATATTTTAAAAAATTAGCAACGGTTTTAGGGGTATCGTTATCCAGAAGATTTACTTCAAAATCACCCATATTAGTTTCAAATAAAACAATGGTTGCATTGCTTGGCATGCTTAGAGTTAACAAGCCGACAAAAAAGCTTGTGGTCAAAGAAAGGTTTATAAATTTCATCATTTTTTACTACTCAATTTAAATGAACATGCAGCTTAAACTATATCCATCTTAAATCAAAGGTCAGAGCCGTTAAAGTTTGCTCTGACCTATATGATACTAGTTCACTGTTCTTGACACTTGTTGCGAAGAGGGAAGTTGTGCAGGTATTAATTGCGGCAACAGCGAAGGGAACCCCCAGCCATTTTCACCGGCTTGCACTTTATTACCACTTAAGTATTCAAAAATAGTGGGAGCCAGTGAGCCATTTTCCGCTGTGGTAATTTGTTTTCTGCTGGTAATGGGCGTACCCCAAAAGCCGATAAACGCATCTTTTTCTAAATAGTGTTCACCGGCATGACGTCCAGGTACTGAGGTGTTGTAACCAATGCCTTCTTGGGGAAATAAATTGACGGTACCGGCTCTATCTTCATCATAGATATGGGCTAGTTGATTAACTGAATCGGGTCTTGGGCTAAGTCTGGTGAGTTGGCGCCATTGACTGGACGTACACCAAGAGTCACTGTTATGTTGGTTAGCAGAAATTAAGCATTGCTTAAGTAGTTGTTGTTTCTCAGCCTGTTCAATCCTGGTGAGTGCTTTTGTATATGGATTTTGCTGCTGAATATCTAGCAGCTGCGGCAATGTCTGAACAGACATTTCAAGCAGGTTGTCAGCAAAACCATAGAACACTCGATCATCTTCACGAATAATTATTTCGTCCAATCGCTTGTTATTACGATGACCAACAATTCTGATTTTACATTGGCTTAAATCACATTGCTGTTCGCGCACCGCTAAATAATCAAGGCTTTCTTTTAAACGGTTACTTATTTCGCTAATCATAGCTATTGGTGCAATAGTTGAGGTGCTTATTGGTTGCCACTGTTGTAATTCGCTGTACAGAGGCTGCTGCTGCCAACCTTTACTCGAATTGAAAAAGTCCATCATGTAATTACCACCAGCAGTAGATGCTACTACCACGTCAACGTTTTTCGAACTTGGGTAATTTATCGCATTGGTAATTTTCGGGCCTTCACCTTCATCACTGGAAATTTTGACTATATTCAAAGAAACATTTAATTCTTTTTCTAGGTTATTAAGTACTTGTTGCTCAGGGTTTAAGGTATAAAACACTTGTGCCAAGCCATGATCGCCAGCCATTCCCCAAAGGGTTTTATTGTATACGCCGGCCCGTTTATAGGTTTTTTGCAACTGTGTTAACCAATAATCAAGACGATTTAATTCGCCGGTTGGAGCAATAATTTCATCACTAAATGGCCCTTTAAAGTGAGCAAAATGATCGGGCCAAGGAATATACATTGACACAAAATCTGGCATGCCATCTTCAGCAAGTTTTGCGAGTAAGTGAATTTTTTCTTTCACCAGTTGTTTTTTGGTGATCTTGCTTAAAAACATCCAAGCGCTAATTTTCTGATATTCTCCGATAAGTTTAATCAATTCATTCCGCGCAGCAAACACTTGTTGTTCTACCTTGGCTCTTTGGCCAAGTTCACGTAAGCAACGTTGCTCGCCATAGTCACGCTTAAACTCCCCCGCGGCCAAATTGACTAGTCCGTCGTAACTTACATGGGCGTTCCAATCGTATTGACCATTACAATTCAACGTTTTTAAATAATTTAACCGGTCAAACATGGTTTGTACTTGGTTTTCCGCAATTAACTTGTCCAGTTGCAGCGCATCGTTACCAAAAAAGTAATAGGCCCGGTCTTTGGTCCGATCGACAAAATGAAAATTAGGAATACCGGTACCACCTTGGCCTGCAACTTTGGCACCTGTTAATACAACAGGTAAATTTCGGACACTGATTGTAGGTGTTGATGATATGCCAAACTCTGCGATATTGGCGGCATGCTGTTGATATAAAGATTTGAAAAAAGGTAAGTAATTACTATCACTGTCTTTACCTGATGAAAGGGAGTTTAGGTAGTCTAATTGTTGATTATGTTCAGGCGGAAATGTTGGTTCAAACTTAGGTTGATATTGCTTACTTTGCTTTAAATTGCTCTGTACCTGATTTATAAACGGGCCGCGTTGTTCCTTCACTAACGCTTTTACTAACCCTTGTTGTAGCCCATCTACAACAATTTGTACGCCATAGCGTTTTTGGTTTTGAGCATTTAAGAATTCAATTAAATTATCAGGTTGATGTTTAAATTGCTTAATCATCCAGCGGTCAAAAGCATCTATTCTTTGCTGTTTTAGGGAAAATTGTCGATAACTTTTCAGGGTATTAAGGCGAATGAAATCAATTAACGTAACTGTTATAGCTTGTGCTTTATTATTTACTGTATTAATAAACTCAGGCTTGGCATCGTTAATTATGGCATTAATGGCCGATTTGAAATCGCCCGCTGGTAACGACTGATTATACTTAGCCATTAAGCTAATAATTATTGGTTGAATTTTATTAACTATTTTTAAATCTTTAGGACTGTTTGTTATGTATTGATAACTATCGGGCAATTTTTTGCCTAGTTGCCAGTCATCATTATTGAAGAGGATATCGTAGATAGTGACTAGCGCAGCAATGAGCTCATCATTAACAATGCTTTCTTGCTCTTGCTCAGGCTTAATAACAGCTGTTTTTTCAATACTGCTAAACAGTGAGTGTTGATATTGAGCCATTTCGGCTTCGCTATAAACCGACTGAATATAGTCATTAAATAATTCAACGTTGCTGCTTCCTGTATAACGTTGATAAAAGTGGTAAAGAAACCTGCCTAAGGTAATCGAATATTCAGGATAGGCCAGGCGTTTGATGACATTTTTTTTAACTTTAGTTTTTAACGGTAAGGTTAAAATATAAGCATCTAACGTTAATCCTGCAAAAGTGTATATCGACGCGTCACGGGCAATAACCGTAGATAAACTTATATCTTTTACAATATGTTCTTTAACCACTAATGAACTGTTATAAATGGCGCCTACAACCGGTATTTCATCTACAGCCGCATATGCTAATGATGTTGAGAGTAATGCGCCAGCAAGTAACAATTTTATTTTAGTGATCATAATCTACACAACGTTATTTATTTCGACCTAACCAAGCGAGAATGAATGCTAATACGAATGGAATTATGCGCTCTAAAAAATCTCCAGGTGCAGACGGAAATAAACTTAATATTACCGACAAAGTAAAACCGGTAAATATCGCAGCAAAAGCATACTTACCCTCTACAGACTTACTAATGACTTTCACAATTAATAAAGGCCCAAATGCTGCGCCTAACGCATTCCAGGCAAATAACACGCGAGTAAATATATCTTTGGGGATGTAGATGGCAATTAGCATTGAAATGACGCACATAATCACGACAGTTAAACGTGAATATAACAAACTGTTTTTATGATTTTTATCATCACCAATATCGTAAGAGATTGCCGAAGCTGAAACCAATAATTGGCTATCGGCTGTTGACATAATTGCTGACAAAATCGCTGCAATCATAATACCGGCAATTACTGGAGGAAATAATACATTGGTAACCTCTAATAAGGCTTGCTCGTTATTTGCAACTGGCTCAATTAGCACTTTGGCACACCAGCCAACTATCAACATTCCGCCAACTACAATAGCAGCCCAGCCAATGGCGATAATTTTTGCCTGTGCTACTGATTTTTGATCTCTTAAAGCCATCATTCGGTTGACGACATGAGGTTGCCCGGGTTGGCCTAAACCAATGCCAAATAAACCGATAATAAATGCCAGAGCTATAAAGCCGGAATGCTCACCGGTGAGTTGTAATTGTGGACCAGAATAAACCATTTGCATTTGCTGCCATAATTCAGCAAAACCGCCGACAGCGAGCAAACCTGCAACCGGTAAAATTACTCCGGCAACAGCCATTAGCAGACCTTGCAAAGTATCAGTAATACTGACCGCCCAAAATCCACCTAGTAATGTATAAATAAGAATGATAGTTGTGCCCAAAGCAATGGAACTTTCCATTGAAACACCAAAAGTAGTGGCAAACGTATTACCGGCCGCTTGAAATTGTGCCGCAACATAAAAGGTAAATGCAAAAACAATACATAGTGAACACAGCCACAAAATGGGTTTTTTAAACTGTCCACTGCCATGAGCCAATAATTCAGTTAAAGTCACTGACTGTTCTGCTTCTGCTTTTTTTTGCAGTCTTGGGGCTAACCAAGCCCAGTTAAATATATAACCACTGACTACAGCCGGTACCAACCAAATGGCTGGTAAACCCATTGCATACGCTGCGCCACTCATACCAAGCAGTGTCCATGCTGATGATGCACTGGCTGCTGAGCTAATCGCTGCCACCCAAGGCCCTAAACCTCGGCCTCCAATAAAATAATCTTCGGTAGAACTGGTTTTTTTATTGGCATAAAAGCCTATGCCAATTAGGACAATTTTGTAGATAACGAGAGTGATGAGGACGGTAGTTGTGTAATCCATAGAGATTTTATTATTGTTATTTTTGATTTTAAACTGTCGCTAAAGAATATCAGTACTACTTAGAAATTGCACTTTAGAAAGTAATTTAACCGTATTTTCGACTTTAGTTTGAAGGGTTATATTCAATAATAAATAAAACGATAGAAATTAAAGAATTATTAGATATCAATACCATTGTCGCACTACAGGTTTTAATTTATAAATAGTTTTCATGTTGGGTTTTCTTAATAACCTTTAACTCAATTAACATATACATTTGAAATGTAGAAAAGGATTTAAATGAACATCGCAAAAACGCTCTTATGTTACAGCCTTATCGTTTGCTGCTCAGTTACCCAAGTTGCCATAGCTAAAGAAGAAATAGCTCCTAAATTACCCGTTGAAACATTTTTTAAATTCTCAGAGTTTGATCGCATGGTGTTATCTCCAACAGGAAAATATATCGCTGCCCGTTTAAAAATGAAAGGCTCGAAAAAATTAGCGATAATGGAAACCAAAACCAATAAAATATTATCGGTAAGTCACTTTGGTGATGACAAAGATGTTGGCAGTATTGGTTGGTTAACCGATGAACGTGCTTATGCCGAAATGGTAACTCGTGTTGGTCCACTCCTAGAGCCAAGACGCACAGGTTTTCTATTTGCCGTAAATGCCGATGGTTCAAAAAAACGGCAGTTACTGCCAACACCGCCTAGACCTGGAAAAGCCGCTGATCGACCTAGAAACTTTAGCTTAGCTGACAGGCTGCCTGATGATGATAAGCATGTGCTAGCCTATATCTCAAATAGTGCATTCCAAACCCTTTATAAATTAAACATTTTTACTGGTAAACAAATAGTATATAAAAAAGCACATAAGTCTAATGCCTCGATGGAATTGGATCATGATAATATTGTGCGATTTTCAATTGTAGGTGATTATGATGTCGACGAAGATATATCTACTAGACAAGTTTTATATCGCGACAGTCATGATGATGATTGGCAACTGCATGAAACGATAATTGATAAAGATACTAGAAAAAAGGGAAGGAGTAATTTTGAAATCCTTAGATTCAACAAAGACAATACAGAAGTTTTAATACATAAAAATGATGAAATAGTATTGTACAACCCTTTAACCAGAGTTTATAAAACAGTTCTGAAAATAGAGGGGGATGCCGAGATATCATCTTATATAAACAATCACGATTACACCTCCCCTGAACTGATAGGCATTAAACGTATGCCAGGTAAAATTGAAAGTACATACTTCGATTACAAAAATCCAGAAGTAAAACTCCGAATAGGCATTGCAGCAGCATTTCCAAACTCTAATGTTAGACTGGTTAATAGTACAAAAAATAAAGAAACTACGTTAGTAAAGGTAGTCAGTGACAAAAACTCTGGCACCTATTATCTATTTGATCGTAAGAAAAACTCTTTAACCTATTTATTAGATACTTCTCCTGATCGTGATGAAAAGCTGCTAACAGAGATGAATCCATTCAGCTTTATTGCCCGTGACGGCTTGGAAATTCGCGGTTATTTAACTCTGCCAAAAGGAAAAACTAAAAATTTACCTTTAGTGCAAGTTGTGCATGGTGGTCCATATGGTCCTTTTGATAAATGGCGGTATGACCGAGAAGCTCAGTTTTTTGCCAATCGCGGTTACGCGGTAATGCAAGTGAATTTCCGTGGTTCAGGTGGCAGAGGTGATAAGTTTTTATATGATAGTTACAAGAAAATGGGTAAAGAAATGCAGCATGACCTCACCGATTCAGTACATTGGGCGATCGAACAGGGCATAGTAGATAAAGATAAAATATGTATTTATGGGGCTAGTTACGGTGGTTATGCATCGTTAATGGGCGCGGTGATGGAGCCCGATTTATATAAATGTGCCGTACCATATGCAGGTGTCTATGATATTGAGATATTCAGGAACAATACTGATTTTAGAGTTCGCGACAGTGGAAAACGTTTTTTAGAAGAAGCTTGGAATGCCTATGATGAGGAGTTTGTAAAAGCAAGATCGCCTATTTATCATTTAGATAAATTAAAAGCGGCGTTACTCTTTGTTCATGGTGGTATGGATAAGCGCGTAACCATTAACCATTATGAGGCGGTTGCTGAAAAACTTGATGAAATGGGTTATCCATATGAATCAATAATTGAACCAGATGAAGCACATGGCTTTAGAGAACAAGAAAATGTTTACAACCTTTATCGAAAAGTAGACAAGTTTTTGGCTAAACATTTAGGAGGTAGCTAATCTATAACGTTAGCCTCTAATAATTAATGAAATTCTTTGCTGGCTGATGACTTGCCAGCAAACATTTTATTGAGTACAAATAGGCATTGTGGCTGTTCATTAGGACAAGTTAATACCAAACGACATAAATATATGGTCTACACAGTGTCTATCAAAGGTGCTAGAACAAATGAAATTTGAAGTAGATAATAATTCTATCTTCTTTAAATTTCCTGAAGTTATAGTGACTTTGATAGTCAGCCAAAGGCCGATGCTAAAAAGGGTTTAAGTTGCGTTAAACATTTTTTCAGTAGAATAACTACAGTTCAAAATGAAAGCCTTACCTAAACCCTTTTTATCTATCGCTGAGTGATCATTATTTTATGTCGCTTGGTATAAGCCGTTTAATTAGCTGTTTTACCCCAACCTTCAAAATGAACGGCAGCATCTATATTACGCCTTGGTAACCAACCTAATTTTTCTAATTCCGGTTTATCATTAAAATGCGATACGTAGCCAATACACAAGTAGGCAACAATACTAATGTCGTCAGGAATATTTAAGGCATCTTTGAGCACATCGTCGTGGACAATGCTTACCCAACCAACTCCTAAGTTTTCAGCGCGCGCCGCTAGCCACAAGTTTTGCACTGCACAAACTGTACTGTATAAATCCATCTCGGGGTTTATTGTGCGGCCAATTACCACCGGGCCATTGCGGCTTCTATCACAGGTAACACAAATTCCTATAGGAGACTCTAAAATTCCTTCTAATTTCAGCTTTGTGTATTTTGACATTTTTTCATCATTAAACATTGCTGCTGATTCTGCATGCGCCAAATCAAACCCTGCCTTTATTTTAGCTTTGGTTTGTTGGCTCTTAACCACAATGAAATCCCAAGGCTGCATAAAACCAACACTGGGTGCATGATGAGCCGCGGTTAATATGCGAGTTAATACATCGTCTGGAATTGCATCTGGCTTAAACTCACTTCGTACGTCTCGGCGCGAGAATATGGTTTTATAAACGGCATCGCGTTCATCATTGGTAATTTGCATTTAGAGAATTCTTAACCGAGGTAAAAGAGATGTGTTGATAGTATAAAATCTACTGACAACAACCAACTGTTTTCTACGTATTGGCTTAGTAGAAAAAGCAAACATAGGACAGATTATGATTCTCACATTTGGTGTGGTTGAAAAAAGTTTTCAATTTTAAACCTATACTTAAGTACACATAGATGTTGAATATAGATTAAATAGAGCCAGATATGACCAAACCAATAGTTGCGGATAATAAGCCCAAGAAAGTTACTTTAATAAAAGACAAAGATTACTTTTTTTGTACTTGTGGTAAATCCGCCAAGCAACCATTTTGTGATGGTTCACATAAGGGCTCAGAATTTCAACCGAAAGCGTTTCGTGCCAATGAGGATGGTGATGCCTTTCTCTGTGCGTGCAAGCATACGGCCAACGCCCCATTTTGTGATGGTACACACAAGAAATTTAGTAATACGGATATTGGCTAAAGACTTATGTGGTTTAAGTTAGGCTCGCACTTGATTAAACCCGTTCGGCTTTACGATTTTGCTATATTAAGATGGAGCGGATTAAAAAGTATTGCGGCCAAATCTCTTTTATTTGTTGTTCCCAGTCACTATTTATATCGCCATTGTCTTGTTGCAACAGCCAAAATTTGGCCCACTTTTGCACATTTTTACCGGATTTACTTAATTTCAATGGAGTAAAGCGACGTTGATAGCTATTGCCTTTATATTCAACCACTGCATTGTTTTGTGTTCGTTTATAAAGTTGCTCTAAATCTGCACTAATAACTTCAACAGGTGATAAAGGCATAAGGTTAGTGTTTTTCAAAAACCGTAATATTTCGGCTTTTTTGATGCAGACCTTCATATACTCATCAAAATGGGGGGTAAAAACCAGCCCATTTAAACCACGCACAGAAGCCAGTTCTTTATCGGCCATTATCTTTAATGGTATGAGTTGTTCGTTGATGTCATCTAAGTCATTAAATGAATACATGTATTGCCCTATTATCTGTCACCACATTGTGGTTGTGGCAATAGTTGATTTTATCGGCGATTTAAATGAATGAACCGTATCATGGGAGATGTAAGTAGGCGAGACAAACTTAATATAGTGACGAATGAGCACTCAAACTAACCTTTATTTGGTAATTTTTTTTAGTTAAATACAAAAATTAACAAATTTATAACAATAATGGGCTAGCTTAAAAATCAAACTAGTATATAATTCACCTTGCTTGAAAGTTCGACCTTGATTTATGTACGCCAAGTTGATGTTTTTCTAAAACTTCTTCCTGTTTGATATTTGATAGTTTGCTTCCAACATCTTGGTCTTTCATAAGAAAGGCTTAAATTACTTTATATTAAATAGGATATTATTATGTCTAACACTACTACTGGTACAGTTAAATGGTTCAACGAAGCTAAAGGTTTTGGTTTTATCGAACAAGAAAATGGTCCTGACGTTTTTGCTCACTTCCGTGCAATCGTTGCTGACGGTTTTAAGACTCTTTCTGAAGGTCAAAAAGTTGAATTCACTGTAACTGAAGGTCAAAAAGGCCCTCAAGCAGAGAACATCAAACCTTTATAATTGATTGTTTAGGTTGGCTTACCAACCAAAAACATTAAGAATTTAGAATAAAGAGCAAGGCTGTTAGTCTTGCTTTTTTTATGCCTGCTATTCAGCATATTCTTTAATACCAATCTGCATAAGTATATGGTCAACTCAGTGCTTATCAAACGCACTAGAACAATCAAAATTTGAAGCAGATAGTTATTCTATCTTCTTTAAATTTTGGGCCGTTATCGTGGGTTTGATAATCACCCAAAGGGCGGTGCTAAAAGAGTTTTATGCTTCGTTAAACATTTTTTCAGTGGAATAACCACAGTACAAAATGAAAGCCTTGCCTAAAACTCTTTTAGTATCGCTGAGTGATTCATTCCTTATGCAGAATGGTATAATGCGCATGGAATGTTATTGATTTTAAGAGGGAAATCGAGTTGTATAACTTCTTACCTTAAGGCGATGACGCATAACGGTTGGGATATTATACGCCATCTTTTAAGTTGTTAAAATTTGCTGGAGACTTTTACCAAGTTGATTAAATATCTGCTCATTTTTAATGGTTAAAACGAATAACTACTTACTAAATTTTATGCCTTGTATTTATCCATTTTTCCTCATGAAAAAGTAGATCACATACATAATCAAATTGGTATTACTTAACCATAATGATGGTTAACACCAAATCCAGTACCACATCCGAGTGATATTTTTTTCTACCATCAATAGTTTGAGTTAAATATTCCATTTGCTCAGGGTTATTATTTTTTATACCAAGCATATTGATTTTCACTAACGCTAAATCATCACGTTCAGCTACGTCAGTGATCTCTAGAATACTGCTTTGTGCATATATGGTGTCACCCGCGAATGACGGGTTGCAATGACTGCCACTATGGATAGCACTCAACCAAATACCATTGCCTAAGCCGTTATAGCTGAGTGCTCTGCATAATGAAATTATGTGGCCACCATACACTAACCGTTTACCGTGCTTTGAATTGTCCATCATGTGTTGATCAAAATGAACTCGTGCATTGTTTTGGTATAAACGAGTAGCTAGCGAATGATCGGAATCATTAATGGTAATGCCGTCGCGATGAAAATAGGTATCGCCAACATTAAAGTCAGATGCCTTCAGCTGTGAATCACTGGCATAGTCTGGCCAATCAGCAAGATTCATTTGAGCCGGAATTACTTGCTGTGTTGCAGTAACCTCACTCGCTAGCTCTGGTAGTTGCGGTGCAGGGCATTTAGTGTGCACATCTTTTTTATGAACCATTACCCAACGTTTAAAGCTAAGCACGATATGGTCATCTTGATTTACCGCGGTAGAGTGCACATAAACCACTCCGGTTTTGCCATTAGAGTTTTCTTTTAAACCAATAACCTCACTGACTACTTTTATAGTATCGCCAGCAAATGCTGGACGCTTAAAAGTAACTTCGGCATAGCCAAGGTTTGCCACAGCATTTAATGATACATCGTTAACAGTTTTGCCAAAAGCTATGTGAAACAGTAAAAAGTTATCGACTGGCATTTGGGCAAAGCCAACAACATTTGCGACTGTTTTGGCACAATGCAAGGCAAAACGAGAACCAGTTAGCGCCGTATAAAGGGTACAGTCTGCTTCAGTAATAGTGCGCGGCACACCATGAACCAAAGGCTGGCCGACAGCAAAATCTTCAAAATAAAGACCTGTCGGTGTTGGCAAATAGTTTGTTTGTATTGTCATTGCTCGTTTACCTTTACTACTTGTTTTAAATAGCAATTAACCTAAAGTTAATTCACCTTGACCAATTTCGTTCACTTTTGTGTATAAACAAATTACTCGATTTGCCCATTGTTCTAAGCATGGTTCAATTAATCTATCATCGATCACCGCAACACTTTGACCATCAGATTTTGCTTGTTCCATGGCTGAAATAATGCCCTTGGCTTTGCGAATATCTTCGCCTTTTGGCGTTAAAGCATCATTGGTATACGTTAACTGTACTGGATGAATTACTGCTTTACCGTCAAACCCAAGATCACGAGCTTGGCGACAACTATATTCACAAGCAACTACATCTTTTAAGTTAAAATGTGGGCCATCTATGATGCTTTTGTTGTGCGCTCTAGCGGCCAAAATACACATTGACAAGTAGGTTAATAACCCTTGTCGATCAAGCGTTACATTAACCCGCAATGAATTAGCAAGATCAGTTGTGCCCATTACTATGGTTGTTAATCTTGGGCTGGCAGCACAAATTTCTTCCGCGCGTAATACGCCAAGTGGTGATTCAATATTAGCCATCACTAATTTGTTTTCACCATTTGCATTGTCTAACGCGGCAATGGCTAAGGTTAATTCTTCACCGCTTTCAATATCTGGAAACAAAACACCATCAATATCAAGCTCTGCAATAGCGGCTATATCAGCTTTACCCCAAGGAGAATCAAGCTTATTAACACGAACAATTCTTTCTGAGTAACCAAAATCACTATTTTTTAATTGTTCTACCAATAGTGCTCTTGCTTCTACTTTACGCGAAGGCGGAACTGATTCTTGTAAATCAAAAATAATTACATCTGCAGACAAGCCACGTGATTTCGTAATGTATTGCTCATGATGTGCTGGAACATATAATGCGCTGCGTCTTGGTCGAAAATTTTCTTGAGTTTTGCAGTTCATATTCAGGCCCCTTGTGTGGCTGGTTGTTTGTTTTGCTCAGCAAGCTCAGCTAACATTTGTTTGCGTAGTACTTTGCCATTTTTAGTACGTGGAAAATCATCGTAAAAGTGCACAATTTTAGGCGCTTTATATTTAGCTAAATGGCTATTACCGAAGCTTAATATCTCTGCTTCAGTCGTCGTTGCGTTTGGCGTTAAAATAATGCAGGCACTAACTAATACCTTATCTTTGCCAAGTTCTTCACCCAAAGCAACACAATCGGCCACATCTGGATGAGTTTTTATCACTCGTTCAATTTCGTGTGGTGATACCCGGTAACCAAAGGTATTAATGATGTCGTCTTTACGACCCACAAACCAAATATAGCCATCTTCATCAATTCTTGCGTAATCGCCGGTAAAGAAATAGCCACTATGTCTGGCTTTTTCTGTTTCTTCTGGTAATTGCCAGTAGTTTAAGAACAGTCCCGGATCACTTTCTGGAATGGCAATCATACCTTCTTCACCAGATTGTGCGGGTTTGTTTTCTTCATTTAACAATACTACATCATGGCCAGGTTGAGTAAAGCCTGCCGCACCTGGGCGAATAGGTTGCTGTTTATTTTGCGAAATATAGTAAGAAAATTCTGACATGCCGATAGCTTCGTAAACATCCATGCCGAAACGTTCACGCCAAGCTAGTAGCATTTCATCACTTAAATGTTCACCAGCACTCATACAGTGGCGTAGCGAAGGCACATCGCTGCCTTTAAATTCTGTTTTTTGAATAATTTGACGATAAATTGTTGGTACTCCAATAAAAATCGTACAGTCATGTTTAGCAATAAGGTTTGGCCAGGTAGAAGCGTCATTAGCGCCTTCATGCACAATAACGGTATGGCCATGAAATAGTGGGTCCATTAATGCTGAGCCTAATACGTAAGTCCAGTTGAACTTACCAGAATGCATTATGCGATCGCCTTCCTTAAAATCGAACCAAAAACGACTTGCCGGTAAACGACCAATTAAAGAACGATGTGCATGTAACACACCTTTAGGATACCCAGTGGTACCTGAGGTATAGACTAAATAGGCAGGATCATCTGGTGTACTTGCTACAATAGAGTCATCGATGGGATTCGTATTTAGCAGCTCTTCTAAATCCAAAACCTGTACATTTAAACCAACACAATCGCTCGGCATTTCACCTGGGCCAGCTAATAATACCGCGCTAAGCTGGGTGTCTTCGGCTAAAATAGACTTAAGCTCAGGCCACATTGATTTGGCGGTAACCAAAACTTTTGCACCTGAATCTTTGGCCAGGTAAGCAACTTCTGGGGCTGAAAGTAACGTTGATGTAGGTACGGCTATGGCGCCTTGTTTTAAGCAACCAAAAAAGCTCACTGGGTAATCACTAGAGTTTGGCAAACGAATTAATACTCTATCGTCAGCATTTAAGCCAAGCTCTTTTAACGTGTAAACAAAACGACCACTTAAACTGTCTAACTCAGCATAACTGAGCTCGCATGTACCTAACTTGTCATCTTCAATGATCAACGCTGTTTTGTTGCCATTATTTTGTTCCACATGCTGGCGCACACAGGCATAGGCAATATTGAAATGCTTAGGTATGTGCCACTGCCAACCATTTGCGTTTTGTGTTAATAAATCATCAAATTTAATCATAATTCTATCCTCATAAACGCCGGTTAAATGCGGCCGTATGGCCAGTTTTCACGAATAACCGTGATTGGCAGTTTCTTCAATACATCTATAGCAAATTCTTTATCTTTTTCATCTAAAGATTTTAATGCATAGGCTCTTAATAGTGTTTGCAATGCTTTACCAAACATTGGTGGATCAAGCATTTCACCATCATATTTTATTGCACCACCCAATAATGCATCAGCATCTATGGCCATTTGCAATATATTCACGTTGCGTTTGATAACTTCCGGCGATGGTGTGAATGCCACTTTACATAAATGAATATGGTACGGGTGAATAAGTTGTTTGCCGGTTAAACCCATTTGAGTTTCAACCACTGCATGACCATGGACGACGTGCGATTCACGGTCACCATGTAAATCTAACCAGCGACGTACATCGTCAGGTTCAATAAACTTTTCGGGCATTGGTGTATCGTTAATTAATACTTCAACCCCGCCAATAACACCTTTACCGGCTATTCTTGCTTCAAGTAGCAGCATTCTTAAGTAAGTGAGTAACTCTTCAATCCAGCCTTCAGGTGTTAAGTGAATCGCCATTGCTTTAGAGAAATCGTGAATACCAAATACCACGTGTTTAACCGCAGGGAAAGCCATGAGCTCCGAAGCAATTTTTAAGCTTCTCGGGTGTTCTATAATTGGTTGTATTTCAATTTTAGGATTAACCCCTAATAACCAGGCAGAAAGATCTCTGATTTCAGCGGCGCCATACATTTCACCTGCTTTAGCAAGTACGATTACATCAATGTGCTCAGCCACTTTCATGATCATTTCTAAATCTTTTTCATACTCATCAGTACGAAATGGATTAATACGCAAGGCTATTTGAAAATCGCGCTCTGGAAATTTAGGTAGCTCGTTAAGCAATAACTCACGACTCATTTCTTTTTGACGACATCCATCTTCCAAATCGAATAATAGCGTATGGGCTTGGCAGTTATGGGCATGCTTGCGCATACGCTCAGCCGCTTGCTCCATATTTTCATATTCTTCATCTTTGGGAGAGTATTTGACTGGCGGATAGTACAACTGAATTCCCGGCCATGTACCACCGAGTACATCTTCTTCGTCTACCTGCTCTAAGAACTCGTTATGATAGTTCATCTACTTCTCTCCAAGGTTATTTAATAGCCAATCAATGAAAAAAATTGTCATATTCATGAAAACTTTTATCTATAGTTACACGATTAGAGTAAATATTTCAAACAATAGTTTTAAAAAAGTGTTTGAATTTTCATTTTTATATTGTAGTGTAAGTTACAACAAATGATTAATACGTCGCTGTCACATAGGTAACAGTGCGTTGTTTACTAACTTTATACTATTAAGGTATAACAATTTTAGTGCAAAAGTATCTAATCCATTAGTGGTAGTTGTTAAAATAATTGCTACGGCACTAATCAATTAGTCTAAATTTGTTGAGCAAGCATTGACTTGCTACCGAACTTCTGTAATTAATTTACATTTTCAAACTAAACTTGAGGAATTTTCAATGTCTGCAACTGTACATCCAAATGACGCACTTTTTGATGCGGAAAAACCATTTCCAGTGATCCCAAGCTGTGAGCATTTTGCCGGTTCAGAAAAGCTGATCCTCAAAGCGATGCAAATGCAAAAAGACACTGGACCAGTCTTTGATATTACCTGTGATTGTGAAGATGGTGCTGCAGCAGGTTCAGAGCAGGAGCATGCTGAAATGGTAGCTCGCATCATAGGTAGTGATGACAATGAATTTAATATGATGGGTGTGCGTATTCATGATCCATCACACCCTCATTGGAAGAAAGATTTAGATATTCTAATCCCTGGCTGTGGTGAAAAACTTGCCTATATCACCCTGCCAAAATGCACTGAAGGTCGCCAAATTCAAGAGATGGTGACTTATATTCAAGGCCTTGTTACCTATCATGCAATCGATCGTGAAATCCCGGTTCATGTATTGGTTGAAACCCACGGTGCTTTACGCGATGTTTGGCAAATTGCGGCAACAGATTGGGTGCAAGTACTTGATTTTGGTATGATGGATTTTGTTTCCGGTCACTACGGTGCTATTCCTGCATCATGTATGCGCAGCCCTGGTCAGTTCGACCACGCTTTACTCAAACGAGCTAAAACTGAAATGGTTGCTGCCGCTCTTGCAAATGGTGTTATTCCAGCGCATAACGTGACTCTTGATTTAAAAAATACTCAACAAACTACTGATGATGCTAGCCGTGCACGCAACGAATTTGGTTTTATGCGTATGTGGAGTATTTATCCAACGCAGATCACCGCAATTGTTGATGCGATGAAGCCAAACTATGAAGAAGTAGAAGATGCACAAGCTATTTTACTCGCTGCTCAAGCGAACAGCTGGGGGCCAATTCAGCATAAAGGTGAATTACACGACAGAGCAACGTATCGTTATTTCTGGGAATTATTACAACGCGCTCATGTAAGTGGTATTGATATTAGCAGTGAAGCACAAGCTGCTTTCTTCTAATTATTTAGTTTATTAAAATAAATCATTGAATAAATAAAACCCTAAATTGAATGTTCAATTTAGGGTTTTGTTATTTACTGCTTAGCATTTTCACCATTGCTGGCAGTAATACATAGGTAATTATTGGCACAATTATCGCGACAGAAATAACCGTTATCCATAAATGGTTACTGGTAAACCTAGCGACATAGGGAGGGATAAAATACACTAGTGGTAATAAAGCCAAAAAGGTTAATAATGCCATCATGTGCCTATTCAGAACTGATGTGTTCTCCTCACTCACGGCCTAATCCTTATTATTTACGTATACAACAATAAGTTGCGCGTTATCTTCGGCGATAAAATCTACACCATCAATAGTTTTTATGGCGGTACGGGCATTAATTTTTTGGTTATTAAAAATCCCCTTTCCTTTACTTAAAAAGGCTATTACTTCGCCTTCATGTTTCACGGTTTGGCCAGCTGTTACGTTAGCAACAGCAATTGATGTACGGCTATAAAACGTTTTGTTTTGATTTTTACTGCCGCCGTATATGTGTTGCAATTTGCCTACCTGCGGCTTATAAACTTTATAACCTGCTGGTTCACCAGCTTCATCGGGTAATACCCATAGTTGAATCATATGGTTTTGTTGGTTGTCAGGATTAATTTCATTATGGGCAAAACCTTCTCCGCCAGCGCGTTGCACTTGTGTGTAACCTGCTGATAAGCCTTGACCGTGTTCTAAAGAGCCTTCATGACTAATACGGCCATCAACCATGACTGAAATTACATCAATTTCTCGGTGCGGATGCATTCCGGTTTCACCTTTGGCATTAAAGTTGGCATCGGCTAAATAAACGAAATTACCAATACCATCAAAAGTTTGTTTTCTTGCGTGTTTGAAAACACGACGGTCAGTAACAAATTGGCGTTCTTTTAAACCGGCAAAGCCGCCTTTTGCTAAGTCATTAAATTTTAATATTTCCATCATATTTCTCCGCTGCTCTGTATTTCATTAAGATGTTAAACAGTTTATTGGTTTTAACAATGCAGATAAATATGTAAATAGGTAACTAATTGTTCTATATTGGGTAACAATAAAATGACAGAATATGTGTGCATATAAAAACGTTATGACTGACTTAAACGATATGATGGTATTTCGCCAAGTAGTGGAACAGGGGAGCTTTACGGCTGCGGCTAATGAAATTGGCTTGCCAAAGTCTAATATTAGTAGAAAAATTTCGCGTTTAGAAACAGGTTTACAGGCAAAGTTGTTAGAACGATCGACCCGATCTTTAAACCTTACTGAAGTTGGCAGAATTTTTTATGATCATTGTGTACGCATTGCTGACGAGGTAGCTAGCGCTCAAGAGTGTATTGAAACATTAAGTCATAACCCAAAAGGTTGGATAAAACTTTGTACGTCACTTACTCTTGGGCAAACTTTAATAAGTCCGCATTTAGCAAAGTTCAGTGAACAATATCCTGATGTTCATCTTGATATAAATTTAACCAATCGTCGTGTTGATGTGATTGAAGAGGGCTTCGATCTGATCATTCGAGTTGGAGAGTCTCCTGATTCGAACTTAATTACTAAGCGCTTAACGACAGTAAAATTAGCGTTGTTTGCCAGTCGCGGTTATGTAGAAAAACATAAGGTGATGCCGATAAAAAATCCTGATGACTTGCAGCTGCATAGTTGTCTTTATATGAATGCTAGAAATGAAAAGCATCGTTGGCATTTATCTAACTCTGAGCGTCAAATTCATCTAGATATTACTCCCTCAATGTTGTGTAATGACTTTGCTACCCTACAACAAATGGCATTATCAGATATGGGCATAGCATTGCTACCAGAGTATTTATGCAAGGCAGAAGTAACCACTGGCAATTTGCAGCGAGTTCTGCCTGATTGGGACGGAAGAAAAGTGAACCTTTATGCGATATATCCCAGCCGTAAAGGCGCAACACCCAAAATCAGAGCCTTTATTGATTATTTAGCCCAACAATTAAATTAGTAGAATTTTATTACATGTATCCATTAGATTATATCCAACCGGTATTTCGACCACCATCAGAGTGGAAAAGTTTAATTTTACAAGTTACCAATGGCTGCTCGTGGAATAAATGCACATTTTGCGATATGTATACCGACGAAGACAAAAAATTTAAACCGAAAAAACTCGATGTTATTGAGACAGAGTTAATCACCATTAAAGAATCTGGCTTGCCGGTACGACGAGTGTTCTTAGCTGATGGCGACGCCATGATGTTACCATTTAATCGTCTGAAGGATATCTTATTACTTGTCCGTAAATACTTTCCAAATGTTAGTCGAATTTCCAGTTATTGCTTACCTCGTAATTTAGGAAATAAAACTGTCGAGCAACTGAGTGAGCTTAAACTGCTAGGCTTGAGCTTAATGTATGTTGGCTGCGAAAGTGGCGACGATCAAGTGCTGGAACTCATTGAAAAAGGGGAAACTTTTGACAGCTCATTGATTGCTTTGAATAAAATAAAGCAAGCAGGAATGAAATCCTCGGTAATGATTTTAAATGGTTTAGGTGGACCAGAGTATTCCGAGCAACATGCTATTAATTCAGCAAAATTAATGAATGCGGCGCAACCTGATTATTTATCAACGTTAGTGGTATCTTTTCCATTAGGGGAAGAGCGTTTTGCGACAAACTTTGACGGTAAATTCAGACAACTTAAGCAGCAAGAGTTATTTGTAGAAATGCACACGTTATTGGAGCATTTAGAATTAGAGAAAACCATTTTCCGCTCCGATCATGCCTCTAATTATCTGGTATTAAAAGGAATATTAGGTAAAGATAAACAACAACTGCTCACGAAAGTGAATATGGCTTTAAATGATGCCATTCCATTACGCCAAGAATGGCAAAGAGGCTTATAAACATTTTATAAGTAAAATAATAAAGGATAACTCATGGCAACCCCAGTTATTAATATTGGCTTCAGTTTAAATTTAATTGACGACTTAGAAGCACCGTTAAGTGACCGCATCAGCCTTATCGAAAAGCCAATACCAAATTTAAAGCCAGGTGAGGTGTTAGTAAAAATGTTGTCAGCGCCAATTAACCCCTCTGATTTGGTTTACTTAATGGGTAAATATGGCCTTCCTCCCGTCGATGGTGCTTTTGTCGGCTTTGAAGGTTGTGGGATAGTCGTCGCTGCGAATGCCGGGCTATATGGTAAGTGGTTAAGTGGTAAACGTGTAGCTCTGTCAGCTACGCCGGGTAAAGATGGTGTTTGGGCTCAGTATGCAATAACTAAAGCGAACTATTGCTTACCTGTTCGCAAAGAAATAAGCGACGAACAAGCATCTACAATCATTGTGAACCCATGTACTTCAGTATGTTTGGTTGAACGTGCTATCGAACTTGGGGCGAAAGCTATTGTTATTAACGCTGCGGCAAGCCAAGTAGGCAAGGGGGTAATTCGTTATGCAAAAATGCAGGGTGTAAAAACCATTGCTACCGTTCGTTCGCAAGCGAATGTTGACGTATTAAAAAAACTTGGTGCTGATAAAGTCATTTTAACCAGCACTGAGTCGTTTCAAAGTGAGTTGAAACAGGCGAGTAAAAAGTTAAAAGCAACAGTGTTATTAGATGCAGTTGCCGATGTTGATACGCCGAAAACGATGAGCTGTATGCCAAGTGGATCTACTGGCATCGTTTATGGTCGATTAACCGAAACCCAAGACCCCATTGGCGGTCAATTTTCTGTTGCCGATGTTATTTTTAAGAATCAAAAAATAGAAGGCTTTTGGCTGGCGACCTACATTGGCAATGCTAAACCATGGCAAGTGCTTTCATTAAGTAAAAAAGTACAGAAACTATTTGCCGAGGGCATTTTTCAAACGGACATATATGGCCAGTTTAGTTTTGCTGATTTTCCTAAAGCTCTTGAACATTATGCTGTGCATAAGAGCGACGGCAAAGTGATTTTAACCCCACACGCTTAATCCACAGATCTGTTTTGATCAAAAAGCTGGTAGTTGTTATAGGCTAGATCCGCTTTTTATCACCTTCTTAATAATGACTTCATTACCGTTAGGGATAATGAAGTCCCTCAATGTTTAAAGTATCTTCAACATAGGTAAAGATATCCTATGTTGAAGATACTTTACACGGTCAAATGCGCTCAATTCTTTATTTGCTATCAAAACCATAAAATAAAAAACATTTGCGTTTATCAATTACATGTGTAATCCTTAATTGAAATTACAAGTGTAATCGGTAGGTTTATGATAGAAATTAGCAAAGCAGAATTTGAAGTGTTGGAAGCTCTTTGGGCAAATTACCCGGCTAGTGCAAGCGACATAATCAGTAAATTAAATGAAGAAAAAACCTGGCACGACAAAACCGTAAAGACGTTATTGAATCGTATGGTAAAAAAAGCGGCCATCAGTTTTGAAAAGCAACAACGACATTATCTATATTCACCGCTTCTTGAGCGCGAATCTTATACCTACAAAGAAGGGAAAAGTTTGGTAGAGCGCTTTTTTGGCGGACGAATTGCTCCTTTAGTTGCTGGTTTTGCTAAAACTGAAAAGCTATCAAAAGATGATATCGATGAACTCAAGAAGGTCATCGCTCAATGGGAGAAAGATAATGATTGATTGGCTTATTGAGCAACAACTGGTTTTATCTTTATTGCTAATATTGTTAATTTTTGCTGAAGCAAAGCTACTGCCCGCACTTGGCGCTAAGTTTTGTTATAGTCTATTTGCGGCTATTCCTGTCGCATTACTTTTGGCAAATATGCCAGACATACTTAAGGCTGAACTAGCACCGCAAATTAGCCGTTATTTAGTCGCAATTAATAGTAATAATGTTGATATAGGTATTAATATTAATTGGCTCGCCATTTGGGCGTCTGGTGCCATTATAGTTATTGTGATTAGCATTTTATCGCACCTACAATTACGAACTTCAGAACTTTCAAGTCGTATCAACAATAGCTCACAAGACCTTAAATTACCGAATTCATTACAACCTTATGTTAGTCGCAAGGTCGCCAGCCCATTGTTGGTGGGGCTGTTCTTTCCTAAACTCATATTGCCTGAAAATTATCAAAAAATGTACAGTGTCAAGCAATTAGCTATGGTTGTCGAGCATGAGGTAGTACATTTTAACCGCCAAGATACGCGCTGTAATTTTATTGCATTAATGCTACTGAGTTTGTTTTGGTTTAACCCACTCATGTGGCTTGGTTATAAAAGTTATAGAAGGTTGCAAGAAATTTCTTGTGATGAAAACGTTTTAAGCAACAAAAATACTGAAGAGAAAATTCAATACAGTAAAGCGATGTTGCTGAGTATAGAAAATACCAGTAATCAGCTTTATGCCTACACCCACTACACAGAGAAGCAAACTATGTTAAAAAGATTAAATTTTATTAAACAAAAACAACAGAACAAGCCTTTCATCAAAGTGACTATGTTAGCGGTAATTGCCAGTTTATTGAGTAGTATGGCTATTGCTGATGCCGATCATAAGTCAAAAGCAAAAAGTTCAGAGGACGTTATTTCACCGCTGATGCGAGTTGAACCAATATACCCAGAGCAAGCAGTTGCAGAAAATTTGAATGGTTCAGTAGTATTACAATTTGATGTATCTGCTGCCGGTAAGGTCGAACACGTAATTGTGATTAGTGCCCAACCTGAAAAAATATTCGATAAGTCAGCTAAAATAGCTTTAAGACAATGGCAATACCAAGCGTCGAGTCATGGCTTAAAAAATCAGCTGGTACAGTTAGATTTCGTTACTAAAGAAGATGAAAAGTCTGCAAGTTTAGTTGAACGGATTAAAGTGACTCAATAATACCATTCTGCATAAAGATATGGTCAACTCAGTGCTTTTCAAACGCTCGAGAGCAACCAAAATTTGAAGTAGATATTATTCTATCTTCTTTAAATTTAGGGCCGTTATCGTGGGTTTGATAAGCACCCAAAGGGCGATGTTAAAAGAGTTTTATGCTGCGTTAAACATTTTTTCAGTGGAATAACCACAGTACAAAATGAAAGCCTTGCCTAAAACTCTTTTAACAATCGCTGAGTGAGTCATTCTTTATGCAGATTGGTATAATATTGATCATTATTTTACTAAGCTTTTAAACAAAAACAGCACCATACTAGGTGCTGTTTTTATGTGAAAGGAATTACTTATTCTTGCTCTTCATACTCAGAAAAATCAGTAACACCTTGCTCTTCTAATATTTTACGAACACTTTCCGGTAACACTTGTTCGTTACCCTTGGCTAAATCTGTATCGTCTGGTAACGGCTGACCGGTAAATGCATGTAAAAATGCTTCACAAAGTAATTCACTATTGGTCGCATGACGTAAATTTTGTACTTGTCGGCGAGTTCTTTCGTCGGTAAGAACTTTTAATACTCTTAACGGTATAGATACTGTGATCTTTTTTACTTGCTCACTTTTTTTACCGTGTTGTGCATAAGGATTGATGTATTCCCCATTCCATTCAGCCATCGATCTTCCCCAATTCAATAAGTTTTCTAGTTCTTTCTTGTTATAACTAAATTGTACTAGTTATATAATTCTAGTCAACATCTAAAAGCAAAGATGTTTAGATGGCTAAAACTTCTTGACCTCGAAGACGAATACGTTTAGATTTATAGACGTCTAAACATCTAATTTTAAATTTGAATCAAAAAAACTGACAAAGAGCTTAATATGAAACACGATAAATTGAACACCATAGCTGTACAAGCTGGCATAAATAGTGATGAACATCATGGTGCTGTTGTACCTGCTATGCATTTATCGAGCACTTACAGTTTGAAAGGCTTTAATGAAAAGCGTCAGTATGATTATTCAAGAAGCGGTAACCCAACGCGAACAACTTTAGCAGAGGTTATTGCTGACCTGGAAGGTGGTAGCACTGGCGTGATCACTGGTACGGGCATGTCTGCGATTCACTTAGTTTGCCAATTGCTAACTAACGAAGACACCTTACTTATTCCACATGACTGTTATGGTGGCAGCTATCGTTTATTTACCCATTTAGCTGCTCGCGGAGTATTTAAATTACAGGTAGTTGATCAAACTAATGAACAGCAACTTAGTGATGCATTAGCGAAAAAGCCTAAATTAGTCTTATTAGAAACCCCTAGTAACCCATTATTACGCCTGGTTGATATTGCTAAAATTTGTCAGCAAGCGAAAGACGTTGGCGCCTTGGTTGCTGTAGACAATACCTTTTTATCACCATTATTACAGCGTCCGTTAGATTTAGGTGCTGATATTGTTATTCATTCAACCACTAAGTTTATTAATGGCCACTCAGATGTAGTTGGTGGCGCGGTGGTTACTAAAGATGCAGAGCTGGGCGAAACCTTAACTTGGTGGGCAAATTGTATTGGCATTACCGGTTCGCCATTTGATAGTTATTTAACCTTACGCGGTATTAAAACATTGCCTATTCGTTTAAAGCAACATGATGAAAATACCAAGCAGTTAGTACAATTTTTACAAAGCCACCCAGCTATTAGCACTATTCATTATCCTGGTCTAGTTGATCATCCTGGGCATGACATTGCCAAAGCACAGCAAACTGGCTTTGGTAGCATGTTTTCATTTGAACTTAATGGCGGCGAAGCACAAGTTAAAGCATTATTTGCCAATGTTAAGCTATTTACTTTGGCACAATCACTAGGTGGTGTTGAAAGCTTGATTTCTCATCCATCAACTATGACCCATGCAGGGATGGATCTTGATGCGCAAAAGGCTGCCGGTATTAACCAAACGCTTATTAGGGTATCGGTTGGTCTTGAAGATATCAGCGATATTATTGAAGATTTAAATAATGCATTAAATGCATCACAAGCGGTGAGTAAATAATGCAACAGCAAGTACAAAATATTGAATATAGCGCTTCATTAAACCCTTTAAAACAAGTTGAAGTCACAACGAATGTGCATAAGTTTGGTGGCAGCAGTTTAGCGAATGCCCAATGCATTAATCGAGTCGTTGAGATCATTAAAAACAATGCTAAATTGAATGACTTTATTGTCGTTTCTGCCAATGGTAAAACCACGGATCAATTGTTTTCATTGCTTGAGTGTGTTGATGATAAAGATCAATTTACTGTCCAACTTGAACAGCTAAAAAATGACCAAGCTGCGTTAATCAATGAGTTGCTTGATAGTTCTCAAGCTGCGCAGTTACTCCAACAGTTAGATAAAGATATTACTTTTATTGATGTTGAATTTAGCAATGCCTTTACAAGTAACCGTAATGACGTACTTGCTTTTGGCGAACTTTGGTCGGCAAGATTATTAGCCACAGTGCTAAGCCATAATGTTTGCCAAGCTAATGCTATTGATGCGAGAAACGTATTTATACTCGATTCAACCAACAACTTTCAGCTAAATGAGCAATTAAGTAAGCAAAATATAAACGCTGAAAAGTTAGCAAATCATTTAAATATTTTTACCGGTTTTATCGCCAGCGATGAGCTTGGAAATTCTCATACGCTTGGCCGTAATGGTAGTGATTATTCTGCCACCATAGCGGCGCATTTATTAAATGCTAAAAATGTTACCTTATGGACAGATGTAAACGGTGTTTATAGTGCCGACCCGCGAATTGTGAACACGGCGCGTAAATTATTTCGTCTAGAAAATTCAGTAGCCAAAGAGTTAGGCCGCTTGGGTAATCCTATATTACATGCCAATACGCTGAAGCCATTAACTACCCATAATATTCATTTGAATGTAGCAAGTAGTTTTGAGCCACAAGATAGCGGTACTGAAATTGGTGCGTTTGGTGACATAGCCAAAAGTGAGATTTCGGTAACGCATAATAATGAACTGATCAAAATTGATTCTGATGAATTTGACGCGAGAATCCTAGAACAAATAAATACCCGTTTTCAGCCAATTTACCAGTGCCAAAATAAAACCTGTTTTGTCATTTCGCAACAGTTTGCCGATTTAGCATTACATTACTTGCAAGAGCAAGGGATTAAGTTTTCGATAAAAAATGTCTCGCTAATTGCCGTTGTTGGTTATCAAATTGCTAACCGAGGTGAAATTAAAGCCCGCTTTAAACGAGCGCTTAAGCATACTGATATTGCTCAGTTTGTTGGTTCAAGTAATGGTCATAGTTTATTAGCATTTTTTGAACATGAAAGCTCCGTTGAATTAATCAATAATGTGCATTCACAAGTAACCAAAGACTCGCGTAACATTGGTGTGGTGATCGCCGGACTTGGCAATATTGGTAAGCGTTTTCTTGAGTTGCTGCCAGCACAGTTAGCTCGTGTGCACGCGCTTGAAAACGTACACTTAGTGGGGCTGGCAACATCAAAAAAAGCATTGATTAACACCGACGGAATTGAGGTTAATCAGGCCCTGGAGTTATTTCAAAAAGACGGTTTAGCTTACAATAACCAACTACTTTTGGAATGGTTATCACATCATCCGTATGATGAGCTAGTACTGGTCGACATAACCCCAAGTGAGCAATTTAGTAACCTATATCAAGCGTTTTTCGAGCAAGGCATTCACGTTATTAGTGCCAACAAATGCGCCGGTTCAAGTAGCACTGCAACTTATAATAAATTATTAAGCACGCAACAGAGCACGGGCAGCCAGTGGTTAGTAAACACCACAGTTGGTGCCGGTTTACCAGTAAACTATGCGATTAAAGATTTACTTAATAGTGGTGACACTATAAATGAAGTTGCCGGTATATTTTCAGGTACGTTATCTTGGCTATTTTCTAACTTTGATGGCAGCTTAGCGTTTTCAGAGTTATTACAAAATGCGTTAGAGCAAGGCTTTACCGAGCCCGACCCTCGTGATGACTTATCGGGATTGGATGTACAGCGTAAATTACTTATTTTAGCGCGACTTGCCGGTTTTGAATTGGAACTTGAAGATATAGAGTGCCAAAACTTAGTACCTAGCTCTCTAATAAACTTATCTGTAGATGAATTCTTAACACAAGCGAATGAACTTGATGAATACTTTGCCGATAAATTGCTGGAAGCTAAGCAACAAAACGGTTGTTTACGTTACGTTGCACGTTTTAGCAAAACAGAAACAGGCTATCGAGCCAAAGTAGGACTAGAAATATTAGCAAATGCACATGCGTTTGCTAACTTAACACCATGTGACAATATATTTTTATTAACAACCAACTGGTATCAAGATAATCCATTGATTATTCAAGGTCCTGGCGCTGGTCGTGACGTAACTGCCGGCGGATTACACTCAGATTTAGTTAACCTATGTCGTGAACTTGCTGTAAAAACCAAAGAAGTAGAAATTAAGGGGATTAACTAATGAATGCCAGAGCTAGACAATTAGATTTACTAAACAGAACCGTAAGAGATATTGATAATGATTTGAATGTTTCATTTGAATTCTTTCCACCAAATTCGCCAGCGATGGAAGACACCTTATGGGGATCTATTGAGCGTTTAGCGCCATTAAATCCAAGCTTCGTTTCAGTAACCTATGGTGCTGGCAGTGGTACTCGTGACCGAACTCATGGGGTAATTAAACGTATTCAAAAGGATACCGGCTTGATTGCTGCGCCACATTTAACTTGTATAGATGCGGGCCGTGAAGAGTTAATTGATATTGCCAAAGACTACTGGGAAAGTGGCGTTCGCCACATTGTCGCTTTACGTGGTGATTTACCAAATAACAGTAAAAAGCCAGATATGTACGCAAATGATTTGGTTGAATTATTAAAAGGTGTGGCCGATTTCGATATTTCTGTTGCTGCTTATCCTGAAACGCATCCAGAAGCACCAAATGCACAGTTTGACTTAGTAAACTTAAAGCGAAAAGTAGATGCTGGTGCTAACCGTGCTATTACCCAATTTTTCTTCGATATGGACTCATACTTACGCTTTCGCGATCGCTGTGTTGCAGTTGGCATTGATGTTGAAATCGTGCCTGGCATATTACCAGTATCAAACTTTGCCACGCTAAAACGTTTTGCCGATATGACCAACGTAAATGTACCAGATTGGATGGGTAAAATGTATGAAGGTCTTGATGATGACCCAACTACTCGTAACATGGTTGGTGCTAACATTGCGATGGAACAAGTTAAGATTTTAAGAAGTGAAGGCGTTAATGATTTCCACTTCTACACGCTTAATCGCTCTGAACTAACTTATGCAATTTGCCATACGTTAGGCGTTCGCCCGTAGGGTTTTGAAGTTAGCAGCTAGAAACAAAAATACCGTTTCAATTATTACCCAAAACGTCAGTTGGATTGAATCCTACTGACGTTTTTAGTTTTTAGAGCTTTCCATTTTTTTGGGGTAAGATCACAGTGCCAAAACGGACGTTAGATTGTCTAAAATATAACTCAATTCTAGCCTTATTAGTTGTTAGACATCCAATATCTATCCATTAATTTACCTAATCAATATTTAGCGTGAAATGAAAGCAACATAGCTAGCCCAGGCTCTTTTCTTTCTAGTTTAATTTCCCCTTGTTGTGCCAGTACCAGCTCATTAACTAAAGCCAATCCTATCCCCGTTCCTTGCGTGGTCCGGGTTAATTCATCACCGCCACGATAGAAAAGCTCAAAAATCTTACTTTCCTGTTCCAGGGTTATTCCTTCACCATAGTCCCGTATTTCCAGCTGAATCAGGTGCTTATGTTTGGGGTGCTGGCGAAATATAAAATCAATTTTTTGTCGAGAAAGATCATTAATCTGCTGCTGGTCAAAAAACTTAACGGCATTGTCGGTAATATTGATGACCACTTGGGAGAAAGCGTCCAGATCGACAAAAACCAGCATATTTTCAGCGTCAGCTATTTCCATCACTATATTCTGCTGAAAATTACTATTATCAATGATGGAAGATGTTTTAGAACGAATTACATCCTGTAAAATAGTGAGTCGGGTATGTTCCGGCTGTATTTTTTGCTGTCGATGGCTAAGTGTAGACAACTGCAAGATGTTATTGATTAATCGCGTAAGACGTTCACTTTCATCATAGATAAATGCGTAATAATCTTGCTGGTGTGTTTCGGATATTACCATCCCCTCCTTGAGCATTTGTGAATACATACGAATTGAGGTTAGCGGTGTTTTTAGCTCATGGCTGACCGAAGAAACAAAGTTAAGCCTTTGTTCGGCCAATGCCAGCTGCTTAACGCCTAAGCGATAAAAACCAAAACAAGCTGACAATATTGCGGCAATCAGAATAATAATAAAAATACCGCTATACACCATAGCCGACGTCAAAGGTAACGAGTACGTCGACAAGGACAATGAATAACCTTCATATGGCCATTGCAGCTTAGTATGGTATATAGCTTGCTGTTCAAAGTCGCTGTCTGGTTGTAAGGGATGACTCACTGTAGCTTGACCGTCAGGTAAGTTTTCATAGAAAAAAAGCTCTGTTTGAGCGGAATATTCCACATCCTGTAGCTTAACTAATACCGGGCTCTTAAAACTTCTCCATGCCAAGGTGTCATTGATGTGTTCACGCAGGTAAGGTTGGCGTTTTACCAGATACCCTTGCAACCGGCTGTGCTCTGCAACTGAGACAATCCGATAAAAAATAAAATAATCAGGGATATCAAAAATAATACTAAAATAGTGGTTATTTTTATCGTCCCCTCCCTCAATCATTTGACTTAAAGCCTTAGACTGAGACAGGATCTGGTAAATCTTAAACATTGCTTTCTTGCGTACAACTGATTCCGGGTTTAATTTTGGATAGGACGCCTGTTGGTTGCCCTTGTTTGCATCATCTATTGTTAGGCGCTTATCAGATAAATCCTGTTCTGATAAAGGTTCTGGCCAGATAGGACTATTAAAACGGCCTTGGCTGTCATATTGAAAATAGCCAACTAACCCTTTTATCGGTTGCTCATTGTTTAGCTGTAAATGACTTAAGCTTGAGAGGGGCGATAGTACTTGCTGTTGCTGCTTGGTGACCGGATTATACACTTGTTGATAATAGTCAAAATCATGCACCGACAGGGTGTTGGTAAAAGTTAGTTTCTTATACAGGGTTCTGTTGATTTTCAGAGCCAGATTACTTGCTTCGCGCTGATATTCAGTGAGTAAGTTATCTTCGATTTGCTGAAAACCGAAATACAGAAGCGTGCCAATAGGGATTGATAGAAACAGTAACAAACCTATGGCTAAATAGCGTAAACGACGCAACCGCTGAGAATAATTAAGCAACCGTTTATCTGAAAATATCAACTTAACTACACACCGTAATAATCGTCATATTAACCAAAGTAACAGACAGTATATTAGACAACACACTAAATAACATAAAGCTGATACCCTTCACCACGGTGAGTCACTAGATGTCTGGGGGACTTAGGGTCTACTTCTATTTTCTTGCGAATTTTTGCCATATGAATATCAACCGTGCGTGTATCTATATCACTTGTTGTCTTATATCCCCATACTTGCTTGAGTAACTCATCACGGGAGACGGGGTTATTCTGGCGCAGTAAATAACTTAATATCTCAATTTCACGGCGAGTATATTTTGTTTCCTGCTGATATGAGCTACCGAATAATGTTTGCGTACAAATCGACACCTCAGCGCTTAATACCAAGCGGTTATCTGTGCCCGTCCAACCTGAACGCCTGATCAACGCATTTACCCGTAACACCAGTTCAGAGGTTGAAAACGGCTTGGCTACATAGTCGTCTGCTCCAAGTGTCAAACCGTTAATAATATCTTCTTCTGAATTTTTTGCCGTTAACATCATAATGAGTTGACTACGAGAATGTTGTCTGAGGATATTACAGATTTCAAAACCATTCATGGATGGCAGCATGACATCCAGGATAATGCAGCAATACTGGCCATCCAATGCTCGAGTTAAGCCTTTTTTTCCGTTGTTCTCGCTTTCAACCTCATAACCGTGAAATATAAATAGATCGGTTAGGCCTCTTAATATACTGGGTTCGTCTTCTACAATGAGGAGTTTCGGTTTGATACTCAAGCTGTGCCCTTTTTGTTTTTATTGTTGTTGCTAATGAGATTATTCCCCTAATTGTTCAAGATACAGGATTTCGACAAAAATCGAATGTAAACTTTTGTAAAATATCATACCTCGAATTTTTACTAAATATGCCTTTTTTAACGCTAAACGGTTTTCTATATTAGCCATATAAGAGCACAACTCAAACTGTTTGAATATAGGAAAATTCATTATGCTTTATAACATCAAAACATTCATTCTTCTGTCTTTAGTTCTAATTTCTTTAAATGGTTATGCAGTTCCTTCTGGCATTAAAGTATTGTCTGATATTTCGTACGGTAAGGATGCAGATCAGACTCTAGATGTTTATATTCCTGCTGATGCAAAAGATGCCCCAGTAATTTTCATGATACATGGTGGTGCGTGGAGCGGAGGAGATAAGGCTATTAAAGCCGAATTTGAAAACAAGGTGGCTCACTGGGTGACAAGAGGATTTATCTTTATTTCTACCAATTATCGTACACTGCCGAAAATTGGGCCGATTGGACAAGCAAAAGATGTGGAAGCAGCTTTGCTTGTTGCTCAGCAACGTGTTGGTGAATGGGGCGGTTCTCCAGAAAAGTTTATATTAATGGGGCATTCCGCAGGAGCGCATTTGGTTTCTCTTATATCATCTAATTACAGTACTATCACCGGAAATGAGATAATACCTTGGTTAGGCACTGTCTCGATGGATACGTCTACCTATGACGTGGTGAAAAGACTAACCTCTCAAAAAGATTCTGAATTTTATAAAGAGAGGTTTGGTGAAAATCCTGATTATTGGCAAAAGGCATCTCCTTTCTATGCACTAAACGATAAATTACCGCCGTTTTTAGCAGTATGCTCACGTCGAAGTGATGATGCATGTATTGAATCTAAAAATTTCATTAAAAAAGCCAAAGACCTTGGAACTCATGTAGAAATTCTAGCCGTAGATTTATCGCATGGAGAAATAAACTCAGAACTTGGTAAAGGTTCTTGTTACACAAGTAATGTTGATGACTTTCTCAAAACATTGAGCCCAGAAATAGCGTCAATGTTCACCAGTCAAGACTCTCGGATGAAAAAAAATTGCGCCGGTGATAGAGGCGTTAATGGCGCCTAAGCTTAGTTATATTCAATTGAAGTGCATCAATACGATCTAATCTGAAGATTTAAAAATTATTCTATTAAAACATGGAAAATAATATGTTGAAAATTTTAAAACCCTTTTTACTAATGGCTACGTGTATCGCCTTGCCTGCGACGGCAGCAAACGTTGTTGAAGAAATCAGAACAATTGGAAATACTAGTCGTATTTCGATAGATTCCAACGTGCTGAATGAAAATAGAAATCTGTTAATACACCTGCCAGATAGCTATACCGAGTCAAATAAACCTTACCCGGTACTTTATTTACTTGATGGCGAGCGACATTTTAACCATGCAATAATGGCTACTCAGGTATTACAAAACGATGAAAGAGTGCCTGAATTGATTATCGTTGCCATTACCAATACCAGTACTTGGGGTAGTGATAATAGTTCCCGACAGCGTGATCTTGGTTATGAAGGAAAGGATAACTTCGCTTTGTATATCAAAAACGAAGTGATGCCTTATGTTGATAAAAACTACAGAATAACAGGGCTAAATACCCTATTTGGTCATTCTTTGGCTGGGTATTTCACCTCTAATTCATTGGCAACTCAGCCAGAGCTCTTTAACAATTACATTGCCGCAAGCCCTGTTTTACAAGGCGATGAGATAGGTATCTATGAAAAAATACTCACCAACAGTAAGGTAAAGAACACCGCTGAAAAATCATTCTACTTTAGCTTGGCTAGTGAAGACGAAGCGCGAAGCAAGGAGGTAACCCTTGCACTCAATAACTTTGCTAAGTTATTAACAGAAAACCCACCAGCAAAACTCAATTGGCATTATGAGTTTTTTGATAATCAAACCCATAGCACCATATATTACCCGACTTTTTTCCCTGGTATGACTTATGTGTTTAAGAGCTATCAAGCCCCGCGTTTTGCCCGTTATGAAGAATATTTAGATTTTGGTGGTATGCAAGGGATGGAAGCTCATTATAAGAAACGGGCGGAGATTTATGGTACTGATAAAAATGTCCCAGAAATCACCTTACTTAACGTTGCGAGCATGCTGTTAAGTGAAGGCAAAACTGAGGCTGCGCTACAAATGTACTCGAAACTAACCAATGACTTTCCCGAATCAGCAAGGTCGTTCAGCGGTTTAGGACAAGTGTATAGTTCAATGAAACAGTACAACAAATCGATTACGGCGCATCAAACTGCGGTGAAGCTTGGTGAAAAGCACAGTCCTGAATGGCGGAAAAGGCGTTTTCAATCGAGGTTAGATAAAGTGAATGAAAGAGTTCAATGACTAAACAATAATTAACTGAATTAAAAATTATTCTTTTAAAATCATGGGAAATAATATGTTGAAAATTTTAACCCCCTTTTTACTAATCGCTGCCTGTATTGGCTTGCCCGCGACTGCATCGAACGTTGTTGAAGAAGCCATATCAATCGGGGATGCTAGTCGCATTCATATATATTCTAAAGCGCAGGAACAAAATAGACACCTGTTAGTACATCTGCCAGATAGCTATACCGAGTCAAATAAACCCTACCCTGTACTTTACTTGATCGATGGTGGCCGGCATTTTAACCATGCAATAATTTCAACTCAGTTATTACAACAGCAGCAACGAGTGCCTGAGCTGATTATCGTTGCCATTGCAAATAATGATAATATGGATCATGATCCTGATCGTGGAAAGGAAAAATTTACCCGGTTTGTCAAAAACGAGGTGATGTCTTATGTTGATGAAAACTATAGAACAACAGGCTTAAATACCTTATTTGGTCATACCAAGGCAGGGTGGTTAACCATTGAGTTGCTGGCAAGCCACCCTGAACTTTTTAAAAACTATATTTCTGCGAGTGCGCCTTTACAATACGATGAAGTAGATATCTATAATAAAATTTTAGCAAATAGTAAGACGGAACAAACACCTGAGAAATCACTCTATTTTACCTTGTCTAACGAAGCCGAAGAAAGCAAACTATATTCAGATGCATTCAATAACTTCGTTAAACTATTAACAGCAAACCCACCTAAAAATCTAGACTGGCGTTACGAGTTTCTTGCCAATCACACTCATATGACAACATCTATCCCCGCCTTATATAATGGTATGACTCATGTTTTTAGTAGCTACCAAGCACCTCGTTTTGCAAGCTATAACGAATACATGGATTTTGGTGGTATGCACGGCATGGAAGCTCATTATCAAAAACGTGCGAACATATACGGTACCGATAAAAACATACCAGAAAATACCTTACTTAACCTGGCGAGTCTGCTTTTAAATGAAGGGAAAACAGAGGCTGCGCTGCAAGTGTACTCGCAACTTACCAATGATTTCCCAGAATCGGCAGCATCGTTCAGCGGTTTAGGACAAGTTTATAATGCGATGAAACAGTACGATAAATCGATTACGGCACATCGAAAAGCGGTAAGGCTCGCCGAAGAATTGAATCCTGAATGGCAGCAAAAGCGTTTTCAATCGAGGCTAGATACAGTGAAAAAAGAGCGCAACGACTAAATTAGCATTACCTCGATTGAAATTCATCGGGCCAGAGCATTTGATTGCAACAAAGAAGATCTGCCCCGCTAATTTTCAACTGATAGGAGTTGCTAAAGTAAATGTAAACTTTTGTAAAATATAGCTTAAATTTTTTTACATCGCATGCCTATTGCAACGCTATTCGCTGCTTTATATTAGCCATACAAAAGCACAACGATACGGTTTACCTATAGGAATATTTATTATGATTTATTACCTCAAAGCATTAATTTTTCTGTCACTACTCACCGTCATGACAGCAATGGCATCGGCAGAAGAAGCACAAGACTTTGTCGCTAAGCTCAAAATACACTATCAAAAAACACTGTCAATTAATGCCTTCTCACTGAGCCATCACTATTTAAACAGACAATACCGATCCCATGATTATTGGGACTACCAAATACCCAATAGAATTATGGCACAAAGAACGGTTGAAATTGATTTGGTCAACAAGCACTTTTACGACAATGATATATATTACACTTCCGGTGGTCTGCTACTCGACCGGGCTCATTTTGAAAATGATACTGAAAGTTTTGCCTATGAAATGAATGGTAGCTATTTAGGCAAGCGTACTATCAATCAAGGCAAGGGGCAATTTTATAGAATGGGCTATATCCTCCTGGATGTCGACTTTCTAGCGGTAAGGCCGCTACTTGAGGAAACCAATATTGAAGATAATATTACCCTTCGCCAAGACAAAAAATTGGGGACAACAACGCTCACCCATAAAACGGCTGATGATAATGTTGTCGCTTATGAATTTAGTAACGCTCCATTGCAATTGGTGTCGCTCAACGACAAGCTGAAGCGAGCAATCCTTACCTATGAAGATTATCAAACGGCAAGGGGGTTAACCTATGCTCGAACCGTACACCAATATATTGATGGCGCAGCGGTGCCATACTACAGCATTTACAATGATCAATTTGAGATCATTGAGAAAGTGGAACCTGCCAAACTTAAAGTGCCACCAGGATATGGCCCTGAAATTCCAGAAGGCGATGGCGTGCTAGTTTCAAAAGAAATTGCCAGAGACCTTTATCTTGTTACCGACTCTTCAGCTTGGCGCAACAGTTTATTTAAAGTTAATGGCGATGAAATTATGGTGTTTGGTGCCAGTGGCTATCCCGCTTTAGCAGAAAAAACGATTAAACTTATTGGTGAACAATTTCCAAAAAATAAAATTACTTCAGTTTATGTTACCCATCCTCACGGTTATGAAATTGCTGGTCTCAAAGTCTACGCCGATAAAGGTATAGAGATACTTGCCGATGAATATAGTATCGCTGCCATTAAAGCTTACCCAAAGTTTGCTGACGACATCACTAAATTCAAATTCCGCACCATTGAGCATGATCAAACCATTGATGGCGCACATTTTTATGTATTGGAAAATATGCACGCTAAACGACAAAGCTTTGTTTATTTCAAGGACAGCGAGATTATTTTTCAATCAAAATTTCTCCACATCGCATTCGATAATACCATTGCTAAGGTCATACCCAGTTACTCCAGAACCTTTATTGAGTTTATTCGCAGTAAGCAGCTTAAGTTCAAGCGAATTGTCGGTAACTACCAAAATAACAATATTAGCGTTGAAGTCTTGAATCAAACCTATGATGCCATTATGTGACCTTTTCAGAACTTAAGGTTAATCACGTAGTATTTAATCGAGCCTTATACTGTTAAAAGCAATATTGTTGGATGAACTGCAGTAATATTTTTTCGGTCGGTTTAATTTGATCAAACGCTAAGTACTCATTTACTTGATGAGCTTGGTCAATTGAACCTGGCCCTAATACTATTGTTTGGCAGCCGAGTTGTTGAATAAACGGAGCTTCGGTGGCGTAATTTACTGCTTGGCAGCAATGACCTGAGAATTTTTCAGCAAGTTGCACTAATTCGCTGTTTTCATCTTCTGCAAATGCTGGTGAGCTGGCATGCAGTTCTTCCATTGATACTCTGCCCGGGTAATTTTCAGCAACAGCCTTTAATGCTTCGGCTAACCAGTGCACAAGTTCATCATCTTTAATGCCTGGTAGGGCACGTAAGTCGATATCTAAATAGCAGTCACCGCATATCCGGTTGGCGCTGTCACCACCTTTTATGGCACCAAAGTTTAACGTTGGTTCGGTAACGGTAAACGCTTCATTGATGTATTTATCTTTGAGATCTTTTTTTAAGGTCATTAATTTTTCAATAATGAAATACATCACCTCAATAGCATTTACGCCTTTTTGCGGCATGCTTGAATGGCCAGACTTACCTTTTACTGAAATTCGATGCGACATATGGCCTTTGTGCATGATCACTGGTTTTAAGTTTGTTGGCTCGCCAATTATTGCCACATCGGGTTTTGCTAATTGCTGGTCAATGAAAAAGCGAGCACCGGCCATGGTAGTTTCTTCATCGGCGGTTGCTAATACGTACAAAGGTTTACGCATACCCTTAACCGGTAAATTTTTACAAGCCTGTAATATGAAGGCAAAAAAACCTTTCATATCACAAGTACCTAAGCCATAAAACTTGTCTGCTTTGTCGGTAATGGTAAACGGATCGCTATCCCAGCCTTTTTCATCAAAAGGGACGGTATCGCTATGTCCAGATAACAATAATCCGCCTTCACCCTCGCCAAGTTTGGCAAGTAAGTTATACTTTCCTCTACTGTCGGGAACTTGTTGAATATTTATGTTAAAGCCCAAATCACTAAACCAGCTTGCTAATAGTTCAATTACTGCTTGATTGCTTTGATCCCATTTATTTGAAGTGGCACTAATCGATGGACTGGCAATCAATTCTGTTAAGGCTTGTTGAAAATTTGGTAAAGACATAATTAATCCATATTAAATTGCAAAATACTTATGCTAAAATGTTGCATAAATAATCAATACTTGTTACTTTCACACTATCAGTGTAATCAAGCTTAAGTTTTCTGGCTACTAAATAATTTTTTAACCGGTAACTTTAGGTAAATACAGTGTTTTTATTTGTACTCTACAGCTGATTAAGTTCACTAGATAAACAAATATTGATTATAATTTAATGAATAAAATTGCAAAAAGGTAAATTTGTGAAAGTAGCGATTGTAGGTGCTAGTGGTTATGCCGGCGCTGAATTAGTTGAAATATTAACTCAACATAACAAAATTAGTGATTTTCAGGTGTTGGTATCTGAAGGTAGTGCATCGAGTGGATTACTATTTTCTGACCTTTACCCGCGCATGCAATCTGTATGCGATAAACCATTGCAACCGTTCTCAAAAAACTGGCTTGAACAGAATTTAGATTTAGATGCTGTATTCTTTGCAACGCCTCATGAATATTCACAAGAGTGGGCATTTGAATTTGTAAATGCCGGCATTAAAGTGTTCGATCTTTCCGGCGCGTTTCGTTTAAGCGAAAGCGCTGATTATCCAAAATATTATGGTTTTGAACACAAGCATCAAGATTTACTCGATGCCGCAATTTATGGTTTAGCCGAATTTAATGGCGAAACGATTAAAAATGCAAACCTTGTTGCCGTTCCTGGTTGTTACCCAACAGCAAGTTTATTAGCCTTAAAACCAATTACTGAAAATAACTTACAACAAGACGATGGTTTAATTGTTGTTAATGGTATTAGCGGTGTGAGTGGCGCAGGTAGAAAAGCATCACTGGCGACCAGCTTTAATGAATTAAGTTTAAAAGCTTACAACATTTTACAGCACCGTCATCAACCTGAAATTAGCCAGGAATGTGGCCAGCAAGTGATTTTTAATCCGCATATTGCCCCTTATAAACGTGGGCTGCTGTCTACGGTGACGTTAAATTTAAAAACCGACGTAACTGCTGAGCAAGTAGAGCAAGCGTTTAAAAATGCCTATAGCAATACGCCGCTAGTTAGAATAAGTAACGACTGGCCAAAAATTGACGATGTAAGCAGCACGCCTTTTGCCAATGTAAAATGGCAGTTTGATCAAGAAAAGCACGTATTGGTGGCTAGCTGTGCGATCGATAACTTATTAAAAGGTGCGGCGTCACAAGCGATTCAGTGCTTTAACCTAACATTAGGTTTAGATTCACATTACGGTTTGCTTCCCAATTCAATGACTAATTCAAATAACCAAGGAGGTGCTTAAATGAGCACGCCTTTAGTTATTAAAATTGGTGGCGCGATCATGGAATCGCCACAAGCACTAATTGAATTATTTAAAGTAGTAAAAACCCTACAAAACACCAACCAGGCAATTATCATAGTTCATGGTGGTGGTTGTGTAGCAGATGAGCTACTTGCCAAAGCAGGCTACACCAGTAAAAAAGTTAACGGTTTACGGGTAAGTGAACCAGAGCATATGGCAATTATTACCGGCGCATTAGCTGGCACGGTAAATAAAGCATTAGTTGCCAGTGCTAATACCGTTGGAATATCTGCCGTAGGTTTGGCTTTACATGATGGACAAATGATCAAATGTACACCGGCAGAAGAATTTTTAGGTTGTGTTGGTGTGCCGAAAGCAAATAATAACGCATTTATTAACGGCTTAGTTGCCAGTAATAACGTTGCCATTATTTCATCAATTGGCAGTTTAGATAATGGCCAATTGGTTAACGTAAATGCCGATGATGCGGCCGTTGCTATTAGTCAATTAGTTAATGGCAATCTAATTTTACTAACCGATGTTGCTGGTGTTAAAGGAGCTTCAGGAGAATATTTAGAAAGCCTGAACTATAATGATGCGCAACAGCTTATTGAACAAGGCGTTATCGATGGCGGTATGATCGCTAAAGTAAACGCCGCTTTTACTGCTGCTACTCAATTACGACGAAGTATCGCGGTTGCCAGTTGGAAGACGCCTGAGCAGTTAATTACGCTGCAGCAAGGGAACGTTTTTGGCACTCGCATTGAACCAAATTGTTAGTTCTTTAATAGAACAGGTTAAATACAGATTTCAAATAGGATACTTATGTCATTACAACATTTTTTAGCAGACCAACTGCAAGACAAACAACAATTAATCGCATTAATAGAGCAAGCTATTGATATTAAAAACAACCCGAGTAAATATTCGCAAGCATTAGCGGGTAAATCTGTGGTTATGCTTTTTGAAAAACCATCACTGCGTACTCATATCAGTTTTGATATTGGCATTCAAAAATTAGGTGGTCATAGCCTTTATATTGGCCAGCAAAATGGTCAGCTCGGTGAACGTGAGCGTGTAAAAGATGTGGCTAAAAACCTGGCTTGTTGGGCCGATGCTATTGTTGCACGAGTTTTTAAACAACAAGTATTAGATGAAATGGCCGAGCATGCGGGCATTCCGGTAATCAATGCCTTAAGTGATCTATACCATCCTTGCCAAGCATTAGCTGACTATATGGCACTTACCGAAAACTTTGGCAGCGTTGAAGGTTTAAATATTGCTTATATCGGTGACGGCAATAATGTCTCAAACTCATTAATGTTAATGGGCGGTATTTTAGGTGCGAATGTTACAGTAATTACGCCAGAAGGCTATGAGCCTGAAAGTAATTTAGTAGCCGAGGCACAAAAGCTTGCACAGCAAAGTGGCGCAACCTTAACGGTGTCGACTAATATCGAAGATGCAAAAGATCAGCAAGTTATTTATACCGATACTTGGATCTCTATGGGTGACAGTACTAAAGTTGATGCCATCCTAGAAAAATTTATGCCGTATCAAATTAATGAGCAGTTAATGGCAAAAGCAGGTGCTACTGCAGTAATGCATTGTCAGCCGGCACATTTGGAACAAGAAATTACCACTAGCGTGTTTGATTCACCGCAATCAATCGCTTTTCAACAAGCAGAAAATCGCATGTGGGCACAAAATTCAGTTTTAGTAAGCTTATTCAAATAAACCTTACTAACCCTAATCAAATTTAAAAATTAAAGAATTGAGAGAAAGAAAATGAGCAAGAAAATTAAAAAAGTAGTATTAGCGTATTCAGGCGGTTTAGATACATCGGCGATCATTCCATGGTTAAAAGAAAACTATGAAGGCTGTGAAGTTGTTGCTTTTTGTGCTGACGTTGGCCAAGGTGAAGAGGAGCTTGAAGGCATTCATGAAAAAGCTATCGCTTCTGGTGCATCTGAATGTCACGTTGTTGACTTAAAAGAAGAATTCGTAAAAGACTATATCTTCCCGATTGTAAAAACTGGCGCGGTATACGAAGGTCAATACTTACTAGGTACGTCAATGGCTCGTCCTGTTATTGCTAAAGCACATGTTGAAGTAGCGCTAAAAGTGGGTGCTGATGCCGTATGTCATGGTTGTACTGGTAAAGGTAATGACCAAGTTCGTTTCGAGTCTTGCTTTGCGGCCCTTGCTCCACAATTAACCGTTATTGCGCCATGGCGTGAATGGGATATGGTTTCTCGTGAAGACCTACTTGATTACTTGGCAGAACGTGATATTCCATGTGCTGCATCATTAACTAAAATATACTCTCGTGACGCAAACGCTTGGCATATTTCACACGAAGGTGGTGAGCTAGAAGACCCGTGGTGTGAGCCGACTAAAGAAGTTTGGACTATGACTACCGATCCAATGGATGCGCCAAATGAACCGGGTTCAGTAATGCTATCTTTTGATAAGGGTGAGCTGGTATCAGTAGATGGCAAAGCAATGTCTGCGTACGAATCATTAGTGTATCTTAATGATAAAGCTGGCGCTCATGGTGTTGGCCGTATCGATATTGTTGAGAACCGTTTAGTAGGGATGAAATCTCGCGGTTGTTATGAAACTCCTGGCGGCACAGTATTAATGGCTGCTTACAAAGGTCTTGAGTCATTAATTCTTGATAAAGAATCGTTAAAATTCCGTGAGTCGGTTGCCTTAGAATATTCACATGTTATTTATGATGGTCGTTGGTTTACTCCGCTGGCAAAAGCACAAATGGCGGCAACTAACTCATTTGCTGAGCAAGTAACCGGTGATGTAGTTGTGAAGCTTTACAAAGGTCAGGCGAATGTCACACAACGTCGTTCTCCTAATAGCTTGTACTCTGAAGAATTTGCTACGTTTGGTGCTGATGATGTGTATGACCAAAAACACGCAGAAGGCTTTATCCGTTTATTCAGCTTATCAAGCCGCATAAACGCGTTAAAACAGCAGGAGAAGTAATATGGCAGCATTATGGGGTGGCCGTTTTAAGTCGGGCAGCAGTGATATCTTTAAAGCATTTAACGATTCTCTGCCGTTTGACTATGTCTTGGCTCAACAAGATATTAAAGGTTCTATTGGTTGGTCGAAAGCGATTCAAAAAGCTGGTGTATTGACCGTTGAAGAACAACAGAAAATGGAACAAGCGTTACTGGACTTGGCTGAAAAAGTGGAATCTGGAGACGTTGATTTTAGCGAGGCAACAGCTGAAGATATCCACAGTTGGGTTGAGTCAGAGCTAATCGAAGTTATTGGTGACACTGCTCGTAAACTCCATACTGGTCGCAGCCGTAATGATCAAGTTTCTACTGATTTACGTTTATGGTCGCGTGAACAAACCGATGTTGTTTTGAATATGCTAAAAACCTGCGTACAGCAGTTAATTAATTTAGCCGATAACAACAAACAGCATATATTGCCGGGTTATACTCATTTGCAACGTGCTCAGCCGGTACGTTTTGCGCACTGGTGTATGGCGTATGTTGAAATGCTTAAACGTGATATTTCACGTCTTGAAGATGCACGTAAACGTATGAACCAGTCGCCGTTAGGCTGTGGTGCATTGGCAGGTACAACCTATCCAATAGATCGAGTTGAGTTAGCTCATTCATTAGGTTTTGATGGCCCGTGTATGAACTCGCTTGATGCGGTATCTGATCGAGATTACGTGTTAGAGCTATTGTTTGCTGCCAGCACTGGCATGATGCATTTATCACGTTTTTCAGAAGATTTAATTTTCTTTAACTCCGGCGAAGCTAATTTTATTACGTTAGGCGATCAGGTAACGTCTGGTAGTTCTTTAATGCCGCAAAAGAAAAACCCTGATGCGTTAGAGCTTATACGCGGTAAATGTGGCCGAGTATATGGTTCATTGCAAGCGTTGCTAGTTACACTTAAAGGCTTACCTCTTGCATACAACAAAGATATGCAAGAAGACAAACAAGGCCTGTTTGATGCGTTAGAGCAATGGCTATCTTGTTTAGTCATGGCCGTAGAAGTTGTGAACTCAATTGAACTAAACAGTGCCGAATGTCAAAAAGCTGCGCGTGGCGGTTATGCAAATGCAACTGAGCTTGCTGATTACCTAGTAGGTAAAGGCGTACCATTTAGAACTGCGCACGATATTACCGGGTCTGCTGTTCTTTATGCCATTAATCAAGGTGAGCCATTAGAGAGTTTACGACTTGATGAATTTAAGCAATTTTCGCCATTAATTGAAGCTGATGTTTATCCCGTTCTAGAACTGGAGTATTTAGTTGATAAACGTAACATCCTTGGTGGTACCGGTATTGAGCCGGTGCAAAAAGTGATTGATAGCAATCGCCGCCAGTTTGGCACTGCCAACTATGTAGTTAGGGACGCGAAACTTACTGATTTACGCGCAATAGTTAAGCTTGTTAATTACTGGTCTTCGCGCGAAGAAAACTTACCTCGTAAAGAAGATGACTTAATTAAGAGTATTCGTGACTTTGCGGTAATAGAAGTTAACGGTCAAGTTTGTGCTTGTGCAGCGCTTTATATTTACAGTACTGGTTTAGCTGAAATACGCTCATTAGGAGTAAGCATTAACCATCAAGGCAAAGGCTATGGACAGCAGTTATGTCAATACTTATTAGGCAGAGCCAAAGAAATGGCATTATTAAAAGTATTTGTATTAACTCGTAAGCCAACCTTCTTTGAAAAATTAGACTTTATTCCTGGAGATAAAGACTCTTTACCAGAGAAAGTAATGAAAGATTGTGATTTATGTCCTAAGCAAGATAACTGCGATGAAGAAGCGTTAATGTACAACTTAAGTGAGCATAACCTGCCACAAATATTAGGTAGTATTGAAGTAGTTGAAAGTTAATTCAATAGACTGATTGTGATGACAGGGGAGATGCTGATAAATCATCTCCCTTTTTTATGTCCTAGCCAAAAGTTGGTAATCAAAAAATTTTAATATTTAATAAAACTATCTTTAGCAATAACTTGTTGTAAATTGAATCAAGTACCATACTCTCTAGTACGTTTTGAAATACATACTATATCGGTTTCATTTTTTGATAATCATTAATCGAGGGGTTCGCAATATGAAAAAGATGAGCTTAGCTTTACTTTTACTCTTAATCGTAGGGTGTGCATCGGAGCCACCACCACCGCCTCCTGTAACATGGAAAGGGATGTCTGAACGTGAAATCAATGCTTGGAAAGACATTGAATTTACAGTAGAACAAGCACAGGCATGGAAAGGTGGGGGGTTTACGCCGGAGCAGTCAACTAAATGGTCGGAAGCGGGTTTTAAGTTAGACGAAGCTTCGGGTTGGAAGAATCAATTATTCAACTTAGAAGAAGCTAAAAGCTGGAAAGGGAGTGGTTTTGATCTGAATGAGGCCGTAAAAGCCAGAGAACAAGGTCTATCCCCAGTTGAAAATTAAGCAATAAATCTTAGTACTAATGTTGCCTTTCGCTGGCATATTATACGTAAGGTAACTTATTGCAACTACATCTATTTTTGTAGTTTACTTTTATATTAGGGATCGTTTGATCCCTTTTCTATTGATTAAGCCGCTTAGTATTTGTACCGCGCCATTACTTTTGATCAGATCTGGCTTTATATTGGCTCGGGCTTAAACCGTGGAATAGCTTAAAGCTACGGCTAAAGTGGCTAGTGCTTGAGAAACCCAGTTCAAAACAAACATGAGTAATTTGTAGACCGCTTTTAATCAGCATCGCCGCTTGTTTCAAGCGTATTTGTTGTTGAAAGGCAATGGGGCTACAACCAAGGTTAACTTTAAAGTTGTGAAAAAATTTAGTTCGACTCATACAGGCTAACCGACATAAGTGATCAACATCTAAGGTTTCGTTGATATGCTTAACCATATAATTAAGTGCTGCATTTAAACCATTATTATCAGGCTCTTGCCCAGAGAATGATAGAATGAAATCTCGGCTTTGATGACGTAATAAGCGAATTGTCAATTCTGACACAGCCAGGTCAATCATATAACTACGATCTTGATGGTTTTCAGTATAAATTTCAACAATACGACTTAATAATGCCTGCGTTTCTGCATTGTGATGAGTATGCACAAGTTGTTCATTGTATTGCCAATGACCAAATACCTCTTGCTTTGCCATTGATGAATTCAATTTATCGGCTACTTGATTAACCCGTTCTTTTGATATTTCTATCGCTAAACATGTTGTCGGGTTGTTAAGGTCTGCAGTCGGAAAATCAATCTCTACCTCTTGGCTTGGTGCCATAATGAAAGATTCATGGGGGAAAAAGTCACTGTGATAATAATCATTCTCGGCATGCATGATTTTTTTCCCCGTTACCATACCACAAAAAAGTAATTGATCTGATTTTAGCTTTACTCGGGAAGCCTGTTGATAAGTATCATAAATACTAAGCTCAGATTCGGGGCCGGCAAAACTGATTTTATTTTCAACCAGTACGTTGGGTAACCTTCGCTTATGTTCAACGAGTTCCTTGAGCATTTTAATACCATTAAGTTGTTCGAAACGAGTGAACTGACAGTCAACTTTTTTGAATTATCAGCATAGTCGAATGTTAATTCTCCTACTAAGATAAGGTGTATAGATTAAAAAAACAACTAGAGGAAGGTATTATGATTTATGCAGCACCAGGCACAGATAAAGCGGTAATGAGCTTTAAATCTCGTTATCAAAACTACATTGGTGGCAAATGGGTAGAGCCTAGAAACGGTCAATATTTTGATAATATTAGCCCGGTAAATGGTGAAGTGATATGCCAAATACCTCGTTCAGATGGCGATGATATTGAGCTAGCACTCGACGCCGCACATCAAGCAAAAGAGGCTTGGGGCACAACATCTGTTACGGAACGCTCAAATATTCTGCTTAAAATAGCCGATCGTATCGAGCAAAATATTGAATTACTCGCGATTGCCGAAACATGGGATAACGGCAAAGCTGTACGAGAAACCCTAGCGGCAGATATTCCATTAGCAGTTGATCATTTTCGCTACTTTGCCGGTTGTTTACGTGCGCAAGAAGGCTCATTAGCTGAATTGGACGAAAAAACGGTTTCTTATCATTTTCACGAGCCACTTGGTGTGGTTGGGCAAATCATTCCGTGGAATTTTCCTATTCTAATGGCTGCCTGGAAACTGGCGCCAGCCCTTGCTGGTGGTAACTGCATAATACTTAAACCGGCAGAACAAACTCCGGCATCTATCTTAGTTCTGATGGAGTTAATTGAAGATCTGTTACCCGCAGGTGTGCTGAATATTGTGAATGGTTTTGGCCCTGAAGCCGGGCAGGCGTTAGCCAGTAGTAAGCGTATAGCTAAAATAGCGTTTACAGGTTCAACTCCCGTTGGTGAAAAAATTCTCCAATGCGCTGCGGCAAACATTATCCCTTCAACGGTTGAACTAGGTGGTAAGTCGCCAAATATATTTTTTGAAGATGTGTTGGATTTTGAAGACGAATATTTAAGTAAATGTATTGAAGGCGCAGTGCTCGCTTATTTTAATCAGGGAGAGGTTTGTACCTGTCCATCTCGGTTATTTGTTCATGAAAAAATATACGATAAGTTTATCGCCAAAGTGATTGAACGAACAAAGTTAATCACTCGTGGTAATCCTTTGGATACTAACACCATGGTGGGAGCGCAAGCGTCTAAGCAGCAGTTTGATAAAATATTAAGCTATATAGAAATTGGCAAAGAAGAAGGTGCCGAAGTATTAATGGGCGGTAATATTGAGCAGCTAGGTGAAGACTTAGACAATGGTTTTTATATTCAACCTACATTGTTAAAAGGTACTAATGAAATGCGCGTATTCCAAGAAGAAATTTTTGGACCGGTTATTTCGTTAACAACGTTTAAAGATGAAGCCGAAGTGTTAGCTTTAGCCAATAGCTCTGAATTTGGTTTAGGTGCTGGTGTGTGGAGCAGAGATATGAATCGCTCTTACCGTATGGGCAGAAAAATACAAGCTGGCCGAGTGTGGACTAATTGTTATCACATGTACCCTGCACATGCAGCGTTTGGCGGTTATAAAAAATCGGGTGTCGGTCGAGAAACCCATAAAGTTGCGTTAGAGCATTATCAACAAACTAAAAATCTATTGGTGAGCTATGATGTAAATCCATTAGGGTTCTTTTAGTGGTTAGGATCTATGTTCACAAATCTTGGCTAATTAAATAAGCAAAGTGAATAAGAATGGAGGCCTTAGGTCTCCATTCTTATAAAGGTTAAAATGAGTAAGTGACACTTACTACGGTTTCAGTGTCAGTGTCTTCGGTATCAACCGGTACTTCTTCAGTATGTTTAACTATGTAACTTAATTTTAAAGATAACTGGCCGATCACTTGAACTTTAAGTGCCGACTCTGAAAGACTAATAGTATTCTCTTCACCAATTTCAGTACTTAATAATTGTACGAAAGAGGCTGTAGGTGAAAATTTCCAGCTAAATAATGTCGATAGTCGTACTATGGTTTCTTCTTCATCTTCCGCTACTAATGGATCTTCAACTTTAGCCGAACGATAACCAACACCGGTTTCAAAATCCCAATCCATGTCTTCAGATTCGATCAAATTCCAACCAAGACCAGCAGTTGCTGTACTTTGTGAATCATAACCACTGAATTTATCTTCATCGTACGATATACGTCCAAAAACATAGTTTTTTTCAGTAAAATTATACTCTAAGCGGGTGAATGCACCCCAACGCTCAGCACTTTTTTCATCATTACTTTCAGAATATAAGGTTTCGAAATGAGCAACATATTTCCACGGCGCACTTTCACGTAAAACATGAACTTTACCACTGGTGGTTGTTTCTTCAGTATTACCTGTTAGGTTAGTGTAACCAAAATCTACATCTCCCGACCAAATCTTAACTTCTTCTTCAGCTATCGCTGCTGTGCTACTTAACGCTATGCTTAGCGCTAACAGTTTATATTTCATAACAATATTTCCCTGACTGCATTAATTGTATTTTATTTAGAACAACTCTTCTTCTTCGATTGATTCTTCCTGGCTTTCTATTATCTGTTCAATATTATCTTTATCAACCCACTCGGTTGGCTCTGACCCTTTAATAAAGTACTCAAACCTTGAGCTTCTATTGGTTTGATTGGTTCTTTTACCTGTTAACTTATCGATACGAATGGAGACTATATTGTCTGGTTGCAAAAATGCTTCAGGATCATACTTAGTTAAGGCAACTTCCATAAATTTAATCCATGAAGGTTGGGCGGCATTTGCCCCAGCTTCGCCGCCTGCAGTTTGGTTTCTACCTAAATTACTATTCACATTGGTCCGACCTAAATTACGACTCGGATCATCAAAGCCAATCCAAGAGCTTGCTGCAATTCTACGACTAAAACCACTAAACCAGGCATCTTTAGATTCATTGGTTGTACCAGTTTTTCCTGCTATATCTCGACGGTTCAGCGTTTTTGCACGCCAACCTGTACCGCTCCAACCTGTACCTTTGGACCAGTCACCACCACCGCCCCAAATAACACCATTCATCGCTTCGGTAACTAAGAAAGCATTTTCTCGGCTAATAATTCTAGGAGCTAAAGGAGTAGTGATCATTTCAACATCAATATCATCACTGGCATCGAAGCTATTGGCATACTCTGCTTGTGCAACTTCACATTCATAGCAAGCAACCTTCGGCTGGGCTTGATAAATAACTTCCCCATCAGCATCTTCAATTCGGTCAATAATATAAGGCTCTACTAAATAACCTTGGTTGGCAAAAGCTGAAAAGCCAGTAACAACCTGCATAGGTGTCATTGAAGCTGAGCCCAGAGCAATTGATTCATTTTTTGGTAACGCGGATTGATTAAATCCAAATTTGCCTAAATGTTTAATTAATGTGCTTAATTTCATGCCACGTAATAAGCGGACAGACATAACGTTTTTAGACTTGGCTAAACCTATTCTTACTCGTAGTGGTCCTTCATAAACGGCAGGAGAGTTTTTTGGTCGCCAGGCAAAACCTGATCGTTTATCCCACTGATTAATTGGTGCATCATTAACAATAGTGGCTAAGGTATAGCCATTGGCGAGGGCTGCAGAATATACGAATGGCTTGATATTAGAGCCCACTTGACGGTTCGCTTGGGTTATCCGGTTAAATTGGCTTTGGCTGAAACTGTAACCACCAACACTGGCTAAAATAGCGCCTGTATCTGGTGAAATAGCAACAATACCAGCAGAAACCTCAGGTAACTGGCTTAATCGATAGACGTTATCTGTAGTCGCCTTAACATAGATAACATCACCGCTGGTGAGAATTTGCTGGGCTAGCTTAGGTGCTTTACCTTGAGTTTTATCATCAAGATAGGCTCTTGCCCAAGACATACCTTGCCAATCAATCGTGCCAATATCACCATTGTTAAGTTGAACTTGTGCATGCTGTTCCTCAACGTGGGTGACTAAGGCAACAAGCAAATCGTTATAAACAGGAACCTTGTTTAAATGGTCAGCTATGTCTTCTGCATCAGGTTGTTTATTGCTGATTTTAATTAAAGCTTGTTCGTAAGCTTCAAAGTCATTCTCACTTAAACGCTTTTTCGCACTTGCTAATAAATAAGCTTTATCAGCTTCATTAAGCCATAGACGCTTAATTGGACCGCGATAGCCGTGACGTTCATCATATGCATATATATTACTGATAACAGCGTTTTTAGCTGCGTGTTGCAGGTCTGATTGCACCGTGGTATATATCTTTAAGCCTTTACCATAAGCGACTTCAGTGCCATACATTTCCAGTGCTTTTTTATTGGCCATTTCAGCAACATAAGGCGCACTTAGCTTAATATCTACGCCGTGCCTTTTAGTATGAATTTCTTCGTTGTTTGCCTGTTGGTATTCTGCATCGGAGATGTAACCACTTACTAACATACGTTGTAATACTGTGGTGCGACGAAACTTGGCTTTCTCAGGGTTACTAATTGGGTTATATGTGCTTGGCGCTTTTGGTAAGCCGGCGATCACCGCAATTTCAGCTAAGGTAAGTTCATTTATTTCTTTACCGTAATAAACCTGGGCAGCAGCACCTACGCCAAAAGCGCGATGGCTTAATTCGATTTTATTGAGGTACAGTTCTAAAATTTCGTCTTTGCTTAACAGCTTTTCCATATGCAAAGAGATGAAAATTTCTCGTATTTTTCGAATATAGGTTTGCTCGCGTGTTAAAAAGAAATTTCGTGCAGTTTGCATCGTAATAGTACTGGCTCCACCGGCATCGTTACCGGTAATTTGGCCTATAATAGCGCGTGTCATACCGATAGGATCCACACCAAAATGTTCATAAAAGCGGTTGTCTTCAGTCGCTAATACGGCATTTATGAGTTGCTGTGGCATATCTTTCAACTCGACCGGAATTCGTCTTTTTGTGCCAAATTGTGAAATGAGTTCGCCTTCGCTACTATAAATTTGCATTGGTATTTGTAATTGAACATCTTTTAGCACTTCAACACTGGGAAGGTCACTGCGCATGGTAAGGTAGAAGCCGCCTATAATTAGGCTGACAAGAAGAATGCCGAAGAGAAATAATTGCGTTAAACGTTTGAAAAATTGCACTAAAATTCAACTCATGGTAAAAAAGATATTAATATAATTCACTAGTATATATAGATATTTAGTGTAATAAATGTATTTTTAGCTATATTATGTTTAAATAAGAAAAATAATAAGAATAATCACAGGAAGTTATGCTAAGTAGATTATGGAATAAAAATGCGTCTAAAATGGTCGGAATAGACATTGGATCTTATTCGGTCAAAGCTGTTCTTATTAGTGAAGATAAAAACGGTTACCAACTAGATGCATTTTCAGTAGAGCCTATGCCAAAAGGCGCTGTAGTCGATCGAAAAGTTCAAGATATTGAAGCGGTCGGGGCAGTAATTCGAAAAGTACGCAAAAAAGTACTTTCAGCTGTACAAAATGCAGCTGTTGCGGTTTCTGGTTCTACTGTTATTACTAAAATAATCTACATGGACGTGTCATTAAATGATGACGAATTAGCAAGCCAAATTGAGATTGAAGCTGATAGCTTAATCCCATATCCTCTCGATGAAGTTAGTCTTGATTTTGAAAAACTCGATGTTAATGAAGCCGACCCTAGTAAAGTCAATGTTTTATTAAGTGCTGTACGAACCGAAACTATCGAAGCTCGTGTTGCTTCTCTTGATGCTGGCGGATTTCACACCAAAGTTGTTGATGTTGAATCTTATGCCCTAAGTCGAGCTTCAGCACTATGCTTGCCAACGCTGCCAGATGATGCCCCGGAAAAAGTTGTAGCTTTTATTGATATTGGCGCAACCATGACTTTGTTTACCGTAAATGAAGGTAACGACACTATCTATACACGCGACCAACTATTCGGTAGCGAACAATATACTCGTTCTATTGTTTCTTATTATAATAAAACTTTCGAAGATGCTGAAAAAGAAAAATTAAGCGGAGATTTACCACCTACCTACACTTTTGAAGTGTTAGCGCCTTTTCAAACGACATTAATTCAACAAATTCGTCGTGCAATTCAAATGTATTTAACCTTTAGTGGTAAGGAAAAGCTTGATTACCTAGTGATTTCTGGTGGTAGCGCGGCACTTGAAAATATTCAAGAGCTACTCTCGGCGGAGCTTGGCATTCACACCGTCATTGCAAATCCATTCAATGATATGGCTATCGGTGAGCAAATAGATGAAAACGTCTTAGCCCAGATTGCACCTCAGTTAATGGTTGCTACTGGCCTTGCATTAAGGAGTTTTTCACCATGCCACATATAAATCTATTGCCTTGGCGTGAAGAAACTCAGCGTTTAAGGCAGCAACAATATTTTTCAATACTAACGTTTTTAGCACTAATCAGCTTTTTGGTTGTATTTTTAATCAGCCAGTTTTATCAGGCAAAAATTGATGGTCAACGTGCTCGTAATCAATTCTTAACCAATGAAATTAAAGTTCTAGATGCCCGGATTGCTGAAATTAAAACTCTGGAAGAGAAGAAAAAAGATTTAATACAACGTATGACGTTGATCGAACAATTACAGAAGAGTCGTAATGTTGGTACGCAAGTGCTTGATGAAATTGCTAAAATTGTTCCGTCAGGGGTTTATATAGTTAAGCTTGAAAAACAAGGCAATGAGTTGTTGATACAAGGTAAAAGTGAATCGAATAACCATCTTGCCAATATGATCCGTGAAATTCAAAGTTCAAACTTATTGGCCGATGCAGAGCTTGAATCTATTACCAATTCAAGTAAATCAAGCAAACTGTTAAGTGATTTTAAAATGAGTTTACGTATTCAAGGTTTACTTGATAGCGAACAAATCAGCAATGCAGGAGGTCGATAATGGATTTAGATCTTTCCCAATTTGATAATCTTGACCTGAATAATATTGGTCAATGGCCAAAAGCGGCAAAAATAATACTTGCCATTGTTTTGGTCGCTTTCGTTTCTTACTTTGTTTATTACCTGTTAGTAAGTGATAAACTTGTTGAGCTGGAACGTGAAGCGGCACAAGAAAGTAAATTAAAGACCGATTACCAGGCCAAGTACTTTGTTGCTGCTAATTTAGAGTTGTTCAGAGAGCAAATGCTTGAAGCGGAAGAATTATTTTCTAAGCAAATTAAACGCTTGCCTGAAAGTCATGAAACCCCTGGATTACTTGATGATATTACTTTTGTTGGTACTACCAGCCGCCTAGATTTTGTTAAGTTAAATTGGCAGCCAGAAATTCAACAAGAATTCTATACTGAATTACCGATAGAGGTGAGAGTTACTGGTGCCTATCACGACTTTGGTGAATTCGTAAGTAAGATTTCAGGGTTACCGCGTATTGTAACCTTGCATGATTTTTCTATTGTTGGTGATGACAATGGCTTTGAAAATTCATTAACGCTAACACTGCAAGCTAAAACGTATAAGTACAGGGAGGGTAAATAATGCGTTATTTAGTTTTACTTTCAGTATTTTTATTATCAGCCTGTTTTGATGACTTAACAGACTTGCACGCCCATATTGATAAAGTGAAGGCATCAACACCAAATAAAATTGAGCCAATGCCACCGTTAACCGAGTTTAATCACTTTGATTACTCGGCATTTGCATTGCGCAGCCCGTTTGTTGCTCCAAAACCTGAAGCAATTCAGGAAAAAATGCAACAAATGTCAGATTGTTTACACCCGGATCCACGTCGAAGAAAGCAACCGTTAGAAAAATTTGCTTTAGAAAGTTTAAATATGCGTGGTACCTTAGGTGAAGAAGGAATTATTTGGGCATTAGTAGAAGCGGCAGATTCAACTCTCCACAGAGTATCTATTGGCAGCTATTTAGGCTTGTATAACGGTCGAATTACCAATGTCGGCCAAGAAGAAATAATAATAGTAGAATTGATTCCAGATGGCGCAGGCTGTTGGGTTGAACGAGAAACAACTGTTTCTATGGTTGAGCCGGATCAAGAGGGGTAAGGGAATTAATGTTTAGTCGTAAAATAAAAATAAAATCACCAAACAAATCAAGACAGGGAGCGCTTGGTTTTGTATTGTCTGCAGTATTATTGTTGGTTTCTTTTGGCAGTTATGCCGAAGGTAAACTTAATGATATTTATTACAACACACTTCTTGCAGATGAAATTGAATTTACTTTTGGTTTTGAGCAAGCGTTAACCGCCGAGCCGGTGGTAAAAACATTTACTGAACCTGCTCGTATTGAAATTATGTTCAATGCTACTGAGTTTGCTACCCCTCTAGCTGATACTCAAGTAAACCATGCGGGCATTAAAAACATCGATGTACAGCAAATTGCTGGAAAAATTAAAGCCACGGTTTTTCTTAAAGAATTGAAATTGTATCAAGCGGAAATTATTGAAGGTAAATTCGTACTTTTACTAAACAGCCTATCTACGTTTGATAAAACAGATCCACAAGCCGATGTTGCCAGCGAATTTATTAATAACATTCAAGCGATTGATTTTAGAAAAGGTGAAGCAAACGCCGGGCAAGTATTAGTTTTCTTAGATGACAGCATGTCTGCGGTTGATGTTAAAGACAAACTAGGCAAAATCAATATTGAATTTCATAACACCGATATTATGGAAGAATTGCTTTATAAACTGGATGTTACCGATTTTGGCACAATAGTGACTAGCATAGAAACCTTTAAAGAAGGCAACAATGCACGCTTGGAAATAGGTACCAATAAGCCGTTTACCATTGAGCATAACCAAATTGACAATATTTTCTCTTTAACAGTGAAAGAAGAGGAAGAAAAAAAGTCGTATTTAGAAGATGGCGAAGACTTTAACGGCAAAGCCATTTCATTAAACTTCCAAGACATTCCAATCCGCACAGTATTGCAGATTATTGCTGACTATAACGGTTTTAACCTAGTAACTTCAGACACGGTAAATGGCAATATCACCTTACGCTTAGATGGGGTTCCATGGGATCAGGCGCTTGATATCATTTTAAGAGTAAAAGGCTTAGGTAAGCGTATGGATGGAAACATCTTAATGATTGCCCCAAATGATGAACTTGTTGCCCGTGAAGCAAAAGAATTACAAGCGCAGCAGCAAGTATCCGAACTTGCACCTCTCTATGCAGAATATGTACAAATTAATTATGCGAAAGCGGCTGATTTTTCAAATTTACTTAAAAATGAAGGCACTAGCCTTTTATCTGAGCGTGGTAGCGTAACTGTTGATGAGCGTACCAACACCTTATTAATTCGCGATACGGCCAACAGTATTGAAGATATAAAGCGGATGATCAATGTGCTTGATATCCCCATTCGCCAGGTTGTGATTGAATCACGCATGGTAACGGTTAAAGATAACATCAGTGAAGAATTAGGTATTCGTTGGGGAGTAACTCACAACGGTGGCGATACGTCTAGTTCTGGTAGCCTAGAGGGAGCTGACCTAGCGAATGCTGGTGTTGTTCCATCAATCAACGACCGTTTAAATGTTAACTTACCTGTTGCCGATCCCGCCGGAGCAATAGCATTCCAAGTAGCTCGATTGGCAGATGGTACCATTCTTGACCTTGAACTTTCGGCAATGGAGCAAGAAAACAAAGGAGAGATCATTGCTAGTCCACGCATTACTACCTCGAATCAAAAAGAAGCGTATATTGAACAAGGTACGGAAATTCCTTTTGTGCAAGCAGCGTCAAGTGGAGCAACTTCTGTTACCTTTAAAAAAGCAGTTTTAGGCTTACGAGTTACACCGCAAATTACTCCTGATAATCGTATCATCCTTGATTTAATTATTACTCAAGATACCCGTGGTGACACTATCGCTACAGGTACTGGTTTAGCCACAGCAATTGATACGCAGGAAATTGGTACGCAAGTTTTAGTAAATAATGGTGAAACTATCGTCTTAGGCGGTATTTATCAGCAACAAGTGATCAATTCAATTTCGAAAGTTCCGGTACTGGGCGATATTCCATATGTTGGCTGGTTATTCAGAACTACGACAGAATTTAATGAGAAAAAAGAACTACTTATCTTCGTAACACCGAGAATAGTAACCGAAAAATTTTAAACGAAATCGCAAATAACAATCTAGCTAATCGACTTTAACAATAAGTAAATTACGTTAGATTGTATTTTTTTAAGGCGCATGCTTGCAATTTGTCTATAAGAATTGCGATAATTGCGCCCTTAATTTTTTCGAGGAGTGTCCTCAATTTCGTTAACAAATACCAAGTTGACTTAATATTCTTCGCTTTGGTATAACAATTTACGAGTATTAAAGAATCTCATGGCAGAAAAACGTAACATTTTCCTAATTGGCCCAATGGGCGCAGGCAAAAGCACAATTGGTCGAGAATTAGCTGATAAGCTACACCTAGAATTTTTTGACTCAGACCAAGAAATTGAACGTCGTACCGGTGCAGACATCGCATGGGTGTTTGATCTTGAAGGTGAAGAGGGCTTTAGAAAGCGTGAAGAAACTGTAATTGAAGATTTATCTTTGATGCAGGGCATAGTACTAGCCACTGGTGGTGGTTCAGTAATTAGCGATCAAATTCGTAATCACCTATCAGCACGCGGCGTTGTAGTTTATTTAGAAACTACTATCGATAAGCAAGTTGCCCGCACCCAGCGTGATCGTCGTCGTCCATTACTTCAAACCAAAGAAGAGCCGCGAACTGTGCTAGAAAACCTAGCGGTAGAGCGTAATCCTTTATACGAAGAAATTGCTGATGTGATCGTTCAAACTGACGACCAAAGCGCAAAAATTGTCGCCAATAAAATCGTCGAACGTCTGGACTTTTAACACCAAATGGCCAGCCTAAACGTTTCATTAGATGAACGTAGCTATCCTATCTATATCGAATCAGGGTTATTATCAAACAATAGCCCTTTGCCTAAACATATCAATAGCAAACGTGTTTGTATTGTTACTAACACTGTTGTTGCGCCACTTTATTTAGAAGCATTAAAACAACAATTGTCTGATTTTATTGTTGATGAAATAATTTTAGCTGATGGTGAAGCGCAGAAGAGTCTCGCTAATTTTGAAAAAATTATGGAGCATATGCTCGCTAATACTCATGGCCGGGATTCAACATTAATTGCTTTAGGTGGTGGTGTCATTGGTGATATTACCGGATTTGCAGCAGCATGTTATCAGCGTGGTATTGATTTTATTCAAATACCAACAACGTTGCTATCGCAAGTTGATTCTTCTGTTGGTGGTAAAACGGCTGTAAATCATCCGCTTGGTAAGAATATGATCGGTGCTTTTTATCAACCTAAAGCGGTGTTGATTGATATTGATAGCTTATTTACTTTACCTGTGCGTGAATTTAACGCGGGTATGGCAGAAGTAATAAAATACGGTATTTTAGGCGATAAAGAATTTTTTGATTGGCTAAGCAACAACAAAGCAGCGATTAAAGCAAAAGATAAAGTTGTTTTAGCCGAGATGATCCAACGCTGTTGTCAAAATAAAGCGGACATTGTTAGTCAGGATGAAAAAGAATCTGGCGTTCGCGCATTATTAAATTTAGGCCACACCTTTGGTCATGCCATAGAAGCCGAACAGGGCTATGGTGTTTGGCTACATGGTGAAGCGGTTGCCACCGGTATGGTGCAGGCTGCGCAATTAGCCGAACATTTAAATTATATCAGTAGTGCCGAGACACAACAGATTATCGATTTAATTGTCTATTTTGACCTACCAATTAAAGCTCCGGCATCAATGACCTTTGATGATTTCATCAAACACATGGCGCGTGATAAGAAAAATTTAGGCGGTAAATTACGTTTGATTATTCCTACTGCCATTGGAAAGTCTGAAATGTTTGATAACATTACTCATGAGCAATTACATCACGTGATCTGATTACGCTTTCCACATATTTCAAACACAAAATCGCCCACTAAGATAAGTAAGCCGATAAAGCAGTATAAGAATAATAATATGATCAACAAGCAAAGGGCTTTCTTAAAATGGGCGGGCGGTAAATATACCCTCAGCGATGTGATCAGAAAAATGCTGCCTAAAGGTAGTTGCTTGATCGAACCTTTTGCTGGTGCCGGCTCCATATTCCTCAATACTGATTATTCTAACTATATTCTCAATGATATTAATAAAGACTTAATCAACCTTTATAAAACCCTGCAAGTTAAACCTGAGCAGTTTATTAATGATGCTGCCAGGTTGTTCATGCCTGAATATAATATTAGTGAAGAGTACTATGAGATCAGAAAGCAGTTTAACGCTACTGACGACCCTTATCAGCGCTCTTTAATGTTTTTATACATGAATAGGCATGGTTATAACGGTTTGTGTCGATATAACTCTAAAGGCGGCTACAATGTGCCGTTTGGCAAATACAAACGACCATACTTTCCTGAGAATGAATTAATTAACTTTGCTGACAAAGCACAAAAAGCGGAGTTTGTTTGTGAAAATTACCGTGACACATTTGCCAGAGCTAAAGATGGCGATGTGATTTACTGCGATCCACCCTATGTGCCATTAAGTAAAACTGCCAGCTTTACTAGTTATGCCGGTAATGGTTTCGGTTTAGATGAACAAGCTGATTTAGCCAATGCCGCAGAAGAAATAACTGCAGAAAAAAACGTTACGGTATTAATTTCTAACCATGACACCATTTGGACTCGTAAAATTTACGAACATGCCTCTAAAATTAAGTCGGTTAAAGTAGCGCGAACGATCAGTCAAAAAGGTACTAATAGGAAGAAAGTTGGCGAGCTGTTAGCACTTTATAAACCGCAAACATAATGAACTGAAATAATTTGGGTCAGATCTAAATTATTTAATTTAGACCTGACCCCAATTATTTGAAGAGGCTAAAACTGTGGGCTGTTTAGACTACAAAGATAGTGGTGAATTAATAAGTAAATCACCATTAGGATAATTGCCCTTCATCGATGGGATATATGTTGTCATAAGCAAGATTAAAAAGATAAGCATAGACAACATAGAAAATAACCATACCAATATCCATCATAAAAGCGTGCCATAAGCTAAGATTTAACGTCCAGGCGATAACAGGTATAGTGATTACTAATAATCCAGCTTCAAATGCCAAACTGTGCATAACGCGCAACCAGAAGGTTTTCTTGATGGTATTCAATATTTTCAACATTAAATTATCGAAGCCGACATTAAAGGCGTAATTCCAGAACGTGGCGATAATCGAGAAGAAAACTCCCATTAATCCTACATGCGCCATGTCATAGCCCATCTGACCCATTACGCCAATAAGAATTGCTAAACCAATAATTTCAAAAGCAATCGCATGACGAATACGATCTTTTCTAGTTCTCATAATATATACCTATTAAAGTGCCAAATAATTAATGGCCAATGAAACCTACAAGTATGCCCCCGTGATCTGAATGTATTATTTCAAATAGAGGCTTAACATGTAATACCATTAAAGGGGGATAGAGTTTGTCGATGCAACAACCCATGTAAACAGCTTTATTTTACGTTAAACAAACAAGTTTCTTTATAGAATTGCTAAGTTCATCAATGTTATTTATGTCTCTTGGAATAATCAGTACCGTGCTATCAACTGCCATGGTTGCGAGAATACCAAATGAGTCGTCAAGATCGTCAAGAATGTTAGCCAAAATTGCGCCGCCACCAAACGTTGTTTTCAAAATTATTTGCACACCATTATTAATTACTTCAAGTGCTAACGCATTTATTGAGTCTTTAATTTCTTGTTGTTCAGAGTGAATAGGTAAACTATAAATTGAATGGTTCATTGCATTACGAATTCTAACTGCACCCATTTGCTTTAACATTCTTGATATTTTTGGTTGCGATATAGAGTTAAAGCCCAACTGCGAAAGCTGATCTGATAATTCGTTTTGAGTGCGAAATTCCCCTTCTTCAAGCATTGCCGTAAATGCTGTCAGAAGCTGTCTATTTTGCCCTTTACTATACCTTTGTTGCATGATGAATATCCTAGTCTTGGGGACTATTTGATGCTAACCAAAATCGAATGGCCGCTTCATAAGATAACGCCTGATTAGGTTGAATGGATTCTTCAATGCCCTTATCAATATCACTTTCGGTGTTTGTATTGTTACTATTTTGCATGCTGCCCTTCCCATATTTCAATTTGGTAGCTTTAATCATTGTTAGTTTGAACACTGTACAATTATCCTTAAGTTAAAATATATAATGAACATTCAAAGTTATGTTTGATTTTATCAAACATAACAAAGTTCTTTAAAACACTGGCTTTAATGACTAATATGAATGTTCCGTCAACTTTAAAAAGTTAACTTGATTGATTAAGGCAAGCTATGAATACAAAACCTACATTACGAGGGCAGCTTAGTGATATAGATCTACGCTTGCTGCGGGTATTCAAAGCTGTGGCTGAATGTGGAGGCTATGGAGCGGCAGAGCTTGAGCTTAATATAAATCGTTCAACTATTAGCATTCACATGTCTGACTTAGAGCAACGTTTAGGTATTAATCTTTGTCATCGTGGCCGTGGTCGAACGGTATTTTCATTGTCTGAACAAGGAAAGGAAGTTTACATTGCCATCGTTGAGCTGTTTGCCCAGCTTGATAGCTTTCGCAGCCGCATTAATGCCATTCAGTCAGAATTAACCGGTAAATTAAGAATTGCTCTGCCGGACGACTGGTTGCAACTGACACAAGAAAAATTATCTCCGGCGATTGCCCGTTTTCGACAAAAAGCCCCGCAAGTCGAATTGGAAGTTTTAGCACATGCGCCTAATGAGATTGATCTGGACATCATGAACAATCGAGCCGATATCGCTATTAATGTTGCTTATAGTAAACGGCCAGGTTTAGAGTACAAATTTTTGTATGCGCATTGTGGTAGTTTGTATTGTGGCGATAAACACCCGTTATTCAATCACAGTAAGGTAACTACCGAAGAAGTCTTGCAATGTGACTTAATTACGACCAGTCATGCGGTTAATAATACGCTCCATAAAATCTTTAGCCAATTTCCTAACCGTGCTGTAGCCAACCATATGTCAGGACGTATGGTATTGCTGTTGTCGGGTGGTTATGTTGGCTTTATACCTGATTATTTTGCCAAAACATGGCTTGACCAAGGTCGTATTAAAAAGCTGGACGTACCAGGTTTTGACTACACTTTAGATAATATGGTCATTTATAAAAAACAAGCAAAGGAGAACCCTTTAATAAAGTTACTAGTTGCCGAAATATTTAGATAAGTACATTGCTGTAGTAATTAGCAACATCTGTCCATCACTTTGAACCTTAGAACAAGTTTATTATCTGTTCTAAGATCCATAGCCATTAAACTGAAACATTCTTAAGCCTTAAAAAGCTTTTATTCCTAACAACCTCTATCCCCTAAGTGAATGGGGGATTGTTAATATTTTGTGCACTTCACAGCAAGATAATTAAACTTAAAAACCTCTATCCCCTAAGTGAATGGGGGATTGTTAATATTTTGTGCACTTTACAGCAAGATAATTAAGCTGAAAAACCTCTATCCCCTAAGTGAATGGGGGATTGTTAATATTTTGTGCTCTTCACAGAAAGATCATTAAACTTAAAACCTCTATCCACTATGTGAATGGGGGATTATTAATGTTTTGTGCACTTTACAGCAAGATAATTAAGCTGAAAAACCTCTATCCCCTAAGTGAATGGGGGATTGTTAATATTTTGTGCACTTCACAGCAAGATCATTAAACTTAAAACCTATATCCACTATGTGAATGGGGGATTATTAATGTTTTGTGCACTTCACAGCAAGCTCATTACGCTTAAAACCTCTATCCCCTAAGTGAATGTGGGATTGTTAATATTTTGTGCACTTCACAGCAAGCTCATTACGCTTAAAACCTCTATCCCCTAAGTGAATGTGGGATTGTTAATATTTTGTGCACTTCACAGCAAGCTCATTAAGTTGAAAAACCTCTATCCCCTAATAGTGGGATTGTTAATATTTTGTGCACTTGGCAATCTAACAACACAAAATCATCAAACTGATAAATTTTTTGGCCTCTCTCATATAATGGACAATATTATTATGGCGATACAATCAAATGCAGAAAAAGCATTACTAAAAACTAAATTCTTTCCTTATTGGTTAGATAATGAAGCTGCCCCTGCTGCAGAACCTGCGCTTATAGACAATATTAATTGTGATCTGCTGATCGTCGGTGCTGGCTTTACCGGCCTTTGGGCGGCGGTACAGGCCAAAGAAGCTAACCCTGAACTTGATGTAGTAATTATTGAAGCACAATGCATTGCCATTGGTGCATCAGGTCGACCTGCAGCTATTTTATCGTCATCAGTTATGCATGGGCTAGCAAATGCAGCCAAGCTGTTTCCTGACGAGATGGATGAGCTAGAACGCTTAGGCAAAGACAACATGGATGGTTTTAGAGATACCATTGAACGTCATAATATTGATTGTGATATTGAATGGGGCGGCGAACTAACCGTTTCAATCGGTGATGAAGGTATTGCTGATATAGAAAGTGAGTACAAATTATATAAAAAATACGGACATGATGCCCACCTGTTAGATAAAAATGAAATCAAAAACGAAATTAATTCGCCTTTATTTCATGGTGGTTTATGGTCGAAAAAACGCAGCGGTACTGTTCACCCTGCCAAATTAGCTTGGGGTCTTAAAAGAGTTGCAATGCAGCTTGGAGTTCGGGTTTTTGAATATAGCCCTTTAGTTAGTTCAACGCACTTAAAACCAGGTGTGCTGGTAACAACGCCAACAGGCTCAGTAAAAGCCCAAAAAGTACTGTTAGCCACTAACGCATTTGCTGCAGGTAGCGATAAAATTACGCAACGGGTTTCAGCGATTCGTGACCGTATCGTCGTTACTGAACCGCTAACCGATGAGCAAATGGAAGTCATTGGCTGGAAGAATCGTCAAGGTATATACGACACTCGTACGCAATTGAATTATATGCGTTTAACTGCAGATAACCGTATTCTTTTTGGAGGCCGTTTAGGTTATTTTTTCAATAATCACACCGACCCAAAACAAGATAAAGTGGCAGACAATTATATACGTTTAGTCGACAATTTTTATAAAACGTTTCCAACCTTAACTGATATTAAATTTTCGCACGCCTGGAGTGGCCCCATTGCACTAACAACCCGCATGGCGGTTCATTATCAGCATTATTATAATGGCGATATGATTTATGCTGGTGGCTACTCTGGGTTTGGTGTAACCGCCACGCGCTTTGGCGCAAGGGTTGGTTTGGAAGTGCTATTGCAAACCGATGCGCCGGAAACTAAAATGAAATTTGCGACAACATTACCTGGCTATATTCCGCCAGAGCCATTTCGTTGGATTGGCGCCAAGATCACCATGTATGCTTTAGATACCCTTGATGAAAAGGGCGGATGGCGTAAACCTTGGGTACGAATGGTTGAGAAAATGGGTTTCCCGGTTACTCAAAATGAACAATGAAGATTGTTAAGATAACAATTATTTAAAAATGCCCAACGTAAGTCTGGGCATTTTTAACCTAAATAATAAAGCTCTCTTGGCTTACCTTTTCAACTCGTTTGTTCGATAGCATGAATTAATGATCACTTTCTTCGCAAAGCGAAAGTAACAGCATCTTTACTATGATTTTCGAATTTTAGGACTAGCTTCTATTTAGTATTCCAATTAATAACACCTTTGTAGAAAAGGCACACTTCTATACCACATTATTTATTGAGATGAGTTACCGCATAAACGGTCAATAAAAAGCAATAGAAGTGTGCAAACTGTTATTCCACTTAAAAATTATAAGTGGCTGTTATTCCTACTGTACGTGGTGGCGTGTAAACGTTGTAAACGGTATCGTCCCATGCGGCATAAAGTGTTTTAGATGCAACATTCAATTCATCGGTGAGATTCTTCGCCCATAACTGTAGAGACCAATTATTATCGAAATCTCGAAGCATAAAGACCGCATCAAAAGTATATTGGCTGTCAATCATAGTTAGCGGTTCGTTAGAGTTATCAAAAAAGAAGTCACTTTGATATTGATAGCTTAAGCGCGCTGTAGCATCACCTAACTCGAAAAATTTCCACTCATAAGCAAGATTAATATTTAGTGAATGCTCAGGAGTTCGACGCATCTTATTACCGTTTAAATTATCATCATCGATAAATACATCTTTGGTGAATTCGGTATCTAAATAACCATAACTACCTGAAAGTGTCAGGTTATCTGTCGCTAATGCGGTAACTTCCAGTTCAAAGCCCTGAGCTTCACCACTACCATTAATTACAACTAAGTTTGGAATGCCTGTTCCACCACCATCAACCCATACAGCACTTTGAATATCGGTATAATCTGTATAAAAAATGGCACCATTCACTCGCAAGCGATCTTCAAAACCTTGTACTTTAAAACCAGTTTCATAGTTCCATGCAACTTCAGGTAGGAATGGCACAATCGCTTCCTTAGCACTCTCTGGGCCTTCCCCATTAAATCCACCAGCTTTGTAACCTTTAGCAATTGAGCCATACAAGAAAACATCTTTATTGGCTTGGTAGTCAATATTTAAGCTAGGTGTCCATTCATCCCATGAATCAGAGGTTTCAAAAGCATAACTGTCGACTCGATTGCCATCTAAATCTTCATGCAGGGTATCCCAATTGTCGAAACGACGCCCAAAAGCTGTACCGCTAAATTCTTTTTCATCTTTACTCCAACGGATCCCTGTAGTCATTGATAATTTTTCGGTAAAGTTATAAGTCGCATTGGTAAATATTGCATAGCTTGTGGTGATGTTATGGGTTGTGTTACCTAAGCTATTATCGTTCGCTCTATTTCCTGCTGTTGTGCCCCATTGAGTATGAAACCAATAATCAACAAGTTCATTACGGGCTATATCTTCCTCCATGTAAAAAGCACCAACTAACCAGCTAAAGCTTTCATTTAAGTCACCAGCAAGACGAAATTCTTGTGAAATTTGATCTGACTCTTCTGCTTTCAATACTAACCATTCGTCATCTACTTGAGTATTTGCAATCCAATCATCGTCTATACCCAAAGGATTGTTGTTTGCTGGGTCACCCCAAGGATCGAAGTGAATAGTATCATCAACCAAACCGGCGGCCCCATTTTCATAAATACTATATTCATTATCGCGATAAGCACTAATTGAAGTGAACTGTAAATTATCAAAACTCCAATTTATTTGTAAACTGACAGACGAGTTATCTGATTCTTCGTAACCGTCTTCACTGACTGTATCTTTTCTTGGGTCGGTACTTATAAAAGCTGCGTTCCTGCCGGCACTATAACCAATATGTTTTACTCTGGGTGTACCTTCAAGATCAGAAACCGCAGCCGTTAATAAAAATTCTAAATCATCCGTAGGCGTATACAGTAATTGCCCTCTGGCAGACATACGCTCTGTTTCATCGGCATCATTGCCAGTATGAGTATTTTCACCATATCCGTCGCGAGTGGTGCCAGAAAGAGCAAGTTTACCAGCAATATTTTCGGTTAAACCACCTGTAGCGTATCCTTTGACTTCCATTAAGCCATAGTCACCAACGGTTGCTTCCATGCTTCCTTCCATATCGCCATCGACAGGACGCTTGGTGATAAAGTTGATAGCACCACCAACAACGTTTTTTCCATAAAGTGTCCCTTGAGGTCCGCGTAATACTTCTACACTTTGCAGGTCATATAAGTCCATTGCTGCACTTGTGCCACGTGAAATGTACACGCCATCAATATACATACCTACCGCAGTTGCCGCGCCAGCACTTTCAACATCACTACCAATTCCGCGCATGAATAACTCTGGCTCAGCTGAATTGTACATGTTCATTTGAAAACCGGGTACGCGGCTTGATATGTCATCAAGTCCAACAATTCGTTGCTCTTTCATTTGGTCTGAACTGAAAGCCGAAACAGCAATGGGGGTAGATTGTAAACTTTCTATTTTATGTCGTGCTGTTACTGTAACTACCTCAATTGAGTTAGTTTCTTTTTCTATTGAGGTGTCGGTAGATTTTGGATTATCAATATTACTGGCATTTTGCGCAGCTGCTTGTGAACTATCCGCAGCATAGCTTGATACTGCTGTCGCATTTAACGCAATTGCCACGCATATCGCTATTGGGCTAAATTTTATATTGTCTTTTGAACTTCTCATATTCTTTCTCCTTCCCATTTGAACTGGGGGCATTAAGTTTTGTAATTTTGTCTAAGCTTCAGTGATTAATATTTGGTCTATAACCACTTGCTTTTTTCAAGCTATGCCACATTGTTATATAGGTAAAATAACTTGTGTACTTGTTTATATATGTTTTTTATTATAACTGAGCTTGAATTTTACCCGCTATAAATACCCAATATATTCAATTGGTTACAGTTGTTTTTGCGGTTTAGTTATTTGCTATGCTTGTATTTAAGGCAGTATTTTTGAGCAATACGTCATTGCTTTATCCGCCCAACATTTGTTTGCCCAGGTGGTATTTCAAACAGGGGGTCACCGAGTAAAGGACTTGATAGAACATAGAATCCATGGTTAGTAAATAAATACATTAAGTTTCTGTCCCACTCGACAAAAACAGCATTGGTTGGATTGCCAAAGTGCCAGTTCATTTCAGGATCCATCATTTTGGGGACGAAGTAGCCAGCCACATTGATATTGTTAGGATCCTTTAAATCAAATAATTGTAAGCCGGCATTGTAAAATGACCATGGTGCATAACGTTCATTTGGCGTTCCTGGTTGAATAGAACGACCAGATGCTCCAGGGCGTTTAGGGCCAAAGCTGCCTCTGCGTTGACAATAATCAGTAAATGTTGCCTCTTGTGGAGGGGTTGGGCGTTCAAATGTACTGACCACTTTAGGCTTGGTTGGCTCCGTGACATCAATAGAAAAAATATCTTTGTATGGTTCATAACAGTCTTCAACAAAGGGGTAGCCATTAAAATAAACATGTCCTGTTTTAGCAACTACGTCAACATATACACTATCCCCCTCGTTACCACTCACCGACATAGGGAAGTCATCTATCTTTCCAACAGTTTTCATATTGCTAGGATCTGATATATCAACAACATGAAAACCCCAGCCGCCCATGGCAACATAGCCGTATTTACCGCCAAAATCTGGATATTTAGGCACAAACATAGCCCTTGCACCTAAACGGGATGCTTTATTACTATGGCGAGGATTCTTTTTAAAGGCTTCTTGCTCGCTCAATAACTGGCCAGGTACATGCCATGTAGATAGGTATTTGGGCTTGCTTGGATCAGTCATGTCATAAGCACTTATGCCATAACTATAGAGCATGCTGCGATAAGGCTGATTGCCATAGCTATCATCAGGAGCACAGGTAATAAACATATACTTACTGTTGCCATCCCAAGCGAACTCAGAGCAGCCTCCACCTTGCTGGGGGCGCTGTTCAACAGTAGCATTTGGATCTGAAGTAACAGACGCAACTAATTCAAACTTGTCTTTGTCAGTCATTTCAAAAACCCTAAAACCTTTTAACGTTGGCCAGTTGCGTATACCTTTTACTCGATCAGGATCTAAATATTTGTTCTCAAGATAACCAACGTATGGTGGAGAATAAGTTTTAATGGTGTAGTATTTATCAAGCCGTGGTACATAGCGGAAAAAGCCCCATAAAGAAATGTCATCTTCTCCATTCACATCAGATTTCACCGCTTTGGGAGTAGGAACTTTAATTAACTTACGCGGATCCGTAATGTCATAAATATGCATGTTAGGATATCCACTATTGTACATATAACGACGACCATCAAAATCTAATACCGATTGGTAAGTGTGACCGGTACTTGTCACATAAGGATAGAAGGCTTCTACTTTGATATTTTGACTGTATTGCTCCATATCGATATACGTTAGGCTGCCTTTAAATGGTTTAGGCCCTTTTATTTCTGGCGCAAATTTAGGGTGTGTGTATTTTCCTGTCGTTTTGTTAAACCCGAAAGTCGACGGATCAGGGTGTTCGACTTCACCATCTATTCTGCCCGCTGCTTCACTTAAAGGAGTTAATGACTTTTTGGGCAATACCCCTAATACTTTATCAACATAATAAAACTCAGGTAATATGCCTGTATCTGTGCCATCTGGCTTAACTGCAGCATTATTTTCAGATAATTGTGGTAACTGTTTATCTGGTAACTCTTTGGTCTCGTTTTTCTCTGTTTGTATTGGTGAACAAGCACAGAGGCTCACGAGTAATACCAAGCTAATAAAGCGATAGCTTAGTCCTTTAAACAAAGAAGCTGGGGCAATCAGATTCTTTTGAAGTAATGATTTCATCCGATTGACTAGATGTAACCAAGTACTGACGATAAGGGAGGTATTCATTAGTCACCTTTTCTTAAATATTAAAACTTTTAATGGAATTGTTTGTCGCAAGGCCCACTCATTAAAGCCATTTGCATTGACGCTTGTTATAAAAACTACACTATTCAAAATAAACAAACCAACTCATTATTTTCATCATGATAAGTCAAAAAATTCATTTTTAACTGTTTTGATAAATTGCTACAGTTTTAATAAATCAAATACGTTTAGATATTTTCGGAGAAAGTTGTGGTAGTAACAAATATTTTTAAAACCTATTTTTTACCAGGCTTTGTTATTCAATCGGTCTTAATGGCAGGAGGTTTTGGCACTGGTAGAGAGATTGTCGAATTTTTTACCAACTTTGGTAGTGTTGGCGGTCTGCTAGGACTATTAACTGCTTTTATATTATTTTCTTTAGTAATTAGCTTAAGCTTTAAATTTTCTCTGAAGTTCGCAGCATTCGATTACCAAAACTTTTTCTCTAATCTTATCGGCAAGTTTGCTATAAGTTATGAAATTACTTACCTGCTATCTTTAGTGTTAGTTCTCAGCATTATTAGTGCAGCAGCAGGAAAGTTAATTGCCGATTACTTATTATTACCAAAGATAGCGGGAATTATTTTATTACTTGTACTTATTTTGTCGTTACTTACTTTTGGGCGTAAACATGTTGCAAACTTTCTGGTGCTTAGTACGAGTTGCGTTTATTTAGTATTGAGTGTGGTAGTAACTTTTGTTTTTATTGAAGGTTGGGAGCAAATAGTTTCAAACTTGCAACAAGCAGAAATAAAAGCCGGTTGGTTCTTGTCTGGTAGTAAATTTACTTTATATAACATTGCAGTAATACCAGGTTTGCTATTTGCTTGTAAAGGTATAAAAACAAGCAAGCAAGCTACAATATCAGGCGTTCTTGCCGCCGCAATTTTAATCATTCCAGGTATTATGATCCACTTTATATTATTGTCTGATTACCCAAGTGTGACAGAGCAATCTTTACCGATTTTTTCTGTAATTGCAGAAATGGGTTTATCTACAATAATGCCGTTCTATATTTTAATGTTATTCCTAACGTTTACCGCAACTGCGTTAGGTTTAATAGAAGGCTTCCTTGAAAGAGTGAATAAATTTGTTATCAATAAGCAAAATAAGCCTCTTTCAATAAAATCTTCCCTTGTCATTGGCACGAGTTTAATGGGCATTAGTTTTGTATTGAGCAAGGTAGGGATGATCGCTTTAATTGCTAATGGTTATTCACTATTGGCTTACTGCATGCTAGTTATTTATGTCGTACCGCTTTTTTTGTTTTTTCTAAACAAGAAGTTCAAATCAAAACCAGCACCAACTTCAAGTTAATTTACCTCGAACGTTAATTAGCTTTAGCTAACTTTACTCTTTTTTACTTTACAGTATTACTTACTGGGACTACTTATGGCCAAATTATCACTACCTTCGTTAGAACAAATTAACTTAGCAAGGACGAAAATATCTCCCTATATTGTTCGAACCCCTTTAATTAAGCTGAATATTGAGGGCTCCAATGAGATTTATTTGAAATTAGAAAACTTACAGCCAATAGGAGCATTTAAAATTAGACCCGCTTTAAATAGCCTGCTCAGCTTGCCAAAAAAGCAACTGACTAAAGGCGTTTTTACTATAAGTTCAGGTAATATGGCTTTGGGATTGGCTTGGGCAGCCAATAAATTAAAGGTGAAAATGGTTGGTTACGTTTATCTAGGAGCTCCTGAAGCAAAACTAAGCGGTATAAGGGAATTAGGCGGGGAAATACGTTATCTTCCTACTGAAACCTGGTGGCGCTGCCTTTACAAAGATGAAGAGTTAAGTACTGAAGAAACTGAAATCCATACGGTTTTGAATAATGAAGTTTTAGCCGCAAACGGCACTATAGCGATGGAAATACTAGAAGACTTGCCTGATGTGGATGAAATATATGTTCCTTTTGGTGGAGGATCATGCGCAGTAGGTATAGCCAATGCCATTCAAAAGCTGGCGGCCAACGTGACAGTTTCAGCCGTTGAATCGAGTCATGGCTCACCACTTGCACAATCTATAGCGGCGAAAAAACCGGTACGTATTGAGACTGAAAATACCTATATCAAAAGTATCGGCGGAGATTCGGTGTTTGCGCAAATATTTACATTTGTAAATCAGCTTTCTGTAAAAAATACAGTCGTTAATATCGACAAAATTAGCCAGACGATTGGTTTATTGTTTCATAAAAACAAAATAATTACTGAAGGTGCTGGGGCTGCATCTGTAGCAGCAGCAATGGAAAACTCAAACAATCACAAAAAGATAGTGTGTGTTGTTACCGGGGGGAATATTGATGATAAGGACTTCATTAAAATTCTAAACGGAGAAAGGCCGTAAAGACCTATTTATATTATTAGAAGCTTTTACAGTTTTAGTTTTTCTAACTTTTTCTGGAATTGATATACCTTACTTTCTGAGGGATCATTTTTTCGAATTACTGCGTACCATTGGATGAAAATTCCCTTTTCGGTTAATTGCTTTTCGATGATTTTTCTTTGTAGTTTGAAGCGTTTCATTACCCAGCGTGTAAGTATTGAAATGCCCAATTCTTCCTTAACCAAATCAACAATAACTTCAGTATGCCCGGCACATAGTATTTTCTTTGGTTGTACCGATGAGTGCTTAAAGAAAAGGTCATACTCTCGTCCTTCTTGTGGCGTAGTAGCATTTGTAATAAAAGCGTGATTTTCAAAATCTTCATTTATTAAAAACGATTTATCTTTTAAGGAATGGTTGGCTGGAATAATTGCCACCATCTCATCCTCAAACAATTCAACAACATTAAAGTTGATATTATTGGGCTTTAAATGAGTAATCGCCAAATCAATGGTGCCATCTTTCAATGCTTTTAGTGGATCAAGTGATGCATCAGCCACTATTTCAATGTCGACTTCAGGATGAGACTTATTGAAAGACTTTAATACTTTTGGAAACCAATGATAACAATTGAAACTACTGGTACTTATCCTTAGAACCTGATCTATGCCATCCATCATGCGTTCAATATCAAGCTCTGTATTTTGTAGTTGTTTGAGAATTGATTGAGCGGAAGTGACTAGTACTTTTCCTGCTTTGGATAATGTAAGCTTTTTATTTCTTCGCTCAAATAGTAATAGTCCTAACCGTGCCTCAGCCTCATTAAGGCGATGACTCAAAGCAGATTGAGAAAGATTAAGCTTATGCGCTGCGTTGGTAATATTTCCATCACTTTCTGAAATTGAAACAACGGTTTGCAAATGGCTGATGCTTAATTTATGCATATTAATTCTTTTCTTTTTTAGATTGTTCTACTTTAATTTATTTTTCCATTATTGTTAATAATGATATGAAAATAAAAACTCAACTATGGGCTCTAAAGCAGGCAATGGGCAATTATGGTAAAGAGATCAGAATGCTCCATAGCTGAAACTCAAATCTATTCAGGATTTGTTGCGATTAAGCTATGATTATTTCTATATTCTGTAGGGGTGCAGTTTTTTTGTTCCATAAATCGCCTATTGAAATTAGACAAATTACCGTAGCCACATTCAAAGGCGATAGTAGTAATATCTTCTTCTGAACTAACCAGTAAGCGACAGGCTTCCATTATTCTAACTATATTTACGAATGAGACAAATGTTCGGCCAGTGGTGGCTCTAAAAAAACGGCTGAAGCCTTGAGGCGTCATGTGTACTAATTCTGCAATATCTGTTTGTCGTATTTCATCAATTAAATGGGCTTGAATGTATTCCATGACTTTGCGCATTCGGCCGCTATGGAATTCACTATTATCGATAGCATATAGCTCACTGGAGAGAAGAGAGTTGTCATTGCTTTGACTGATTAAATCTAAAATTTCAATGAAGCCCGAGAGCCTTGATAGACCATTTTTTTCATGTAAAGATATTAATAACTGGCCTACTTGAGCAGCAACGTTTCCTTTTATTTGCATCCCTCGTTTAGCTCTTGAAAACATTTCAACGAGAACGTGTGCATCAGGTGAATTTAGAAAATCGTCACCTAAGCAGGTTGGTAAAAACTGCATTGTGACAATTTCATTATGTTCATCTTTATTGTTATTAGCCCAACAATGAGGGATGTTCGGAGCAATTAATACTAAATCACCTTCATCGAAATGCTCAACACTGTCGCCAATAAAACGAGTGCCTTTGCCTTTAACAATGAAGGTAAGTTCACATTCTGGATGATAATGCCAACTATGATCATCTTGTAAGTATCCGCATTCAAAGTGTTGCGTTTTAAAGCAACTATTACCTTCAAGCTGTACGGTTTCAAAAAGAGGGTTCATAGCTTTAATTTTCCATTATTACATTAGTACCTTTAAAGGTTATAAGATAAAAATTAATTGTTCAACTTAATCTAAACCTAAGATGATTCTATTGGTTTGTTCATCTTCACCGCCACTGGCAAAATCATCAAAGGCATGCTCTGCCGGCCTAATAATATGCTTTTCAATAAATGGCGCACCTTCTTTAGCTCCATCCTCTGGGTGTTTCAAACAACATTCCCATTCAAGTACGGCCCAACCGTCATAACCATGCGAGGTTAATCGAGAAAATATACCACTAAAATCCACTTGTCCGTCGCCAAGTGAACGGAATCTGCCTGGTCTGTCTACCCAACTTTGATAACCACCATAAACACCGCTGCGCCCATTGGGGATGAATTCAGCATCTTTTACATGAAAAGCTTTGATCCTGTCGTGATAAATATCGATAAACGCTAGATAATCCAACTGCTGTAATACAAAGTGACTCGGATCATATAAAATGTTTACTCTTGAGTGATTCCCAGTGGCTTCTAAAAATCTTTCAAAAGTCACACCGTCATGTAAATCTTCTCCAGGGTGCAGTTCGTAACATACATCTACACCTGAGTTGTCAAAAGAATTTAATATTGGTAACCATCGATTTGCCAGTTCTTTAAAACCGCTCTCTACCAACCCTGCAGGTCGTTGTGGCCATGGATAAACAGTATGCCATAAGAAAGAGCCAGAAAAACTTGCATGAGTTGCTAGTCCTAATCGCTCACTTGCTTTAGCTGCAAGGTGCATCTGTGCAATAGCCCATTCTGTTCTGGCATTAGCATTACCTCGAACTGCTTCAGGAGCAAAACCATCAAACATAGGATTGTATGCAGGATGTACAGCAACCAGTTGTCCCTGTAAATGTGTTGATAATTCGGTAATAGTGAGACCGAATTCGGCTGCAGTTCCTTTTAATTCATCACAATAGTCTTGGCTTTCAGCAGCCTTAACCAGATCCATGCAACGCGGGTCCCAAGTTGGTATTTGAATGCCTTTGTAACCTAAACTCGCGACCCATTGGCAAATGCTTCTAAAGCTATTAAATGGCTCGTTATCGCCCATAAATTGAGCAAGAAATATACCAGGGCCTTTAATTTGTTTCATTGTCTATCTCCTTTAAGAATTTACTGTTAGCCATTTTTCATTTGAGTTATGACTGTTAACGAGGCTTTCAATAATCGCCATGCCGTGAACACCATCCTCTATGCCAGGGTAATCGAAAGCCTTTGGTGATGAGTTTTTGCCTAATTTGTGTGCTTGCACAGCAAGTACAAAATTTCGATATATATTGGCAAATGCTTCCAGATAACCCTCTGGGTGTCCCATAGGTGTTCGGGTATTTGCAGTCGCGAGAGCTGAGTTATTACCACCAGTTCGCATAATTTGCATCGGCTCATTTAACCATTTTAATACCAGACTATTAGGCTCTTGTTGGCGCCATTCTAATCCGCCTTTATCACCATAAGCTCTGATCGTTAAATTGTTTTCTTCTCCGCAGGCCACCTGACTAGCATGTAAAATCCCTTTTATGCCACCACTCATCTTCATTAATGCCATGCCATCATCATCAAGCAATCTACCCGGAACAAATGTTGTTAATTCTGCACACAACTGTTCAATGGTTTCGCTGGAAATATATTCAGCCAAATTTGCGGCATGGGAGCCTATATCTCCCATACAGCCACTTATGCCTGACGTTTTAGGGTTTGTTCGCCAAGCGGCTTGTTTGTTATTGCTGTCTTCTGCTTCAGTTAGCCAACCTTGAGTGTATTCAACGATAACTTTTCTCAAATTTCCAAGTTTTCCATCGGCAACAATTTGTCGTGCCTCTTTCACCATTGGGTAACCGGTATAAGTGTGGGTTAATCCAAAAAGCAGTCCTGTGTTAGCAACAATTGCAGACAACTCTTTTGCTTCGCCTAAATTTAAAGTAGCGGGTTTATCACAAATGACGTGAAAGCCCGATTCTAAAGCAGCGCAAGCCACAGGAAAGTGCATATGATTCGGCGTGACAATAGCGACAAAATCCATACGTTCATTTTCAGGCAAGCGCTGTTCAGCAGCGAACATCTCCTGAAAACCTGGGTAATTTCGATTATCAGGAATACCTAGCTCTTTACCTGATGCAAGAGCCTTATTCGGCTCGCTACTAAATGCACCGCATACTAGTTCTATCTCGCCATCTAAAGCTGCTGCAAAACGATGAACTGCGCCAATAAATGCGCCTTGGCCACCGCCAACCATCCCCATTTTTAGCTTTTTAGTCATACTGATATCCTCATTAAAGTTAAGTATTTATTTTGTTATTTCTTTGAATGTTAAATTTATCTCGTGCGTCATTGGCTGATTAGCTTTAAGAGTACACTTGGGAAAGTTAGTTTGGTTAGGTGAATCAGGATAGTACTGAGGCTCTAAACAGACTCCCTCATGCGCACCGTGAATACCTGACAACGCAAGTTGGTTTCCTGTGTAACATTGTAAGCCGGGTAATGTTGAATGTACTTGTAACAACAATTCAGTATCGTAGCTGTATAATTCAGCTAGCAACTTTAATTCATTAGCATTGCCAAAAGCCCAGTTATGATCAAACCCGCCATGACAAACTATTTCTGGGTGTTCACTATTGATGATGCTATCTAATTTAGTAAATTCTCGTAAATCAAAAGGGGTGTTTACAGTCGACTTTATCTCCCCTGTGGGGATTTGCTGTTCATTGTGTGGTGTATAAAAACCGGTTGGAATTTTAAGGTAATGATTTTTTATTTCGTCAAACCCAGATAAATTAAAATAACTATGGCTGGTAATATTAAATACAGTATTTTTATCGCTTATGGCAGTCCAATATATCTTTAACGTGTGATCAGCTTTTAACTGATAAATTAACGTAACTGTGGTGTTTCCCGGGTAGCCATTTTCACCATCTTTAAGTTTCAATTGCATTTTTAATTCACAATCACTGTGTTCTAAAACATCCCAATATTTTCGGTGAAACCCGTTTTCGCCACCGTGGAGATGATTAGGATGTTCATTAATTTCTAGATGATGCGCTTGATTGTCTAATGAAAAATTTCCATTTGAGATCCGATTGCAGTATTGGCCTGCAATGGCACCATGATACATGGAATCATTAAGGTAATGTTCTGGTTTGTCATAACCTAAAATGGTATTGATTTGGCCATACTTTTTGGTTGGAACAATGAATTCAACAAGCCTTGCCCCAAGATTGATTATTTTTACTTGGGTTCCTTGACTATTTTTAAGCTCAAATTCTTGTAGCTGGCACATATTTAGTTCCATGACTTATAAGAGTCGCAGTTAACGAAAAACTACCTATAAAACTATAGACAAATTAAAACGAAGACTACCTGACAATTATCGTTACACAGGTATTTTTTTAGCCCGTAAAGTTCTACCTGCTGACTTTAAGGCTAAAAAAGTATCTGTAAAAGGCTAAGGGTTAAGTAGAGGGGCGGGGCGTTTACGCTTTATAGTGATATTCCAGTATTCATTTTTAATAAGTTAATTATCAAGGGGCAAACAAATGAAATTATTGCGTTTCGGACCAAAAGGCCAAGAGAAACCGGCAGTATTAGATAGTGAAGGCAATATTCGAGATCTATCAACAGTAATTAGTGATATTTCAGGAGATCAGCTGTTGCCTGAAAACTTGCAAAAGTTAGCGAACGTTGATGTAGAGCAACTAGCTATCGTTGATAAAGATGTTCGCCTTGGTTCTTGTGTTGGTTCCGTGGGTAAGTTTATTTGTATCGGTTTAAATTATGCAGATCATGCTGCTGAAGCTAATATGGCAATTCCGGAAGAGCCTATTGTATTTACAAAATGGTCGAGTGCTATTTGTGGTCCAAATGATGATATTGTGAAGCCAAGAAGTAGTATCAAAATGGATTGGGAAGTTGAGTTAGGCATTGTCATTGGTAAACCTGCCAAATATGTAGACGAAACCGAAGCGGAAAACCATATCGCCGGTTATTGTTTAATTAACGATGTTTCAGAAAGACATTTCCAGTTGGAAATTAGCGGTGGTCAATGGGATAAAGGCAAAGGCAGCGATACTTTTGGTCCAACAGGTCCTTGGTTGGCAACGAGTGATGAAATTGAAGATGTACACAATCTTGGCATGACTTTAAGTGTGAATGGAAAATGTTATCAAAATGGCAATACTAAAACGATGATCTTTAAGCCTGCATTTCTGGTTAGCTATTTAAGTCAGTTTGTTACATTAGAGCCTGGTGACATCATCTCTACTGGTACACCTCCTGGGGTTGGTATGGGGCAATCACCTGAAGTATTCTTGAATGTAGGTGATAAAATCACTTTATCGATAGATGGATTAGGTAGCCAAACTCAACAAGTTATTGCAGACGAATAACTATTTAATATTCAGAGTTTTTATAAATGTCACAACTAAAAAAGCGAATCAGTAAAACTGACTCGCTTTTTAGTGTTTGTTTATAAATACCCAGTAGTTGTGATTATCGAGTTAATCTTTTACTCGATAACTTTTAATGAATTGGTAGGCATCTCGACAAATTTGTTCTTCTGACTCATACATTTTTCGCCAAATTTTAACCACTGGTATAAGTTCAGGTAAATTCAAGCCAAATGCCTCAACGGCAAAAGTACCGTTATAACCAACTTCTTCTAGTGCTGCAAAGGTTTCATCCCAGCGCACATGACCGCTACCAGGAGTGCTACGATCATTCTCAGAAATGTGGACATGGTTAATTAGGTGAGCATTCTCTCGAATGGCCTCTGCAACGTCTTTTTCTTCAATATTGGCATGGAAGGTATCGTATAAGATCCCAACATTGGGATAATCAATATCTTTAACCAAACGTGCCATATCAGCTGTCGTATTCGTTAAGTAGCACTCAAAGCGGTTAATGAACTCAAGGCTGATTTCAATATTCATCTTCTGTGCATAGGCAGCGGTTTCCCTCATTACTTCAACACTCCATTGCCATTCTTGGGAGGTTGGTCCCTGGCCGGTAAAAACACCTAAGGCGGTATGTAGCAAACCGGATATTTTATTTGCGCCTAATGCATTGGCACAGTCTATTGCTCGCTTATTATTATTAACAGCAAGTTGACGTACTGCAGGATCTGGTGAGCAGGGGTTGTCCTCTTCTCCTCTTGCGGTAATTGATAAAGGGATCAAGCCAATGTCTTTTAGTTGTTCTCCTAACCATTGGTAATGACTGATGTCATCAACATTCAAAATTGGAATTTCAACCATATTATAGCCGCTATTTTTGACTAACTTCAGTTCTGGCAGGTGTTCTTTGGTAACGTGGGTGGTCCACAGAAACATGTTCATTGCGCAATTCATTTGTGCTCTCCATTCTGATTTGATCTGATAAAACTGTGTAGATCAGCATAATGTAATTGATTACATTGTGTCAAGAGAGAGCACCTAATAGTGAAATTTATGGGATTATTTAGTTTGAGGAGCGGCTGTAGAACTTCTTATAATAAGCTGGTGCGGAACAATCACCGGAGTCGAATCAATTTTTGAGCCTTCAATTACATTGCATAATTGATACATGGTTTTTTCACCAATTTCCTCGCCGGGCTGGGCAATAGTGGTCAGCGGCGGATCGCTTATCTCAGCATAACGAATGTCATCAAAACCAATAACAGATACATCTTCAGGCACTTTTAGGCCATAATTCTTAATTTCGTATATCGCACCAAGGGCCATTTCATCATTGGCACAAAGAATTGCGGTTGGTCGTTGATTTTGATTTAAGAGTCGTCGAGTTAGTCGTCTACCATCTTCAATTGTAAGATTTCCATCTGAAATTAAATCTTCACAAGTGTCTAAATTATGTTCATTCATCGCAAGTCGATAACCAGATTCGCGTTCGCCAGAAACGCCAGTTGATAATGACCCAGAAATAAATGCAACTCTTATATGCCCTAGAGAAATTAAATGATTAGTTGCCGCGATAGATGCAGCTCTGTTATCTATTCTAACACTTGGAAAATCAATTATTTCAGGCGTAGCATTTTCACAGCTTACGATAATAGGAGGATGCTTCTCTGGGCTACTTGCGTGTGATAAGGCATGTTTAAACGGTGAAGAACTTCCCAATAATATTATGCCATCAGCTTGATTTGAAAAAAACATACCGGCCATTTTATCAGCAGGTAAGGTATTAAATTGAGTGTCTATTATCATGATACTAAAGCCTTTTTCGCTGGCTACCGTCTCAATGCCTTTCATTACACTACCAAAGTGAGGAACCCCAATTGAAGGCATAACAACAACAATCGTATTGGATTTTCCGCGGCGAAAGTTTCTTGCAAGGCTGTTCATTGAATAGCCAGTTGCTTTAATTGCAGCAGTTACCTTTATTCGAGTTTTTTCTGTTAATAGCTCTGGAGTATTTAAAAAACGTGAAACGGTTGCGGTTGATACGCCTGCCTCTTTGGCTACTGCTTTAACTGATGACATATGAATATAAATTTCTATTTGGTTAACTAAATGGTATCGATTTCATTGTTAAATTTACTTCAAACTCAGGGATTTGCCTATGTTTTTTTCAGAAATTAGCAATTTAGATTAATTATTTACATGGTTCGCACGCTAATTTAACGAAAAGGGAAGCTTAAATTAAAATGTAATTGATTACATAATGCCCTTGATCTTCTTAATGTAATAGATTACATTTAAATGACAAGCCTAATATTTCGACGATTTAAAAGTGAATATTTAGGTTCACTTTTGGAGAGATAGCATGACAAAAAATGTAAATGACGGAATTAACCGTCAAAAAATATTCCTTATAAGCGTTATCGCATTATTTACTTCAGGATTGAGTGCTGCATTAAGAGCATCAATTGCTGGGGATATACAGGGAAACTATCTAGATGCAATTGATTTAGCGAGTTCGACAATAATGATAGGAGAGATCCTTGGTATTAGCTTTTTAGGGTTTGCATTTTCTTTATTTTTTTCAAGTCCGTTGTTGGATGCTATTGGTATGTCAAGGTTATTGATGCTATCCGCAGTTTGTTTTATTGGCGGAACATTAATCGTGATTTTTGCCGATGCTTTTGCTGTTGGAAGTGATATTTACTGGTATTTATGGGGTGGAATGCTAATTAGTGGTATTGGTTGGGGCTTAGTCGAAGGAACCACAAATCCATTGACTACATCGTTATATCCTGAAGATAAAACCAATCGCTTGAATATCCTACATGCATGGTGGCCAGCAGGATTGGTGGTTGGTGGACTTTCAGGTGTAGCTCTTTCGGCTTTCGACTTGAGTTGGAAAGTACAATTTTCATTAGTATTACTACCTTCATTGGTTTATGCCTATATGGTTTTTGGTATGAAATTTCCTTTAACTGAGCGGGCAGCTGCGGGTGTGAGTATGAAAGAAATGCTCACTGAAATTACACGTCAACCAAGCTTTTTCGTTTGGTTAGGTGCAATGATATTAACCGCAGCTTCAGAATTAGCTCCGGGTCAATTAGTTGATTTGGTACTTACTCGCACTGTCGGTATGGACGGCATTTTATTACTCGTTTATGTAAGTGGATTAATGTTTGTAATGCGTCACTTTTCAGGTGTGCTACTGCGTTTTATTTCTCCGGTAGGTTTATTATGGTGCTCTTGTGCTCTTGCTGCCGCAGGTCTATATCTTCTTAGCTTTGCAAATTCACCATTAACGGGATTTCTTGCGGCGACAATATGGGGTATTGGGGTTTGTTATATGTGGCCTACTATGCTGGCAACCGCATCTGAGCGATACCCTCGAGGTGGCTCATTCTTTATCGGTCTAATGGGCGCTGCAGGGGCATTATCTATTAACTTTGTGTTACCTGAATTGGGCGGGATTTTTGACCAAGCTAAACAAGATTTTGCTGGCGGCATACAAGCGTTTTCTCTATTGGAAGGAGAATCTTTAAATGCGGCATTAATTTCTGCCGCAAGAACTACATTTCAGTCTATAGCCTTGTTTCCTTTGTCTTTACTATTTGTTTTTGGGGCTATTTGGTATCGAGAGCGCTTAAAAGGTGGCTATTCACCAGTACTTGTGACTTCTAAAGAATTATCAAAATAACATATAAGGCACGATTATTATCGTTGCTTTATTAATAAGAAAAATAATCTTTTAAAACAGGATGTTAGCATTATTGACGACAGTGCTAAGAAACTGGGGATATTAAGGTTAGTAAAAATGTAATCAATTACTTTTAAAAATTGACTACAACATTCATAATGAGAAGTGGGAGACAACATGAAACTAAATATATTAACTAAAGCGATGCTGTTAGCAGGAGCTACATCTTTAAGTAGCTATTCTGTGGCAGAAGAAGCTGATAACACACAAGCGGATACTGAAAAGAAATTGGCCATTGAAGTCATTACAGTGTCAGCACAAAAACGTTTGGAATCACAACAAGAGGTTGCTTTAACGGTTAATACTTTTGATGCTGATACATTATCAAAGTCAGGCGCTTTTGAGCTGACAGACATTGAAAAAATGACTGCTGGATTTAGCATCTCTGGAGAATCAGGTCACGATGCGGGTATTAGCATTCGTGGTATTGGTGCTAAATCTATTTCTGGATTAGATCCTGCTGTTGCGGTATTTATTGATGGTGTAGTACAGAATAATGTTGGTTCAGCATTTGGCTCTTTGCTTGATATTGAACGAATTGAGATTTTACGTGGCCCACAAGGGACTCTATACGGAAAAAATGCTCCCGCAGGTGCTATTAACATTATCACTAAAACTCCGGACTCACTCGAGTTTGGTGGCAACGTTGAAGCAACTTACAGTTCTTGGAATACCCAAGAATATAAGGGTACTGTAAATATTCCTCTTATCGAAGATGTTCTCGCCGCTCGTGTTTCTGGTTTGTTTTCAGAATCTGACGGTTACATTGAAAATAAATTACTTGATAAAGATGCCAACTCTAGAGAGCGTTCGGCAGCGCGTTTAAAATTGTTATACACGCCAATGGAAAACCTTTCAGCTATTCTTAATGTTAATTACAGTGATTCTGAAGTCGGCAACCCTCTGCAACTGATGGGTGATAGTATTTATGAATTCGAAACATTCGAAAATGATCCTGGAATCGCTGAAGATAAAAATGAATCTGTCTCTCTTCAAATTGATTGGGAATTAGATTCCTTAGAATTTACTTTAATTAGTGCTATGCAGGATTATGAATTCACTGGACCTAGAGATAATGATTTTTCTCCTGCTGAAGTTGGCATGGGCGGATCAATTTTAACTATTGATCAAAAATTAGAAAGTGAAAGCCATGAGTTTAGAGTGACTTCTTATGATAATGACAAATTTGAGTTTATGGCAGGGCTATTTTATTCTAATCAAGAATTAGCCGGTGGCAGCTTGTTTGATAATGGTTTCTTTAATCAAAACATTAGCGGCGTCGATGTTACTGAAAGCTTTGGTATTTTCACTAACAACACCTACTTTTTAGATGATGATTGGTCCGTTACTTTTGGTTTACGCTACAGCGATGACAGAAAGTCAGCAACAACCACACAGGTAGATAGTATTCTAGGTGAAGTTCAAGGTCGTGATAGTGAACATTTTGAAAGCTTTTCTGGAAGTTTAAAGCTTCGTTATATGCCTACAACTGATCAAACTTATTATGTTTCTCTTGATCGAGCCTACCGTGCCGGTGGTTTTAATGTGGTTGCTCCACAACATTATAAAGAAGCTGGTTACGATAAATACGATTCTGAAACAAGTAACGCCATTGAAATTGGCTCGAAAATTCAATTTTGGGATAACCGATTCCAGTTAAATACGGCAGTATTTTATCAAGAGTTTGATGATTACCAATACAACATGTTCTTAACTGAACAAGCTGTCGCTTTTGCTCCATTTTTTGTTGTTTCAGCCCCAGCGGGTAATGTGCGCTTAAATGGCAGTGATGCCGAAGCTAAAGGTGCTGAAGTTGAGTTTACCGTATTATTATCAGAACAACTGACGGTAAAAGGCTCTGTTGCTTACAACCACATTGAAGTTGGCAGCCTTGAAAATGTACCAACTACCTTTGCTGATGCCGGATACGCAACAGCTGGTCCTGTTATTATTGACCCGCGTGTAATGCCAGGTGCTGGTGGTGATACCTCTACCATCCCGACAAAAGATGTCTCCGGAGAAGTTTTAAAAGGTAATCCACAATGGACGAGCAGCTTATTTGTAGAATACGCAGATGAATTTGCCGATACATCTTTAGACTGGTTTGTACGTGCAACGGCTAAATATAATGGTGAAAGAGATAAAGCTGTTTTAGATAGCTATGTGACCGCTGACCTATTTGCAGGATTACGAAGTAATTCTGGTAAGTGGAGTATTACCGCATGGGCGAAAAATATTACCGATGAAGAGTATTTAATCTTTGGTAATGATGCTGAAACGTCAGGATTAGGTGTTGATGTTGGTTTTCCTGCAGAGCCTAGCTCTTATGGTGTAACACTTGGTTATTCTTTTTAATTAACATTAAGGCCTAATGGTTCATTAGGCCTTTAATTTTGGAGAACTCATGAGTAGAAGACGATTTTTAAAGCAAGCGGCTATAGTACTTGGAGCTAGCATTTCAACTTCAGTAACCGCGGCAGTACTGAAAGGTGCAAGTAACAAAGTAACGTCGAACATGTCGAAGTTATCCTCGCAACAACTGTCGGCTTTAACTTTACTTTCTGAGCGAATTATCCCGAAAACAGATACTCCAGGTGCGATAGATGCTGGTGTACCTGATTTTATCAATATTATTGTTTCTCAATGGTATAACGATGAGGAGCGATTAGCGTTTTTCTCAGGACTAAAAGCGATGGACAGCTTTTGCATTAAGCAATGCAATTGCCCATTAGTACAAGCGTCACCAGTACAACTAGATAGTGTTTTGACAGAATTTGAAATGCAAGCAGTTAAGCATGAGAAAGCGTTACATGAGACAACGACGCATGAGAAAACGTCGCCTGAGCAAACGTCAAAGCCAATTTTTACGACGTTAAGAGAATTAGTGGTAGTTGGCTTCTTTACCTCTAAGGTTGGAGCAACTCAAGCCCTTGTACATAATCATATGGCCGGAAAATTTGTCGGTGATTACCCTTTGAGTAAAGTGGGTAAAGCCTGGGCGCCATTCTATTAAATAGCAGAGCGAGTAAGAGTTATGTTGAACAATACAAATTATGATGCAATTGTTGTCGGCTCTGGTATTTCCGGAGGTTGGGCGGCAAAAGAATTAACCGAAAAAGGCTTAAATGTTTTGATACTTGAGCGTGGTCGTCCGGTGGAACACGTCAAAGATTATGTTACCGAACATAAAGGCATTTGGGACTTTAAATATCGAAATATGCCTGATCGGGAGCTTTATGATAAAGAGTACTTTGTTCAAAAGAACAATCATGCTTTTAGTGAGCTAACGCGTCATTTTTTCAATAATGATCTAAAAAACCCCTATGACTATAACGAAGATAAACCGTTTTATTGGCTACGAGGTGATGTACTCGGCGGTCGTTCTTTAACTTGGGGACGTCAAGTTTATCGTTTTAGTGAACTAGATTTCAAAGCAAATAAACAAGACAATCATGGGGTTGATTGGCCGATTCGTTACGATGATATTAAAGATTGGTATTCATACGTAGAAAAATTTATAGGCGTAAGCGGCCAAGCCGAAAACTTGCCACAATTACCCGATAGTGAATTTTTGCCGCCAATGCAATTCACCAAAATTGAACAAGACATGAAAAATAGCATCGCCGAGCATTTCGATGATCGGATGATGACTATTGGCCGATGCGCTATTTTAACAAAGCCACATAACGGTCGTGCCCCTTGTCATTACTGCGGGCCATGTCATCGAGGCTGTATGACAGGTTCATATTTCAGTAGTCAGAGCTCAACATTACCAGCGGCAAAAAAAACCGGTAAACTAACCATCCGTAGCCACAGTGTTGTTGAAAAGCTCGACTATGATCCGTTAACCAAGAAAGTTACCGGTGTGCAAGTTATTGATGCTAATAGCAAAGAGAAAATATTATTTACCAGTAAGTTAGTATTTTTATGTGCCTCCACTGTCGGTAGTACGCAAATTCTGCTGCATTCCAAATCAGAGAATTTTCCCAATGGGCTAGCCAATAGCAGTGGCGTATTAGGACACTACTTAATGGACCATACTATCGGTATGTCTGCGATGGGAGTCATTCCTGGTAGTGAAGAAGATTATCATTATGGCAATCGACCTAATGGTACTTATATTCCTCGTTTCAAAAACCTCAACAAACAGCAAACTAGTTTTCTTCGCGGATACGGATATCAAGGTTGGGGAGGGCGCATGGACTGGCGGGGAACTCATGCTGCCAAATCAGGTTTTGGTAAAGATTTTAAAGAAGATTTACAGCAGCCTGGACCTTGGGGCGTTGGCTTAATCGGCTTTGGTGAGTGTTTGCCTCGTTTTGAAAACTATATGAAATTATCGACAAGCAAAGTAGATAGCTACGGTATTCCGCAGGTGGAATTTAACTTCGAATGGAGTAAAAACGAACTCGATATGCGTGAAGATATGGCCAAAGAAGGCGAGGCTATCTTAAAAGCTTGTGGCGCCATTGATATTGAACTGTCAACACATATTCATCCTGGTGGCGGCGCAATTCATGAGATGGGTACTGCCCGCATGGGGAACGACCCTAAAACTTCCGTATTGAATAATTTTAATCAATGCCATGATGTGGCCAATGTTTATGTCACCGATGGTTCTTGTATGACGTCCGCTTCTTGCGTGAATCCGTCATTAACGTACATGGCGTTAACAGCAAGAGCCGTAGATCATGCGGTAAAACAATTGGCAACAAACTTTAGCTAAATAAACCCGCAGTTATGGCGGCTTTATTTAGTATTTAATGTAATCGATTACTCTTGTGTGAAGGGCGTTTAGGATTGAATTACATTTAGGTGCTCTAGGAGCACGATTTCAACAGAATAAAGTGAATTGTATTAACTATAAATACATTTCGTATTGAGGCAGTTATGACATCAGTGTCGAATAAAGAAATAAACATAGATGGTGAATCGACTAAATTTGATCGATATTTCCAAAGCAGCATTGGCTCTTGTCATGCTTATTTAACTCTGCGTGAAGACTTTCGCAAGCATGTTCGTACGGTGCAGCAGCAGATTGGCTTTAATAGTCTCAGGTGTCACGGCATCTTTCATGATTGGGTTGGCGTTTATAAAGAAGTTGAAGGTAAACCGGCTTATAATTTTCAAAATGTTAACAAAATATACGATTTTTTCCTTGAACAAGGTCTGCGTCCCTATGTAGAGCTTAGTTTTATGCCTAGTGCTCTGGCAAGCGACGAGTCAACTATATTTCATTATCAGGCGAATATTAGTCCTCCGAAAGATTTAACGCTTTGGTCTGATATGATCACTGCTTTTGTTAGTCATTTAATCAATCGTTATGGTGAAGAAGAAGTTCGCCAATGGTATTTTGAAGTATGGAATGAACCTGATCTTAAAGATCTATTTTGGTCGGGCAGTCAAGCAGATTACTTTGAATTATATCGCCATACCGTTACAGCAATCAAAACGATTGATCCATCCTTGAAAGTTGGTGGACCGTCAACATCAAAAAATCTTTGGATCAAGGAAATCATTGATTTCTGCGAAGAAAATAACCTACCGATCGACTTTATTTCAACTCATCATTACTGTGCCGATGCAGCCCTTGAAACTGATGCCAATGTATTTAACTTAGAGTACCGAGGGCAAAAAGCTATGCTTAGTGATGTCCTTGAAACTGTTAGATTAGTACGAAATTCAACGTTTTCTAAAGCTGAAATTCATTACTCTGAATGGAATGTTTCGCCATGTCATGAAGACAGATATGGTAAAGATTCTGAGTTTACTGCTGCGTTCCTATTGCAAACATTAAAAGACTTAAGTGGTGTGGTTGACTCGTATTCGTTCTGGTGCCTGTCTGATATTTTTGAAGAAACAGGCCCTGGAAATAGCCCTTATTCCGGAAAATATGGTTTGGTTAATATGCATGGTATTAAAAAAGCAGCCTTTCACGCTTATGAGTTTTTAGCAAAGCTGTATGACAATGTTTTACCTGGTACTGGTGATTCAAATTGGGTGACGCGCTCAAAATCTGGAAATATCAGAGTGTTAAGCTGGAACTTTAATGAGCCAATAAGTGTTGATTTTAATGGTGCAGACTATGTACTTGATGAGCAAGATAAAGAAGAGTCCTTCGCTTTAACACAAGTTAGTGGTCAATATAAAATTAAAGGCTACCGGGTCGATAAGCTAGTCGGTAACAGCTATCGCAGTTGGCAGGCTATGGACTCACCGGAGTATTTATCTACTAAACAAGTTAATGAACTAATTGAATCATCTGAGCCAGCTCTATTTTTAGAACAAACCGTTGAATGCGACGGAGAATTGACTTTAAAACACTTGTTAACACCTTGTGCGATTGTATTCTATGATATTGAAAAGCTTAACTAACATTACTTGATGGAAATTAAATAATGACTCAGTCAAATATAAAATTATCGGTAACTGAAAAATTAGGCTACGGCATGGGCGATGCCGCAAGTAATATTATCTTTCAAACAGTTATGACCTTCTTAGCCTTCTTTTATACTGATATTTTTGGAATTTCAGCAGCCGCAGTTGGCACACTATTTTTGTCAGTGCGGTTACTTGATGCAATCACTGATCCTGTTATGGGCGCGGTTGCGGATAGAACGGAAACAAAATGGGGTAAATATCGACCTTATTTAGTTTGGCTTTGTATTCCTTATGCGGCTATTTGTATTTTAACGTTTACCACTCCTGACTGGAGTGAGAACGCCAAGCTGGTCTATGCTTTTGTCACCTATGGTTTATTGATGATCATGTATACGGCTATTAACATTCCATATTGTGCCCTTGGTGGAGTGTTAACTTCAGATCCAAAAGAGAGAGTCTCAATTCAGTCCTATCGATTTGCTCTCGCGTCGCTAGCCGGCATTATGATCACCGCATTTACTTTGCCATTGGTTGATTTTTTTGGCAATGGTGACAAAGCGCAAGGATATCAATTTACCATTATTTTAATGAGCATGATTGGTGTTGGCTTATTTATTATTTGCTTTGCCACCACAAAAGAGCGCATTCCAAGTCCTAAGAGAGCGGACTATTCGATAAAACATGATTTAAAAATGTTGCTGAAAAATGACCAATGGATTGTTGTTGGTATTATTACGTTTATCGTGATGTTTGCAGTTATTTTAAGAGCCACTGTTTCTTTGTATTACGTCAACTATGTATTAAACCGCCCTGATTTGGCGACCGCATTTGTCACTACGGGGATGGTGGGGATGTTTTTAGGTACTTTGTTTGCCAAACCTATCACCGACAAATTTTGCAAGGTAAAGGTATATAGCTACACCACGTTAACCATTGCTTGCTTATGCTTTGCTTTGTATTTCCTCGATAACAGTTACGTACTCTTAGCTTTTGGCTTTCAATTTTTGATCGGCTTTTTACAACAGATGACCACGCCTATTATCTGGGTGATGATGACTGATACTGTTGATTATGGTGAATTGAAAACTGGTGAGCGGATGACTGCATTCACTTTTTCGGGTTCGTTGTTTATTCTAAAACTAGGTATGTCTGTTGCGGGGGCAATTGCAGGCTGGATTTTGGCTTTTTACGGTTATCAGGGGGCGGAGCAGCAAACCGAAAGGGCTCTAGAAGGCATTAATTTACTGTTTACCATCATTCCTGCTACGGCATCTCTAATTGCCTTCGGGTTGGTTCGAAAATATAAACTAAATAATGTGCAATTAAAAAATATTCAACAACAGCTAAGTGCCAGACCAGACATGACTATGGAGAGAGCGTAATGCCCATTTCTAATATTTCCCGCAGAAATATACTTAAGTACTCCCTAGGTATTAGTGCAATGTTAACAGCATCAAATAAGTACGCTATGGCAAAAGAATTAACACAGCAGCAGTCTACTAAAGCATCGGTTTTAATCGATAATCCGGGAGTGCAACTGTACAGTGTGCGTGACCACCTCGGTAACAATGCCGGTGCTACCTTTGAAAAGCTGGCAGCGATTGGTTATAAGCATGTTGAATGGTTTGATGTGACTACCTTAGCCGCACAGGCAAGCCTTGCTAAAGCTGAAGATTTAACTATCACTAGTGCCCATGTGCTATCACCATATTTAACTGGTCAGCAGCGATTAAATATGAATATACCAACATCGTTAAGCTCACCAGAAAAATTGATTGAAACGTTAAATTCACATGGTGTGAAAAATTTGGTTTTATCGTATTTATTTGAGGATGAACGACAAAATCTTGAACAATATAAGCAGTTAAGCGACCACTTAAACCGGGTTGGAGAGTTATGCCAGCCAGCTGGTATTCAACTTTGCTATCACAACCACGATTTTGAATTTAACCGATTCGATGAACATTCCCCGTTTGAGCTGTTTTTGCAAGAATTAGACTCAGAAAAGGTTAAGTTTGAACTTGATGTGTTTTGGGTAAAGTATGCAGGCCTAGAGCCGGCGAAATTAATCACCGAGTTAGGTTCTCGCTGCCATTTACTACACCTAAAAGACCTTAAACAAATGCCTTCAATGAAAGAGCCTGCGGAAAAAGGTTTTTTTCAACCTTTAGGCCAGGGAATTATTGATTTTCCCGCGATACTATCAGCCGCACAATCTGCCGGGGTTAACTGTGGATTTGTCGAACAAGATCATACCAGCGGCAATATTTTCACCGAGTTAACCACAAGTTTAAATTATTTGAAAACATTGAATTCCCAATCAGGACAGCTTTTATGAAATATTTTAAAGTAATCATCAACATCACTTTATTGTCTTTATGCTTTTTATTGGCAGCATGTGACAAGCCGAATACGCCTGCACAGCAAGTACAAAAAACGACAGCAGAAATCAGAGTATTATACGTAACCAGCGTTGGTTGGTTTCATGACTATCAACAGCAAATTAAACTGTTAAGTTCAACCATCCAACAATCAATTAATGCCGATGTCGACGTTATTGTTGGCGATGTTGAACGCTTGAAAACCACCGATTTTTCAAAAGGGTATGACTTGCTTGTTTATAATTTTTGTCATGCAGCACAAAGAGATGAACAACTCGTACAAAGTTTAATTACGCCGGTCACAGAAAAATCGATACCGGCAATTGCACTGCATTGTGCTATGCACTCATTTCAATTTGATCCTCAGTGGTCAGAGTTTTTAGGATTACATACTTTACGTCATGAGACCCAGCGTAGTTTTAATATCGAAAAAGTCGGTGATCATGAGCTTGTTAATGATATCTCGGATACCTGGGAAGTTGCCAGTGACGAACTCTATATCACCCTTAGTGAAAATCAAAAAACAACTCCATTATTAAAAAGTTTTGGCGTGGAAACTAAGGCTTATCATACCCAAGCTTGGTTATATCAATCAGGCAAAGGGCAAGTGATTGGTACAACTCTTGGGCATAATGAAGAAACATTGGAAGATGAAAATTTCCAACTGTTTTTAAGTAATAGTATCCATTATTTACTGGGTAAAGAAGTACTGGCTAAAGAGTTGGGGCCTGAAACTATCAAAAACAAACCGAGCAAGGTCAATGTTTTGACCAGTAACGTTAATTATCCAAATGCTGATGAAAAGAAATGTGTAATTCACAATATGTTTTCTATCGGCGGTGAAAAGGTTAAGGCGTGTATCAGCAATCGTTGTGACAATAGTGACAACAGCGCCGACAATGCCAGCTGCACCGCGCAGTGCCAACAAGACAATCCGTGGCCTGTGCCAGAAACGCTAAGAGAAGATTGCCAAAATAATGTGCTGAACTCTCCAAAATAAGCATGAAAATTTACCAAAAAGGAAATTCAAAATGTCTAAAACATTGTTAAAAGCATTGCTTGTCAGTGCAGGGTGCGGTTTATTGCTTTCAGCTTGTGCTGATAAGCAGCAAACAGCTGTTGATGATAAAGCTGTTATAACAGAAGTTAAAGCAGTTAAACCTGTTGTTATTAACGATATCACTTGGGATGATTTTCAACCATATGGTTGTAAAGTCGAACGCTTGAAAGCGAATCAAATTAAAATAAAAATTGCAGCGCAACCATGTACTTTGATGTTAATGAGCGACAAATTAAGTCAATTGAGTAAAGATAAGTGGTTGTCTTTTATGCGCAAGGGTGATGGTAAAAAAGCGCTAGGTACTAGTATGCTTTTTTGGTCCAAAAATAACCAAGGACAAAGACCTGATTTAACCATAGCGGATGGTATTTTCCCAGATTTGCCTTCTCGTCGAGCAATTCCTCTGACACTGCTGGCAGAAGGTCGTGGTACACCGAAAACCCCAGGTTCTTTAATAGGTTTTGCTTTTGGTAGTGGTGTTCACCTCGATGAATGGGCAAGGTTTGCTGTTTCAGTAACGAATTTTTACGGTGGAGAGCAAACGGTTATTTTAGATGAATTCATGTTTACTGATATCGAGCCAGATTATCCGGTTGGCGATAAAGTAATGGTTGATGAAATTGGCCAATGGACAGTTGTTGATTTTAAAGACAAGCTTTCTGATGCTGATGCCATGATTCAATATTTAAAAAGCGAAGCAAGTAAAGCCGTACCAGAGAGAGAGACGGATACCTTAAGTCATTTTGGCGGCATTAAAGCCAAGAAATATGATGCGACAGGTTATTTTCGTACCCAGTTTGATGATGAACGATGGTTCCTCGTTGATCCGCAAGGATACGCTTTTTACAGTATTGGTATTGATATAGTTGGCGCAGGTGTTGCTGGTAATATTGATGGTATAAAAGGCTTACATGAATGGTTACCAAGTGAAGATGACCCTACTTATTCAAAGGCATGGATTCAGGCTGATTACATTTCAGATATTCGCTCTGAAACAGGATTATCTAGCGCTAACTTATTCGATTTTGGTACGGCCAATTTAATTAAAGCGTTTGGTGAAAACTGGCACCAGAAATGGAGTGATATTACGGCGCGCCGTTTAATTGAATGGAACGTAAATACTATTGGTAATTGGTCTGATATGGATTTTGCTCGAAGCAGTAAAACACCTTATGTTATGCCTATGGAAAAATTCCCAGTAACCAGCAAGCGTATATTTAGAGACTTCCCAGATGTTTTCAGTGAAGAGTATGCGAATAAATCTAAGGCTTTTGCTCAACAATTAGCAACCTATAAAGATGACCCATATTTAATTGGCTATTTCATGAATAATGAGCCCGGTTGGGCATATATTCCAACTATTAACTTAGCTGAAGAACTACTCTCTAAAGGTGATGGCTTTGTTTCTAAGAGAAAACTTATAGAGTTTTTAACTAAACAATACGAGGGTGATATTCAAGCCTTTAATCAGGCATGGAATACCAAATTTGCACAGTTTAGTGATTTAAATAAACCAATTAGACGCGCTGCAGAGTTATCTGAAACGGCAGGAAATGATTTACAAACATTCTCAACAACTTTGCTTGAAGAGTATATCCGTGTGCCTGTTGCAGCCACGAAGAAAGTAGATCCTAACCATTTGAATATGGGGATGCGCTGGGCATCTAGTGCATTAAAACAAAAATGGCGTTTTGCAGGTAGTCAATATTTAGATGTGTTTTCAATGAACAACTATACTGATGACCCTACTATGCGCCTAGATATTGCCGCAGATATGTCTGGTGGAAAACCAATTCTTATTGGTGAATTTCATCACGGCTCAATGGAAGGTGGGCATCCTACTTACGGCGCTCGTTGGACGAAAACAGAAGCAGAAAGAGCTATTGCTTATCAGTACTATGCTGAAAAAGCAGCAGCGCATCCTAATAGCATTGGTATACATTACTTTGCCTACAATGATGACCCTGTACTAGGTAGGTTTGATGGTGAAAACTTCCACCACGGCTTTGTAACAACGGCTCATAAACCTTATACAAACTTTATCGAAGGTTATAAAGCTGCTAACCAAGGTATCTATGACGTATTACTTAAGAAACGTGAACCAGTAGAAAAGTACCCTGAAGGTATGGTTAAGTTCATCCCAATGAGCTTTTAAGGCAATTAAAACCCAGAACGGAGTATGTGATAGGCATGCTCCGTTATTATGTGTAGTAGTGTCATTACCAAGGGAGACTGTCGGACTAATTACCGAGCGACTTTGTCGTAGCAACCTTATCAGTTCACCACCATGTCAGCAATAAAACGGCCGTTATTAGGCCGTTTTCAGTAATGACAGTGACTTTTCAACACGCAATGCCGTTGTATTCATTTTTTCCCGAAGCCATATTCCTCGAACACCGTTAGGGCTGATATCTAAACCGTATCTAGCATTTAGCTGTAGAGCGACCTTTTGTTGACCAAGATGTGGATGTTCAAGAGAGAAGTTTATGACGGTTTTCTCGACATCAAGATCCACACAGTTTTTATGTCGTAGATTTGGTGTTTCTTGCCGTTTAAGCGCATCGGCACCACCTTCTTTCACTAGCTTTAAATGGCGATAAATCGTATCGCGAGAGACACCGCTCAATCTCGATGCTTCACTGATATTACCTAATTTTTCAGCCAGTGCTAACACGTCCAGTTTCTTTTGGATTTCGAGCTCTTCCGTATCGAACTTGCTGGTCTCAACGACTTCAGATACCTGTAAGCGGCGAGCCGCGAAGTACGCCGTAAATCCTTTTTTACTGGTGTTTCTAACTTCGATTTTTTGATTCGCAATGGAATATTTTAGCGGCGAATCAATCAAGTACAACTTGTTGCCATAGCTGAAGGTATGGTCGTTTCGTATTTTACGGTGCTCTTTAATCACGCAGATATCATCAAGGTTAATGTGCGTGGGCAATGGCGTAAACTCCGATGCCCGATCTTTGGCTTTGACTTGAATCTGTGATTGCCAGAACTGTGGTATAAACACATGTTTCAGGTACGCATTAGCACTTGCCATGTCTTTAATGTTGTTTAACCTTAACTCTGGCACAAGGCGGTCTTGGAAGGTATTAAAGGCACGTTCAACACGGCCTTTACCTTGCGGTGAATTAGCAAAGATAATTTCAATCCCTAACTCTTCACAAGCCCGTTGCATTTGTGAGAAGTTGCAGCGTTTTGGGCCGCCAAAGATACCCGCTCTATCCACATATAGCGCTTTAAAGAGTCCTTTGGACTCGATACAGTCCCGCATCACTTTCAGGCAACCAACCGTGGTTTCTGACGGGAAAAACTCAGCATGCACTTCACTGGTGGCATCATCAATCATCGCGATCAGGCAAGACTTTTTATCGCCGAACCAACGATGAGGGCTACCGTCCATTTGCAGCAACAAACCTGGTGACTCCATACGTTCACGTCTTTTACGTGCTTTAGCTCGTCTGCGCTTGGCTCGCTTTACGTGATGAATGTTGTGTGCCCAAGACCGTAGTGTCTCTCGCTTAACCAAAATATGCTCATTAACCTCAAGCAACTCGGCTAAATGCAGTAGGTTCACATCAAAGTATTTCTCTTTGATCAGTGCCTGGACTTGGCGCTTGAGCGAATCCGGCGTTTTATTCACAGGCGCTTTGCCAGTATTTCGATGAACAACAAATTGAATACCGACTTTCAGATATTGTTGAAGGTAACGTTCTATGGTTCTTCGAGATTTGTTGAGGAGCTTGGCCGCATTAACAATAGTCATTTTGTGCTCAGCGACTTTAGCAATAATATCAACGGTGAGTTGGGCTTTGGAATCCATCACGATCATCCTCTGCGTTCCTCAAATATTCAAAACAGAATACTTAAGAAAGACTGATAAAATAGATCCGTCAATTTCCCTTGGTAATTAGCGATTACGACAGAATCGCTTGGTAATTAAGATACGACAAAGTCGCTTGGTGTTAACATTATTATGTGTAGTAGCTCATACTTGGTCTGGCAATACTGAATATTAGTTTTGACTTAATCGTACATTTTGTTTGATCAGTAATTGCCACACAGCAGACACTAACCATCAAAGCTATTAGGTTGGTTCATATTAGGTTTTGTACCGATAACGTTCGCAGGTAAAAAGAAACACGTTGTGGAGCGAAACGCAGTATCGATTTACCTACTGAAAAGACTGTAACAATGGATGTCTTACTTGTTTTAGCCAGGTTTTCGCGCCAACATGGTCGCAAACTGCAATTTAGCGCCATTGTGCATAGTACCTACATCTTCATTGTATTTAATCAGCTCCCACCCCTCGTAAGCCTCACGCAACTGCCCCGCTTCTAGGGTAAATGGGAAGCGAACTGGGCATGGGTGTTCTTCAGTGCTCATGGCACATACAATTAGGTTATAACCACCGGGCAGAGTACGCTTATGCATATCAGCAATAATAGCATCAACACGAGGTGGGTCGATAAACATTAAGGTTACAGTACAGGAAATAAAACCATAGTCGTCACTAAGGCTCGCATTGTTAATGTCGTACACATGAGTCTTAATATTATTCATCTTCTCTTCAATACTAATACTTTGTAGCATATCAATGGCACTGGGATTAGTATCTATGGCGGTAACGTTAAATCCGAGTTGGCCGAGATACACAGCATTACGCCCATTCGAACACCCCATATCTAAAGTATCGCACGGCTTAATTATTTTGCATGCCTCTACCACTTCACTATGCGCGGGATTTAAGCCGTAACGGCTATTTAGATCAACTATCATGGTAATAACTTAGTTTTGAAATGAGGGCTATTATCTTACTACTGATCTTGCTCTATTGAATATGAATAGATGTATTTTATAGACTTTATTTGACCTTAATCAACAACACTGCCTGTTGGAATTAAGTCTATCGAGATCCGTTATTTGTCATCAACTTCTGGATTCGTATCTTGAGGAAACCGTTTTTATATTTTAAGCGGAAACCATCGCCCGAATAAGCGGGATTTAATAGTTGTCTAATTCATTAGAAAATATATCACAAATGTTTTTAAGCTAGCTTCCTATTTGCGAACCGAATAGACTGTTTAATCACCACATAAAATGCTAAGTAATAAATTCAATGGCTAATGGGCGAGTGCTGCCACAAAGCTGAAGGTTTGTGCTACGGATACTAAGGCTCCTAACAAATACCGATTCGGAGCTTTAGGAAGCAAACAAATCACTTCTCCTAAGCAGACCGTTGAAACTTTGAAATCAAGGTTCTTCTACTACCGCTATTGGCACTGACCTGACGGATCGAGCTTGTCATTTTGCCTTCCTTTTTAGAACCGAATCGAATAACTGAAAAGCCGGAATTTAAAAGTTTCAAACGTCTGCTTTTGAGTTTTCCTATAGTTTTCTTCAGAAATCAGTATTCAGCTTTTGTGCGGTGCCTGAATATCAATAACCTAAACCTTCTGCTTAGAGAACTTAGTTGTCAGTCTTGATAATGTAATTCATTAAATTTGTAAATTCTCACAAACTCAGATTATGTATTGCTTGAATGCATCGCCCAGGGTAGGGCGATTATTGAAAGGGTTTATTTCATGTAAAAGCGATTAAGCTACGGCTTTACTATTTACAAGTTCAGTAACGAGCTGCTCTAAAATATTTTGATCTTTGGCAAAATTTCGAATACCTTCCGATAGTTTCTCGCTAGCCATGGCATCTTCATTATGTTGCCAAGTAAAAGTACATTCATTTAATGAAATGAGGTCATTCACATCTTTAGTAACAACATTCTTTGGCGATAGTTTTGTTTCAAGTAGCCCTTTTGTATCTTGCAGTTCGTTAAGTAAGTTGGGAGAAATAGTCAGTAAATCACAACCGGCTAATTCGATAATTTCATTGGTATTTCTAAAGCTGGCGCCCATTACTACGGTTTCATAACCATATGTTTTGTAATAGTTATAAATACGGGTAACTGACATCACCCCTGGATCATCAGAGCCAGTGTAATCTTTACCTTCATTTTTTTTGTACCAGTCTAAAATACGACCGACAAATGGAGATATTAAGGTAACTTTAGCTTCGGCACAGGCGATGGCCTGGGCCATTGAAAATAAAAGGGTCAAATTACAAGCAATCCCTTCTTTTTCGAGTTGTTCAGCAGCTTTAATTCCTTGCCAGGTTGAAGCGAGTTTTATCAGTACTCTACTTTTATCTATCCCTGCCTTTTCGTATAAACTAATTAGCTTGCGACCTTTATTGATACTGGCCACTGTATCAAAGGACAAACGTGCATCTACCTCTGAAGAAATACGACCAGGGATATGTTTTAATATTTCACAGCCAAAATTAACGATCAGTTGATCGCAAATATCATCAATATCATCATCGGATTTTTCAATAGCATCAGCAATTAAGTGTTGATATTGAGGCAATTTGGCCGCTTGTAAAATTAGTGATGGATTGGTGGTTGCATCCGTCGGGTTTAACTTTTTGATCAAATCCACGTCACCGCTGTCGGCAACGACAACGGTAACTTTTTTAAGTTGTTCTAATAAATTCATTCCAACCTCATTAAACATAACGATTTACGATGTTTTCTAACAGTTCTTGTCGGCCAGACACTTGTTTTGGATTTATATCTTGCTCAAGCACAAGTTGCGACAAACTGTCTAAATTTGCAGTACCGTTAAGAATGCTTTGCCCTAATTCATTTTTCCAACCGGCATAGCGTTGCTCGACAAAATTAGATAATGGCGCATCTTCTATTAACTTCGCCGCATTTAATAATGATTTAGCCATGGTATCCATGCCGCCAATATGACCAATAAATAAGTCATCACGAGCACATGATTGACGACGTAACTTAGTATCGAAATTAAAACCACCGGTAGTTAAGCCGCCGGCTTTAAGAATTTCGTACATAACTAACGTGCACTCTGCTACATCATTAGGGAATTGATCTGTATCCCAGCCATTTTGCATATCACCGCGGTTTGCATCGACACTGCCCATAACACCCTTAGCACAGGCGGTAGCTATTTCATGATGAAAACTATGGCCCGCTAATGTAGCGTGATTTGCCTCGATATTCACTTTAACTTCATCTTGCAGGCCATGCTCATGTAAGAAACCTGCTACCGTCGCCGTATCATAATCGTATTGATGCTTAGTTGGTTCCTGTGGCTTAGGTTCAATGAGTAAAGTCCCTTTAAAACCAATTTTATGCTTGTGTTCAATAACCATTTTTAAAAAGCGGGCATATTGTTCACTTTCTTGTTTTAGATCGGTATTTAGTAACGTATCGTAGCCTTCTCGACCACCCCACATTACATAATTCTCTCCGCCTAAGCGGTGAGTAACTTCTAGGGCGTGTTTAACTTGTGCCGCAGCATAGGCAAATAATTCAGGATCTGGGTTAGTTGAACCACCGGCACAAAAACGCGGGTTAGAGAATAAGTTAGCAGTACCCCATAATAATTTAACGCCGGTGCGTTGCATTTCGCCTTGGAAAATCTCAGTGATGTGATTTACGTTTGCATGACTTTCTTTTAGTGTTCTACCTTCTGGGGCAATATCTGTATCATGGAAACAAAAATATGGCGTGGTGAGTTTTTCGAAAAATTCGAAAGCAACTTTAGCTTTTTGTTCGGCTAATTGTAGTTGGTTTCCTGTCGGTTGAATCCAAGGCAAATCAAAGGTCCCAGCACCAAAAATATCAGAGCCTTTCCAGCAGAAGTTATGCCAATAACAGGCAGCAAAACGTAAATGTTCTTTCATCGTTTTACCAAGTACGACTTGATTTTCATCGTAATATCTAAAGGCTAGTGGGTTTGTGCTATTTTCGCCTTCAAATTGAATTTTATTGACGTTGTTGAAAAATTGCTCGCTCATTTGGTTCTCCATTTAAATAATTTTATTGCTAGAATAATTTGATTAGTTGCTCACTATCATTAAGCATGAGCAACGTCGAGGCAGGAAGTTTCGATAGCTCCCTACATTGATAAAGTGGTTAACGCTCTACATATAAAAAGGAATCAAAATCTGCGGCGTGTCTCTTGCCTGATAAGTCTTGACAACACAAGCCTACAAATGTGCCGGTAAAGTTGGCGTGCTCACCACCATTACCTGTTTCATCAGCAAGAATACTGTAATCTAGGTCAATATAAATTCTTTGCCAGTTATCTTTAGAGGTCCCGTAGAAGAAGACTAATTTGCCATGGTCGACTTCAGCGTTTAAATATATCTCACCGTGATCGGGTATGTTTATTGGTGCCGAAGTAAAATATTCAGCGGCGTTATCTCCGATACAACCTGTTACTTCAATTACCCGGCCAAAATCTTCATGATGAGTAATATGCAAATAATAGTATTTACTGCTGTTGTAATAGCAGACTAGCCCAGCCATTTGTTGAAAATTTTCTGGAGAAAAATCTACTTTAGTTGCCGCACTATAACGAAACGCTTGCTGTCTTCTGGCAACTAAAGCTTGCACAAAAGAGCTACCCAGAGACTCTCTGCCTTTTAAGCGTAAATAACCTGGTCGCTCAATAAGACTCAAGCTAGATTCATCGAGAGGAATTCTTAGTGTTTGAAAGTCTATCGATAGCGCTGTGCTGTCAAAATCATCAAAGTGTTCGGTAAGCTGTTCGGGTATAGCCGAATTATCAGGCAAAACTATCGTTTCTTCTGGCGTGACATCTGAAGATACTAATCGTAACCAGCCGTCTTTATTCCAGCTTACTTGCTGTATTGCAGTTTCCCGTCCCATAACACTACGTTTGTTTTCAAGCGGGCGACTGCATAAGTGCACAATAAAGGTATTGCCATCAGCACATTCGACAATGTCCGCATGCCCGGCTCGCTGCAAGGTGCAATCACTGTCTTTAGAGGTTAAAAAATGCCCTTGCGGATCAGCTTCATAGGGTCCTTCAATATTTTCAGAACGAAGTAATAACGCGCCATGGTCGTAACCGGTGCCACCTTCCGCAACTAATAAATAATAATAGCCATCACGCTGGTATAGATGAGGTCCTTCGGTACGGCCTAAGGACGAACCACTGAATATTTTTTCTACCGGACCGGTTAGTTCTTTACTCTCAGGACAATACTGTTGCAACACAATACCGCCAAAATAAACTTCCGGGTCTAGATTTAAACCTGTTTCTCGTTGTCTATGATCCCAACGTAAATTAACTAACCATTTATTGCCATTACTGTCATGAAACAATGAAGGATCGAAACCACTGCTATTTAAATATGTTGGTTCAGACCAGTCACCGAGAATGTCGTTGGTGGTTACCAGATAGTTATGCACATCTTTGCAATGGCTCCAGTACCTTCTGGCATTAGAGTAGACAAGATAAAAAGTGCCATCATCATAAGACAAGCATGGTGCCCAGACACCACAAGAATCAGGGTTACCAAGCATGTCTAATTGCGACACTCTATTTAATGGTCTTGCCACTAACTTCCAATTGACCAAGTCGGTGGAATGGAATATTTGCACGCCAGGAAACCACTCAAACGTTGACGTTGCGATATAGTAATCATTACCTACCCTAATGATCGAAGGGTCAGGATTGAATCCTTTGAGAATAGGATTTTCGATAATTGATTGAGACATATTGTTCCTTAATGTTGTTAGGAATAAATGTTTTATTGATTAAAGCTAGATGTTCAGCCGTTAATTCGTTAAAAAATTAACGGCTTAACTAAATTGTTAAATTTATAAACTCATGCCGCCATCAATGACAATATTTTCGCCAGTCATGAATGTTGCTTCATCTGATGCCAATAAACTGGCAAGCGCTGCAATTTCAGAAGGTTGGCCTAACCGTTTCATCGGTTGTCGCTCAATAAAACCTTGTAACGCTTGCTCATAGTTTCCTGTCGCTTTTAAACGTTGTTCTAAAGACGGAGATTGGATAGTGCCCGGACTAATGGCATTGCATCGTATGCCTTGAGCTATGTAATCAGCGGCAACTGATTTTGTTAAGCCAATTAGCGCAGCTTTCGTGGTGCCATAGGCGAAACGGTTCGGCACACCTTTTACACTGGAAACAACTGAGGCAATATTAATAATAGAACCTTGTTGCTGTTGAACCATGCCTGGTAATACCGCTTTAATCAGGTGATAGCTCGCAGTGATGTTAACGTTTAAGCTAATTGCCCATTGCTCTTCTGAACACTCTTCAATAGAGCCATTGAAAACAACACCGGCACAATTCACCAATACATTGATGTTGGGAAACTTATCTGTGCAAGCTTGAATTTGAGTCTGATTAGTAATATCAAGCGGATAAGTCTTAATATTCTCAATTTTTTCAAATGCTTCTAATTGATCAGCGTTTATATCTGTTGCAATAACCGTGGCACCTTGTTTGGCAAACAGCAATGCCATTTCTTTGCCTATACCTTGTGCTGCGCCAGTAATTAATATTGTCTTATTTTGTAGCTTCATCATGTGTTCCTAGTTAACAATGGATTGCTGTCGCTGGATAAGCAAAACCCTGTTGCTCAACGTCAATCGAAAAAAGACCACCCGATAATGGAAATTGTAATTGTGCTTCTGCACTCATGCCATTAATTGCGGTGGTAATAAATAAGGTTTTAAAGTTTGTGCCACCAAAAGTACATTTGGTGACATTTGGTACGGGTAAGTAAATTTCTTTAACTAATTCACCTTGAAAATTAAATCGACTAACACGCCCTATGCCGTAGTGACATACCCACAGAAAGCCTTCCGAGTCTGTGCACATACCATCTGGATGACCATCATCATCACCAAATTTAATGTGTACTTGTGGTGTTGAAATGTCGCAATTTTCAGATAAATTAGCTCGATAAATTGTTTTTTCTAAGGTATTGGTGAAGTAAATAAATTCACCGTTCTGACTAAACGTGGGACCATTGGTAATACTGCAATTACCCATTTGAGTCATTTGTTGCAACTGGCCATTATTCTTTAGTCGGTAAAAACTGCCGGTGTCAGCGGATTGATTCTCATCCATGCTGCCAAACCAATAATTTCCCTGGCTATCACAACTACCGTCATTAAAACGATTACTCTCTAAATGATCTTCAATTTCGCGGATTTGGGTTAATTTTCCATTGTTGAGATTGATATGGAAAACTCCGTTTTTAAAGGTAGCAAGCAAACCACCTTTTTTAGCAACCACTACGGAGCTGATTGAGCCAGGAAAGTGCCAACTGTGCTTATATTCATTGCCGTCTCTATCGAAACGAAAGCGATGCAAATTTGAGTTTTTTATATCAACCCAATACAAAGCATTATCTTCTTCATGCCACAATGGACCTTCACCCAGCTCAGCTTTTGCATCCCAAATACATTCAAAATTTTTCATAGTACTTTTACTCTTAAATATCAGTGCGAATTTCTAGGTATGCCGTGTTTACTGGCTATACGGGTATGTTTATCTTTAGTGACTAATGTTCCGCCTTCACTAAGCTGATTAACTCTACTTCGATATATTTCTTGCCATGGCGTTTGATTAACAATTGGAATGCGTTCCATGCTTTTTTTACGGATTTCGAATGCTTGTGCTTCGATTAATAAATTTACTGTGTTGTTATTTAAATCAATTCTGAGCATATCGCCCGTTTTTAAATATGCCAGGCCGCCACCAACCGCAGCTTCTGGTGAAATATTTAAAATGGATGGGCTCGCTGATGTGCCACTTTGACGTCCATCTCCCATGGTGGGCAAACAGGTAATACCTTGTTTGACCAAATAATCAGGGGGTAGCATGTTTACCACCTCTGCTGATCCTGGGTATCCGACAGGGCCACAGTTTCGAATAATTAACATGCAGTGTTCATCGATGGCTAATTCAGGTTTGTTGATCCTGTGGTGATAATCTTCTGGCCCTTCAAAAACAATGGCGCGTACTTCAAACACATTCGGATGTTCTGGATCGCTTAAGTAGGTTGATTTGAAATGCTCATCAATAACGGATTTTTTCATAATTGCAGAGTCAAAAATATTCCCTGACATTACGGCAAAACCGGCTTTTTCCATCAACGGCTCTGTGGTTGGGCGAATCACCTTATGCTCTTTACTACTGGCTTTGCCATAGATTTCACCAACAGTTTTGCCGGTCACTGTCATCGCGTGTGGTGATATTGCGCCTGTCTTAAGTAGCTCGCCCATTACTGCTGGCACTCCTCCAGCACGATGAAATTCTTCACCCAGATATTCCCCAGCAGGCTGACAGTTAACAATTAACGGCACTGATTCACCGTATAATTGCCAGTCGGTAATTGAAATATCAATATCGTCCATATGATTAGCAATGGCTTGAATATGAGGTGGCGCATTGGTGGAACCACCAATAGCACTACAAACCCGGATAGCGTTATAAAATGACTCTTTGCTCATGATATCGGAAGGTTTTAAATCTTCATCGATCATTTCTACAATTCGTCGACCGGTGTAATAGCCCATTTGGGCTCGTTCACGATATGGTGCCGGAATTGCTGCGCAACCTGGCAGTGACATGCCTAATGCTTCTGCTAAAGAATTCATCGTTAATGCCGTGCCCATGGTATTGCAATGCCCTGAACTTGGCGCTGAAGACGACACTTGTTCCATGAAATTTTCATAATCAATTTCACCTGCGGCGTATTTTTCTCGACACTCCCAAATAATGCTGCCTGAGCCAATGCGCTTTTCATTATCCCAACCGTTAAGCATAGGGCCACCAGAAAAAACAATGGTTGGGATATCAACTGCTGCCGCAGCCATCAGTGTTGCCGGTGTGGTTTTATCACAGCCAGTCGTTAAAATAACGCCATCTAGTGGGTAACCATAAAGTATTTCAATTAAACCTAATGTAGCTAGATTTCTATCTAAAGCTGCGGTTGGACGCTTGCCCATTTCATGGATAGGATGAACTGGAAATTCCAATGGAATACCGCCAGCATCACGAATCCCTTCTTTTAACCGTTGTGCAAGAGCAACGTGATGACGATTACAAGGCGTTAAGTCGCTGCCTGTTTGCGCGATACCAATAATGGGTTTGCCAGATTGCAGCTCTTCACGGGTGAGGCCGTAATTCATATAACGTTCTAAATATATGGCAGTTTGATCTGGATGATTTGGCTCATTAAGCCATTCTTCACTACGTAAGCGTTTTCTTGAATTAGATTTTTTGTCAGTCATGGCCGTATCTACTTTAGGGATATTGTAGATAAGTTTACTGGCTATACACTATGCGGGGCTACGTTACAGTTACAATGTGAATAATACTTTTTTAACGTAAGGTGATTTTTCTTTGTAAACAAAATGGTAAAAAAATATAGGAGAACGAACATCTATCAAATATGACAACTGAAAAGATGTTCGTTGAGCTGACTTATATATTGCTGAAATGCGGTTTTAAGCTTTGATATAAGTTTCTATATAGAGCGAGCCCTTCTGAGCACTGTTGGACTAATTCTGGATCTGGCTCAATCACATTAATGACCTCTCCTGCAATACAAACATCACTTACCGCTTCATCACTTATCGCAAGCCTAGCCAAATTGGCGGCACCAAATGCGGGACCTACATCAGAGTCTTTTCGATAAACTAATGTTTTATTTAAGGTACTTGCTAAAATTTTGCCCCAAAGCTGGCTACGTGAACCGCCACCAATTACAGATACCTGATTAATTACTGTACCTGCATCGATCAGAGCCTGTTGACCATCGGCAAAAGCATAGGCTACCCCCTCTAAAACTGCTCGGCAAAGAACTGCACGGTTGGTAGTGTGTGAAAGACCAAAAAACACTCCTTTAGCATGCGGGTTATTATGAGGTGTTCGTTCCCCTGATAGATAAGGTAAAAACGTTACCTCACAAGGGATATTAAAGTCCAATTTTGCAACTTCTGCCAGTAACTCGGCTTCACTTTTAGCTCCAGTTAAGTTTGTTACCCAACTCAAACAGCTGGCAGCACTTAGAATTACTGACATTTGATGCCACCGATTCTCGAAGCAATGGCAAAAAGTGTGCAGTGCACCCGTTGGGTTGGGCCTATATGCGTCATTGGCAACAAAATAAACACCAGATGTTCCTAAAGATAGGAATGCATCCCCTTGGTTAACAACGCCAATCCCTGCCGCTCCGGCAGCATTATCGCCAGCGCCAGCTGCTACAGGAACACGTTTCATCCCCCAATTATCGGCTACATCTTTGCTTAGCAAACTAGTAATTTCAGTGCCTTCAAATAGCGCTGGCATTTGCGATTCATTTAAATGGCATGCAGATAACATTTCAGTAGACCACTGACGCTTTTCAACATCTAGCCACAGGGTGCCGGCACTGTCAGAAAGATCTGAAGCAAAGTCCCCGGTCATTAAAAAACGTAAATAATCTTTTGGTAACAGTACTTTATTTATTTTGTTGAATAATGCATTTTCATGCTGGTGTAGCCATAATAATTTAGGCGCAGTAAAACCTGGCATAACCAAGTTACCGGTAATATTGTGCACATTTTTTACTTTCTGCTCAATCTCAATACATTGTTTTTCTGAGCGACCGTCATTCCATAAAATTGCTGGACGCAGCACCTTATTATTTTGATCTAATACAGTAGCACCGTGCATTTGCCCAGATAAACCAATACTCTTTACTTGCATTAATGTACTGCTATAACTACGTTTTAATTTGGCCATAGCAGCATTGGTTGCTTGCCACCAGTGTTCTGGCTCTTGTTCCGACCATAGCTCATTAGGACGAGATACTTTAAGAGAAACTGTAGCTTGTGCAACTAGGTGTTGCTGTTCATCTATAACTACTACCTTTACCCCTGAGGTACCAAGGTCAATACCTAAATACATGGTTGTTTACTCCTATATGTGTTGTTAACCAGGAAATCATTGTTTAGTTAAATAGTACTTTTGCTTCATTCGCATGAATAAATTTTGGATCATTCAGCCATTGTTGGAAGCGCTGTGGCAATGATAGCCATAAATCAAGACGGGTGTTGTTAAAGCCACCGGTAAGTTGTGGCCAAATCCAATTCCAGCGTTGCCAGTCAACAATGATGATATTCATGCCTTTTATCTGTGGAAATTCATGGAACAGGGTGAAGTAAGCGTCAAACCAGGCAATCGATTCGTCGAAAGATTCAGGGTCGCGAAATTTCATGCTCCGACCAACCGTAAACCATGGTGATGACTCACCGATGAATACCGGCTTTTTACGAGCAGCAGCGTTGTTATAAAATTCAATACTGCCTGGAGAGCGAAATGATTCAATACTAAATTGGCTGATGCTCCACCAATCGACATAATCATCGCCAGGGTAATAATCCATATAATCATGCGGTTCAAGAATTGGCATACCGCTTAGTTCATTTAAATCAGGTACTGATGCATGCCACAAGGTAGCAACATTGGTAACATTCATCGCTCTCATTTTATCAACTATATAGCGATAGCCTTCTCGATAACCTTTAGGATCAAAATGACCGCGATTGTTAAATTCCCAGCCGATGCGCATTAAAACTGGTTTTCCGATAGCTGACACAGCGCTAAAAAATTGTTCTAGTTGTTTATCTCCTTGACCTGACAAGGTCATTTCTGGATCAAAATCATAGGCAATTTGTGCCATTTGCCAGCTATCTTCTTCAGCAAATTTCTTATAACGTTCAATAAAACCGTCAAGTTGTTGCTGTCCATCTTTGCGCTGAGGATGGATATAAAATGATACAATCGCGGGGGCGTGATCGCCAACTGTTGCTAAGTAATCGTAGTAATCTTGTTTATCACCAATAGCACCCGGGTGATTAGTGTTCCAACCATGGGTTATTTGCCCCCAGCCATGTATTGCTCGACCAGCTTCGGGTTCAAATTTAGCGCCATAAAAGGGCTCGTTGCCTTGCTTGTTTAATTCTGCAGTCGTGGTTGAAATACCCTGGCAGCCAAGTAAATTAAAGAATACAAGAATTAACGCAAAGCCATTTAGCAACAATTTTATTATTGGTGTTTTTTGAGGTTTCATCGATTTTCCTTTAGTTGATTAGCTGATGTCTTACTGCCTTTGATTAATATCATGTACAATGCTGGCACTGCTCCCAGAGTCATGATTGTGCCTAAGCTCATGCCAAAAATTATCACGCTTGCCATGCTATAAAATAAGCTTTCACTCATCATCATCAATGGTATAAGCGCCAGTACTGTCGTTACTGTAGTGATTAAAATAGGACGAAGACGATTAGTGCTAGCGGATAAAATAGCGTCTAATTTTGTTTTCCCCCGTACCTGTTCAGCACTAATTTTATCAATTAACACGATGGCGTTATTGATGATGATCCCAGCCAGTGAAATGAAGCCGAGAGCGCCGATGAAGTCAAAGTTGGCACCGGTTAAATATAAACCGATAAAGCCGCCAGAAAAGGCAAGAGGAATTGTACAGGCAACAATTAAGGTTTTTCGAAAAGAGTTAAACTGGCTGACAATCAAACATAAAATTAGTCCGATAAATAACGGTAAGGTAACAAATAATGTGCCGGCACTGTTTTTAAAGCCCTCCAACTCACCACCTAATTCAATGCTATAACCAGAGGGTAAATTTTCGTATATATCTTTTATTTTGTTATCCCATGCCGCCTGTAATTCAGGTGCTTTCCAACGGCTGTGTTTGCCTTCGACAGTGATGGTTTTTTGCATGTTTCGTCTGACGATACTGCCAAACTGGCTTACCGATTCAATAGTGGCCACCTGCGAAAGTAGCACGTATTGAGGTTCTCCAGTGTTTAAATAGACTTTAACCAAGTCAAGCGGATTACTGCTTTTGGCCATCTCTCTGCTGGTAGATTTAACTTTCATAATTACCGGTATGAGTGTGTCATCGCGACGGATCGTGGTGATTTCTACTCCTGAAAATGTTGCTTGCAAGGATTGCGAAATTGCTTGATAGGTGATGCCGCTGCGGCGTACTTTTGCTTGATCAATATTAATACGATAACGAGATGTTTTGTTTTCCCAACTGTTGCGTACATGCAATGCACCAGGAATATCTGCCAGTGCTGCTTCGGCTTGTTTGCTCAGGGCAAATAACTGATCGGCATCAGGCCCGGTAAAGCGAAGTTGTACTACCCCTGGAGGTACAGTTCCCCGAGATATGAGCTCAGTTCTGATGTTGATATGAGCAAGGTTTTTTGCGGCATAATTTCGAATTTTGGCAAGCATGTTACTCGCACTATCAGCCGATTGGGTATTAACAATCATAAAGGCATTATTTGGTGCAGGGCTGTTTGGAATTATTGATAAGAAGAACCTTGGGCCGCCTGTGCCAATATAACTAGAAACATAATTAACATCAGGGTTGTGTTCACTGTCGAGTAGCCAGTCGGTTAACTTTGATGTAGCTTGTTCTGTTTGTCGTACGTTATAGCCTGCGGGTAAGTCAACATAGACTAGTACTTCAGAGCGTGAAGACACCGCGAACATTTCAACAGGTACCAGAGAAAGTATATATACAGAGAACATAAATGTTGCAGTGATCGCCAACAGAAAGCGCTTAGGGAAATTAACTACCCAAGTGACAAATTTTTGATAGATTGGGATCAGAATAAAAGGCGCATGCAACTGTTTTTTACGGATGAAATGCACCGCCAGTAATGGTACGACAGTTAGAGAAAGTAGCCATGAGATCAACAGTGAGATGGAAACTACTTGTGCTAATGAGCGGGTATATTCACCGGCTGTAGTTTGCGCTAATAAAATTGGTGAAAAAGCCAAAACAGTTGTTAATGTTGAGGTTAATAACGGCCAGGCCAATTCTTGACAAGCATTTAAGGCGGCCTTGCGGCGATTCTCTCCGGCATGAAGGCGTAAATGTATGTTTTCAGTAATGACAATGGCATTATCTACCAGCATCCCAAGAGCGATGATCAAACTTGCTAAAGAAATAAACTGTAAATCTATTTCCAGGAAGAACATTACCAGCAAGGATGCCAAAATTGTTAAAGGCACAGTGATACCAACAATTAAGCCTTCAGTAACTCCTAGACTTAGGATCACAATCGCTAATACGATCAGCAATGTTTGGTACAAACTTTCTTTTACACTGTCTATCGAGTGTTCGACAACATCCGCTTGAAATGTGGCTATTTGCAATTGCATGCCAACGGGCAATTCAAGGTTCACCTGCTTTAACAGCAGTTTAAGTTGTGGACCAAGCTCCAGTATGTTTCTACCCATCTGCATCGAAGCCGCAATGACAACCGCAGGTTTACCGTTGAAGTAGGCGAGTTCGGTCGACGGCTCACCATAACTTGAACGGAGTGACAGGTAATCTTTTAACGGCACTGTGCCACCGTTTGTCGAGCGAATTTCAAGCTCATCCAAATCTTTCTTAGACTGCAGCTTACCACTGGTTTCTACGGTAATTTCACGGACATCAGTTAATACTTTACCGGCAGGAATGATCAAATTTTGATCTTTAATGGAACCGACCAGATTGATAAAGTCAATGCTGTTCGATTCAACGACACTGCTCACACCTTCAACGTAGACTTTTTCTTGTTGCAAACCATGTAAGGTGACACGCCGAATACCATTGATGGTGTATAACCTGTCTCTTATTTTCCGAGCATGTGCCCTTAACTGAGCCATACTCCAATTCTGGCCGGTTAATGCTGCAGTAAAGATAGAAACATCACCATAATCATCATTGAAAATAGGGCCTATCGCACCTTGTGGTAATACCTGCTTGGTTTCATCTAGTTTACGTCTGACTTTATCCCAAACTTTTATATAATCTTCAATATGCTCAAATGCACTAACCGTAATAACCGCTTGACCGGTTTTAGAAACCGAATTAATAAACTCTATACCAGGGATTTCTCTGAGTTTTTCCTCTACCTTTTTGGTTATCAGGTTTTCGACTTGTTCTGGAGGAAGGCCAGGAAATTTAACGATTATCATCGCCTTATTGATTCTTACCAATGGGTCTTCACGGCTAGGAAAATCAGTATAGACCATAAGTCCCAGTGAGATTATCAAGGCCATGAGTACGAAGGTCATTCTACTGTTGTTTAGGGTAAGTTTGGTAATGTTCATCAGAATTCTCCAGATACTATCAATGCACGGCTTGATACAAGGTCACAGTTTGACCTTCGCGAAGAAATTCAGAGCCGGCAGTACAAACAATATCTCCGGGATTTAAGCCTTGTGTGATCGCCACAGTATTGGAGTTTTTGAATTGCGTAGAAACGGTTCGGGCATACACCTTCTGCTGTTTTGCATCATAAATGAATACCTGCTTGTTGCCATTTGGCGCAATGATGACTGCTGACTCAGGTAGAACAATACCTGCTGATCTATGAGACAGGGTAAGCATTACATCTGCAGCCATACCAGAGTGCAAGCCTGGAGCTGGTTTGTTAATTTTTGCACTGACGGGGTAGGCTCCGCGAAGATCGGATTTCATCCCTATTTTGGTAATGTGTGCCAAGTATTTTTGCTTGCCAACGGTAGGAATACGGATGGCGATGTTATCGCCTTGGCTGATTTCACCAATTAGGTTGCTTGGTACTAAAAATGCCACTTCTAATTGCTCTTGCCCTTGAATTTCAACGACAGACTCTCGGCTAGTCACTTCTTCATATTTTTCAACATGTCGCTGGGTAACAACCCCATTAAATGGTGCGCGTAGTACTGTATTGTTTAAATCTCGAAGGGCGAGAGCAACAGACGATTCTGATAAGGTTACCGCACTTTGTGCTTGTTCAAATTTAGATAATGCAGTTTCGAATGCACTTTTGTTAATGATCTTTTTTTCAAAAACCAATTTTTGTCGCTGATAGTGCTCTTTTTGCGCATTAAACTCAGATCTTGCACTCGCCAACTCTGCTTTCACTTGATTTAAGCGATACTCAAATTCAATGGGGTCAAGAGTCGCTAACACTTGTCCTTCAGTGACTTTATCGCCCACATGGACACTAATATCTAATATTTTACCGGATACGTTAAAAGATAAATTTGATATTTTAATTGGTCGCAAATATCCAGAAAGGTTCCTTTCTTGTTCGATCCACTCTTCGCTGATAGTGGTATGTTGAATTGCTTTAATAGGAGCTAGAGGGATGTTTATTTCTGTACTAGAGTTGTCACAGCCAACAATAAGAAAACATAATAAGAAACACACATTGTTTTTGATTTGCGGCATAATAAAAACCTTAACAGAAGCATAAAGTGGTGAAGTAGAAAGAATCAGTAACCTTTCCGTAAAAAACGATGCCTTGTGTGAATAGCATTGAGTTTATTCACACAAAAACGATATTGTTTACACGTTAATCATCAGAGTCACGATACACTTCTGGCCAATTAGGAGAAGTGAAAACGCCACCATCTACCCATAATGTCTGACCGGTAACGAAACTTGACTTTTCGCTAGCGAAAAATTCCACTGCATTATAAATATCCTCTGGATTACCAACCCTACTAATCGGCGCGGCTTTCGCCCAAGTTTTTGCATAATCAGGATCTTCGAGCCTGGTTCGTTCGATTTCGATGGCACCAGGAGCAACACAATTTACTCTGATGTTATATTGGCCAAGTTCGATAGCACTTGAACGCGTTAGCATTTCTATACCACCTTTTGAGGCGGTATAATCAACTAGATTTGGGAACGGAACCTTGTTACAACCAGATCCAATATTAATAATCGAACCCATTTCGTTGTGTTTTACCATTAACTTGGCGACCGTTTGAGTAAGAAGAAAGCAGCCTTTTAAGTTAGTGCGAATGACTTTGTCCCAGTCGTCTTCCTTTAACTGCAAAAATGGTGACCAAGTTTGACATCCTGCATTATTGACTAATAATGACGGAGCTTGGTTAAATTCTTGCTCAATGGCAGCGACAAATTCGTTAACGTCGACACTCATACCAACATCACAACGCTTTGAGAAACCTTTTTGCCCAAGTTTTTCAATTTCGTTGACCACTTCTGCAGCTCCTGCCGCATTACCTGCATAATTAATGGCTACATTCCAACCGTTTTTGGCTAGATATATGGCGAGTTCCTTGCCGATCCCTGAACTGGCTCCGGTAACGATAGCCAGTTTATTGTTGATTGAAAGGTTTGCTTTTGTCATTTTACTTCTCATAAAGGCTGCTAAGTTTTCATTACTATATCGATAATCATCGATACTCCGCTAAGCCATATATGGGGAGTTATTGATACTGATTTAACATGGAATTATTTACTGAAGGACTTTTTACGCCATAAAAGTACCTTGTATTTATTTTTTATATAGCTAATTTTTTCAGATAAAGCATTAGGTTATAAAGTATTAAAGTGAATCATGTTTTTTGGTATTAGGCTTTGTAACGTTAAAAAAATATCAATGAACAGCCAACCTCTAAGTAGTGAATAAGTACATTGTTTCGATATAGTAGCTTTATCAAAGATATTAGTACTTTTAAAAAAGGAAGCTTTTAATGTTGCCTGCTCCATACCAAAATTTTGCTAAGAATTTGGCTGATATATTGCCTAAAGAACGCATTATTACCGATTATGCCAGACGGCTAGCTTATGGAGTTGATGCTAGCTTTTATCGATTGCTCCCTAAAATTATCGTTAAGATTGATGATGAAGCGGAATTGATTGCGGTGATGAAAAAAGCGAACAGTGCAAAATTATCAGTAACATTTCGAGCTGCAGGAACGAGTTTATCCGGACAAGCTCAATCTGATTCAGTGTTAATCATGTTAACGAATAACTGGCGCGATCATGAGGTTTTAAATCTCGGCCTGAAAATTAAACTAGGCCCTGGAGTTATAGGTGGGGATGCCAACAAGTATTTACTTCCTTATGGACGTAAATTAGGACCTGATCCAGCTTCAATCAACACCTGTAAAATAGCGGGAATTGCCGCGAATAACTCAAGTGGTATGTGCTGTGGTGTAGCGCAAAATAGCTACCATACTTTGGACAGTATTCGGGTGATTTTACATGATGGAACTGTGCTTGATACTGCCGAGCAAATAAGTGTTGAAAGCTTCAGAAAAACTCATGCCGGATTGTTAGCCGATCTCAAACAACTATCCACCAAGACTAAAGACAATGAACAGCTGAAACAGCTAATCGAGCATAAGTACCGTTTAAAAAATACTACTGGTTATGCAATAAATTCTTTAACTGACTTTGACGATCCAATTGATATTCTTGCGCATTTAATGATTGGCTCGGAAGGGACTTTAGGTTTCATTTCATCCATTACCTATAACACTGTGGTTGAACACAAATACCGGGCGAGTTCATTAGTACTTTTTCCTGATATTGATACCACTTGTCGTGCTGTAAGTGCTCTTGCCAATGCCAATGTTTCCGCAGTGGAACTTCTTGATCGTCGTTCGTTAGTTTCTGTTCGAGGAATGGCAGGCTTACCCGAATTCATCTACAACCTAGATGAGGGCGTGGCAGCGTTGTTAATTGAAACTCGAGCTGCCAATCAAAATTTACTGGATCAGCAAGTTGATAATTTGACTACGTTGTTATCTAAGTTTGAGCAAAGTAACAGCGTCGCTTTTTCAGATAACAGCAGTGATTACAACAAGCTTTGGGCTATTCGAAAACAGACCTTCCCCGCTGTAGGCGCGGTTAGAGAAACTGGCACTACGGTGATCATAGAAGATGTTGCCTTCCCGGTCGATAAACTGGCCGGCGGCGTATCCCACTTGCAAGCCTTATTTGACAAATACCACTATGATGAAGCCATTATTTTTGGCCATGCTCTGGATGGTAATTTGCACTTTGTCTTTACTCAAGATTTCTCAACCGAGAAAGAAGTTCAGCGCTATGATGATTTTATGAATGATGTTTGCCAGCTGGTTGCCATTGATTATCAAGGCTCTTTAAAAGCTGAGCATGGTACTGGTCGTAACATGGCACCTTTTATTGAACTGGAGTGGGGCCAACAAGGTTTTGAACTGATGCAAAACATCAAGACTGCATTTGACCCTAAAAGTATATTGAATCCGGGAGTGATCATTAATGCGGATAAGCAAGCTCACCTTAAGTCATTGAAAGCATTACCCGCAGCCGATGAGTTAATTGATAAATGTATAGAATGTGGTTTTTGTGAACCTGTGTGCCCTTCTAATGGATTAAGTTTTACGCCAAGGCAGCGTATTACCAGTTATAGAGAGATACAAAGGTTACGAAAAACTGATGAAAACTCTAAGTTATTAAAAGAGCTTGAAACTGAATTTGATTATTTAGGCATTGAAACGTGTGCCGCTACAGGTTTGTGTGCAGAACGCTGTCCTGTGGGTATAAATACAGGTGATTTGGTGAGAAAATTGCGCAGTGAGAGCAACCAAAAGTTTCAAAAAATATCGGCATTACTCGCTAGTAATTTTACATTAATTGAAAAATCTACCCGTTTGGTGCTGGCTTTTATGGCTTTCTTGCAAAATATATTTGGCAAGAAAATGCACGCTGGCATAGCTGTGCTATTGCGCAAATTATCATTTGATACTATACCTCTGTGGAGTAAAGAAACACCAAACAGGGCAAATTATCGACCAGTATCTATAGTACATAAGATCATTGGTGACCGCCCCAAAGTTGTTTATTTCCCTAGTTGTGCTAGTCGCTCTATGGGTCCTGCAATTGATGCTAAGGAACAAGATTCCTTACCGGATAAAACCTATCAGTTATTGAAAAAAGCCGGTTTTGAGATCATCAGTCCTGATTTTACCGGGCAATGCTGTGGCATGCCTTTTAACAGTAAAGGCATGTTTGCACAAGCTGAAGAAAAACGTATCTCAACCTTGCAACAATTAAATCAGCTAAGTAATGACGGTGAATACCCAATATTAATTGATACCAGTCCTTGTAAGGCCATGATAACTGCAGATGATGATAGATATGGTGCTTTAAAAATATACGAACCAGTAGGTTTTATTGAGGATGTTTTAGTTGATTATTTAAACTTTACGCCTGTTGACGAAACCATCATGCTTCATATTACTTGTACCAGTCGTCGTATGGGCTTGAGCGATAAAATGATCAATTTGGCAAATCGCTGTGCTCGTGATGTTCAAATACCTGAGCATATTTACTGTTGCGGTTTTGCTGGTGATAAAGGCTTCACAACACCTGAGCTTAATGAAAATGCTTTGGCAACATTGAAGGAGCAAGTTCCACAAGGTTGTAGTGTTGGGTACAGTAACAGTAGAACCTGTGAAATAGGCTTAACACAACATTCAGGCATAGATTATCAGTCGATAATTTACTTAGTTGATAAAGTTACCTCCGCTATTGGTACAAAATAATATGAGTGAACTTTTTGATTTAACGAATAATGTCGCCATTGTAACCGGAGCTAGTAGAGGTTTAGGGCAATACTTTGCATTGGCCTTAGCCAAGGCTGGTGCAGATCTAGTGCTCACCTCGAGAAACAGTACCGATATCGAGCCTTTTGCCCAAGAGATTAAATCCCTTGGGCGAAAAGTTATTACTGTAGATTTGGATGTTGAAAATCTTCAGAGCATCGAAAATATGGTTTCACAAGCAGTTTCTGTCTTTCCAAAGATTGATATTCTGATAAATAATGCCGGCTGTAATATTCGTAAACCTGCAGTTGAAGTTAGTTGGTCTGACTGGAATTCAGTGGTTAATACCAATTTACGTGGATCATTTTTTGTTGCTCAAAAAGTAGCAGAGCATATGCTTAAAAAGCAATACGGTCGAATCATTAATATTGGCTCCGTTACGAGTGTATCAGGCTTTGCCGGTTTAGCACCATATTGCGCTAGTCGCGGTGGTATTAAGCAACTTACCATGAGTTTGGCAGATGAATGGGGCAAGTCAGGCATCACGGTCAACTGTCTGGCGCCGGGTTGGTTTGAAACGGCACAAAATAAAGTGTTGTACGAAAATAAACAATGGTTAGATTATATTTGTGATCGAATACCTATAGGGAGACCTGGAAGGCCACATGATCTTGATGGTGCTGTGGTTTTTCTAGCTTCAAAATCGAGTGAATACATTACTGGGCAAACACTGCTCATAGATGGCGGTGTTAGTACCGGAGCAACTAAAGCCACAGTCTAGAACTTAATCTGAGCAATTGTTAGCTATCAATATGCCTGCTATTGGTCATTACGAAAGGAAATTTTATGCGCGTTATTGTTATAGGGGCTACAGGCCACATTGGTAGTTTTTTGATACCAAAATTAGTCAACGCTGGCTTTGAAGTTTTTGCGGTTAGTCGACATGCAAATACTCCATATAAAACTAATCCAGCTTGGCGCAGTGTTAAATCAATTTCTCTTGATCGAGAAAAGCTTGAACAAACAGGTGAGTTTGGCAATGAAATTGCGCAATTAAATCCTGATATTGTCATTGATCTGATTTGTTTTACCCAGGAAAGTGCTCAACAGCTTGTTAATGCTATTCGAGGTAAAGTAAGACAACTACTCCACTGTGGCAGCATCTGGGTTCATGGCAATACAAGATTTGTTCCTTCAACGGAAGAGCAACAAAAGTTTCCGCTCGGCGATTATGGAATAAATAAAGCTGCAATAGAGTCTTACCTGATTGATGAATATATTTATCAAGGTTTTCCTGCCACTATTGTTCACCCCGGCCATATCGTTGGCCCTGGTTGGTGCCCTTTAAACCCGGCCGGGAATTTTAATGAACAGTTCTTTATTGATATTGAAGAAGGCAATGAAGTTTTATTGCCAAACTTAGGCTTGGAAACTCTTCATCATGTACATGCTGATGACGTAGCTCAGGTTTTTATGCAAGCAATATTACATCGAAATAATGCGTTAGGTGAAAGTTTTCATGCAGTTTCTAACCAAGCTTTAACCCTAAGGGGCTACACGCAAGCTATTGCTGATTGGTTATCAAAGCCAGTAAATATTCGTTATCTACCACTAGCTGAATTGAAAAATACTGTAAGTGAAGATGACTATAATGCAACAGTCGAGCACATAAGCCACAATAGCAATTGCAGCAACTTAAAAGCGCGACAGTTGTTAAATTACAATCCTAGATACAGCTCAATAGAAGCAATTCAAGAGTCACTTATAGAAATGATAAAGTTTTAACTTAGCTAAATTGAGTCTATACACGCATTTAAAGTGGGACTGTAAATAGTTTTATTGGTTTCGCTACGTTTAAAGCACGAAAGAGGATCACAAAATGAAAAAAACTTTATCAACACTGCAAAAAGTTTGGCTTCCATTTCTACCGTAAATAATTTTGAAGCACTGCGTCAAATAAGTGATCAAAATAGCTTTGACTTTGGCCTGTCAATGGAGTTTAACAACTACGAAGATTATAGTTTTACTGTGATCATGATGACCATCAGAGTTTTGTAAATAATTACTGGATTCACGAAGTTGAAAGCTTTATGGAAATCGACTACGAAGTAATTTGAACCAAAGTCAACTTTTGCCTAAAGCTGCTTAAGCGGATAATTACCAGTTAGCCATCGCTTCTCGAATATAGCCAATCATTGTTTTTCGCTTAGCAAGTCGTTATCGTCAGCTGTCCGTTCAACACCGGTTATTAACTTGAACATAGCTGATGACAGGTTTGTCGCATAAATTATCATGTAATAAAGTTAGCTAATAAAAATAATTTACTATTAACGTTAGCTGATTCTAAAGCAGCGATTTGATTTTTCCACATAAAAATACAAGCTTTTCTCTATGCTCTGTCATTTAGGACAACGCCATAAGAACGAATTTTGTTCACGTTTAAATTCATCAAATGGCGAAGTACATAACGAAAAAGAATCTTTTTAATCCCCGAAAGGTTACTGCCGTGGCTTGAGTAAAAGTCATCGGGTTGGGTATATGCGCCAAAATCATCGGCAATACCATCACTTTGTATATAAGTGTCTTCACCTTGCCAATCAATATTAGGAGCGGCAAGACATTTAGTTGCAATACCAAAGCCTGAAAATTGTTTACATCGATTGGCAAAACCATGTTGAATTTGCTTAAGATAAGGTTTATCGATGATATACCCTTCCAAATTAATCCAGCGTTCGTCTTGATAAACTTCAACCCAGCTATGGATAATGCGCTTAGGTGCTATGGCAAATAAGTAATTAGGAATTGCGCCGCGTTGTAACTCGTTGTAGATAGTAAAGCCATGAAATCGTGTTGGTATGCCAACCGCACGAAATAGAGCGATTAATAATGTACCTTTAGTATTGCATTGCCCATAACCATCTTTAAGCACCTGACTTGCCGATAAGCGGTCATCTGCGTTATAGCCAAACCGAATGTCGTCACGCACATAATTGTAAATTGCACCTATTGCACCTATTGCATCGTAGCGCGACAACTCTCGCCATTTTCGTTGTTCAATCAACGTTTGTATCTGCGGATGGTTAAAATCCAGCATAGGGGTTTCTATAAGAAAATCTTTTGATAATTTAGTCATGGGTAACTCTCGCTCAATGAATATGTGCACAGCATATCCAATCGCTAAACCAGAAACTTGAATAAACTAGCTAATCTTTGCTGAACAAAGCATGAGCTTGCCTAATTGTCATACCAAAGGTATTTTTAAATGTTCGGCTTAGGTGAGCACTGTCACTAAACCCTGCCAGATGAGCTGCATCAGTAGCAGAGACATTATTTAATAATGCTTGAATCGCACACATAATACGGCGCCATAACAAATAGGGGCGCCATGCTATACCTAATTCTTCGCTAAACAAATGAAGAAAACGGCTTTCAGATAAAGCGAGTTGCTGCGCGACTTCAGCAGCTCGCCAGCTCGAGGGTTTAATACAGTCACCGTGTAAACATTGGTCTAAATCACTTAATAGTTGTTGAATGCGAGTATCTACTACCGTACTTTTACTGGCAGATAAGGATTGGTTGGTCATGTTTAATTCCTTGAATAAAGGTGTTAAAAACTTACCTACGTCGTCTGCTCGTGTTAGCGGTTTATAAGTCATAGAAAAGGTTGAGCTAAATGTTTTGAACGATTGTCCTGCAAGTAGCTTGGACAACTCGCGCCCTAAATCACTTTTTGGCTCAATTAGAAGTATCCATCCTGCAGACATATGCAATTGATGCTCAACTTTAGAGTCGATAATAATTAATTCCGCAATGTTTTTGCCATTAAATTTACAAAGCGAATTTTTTTGCAGCCAGGTAACTTGTATCGCTTGATGACTGTGAGGAGCTGCATCTAGACTAGAGCCATATATAATAACTACACCTGCTTCAATCCAAACAGTAGGTTTAATCACAGAATATTCCTCTTAAATGAATATAGATTTATATGCTGACATATGAAGAAAACATTAGCAAAATATTCGTATGGTGTAGGATATAATCCGAACTAAATAACTGTGGTTTGATTAAAGATTCACTTTAATTAAGTTACAGCACGCTTCAGGAGATCCCACATCACGTTCCTCTCATTGGGGATGATGGTGCTTTTTTCTATTTCTTATTGGATCAATTAGATAGAGGTTCAAATCAAGGTTGAAATGACTATTGCATTCTACTTTTTACTGTGTTTTTTCAGTGACTCATCAAGTTGTTTTTGATTATCTTCTTCATTCTTTTTAAGTGAATCACAGTAGTCACTATTCTCCAGTCCTTTACAGTTACCCATCATAATAACCATATTTTCATCTTCGTCTTTATAATTTCCTTCATCCAGATTGTCTGCTAACTGTGGCGTAACATTAGCTTCCTGCTTTTCTTGGATTGAAACACAGGCGGTTAAAAACAATGGTAATACAATTAAGATAAATTTCATTTAACGCTCCAAATTAGTTATTTAATAATGAGTTGATTTTTTGCAATTGTTGGCTGTTAAGCTGATCTTCAGGCTCTATCCAGCAAGATTCACTATAGCTTTCAAATTGCAGTACTAGGTATTCGTCGTTAAAAGTAAAGCGGAAATATTCTCGGTCCGCCCCCTGAATATGCTCTTTTATTTGATGTTCAGGCAAGTGTTTGAAAATACACTGTGACAGTAGATTAATATCATCTTGATCCCAGCCTCGGGTAAAAGAAATGAGCAGCAGATTGTTATTATCTAATTTGGCTGTTTGTATTTGTTGCATGTCTATTAAGTTCCACAGAAAGTACGGTAGTTTACATCGCCATCTTCAGGTAAGTCTTGAAATTCACTGGTATGTGGCAGTTGTTTATAGGGTGAACGTAACACTTGTAAAAACCTGTCTGCTCTGCTTAAATCACCGCTAGTTTCACACTCAGTTAAAATGGCTTCTACGTGGTGGTTTCTAGGTATTACCACAGGGTTATTAACTTGCATTAATGCTTGCGCGGTATTGTTATCTATTTTGCCATCTTGTAAAAGGGTTCGCCAATCATTGTACCATTTTCCAAAGGATATCTTTAAGTTTTCAGCTTGCTCTACGTCACTTAAAGAGTGGGTGAGCTGTACAAATGTTGAGGTGTAATCAAGTTCTTGGTTTTGCAAAATATCGAGCAATTCTTTAATAAATGCCTTATCGATTAACGATAAGTCATGCACACCAAGTTTAGTTGCTAACATTGCATAATAAGCATTATTAAAATCTTCAGAAAATTGCGAAATGATAGGGGTAAGCAGCTCAACTGCTTTTTCATTATCCTCATCAATTAATGAAATTAAACTCTCGGCAAAGCGCGCCATATTCCATTGCGCAATGTTTGGTTGATTAGCAAACGCATAACGGCCATTTTTATCTATAGAACTATATACGGTGCCAGGGTGATAAACGCCCATCATTGCACATGGGCCATAATCAATAGTCTCGCCTGATATAGCGCAATTATCGGTATTCATCACTCCATGGATAAAGCCAACTCGCATCCACTGCACTACAAGCTCTATTTGATTGGCGCCAACTGCCTTTATCAATTCTAGAATATAGTCATCAGCCTTGATATCAATAGTTGGGTAATGGCGATTAATTGTATATTCGGTCAATGCTTTTAACGACTCTACATCGGCTCGAGCGGCAAAATGTTGAAATGTTCCTACACGAATATGGCTAGCGGCAACCCGCGTAACAACAGCACCAGGTTTTGGTAATTCGCGATAGACCGTTTCGCCAGTAGACACAACAGCTAAGCAACGAGATGTGGGAACCCCTAGAGCATACATGGCTTCACTCATTATATATTCACGAATTGCCGGACCTATGGCACAAAGGCCATCCCCCCTTCTTGAAAATGGCGTTTGTCCAGAGCCCTTAAGTTGGATGTCACGTTGAGTATTGCCTTTATCACATACTTCACCCAATAAATGGGCACGACCATCGCCCATATAAGGATTGAATTGGCCAAATTGATGACCAGAGTAAGCCAGCGCGACAGGCTCTGAGCCAGTAAGTATTTTATTGCCAGAAAAATATTGGGCGAGCGCAAGTTTATCCCGACAAAATGATGCCTCTAAGTTCAAATTACCGGCAAGGGTATCATTCCAAAGCAATAAGGTTGGGTTAGATACCTTGGCTGGGATCGCGCTTTGATAAAACTTGTCGCCTAGTTGATGGTAGGTATTATTAAATTTCAAAGTTAACAACTTATTTACAAGAATAACTTGTTCAATTTTATCGAATTGTGCCGCAAATGCACAAATATTTTAATCAAGATCAAGTTTTTATTAAAAAAATCGCAGACAGGTTAATTTTTTTTCCATATAATCAATTACAGTTAACATAATGTTTATAAACATAAGAAGAGTATTTATCTATGAAAAAATTAGCTCTAGCACTAGCAACAACAGTAGTAATGGCTGCTCCAGCAATGGCTGCAGACGCAGAAGCCGGTAAAGGAAAATCAGCAATGTGTGCTGCTTGTCACGGCGCTAACGGCATTTCAGCTGTACCAATGTACCCTAACTTAGCGGGTCAAAAAGAAGCTTATCTTGCCAAGCAACTTAAAGATTTTAAATCTGGTACTCGTAAAGACCCAGTAATGTCAGGCATGGCTATGCCATTAACTGACGCAGATATCGCTAACTTATCTGCATATTACGCAAGCATTAAGTAAGTGACATTAGAAGATAAAAGCGCATTTGATGCGCTTTTTTTGTGCCCTAAATTTAATAGTTGAATATAATGAAGTTTGTTCTATTTTTAACCATTTTTACCTTTAACTTGCATGCCTGGGCTGCAGAAACCAACGCTGAAATACTGACCAAATCAGAACCAACTATTGATGCCGTAGAGCCTAGCCCTGATATGCTGGAAATTGCTGAGCAAGAAATTAATTTTGACGAGCAGCAGTTGTTAATAAAACACCAAAAACTAAAAACTCAAATAGAATTTTGTGCACCATGTCATGGTAAAAATGGCCTATCAGATGTGCCTATTTATCCTAATCTTGCTGGTCAACACCAAGAATATTTATTCAAACAACTGTTGGCTTTTAAATACCGAAGACGCAAAGACCCCATTATGCAAGGCATGGTCAGTCGTTTAAATGAAGAAGATATGCTTGAATTGGCGAAATATTATGCCAGTCTTTCTAATGGTATTACGCAACCTAAATTAACTGGAGCAGCAAATGAAAACTCTAATTAAACCCTACAAAATAATAACAATACTTATAGCGTTAACATTATTTTCGTGTGGTGGTAACTCCACTTCAGACAGTGCAAGTGAATCCAGTAAGGTGGTAATGGATATGAACCAATTAGCCGAGCGTTACGTTAAACTAGCGCTACATGTAGGTAAGCATCAAAGCTATTATATTGATGCCTATTATGGCCCTAAAGAGTGGCAAGAAGCTGCAGATAAACAACCGCTTGATAAACTATTAAGTTTTGCCGAGCAACTGGAGCTTGACTTAAACAATTCTACAGCCATTGCCAGCGAGCAACTTCGTAAAGATATGTTAGTTGTTCAGGTGCGCTCGGTAAAAGCATTTATTCAGCAATTAAGCGGCAAAGAATTTACTTTTGATCAAGAATCAATGGCACTTTATGATGCAAAATCGCCAAACTTAAGCGAAACTGATTTTGATAAAGCGTTGGCCGAACTGAATGAATTGTTGCCAGGCGAAGGTGAATTGAACCCTCGTTTAAAAGCGTTCAAAGATCAGTTTGTTATTCCATTAGATAAACTTGGTAAAGTGTTTATTGCTGCGATAGAAGAGTCACAAAAGCGCACTAAAGCTAATATAGATTTACCAGAGAATGAGTCGTTTACCATAGAGTATGTGAATGATAAGCCCTGGAGTGGTTATAACTGGTATAAAGGTAATAGCTTCAGTTTGATTCAGGTAAATACCGACTTTCCGATCCAAATAGATCGCGCTATTGATCTCGCTAGTCATGAGGGCTACCCCGGTCACCATGTGTTTAACTCATTAATGGAAAAACATTTAGTTAATGGTAAAGGCTGGTTGGAATATTCAGTATATCCTTTGTATTCACCACTATCTTTATTAGCAGAAGGCAGTGCCAATTACGGTATTGAGGTGGCATTTAATCATACTGAACGTATGGCGTTTGAAAAAGCTGTATTGTTCCCGTTAGCAGGTTTGGATCCAGAAAAGGCTGAAGCTTACTATCAGGTTGAAAGTTTATTAGGAAAACTATCATACGCTGGTAATGTAGCAGCCAAACGTTATTTAGATGGACAAATTGACAAGGAACAAGCTGCAGACTTCTTAATGAAATATGAGCTAAGTACTCCAGAAAAGTCTAATCAACGAGTTGGTTTTATTGAGCGTTACCGCGCTTATGTGATTAATTATAATCTTGGCAAAGATCTGGTTAAAGACTATGTAGAGTTTAGAAGTGGTGATGATGAACAAAAACGTTGGCAGGTATTTGCCGAATTATTATCAAATCCGAAAAGCGCCTCAATGATGGTGGTGCGTTAGAATAACAATAATTACCTGTGGCTTGACAATTGTCAGGCCACACTTGTTTTTACCTTGATCTGTATCAACTAAGCTCGTATCTCAATTGCACCACGGTTAACATAAGAGTAACTTATGCTCAATGTAAGTTCGGTATTGAGATTTTATGAGTACTACAAATTTAAAACTAACCACCACATCAGTAGATGTACCGTATTATAAAGAGCAGAACAATGAAGTGTCCTTGTTTGAATACGCTCATCAACATCATTTGCCAATTTTAATCAAAGGCCCAACAGGGTGTGGTAAAACTCGCTTCATTGAACACATGGCAAAAAAACTGAATAAGCCGCTTTATACTGTTGCTTGTCATGATGATTTAACTGCTGCAGATCTCGTTGGTCGCCATTTAATTGGCCCAGAAGGCACTTATTGGCAAGATGGACCATTAACTCGAGCTGTACGAGAAGGTGGCATTTGTTACCTTGATGAAGTGGTTGAAGCGCGTAAAGATACAACGGTTGTTTTGCACCCTTTAGCCGATGACCGTAGAGTTTTGCCATTAGAAAGAACGGGAGAGTTACTTGATGCTCATCCTGATTTTATGTTGGTAGTCTCTTACAATCCTGGTTATCAAAACTTATTAAAAGGGATGAAACCTAGTACGAAACAACGCTTTGTCGCTTTATCTTTTGATTACCCTGAAAAAGAAGTTGAACAACAAATACTAATGAGTGAAGCGAACGTAGAAGGTCATTTAGCCTTTACATTAGTTGAGCTTGCCCAAGCATTACGCCGCTTAGAGCAAAACGATTTAGATGAAGTGGTTTCTACCCGCTTACTGATATACGCGGCCAAAATGATGTCAAGTGGCATGGATCCTTTAGAGGTTTGCAAATGTTGTTTAGCAGAGCCGTTGTCCGATGATCCTGAAACGATTAAAGCGTTAATGGATATTGCCCGCATTTATTTTGATGGATAGTGGCTTATCATCAAGTTGCTTATACCCCAAGCGCATGTTGAAGTGAGTTGAGCATCGGTATATAGTTAAAATTATTGTAGCTGCTAAGTGTATGAGATCATTATGTTAATTAATCCAAAGTCATCTGTACATTTAGCCGTTACCTGTCAATCATTGTTTCTGGCTAATTTATTAGTATTACCCGGTTTGTCATTTATTGCATTGCTATGGATGCTTATTAAATACAAACAACAAAGCGCCATTGTAAGAATTCATCTGTATCGCGCGGTGCAACTTTCTGTTGCCGTTGGGCTTGTGGTCTTTACTCCTTTAATCTTTATTTTACTTTCTGATACAGTGCCTTTTCAATTGATGGCAATGTTGCTGTATTTCATCTTAGTGCATACCGGTTTTGTATTAATTGGCATGCTTAACCTTGCTCGGGCTATGGTTAAAAAGCTGCCTATCTTCTAAATATTCCCTCGCAATACAGTTAAACAACAAATACAAATCGACATATTTTGAAACATTTTCGCAACAATATTCATTAGTTTGATTTCTATCAAGATTTGCACCGCTATAGAGCTTTAAGATGTATTTGCTTTATTAAATACTATAAGGGAGCAACCCATGTCAGAAAGTTTTACTAAAGGCATGGCGAGAAATATTTATTATGGTGGAAGTGTATTCTTCTTCTTGGTATTTCTTGCTTTAACTTTTCATACTACAAAAGAAATGCCAGAAAGAGATAATCGTCAAAACATAACCGAATCCGTAGAGCGTGGTAAACACCTTTGGGAAAAGAACAATTGTATTGGCTGTCATTCTTTACTAGGTGAAGGTGCGTATTTTGCGCCAGAACTTGGTAATGTTTTTCAACGTCGCGGTGGCGAAGCCGGCTTTAAAATGTTTTTCAATGGTTGGATGAAAGCACAACCGTTAAATATACCAGGTCGTCGTCAAATGCCTAATTTCCACTTAAATGATCAAGAAATTGAAGATTTAGCTGAGTTCTTAAAATGGACCTCAGAGATGGACATTAACGGCTGGCCGCCAAACATAGAAGGGTAAGACAGATGAATACATTAAAATATCAATCACAAGCTGTCGCAAAACCTTATTTTGTGTTCGCTTTAATCTTATTTGTCGGACAAATTTTATTTGGTCTGATCATGGGATTGCAATATGTCGTAGGCGATTTCCTCGCCGGCGCAATTCCATTTAACGTAGCTCGAATGGTGCATACCAACTTGCTAATTGTTTGGCTGTTGTTTGGCTTTATGGGGGCTGCTTATTACCTGGTTCCTGAGGAATCTGAAACGGAGTTATACAGTCCTAAACTAGCAATTATCTTATTTTGGGTTTTTGCTGCTGCAGGTGTAGCAACTATTTTAGGTTACTTACTTGTACCATATTCAACCTTAGCTGACTTTACCTTTAACGAGTTATGGCCAACTATGGGGCGTGAGTTCCTTGAACAGCCAACAATTACCAAAATAGGTATCGTTGTCGTTTGTTTAGGTTTCTTATTTAACCTTGGTATGACAATTTTAAAAGGTCGAAAAACTGCGATTAACATGGTGCTAATGACCGGTTTAATTGGTTTGGCAGTATTCTTCTTATTCTCATTCTACAACCCAACTAACTTAGCATTAGATAAATACTTCTGGTGGTTCGTGGTACATTTATGGGTAGAAGGTGTTTGGGAATTAATCATGGGTGCAATCTTGGCTTATGTATTAATCAAAGTTACTGGTGTTGACCGTGAAGTTATAGAAAAGTGGTTATACGTAATCATTGCGATGGCGTTAATCTCAGGTATTTTAGGTACTGGTCATCACTTCTACTGGTTAGCAACTCCAGAATACTGGCAGTGGGTAGGTTCAATCTTCTCAGCAATCGAACCATTACCGTTCTTTGCGATGGTATTATACGCCTTTAATATGGTTAACCGTCGTCGTCGTGAACATCCTAACAAAGCCGCTACATTATGGGCGTTAGGTACTGCAGTTATGGCATTCTTGGGTGCTGGTGTGTGGGGCTTCTTACATACTTTATCTCCGGTAAACTACTACACTCATGGTTCACAAATAACCGCTGCTCATGGTCACATGGCATTCTATGGCGCTTATGCGATGATCGTAATGACTATCATTTCATTCGCTATGCCTAAGTTACGTGGTATTGGTGAAGCTAACTGTAACCGTGCGCAAGTACGTGAGATGTGGGGATTCTGGTTAATGACTGTTGCTATGGTCTTTATCACCTTATTCTTAACCGGTGCAGGTGTTTTACAAGTATGGTTACAACGTTTACCTGAAACAGGCGAAGCGCTAAGCTTTATGGCCACTCAAGATAAACTCTCCATATTCTATTGGATGCGTGAAGTTGCTGGTGTTATTTTCTTATTAGGTCTAATCGCTTACATCTCAAGCTTTTGGGTAAAAGAAAAAGCCACAGCATAAAGTTATGTAATTATTAACGCGAGCTTAGCTCTGCAGAAAATAATAGCACTAAAGATATTAAGCCAGTTACCTAGTAACTGGCTTTTTTAATTCTGTTTTATTTCAGGGAAGAAATAATGCCAAGCTTACATGGATGTAAAAAGATTGGCTCACTTCCGATATGAATAAATGTAAATCACCAAAGATAATGGTTAATGATTTGTTGATACAAATCAGAACCTGTTGTTAGCAGATAGTTATAATAACCACAATTGAAATAACTATTATTGGGTAATTATGGAAGAATGGGTTGGCAGTCTTTGGCATCAATTTATCACCCGTAAAGCAAGTACTGAGTTTGATCTCGCTCGGGTGAACTTTACTCAAGTGAGTAAATCGGTTGGTGTGGTATTTCGGGCTTTAGGCGGTGACGCGGTTAAAAGAGTTGAAGCTGCAAGTACTCGAGATTATTTATCTAGACGTAGTTTTTTACAAAAAATTTCAGGCGACAATCAACAGCTAAGTCTTGCTTGGCAAGATGAAGATAGCCTTCGTTTACCTGAATCTATAGCTGTTTTCCCTGAGCAAGAACTTAATGCTGACCTATATATTTGGCTTGCGGTTCTTGCTGCGCATCATAGCGGACGTTTTAAACATTGGGCTATTGATAACCAACAATTAGTCGCTGACGTGCTAACTCAATTTCCGGCATTGAAGCCTCGTTACCAACGATTAGCGCAAGCTTTTGTAAAATTACGCCCTAATGTTGAAAAATTACCAAGTGCGGAACAGGCAATGGAAAAAGCTATCGTTGAAGCAATTATAAATCCTGGTTCAGTAAACTCATTTCCAACGGTTAACTATGCCCCGCAAGCGGTTTTCTTATGGCTTTATCCAGCAGCACAGATTGATGGCCAAATACAAGCTGAGTATGGGGATGGACCTGATGAAGCTGAAGAGCAGGCTAGTATAAACAGTAAAAAGAAAGATAAGGCAGCTCGTAAAAAAACTGAACGAGTTGAATCCTCAGATAGTCGTGATGGCATGATGATATTCCGTTTAGAGAGTTTATTCTCGTGGAGCGAGTTTGCTAATCTTGATCGTGGTACAGATGACAGCGATGATGATGACGGCGAGAAAGTTGCCGACGATTTAGACAAAATAACGATTTCGAAACAACAAGATCAAAAAAGCGCCCAAATAAAAATAGATCTAGACTTACCATCAAGCTCAGAAGATGACTTACCATTAGGTGAAGGCATAAAGTTGCCTGAATGGGATTATCGTAAGCAGCAGTTAGTCGTAGATAGATGCTTATTACAGCCAATGCTGCCAAAAGATGCTGTTGCACAAAAATTACCTGTCCATTTGCAAAAAACCGCAAAAAATATTCAAGCGCAATTTGAACAATTGCAAACCATGCGCTATTGGTTAAAAAGCCAGCCGCAAGGTGAAGAGTTAGACTTAAATGCTTGGTTAGATTTTCATGTTGAGCGACAAATTTCAGCAACCGCTGAAAAAGGCCTTTATCAGAGTTTTCGCGGTAATAACCGCGATTTATCTTGTTTATTACTTGCCGATTTATCAATGTCTACCGACTCGCATATTAATAATGACATGCGAGTAATTGATGTTGTGCGCGATAGCTTATTATTGTTTGGTGAAGCGTTAAATGTAGTGGGTGATAACTTTGCAATGTATGGTTTCTCATCGGTTAAACGTTCACATGTACGCTTTTCGTTATTAAAAAACTTTAAAGAGTCATACGATGATAATGTACGGGGCCGTATCCAAGCGATACGTCCAGGTTTCTATACCCGTATGGGCGCCGCAATTCGACAGGCAACTAAAATATTGGTTGAACAAAAGTCATCACAAAAATTATTATTAATACTTACTGATGGCAAGCCTAATGATATTGATCACTATGAAGGGAGGTTTGGTGTCGAAGATACTAAACAAGCCATTGTCGAGGCAAAACAAGCCGGCTTAAAGCCATTTTGTATTACTGTAGATACAGATGCCGAAGAATATTTGCCTTATATTTTTGGCCGGTATAGCTATACCGTGATGCATAGCCCTACAGAATTGCCTGTTTGTTTACCACAGATCTACCACAGATTAACAGCACACTAGGATAGTGATTATGTCGGACCAAAAGACGCCTTGTTTGTATTGCCAAACGTTAAATGAAGCAGGCCAGAGTGACTGTAAAAATTGTGGAATGCCAATTGCTGAATATCATCCACAAAGCCGTAAACGTGGATTAAAATTATTTCATAAAGCGTTTTGGCTGATTGTTATTTTTTGTGTGTTTATGATTTTCTATTTACCTAGATAAATAGATAAATAGATAAATATAAATAAAAACCCGAAGAAGATTTACTTTTCTCCGGGTTTTTATTTATATGCTCAGGCATTAACTAATGCCGTGGTTATTTAAGTGGCGCGTGTATTGTTTATCTGTACCGTTGATGTGGTTGATTAACCAGCCATTCAAAAATTCGCTTACTTCTTGAAACGCATTATGGCCAATAGCATCATACTTTGTCTCTATTTGTTTAATTTTATCTATCATGAGTTGGTGTTGTTGTTTGTGTTCTTCCAAATCAGGATAGTTACAATCACTCATCATTTGTTCTTCTCGATCGAAGTGATATTCAGTGTATGCAATTAAATCTTTCAAACTTTGGTGCTCAAAGGCTTCGCCCATCTCGTAATCATATGCGGTATTAAATTGATTTAATAAAGCGATCAGTTTCTGATGGTCAAGATCTAAAGATTTTACCCCGACAGAATATTCAGCTTTCCACTTTATTATTTTGCCATTTTTCTTAAGATTGTAGACCCAAGGAGTAGCAATCAATAAGGCAATCAATAACCAAGATATTTTGTTATCAAAGCCTATTAAAAAACCAAGAAAAATAATCACTGTGATCAGGCCAATTAAGGCTGCATATATTAATGCTTTGTAACGATTAGTCATATTAATACCCATAAAAATTATAAGGTTGAATCATGTTTGTGGTTTACCCATCTTAAAACAAAAAACACACATTTATTAACAAATCACAGCAAACTAGCACAAAACATTAACAAAGTTTGATCTAGGTTAAATAATCACTTTCGCGATTGGAGGATAGTTATTTGCAGAAGGTGGAAACGTAACAAGTAGTTAAGTTAGCTTCTCTATAAAGTTGTTTTTCAGTTGCAGTTTATTGAAATAAAGCAATCTTTTAAAAGTGATTCTCGACTATTTAAAAAGGTAAATTTAATGGCAATTAAACTTACCTCTCTGCCTTAACTAGTTTTTTTAAATAACCTCGGGAGAGATATCAATGAAAGCAATAAAATATGGATTGTCCGTACTTAGCGTTGCTGTCGGAGTTGCTGTTAGTGGTATGAGTATGACCGTTTCTGCGGCAGAGCCAACACTATCAGAAGCAGACTTTGAAAAAGCACAATTACATTATTTCCAGCGTTGTGCTGGTTGTCATGGTGTATTACGTAAAGGTGCTACAGGTAAAAACCTAGAACCTAAAAGTATGTTGAAAAAAGGCCAAAAGCGCTTAGAGAAAATTATCTCTTTAGGTACTGAAGGTGGTATGAATAACTTTGATGACTTATTCAGCGAGCAAGAAATTTCAAACTTAGCGACCTTTATTCAAATGACACCACCGGTGCCACCGGAAATGTCATTAGAGCAAATGCGCTCTCACACTAAAGAGTTTGTTGCACCAAAAGACTACCCAACTAAGCCATTGCATGGCCTTAATTGGAAAAACTTCTTTGTTGTAATCGAACGTGATGCTGGTAAAGCCGCTATCATTGATGGTGATACCAAAAAAGTCATTACCCATATCGATACAGGTTATGCGGTTCACGTAATCAAAGGTACTGAAAAGCATAAGATAGACACAGCTAAAGATGTAGGTCGTTTCTGGTACACCATTGGTCGTGACGGTAAAGTGAACAAGATCGATTTATGGCAAACGCCTGAAAAAATGTTAGTTGCTGAAACTAAAATGGCCTATGACGCACGTGATATCGCGGTTTCTGGTGACGGTAAATACGTAATTGCTGGTGGTTACTGGCCTGCGCATTTTGTCATCATGGATGCTGTAACCTTAAACCCACTTAAAGTTGTTACCACACGTGGTTATAACACTAAAGGTGAGTTTGTTAACGAAGCACGTGTAGCTGCGGTTTACACTTCTCCTAATAAATCTGAATTTACTGTTGCTGTTAAAGAAACAGGTCAAATGTTGCAAGTTGATTACAGTGACTTAGATAACTTAAATATTACTTCAATTGCCTCTTCAGAGTTCCTACATGATGGTTTTTACGATCCTTCAGGTCGTTACTTCCAAATTGCTGCGAATGCATCAAACAAAATGGTTGTTGTTGATACCGAAACGGGCAAGCTAGAAGCACAAATTGATGTTGATTCTTTACCACATCCTGGTCCAGGTGCTAACTGGATTGATAAAAAATGTGGTCCTGTTGGTGGTACAACTCACTTAGGTACTGGTCTAGTATCTGTTTGGGGTAACGATCCTATGGGTCACCCGGATCAAGCGTGGAAACTTTGTTATGAAGTGGAAACCGATGGTGCCGGTGCGTTCATCCGTACCCACGAAAACTCAGACTTTGTTTGGGCGGATCAATTAAAACATCCAGAACCTGAAGTACAACAATCAGTACAAGTTTTCGATAAGAAAACGCGTGAAATTGTGAAGACTATCCGTGTAACTGAAGAAGAAGGTAAAGCTGCTCTTCACATGGAATTCAACAAAGGTGGTACTGAAGTTTGGGTCTCTGTATGGAACCGTACAGACGCGAAGAACCCTACCGGTGAAATCGTAGTTTATGATGCCAAAACTCTTAAAGAGTTACACCGCATTAAAGGCTTAACTACGCCAACAGGTAAGTTCAACGTGTACAACCGTATGAACCACAAAACCTAATCAGTAATTTTACTGATAATGCGAGCATAACAAAGGTTATGCTCGCAATTTTCCGCTTAATACCAATCAGAGTAAATGATTGTTTAATGACTGATTATTTAGTCTGATTGGTATAATTTAGTACGAGTTAGTTATGGTAAATCAAACATTAAATAAACCAAGTTTTTGGTCTCGTCGCTTGATCTTGGGCACCACTATTTCAGGCGCAGTGATATTTTTCGTTGTCGGCATTATTTTTTGGGGTGGCTTTAATACCGCGATGGAAGCTACCAACACAACCGAGTTTTGTATCGGTTGTCATGAAATGGAAGATAACGTTTATAAAGAATACACACCTACAATCCATTACTCCAATCGAACAGGTGTACGTGCCGGTTGTCCTGATTGCCATGTTCCGCGTCCTTGGGTTCACAAAATTGTTCGAAAAATTCAAGCCTCAAGAGAAGTATTCTTTTGGTTAACTGGAAAAATAGATACGCCAGAAAAATTTAATGAGCATCGTTTTGAGCTGGCTCAAAATGTATGGAAAGCGATGAAGGATACAGATTCTAGAGAGTGTCGAAATTGTCATAACTTTGAATCTATGAATCCGGAATTCCAAAAACCACGAGCGCGTAAGCAGCATCTTAACGCTTTTGAAACGGGACAAACATGTATTGATTGTCATAAAGGTATTGCTCACCATGATGTTCGTGATCAATTAACCGATGAACAATTGGAAGAGCTAGAAGCGCCGGTAGAAGCGTATATTCGTGAAGTGCCACAAGAATACAAAGAAGGCTTAGCACGCGTTGAAGCGAAAGAAGCAGCCCTTGCTGCCGAGAAGAAAGCTCAATCAGTTGCTGAAAAAGAGAAAGTTCAGTTACAAATAGAGCAAGCAGTAGCAACAGCATTAGCAAGCGCGCAAGCGAGCAATAGTAAACCAACTGCAAGCAAGAAAGCGGCAAAAGCCAGCTCAGCTGAAAGCCTGAATGTTAACTGGAAAAAAGCCAGCTCAACAGACATTAGTGTGTTCTTCCCAGGTACAGCTTCTATCGAGTGGATCTTAGGCAGAAATCACGGCGGTAAACGCGCCTTTACCAAAGGTGACCGTTGTATTGAATGTCATGCTGAAGAAATTGCTGATATTGGTAATTTGATAGTAACAGGTGAAAGTGAAAAAGAACTTGAACCGAATATCATTCCGAACAAGCGTGGCAGTATCGACGTTAGTATCGCCGCAACCCATGACAGTGAAAATTTATTTTTGAAATTTAGCTGGCCTGATGGTGACCATGCACCGGTACCTTTTGTTGAAGGGGGTAAAATGGACCCTGAAAACCAAATGAAACTGGCCTATATGATCTCAACAGACGATGTCGAGTTTGCCGACAGAGCCGGTTGTTGGGGGACATGTCATGCAGATGCCAATTCAATGCCATTTGCACCTGACAAAGATGCTTTAGCTGGCAGTGAATTGGGCAAAAGCCTAGACCTAAATTCTGGTGTAACCAAATACCTCAAAGAAACACGGACTAAGTTAGAGCTTAAAGGTCGAGGCGGTAAAGCCTTAGGTGGCTGGGATAAACTTAAAACAGCTGAAGAAATTGCTGAATATCAACAAGCTCAAAAATTTATGGATATAGTTCGCTACAAATCTGGTAGTAAGCAAGTTGAAGATGGGCAAATACTTGAGCAAAGATTAATGCATGGTGGCCAAGGCGCTCAAGCGGTTGCAAATCTTAAAAATGGTACTTGGACAGTAGAGATCAAACGTAAGCTGAAATCAGCTAAATCTGGCGATGTTTCAATAGAAGCAGGACAAGTTTATAACTTTGGTTTTGCCATCCACGATGATTACTCTAATGCGCGTTATCACCATGTATCATTTGGCTATAAGCTGGCTTTAGATAATAGCGATGCAGAGATTAACGCGATTAAGCAATAGTGCTTGAAAGTGCTAAAATTAAGTTAGTAAGTTAAAGAAAAATCGACCTAGGTCGTCCTAAACCTAGTTTAGGTTACTTGAAGTAAAACCTCACTGTTTAAGGCAGTGAGGTTTATTTCGTTTGATGATACAGGTATAAAATTAAGGAAACTTAACCTTGTTTAAGATATTTATTCATTTAACTACCGCAATTTCGCTTTCTGTATTTAGTGCTAACCTTTTGGCAAAAGATGTCGTGGTTGAAATATATAAAAAGAAATTTATTCCCGCGACTATTACTGTTGCTCCTGGCGATAGAGTAATTTGGAAAAATATTGAAAAAAGGCAGTATCACAATGTTTGGTTTAAACAGTTCGTAAAAGAAGAGCCAGATTACCTTTTTCCTGGTGAAAGTTATGAGTATGTATTTGATAACGTCGGAGAGTTCCCGTATGAATGCGGTCCTCATCCAAAAATGACTGGTGTCGTGATTGTTCAAAAACAATGATACCTAGTTGATTAATACCTGCTCATTTTTAACTCATATAAAACTAAAACTTAATATGTGTAACCATAGGTAGTTTTTTGTTAAAAATGTGATCTTAAACAATAAACCCTACCTTTTTTACTGGTAAATTTTAGCTACCTTGTTAGGAAACGTTGAAGTTTGCCAATGAAAAGTTTAACAATTTTTATAACCTGCATTTGCTTAAGTTTAAGCTTGAACTTATTTTCAGCTTATGCCGAACCCAGCCCGCATGTTAATAAAACCTCTACAGCAAAAACAAGCAATTCTGAACTAAGCAAACAGCGTAAAAAATACCTCCTGCATCTGGTGAAACAAGATTGCGGCTCTTGCCATGGCATGACGTTAAAAGGTGGCTTAGGCCCATCTTTATTACCGGAAGAATTAATTAATAAGCCTGAATATTTCCTTACCATTACCATCCTGGAAGGACGTCCAGGTACGGCAATGCCGCCTTGGAAAGACATACTAAATCAGCAAGACGCTAAATGGATAGCAGAACAACTAATTAAAGGGCTAGACAATGATCAAAACTAAAACGAAGCTTTTTATCAGCTTACTATTACCTTTATTTGTAATGAGTTGCCAGCAACTGAACGATACAACTACAGCAAGTTCCGCATCAATGGCAACAGTACAAACAGGATTAAGAGCAACCGGCGATTTAGGCTTAGTTATTGAGCGCGCTACGGGACAAGTTAAAGTTGTTAATCACAGTAATAAAGATAGTTTGGCAGAAATAGATGGTTTGGGAGATTTATCACATGCTTCTATTGTTTATTCACGTGATCAACGTTTTGGTTATGTATTTGGTCGTGATGGGGGGCTAACCAAAGTTGACTTATTGAAAAGCAAAATTGATAAACGAGTTATTCAGTCAGGCAATAGTATTGGCGGCGCGATTAGTCAAGATGGTAAATTTGTCGCGGTATCAAATTACACCCCCGGTGGAGTTAAAATTTTTGCCAGTGATACCTTAGAATTGGTTGCTGACATTCCGGCAACTGAGTTAGTGAATCATCCAAGAAATAAAGACGGTTCAATTAAACGCTCAAAAGTCGTTGGTTTAGTCGATGCACCCGGGCAAAAGTTTGTATTCAGTTTATTTGATAGTCATGAAATCTGGATAGCAGATCTTTCTAAACCAGAAATAGAACTAACTAAATATACTGATATTGGTCTTAATCCATATGATGCCTTAATAAGCCCTGATGGCCGTTACTACATTGCCGGTTTGTTTGGTGAAAATGGTATGGCGTTACTTGATTTATGGTCCCCTGAGCAAGGTGTTAAACGCATTCTTGATGGCTACGGTAAAGGTGAGAAAAAATTACCGGTTTACAAAATGCCGCATTTGGAAGGTTGGGCTATGGCTGGAAATTTTGCCTATGTACCCGCGGTTGGTTTACACCAAGTGCTGATCATAGATACGCAAACCTGGCAGCAGGTTGGCGCTATTGATGTGCATGGTCAGCCAGTATTTGTTATGGCTCAACCTGACAACAGACAAGTTTGGGTTAATTTCGCCTTCCCGCTAAACGATACTATCCAAGTCATAGATACTAAAAATCAAAGTTTGATCAAAACGTTAACGCCAGGTCCAGGTGTTTTACATATGGAATTTACCCCGCGTGGCGAACATGTGTGGATGTCGGTACGTGATAGTAATGAGATCCAGATTTATAACAGCCAAAATTTTGAGTTATTGAAAAAACTACCGGCACAAAGTCCAAGCGGTATTTTCTTTACTAACCGAGCTCACCAAATAGGGCTGTAATGATGAATGATGCTAATTTCACTTTAGATAATTTAAGCAAACAAGTAATCAATGCTTATCAAAAAGGATTTCCATTATGTAATCGGCCTTTTTTGGAGCTGGCGAATCGCTTTAATAGCACAGAAAAACGAGTGCTAGAGTGTTTTCAAGACCTACAACAAATGCAAGTGTTGTCTCGTTTAGGACCGGTGTTTAATCACCAGAAAGCCGGCGCTAGCACTTTAGCTGCCCTAGCTGTGCCAGAGGAGCAAATCGATGAAATTGCCAAGCTAGTGAATCAGTTTACTCAGGTGAATCACAATTACGCCCGAGAGCACAGTTACAATCTCTGGTTTGTGGCTACGGCTACGAATGAAGATGCTTTACAGCAATGCCTAGCTCATATTCATCGAGAAACTGGCTTTAAGCCACTAATATTACCTATGGAGCAGGCATACCATATAGATCTTGGCTTTAATATTGAATTTACTGAAAGTACCGGGGTGCAATAATGACGGCTCAACAATTACTAGCAGACAATATTGATTCTCTACAATTAAGCCCTGAACAGCAATTGGAATTATTTGCTGCAATTGAGCAAGGATTACCATTAGTTGCTCAACCATATTTAGCAATTGCCGAAGAAATTGGTGCTACTGAAGAGCAAGTTATTTCAACAATTGAACACTGGCAAGAACAAGGAATGATTCGTCGTTTTGGTTTGGTTATTCGTCACAGAAAGCTAGGCTATGTGGCAAATGCCATGGTTGTTTGGAATGTTGATGATGCATGTGTCGATGACGTCGCCGCTATTTTAGCCCAGAAAAAAGTAATTACCCTATGTTATCGCCGCCCGCGCGTACTGCCTGATTGGCCATACAATTTATTTTGCATGATACATGGTAAAGACAGAGCGCAAGTGATCAAACAGTTAGATGATATGTGTCAGCACAGCGAATTAGCCGGCATAGATAAAAAGATATTGTTTAGCAATAAAGCTTATAAACAAAGAGGCGGCAAATATAGCCAGGCCTCGGCATCAGGAAATTAATTTATGGATGCATTAGATAAAAAAATATTGAATCGAACTCAGCGTGGCATTCCGGTAAGCGAACAGCCGTTTGCCGATATTGCCAATGAACTAGATTGTACTGAAGAGCAAGTTATCAACAAGCTACAACACATGCTTGATGATGGTTTGCTAAGTCGTTTTGGCCCCATGTATGACGCAGCGAGCCTGGGCGGCGCATTTACCCTTTCAGCAATGCAAGTACCAGAAGAACGCTTCGATGAAGTAACTGAAATTGTGAATGCATTCAGTCAAGTTGCTCATAACTATAAGCGCCAACATCGATTAAATATGTGGTTTGTAGTGGCGTGTGAATCGCAAGATGAGATTCAAGCGGTGCTTCAAAACATTGAACAGCAAAGCTCACTGCGAGTTTATGATTTTCCAAAGGAGGAAGAGTTTTATGTTGGACTCTACTTACCAGTCTAGAGAAAGAAAAAAAGCGCCATTAACAGCAATAGAGCGTGAATTTATTTTGTTAACTCAACAAGGCTTGCCAATTGTAAGTCGGCCTTATGATCACTTGGCTGAAAAATTAAAGTTAAGTGTGGCTGAAATTTTGGCAATGAGCGAAGACTTATTAGAGCGGGGAGTGATCAGGCGTATTGCTGCCGTTCCGAATCATTATCGAGCTGGTTACACTTTTAATGGTATGACGGTTTGGGATGTGCAAGATGATGTTGTAAAGGAATACGGCGCGTTAATCGGCAGGCTGCCTTTTGTTAGTCATTGTTATCGACGTCCCAGATGTTTACCTGAATGGAATTACAATTTATTTGCCATGATCCATGGTAAAAATGAACAACAAATTAGCGAATATAGAACCCAGATCAAACAATTGTTAAAGGATGTGTTGCAAACTGGTCAACATAAATCAAATGACATGTTAACCAGTAGCAAAATACTGAAGAAAACTGGTTTGCGTTTACAAAAGAAAAAGGACTAGCCAATGTTTAGAATTTCACAATTATTGAAAACTTTGCATGATGATTTGCCGGTTGGCAAAGCGGTAAAAATGCCAGGCCCTGTGGTTATTTGGAATTTAATTCGACGTTGTAATTTACAGTGTAAACATTGCTACTCAACATCGCTTGATATCGACTTTAAAGATGAACTTAATACCGAACAAATTAAAGCAACCATCGATGATTTAAAAGTTGCTCAGGTGCCAGTATTAATTCTATCAGGTGGTGAGCCTCTACTAAGACCTGATATTTATGAAATTACTGCTTACGCAAAAGCAAAAGGTTTTTATGTCGCATTATCAACTAACGGCACACTAATAAACGAAGATAATATTGAACAAATTAAAGCGGCTGATTATCAATACGTAGGTATCAGTATTGATGGCCTGGAAGAGTTTCATGACGATTTTCGTCGTCAAAAAGGCAGCTTTAAAACATCAATGCATGCGCTGAAATTGTGTAAAGAAGCAGGCATAAAAGTAGGTATGCGTCTGTGCTTAACTCGTGAAAATTATGCAGATTTACCTGCCATTCTAGATTTAATGGAGCAGCACAAAATTGATAAATTTTATTTATCACACTTAAATTATTCTGGTCGCGGAAAACGCAGTGCTGAAAATGATGCAATGTTTGCTATGACCAAGGGGGCAATGGAACAGCTATTCGAACGTGCGTGGGCACATTTAGAGCAAGGCATAGAAAGCGATTTTGTGACCGGCAATAACGATGCGGATGGTCCATTTTTATTGCAATGGGTTGAAAAAAAATTCGGTGAGCAATATCCGCAGCGTGTAGCGAATTTAAAACAAAGATTAATAAACTGGGGGGGGAATGCCAGTGGTGTAAATGTAGCAAACATTGATAATACCGGCGTAATTCATCCAGATACCTACTGGTGGAATCATCCACTAGGCAACGTTAAAACTGAAAAATTTTCTGATGTTTGGAAGAACACTCAAGATCCATTAATGCTGGGCTTTAGACAAAGCCCTAGACCAGTAAAAGGTCGTTGTGCAAAATGTGAATATTTAAATATTTGTGGTGGTAATACCCGCACCAGAGCTTTTGCTCAAACCAAAGATGTTTGGGCTGAAGACCCAGGTTGCTACCTAACTGATAGTGAAATTGGTTTAACTGCTGTTGTCAGTGAAGCAATTACAGTCACCAACATATAAAATTAAGAGAGCTTATTATGGCAGATTTCCTTCTCAATAAAATTGCTAAGCGTACCAGCTTTGCCAAAGGTGAAGTGGCTTTAGTTGGTGCAGGCCCTGGCGACCCTGAATTATTAACCGTTAAAGCCGTGCGCTTTATTGCCCAAGCTGAAGTAGTTGTTTATGACCGCTTGGTTAGTGATGAGATCATGGCGTTGTTACCCGCCCAGTGCGAGCGTTTTTACGTAGGTAAAAAACAGGCTAAACATTGTGTTCCGCAAGGGGATATTAATGAGGTATTAGTGACTTACGCTCAGCAAAATAAACGTGTTCTGCGTTTAAAAGGTGGTGACCCATTTATTTTTGGCCGGGGCAGCGAAGAAGCTGAACATCTTTTAAATCATGGTGTTAATTGCCATGTGTTGTCTGGTATTACCGCAGCTTCAGCAGCGACAACTTATGCTGGCATTCCATTAACGCATCGTGGTGTTTCCCAGTGTTGTACGTTTATAACCGGTCACTTACAAAATGATGGTCAGTTAGTGCTGCCTTGGCAGAGTTTGAATAATGATAATCAGACCGTAGTGTTTTATATGGGGATCAGTGCGGTAAAAATGATCTCAGAGAAACTCATTGAACATGGTCGTGGCGCCAGCACTCCTGCGGCAATTATTAGGCAAGGCACAAGGGTTGACCAACAAGTGTTTCGCGGTACATTAGGCTCGCTTGAACAGATGGTTATCAACAATGATATTAAACCACCTGCACTTATCGTTGTAGGTCAGGTCATCGATCAACTTGACCCTAGACACGTTGCCGGGGCAGGATACTTTCAAGCTGAAACTAAAGCTGAGGTTGTAACTGAAACTTTGGGGCAAGTACCTGAGTTATCAGCTGGGTAGGAATGAGCAATGAACAAAACACTGTCTTTTTTTAGTTTATTCGCAACTGGTTTTAGTTTGTTGCTAAGTCAAAATGTTTTCGCCGATGAAAAACAAAGTGCTGAACAATTGTACCAACAACATTGCCAAAGCTGTCATGGAATAAATCGTTTGGGCAGTATGGGACCCGCATTATTTCCTGAAAACCTGTCAAGGCTACGTAAAAACAAAGCCAGCATTGTTATTGGTAAAGGCCGTGTTGCGACACAAATGCCGGCTTTTGAACAAACATTGTCGAAACAGAATATTGATCAGTTAGTTGATTATATTTATACACCCGCTGACACTGTACCTGAATGGACATTAGCGGATATCAATACATCTCATGTGCAACACTTTGACCAAAGTAAACTACCCAACAAACCACAATTTGATGCAGATTTAATGAACTTATTTATTGTGGTTGAACTTGCCGACCATTCTGCAACTTTGCTTAATGGTGATACCTTTGAGCCGATCACCCGCTTCAAAACACGCTTTGCTTTACATGGTGGTCCAAAGTACTCACCTGATGGTCGTTTTGTTTATTTTGCTTCACGTGATGGTTGGATCAGCAAGTACGATATTTACAACATGAAAACCGTTGCTGAAATTCGAGCCGGTATCAACACCCGTAATTTGGCCGTATCATCTGATGGTAAATACGCCATTGTTGGTAATTACTTGCCCCATAATATTGTTATTCTAGATACGACAAATTTAACGCCAATTAAAGTGGTAGCAACAAGCGACAAAGATGGTAAATCATCTCGTGTTAGCGCCGTTTATAATGCACCACCGAGAACCAGTTTTATTGTTGCTCTAAAAGATGTGAAAGAGGTTTGGGAAATTCCTTATTCAGATGAAGGCGGTGTTGAGGTGTATAAAGGTTGGGCTCATGACTATCGCAAAGACGGCGGTGAAGGCAAACTGGAAAACTGGAAAGCAGAAGAGCAGTTCCCAATTCGTCGGATTACCACCGAAGATTATTTAGATGATTTCTTCTTTGATCCTGAGTACATTAATTTGATTGGTGCCTCACGTGATAGCCAAAATGGCCAAGTAATTAATCTTGATGCGAAAAAGAAAGTAGCGACCATTGAAATGGCCGGTATGCCGCATTTAGGATCAGGTATCACTTGGGATTATCAAGGCAAGCAAGTATTTGCTTCACCAAATATCAAAGATGGTCGGGTGACGGTAATTGATATGGATAACTGGCAAGTGATCAAAGAAATTAAAACCGAAGGACCGGGGTTCTTTATGCGCAGCCACAATAAATCGCCTTATGCCTGGGTTGATGTATTTTTTGGCCCGAACAAAGAAAAAGTTCATATTATTAAAAAAGATACACTGGAAATTGTTAAAACATTGGCTCCGGCGCCAGGCAAAACGGCAGCACATGTAGAATTCACCAAAGATGGAAAATACGTTTTATTGAGTATTTGGGATAACGATGGCGCAGTAATTGTGTATGATGCTAATACCTTAGAAGAAATTAAACGTTTACCTATGAAGAAACCTTCTGGAAAATATAACGTTTATAATAAAACGCACTATGAGCGTGGTACTAGCCATTAATTACCGAAAGGTAGTGTAAAGCAAGTATTTCCTGTGGAGATGAAATGAATTACTTCCCAATTTTCCTTGATGCAAAAAAGCTCAATGTATTGGTTGTCGGTGGCGGTGAGATTGCCGGTGCAAAAATTGAGTTATTACTAAAAAGCCCAGCAACCGTTACTGTAGTTTCACCGAAAATATCGGCGAATATTCAGGCATTACTTACTGCTGGAAAAATTAAATACATCAATGATTATTATGATAAATCAATGCTTGCGCAAAAGCAGTTGGTGTTTGTAGCAACTGAAAACCGCAGTTTAAATGAACAAATAAATAAAGAAGCATTTGAGCATGGAGTATTGGCGAATGTAGTTGATAATGCCGATTTATGTCACTTTATCACGCCGGCAATTATTGATCGCTCACCTATGGTCTTTGCGATGATTAGCTCCGGTCAGTCACCGGTTTTATTACGCTACTGGCGAGAAAAACTTGAAACCATTATTCCACAATCGTTAGGTAAGTTAGCAAGTTTTGCTGGCCAAAAACGTCAAGCAGTAAAAGACCGCTTTACTAATTTTACTAATCGTCGTGTCTTCTGGGAATCGTTTTTCAGCAAAACTGGTATTGAGCAAGGTGAAGATCTAGAGTCTGCATTCAATATGCAACTTGAAAACAGTGAGGATGTCACCAGCACTCAGGCTGAATTGTTGGTAATTAATACGCCTGACCACCCAGATTTATTAACCTTGGGCGCGGTAAGAAATATGCAAAAAGCGGATAATATTCTGCATGATGTTGAGGTTGACAGCGTAATCATCGATTTATGCCGACGCGATGCGCCGAAAGCAGCTTTTAATGAAGACAATATTGCTGAAACATTGTCACTATTAAAACAGGGTAAGCGGGTTTGTTATCTTAACACTAACCAAACATCGCAAAGCCATGAGTTTATCGCCGCAGCCAAAGAATTGAATTGCCAAGTGTTCTGCTTTTAATCTACATCTTTGATAACGTAATTGATGATAATACCAAGTGGGTTAATTTACCCACTTGGAAACATTATAGTGGCTAATCTTGGTTTACAAATTTATCGCTTGGTTACTACCAAGTCCTGGGCCGTAAACTATTGCGTTCAGTAACAGTCTGGCGGTTCCCTTTGTGGCACCTCTAAAATTTGGTGAATTGGCAAACATGATCACTTGGCCATTGCCTTTCTTGTCTCGAGTTAAATAAGCCGAATTACTAATCCGCTGTGCGGCTTCGGGCCATACTAAGCCACTCATACGCAGGTATAAATCTTTACCTTCAGGAATAGTCGACCAGCCAATTAAGCGCTCTTTTGCTTTCGGGTTATCTACTAATACCCCGTAGCGTACTATGGCGCTGGCAGGACTTTTACTCATTAATTGTGGTGAGTTGTCGATTAATACTGGCAATATTTCATTAACGCCATAGGTGAGCCAACTTTGTTGATCTGTGCGAGTGCCCACTAATGCTCCGGAAGGCATAAACTGTGACGTCCATGCATCCCATCTGGTTAACTGCTCTTTGTTCATCGGTTTTAATTCTTCAAGGTTCTGCCATGGGTACCAAATGGTATCAGCGACTGAATGACTCGCTAAAATATCTTGGTTTGAAATGCTGTCTTGTGTGGCCAACCATTCTTTATAAAGGGCGATATTGTAATCTTGCATTTTCTCGAATGAATCGCCGAGCAATGTTGTGCCGATAAAGTTTTCAGCTTTCGCCAGTTGCGCGGTGGAATTACCAGTAACAATCAGTGTTCCTCCAGCGTTAACCCAAGCATCAACGGCGCTAATATTGCCTGCACTTAATTCTCCGTACCACCGACCTGGAATTATCAAAACGTTATATGAGCGTAAATCCATAGAGTCGAACAACTCTTGACTTAAATGCGAGTGACGAACACCTAACTCTGTGTCCAGCATATGCCAAATATGACCGTAATCATAAGGGCTAATACCGTTTTGAGTGAGCATGGCTATTTGTGGGCGTTTTAATAGTTTAAAATGTTCACCACCAATATCAGGTAAATCTCCTTCACCTAGCCCTTGGCTTATTGCCTGTATTGTTACTCCAGTATCTTTAGCTGTTTTTGCTAGAACGCTGATTAAATTAGCTGACTTTTTATTGTCATGAACAGCCACAACTATTGAGCCGCGACTAAATTCAATCTCGTTAAATACGCCTTTACGATCTAGCGCCCTAACTTGTATTCCTTGCTCTAATAAACGTGCAGCGTAGCCAACTGATGCATCATTTGCACCATCGACAATATAAGCGATGGTATTCTCCATATTGTTAACTACTGGACTATCTTCACGTGTCAGCTTTGATAAGCCATTTTTCAGGTGTTGGTTAACTTCCAGCGCAGCCAAACCATACATCATAGTAAGGTTCCAGGCTGTGGCATCGTACATAACTGAGCTACCATCACGCAGCGTTTTTTGACGCTCTTCTAATAAAACCTCATCTTTAATTTTCGCATCAAACTCTAAAATAGCCGCAATTAATGGCGCATCATATTGACGGTTTGGAATAACAACTGAACCCGCTGGTATGGTGCTGCTATTTAGCTTTTGACCGAGCTGATTTTTTGCATTACGCACCTTTATTGCACTGTTGTTGGTGTAATATTCAATGCCTTGCAAGTCCATCAGATCCAAAAACTTGTTTAATCGAGATTGATTTTTAGTGGGTAAAATTACAAAACTTTTATTCGCATAGATGCTTGATTTTGACACGTGATGTTTTCTATTTTTAACAAAGTCAGTAAAGATTTTTATCCGATGATTTCTTAAAGTAGTTAAGTTTGTCATCGAGCTATAAAATTGATGATGTACAGATTTTTTATAACTGCGGATTTGTCCATTTTCAAGCCTTACACCGTCTTCTGCGGTGCGAGCCTGTTCATAAAGTATATGAATCGAGCCTTTATATTCAGCATAATTAGAATAGCCAGGATATAAATTTTCAAACCATTCACCGGTATAGTATGGCCAAGATTTTTTATCAAAAGCGCTGGCTTGTTCACTGGCAAATATTTTACTCCATTGATTAATACTGTCGGCAATATGTTCATTTACGGGTTCGCGTGGAGGTCCAAATAAGAAGGTATCTAAAGCGCCCATTTCATGACCATCAATCATCAGTAATGGGTACCATTGGTTAATGGCTTTGATCCGACCGCGCGATTCTGGATTTACTGCATAATAAAAGTCACGATTTAAATCAAAATGATAATGATTTGTACGGCCAAATGGCCAAACACCCGAATGCAGTAATGATTGAGTGTCAAAGTTTGGCGTGGTACTGCGATTTTGTTGTAGTTGTTTGGTAAATCTAGCCCTGCCATCAGGGTTCATCATCGGATCAACAAGCACCACAACATCCTTTAATAGAGCACTAACATCCTCACCTTCACTGGCGATTAAGTGATAAATTAAGGCAAGAGATGAATCGGCCCCAGATGACTCATTACCATGAATAGAATAGGCCATCCAAGCGGTTGCCGGAGTATCTTTAATTAATTTTGTAACCTGAGAATTTGATAAATCATCCGGGCTACTCAATTTTTCTATATTGGCTTTAATCGTATCGATATTGGCAACATTGTCGCGGCTTGAAATAACTAAATAATGTAGCGGACGACCTTCATAAGTTCTTGCATACTCTATAATATTGGCGCGATCACTTTCTTTTGCCCAAATGTTTATCAAAGTATTAATTTGTTCTGCTGATGCGGTTTTTTGACCAACTTCAAAACCTAAAAAAGTCTCTGGCGAAGTAATTTTTTCATTATACTTGCCAGTTAAAATATTTGGATATTGAGCATCAGGCAATGAGGTTGGGCTTAAAACTTCAGTACTTGTTGCGGTAAAGCTGGTTCCGGCTAAAAGTAACCAGATTGCTAGCTGTTTAATGGATATCATAGATCCCTCTTATTGTTGTTTTTTTAACCTTGTTAACTATATACCCAAATCACTTCACAATGCGAATTTCTGGCTAATTGATTAAAAAGACCGATTAGAAAAAGATAATAATGTTAATTACTTAGAGATTTTATATATATCTGATAAGTATATTTAAGTGTTTTTTTATAATTATTAAAACTAAAGAAATCTCAACTATGCACTATGCTTTAGCTGAATCTTTTACCAATGTACAAAACCCTTTGTTACATAGGTATTTTCCCTTTATGGGATGAGGAGATAATAATATGAAGCAGTTTAAGATTCTTATGAGTTTTGCAGTCTCACTATTACTACCGTTTGCTGCGCTTTCAGCCGAGCCGAAAGAACCAGAAATGTACAGTTATGCAACTTACTTTATGTGTGCACCAGATAAAGAAGACGCCGCCGATGAGCTGGTTAAAAGTTCCTATGCACCTGTTTATGATGCCGCCGTTAAAGATGGCACTATTGCCGGTTGGGGCTGGCTAGCTCATCAAACCGGTGGTGAATGGCGACGCATTCTTTACCATTCAGCACCCAGTGTTAGTGGGTTATTGAGCGCGCAGGAAAAAATGGGCGAAAAGCTTGATAAAGCCTTAGGTAAAGGTGCAGATGCTATTGCAACAGGCTGCCCTAGCCATGTTGATTACATATGGCAATTTGTCGCCGGTTCAAAACCTGTCGGTGATAATTCACCGAGAGGCAAAGCGAGCATGTCGGTTTATATGGAGTGTGATTTCACTACCGAAGAAAGAGCCGATGAAATTGTAAAAACAGTATTTGCGCCGGTATATAACGAGTTTGTTGGCAAAGGTCAATTAACCTCTTGGGGTTGGCTTGCTCATGTCGTTGGTGGCAAATACAGAAAATTAGCAACAATGAGTGCTGAAAACTATGATGATTTATTAAAAGCGCGAGCCGCGATACTTAATAAATTATTTGCCGAAGGTGACAAAAAAATAGGCGAAGAATTCAGCAGTATTTGTGGTTCTCATGAAGACTACTTGTGGACAATAAAGCACGAAATTTAATTTTTAATAATAGTTTTTGATTATCAAAAGGAGCGACAGCTCCTTTTTTATTTCACAACGACAGACGAAGAAATAAAAACCATTCCCCTACATCCTCTAGCAATTGTTCCCCTCCTCCTCCAAATCAGCAATAGCGTAAATACTAACTCTGCTGAGTCAATCAACAACCACTATATGAAATGGAAAACTTGACACAACTGTAGATTTTTTAAGAAGAGAGAACTAATGTCTAAATTATAATCAGCCTGAATATTTTGACTGGGCGACTGATTTTATTCCGCTACTTTAGCTGAGTGAAATAAGCAGTAAGGCAACACGATACTTACTTCTTAACTTGTCGGTTTCTTATCGGCACTACATTTTAACCGCGTTCACGGTGCATCCGGACCAGCTGTTTTAATCATATCGTGAAATTAAGCTATTTTTCGGCACGGTGCACCCGGTCAAAAAAGCTTACCCATAAATAAAATTAAAGGAAGGTTGTATGGAGTTATTGTATAAAGTGGAAGACAAGCCACCAGTTGGCACATCTATTTTACTGGCAGCGCAACATCTATTAGCTGCTTTGGGCGCAATTATTGCGGTGCCTTTAGTTGTTGGCGGGGTGTTAGGGCTTTCAACTGAAGACATGGTGGTGTTAGTTAATGCTGCCATGTTGGTCTCTGGTGTGGTTACTATAATCCAGTGTCGTGGTGTAGGCTCTGTTGGTATTCGATTACCTGTGGTTATGGGCACAAGTTTTACTTTTGTTGGTGTGTCAATAGCGATAGGCTTCGAACATGGCGTCGCTGGAATTTTAGGTTCTGCTTTAGTGGCTTCTTTGGTGATGATTATCGGTAGTTTTTTTATGCCGATGATTCGTAAATTGTTTCCTCCTATCGTTACCGGCACAGTGGTTACTTTAATTGGTTTATCTCTTATTCCGGTAGCAGTCGATTGGATCGCCGGCGGTCAAGTAGGCAGCGAAGGTTATGCATCAATTTCTAATTTAATTATTGGCTTTTTTGTTTTAGCTCTAGTGATTGCGTTATCTCAGTTTGGTAAGGGTATTTTTGCAGCATCCGCTGTGGTGATGGGCATTATTGTTGGTTTTGTTATCTGCGCTGCTCTTGGATTGGTGGACTTTATCCCTGTGCAACAGGCTGCATTGGTCGCTTTACCAAGCCCGCTGCATTTTGGTTTAAGTTTTCCAATCAGTGGCATTATAGGCATGTCTATCGCATATTTAGTGACCATAATTGAGTCGACCGGTGATTTCCTAGCATTATCTAACGTCACCAATACAAAATTAACCGGTAAAAAGCTCTCACGCGGCATTTTGGCGGATGGTTTGGGTTCGGCTCTAGCGTCAATTTTTTCCACTACGCCATTCTCTTCGTTTTCGCAAAACGTCGGAATTGTTGGCATGACAGGTGTTGCCAGTCGTTATGTTGTCGCCATTACTGGCGCGATGTTAATTTTAGCTGGCTTGTTTCCAGTATTAGGGGCCTTGGTAGTTATTATTCCATTGCCGGTACTTGGTGGCGCAGGCTTAATTATGTTTGCTATGATTATTTCCGCCGGGGTTAATATTCTTTCGACTACGGCACATACAAAACGTAATAGCATTATTGTCGCTGTTGGTGTTGGTGCGGGCATGGCTGTAACGGCCCGTCCTGAGCTGTTGGGCAACCTTCCTGAGTTTTTGAAAGTCATTTTAGCGTCCGGGATCACCACAGGTTCATTGGTTGCGTTATTCCTAAACTTACTGTTACCAGGACGTGAAAAAGCGATTGAAATCGATAACGCCATTGAAGCAGAGAACGTTGCTGCAAGTGAAGAAAATCAAGCTACAGCCTAAAGTGTAATGTTTCATTTTAATTGAGCCGGTCACTAAACGATGGCCGGCTGATTATTTTAAAGTCAAATATAAAGTGATGAGTTTCAAATAATTCATTTCTTAAGCTGCTTGATATAGGGTATTTACTATCCTATCTTTGCAAGTGTTATAGGTATTGATTTATACGTTGGTGTGCCGCAATCATCGGCAACACTCTCTAGTGGCACTAATGGATTGGTTTCTGGGTAATAACCGGCTACACAGCCTGATGGAATTTGGTAACTGACAACTTTAAAGTTACTTACTCTACGTTCAATGCCATCATTTGCTTCAGTTGTTATTTCTACCGTATCGCCATCTTGTAACCCTTGTTTTGCCATATCATCACTATTGGCGAATAATACTCGTCGCTCACCGTAAACACCGCGATATCGATCGTTCATACCATATATAGAGGTATTGTATTGATCGTGAGAGCGTAGAGTTTGTAAGGTCAAAATTGATTTGGAATACTGAGCCTTTACCATTTCGTGGGCTAATTGCTGTGGTAGCATTGCGGCTGAAAACACAGCTTTTTGCTGTTTTGTATTCCATTGGCGTTGTGCGGCTGGATTTTGCAGATAGAATCCTCTATCAGCCTGAATTCGCGAATTATAATCTTTAAAGTCTGGCAAAACTGCCGATATTTCATTACGGATTAATCCGTAGTCACTGGTCAACTTTTGCCAATCAACCACTTGCTCTCCTAAAGTGGCGCTAGCGATGCCGGCAATGACGGCGACTTCGGATTTGAGCTGCTGCGATGCCGGCTGGTTTTGACCTATAGAGCTATGGACCATACTCATTGTATCCTCTACGGTAATGCTTTGTGGACCACTACTTTGGTTATCGATTTCAGTACGGCCAAGACAGGGCAATATCAACGCGCATTTTCCTGTTATCAAATGGCTGCGGTTAAGTTTAGTACTTATTTGTACGGTCAAATCGCATTGTTGTAATGCTTGATAAGTACGTTCGGTATCTGGTGTGGCTGCAGCAAAATTGCCACCTAGGCCGATAAATACTTTAGCATTACCAGCCAGCATTGCATGAATCGAATCTACGGTATTCAAACCAGGGTTATGCGGGGGGGTAAAGGAGTAACGTGTTTTTAAGGCCGCTAAGAGTTCAGCGCTTGGCTGTTCATCAATACCTACCGTTCGATTGCCTTGAACATTAGAATGGCCTCTTACCGGGCAAGCTCCAGCCCCAGATTTACCTATGTTACCTCTCAATAACAGAACATTGAGCAGTTCTCGAACTGTTGCCACTGAGTGACGATGCTGTGTGATGCCCATAGCCCAGGTGAAAATCACCTTGTCGCTATTAATATAAATATTTGTCATCTGCTCTATTTCATCAAAAGATAAACCACTCTGCTGAACGATTTTATCCCATGAACTGGTGTTGATTGCATTACGATATTCATTAAAGCCATGGCAGTGCTCAGCAATAAATTGATGATCTAATACCGAGTCGTCATGTTCTGCTTTTTCGAGCAAGCTTTTGGCCATACCACGCAGAATTGCCATGTCGCCTCCCAGGCGAGGGGTAAAGTAATGCTGGCTAATATTGGTGCTTGAGAACAGGATCATTTCTTTTGGACTTTGTGGGTCGGCAAACTTTTGCAAGCCTTGCTCTTTTAGGTTATTGATCGCGACTACCTGTGCTCCCCGTTTACTCGCTTTGCGTAAAGTTGCAAGCATACGTGGGTGATTCGTTCCGGGATTCTGTCCGAATACGAAGATGGCATCGGCTAGATCAAAGTCCTCCATGGTTACCGTACCTTTACCTGTACCAATGCCGCTTGTCATCCCGACTCCAGAGGCTTCGTGGCACATGTTTGAACAATCAGGAAAGTTATTGGTACCGAACACTCGACCGAACAACTGATATAGGTATGCGGCTTCATTACTTGCTCGACCTGATGTGTACAACAATGCTTGATCGGGAGAATCCAGTCTCTGCAAATTATTGGCTATCAGCTCAAATGCTTGTTGCCAACTTATCGGTTGGTAGTGATCGCTGCTACCATCATATAACATTGGCTCTGTAAGTCGGCCGCTGCTTTCTAGAGAATGATCGTTCCATTGTTGAAGCTCAGAAATTGAATACTGGTTAAAGAAATTTTGCTCTACCCGTTTGCTGGTAGCTTCCCAGGCAATGGCTTTGACGCCGTTTTCACAAAAATCAACTTTTCCGGCACCAGCACTATCACCCCACGCACATCCTGGGCAATCAAAACCTCCAGGTTGGTTTGCCTTTAGTAACGCCTTAACCCCTTTCGCTGCATCGCTACTTAGAATTAAATGCTTAGCAGAACTTTTTAGTGCGCCCCAACCACCCGCAGGTGATCTGTACGGAGACTGATTTTTACTAGGTTTAGACATATTTTTCCCTTGCTTTGTTACTTTATACTTAGGAGAAACGCTTAGGTAAGCGCTTAATTTGGCGGTGCTAAAATCTAAAAAGTGATAGTCCTGTTTGACGGATTGTGCTTAACGAAAGTGTGCTCTGTTGCACCTGATGCAGTTTAACCTTTGAAAGTGAATTTTCGACTGGAATGCTATTAAGAATATTCATGCCTTTGCTCTATAAGTTAAGCCTTGCTCAGCAAGGCTTAACTATTAGTTATCAAAAGCATTTGAGCTTATTATCGCCCGCCAGCGTCTTGTCGAGAACGTTCAGTGTTTTCCACTAAAACGCCGGTACCAATACGGTTTATCTCGGCCCAAACGTCTTCATCGATCTCTACGCCATATTCAACAGTATGTTCCTTGTTCTTCTCAACCTGCTTTGGGCTGATAAACGTACTATTGGCATTTTGCAAGGATGAGGTTAAATCGACTCTCGAGCTACATATAATCGTCAGTGCTTGTTTGTCATCGTCATTATTTGACAAGTTCGCCACGGCTTCGCTGTAACTCGGGTAACGTTGTCCTGAGCGGATTGCTGCGGTGTGTTCGGTAACCGTGGTACTGCCATTTTTCCAATAGGCTGCAGCACTGATACCTGCTCGACCTCTGTCTGTTAAGGCTTTGAGGATAAACATGCGATTATGGCAGTTATGCACGGTAACTGTAGCGATACCACTTTCCAATGCTTTGGCATGAGCCAAATCAACGGCAGCGGCAATACAATTGAGCGCGCTGCGATGATGAGCATCGATAATTGCTGAGGTACTATCTTCATAAATTACATTACTTAACGGTTTATCAAAATCATCGCCTACGTATGGTAATGCATGTTTAAGTTCATTTAAGCCATTGAGACCGTGCTTTTCTAACCACAACACCATACTCGCTGCGTCTTCATAATTTCCGACAAAGTAGCCGCTGGCTTCAAAACATCGTTTCAGGGACGCTTTTAGTTCATTCATTGATATATTCACAGGACTCTCCTTATTGCTTTGGTGCTAATGGCATAAACCAGTCATCAACAAACGGTTTACCAATATCTTCCAGTAGCGGTGCGCCCTGAAACATGGTGTTACGTACCCATAATCGAGAACGTGGATCAAATTTACTTACGCCAAAAAACGCCAGCTTACAACGGAGTAGATGCATAGGTAACACATCTCGATCGAGTAAATTAGCCTGGATATCGCCGTAGATGCAGCGATCCATTCCTTGAATGCGACGAACAATGCCGCGTAATTTGGGGTGTGCCACCATAAATCGAGCGGTAGTGTGACCAGGATTTTGCTCTATATAGTTTGACAAGTGGTTATAACATTTTCGCACTGCATAACCGACACCTAGTGCCATTTGTTTCTTTTTACCTTCAATGTCAGCAACACTGCCCAGGCGCGGTTCCATTTTTTCTTCAGAGCGATACCAATAAGTTTCACGGGCACCTTCAGCGTCAAAATCGATTGCTAATGCCCACTCATAACGACGTTCAATAATGTCTTTAAGTTCTGAGGTAGGCATCAAGGGATCAAGGTCTAATTGTTCATCTGAACAATGGAAATCTTCTAATTCATCTACCAACTCAGGATGCATTTCCAACATAATGGAAACCAGCATTTCCTGACCTTGTAAAGAACACTGCTGCTCACTAAAGGCAACTAGTTCATTCCAACTGTTAAACCCTGTTTCAATGAAGCCCCCCAGTTTTGTCATATCTTCGATAACAACTTTGTTATTTTGAGTTTGCCAGTCGTCTTCGGTAATGGTTTCAAGGGTATGTTGGGCTGAACGCTCAATCAGTTCGTTCAGTGTTGCGAGCACTTGCTTGTCGATACCTCCTAAAGTTCTGATCCGGGCTAAGGCCAATTCACGCATCTCAACCCATTGGTTAATCAGTAATGGGTGATTGACCAAATATGGTGCCATACCTAAGCCAGTGGAATTACCAATACCAAAATAACGCTTTATTTCTGGCTGCATTGCGCCAAAGGTTTCTGGTGAACGATGACGAGCAATATGTTCTACCTGCAATAAACTGAAGTTACGTAACATCAGGCATACAAACATTTCACCGGCAAATGGGCGGGAAAAGTCTTTATGTTTGCTATGTACTTTTTCCCAGTCGGCCATGCCAAGTTTACCACTGCCGTAGACTGCGGTGGTACGATAGAGGTAACCCACTTCGGAAATTTTGCTGATATCCGGTTGCTGTCCTGAAGCTAATTGATCGACAACATAACCAAAGTTTCGCGAACTACGATTGGCTCGTGATAAAACAAATACTCTAGAGTCAACACGACCAGCTTCCTGTTTAGGCACATTTAGGCGTAATTGTTCTACATATTGACGATCAACTTTGCCTTCTACCAGGGCCATGGTAAGGTCCCATTTTGTCGCAATTACGCGATCATTTCGCTCATCAGCCGATAAATAATCTGAGAATAATACAAAACTGAACATGCCATTAGGGGCATCGACTTCATAGACTACAGTACCGTAGCCATCCTTATCCAGTTCAAAAATTGCCGGTTCAATGCTCCACCGTTCACGAAAAATACGGCGAACCAAGGTGCGCATAAAGCTCAGGCGGCTTTGGTGATATGCACCTAAGCGTTCCAGGTTCATCACTTGACCGGCGGGACGTAATGGTAATGCATTGTCTCCCCATAGTGATGTATGGATAGCGGCATGTGTAGTCATTCTAATGCTCCTTTGTGCTATACAAATTCTAGTGTCTGAATTCGCTTTCACAATGATAGTTAATCATTGGTTATATTCAGAGACTAGCAAATTGAGTATTTGCTTATCAAAACAAGTGACAAGCAAAACAGCCGGTCACTTAAAAGTGCTAATATATTTGACCTAAAACATCATTTCATACAAGTCAGAAAGGTCTATCAGCTGATAAGTAAAATTTATTAAGTGCTGATAACTATATGATTTAAATGCTCTTATATAACCTTTGTTTTATTGTGGAATATATTTTAGGATAAATATTGATCGAATCTATGTTGTCTCCTATGGCGTTTTTTAGGCTTAACGATTTAGATAAGCAATATTTATCAAAAGATATTTTTAATTAATTTTTATTATATGAGCTTACTTACTATTATAGGGGGGATTAGTAACAGAAAAGAGGTAGATCATGAATTCAATAGCCAATGATAGTAACTGCACAAGCCATAGTCGTTCAGAGCGAGAAGAGATGGCTGTCAGCAAAACTAACAGTCAGATAAAACTTGTCGTCGAACAAAAACTAAAATCGACTTATGAAACTAACTACAGCGATGTGATCACATCGTGTTATGTACGCGGTTACAACTAAAGGTTTAACCAGTTTATCGACTGGTTCATATTACCTTTTATACTGTCTTAACTAGACTCCTGTTCATTACTATTTTGTTCAATAATAAAATCTGCAAGAGCCTGAGCCGCTGGCGATAGTGATTTATTCTTAAGTTGTACAATACCTATTTGGCGCAGTACTTTTGGCGCACTTAGTGGAATAAAGCGCAGCTTTGTACTCTCTTGCGGAAATGCAAACCAAGGTAACGTGGTGATCCCCAGCCCGGCTTCAAGCATTGCAGTTAACGACAGCATATTGGAAATATAGAATTGTGAATCGCCCAGCAGGGGCTCGGCTTCGGTGTCTTCAAGTAAGCGTGAAGTGCCGTTACTGATCAAACGCCGTTTACGCAATTCTTTCCAGTGCACCTCAGCGGCATCTGCCAGCGGATGATCATTACGACAAACTACGCCGATCTGATCTTGCCAAATTGGCGTGAATAAAATATCAGCATGTTCGTGTCCAAGCGGTAAGCTGGAAATACCAATATCAACTTGCTGTTTCTCTACCTTTCTTAACACTGCCTCTGAGTTATCATCGTAAAAACTGATATGCAATTCTGGCAAATTTTCGGCAAATTTTGATAATAATTCTGGCAACATTCTGCAGGCAATTGATGGCACTGAAGCTAGGCGTAAATGACCGGCTTTATGTTCACGCAGCAAAGCCATGTCCTGAGAAATACTGTCATGATGAGCGATTAATTCTTTTGCCTTAGGTAAAAAATGTTTACCAAATGGAGTCAGTTCGGTCATCGTGGTTTTAGCATTTCGTTTTTCAAATACCTTGGTTCCTAATTTATTTTCCAGATCTCTTATTGATAAAGAAATTGCTGGTTGGGTACGGCAAGCTTTCTCGGCAGCATTGTGAAACCCTTTTAATTCAGCGACCCAGACGAAGTGTCTTAGCTGAGCAATTTTAAATTCAGGTAGCATGATAAGTGTTCCTTATCGAAAGATATCAATTATTAATTTTTATTATTAAAGCATGCTTCCTATAATGAGTCCAATTACTTTATGGAGGTATTTATGTCGGAATCAATTTTTTCAAATTACATCGCAGGTGAGTGGGTAGAAGGTGTTAGCGCAATAGCGAATATTAGCCCAGCAGATTTAAGCGATACTATCGGTCATTATGCACAAGCTGATAAAGCACAGGCCGAAGCGGCGATTGATGCTGCAGTAAAAGGCCAGCTTGAATGGCAAAAAAGTGGCCTAGAACAACGTTATTCTGTGTTAATGGCAATTGGTGATGAGCTTATTGCCCGTAAAGATGAATTAGGTAAATTACTGGCACGCGAAGAAGGCAAAACTTTCGCTGAAGGTGTTGGTGAAACCTATCGTTCAGGTCAATTCTTCCACTATTACGCAGCAGAAGTGTTACGTCAAATGGGTGAAACCGCGGACTCTGTGCGCCCAGGTGTTGAAATTGAAACCCGTAGAGAGCCGGTTGGTGTGGTAGGTATTATTACCCCATGGAATTTTCCAACGGCAACTGGCGCATGGAAAATTGCACCGGCACTAGCATACGGTAATGCCATCGTATTTAAACCTGCTAATCAGGTACCAGCAAGTGCCTGGGCTCTTACAGAAATCATTTCTCGTCAAGGATTGCCTGCCGGTACGTTTAACCTGGTAATGGGGCCTGGTGCTGAAGTTGGTGATTTATTAATTAACTCTCGCAAGATTAACGCCTTAACATTTACCGGTTCTTTAGAGACTGGTCGAAAAGTTGCAGCAGCTACTGCAGTTAACTTGGTGAAATGTCAGTTGGAAATGGGCAGTAAAAATGCCTTGGTTGTACTTGATGACGCCGATTTAGACAATGCAGTTGAGTGTGCCGTTGGTGGTGCCTTTTTTGGTACCGGACAAAAATGTACAGCCTCTTCACGATTAATTGTTACCGAAGGCATCCATGATCGCTTTGTTGATGCCGTCGTAGAACGAATGAAGCAACTGGTTGTTGGTCATCCGTTAAAAGAAGGTGTACACATTGGTGCGGTTGCTGATGGTCGTCAAATGGAACAAAACCTTAAGTATCTTGAGGTTGCTAAAAATGAAGGTGGCAAGCTGCTGATTGGTGGTGAAGTGATCACTGAAGAAACAGAAGGTTATTATTTACAGCCTGCATTGTTTACTGAAACCACAAACGATATGACTATTAACCGTGAAGAAGCCTTTGCGCCTATCGCTTGTGTGATTAAAGTAAAAGATTATGAAGAAGCGCTAGCTACCCTGAACGATACCAATTATGGCTTAACCGGTGGTATTTGTACTCAGTCATTGAAGTATGCAACAGACTTTAAACGTCGTGCTCAAACCGGTTGTGTGATGGTTAACTTACCAACAGCTGGCACTGACTATCACGTACCTTTTGGCGGCCGTAAAGAATCAAGCTTCGGTTCGCGTGAGCAAGGAACCTACGCAAAAGAATTTTATACCGTGGTAAAAACCACATACATCCGCGCGTAACGGAGGGTGTTGTTATGCATAACGATTTAATTGTTATAGATGGTCTGCAGTACTCCAATTGGAACCGGACTATTTTTGAACAACTTCGACAAGGCGGCGTAACTATGGTTCATGTAACCATTGTTTACCACGAGCAGATCCGTGAAACGTTATTACGGATCAGTGAATGGAATCGCCACTTTGAAATGAACAGTGATTTGATCATGCCGGTTAAAAGTGCTGACGATATTCGCCTTGCCAAACAGCTCGGCAAAGTTGGCATCATGTTTGGTGCGCAAAATTGTTCTGCAATCGAAGATGATATTGGCATGGTTGAGGTAATGCGTGAGCTAAACCTGATGATCATGCAATTGACTTATAACAACCAAAGCTTGTTAGCAAGTGGTTGTTATGAAGCAGTTGATAGTGGCGTAACCCGTTTTGGTCGTCAGGTGATTAAAGAGATGAACCGTGTCGGCATGGTGGTTGATATGAGTCACAGCGCCGAACGCAGCACGCTTGAAGCGATAGAAATATCAGAACGTCCTATCGTTATTTCACACGCCAACCCTAGTAGTTTTCATGCTGCCAAACGCAACAAATCAGACACTGTATTGAAAGCGTTAGGAGAATCCGGTGGACTTTTGGGTTTTAGTTTATACCCATTCCATCTTAAAAATGGCCCGGATTGTAGTTTGAACGAATTTTGCGACATGGTGGCAAATACCGCCGACTTGATGGGCATTGACCATATCGGTATTGGTACCGATTTGTGTCAGGAACAACCGGTTTCCATTCTTGAGTGGATGCGTAATGGCCGTTGGTCAAAAGACATGGATTATGGCGAGGGCTCTAAGTCGGATGCCGATTGGCCAAGATCTTTGTCCTGGTTTAAAGATAGTCGTGATTTTCCAAATATCACCAAAGGCCTGCAAACACGAGGGTTTAGTGATAACGAAGTAGCCAAAATTATGGGATTAAACTGGCTGAATTTTCTGGATGATGCGCTACAGCCCAAACTGTAGCCATATCAAAAGGATTCTTTAACACATAATAAGCAGAATTAATCTGATGGGAGTGTAAAATGAATAGTGCAACACAAGAGATCGTAAGCGATAGGGGTGTCGAAATGCCAAAAAGTAAATTATTTGAAGGTGTCGATATGCCGGTGTTTTTAATCAGCGGCGGGGTACTGGTGTTATTTGCCATATTGGCGCTTTATGACATTGAGATGATGTCTGGCTGGGTAAATACAGCTTTTGCCGCATCCACTAAAATATTTGGCGCCTACTGGCAGGTACTATTACTTCTGACTTTTGTCATAGGTATATTTCTTGCTGTTGGTCGTACCGGTTCTGTGGTTTTAGGTGGTTTAAAAACTCCTGAAATTACCACCTTTAAATGGATTTGTATCATCATGTGTACGCTGCTTGCTGGTGGCGGTGTATTCTGGGCTGCAGCTGAGCCAATGGCACACTTTACTTCGCCGCCACCGTTATTTGGTGGTGAAACAGGTACAACTGATGCGGCGTATAATGCTTTGGCACAAAGCTTTATGCACTGGGGATTCTTGGCCTGGGCCATTCTTGGTAGTTTAACCGGCATTGTATTCATGTACTTGCACTACGAGAAAGGACTGCCACTGAAGCCTCGCACTTTGCTATACCCAGTGTTTGGTGATCGTGTAATGACTGGCGCGTTTGGTGCAATTGTTGATTCATGCTGTGTTCTGGCTGTTGTTGCCGGAACTGTAGGACCGATTGGTTTTCTTGGTTTGCAAATGAGCTTTGGTTTAGAAAAACTGTTCGGCATTCCTGACACATATGTTACTCAAGTAGCCATTTTATTTGGCTTGATCTGTATCTATACCTTATCTGCAGTGAGTGGTGTAACTAAAGGCATTCAAATACTGAGCCGTTTCAATGTGATCTTGGCGGTAGTGTTAATGCTATTCATTCTATTAATGGGACCAACGGCCTTTATAATCGATAGCTATTTACATTCTTTTGGCATTTATCTTAATGAATTCATTCCCATGGCGACTTTTAGGGCCAGTACTGGTTGGTTAGACTGGTGGACAGTATTTTTTTGGGGCTGGTTCTTAGGTTATGGTCCATTAATGGCTATGTTTGTTGCACGTATTTCTCGCGGCCGTACGATTCGTGAAATGGTGTTATTAATATCTATTGTTGCGCCAATTATTACTTGTTTCTGGTTTACCATTGTCGGCGGTTCAGGTTTGTTTTTTGAATTGGCAACTCCTGGTGTCATTTCAGAACCATTTACCGGTTTCAATTTACCCGCGGCGTTGTTAGCGATTACCGAACAGTTACCAATGGGCTTCTTGATTTCAGTATTATTCTTAATCCTTACCACCATATTTGTGGCTACCACAGGTGATTCGATGACTTATTCGGTCTCTATGGTGATGACAGGTACCGATCACCCACAAGCTTCAATTAGAGTATTTTGGGGGATTATGATGGGTGTTATGGCAGCACTGTTAATTTCAATTGGTTCTGGTGGTATTTCTGCACTGCAATCCTTTATCGTAGTGACAGCCGTTCCAGTATCATTAGTGTTACTGCCATCCTTATGGACAGCGCCGCAAATCGCCATAAAAATGGCTAAAGAACAAGGGTTATAAGCTGATTTAGCCAAAAGTAGCCACGAACGTGGCTACTTACCCCATTATTTATAATTACCTTAATAGAGTAGAAACGAATATGAAAACCCCTGTAAAAACAGAATTATTTGCCTCGAAAGCACCGCTGGAGTGGGCCATTATTGCCAATGGCACTTTGTCGACGGCGCAAATTCCAATTGACGCAGAAGGCAAGGTTGTTGATGGCGGCATTGAAGCACAAGCTCGCCAAACCATGGACAACTTCAAACACACTATTGAAGCTGCTGAGCTAACTATGGATGACGTAACTCAAGTGTTGATTTATGTGACCGAACGCTCTCAGTTAGCTGTTTTTAATAAAGTCTATGCTGAATATTTTCAGGCACCATATCCAAACCGTGCTGCAATGATTGTTGCCGGCCTTGCACGGGAAGAAATGCTGTGTGAAGTTGTGGCTTATGCCGCTGTGCCGTAATACCGTGTAGCAAACCCAGTACTTAAGTAAAATGATATTTTAGCGTCGTAAGTTGCTATGTTATTACTGTGGAAATCAATAAGCTGGCCTTGTGCTGGCTTTTTTTATTTTATTGATTATACCAATTCAAAAATTCATAGGTCTTGGTATTCAAACCATTTTAGGCTTCTATTTATGCATAAAACCTTGTTCTCGTTATTTGCCTTGTTTAGCAGTTGTTTTATTCTTCTTTTAGGCAATGGTTTAATTAATGTTCTGTTGCCGGTGCGCATGGGCTTGGATGGTGCTGGTACTGATACTATTGGCATGGTGCTATCGCTTTATTTTGTTGGCTTGTTACTCGGTGCGATATACAGTATCAACCTGATCAGGCGCGCCGGACATGTGCGGATGTTTGCCGGCTGTGTTGCACTGGGGGCGGTCAGCATACTGGTTTGTAGTCTTTATCCTGAATCGCTGTTATTAGGGGCTATGAGGATAATTCTCGGATTTTGTAATGCCTGTGCTTTTACGGCGATGGAAAGCTGGCTTAGCCACAGTTCAACTAAGAAAACTCGAGGAAAAATACTTGCGGTCTATAATGCCGTGGTGTTAAGTGGGTTGTTTGCTGGTCAGTTTTTTATGAACCTGGCCGATCCACAACAGCCTACACTATTTGTTATCGCTGGTATTATCCTCTGTGCTGCAGTGATCCCTATTGTCTTAAGCAGTCATTCGGGTCCGATAATGGATGAAGTTAGTTCAATGTCATTATCAACCTTGTTTAAAACGTCTCCTTTGGGGGTGGTAAGTTGCTTTGTTTCTGGCGTGATCTACGCTTCAATATTCAACCTGCTACCTGTTTTTGCCAAAGAATATAGCATTGTTGAATTCCAACTTTCTCTCTACATGGGAGCTGCCATTTTTGGTGCCTTTATTTTACAATTTCCGGTCGGCTATTTATCGGATCGCTATGATCGTCGATCAGTATTACTGCTGCTGCTGTTTATCTCTGCGCTGGCAGATGTTGCGGTAACTATACTGGCGCCTCTTAACATGACACCCGTGCTATTTTTAGTCACCGCCATTACTAGTGGCATAATTGCCTGTACCTATCCATTAAGCATTTCCGAGGCATTTGACCGGCTACGTCAGAATGAAATGGCGGCGGCGATGGGCTGTATGATTCTGGCGTTTGCTTTTGGCGGAATTATTGGTCCTTATGCAGCATCAGTCGTGATGAAAACTTTTGGTAATACGTCATTATTTTATTTTCTGGCAATAATTCAACTTTTATTAGCCGGGTTCGTGATCTACCGTATGGTCAAACGTAGGGCATTACCGGTGGTTGAACAGGAAAACTTTGTCATGCAAGGAACAGCGATTTCTTCGGCAATTGACCTGGATCCTCGTATCGACTATGCAGAATCCTCGAAAACGACTGATCCGGATGTAAAAAGCACAGTGGAATTTTACCCGGCAGGCGGGGAAAAGAATAACTTATCGTCTTAAATGATAAAGCTAGACTTATAAATCATTGACTAACTGCATTACGATAATGGCGCTGGAAGTTAATGAAAGTAAGGCTATAGCAGGTTTTAGGTAATGCGGCTTGAAGCGCTTACCTAACCACAATGATATGCCAAAGCCAAGAAATATTGCCGGTAACAATGGCAGAGTAAGCTGCAGTTGATAATAACTGAAATTTCCCGAAATGAGCAATAAGGTGAGTGATATAAGGGTTGCGATAAGAAAAAATAAGCCAAGTTCGGCCCGCGTAGAGTTGAGTTCACTATTTTGGTAGACCATTGCTATCGGCGGGCCACCTACCGAAGTTGTGGTACCCGCCAGCCCGGAAAAAAATCCACCAATTAATAAATTTCGTGGCGAATACTTGATGTGAAAGTGACTGTAGCTTAAGAACACACACAGCATAATAAATAAGGCAAAGCATAGCGTAAAAAATACTGGCGGCAATAATAATAATAACATTACTGCCAATAAGGAGCCGGTAATACGACCTAATAAAGCAACGCCAATATTGCCAAACTTTAATTGTTGGCGATAGTGAATGGTGTTTAACAGCGACAATACTAATCCCATCATCAGGATTGGCGCCGGAATAAATGCAGGATCTATCATCACTAAAATCGGCGCAGCTATCACTCCAATACCAAACCCGGCCAAGCTTTGTAGCGCCGCGCCCAATGTGACAGCCACTATGGCAATTATAAGGAGGTTGGGATCATTGAACATAGTGAATTTACCGTTGCTGTATACCAAATTGGTATTAAAGTGCTATTTCAGCGCATAGGAAGTCAATTATCCATGTTTGCTTATAAGACGTCTAATTAGAATGATTTACTGTTGGATAAGACTTACTAATATCCGCAAATACAGCCGTTTTTTATCGTTTTTAGTTGTCTGTAAATCATCAAAATATCATTTGTAAACAAGATGTTAATCTAAATGTAGAATTACTAAAATAAGAACCACTTATTAACCGATTAAGTTAACTGATTTCACAATATTCTCTCACCTTCTTATTATCATTATCGAATATTAACAATAACAAATTTAGTTTTAAGTCGAATATCGATAACGCAGAACATTTTGGCTGTCGATATAAAAATACGATGTAATTACGGTTTTATTTGAAGGGTACTATTATGAAATTAAGCACGAGCATAGCCTTAGTGGCAACAATGTTAACGCCAACGCTAGCACAAGCGAATAGCGAATTATTTAATTGGTATGGCAGCATTCGCGTGCAGCTACAAGACACCAAAGATGGCGAAGTTGAATATAAAGATAACTATTCTCGTATAGGTGCTTATGGTAGTACCGAAATCTTGGATGGGATCAAAGCAACTTATAATTTTGAGTTTCGTCTGTTTACTGACGATGGCTCTTTTGCTGGAGATGATGACAGAGCACGTCTTGCCAACGTTGGACTGGAAGGGGATTTTGGTTCATTTCTAATTGGTAAGCAATATTCACCACACTGGAATTTCACCGACAATGCAATTGATATCTTCTCTGATATTGATCAATCGGCCGGTTGTACTAATGAATCTGCTGGGGTTATTTGTCATACCCATAGGTATGGTTTATGGGCAGTAGATGCCGCAGGCAATGGTCATTATATCGAATATTTACGTCCAGATCGTGCCATCACTTATATGACGCCAAATATGGCAGGCTTTCAAGCTGCGATAATGGCAGTCACCAATAACGGTGATGTTAAATCTAATGCTGCCGGTACAGAAAGTGAAAGCATTGTTGGCTACAACTTTGCCGCTAAATATACTATTGCGGATATTACTGTGTCGGCTTCTCGTTATGATTTAACCGGTATGGTAGGCGATAACAAGGTTGATGCTGTTCAGGTTGCTTACAATCACGAACAATTAAGCCTGGCTGCGCGTTATCAAGACTCTAGCGATATGCGTTTTTACGAAGGATTAAACCCAAGTGGTGAAATTGTTGAAGAAGAAATTTATGAAGTTTATGCCGGTTACAAAATTAACGAATGGCAGATACAAGCTACCTACGCTGATGTCTCAATGGACTCGCCAAGTGGCCTTACGGTTGATACTAGCCAAGTGATCTTAGATGTCATTTATCATCATAAAGCGGGTACTTTCTATGCTGAATACAGCGCCTGGGGTGATGAAGCAGAACAAGTATATGAAGCAACTGATACAATTTTAGTAGGCTACCGTTTAGACTTTTAAAGTCCTTGGCCACTACCCATAAGTATAGTTTCTCCTCATGAAAATCGTGGAAAGACTCTATTGTTTAGTTCCAACCAATATTACTCGATTTTGAGTAACCGCTCACAATTGTGAGCGGTTTTTTTACTTCAGGGACGAAGGAATGCAAACCACCAGGGAAGGTTTTTAGGTTTGTAACTTCAGGGACGAAGGAATGCAAACCACCAGGGAAGGTTTTAGGTTTGTAACTTCAGCGATGCAGGAGTGCAAACCAGTAATGACCTAGATAAACGCAAATGCATCCGCATACATATGTTCTTTAATGCCGCCGTGTTCAATAAATTCGCTTCGTAAAAAACCAACCATATCAAAACGACCAGCCATATAAATATCGTACGGCTCTAGGCTGATCACATCATGTAATAAAGGCTCATGAACCTTACCTACCCGCCCTTGCCAGTTATCATTAGGAGTTTCAACTACCGGCATAAACTGGCCATGTGCTAGTTGTTCAACCATTGCCTGAGTTTCATCTAACTGATAACAGGCACTTGGATCTCGAAGACCCCAATACACTAGTACCGGTTGTTGTACTTTACGCTTCACTAAATCGCTAAGAATAGATTTGATATAAGAAAAACCTGTACCACCAGCTAAAAGAATAATTGGTCGTAGGCTTTCTGTGCGAAGCTGCGCGTGTCCGCCCGGCATTTCAATAGTAACGTTTTTGTTGTTTCTTACATGATCAATTACTTGCATAGCCCAACTGTCGGCAGCAAATGCACCAATTTGTAACTCAATTAGCTCACAATCTGGACTTGAAGCAATTGAAAATGGACGTTTATCATCGCTACTCATGACAAAGTTTAGGTACTGACCTGCAGCAAAACTCACGTTCTGCTCTGGCTTTAACAACACTTGAAAAACATTGTCAGTTAACGGGGTTAATGATTGCACTTGGCAACTAATGGTATTCATTATTTATTTCTTAAGTTGGTCTATTAATTTTGTGGTTCGTTATGATCTAAGTTTAGTCCGAAAATGTTTAATTCGTCCCAAATTTCGTCCACATGCTGTTTAATTTCATCGGTCATAGTGATTGGTTCACCCCATTCCCGGGTTGTTTCACCAGGCCATTTATTGGTGGCATCCATACCCATTTTTGAACCTAGGCCTGAAACTGGTGAAGCAAAATCTAAATAATCAATCGGGGTATTCTCTACTAATACAGTATCTCTAGCCGGATCCATTCGAGTAGTCATAGCCCAAATTACATCTTTCCAATCACGGGCATTTACATCGTCATCGCAAACAATAACAAACTTGGTGTACATAAACTGTCGTAAAAACGACCAAACGCCCATCATCACACGTTTTGCATGACCAGGGTATTGTTTCTTCATGGTGACTACTGCCATACGATAAGAACAACCTTCAGGCGGTAAATAAAAATCCACAATTTCAGGGAATTGCTTTTGGATAATAGGCACAAATACTTCATTTAAGGCCACACCGAGTATTGCTGGTTCATCAGGCGGACGGCCTGTATAGGTACTGTGGTAAATTGGATCTTTACGATGCGTAATATGAGTAACCGTCATTACTGGAAAGTTATCAACTTCATTATAATAACCAGTATGATCACCATAAGGGCCTTCCGGAGCTATTTCATCTGGATCTAAATAACCTTCAAGAATAATCTCTGCGGTAGCAGGTACTTCTAAATCGTTACTGATGCTTTTAACGACTTCGGTCTTACTGCCACGGAGCAGGCCTGCAAAGGCATATTCAGACAAAGAGTCAGGCACTGGGGTTACGGCGCCTAATGTTGTTGCCGGATCGGCACCAAGAGCGACTGAAACAGGGTACTTCTCACCAGGAAATTTATTTTTAAAGTCTTCAAAATCCAGCGCGCCGCCGCGATGTGATAACCAACGCATGATAATTTTGTTTGGACCAAGTAATTGCTGGCGGTAAATTCCTAGATTCTGACGTTCTTTTTCAGGACCTCGTGTGACTGTTAAGCCCCAAGTAATAAGAGGAGCAACATCACCTGGCCAGCAAGTTTGGATTGGTAACTTGGTTAAATCTACTTCGTCGCCAGATATGATCACCTCCTGACAGTGCGCTTTTTTCAAACGCTTAGTTGGCATATTTAATACTTGCTTAAATACCGGCAACTTATCAAAAGCATCTTTAAAGCCTTTTGGCGGCTCAGGCTCTTTTAACATGGCCAAGAGCTTGCCAACGTCACGAAGTTCGCTAACATCCTTTTGTCCCATCGCTAATGCAACACGTTCAGGCGTACCAAATAAATTAGTAAGCACCGGCATGTCGTAACCGATTGCGTTTTCAAATAGCAAAGCCGGACCTTCTGCGCGCAACGTGCGATCGCTAATTTCAGTCATAGCTAAATTAGTTGATATGGGTTGTTTAATACGTTTTAACTGGCCAATTTTTTCTAACTGAGCAATAAAATCGCGTAGATCCTTATATTTCATAATCTTATACGAGTATTTGTTTGTCGGTATTATACCTGCAAGCATCATTAATTTGAATTATTTACCATTCAAGTTTAGGCTCAATACTATAAAAATGAGAGAAGACTTTATGAAATCACTGATAATTAGCGTATTTAGCCTGCTGCTATTCACATTTAACCTGCAAGCAAAAGAAAGTTGTGCGAGTAGTGAGTATCAACAATTTGATTTTTGGCTAGGGCAATGGCAGGTCACTAACCCAGAAAATAACCAGGTGAGTGAGAGCAAAATTACCAAAATATTGGGTGGCTGCGTTATTTTGGAAGAATATAAAACACCATCGGGATATGAAGGTAAAAGTTTAAATATTTATGACAAACAGCAGCAAAGATGGCACCAATCATGGACTGATAATAGTGGTTTATTGTTACAGCTCAATGGTGAGTTTATTGATAATGCCATGGTGTTAACAGGAGTTATTGTTGATAGCAAAGGTACAAAGTTATTACAAAAAATAACTTGGAGTAAATTAGAAAACAATAAAGTAAGACAACATTGGCAACAAAGCAATAATGCTGGCGTTTCTTGGAAAACTCTCTTTGATGGTACTTATACTGCTAAAAAGTAATAATTTTTAGTAGGTAAGTTAAGTTGGTTAAACAAATATTTACGTTAAGTTACCATGACATTAATGGGATCCACTGCTAGAGTAAATGCGATTATTTATAAAATTATTAAAAATAAAAGTGAAGCTATGAAAACACTAAATAAAGTCCTGTTAACAGGTTTTAGCTTAGTAGCGGCTGCTACCTTAGTTGGTTGTGGCGGTGATAAGGCGAAAACAGCTCAGTCTCCCTTTGTTGAAATAAACAAAGACCCATTCCCGAGTACTTATAAAGCATTAACAAGTGTGCCAACGCTGATTAAAAATGTGAATGTTTATGATGGACTTGGTAACTTAATTGAAAACACTTCTGTGCTATTGGAAAACGGTAAGATAAAAGCCGTTGGCAATAAATTACCAACGCCGGCCGATGATGCCAACGTTATTGATGGCAAAGGTAAATGGCTAACACCTGGAATTATTGACGTTCATAGTCATTTAGGGGTCTATGCTACTCCAGATACCGGCTCTCATGCTGATGGTAATGAGATGGTTAAACCAGTGACTGCAGCTGTTTGGGCTGAACATTCACTTTGGCCGCAAGACCCTGGCTTTCGCCGAGCATTAGCCGGCGGTGTCACTGCAATGCAAATTTTACCTGGTTCAGGTAATTTAATTGGTGGCCGCGGTGTTACCGTTAAAAACTTACCGAACCGTGTTATACAAGACATGAAATTTCCAGATGCACCATACGGTATGAAAATGGCGTGTGGTGAAAATCCAAAACGTGTTTATGGTAAGAAAGGTGGGCCAATGACCCGTATGGGTAATGTTGCTGGTTATCGTCAAGCTTGGGCTGATGCGCAAAACTACCAGCGCTCATGGGATAAATACAAGAAAGACTATGATGCAGGCAAAGATGCCAAAGCGCCAAAACGTGACTTGAATTTAGACACCTTGGCCGGTGTACTACGCGGTGATATATTAGTGCATATGCATTGTTATCGTGCTGATGATATGGGCTCCATGATGGATGTCATGAAAGAATTTAATTATCAAATTGCTTCTTTCCAACACGCCGTTGAAGCTTACAAAATTGCAGATAAATTAGCTGAAAACAATGTTTGTTCTGCTATGTGGGCCGATTGGTGGGGCTTTAAAATGGAAGCCTATGACGGCATTCGTGAAAACATACCTATGGTAGCTAACGCTAAAGCTTGTGCAATAGTGCATTCAGATAGTGACCAAGGTATCCAGCGGTTGAACCAAGAAGCCGCCAAAGCTTTATCTGATGGCCAACGTGCTGGTATCAATTTTAGCAAAGCCGATGCTTGGACTTGGTTAACAGCAAATCCGGCTAAATCATTAGGGATTTTTGATCAAACCGGCTCAATTGAAATGGGCAAAAATGCTGATATTGTAATATGGAGTGCTGAGCCTTTCTCAACTTACTCACAAGCTGAAATGGTCTTCATCGATGGTGGTGTCGCATTTGATCGCAACAAGCCAGAAACATGGGCGGTAAGTGATTATGAATTAGGACAAGTGGCTGAAGGAGATCGCAAATGAGCAAATTAACGTTAACCGCAATAGCAACAATCACGGCACTTACTTTCAGTGCGGGTGCACAAGCTGAAAAAATAGCTATTATTGGTGGCACTGTTCATACCATGACTGAGCAAGGCGCGATTGAAAATGCCACTGTACTAATTGAAGATGGCAAAATAAGTAAAGTGATCTCGCAAGAGGTGTCTACTGATGCCAGTTATCGTGTTATTGATGCAAAAGGCAAAGTGGTTACTCCAGGCTTTATTGGCGCATTTACCTCTCTAGGTTTAGTTGAAGTTTCTTCTTGGGCAGGCACCAACGATGCAAGCGTTGCTAAGTCCAAATTACATGCCGCTTTAGATGCTAGTCTAGCGGTTAACCCTGATAGCACATTAATAAATATTTCACGCATAGAAGGTATTACTAGTGCGGCGACTTCAGTGGGCAATACCGATTCAATCTACAAAGGTCGTGGCGCTGTAATTACTTTAGGCGATGATGCTGATCCGGTGATGAAAAAACGGGCGTTTATGTCTATCGATTTATCGAATAGTGGTGCAGATGTCAGTGGTGGCAGCAGAGCGGCTTTATGGGTAGATTTTCGTAATGCCTTAAACGAAGCAATTTATGCGCAAAGTATTAATTTTACTCCACAAACTGAATGGCATGGTACTTTAAGTAAAGCGAATGTTCAGGCTTTAATTCCAGTAGTTAAAGGGGAAATGCCACTATTAGTTCAAATCCACCGTGCCAGTGATATTCGTCGTATCATCAAAATGACGGATAATTTTAAGCGTTTAAATGTCACTTTAGTAGGTGCTAGCGAGGCTTGGCGAGTTGCTGATGAAATTGCTGCTGCCGGGATGTCGGTAATATTAAATCCTGAGTCTAATTTACCTTATACCTTTGAGCAAAACGGCGCTACCTTAGCGAACGCTGCACGTTTAAATGATGCCGGTGTAAATATCGCAATTGGGATGAATACTCATAACATTCGCCTTGCTCCTCAACATGCGGGTAATGCTGTAGCAAACGGTTTGCCTTGGCAAGCAGGCCTTGCTTCACTAACTACAGCCCCGGCAAAAATTTACGGTATCGACAAACAGGTGGGTAGTATAAAAGCAGGAATGCAAGCTGATGTTGTAATATGGTCTGGCGATCCGCTGGAAGTAATGCATGCACCAACAAATGTGATTATCAATGGTGAAGAAGTACCTCTTGAATCACGTCAAACTAAACTGCGTGATCGTTACCTAAAAATTGATAACGAAAAACCACAGCAGTATACCCGTCCTTAATTTTTAAGCGATTTTATAAAGATTATAAAGCCAGTAATTTACTTAAGTTACTGGCTTTATTGATCGTTTAATTATTTATTACCATTTGGTAAGGAAGCGGCTGAAAATATTACAAATAAACATAGAAAGGCTATGCTTAAAAATAGAATGCAGTCAATCACGGTTAACAATACGCAAACATGAAAATACTTTTGATTGAAGACGACCTAACCATAGCAAACTTCGTTATTAATGGTATGAAGCAAGCTGGGTTTGTGGTTGAGCATGCAGAGGAAGGCCGCAAAGGCTGGCAATTGGCGCAAAATAACAGCTATGATTTAGGCATATTTGACATCATGTTACCCAACCTTAATGGCTTAGAAATAATTAAAAGGGTACGTGAAAATAAAATTGAAATGCCTATTATTATCCTAAGTGCAAAACGTTCATTAGATGACAAGGTGCGGGGGTTGCAAGATGGCGCTGATGATTACCTGACAAAACCGTTTTCTTTTTCCGAATTATTAGCAAGAGTTCAGGCACTTTTACGACGTTCAAATCATGATACCCAATCAACATCACTAACCGTTGGTGAACTCACTATCGATTTATTGGCCAGAACTGCTCACCGTCAAGACAAAAAAATTGATTTACAGCCAAAAGAGTTGGCGCTACTGGAGTATTTAATGCGCAATGTTAATCACGTAGTGTCAAAAATCATGATTATGGAGAGAGTTTGGGATTACAACTTTGATCCACAAACCAACATTGTTGAAGCACGTATAAGTAACTTACGAAATAAAATTGATAAAGGCTTTGAACAACAATTAATTCATACCGTGCGAGGCTTAGGATATGTTTTAAAGGATCATAATGATTAAGTTTTCGACCCTGTCAGCGCGATTAACTCTATGGTATAGCTTAGCGTATGCTCTACTCATTGGCGGGATCTTTGCGATATTTTTTGTTGCATTTAATTCAATTTTAAGTGCGCGCTTAGATGAGGACTTGGTTGAAGATATTGAAGAGTTCCAGCAAATTCTCCAAGTTGAAGGTTTAGCTGGCTTAAAAAGTGAAATAGCCAGAGAAGCGATGGAAGAAGGCGCGTCAGATTCTGAATTTATTCGCATGTTAGATTATCAAGGCAATAATTTATTTAGTACAAATTTGAGTAAATGGCCGTCTTTAAAAACTGATCCCAAGCTATTAGAGCAAGCAAAAGCTGCAGATAAGCCAGTGCTTTATATTTATGAAGATGATGACATTGATGAAGATATCCGCGCCTTGTATGGTGTGATAAACCAAGACTATATAGTGCATATTGGCGAATCGTTAGAAGCGAACGAAGAGCTTAATGAATTATTTTTGGTGCTAATTGTTGCATTGTTTTTTATTGGCATGCCAATGGCGTTGTTTGTTGGCTTTTTAATGTCAAAAAAAGCGGTGTCAGGAATTAATAAAATAAGCCGTATTGCCAACGATATTGATGTACATGAACTTGATAAAAGAGTATCTGGTGAAATGTGGGGCGATGAAATACAACAGTTGGCCAATACCTTTAATACCATGCTCGATAGAATCAGTGATCTGGTACAAGAAATGAAAGCTCTAACCGACAATGTTGCTCATGATTTACGTAGTCCTTTGGCCAGAATACGAGTGATTGCTGAAACATCACTGTCGCAACTTAGTACCATTGAGGAGCATAAAGATGCCTCAGCCGATATCATCGAAGAGTGTGACCGTTTAATTCACATGATTAATGCCACACTGGATTTAGCTGAAATGGAAGCTGGGGCTGCCACAATCAACATGACAGCGGTAAATTTTAGTAAGCTTATCAATGATGCTTGTGATTTATTCCAACCGCTAGCCGAAGAAAAATTGATCACCATAAAGATGAATATAATCGAAAGTTGTTATGTGACGGGTGATGAAGAAAAGCTGCAAAGAATGCTCGCTAATTTATTGGACAATGCGATTAAATATACAGACAAAAATGGTCAAATAAATGTAGAACTGAGCAATGGTGGCAGCCATATAAACCTTTTAGTGAAAGACAGTGGTATTGGAATTCCTGAAGAGGAACAAGGTAAAATATTTGAACGATTTTACCGTTGCGATCAATCTCGATTACAAAGAGGTTGTGGACTGGGCTTAAGTTTTGCCAGGGCGGTGGTAAAAACTCATGGTGGTAAAATTGAAGTGGAAAGCATTCGAGGGCAAGGTAGTTGTTTTAGGGTTCTATTGCAAGCGAACCCAATTTAAATAAGCTCGTAATAAAATGAGCTACAATACTTGTACCAAAATTGAGTTTTATAAGCCTATTATAGGTATAAAGAGCATTGAACATTATCGATTACATTATAAATGCAATTTAATTTTTACTAAAAAATTCTCATCATCTACTCTATTAATACTTTTATTCATCAATTCGAATCCTTGAAAGCCGATACGCTCCTGCTCAAATTCACCCGCACGAGAATAAACAATGTACAGTTCGGACAATGCGCTAATTTCATAGCGATAGCGAACTTGCGCGGCAAATTCACTTAAACTGAAACTATCCGGTGGCTCATCGCCCAAGGTTAATGCCCCGTCAAATTCAGCTTCATACTCATTAATGGCTACCGCCTCAAGAGCAACGGACTCAATTTTCAATCTTAATTCATGACGCTCAGAAAATACGGCATTGATATTTAACGCAATAGACAATTCTTCTCGCTTGAATTCTTCCAGTACGTTTTCTTCATCCCATATAAGCCAGCTGTCATTGTCTATCCATTCAAATTCAAATGATAAATCGGCATTATCATTGATTTGAAAAATTGGAATAAACTCGATTTCGTAAAAATCTCCGGCAAGGTAATCTTCACCTGTTGCATAACTTATTTCATAGGTGAAAAAATTATTTTGCTCGGAGATATATTTGATCCCGGCCTTATAAAATTCAGGTGCTAATACTGGATTATTACCTCTAGTAATGGTGTCATGAATGCCTTCTTCACGATATTCCAGCTCTAGTTCAATAGCATCAGATTCATTAAAGTTTACAATTAATTCAGTTTCAACTTCGCTCGGTAAATCGTCATCTTGTTCGTTTTCATTATATTGATAAAGCCATTCCCACTCGATATCTCTAAGGTTATTACTTAGCTGTGTCCACTCATAACTTCCTTCATATTGTAGCTTTTGGCGATTGACTCGCTCGACAAAACCAAAGTCAGAAAGATCTAAAAAGCGGCCATAGTCAATAATTGCAAGTTCATGGCTGGTCTGCTCGCTTGGTTCCCATTCAATACCCAGCCACCAGCCATCGTCATCATAATCAGTGAGGCTAGTCTCCTCAATCAGGTTTTGTTCAATGTTGGTGCTAATAAATTGGCCTGAAAGTTGGAGTTCATCTATTACTTCCCACTGAAAATCAAACGCCGTGACATCAGATTGTCGATCGAATACTGGACGTTCAGTGTGGGTTTGCAGTAAGCCAAGGCGAAAATCATCTTTTTTATACTGAATTCGAGCGGCAAAATATTCTCGGCCATCGGCAAAGTTAGTATCTTCTTCAAATGCTGAAAACAGGCCAATATCGAACCTTTTACCTATATAAGTATATCGACCTGCACCGTCGATATCCGTTGACGTTATGTCCTCGTCATCAGCTTCACCGCCAATGCGGGGAGTATGAACCAGAATTAAGTTTTCGGGGCCCTGCATATCGAATACATCATGGTTTTCTCGAAAGAAAGGCCGCTTTTCACTGAAAAACGTTTCCACTTCACTGAAATTAACCACAAGTTCATCTGATTCTACTTGGCCAAAATCTGGATTCAAAGTGAAGTTTAATTGTTGTGATGAAGATATTTTCCAAAATAAGTCAGCGCCAAAACGTTCGTCGTCTTTATGATGTTCTAAGTCTCGGTTGTAGGCGACATATGGGAAAAAGTCTAATTTTGAAGATTCTTTGAACACTAATTGTTGCGACTGAAAATTGCCAACAAAGGTTTTCTGCGTGCGCTCAATCGCAGGGAATGAAAAGCGCATATTTTTCCCCTGATGAAAACGAGAAAAATATAAATTAACAATTCTGCTGCTCTTATCGGTGGATACCATGGCAGCAATTGACCAGGGGATGAATATTTCAGTAGACCAAAACCCTTCATCATCTTCAATTTCAACACCGTGTTGCCACTCACCGTTCCAGTCAGTTGATTCACGATTCTCATCACTCCAAATAGAGTCTTGAATTGCGCCGGTTCGACTCACCTTAAAACCATAGGCTCTGATGCCCTGGGCGTCAAAATCAATGATCACTTCGTTATAATCGGTGTTAATATCAGCATCATTTAATGAGTTTGAAACTATGCTTTCGTTGTCTTGCTGATAATTAATAAAACCAATGTAAATTCCCATTTCATCAGAAGCTACTAGCACTTGGGTTTGATTAGGAGGTGTGGCTAAAGATAACGGATGGGTTATTTTAAAGCCTTCAATTACAGTAGCATTCTGCCAAATAGACTCTTCCAACTCACCATCTACTTCAATATTTTCTGCATAAACTTGTCCGCAAATAATTAGCGTAAAGAGTAAACTTAAAAGTATCTTGGAGAAGGCTTTCATTGACACCTAACTAATTATTTTTATTGAATATTAATCACACTAATAAAGAGTGTAGAACATATCTATAAAATTACCGAATTGCTGTTTTAATTATCTTTGTATCAGCATAGCTAATAACACAACAAAAATTAGATTTTTTTTGTTTGTTAACCAAATGGTAATCATTGGGCAAGGTTTAGATTAACTTCCTTACTTAAGCTTATTAACTAGAGCGAAGTATTACTGCAAGTAATAGCTTATCGGCGGGGGTTGCTATATTGAGCTGTTGGAAAATCGTCGCTAACACTTACACAGTTATGTTTAGGAGAATGATGATGAAAACTTTACTTAAAACAGTGGTCGCAGCAGTTATTTCTGCGATGTTGATGACTCCGCTGTCGTGGGCTGTCGAACTTGAAGAAATGGAACTATTTTTTGAACTTAATGATACTGATGGCGATTTAGGTATTCATGGTAAATTTGATGGTGAAGAATGGAAAGTGTTAAAAATATTGACTTCTGATGATGACGTTTTACTGGATTTGAGTATTTATAACAATCTTCAGGAACAAGGCCTTACAGAGCTTTTTTTTGAATCGGCAGAGCCAACATTTGATGACCTTGATCCTATGGACTTTTTTAACCGATTTCCTGAGGGCACATACATAGTAGAAGGTATGACTTTAGGAGGCGCCATGATTGAGGGAGAAGTTGATTTATCTCATGTTATTCCTGCTGCGCCAGCAGACATTATGTTGTCATACGAAGTACCGTGTCATAGCGGCAACGGAATGGGCCCACATGATAAACATGAATGTGATGAGACCATAGAGATGCCTCCAGCTGAATTCGATGCTGAAGATGAACTTGTTTGTGTTGAGTTGGAAGGTCTAGCCGAGGAAGAAGTGACCATCAGTTGGGGGGAAGTCATGAGTTCACACGCAACTTTAGGCATAGCCGGTGATGTTAATCCCGTGTATTACGAAGTCGTTATCGAAACTGAAGTAGGTGAAGATGATGATGAATTAGAGATAGATTCTAGTACATTATTACCGCCTGATGTTACTGAATTTGAATTTCCTGAAGAGTATTTTGAATTGGCCGAAGAATTTAAATTTGAAATTTTAGTACGCGATGAAAATGGTAATAAATCTGCCACAGAAGGTTGTTTTGAAATCATTAGCGAAGATGATGAAGATGAATAGATAACTAAAATTAGTTGAGTCAACATGTTTAAATCACCACTGTTATTTGTGCTGGCAGTGGTGATTTTGTTATAAATGTTGGCAGTTCTAACTTAACGTTTAGGTTTTTTAGAACAGAGAGCCTTTTAGTTTTTACTCGGACCTTTAGTATTAAGCTCTGCTTCTACTTGTGCCCAAGGATTCACCTTTTCATTAGGATTAACTTTACGATGATTATCTGGTGCCGTTTTTGTCGACCCGGCAACAGCATCGTTGATTTCTTGCATTTCTTGAGCATTTAAATCTCGCCACTGTCCTGGTTTTAAATTACCGATTGATATCGACATAATTCGAGATCTGGATAACTTAGTTACTTCATAGCCAAGGTATTCACACATACGTCTAATTTGTCGGTTTAAACCTTGCGTTAACACAATTTTAAACACAAACTTGCCAACCATGCTTACTTTACAGGGCTTAGTGATCGTTCCTAAAATTGGTACACCACGTGCCATACGCTCTAGAAATCGTTCGCTAATTGGTTGATCGACAGTTACCACATATTCTTTATCATGGGCATTTTCTGCCCGCAGAATTTTATTAACAATATCACCATCACTGGTTAAAAATATTAATCCTTCTGATGGTTTATCTAATCTGCCAATAGGAAAAATACGTTCTTTGTGACCTATGGCATCGATAATATTGCCTCTAACATCTAGCTCGGTAGTACATATAATGCCAATGGGTTTGTTATAAGCGATATAAATACGATCAGATTTATTTTCTGGTGCAGCAGAAATTAGCTTACCTTCAACTTTCACTTCGTCGCCAGGCATTACTTTAGTGCCAAGCTCTGGCTGTTTGCCATTAATGGTAACTAAGCTTTGTTCAATTAATTTATCAGCGCCGCGACGTGAACAGTAACCGGATTCACTGATAAATTTATTTAGACGTTTACCGTTTTCAGTAGACAAAGGATTGAATTCTCTAGGACATAATATATATATGCTGATTATCGCTTAAATTTGAATTTATTGCATAAAAAAACCGACAGTTGTCGGTTTTTATTTAAAATATTTTATGTACAACTGATAAGCCAAAATGAATTTGGGATAACTCCTCAGTGGATCCCAAAATGAATTTGGGATAACTCCTCAGTTTTCGGAGTTACTTACGTTTCATTGAATCAAAGAATTCGTTGTTAGTTTTGGTCATTGCTAACTTATCAATCATGAATTCCATGGCATCAATTTCACCCATTTCGTGTACGATTTTACGCAAAATCCACATTTTTTGTAATTCGTCTTGCTTAGTAAGCAATTCTTCACGGCGAGTACCGGAGCGGTTAAAGTGGATTGCTGGGAATACACGTTTTTCAGAAATTTTGCGTGAAAGGTGTAATTCCATATTACCAGTACCTTTAAACTCCTCGTAAATAACTTCGTCCATTTTAGAACCAGTATCCACTAGAGCTGTAGCAATAATAGTTAAACTACCGCCTTCTTCAATATTACGTGCCGCACCAAAGAATCTTTTTGGACGGTGTAGGGCGTTCGCATCAACACCACCAGTTAGTATTTTACCTGAAGAAGGGATCACCGTGTTGTAAGCGCGAGCTAAACGGGTAATTGAGTCAAGTAAGATAACCACGTCTTTTTTGTGCTCAGTTAAACGTTTTGCTTTTTCAATAACCATTTCTGCCACTTGTACATGACGACTGGCTGGCTCATCAAATGTAGAAGCGATTACTTCACCTTTAACCAAGCGTTGCATCTCGGTAACTTCTTCTGGACGTTCATCGATAAGTAATACCATCAACTCACAGTCAGGGTGATTATGAGCAATACTTTGCGCGATGTTTTGTAGCAATAATGTTTTACCTGCTTTTGGCGGAGCAACAATAAGACCACGTTGACCTTTACCTATTGGAGAAGCTAAATCTAATACGCGGGCAGTAATATCTTCAGTACTACCGTTACCACGTTCCATGGTTAAGCGTTGATTTGGATGAATAGGAGTAAGGTTTTCGAAAAGGATTTTATTGCGAGAGTTTTCAGGTTTATCAAAGTTAACTTCATTAACTTTTAATAAGGCAAAATAACGTTCGCCATCTTTTGGAGGTCTAATTTTACCAAAAACCGAATCACCTGTACGTAGGCTGAATCGTCGAATCTGGCTTGGCGATACATAGATATCGTCTGGACCGGCTAAAAAAGATGAATCTGCCGATCGTAAGAAGCCAAAACCATCTTGTAAAATTTCTAAAACACCGCCACCAAAAATGTCTTCACCGCTCTTAGCGTGGGATTTTAATATTGCGAAAATTACGTCTTGCTTGCGAGTACGGGCTAAATGTTCTAGCTTCATCGATTCAGCGAGTTTGATTAATTCGCCAATGGATTTATCTTTGAGTTCGATTAGATTCATATTTGATGGGTCTTTGTGATGTAGTTTAGTTTTTATTGCTTAAGTTTATGTTGCTATTATCTCATTTAAACAGATTAAAGAACTTGTTAAAATGAGAGAGTAAAGAATTTGGAGCGGTATGATTAATACCAGTTTCTATAAATTAGCACTAAATCTAGAATAGGTAAAGTAACTGCTTAATAATGACGCAATTTTTGTTTATATAAACGAAAAAAGGTCAACATTTGTCGACCTCTTCCTATTTTAGTCGCAATTATAAGTTTGCGTCTAAAAATTCTTTCAATTGATTTTTAGAAAGTGCGCCAACTTTAGTATCGGCAATCGCACCATCTTTAAATAATAATAATGTTGGAATACCGCGAATACCATATTTTGGTGGCGTACCAGCATTTTGATCTATGTTTAATTTAGCAACAGTTACTTTGCCATCATATTCTTCAGCTATTTCTGAAAGGATCGGAGCAATCATTTTACAAGGACCACACCACTCAGCCCAAAAGTCTACTAGAACTGGGGCCGAAGCATTAATTACGTCAGTATCAAAGCTGTCATCTGTTAGCTGAACAATTTTATCGCTCATTTTTCTCTCCGTTAAGTTGGCAAATCGCCATAATAAATTGGGTATACCCTTGACTATATTGGGCTATGTTTATCGATCTTGGGGCTGTTTGCAAGAAATACAAGTCGATTTTTATATAATATCATTTCAGTTGATATACTCTTTTTAAAAATAAACTAATATCAATGAGATATTAGTTAATAGATTAGGTAATTGTGTTATTCTACCGGCTATGAAAAAAACACATTTAACAGAAACAAAATTTTCAAGTCTTGGCCTTGCCCCGCAAGTAGTGACCGGATTGGAAACCATGGGCTTTCACTATTGTACTGAAATACAGGAAAAGTCTTTACCTATTTTATTATCAGGTAAAGATATTGCTGGTCAGGCACAAACAGGTGAAGGCAAAACAATCGCCTTTCTTGCCGCGATTTTCCACCATTTACTTAACAATGACAAACCAACACATAATCAGCCTAGAGCTATTATTATGGCGCCTACTCGAGAGTTGGCCATTCAAATCCATAATGATGCCAAAGAGATGGCGAAAAGTTCTGGTTTGCGCCTTGGCGTAGTTTATGGTGGTGAAGGCTATGAAAGTCAACGTCAACAATTAGAACAAGGCGTTGATATTGTTATCGGCACATGCGGGCGTTTAATTGATTATCTGAAGCAAGGTATTTACCAGCTAAATAATATCGAGGCTGTAGTTCTTGATGAGGCTGATCGTATGTTCGATCTTGGCTTTATTAAAGATATCCGTTTTATGTTCAACCGTATGCCTGGACCAAAAGAGCGTTTAAATATGCTTTTTTCAGCAACACTTTCGTTTAGAGTTAAAGAGTTAGCTTTCGAACATATGAACGATCCTGAAAGCGTTGAAGTAGCTCCTGAGCAAAAAACTAATTTACGAATTTCAGAAGAGTTATTTTACCCGTCAAATGACGAAAAAATGGCTCTGTTACAAACCATCATTGAAGAAGAGTGGCCGGATAAAGCAATTGTTTTTGCTAATACCAAACATGTGTGTGAAAGAGTTTGGGCGCATTTACAAGCCGATAAACATCGTGTGGGCTTATTGACCGGTGATGTTGCACAAAACAAACGCATTAAAATTCTTGAGCAATTTACCAAAGGCCAATTAGATATTTTAGTCGCAACTGATGTTGCCGCACGTGGATTGCATATTCCAAGTGTTACTCATGTATTTAACTATGACTTGCCGGATGATTTTGAAGATTACGTGCATCGTATTGGTCGTACTGGCCGTGCCGGTGCTACTGGACATGCGATAAGTTTTGCTTGTGAAGATTCAGTGTTTAATTTACCGGCTATTGAAGATTATATTGGACATAGCTTACCGGTAAGTAAATATGATTCAGATGCACTGTTAACCGACTTCCCTAAGCCAGCGCCAAGGCCACGTCGCCATCAATCAAATGCCAATCGTGGCAAAGGTGGTCGCCAGGGGAATTCTAATAACCGTGGTCATCGTCGTCCTCATAACCCGAGATAGATAAGCGGTGACCGCAAGCCTACCTTCTTGCTCACAGCCGCTTTATGCGGTTATTGATTTGGGCTCTAACTCATTTCATATGTTAATCACACGCCTGGTCGCTGATAGCGTCCAGGTAGTTGATAAAGTGAAACGTAAAGTACGTTTGGCTTCAGGATTAGACGCTAATAATACTCTCAATGACAAGGCTATGGCACGAGGTTGGGAGTGTTTAAGTTTTTTTGCCGAACGCTTACAAGATATTCCCAAGCAAAACATTAAAATTGTTGCCACAGCTACATTGCGCTTAGCAACTAATGCTGATGACTTTATCACCAAAGCCGAAACAATTCTCGGTCATAAAATAAATCTCATTTCAGGTTTAGAAGAAGCTCATCATATTTATTTAGGCGTGGCTCACACTACGAGTAGTGTTGATAACCGTTTAGTTATTGATATAGGTGGTGCAAGCACTGAACTTATTGCCGGCTCTGGTTTTGATGTAAAAGTAGCTTGTTCGTTAGATATGGGGTGTGTAACCTTCAATAATGAATTTTTTGCTGATGGGGTGTTAAGTGAAATTGCTTTTAGCCAAGCTATAAACAAAGCTGAACTCATCTTAGCTGAAAAAACTGCCGAGTATAAAGCCATAGGTTGGGATACTGCATTAGGTGTTTCAGGAACGTTGCAAGCCGTTGCCGAAGTCTTAACTTCGCAAGGTAAAGTGCAAAAGATAACGTTGCACAACCTGCAAGAAATAAAGCAACAAATTATCGCTTGTCAGCGTATTGAACAACTTGATATTATCGGCCTGGAAACTGAACGTAAACCGGTGTTTGCTTCGGGCATTGCCATTTTAATCGCAATTTTTTCTGAATTTAAAGTTACGGAAGTACACCTTGCAGGTGGCGCTATACGCGAAGGCATTTTATATGAATTATTGCCTAATATGCGTAACGTAAATATTAGGCAGCGCACGTTATCAGGCTTAATTGAACGCTTTAGTATTGATGAGCGGCATGCCTATCGTGTTGCCGATATTGCTAATAACGCATTTGCACAGCTGCAAACAATTTGGCATCTAAACAGTGAACTGGCAACTATTTTACAATCTGCCTGTGTGCTTCATGAAATAGGCTTATTACTTGAATACAAGGGTAGTAAAAAGCACGCCAAATACATACTTGAAAATACTGACTTAGCGGGATTTTCAAATTCTGAAAGACAATTATTAATTGCTTTAGTCACGAACTATAAAACCGACATAGATCGTACGGTCATTGATAAGCAATACTTTACCACTAAGCAACAAGCAATATGCCTTATCGTGATCTTACGCCTTGCGGTCATCTTATCTAAACGTCGCACAGACGATGTAATGCCTAGTTTTTCGATAGATGCTAAGCAATATCAGCTTAGCTTGAATTTACCAAAAATCTTTCTGCGAAAGCATCCCCTGATTTCGGCTGAGTTAAAACAAGAGTGTGCAGATTTAACCGAACTTGATATGACCTTAACGGTAAATTCTAACTAGCTTAAACGTTGTTAATTAGCTGACTCATTTATTTGTTCTCTAGTTGCCCAATAATTCATTAATATAATTAACCCTGCGCCAGCAAATATTGAAAGCGTTAAACGTTCATCGAGTAAAAGCCACGCTGCAGTAATTCCATACAATGGCTCTAATGTTAGGGTTAAGCTTACCAAAAAAGCATTGATCACCTTTAAGGACGACAGTAGAAGGCTGTGGGCTAATGCCGTGAATACTATGCCGAGCAAAGCAATCAATAATGTTTCATTGGCGCTTGGCCATATCTGATAAATGAAAAGAGCAGGGCATAACCATAAACCGGCAAACAGGTTTTGCCAAAAAGTGACTGCGATGGGGGAGCAGTGTTGTACAAATTTTTGATTAAACATTGTTAAAATAGCAAAACTAAGAGCCGAAAATAAACCAATCGCCAAAGCGGTTATATCTGACTGAGCTATCGGTTGAGCGGCTTCGACTAAGTAAATACCGAGAATACACAGCAAAGCTTGAACTAGAATTGATACTGTTAACTTTTGCAGTTTTAACGCGATAGACATGACGGCAACAAATAAAGGAAAACAGGCAAAAGTTAATAAACCTATGGTTACGCTACTGATCTGTATAGTATAAAAAAAACTCCACCAATGCATAGCAAGTATCAGCCCACTGAGTGCAAGTTTGATTATCAAATGTTTCGACAAATTGAGTGAAAGAGAGTTAAAACGGCAAAAGAGCAAGATAGCCAAAGCGGCAAATAAACTTCGCCCGACAACGATATACAAGGCTGGTAGAGTAAGCCATTTGGCAAATAATGCACAAAGGGCGAGTAATATTACCGCCCCGTGCAAAGAAAAATATGCAGTTTGTGTGCTTGTTATACTTGCTGTTAGTTTTCTTTTAACCACCGAGCAACCTGTTTAGCAAAATAGGTCAAGATACCATCTGCGCCAGCGCGTTTAAAAGCTAATAAACCTTCCATAATACAAGGCTGCTCTGCCAACCAGCCATTTTGTATTGCTGCCATGTGCATGGCATATTCACCACTGACTTGATAGGCATAAGTAGGTACATGAAAATTGTCCTTTACTCGTCGAACAATATCTAAATAAGGCATACCAGGCTTTACCATGACCATATCCGCACCTTCATAAATGTCTTGGGCAATTTCTTGCAAAGCTTCGTCTGAATTAGCCGGGTCCATCTGATATGAATATTTATTACCACCCTTGATATTACTGGCTGAACCGACAGCATCTCTAAATGGGCCATAATAATTTGATGCATATTTTGCTGAGTAGGCAAGTATTTTGGTATTTACATAACCTTGCTTTTCGAGCTCTTCACGAATAGCGCCAACTCGGCCATCCATCATATCTGAAGGGGCGACAATATCAGCACCAGCTTTTGCATGTGACAACGCCTGTTTAACCAAGATTTCTTTGGTTACTTCATTTAATACATAGCCTTCATCATCAATAATCCCATCTTGACCATGGGTAGTAAACGGATCCAGGGCAACATCGGTAATTACCCCTAACTCAGGAAACTTTTCTTTTAATGCCCTAACTGCGCGCTGAGCTAAACCATCATCATTGAATGCTTCTTCAGCTAGTAGTGACTTTTTGTCCATTGGGGTGACAGGAAAAAGGGCGATTGCCGGCACGCCTAACTCAACCAATTCTGCAGCTTCTTCTAACAAAAGATCAATACTCTTTCGTTCAACACCAGGCATAGAGGTAATTTGTTCAACCTGATTTTCACCTTCTAAAACAAAAACAGGGTAAATTAAATCATTAACGGTTAATTGATTTTCGGCCATCAAACGGCGGGAAAAATCATCTTTACGCATTCGGCGTAAACGCCTTGCCGGGTATTGGCCAAATTGATTATTGTTATTCATGGTTTCTCCTATCCAGCAAGCTTAAATAATTTCGTTGCATTGTTGCTGGAATGCTTTATTAATTCATCTTCACCTACCTTCATTGCACTCGCTAATGTGCGAACAACATAAGGTAAATATTTAGGTTCGTTGCGACTACTTTTCAGTTTAGGTCGAATATTTCTAGGGGGTAAATATGGTGCATCCGTTTCAACCATAATACGGTCTAAGGGGATGTATTTAGCAATATCAAATAACTCCTGACCGCGGCGTTCATCACAAATCCAGCCAGTTATACCAATATAAAGCCCCATATCTAAACAAGTTTTTAATTCTTCCAGGTTGCCAGTAAAGCAATGGCTAACCCCACCAGTTAATTCGTTTAATTGTTCTTGTAGCAGACTTTGCCATGTATTAAAGGCATCGCGTTGATGCAGAAAAACAGGCAGTGATAATTGTTTAGCTAGTTCTAACTGTTCGGTAAAAACTCGCTGCTGATTTTCTGGCGTAGAAAAATTACGATTAAAATCCAGTCCACATTCACCAATAGCTTTAACTTGTTTATTTTTAGCCAACTCCGCTAATTGTTGCAAGTAGCCATTACTAACATTATCTGCATCGTGTGGATGAACTCCTGCCGTGCAAAATAGATTAGGGTAGTGTTGACAAATATCTAAAGCTTGCTGACTTTCCACTACATTGGTACCAGTAATTATCAGCTTTGTTACTCCAGCTAATTGTGCCTGGTTTATTACATTTTCTCGATCTTTATCAAATCGCGAATTGGTAAGGTTAACACCAATATCAATCAACAAAAGATAGCCTTACTTGATTCGCTTAACTTTAACTGAACGGTTAGAGCCACTTATTTTTAACAAAAATGAATTGAACACACCTCGACTAACAATGACTTTTTGCTCAGGCTTAAATTTCATTCTTTCAGAAGAGATCGTGACCCATTTTTGTTCATTGGTGAAGGTTAAAGTCCATTTGCCATGCACAGATTTTTTTACTTTTGCTATGGTAAAAGTGAGCGATTCCGTAGCTTCTTCTATCGCGGTTTTTTTATGCTCTAAGCCAAAGTTCTGTTTAACCTGTTGGTCTTCTTGTTGCTGTATTAATTTTTGCTGTTGTGTTGTGTCTATCGCTGGGGGAACAGCACTGCTTATTATTGCATCACTTTCTGGTTCTGAAGATAACACTAAAGGTTGAGGTGCTTCTGCAGTCACTTTGCTTTCGGTATTGCTCTGCTCCACTATATAACTATCGAAGCATTGCAAACGTAATTCTTTATCTTCAATACTCTTACAAGCAGCTAATTCACTTGGAATATCGGCAAAGCTGACCACGCTGATGGTGCTAAAAAAAAGCACTAGAATCGTTTTGTTATACATCGTTAGTTTGCTCATCCTGTTGCTCGTCTTCATCGCTATTTTTAGTGTAAAAAGATGCAAAAATAACCCCAACTTCAAATAACAGCCACATCGGAATTGCTAATAACGTTTGTGAAATAATATCTGGTGGCGTTAACAGCATGCCGAGAACAAATACTCCGACGATAACATATGGACGTTTTTCTCTTAATTTAGCCGGGGTAGTAAAGCCGGTCCAACACATTAAAATAATGGCTATCGGGATCTCAAATGCTGCGCCAAAGGCAAAAAATAATTTTAAAACAAAATCCAGATAACTTGATATATCAGTTGCAATTGTCACTCCTTCCGGAGCTACGCTACTAAAAAAAGCAAATGCTAGTGGGAATACTACAAAGTAAGCAAATGCTATTCCGCCATAAAAAAGTAAACTAGAACCAAACAATAATGGTGCGACTAAACGTTTTTCATTTTGATACAGACCAGGAGCAATAAAACTCCATACTTGATACAAAATATATGGCATAGCGGCGAAAATAGATACAACTAAGGTTAGTTTGAACGGTGCAAAAAATGGAGAGGCAACATCGGTTGCGATCATATTGCTGCCGTCGGGCATTACATCTAACAGGGGTTGCGCTAAATATTGATAAATATCTTGGGCAAAATACGCAAGAGAAACGAATATCAGCAAAATACTAAGCACTATGGCGAGTAATCGGCTGCGTAACTCTAATAAATGGTCAAATAAAGACGCGCCTGTACTTGCATCACTTGTCATTTTTAACATCGCTTTCTGGTAAAGGAGCAGATGTACTTAAATCTGGCTCTGTCTTTTTAGCATAAGGTCGAGTTACTTGTGCTGCCGCCTCTTTGAGGCTATCTACAGATTCTTGCAGCTCAGGAGCTAAATCTTTCAACCCTTGTTGTTCCGCTTTTTTTAAGTTTTCATGTAATTCATGAATGCGCAACTCTTCCTTCAGCTCAGTTTGTACACTGCTACTGAACTGTTTAATGTTTCGCATCCAGCCTCTGATAGTACGGATTGCGGTTGGTAAACGTTCAGGACCGAGCACAATCAACCCCATAACGGCAATGACAGTCAGTTCCCAAAAGCCAATATCAAACATATTTACGCCTGATCTTTTTCTTTAGTTTCGGCTTTAGTTACAGAAGATTCTTCATTCTTTTGTGCTGTTTCGTTTAGCTTTTCTGGCGCTTTATCGTCTTTATTAGCGTCTTCTTTTTCTTCACTAACTGCTTTTTTAAATCCTTTAACCGCAGAGCCCAGATCACCGCCAATATTGCGCAATTTTTTAGTGCCAAATAATAAAATGATAATCGCAAAAATGATCAATAATTGCCAAATGCTAATGCCGCCCATGATGTATTCCTTAAATGCTTAAAATTATATTTTACCAAGCCGCTTTATTATTTGAATGTTCATATAATCAATCGGCTTGGTATTATTTGTATCATAGCAATATACTATGATGGATGCTTGTTTTCAGTAATTATTTTCACTATAAAATAAAGAATTGTTATTGATTTCCATATTATTTATTGTGATTGTAAGACTAAGAGTTATTTACTATTATTTTACCAATGTAGGTATTGATTCTAATCAACAATAATTAAGGAAAATTGTTTGCTGAAAAAACTTTTGCTATTAAGTTTATTAATAAGTGCTAATTGCTTAGCAAGTGAGGAGGAACAGTCTCTGGCACCTATCGATGAAACCATGATTGTTCATCCCGATCCTGCGGATGACTGGCTATTTGGGTTTCATAACAGCATTAGTGATTCAGTGTTTGGTTCGGCCAAATGGTTTGACAGCTTTTTTGCAATTGATGAGGAAGAAGAAACAACACCGAACACCTTAGCTCGCATCCGTCTTGGATATGAGCCTAGAGCTAGAGATTGGCAAGTGTTTACACAAAAATTTCGCTTGCGAGTTAAATTACCCAACTTGGAAAATAAAGTAGATATTATATTTTCAGATGAAGATGATGATAATAATTCTGAAGAGCAAAATAATTCCGGTAGGGCATTAACTGGTGATCAAAATGATGACTCTTTTACTGCGGCCATCCGTTTAATTAATCTTGATACTATTGATGATTTTGTCGATTCTAGAATAGGTATTTCAGGTGGAGATTTATTTGCCAAAGTTCGAGCCAAAATACAAACAGACAATTCAGATAGACATTTATTCAAATTTCAGCCCTCTATTTTTTATTATTTAGATGACGGTTTTGGTAGTCGCTTATTCTTTGAATATGATTTTAACTTTGCCGAAAAAAAGCAATTTCGCGCTAACTTTAGTGTTAAAACTTCAGAAGCCTTTGAAGGAACACGTTGGCGAAATGGCTATTATTACCTCCATCAACTCGATCGCTTTCGAGCGTCAGCGTTAGGTGTGGTTATTGCGGGTGAAGATGATGGCGATAGAGGTTTTGTCGTTGATAACTATACATTAAGCTGGCGCTATCGAGTTAATGCCTACCGGCGCTGGCTATATTTTGAGGTAGAGCCATTTGTCGAGTGGCCGGAAGATGTTAATTATAAAACAACCCCAGGCATAGCCTTGCGTGTTGAAGGCTATTTTCAAGCGAATTAACTGTGCTAAAAGCTATTTTTTAAATGATAACAGCGCAAAAATGGCACAGGGTAGTAAAGTCGTTGCAGCAAGTAAGTGCTGTTGATCGATATAAAGGACGGTTGCTGCCACCAATAGCGTACTTGCCAGTATTGCTGAGCGTAAACGTTTATGCTGCCTTTGTTGTTGCAGTTTCAATTCTACTAATAGCGTTTGTTGAGCAAGAGCACTTTCTTTGCCTGTTTTTAAATAGTCATAAACTAAATTTGGTAATTCAGGCATTTTTTCAGCCCAAAATGGAAAGCTACTTTTTATTGAACTAAATAGTGCTTTAGGTCCCATTTGTTCTTTTACCCAGTCTTCTAAAAATGGTTTAGCTGTTTTCCATAAATCAAGTTGTGGATATAACTGACGGCCTAAGCCCTCAATATAAAGTAAAGTTTTTTGTAATAATACTAACTGCGGTTGCACTTCCATATTAAAGCGTCGGGCAGTATTAAATAAATTAACTAAGACCTGACCAAAAGAAATTTCGGCTAAAGGCTTTTCAAAAATAGGCTCGCATACTCTGCGAATGGCAAATTCAAATTCATCAACGCTGGTATTGGCCGGCACCCAGCCAGAATCGACATGTAATTGTGCTACTTTGTGATAATCACGGTTGAAGAAGGCGACAAAATTTTCTGCCAGGTAACGCTTGTCTTCTTTGTTTAAGGTGCCGACAATACCGCAATCTATTGCTATCCATGTTGGATCGTCAGGATTGGTTGCATTAACAAATACATTGCCTGGGTGCATATCCGCATGAAAAAAACTATCACGAAAAACTTGCGTGAAAAACACTTCAACGCCACGTTCGGCGAGCAATTGCATATTTACATTGTTTGCTTTTAGTTGCTCAACGTCACCAACCCCAATGCCGTAAATGCGCTCCATCACCATCACGTTTTTAAAGCAATACTCACTATGTACTTCAGGAACATACAATACATTGTCATTATTAAAGTTACGTTTTAATTGGATTGCATTTGCGGTTTCACGCAATAAGTCTAACTCATCAAGAATGGTTTTTTTATATTCATTTACTACTTCAACGGGACGAAGGCGTTTCCCTTCTGAATAGAATTTAGTTACCAGTCGAGCGAAAGTTTGCATGACTTTAAGATCGGCCTTAATGACTTTATCAATACCTGGTCTTAAAACTTTAATGACAACGTTCTGCTGTTCTTCAGTTTCAGTATTTAAAAACGTGGCGGTATGAACCTGGGCAATTGAAGCTGAAGCTAACGGGGTAGTGTCGAAATCTCTAAAATGCAGCTTAAAAGCTTGCTCACCAATGGCTGAAATAATAATAGCTTTGGCTTTATCGCCATCAAAGGCATTAACCTTATCTTGTAATAGTGCCAACTCAGTTGCTAATTCAGGCGATAACAAGTCACGACGAGTCGAGAGCATTTGCCCAAATTTGATAAATACGGGCCCAAGAGTTTCAATTGCCAGACGAAAGCGGCGCTCAATAGGCTCTTTTTTATGCTTGTTACGTAACCAAAATAAACTATGGCGGGCTACTTTAGCGATAAAAGGTGTTTTATCAGCTGGCAGTAATTCATCTAAACCATAATTTAGAAACGTTTTTACTATGTGATAAAGGCGTTTACTGCGCACTCTAATTCCCTAAAATGTTGAAATATTTATAAAATATTAGTTATAGTTTTCAATCTGTTGGCTAAGTTATCAACGGCTTGGGCAACATCTGCAACCTGTTGGTTAAAGTCATTAATTTCTGTTTCAGTAACCAATATTCGCTGCTCATGTAATAAATATTCGCTGGCATCCTGACTAATTTGTTTGTTAGCGAAGCTAAGCTTTGCAAGTATAGCTTTATTCATTTTACCCAGTTTAAACGCCGGTACATCACCAATTCTTTCTGCTATTTGCTGTTCCCAATCTATATTCAACTGCTCACCGATGCTGGCAAATTGCTGAGCAAGTTTAGGGTCACCGATAATGTCAAGCTCACCGGTTTTGATTAACGATGTTAATAATTCTGTTTGAGTTAATTTCGGTAAGGTTTTTAGACTCGTTTGAATAACACAGTCGGTTGATAACTTACTGGCTATGACGCTTACTTCATGCTGATGAACTTGCATGGTTATCGGAAAACCAAGCTCTGATAGTAATATGGTGATATTTTTATTGTTAACCGCTGCTAAGCTGTTGTTGATTTTTGGATCTAAGCTTAGCGCTTTGTTGATAATAATCTCTAACAAAGCGGTTAATACTTGCTTGGGCAGCATTTGCTCAATATTCATTACAATTAGAACTTGTAGCCTTTGTGCAAGGCAACAATACCACCAGTTAAATTGTGATAAGTTGTTTGCTCAAATCCGGCCTCGTCCATCATTGATTTCAATGTTTCTTGATCAGGGTGCATACGAATCGATTCGGCTAAGTATTGGTAACTCTCACCATCTTTTGCTACTAACTCACCCATTTTGGGTAAAATATTAAATGAATAAAAATCGTAGGCTTTATTAAGTAAGTCATGTTCAGGTTTAGAAAATTCTAACACTAATAAACGTCCTCCTGGTTTTAATACCCGGTAAATTGAACGTAAAGCTTTATCTTTATCGGTAACATTACGTAGGCCAAAAGCAATTGTGACAATATCAAAACTGTTATCATCAAATGGTAAAGCTTCGGCATTGGCTTGTACGTAATCAACATTACCAACAATGCCAAGATCGCGTAATTTATCACGACCAACGTTAAGCATAGATGAGTTAATATCAGCTAATATCACTTTACCCTGTGGGCCGGTAAGTTTTGAAAACTTAGCGGTTAAGTCACCGGTACCACCAGCTAAATCTAAAATGCTATTGCCTGGACGAACACCGCTTGCATCAATGGTAAAGCGCTTCCACAAACGATGTACGCCAAATGACATTAAATCATTCATAACATCGTACTGCTTAGCAACAGAGTGAAAAACACTGGCAACCATGGTTTCTTTGTCATCAGTTTTTACGGTTTTATAACCAAAGTGAGTAGTCTCATCTTCTGTTTTACTCACATCTTTGTGTTCTGTGCTCATTGATTTTACTCGTTGGAATGGAATCGCAATTAATAGCCTTAGTTTACTTAAATAAGTGTGGTCAGTACAATTTTATTTAGGCGTTGGAATACTTTTCTTTGTTTGCGAGCCAGCGTTTGATTAGTGCTTCTGCTTTTTCTGGAAGGTGTTAGCGCCAGAGCCAATATGTTTGTTGTTGCACTTCTTTGGATAATTATACGTAAACTTGACTCTGACCCTAGTTTTAGGCGTTCGAATACTTTTCTTTATTTGCGAGCCAGCGTTTGATTAGTGCTTCTGCTTTTTCTGGAAGGTGTTAGCTCCAGAGCCAATATGTTTGTTGTTGCACTTCTTTGGATAATTATACGTAAACTTGACTCTGACCCTAGTTTTAGGCGTTGGAATACTTTTCTTTGTTTGCGAGCCAGCGTTTGATTAGTGCTTCTGCTTTTTCTGGAAGGTGTTAGCGCCAGGGCCAATATGTTTGTTGTTGCACTTCTTTGGATAATTATACGTAAACTTGACTCTGACCCTAGTTTTAGGCGTTGGAATACTTTTCTTTGTTTGCGAGCCAGCGTTTGATTAGTGCTTCTGCTTTTTCTGGAAGGTGTTAGCGCCAGAGCCAATATGTTTGTTGTTGCACTTCTTTGGGTAATTATACTTAAACTTGACTCTGACCCTAGTTTTAGGCGTTGGAATACTTTTCTTTATTTGCGAGCCAGCGTTTGATTAATGCTTCTGCTTTTTATGGAAGGTGTTACCGCCAGAGCCAATATGTTTGTTGTTGCATTTCTTTGGATAATGATACTTAAACTTGACTCTGACCCTAGTTTTAACCCTAGTTCTAGGCGTTGGAATACTTTTCTTTGTTTGCGAGCCAGCGCTTGATAAGTGCTTCTGCTTTTTCTGGAAATTGTCGCCAGAGCAAGTAGGCTTGTTGTTGCACTTCTGGAATTAATTCGCCATCCCGAACTAGGTCGGCAATTTTTAAATCGGCTAAACCAGTTTGCTTGGTGCCGAGCAACTCTCCGGGTCCTCGTATCTCAAGATCACGCTCGGCAATTAAAAAACCATCGTTAGATTCTCGTAATACGCCAAGGCGTTTTGTTGCTGTTTTTGACAACGGACTCTTATACATTAACACGCAATGTGAGGCGACCGAACCACGACCAACACGGCCTCTTAACTGGTGCAATTGTGCCAGCCCTAAGCGCTCTGGATTTTCTATGATCATCAAGCTGGCGTTTGGTACATCGACGCCAACTTCAATAACAGTCGTTGCCACTAATAAATCAATATTGCCTGCTTTGAATTCATCCATCACTGCTTGTTTTTCGACAGCTTTCATTCTGCCATGAACCAAACCAACTTTAAGATCGCCTAGCTGCTCTTGTAAATATACTGCTGTGTCTTCTGCTGCCTGGCATTCCAGGACTTCAGATTCTTCAATAAGCGTACATACCCAATAAGCTTGGCGGTGTTCATTTAAACAATTCAATCTTACCCGTTCGATAACATCATCACGGCGAATATCGGCAACAGCTACGGTTTTAATTGGCGTTCTGCCAGGCGGTAATTCATCAATTACAGAGGTATCTAAGTCTGCATAAGCTGTCATTGCTAAAGTTCTAGGAATTGGGGTGGCAGTCATAATTAGTTGATGCGGATAACAATCACCAATCTTGCCTTTTTCTCTCAGTTCAAGACGTTGATGCACACCAAATCGATGTTGTTCATCAATGATGATTAAGCTCATATTATGAAACACTACTTGTTCTTGAAATAATGCGTGTGTGCCTATTACCATTTGCATGCTACCATCGCTAATTGCCGCAAGTGCGTGCTTTTTGATTTTTGCTTTGCTTTTACTTGCTAACCAACCAACTTGTATGCCTAAAGGTGTGAACCAATTGGCAAAATTTATTGCATGCTGCTCAGCTAATATTTCAGTGGGCGCCATTAAGGCTACTTGGTAACCCTGACCAATTGCGGTTAAAGCTGCAAGGCCTGCAACTAGAGTTTTTCCTGAACCAACATCGCCTTGCACAAGGCGCATCATAGGTAACTCTTTAGCGAGATCTTGGCGTAATTCTTTTACCACACGGTTTTGTGCATTAGTTGGTGAAAATGGCAAACTTTGTAAAAACTTTTGTTCTAATTTTTCATCTATTAACAGTGGAATAGACGGGTGCTTATCACTGGATTGACGCAGTTTAAGCATACTTAAATTGTGTGCTAACAGTTCTTCCTTAATCAGGCGCAATTGTGCCGGATGCCGTCCCTGCTCTAATAGTGTTACGGAAACATCAGGGGTTGGTCGATGAATTAATTTAATGGCCTCGGTTAACGAAATAGGCTCGGCAAAGAAATTATCAGGTAATAATTCTTCCACTTTACCACGCTGTAATCGTAGTAAGGCTTGGTCGCAAATATTGCGTAAGCTAATTTGTCTTAAGCCATCGGTCGTTGGATAAACAGGTGTTAACGTTTCTTCTACTTGCTCAGCGTTAGAGTTACTGTCTACTCTTTTGTATTCGGGATGAATTATTTCAAAACCGCGGCCTCCGCGTTGAATTTCACCAAAACAACGAACAAGTGTACCTTTGCTAAGGGTATTTTTTTGAGCGGCAGAGAAGTGAAAAAAACGCAGGGTGAGCTCACCGCTGCCATCATTGATCTTAACCAGCAACATACGTCTGCGGCCCATAGATACCTGATTATCGACTACTTCACCAATAACACTGGTATGTAATCCTGGCATCAAATCACGTATGCGATATACCCGTGTTCTATCTTCGTAGCGTAAGGGTAAATGAAAAAGCACGTCCTGTAAGGAATATAGGCCGAGCTTTTCTAATTTTTTGGCTACACTTGGACCAACACCTTTAAGTACAGTAACTGGAGTGCTTGCTAGGTTATGCAGTCCTTCGCGTAACGCCGTGGTCATTACTGATCAAGATCCTGCCAGGCATCTTTAGTCATTTGCATTTTGACCCACCAATCATCATCAGCAACAATTTGACCATCATCGTCAATTTCTGGATAAGGTAAACCTTTGCGCTTACAGGCTTTGGCAAAAATAGGATGACCGCCTTCAAACAAAACTTTATTACGCTGCTCTTGAGTCAAATCGGACGGTGAGTCGTACATGCCTGCCAATTTACGTTGGCGTTGTGCTTCGTAGAGTGTTACTGCACAAGCAACCGATACATTCAACGATTGCACCATGCCAACCATAGGGATAACAATATCTTGATCGGCTAAGGCCAGCGCTTCATCAGATGCACCAAACTTCTCTTGGCCAAGAATAATTGCCGTTGGTTTGGTGTAATCTATTTCTCTAAAATCTACAGCGGTATCTGACAAATTGGTTACCAACACTTGCATGCCTTGCTCTTTTAGGCGAGTAATTGCTTCTTTGGTTGATTCATGGCTGTGAACATTTACCCAGTTTTGTGAACCTACAGAGGTACCACCACCAACACGCATTACTTCGTTTTTCCAAATAGCGTGTACATCGTTAACACCTATCGCGTCACATGTTCTAACCACGGCAGCCAAGTTATGTGGTTTATGTACGCCTTCCATGCAAACAGTTAAGTCTATTTGGCGTTTATTTAACATATCAAGAATGCGTTGGTGTCTTTCAGGAGTCATTATTATCCTTATGATTCAGTATTAATTTTTGGTAACTAGGTTAGTTAATATTTGGAATTTCAACGATGCCGTCAATTTCAATATCAACACCTTTAGGTAATTGACTGACTCCAATGGCTGCACGGGCGGGGTAAGGTTGTGAAAAGTACTTACTCATTATCTCGTTAACCGTGGCAAAATTAGTTAGGTCAGTCATAAATATGTTCACCTTTACCATATCATTGATACTGCCACCAGCCGCTTCACAAACAGCGCATAAGTTTTTAAACACTTGTTCTGCCTGTTCGGAAAAATCTTGGCTAACAACTTCCATGGTTTCTGGATCTAATGGTATTTGACCAGATAAATATACGGTATTGCTAACTTTTACCGCTTGGCTGTATGTGCCGATTGCGCTTGGCGCTTTGTCGGTAGAAATAATTGTTTTCATAAATGTCTCTTTTATTTTCTTGGTCTGATCACGCGCTGTACATCAGGCATTATTTTAATTTTACGAATGATATTGGCAATATGGACTCGGTTTCTACACGTAATTTCCATCGATACCAAGTATAAATTTGAATCTTTTTCTTCAGAATTTAAGGTTCGAATATTTGAATCGCTTTTGGCGATAACAGATGTTAATTGCGATAATACACCTTGATGGTTAATTATTTCTACACGCAAGGCAGCAATAAATTCACTATCAATATCTTTATCCCATTTTACCGGGAAGAACTTACCTAATTCTTTTTCTCTGCCACCAATATTTCGACAACCATGTTGATGCACCATTAAGCCTTTGCCCGAGCTGATGTACGCAACAATATCATCACCAGGAATAGGGTGACAGCATTTACCATAGGTAACCAGCATACCTTCAGAGCCTTTAATAGGCATTTTTGCTTTACCGTAACTTGGCTCTTCATTATCGTTAGTAAACTCACCGGTTAAACGACGTGCAATACCAATACTTAGCGCATTGCCTAGGCCAATATTTACCATTAGTTCATCTAATGTTTCATAGCCGGTTTCAATTACAACCTCTTGAATTCTTTCTGCAGCAATGTCTTCAAGTTTTGTTTGCCCCAAGGCGTGGTTTAATAAACGATTACCTAAATTGAGCGACTCGTTTTCTTCCATTGAGCGTAAATAATTACGTATTTGCAACCTAGCTTTGGCGGTAACTACAAAGTTTAACCATGTAGCATTTGGGCGGGCGCCAGTAGAAGTAATAACTTCAATAGTTTGCCCGGATAATAATGGTTTTCTAAGCGGATAAGGTTTGCGTTCAACCTTTGCCCCAACACAACTATTACCTACATCGGTGTGTACCGCATAGGCGAAATCTACAGCCGTAGCGCCCATAGGTAATTCAATGATTTTTCCATCGGGAGTAAATACATAAATTTCTTCCGGGAACATATCGGTTTTTACATTTTCAATAAATTCAAACGAGCTACCAGCACTTTGCTGTAACTCCATTAAACTCTGCATCCATTTACGAGCGCGGGCTTGGGCCGCTGAACCGCTAGTAGTCTCATCACCTTGTTGTTTGTAAACCCAGTGGGCAGCTACACCTTTGTCAGCCATTTGATCCATTTCCCAGGTTCTTATTTGGATCTCTACAGGAATACCATGTGGGCCAATTAATGAAGTGTGCAAAGACTGATAGCCATTACTTTTGGGTATAGCAATATAATCTTTAAAGCGGGTTTCAATAGGCTTAAATAAATTATGTACAGCACCAAGAGCGCGATAACAGGTGTCAAATTTTTCATCAACAATTATTCTAAAGGCGTAAATGTCCATCACTTCATTGAACATTAATTCTTTATTAAGCATTTTACGATAAATAGAGTATAAATGCTTTTCACGACCGATAACTTGAGCTTCAATTCCAGACTCTTGCAAACGAGCTTGTACTTCTTCACGGATGTTATCGATGATCTCTTTACGGTTACCACGAGCTTGGCTAACTGCTTCTTTTAAAGCTCGCGAGCGCATTGGGTATAACCCCTCAAAGCCAAGAACTTCTAATTCATTTTTAATACCATGAATACCAAGTCGATTGGCTATTGGTGCGTAAATCTCAAGCGTTTCTTTGGCAATGCGGCGACGCTTTTCTGGACGTAAGGCACCAAGGGTGCGCATGTTATGGGTACGATCGGCAAGTTTGATCAATATGACACGAATATCTTGCACCATGGCCATGATCATTTTGCGGAAGTTTTCCGCCTGCATTTCTTGTTTGTCACTAAAACTTACTTTATCAAGCTTACTTACGCCTTCGACTAATTCGGCAACGGTATTACCAAATAATTCTGCTAATTCATCGCCAGTCACTTCTGTATCTTCGATAACATCATGAAGTAGGGCAGCCATCAAAGTCTCATGATCAAGATGCATATCAGCAAGATTACGGGCAACAGCTACCGGATGGGTTATATAAGGATCGCCACTTGAACGCATTTGGCCATCGTGGGCATCGAAGGCAACAACATAGGCCTGCTTTAGCAATTCAATTTGCTCATCAGGTAAATAGGTTTCAGCTTGTTTTTTTAGTGGTTCAAAAAGGTACACCCATTACTCCAAATGCTTTATGAAAAGGTGATGTTAATCAGATCTTAGTTTATGATATTAATGCTTAAATTAAAAGAAAAGCCAATGGCAAATGCCATTGGCTTTCTATTTAAATCTAATTTTTAACTAAATAGGTAAGGATTACCCGTTAGTTTTAAACTTGACTACCAACAATTGCGGCAACAGCGGCAAGTTCAGCAGATTCTTGTTGAACCTGTGTTTGACGATCAGCGTTGTCCATAATTTCTTCGTTGATAAGGTCTTGTTCTATTTCACGAAGTGCTAGAACTGTAGGTTTATCATTTTCAATTTCAACTAATGCATCTTTACCGCCAGTGGCGATTTGACGTGCACGACGTGACGCAATTAATACTAAATCGAAACGATTTCCAACTTTTTCAACTGCATCTTCAACAGTAACGCGAGCCATTAAACTACTCCAGAGAACAAATTTTTTTGAATAAGTCGCATAGTTTACTAAATGCTTAAACTTTATGCTAGCAATTTGATCAAATCAGCGAATGTTTTGATCCTTTAATCGATTAACTAAAGACCTTTACCTGCCAGTCTTGTTAATAACTCTTGATGTTTCTCTGCTTGCTGAGATTGTTTTAGTCGTTGGTTATTAATAATGGTATTTAAATCAGTGATGGCAACATCAAAATCATCATTAATTACTATGTAATCGAACTCTTGATAATGAGAGCATTCAGATTCTGCTTTTTCCATGCGCTCGGCAATAATTTCTTCACTGTCTTGACCACGATTGCGTAGTCGCTGCTGCAATTCTTCTCTGCTTGGTGGACAAATGAAAATAGTCGTGACTTGTGGTTTTTTCAAACGTACCTGCTGAGCACCTTGCCAATCAATATCTAAAAATACATCTACGCCTTGCTGAAGCTGCTCATCGATAGCTGTTTCTGAAGTGCCGTAATAATTACCAAACACTTCTGCCCATTCATAAAATGCGCCGTCAGCAATCAATTGCTTGAATTGCTTAACACTGACGAAATGGTAATGCACACCATCAATTTCACCCGGGCGCGGTTCACGGGTAGTGTGCGACACTGAAACTTGCAGTGGGCGAGGATTGTTTTGCTCAAGTAGTTCTTTAATTAAGCTAGACTTTCCAGCGCCACTTGGCGCTGATAAAATAAATAAATTGCCGATTATAGCCACAACAGTTTCCAAATATTTAATGAACTTTCATTGTTTTAAGCACGCTATTCTAACTGAAAACAGCCAATGAAATAAAATATTCTTTTGTTATCGGTCTAATTTTATCTTCTCTCCTGTTACGATAATTCGTTTCTTGTACAACTGCTGATAATAGTTATCATTTTCCTGAGCTAACTGCTTTTGTTGAGTCGTAAGTTTTATCAAGGGCTCTTGATAAGGGGCAAATGAATTTGACGCTTCTACATTCTCATACCAATGCTTAGCCCAGACACCATCACTGTTGCGCTTGCCTTTTGGCCAACTAAGCATATCTTCATCAAACTCAATAGCAAGACTTTCACATAACTTGCTTAAAATACCTCTTGGGTTGATTAGCACATCTTTGCTGTCGATAATGGGAATATCTTGGCCGGTGATATCAGTTATCTGTTGGTACAACTCTAATTGACGCTTTATACCAATGTCTTCAGTGCTTACCGTAGGCATTTTCTTTACGTAGGAGTTAATAACAAACAAAGGATCACGAATTAAAAAGCAGTGCCGTAATTTTTTGGTCCAGGTTAAATCGATATCATCGAGCATATGATGTGTCATGTGCTTTTGATAAAAGATCTTCCCTTGATATTGCTCCTGGCTTAATTGCTCGCTAACTTCTTGCCAGCTGCTTGATTGACTGGCTAATACATCTTTTGCCATTGGATGGTCAGCTTTGGTCTGTGCTAAATAATAGGCATAAAACGGTTCATCAACGACTTGTGTGTCATTACGATTTTCCCAAGAGCGCATCATTGCAGTAGATATATTTCTTGGGCCAGACCACATAGCAATCTTTAACGTCATGGTGTTTCCTTCGTTATTCTTGGCAATGGAATTAACCGAAATCTTTAGCAATCATATCTTTATAAAGGTCTTGTAAGCGGGTTACAATTTCGCCTTTACCTGCTCTTTGTTGATAGTCACCAATATCTCGGCCATCAACACATTTAACCGGTGTCACACCGGCAAATGTTCCGGTCACAAATGCTTCATCAGCGCCATAAACTTCAGAAAGGGTGAAGTTTTTCTGATAAACCTTAATGTCATTTTCCTCGCACAGTTTGATGATGTTTGAACGGGTAATACCTGACAAACAATAATCGCCTGTTGAAGTCCATACTTCGCCATTGCGAACAATAAAGAAATGAGTTGAGTTACAGGTAGAAACAAAGCCGTGAGGGTCCAACATCAGCGCTTCATCAGCGCCAGCCTTGGTTGCTTGTATACAGCCGAAAATACAATTGAGCTTCGAATGACTATTTAGCTTTTGGTCTTGAACATCTGGATAGCCTCTGCGTACGTAAACTGTATATAGGTTCAGACCTTTATCAAGAGCGTCGGGCGAAGGCATTTTATATTCAGGAATGATCACTATAGTTGCAGGGGTAATAGTTACCCGTGGATCTTGGTAGGGGGTAGACTTCACTCCACGACTCACCATTAATCTAATATGCACATTATTATGCATGTCATTAGCTTGGCAGGTTTCAAATATTCTATTAATCAGTTCGACTTTACTAATACCAATTTCCATATCGAGAGCTTTTGCACCTTCATACAGGCGCTGCATATGTTGATTAATAAAAGGTAATTTGCCATGGTGCAATCGAAGGCCTTCCCAGACCCCATCACCAAGAATAAAGCCGGAATCGAATACCGAAACCTTTGCCTGATCACGATGAAATAATTCGCCATTAATATTTATTTGTATGTCAGCATTACGAGGATCGTCATTGCTGTGGTGACTGCCTGTTCCCATAAATTACTCGAATTTAAAATATAGATATCCTAACTTATTAGAATTGGTATAAAGGAGCAATATAAATTTTGTTGATGATGATTTGATTTAGCAGAAAGAAAAATGGCCACTCAAGGAGTGGCCAAATACAGATCTGCTGTTAATTACTTCTACGGATAACTTGCAGCGAATTAAAAGCTTAGCAATTGGTTGGCAATACTTTTAATTTTAAGGTACTTGGGAGTAAACCTTGCGAATTGGAAGATAAATCAGTAATGCGTTTTAAGCAATTTAAAGGCGATTAAATAATCATCAAATTTATATGTATTATTTATCTATTTAGAATTATAAATATTTAAATGGATAAAATTCAGACCGTTAAAGTTATTTTAGGAAAAAAAAAGACTTCCATTATGAAAGTCTTTTTTGTCTATTGTGTACTAATCCTCAGCAGAAAAGGCTTGCTTTTCAAGTGAAGTGATTTATTTATCTTTGCTTTGCTATAAAATTTTAGCAATAGACTCAGCTAAATAATCAACATTGCTATTCGCAATACCAGCAATACTCATGCGGCTAGAGCCAACCATATAGATGCTATATTCATCTTGCAGAAGTTGTACTTGCTCAGGGGTGATACCTAAGAAAGAGAACATGCCCTTTTGCTCGGTAATAAAGCTAAAGTCTCGAGCAACGCCTTGTGCTTTTAGGTTATCTACAAGCAATTGACGATTGCCATTAATGCGATTACGCATGACAGCCAGCTCTTCATGCCATTGGTTACGTAATTCATCAGACGTTAAAATAGTTTCAACGATTGCGGCACCATGTGCTGGTGGCATAGAATAAATGCAACGTACTACGCTTAATAAAACTGAATTAGCGATATCTGTAGTGGCTACATCTTTACCGATAATAGTACATGCACCAATACGTTCGCGGTATAAGCCAAAGTTTTTCGAACATGAACTGCATAAGATCATTTCTTCAACGCTAGTGGCCATTAAACGCACACCGTAAGCATCTTCTTCTAAACCATCACCAAAACCTTGATAGGCCATATCAATTAATGGCGTGAAGCCTTTTTCAGCGGCCAATGCGCATACTTGTTGCCATTGTTGCTGGTTTAAATCCATACCGCTTGGGTTATGACAACAAGCATGGAGTAATACCACGTCTTCTTTGCCTACGTTGGCAAGCGCTGAAATCATTTCTTCAAATTTTAATGATTTGTTCTCATAATCATAATATGGGTAAGTTTTTACGGTTAGGCCGGCAGCTTGAAATAAACCGGTATGGTTTGCCCAAGTTGGGTCACTCACCCAGATAGTTGCACCTGGCTTGCAGGCTTTTATAAATTCTGCCGCTACACGAAGTGCGCCAGTACCGCCTGGCGTTGATACCGTTCGAACTCTATTTTGTGCAATAACATCATGCTCACCAAAAGCAAGTTTGGCCATTTCATCATTAAAAGATGCTGAGCCGGTAGGACCGATATAGACCTTGGTATCTTCAGTATCTAAACGAAATTTTTCAGCAGCTTTTACACAATCTAAAATTGCAGTATGACCTGCTTCGTTTTTATAAACACCAACACCCAAATCAATCTTGTTGGGATTTTGATCTATTCTGTATTTTGCCAATAAACCTAAGATAGGATCGGCTGGTAGAGCTGTTAGATTACCGAACATGGTTCCTTTACCTTTTTATGATGAGCATTCTTTGTGAATACTTTAGTGTTAAAGCGCAAGCATATATTAGTTAGCGGTTAAAATTAAGGCTAAACTGCCGGCTTTTTGATATATTTTTTCTTTTTACATTAAGTATGATGAAATACACCCGATAACGCCACCAAATACACCACCCCAAACAACTAACCAGCCAAGGTGCTTCTTGATCATTTCTTGAATAATTTCTTTTACCATTTGTGGGGTTAGTTCATCTAAACGTTTGTTGATGATGTCTTCAACTTTGTCTCGCATTGAACCAACAACGCTAGGCCGCTCAAGCTCATTGCGCACTAATTCATTAAAGCTATCACTTTCGGTGATTTCTACCAGCGAGGTTTTCATTTTTTCAATGAACGATTCTTTTAAAGGGGTAAGTGCTTCTGTACCGCCAAACATAGCGAGCATGCCACCAAATGAAGACTCTTCAATGGTACTTACTAATGAATTGAAAGCGGGTTCTAAGTCCACTTTTTTAATTACCGGGGTTAAATCGAAATGACTTGCCGCGCCGCTTTTTTCTGATAGGAATTTATCGATGTTTTCCTCAGTAAAAAACTGCTTCATCATTAAATCACGAATACCGGCCTTAAAATCTTCAAACCGGGCAGGGATCACACCTGAACCATATAACCCCGGTACTTTTTCAAAAAGCATGTGTATTGCTAAGGCATTGGTAATTGCGCCAGATACGGCAAAAATACCAATAGAAAATAACATGCTATGGCTTAACACATAGCCGGCAGTGGCAATTGCAAAGGCAATTAAATTAGTGACGAGACTTTTATTCACAATAAAACCATTTTACTCATATAAAGATTACGTTGGTGTTATGGTATCAATCTTCGATCAACTGATACAAGCTTAGTATTGATATGTTAACTATTTATTGGAATCGCTATTTCCTAAATATTTTAGCGTTTGATTATTAACACATTGGGTAAAGCTTTTTTGTCTTTCAGCTCGTGGTAATTGCGCTAATACAGTATCGACTTGTTCAAGATTTTGCTGTTGTTCGCTCTCTGGCAAATGACTCATTTGATCACTGAAACAAGCTTTAATACCGTAGTTTAGCGCATTGTCTGAAGCTAAATTATCTTCACCTAAACAATCACTTAAATTAGTAGCTAATAAATCTTTATCCATGTCATTAATTAAAAACTCAAGCGTATATTGTTGCTGTTGCGGTTTATTTAAATGACAACCATAAAACATATCGGCAACGGCAACTATTGGCATCAACTGTTGGTGAAGCTCTGAAAACTGTTTAACCATATCATCTGGATTTACTGGTTTTGTTTGCGTAGCGGCAAAAAGTAAATCACTAAAAATAAGGGAAGTGAAGAAAATAAATAAGCGCATAAAGGAGTTCAATTACTAGATTTGTACATAGTTTAACGCAGTTGCTTGGTGAGGGAAATAAGCGCTGAAAAATTACTGAAGTCACAGTGATAATTGAGTAAATCTATAGTTCACGTTTACTGCATTAGTTATGCTTTTGACACATTGAATTTTCTCTAATTACAAATCTAAAACCATCCATGTAGCAAAAAAAAAGCACCTAAAGTAGGTGCTTAAAAGGGATATCTCAGGGAGAGAAAACGAATGAAATCTTCATTCAATAGTTGTCATTATAAAGCGCTTTTATTTTAAAGCTGTTACCAAGTTGTAATTGTTCGAGCTAGTTTGTTATCGGCTATAAAGTAAGCATGAAAATGGCTTTTTAAATTAAAAGCATCAATACTGACTAAAGTTAAAAACTTTATAAAAACCAAGAGAATAGTTAAATATGTCGGGTGGAAGCTTAATCAGGACGTTATCGAAAAGAGAAGTGCTAGTATTAGCGGTTGGCGCTATGATTGGCTGGAGTTGGGTAATTATGACCGGTGTTTGGTTAACTTCTGCTGGTACTTTAGGCGCTCTATTGGCCTTTTTAGTTGGCGGCTTTGCCATATTACTAATTAGCTTAACCTATGCTGAGCTAGTATCAGCCATGCCTAAAGTGGGTGGAGAACATGTATACACCGAAAGAGCGTTCGGCCGAACCGGTTCATTTATCTGTACTTGGGCAATCATTATGGCCTATGTCACTGTACCTACCTTTGAATCAGCGGCATTACCTGTCGCCATTGAGTATTTATTTCCAAACTTAGAAGCTGGCTATTTATGGTCAGTGTTTGATGCAGACGTATATATCAGCTATGCAATTATTGGTGTGTTGGCAACAATAGTAATGACAACTATTAATGTTTTAGGCATTAAGTTTATGGCGGTAGTACAAACGACTATTACCGCTAGTTTTTTAATCGTTGGTTTAATGTTTTTAATGGGCGTGGCAAGTGAGTTTAACTTAACTTACTTAACGCCTTTATTTGTTGATGAACATAAGGGGTTCTTTGCTGTGTTGGCAATGATACCAGCACTGATGATTGGCTTTGATGTTATTCCCCAATCCGCTCAGGAAATAAATCTAGAGCCTAAAATTATTGGCAAAGTATTGGTCTTTTCTGTGGCAATAGCTGTGCTTTGGTATTGCCTTATCTGTTTAGGTGTCGCGCTTTCTATGAATTCAGCTCAATTAAACAATAGCACCATGGCTACCGCAGATGCTCACGCTAATGTATGGCATGGTCAATGGGCCGGAAACTTAACCGTTTTAGGAGGAATTGCCGGAATCATTACAAGTTGGAATGCATTTATTCTAGGAGGCAGCCGGGCAATTTATGCATTAGCTAAAGCGGGGCAGCTGCCAGCGCCTTTTGCCAAATTACATCCTAAATATAATACACCTTACATTGCTATTATCTTTATTGGGTTCTTGTGTTGTATCTCGCCATTTTTTGGTAAAACTATTTTAGTATGGCTGATTAATGCCGGCAGTTTTGCTGTTGTTATCGGTTATGGCATGGTGGCCTACGCTTTTTTAAAGTTACGCCAACTTGAACCTGATATGCCAAGACCATTTAGGGTGAAGCATGGGCAACTGGTCGGCTGGAGTGCTCTTATTGTTAGCATTTGTCTTGCGTGGATTTATCTACCATGGGGGCCAAGTTCATTACTTTGGCCTTATGAATGGGTGATGGTTTTAGCTTGGTCAGTACTTGGCTTCATTTTGTTTTTAATGGCAAAAACCAAGCAACCATAAATTTACTTACGCATAATACCATTCTGCATAAGCACTGAGTTGACTATATACTTATGCAGACAGGTATAAGTCACATTTGATAGTCTCTTTCTACTTTACTGATGCGAGTAATGTAGTGGCTATACCATTGATGTTTGCCTTTCGATTGAGCCACCTGATGATCTGTTTGCGCTTTCCATTGCTTAATTGCTGTAATATCTCGCCAATATGAAACAGTAATGCCTACCTCTGAACGTGCAGATTCAATACCTAAAAAACCATCTTGCTTAGTGGCCAAATTAACCATTAGATCTGCCATTTTGTCATATTCTGGATCTTCTGATTTTAGCGTTGAAGTAAATATAACTGCGTAATAAGGGGGCTTAGGTGTTTTAGCAAACATTTTTATTTGTCCATATTAATAATTGATTATTAGCTGGCATAGCAATGTCATGAATAAGCTTGAGTCCAACATTTGTCGCCAGTTCATTTGTTTTTTCAAAATCTCTTATGCCACTAACCGGATCTCGATTTTGCAGCCATTGCTGAAAATTTTCATTACTTACGCTGGTATATTTACCATTATATTTAAACGGACCATATATGCATAAGTAGCTATTGTTGTTTAGGCATTGAGGTAAATGTTTGAACATCGCAACAACGTGTTGCCATGACATGATGTGAAGCGTATTAGCACTAAAAATCACGTCGTACTTTTCTGCTGGCCATTGTGTAGCATTACTTACATCGAGGTTAATAGCAGGTTTTATATTATTGACGTTATGATGTTGCAAGTTTTCATTTAAGTCATTAATTAAACTAAGTTGATCACTTGGCTGCCAAGTTAATCTTGGTAGTAATCGGCAAATGTGCAGCGCATGCTGTCCAGAATAGCTGCCAATTTCTAATACCGAATTTTTGGATGATAAAATAGGTAAAAGCCGCGCTAAAATGGCATCTTTATTACGTTCACAAGAAGGTGAAAAATTTAAGGTGTTTTCTTCGTTTGTTAGCAATGTCATACTCAAATTGATAGTTTTCCCTATATAGCAGGGTGGTATAAATAAAACAGAAAATACACCATCCATGGCATTTCTGCATATAATTCTTCCATGAATAAAACAGCCACTCTAAAAGTGGCTGTTTGAGTTTATTAGGTGTTATGAAGGTTTATCATGCTTCGTTATTCATTGGGATCATATGTACATCGCGTTGTGGGAATGGGATGCTAATGCCTTCACGATCAAACGCTAATTTCATTTCTTCATGAATGCCAAAATAGACAGGCCAGTAATCATCGCTTTTTGCCCATGGGCGAACAAAGAAGTTGACTGAATTATCACCATGTTCGGCTAACCAAATATCGGGAGCAGGTTTTGTTAGTACTCTTTCATCTGCCTCCAAAACACTTTTAATAACCTCTTTCACTTTTGGTATTGAGTCAGAATAGCTTACGCCAAATTTCATATCTACACGACGAACTTTCTGGGTAAAATCATTTACTAAACAACCATTCGAGAGCAACCCGTTAGGGATAAATACTTTACGATTATCATAAGTGATCATTATGGTGTTAAAGATCTGAATTTCATGAATTGTACCTTCAAATCCTTGTGCTTCTATCACATCTCCTGCTTTAAATGGACGGAAAAATAAGATAATAATACCACCGGCAAAGTTAGCTAAACTACCTTGTAATGCCAAACCAATTGCTAAACCTGCGGCACCTAATAAGGCAATAAGTGATGCTGTTTCTATACCAATCATCGAGGCAAATATAATAATTGAAATGGTTCTTAGGGCGATATTGATAATGCTAAGTAAAAACTTGTGTAAAGTAACTTCGACTTTACGTGCGGTCATGCCCATATCGACGAGTTTAACAATACGTTTAACAATCCAAGTTGTTACCCATAAAACTAATACCGCGACCAACATTTTTGTGCTGAATGTGATGGCTAAATCGATAAAGGTATCTAAATGTTTTTGGATTACTTCTATATCAATATTTTCTAAAACTTCGGCGGATTCAATTGCATCCATTAGTCGACCCTTATTATTTTTAATTTAATAAACTTATACTAATTCTAAAAGCTACTTAATTATCATCGAATGGAAAGATTTTATTAGAGTTAATATTTACTCTATTGAATATAGTAGAAAAATATAAAAAGTGATGAATGCTTTTGTTAATTAATGATATTTTTTGTCTTTTAAAATCCAAGGTCAATATTTTCAATTTGATTTATAGGGCTCATCATAAATCTGAAATAAAAAAGGCTGATAATCAACTGTTAACAGCCTTTTAATTTGGTTATACCAGTTCCGATAATTTATTGGTCAATAAATTATCGGGCTTGGTATTAGATTTAAAATATAAAATCTTCGCTGTCTAATGCCATCATACTGTCTGCTCCATTAACCATGCAGGCAGCATGACCTTTTGCTCTTGGTAATATGCGATCAAAATAAAATTTAGCGGTTTTAAGTTTTGCCTGATAAAAGTCTTCTTCAGCAGTGCCCTTAGCTAATGTATCTGAAGCTGTTTTGGCCATTTTAGCCCAGAAATAGGCAAGGGTGACATAACCAGCATACATTAGGTAATCAACTGAAGCTGCACCAACTTCATCAGGATTTATCATCGCCTTAGCGCCAATGTCTTGCGTATATTTAGCTAACTCCTCAACATACTTCCCTAATATGATGCAGTAATTTGTTAATGCTGGATTTTGGCCGTTTGCATGGCAAAATACACCAATTTCAGTAGCAAAACCTTTTAACAACTCTCCCTTTGAACCCAAGATCTTACGGCCTAATAAATCAAGCGCTTGTATGCCTGTAGTGCCTTCATATAAACAACTAATTTTGGTATCGCGCATTAGTTGTTCCATGCCCCACTCTTTAATAAAGCCATGACCGCCAAGAATTTGTACACCATGACTTGCGCATTCTAATCCTGCTTCAGTTAAAAATGCTTTGGCAATAGGTGTTAACAGCGCTAGGTTTGTTTCGGCTTTTGCTATGTCCACTTGCTCTTTGCTTGCCTGTACAATATCGACTTGTTGCGATAAATAGCCAATCAGAGCTCGGCCCCCCTCGCTTATAGATTTTTGGGTTAATAGCATGCGACGAACATCAGGATGAACAATGATCGCATCGGCAGGTCCATCAGGGTTTTTAACACCAGACATAGAGCGCATTTGTAAGCGATCTTTTGCATAAGCTAATGAGCCTTGAAAAGCGGCATCAGCCGCAGCAACACCTTCATTTGCAACACCCAAGCGCGCGGCATTCATAAAAGTAAACATACAATTTAAGCCGCGATTAACTTCGCCAATTAAATGGCCAGTGGCATTATCAAAATTGATCACACAAGTAGAGCTGCCATTTATGCCCATTTTGTGTTCAATTGAACCACAAGTGACGCCATTTTTATCAGAGATAGAGCCATCATCATTAACGTTAAATTTAGGCACAATAAATAACGAGATGCCACGGGTACCTTCAGGTGAGCCTGGAATGCGAGCGATTACCACATGAACAATATTTTCAGACATATCGTGTTCACCTGCGGAGATGAAAATTTTGCTGCCGTTAATACGGTAGCTACCATCGTCATTTAACTCTGCTTTACTGCGTAACATACCTAAATCGGTGCCACAATGAGCTTCAGTTAAACACATAGTACCAGTCCAAGTGCCTTCAACTAACTTGGGTAAAAACATTTGTTTCTGTATTTCACTACCGTGAGCTTCAAGAGTGGCCATACAACCGTGACTCAGTCCAGGGTACATAGCAAAACTATGATTAGCAGCAGAGCTATATTCACCAATTGCGGAATTTAGTGAAGCAGGTAAACCTTGTCCGCCAAATTCAACGGGTTGTGAAAGAGTCGGCCAACCACTCTCAACGTATTGTTGATACGCTTCCTTAAAACCATCCGGTGTACTAACTTCGCCATCAACCCAAGTACAACCTTGTTGATCACCAATTTGATTAATCGGGGCAATTACTTGTTCATTAAATTTTGCGGCCTCATTAATGATGGCGTCGACCATTTCTAAACTGGCATCTTCATAACCCAAACGTTGATAATGATCTTCACAATTTAATAATTCTTGCATGACAAATTTTGTGTCACGAATTGGCGCTTTATATTCTGGCATTGTTCACTCAAAGGTAATTTAATTAGTTTTATCCTTGGTCAGATGCTTTGTTAAAGTATGGATTTTTAACTCGTCAGACCACTGACCTGTTCTCATACCATAAAACTTAGTTTTCAATAAATCAAATGAATTTACACATTAGTGCTGCTATCATTTACTTTTAATTTACCTCTTGATTAAGTAAATCCTCAATATTCAAAGGGCTTTTCATGGACTTTATCTTAGGCTTCACCTTGTTGTTATTATTTCAGCTACTCGGTGAAATTATTGTTATCTTTTTTGAATTACCAGTCTCTGGCCCTGTAATGGGAATAGTGCTGTTACTTATCGCTCTGCTAATAAAAGGTAGTGTTGGTAAATCGCTAAACAATGCATCTACGACCCTTATAGGACATTTATCAATAATGTTTGTCCCTGTCAGTGTGGGATTGATGGCGCATTATGAGCTTTTAATGAATGAGTGGCTGGCAATTACAGTTACTCTGTTAGGAAGTACTATTATAATGCTGGTGAGCACAGCATTACTCATGTCTATTACCAGCCGATTTTTTGCTAAAGAGACAAAACATGACGTTTGATGAAAAGCTTTCAGCAGTATGGATATTGATTCAAGAGTCTCCCTTAACTGGAATTAGCATTACATTATTGGCATATGTATTAGCTATGTACCTATATAAGAAATCAGATTACAAACCAATCTTAAGCCCCTTTATTACCTCAATGATTGTGGTAGTTAGTGTCTTGTTGATTACTGGCATCAGTTATGAAAACTACTTTGCTGGTGGCAAATTCATTCATTTCTTACTTGGTCCAGCAACAGTAGCATTAGCAATTCCTTTGTATCATCAATTACATAGGATCAAACAATTGTTTTTTCCAATCATGATCACCTTAGTGGCATCAGTTTTTATTGGATCATTGAGCGCCATTGGAATCGCTGATTTATTTGGTGCAAGCCTTGAAACGCAAATATCCTTAGCGCCTAAATCCGTAACTACTCCGGTTGCTATGGGAATATCAGAGCAAATCGGTGGCATAGTCTCATTGTCTGCAGGACTCGCCGCAACCACTGGAGTGCTGGGTGGGGTTATCGGCCTAAAAATATTCTCATTAATTGGTGTTACCGATGATCGATATAGAGGGTTTGCTATGGGCTTAACTTCCCATGGGTTAGGAACGGCAGTAGCATTCCAAGAAAGTAATACTATGGGCGCATTTTCTGGGTTAGGCATGGCGTTAGCGTCATTTACTACCGCATTTATGTTGCCGTGGCTACTAAGTCTTCTGGCGATAATATAAAAATCGATAGCTATATATTGCATTAATGCACTCGAGATTAATGCAATATATGGTTTATTCTCATTTGAAATGAAAATAAGAATAAATTAGTAACGGCCGGTTAGCTAATTCACCAACCAATCATTTATACCACCTCATATATCTATTTTACCCATCCTCAGGCAATTATTTTAGAGTTATGCAGCGACATTAATCCCCCCAACGTTACTGATTTTTTACAATTCTGCCGGATAAATCCCAATTTTCATTACAAATTTGTAGTATAAAAAAATTAATTACAAAGCAACCAATGGTTTTGATTGTAAACTTTCAAGTAAGCAATAAAAAACCACCGTTTTCATTTATTTGTATGATTTATATGTATTTTTTGTTTGGCGTTAGTCTTTTTTGTTAATCGTTATCTTATTCGTAACGCTATAAAATTTTGTTTTTTCTATGTCGAATTGTATATTTTTATAAAATTGACACTTGTGTCAGGTTTTTATTCTGATATATTTAAATGATAGCAAATTGATCAACATCAAATTAAATCAGATCAACCACGGAACAAATTATGACAAATAGTACAATTCGTTTCTTATTAAACAACGACGTTGTGACAATAGAAAACATCGACCCGAATTTGACGGTTCTGCAATATCTACGCGAAATACAATTTAATACAGGTACCAAGGAGGGTTGTGCTTCAGGTGATTGCGGTGCTTGTACCGTAGTACTCGCAGAACTAGATACCGACAATGTAGGTCAACTTAGTTATAAATCAATTAACTCGTGTATTACCTTCGTTGGTAACTTACATGGCAAGCAATTGATCACCGTTGAAGATTTGAAGGATGGGGCAAAGTTACACCATGCTCAACAAACTATTGTTGATAACCACGGTTCACAATGTGGCTTCTGCACCCCGGGGTTTGTTATGTCGTCATTTGCTTTACATAAGCAAAATAAAACACCAAATCGTGCACAAGTGCTTGAAGCGTTAGCAGGTAATCTATGTCGTTGTACTGGCTACCGTTCAATCATAGAAGCGGCAATCACTTCAAGCAAAGAGTGTGAAGAAGACTCTTTTGCGAAGCATTATCAACAAACGTTGGCAACACTTACAGAATTTAAGAAATTGCCTACTCCTACCTTAACGGGCAATGGTCATAATTTTATTGCACCAAAAAATATTGATGAATTAGCTACTGAGTTAACTAATGAGCCTAAGTCGACGTTGGTTGCTGGTGGTACAGATTTAGCACTGTCAGTGACGCAAAATTTAGCCACCGTAGATAAACTTGTTTACGTTGGTAACGTTGAAGAATTAACGACTATTGCAGAAACAGATACAGAGATAGTTATCGGCTCTGCACTACCTTACAGCCAGTTTATTGATACCTTGCATCATTATTACCCTGATTTGGGGGATATGATTGAGCGTATCGGCTCAAAGCAAGTACGTAACACTGGTACTTTAGGTGGTAACGTAGGTAACGCATCACCTATTGGTGATATGCCTCCTGCACTTATTGCTCTTGGCGCTACAATGACGTTGCATGTTAACGGCAGTGAACGCACGATTTTAGTCGAAGACTACTTTGTCGACTACAAGAAGACAGTGCTTAAACCTTCTGAATTTATCAAGTCAATACAAATCCCTAAACCAACTGCTGGTCAAACCTTAAAACTATACAAAATATCAAAACGTATTGATGACGATATTTCTGCTGTATTAGCAGCAATCTTTATTGAGCAAGAAGGTCAGAAAATCAACAATATTCGCATTGCTTTTGGTGGTATGGCTGCTATTCCTAAACGAGCTCCTGCAGCTGAAGCCGTGTTGCAAGGCAATAGCTTAACTAAAGAATCGGTCGTTCAAGCAAAAACAGCGTTAACAACCGATTTCCAACCGATGTCTGATGTTCGTGCTTCAGACAAATACCGTATGCGCGTTGCTCAAAACCTAATTGAAAAATGCTATTTAGAGCTGCAAAGCAAAACTATAGAAACACGAGTGGTAAATTATGCGTAGCCTGATTGATGTAAAAAAAGCAAGTTCAAACAGTGATAAAAGTGTTGTTAATGGACAAGATAATGTTGGTTTAGGTGGTGTCGGCCGCTCTAAAAAACATGAAAGTGCAGACAAGCAAGTTGCCGGTGAAGCGATTTATGTTGATGACCGTCCAGCATTGCGGGGTGAATTACATGCTGCTGTAGGTCAATCAACTATTGCTCACGGTAACATTCTTTCTATGGACCTATCCGCTGTTAAATCCGCGGAAGGTGTTATCGCAGTAATTACTGTTGAAGACGTTCCTGGGCATACCGACATTGGCCCAGTATTCCCCGGTGACCCTGTACTTGCCATTGGCAAAGTAGAATTTATTGGTCAACCGCTTTTTGCCGTAGCAGCAACAAGTTACGACCTTGCTCGGAAAGCCGTTAAACTAGCAAAAGTTGAGTATGAAGAGCTTGAAGCTGTATTAACGGTTAAAGTTGCGTTAGCGAAGCAAAATTTTGTTCGTCCGCCATTTACGATGAAACGTGGTGATTCAGAGTCAGCTATTGCCAACGCAGAACATCAATTGTCAGGAGAAATTGTCGTAGGTGGTCAAGAGCATATGTATCTTGAAGGCCAAGTATCAACTGCTGAGCCAACCGAAGATGGCGGCATGAATATTCACACTTCATCACAGCATCCAAGTGAAGTGCAAAAATTAGTTGCTGAAGTTTTAGACATTCCATTAAACAAAGTATTAGTCGATATGCGCCGTATGGGCGGTGGTTTTGGCGGTAAAGAAACACAAGCAGCACCTTGGGCGTGTATTGCAGCCTTACTTGCGAATGAAACAAAACGTCCGGTTAAATTTAAATTAGGTCGTATGGACGATATGATCATGACGGGTAAACGTCATCCATTTGAAAATAACTACACAGTTGGTTTTGACGCAAATGGTCAGATCAAAGGTATTAACATTGAAGTAAATGGTAACTGTGGTTATTCACCGGATTTATCAGATGCAATTGTCGATAGAGCGATGTTTCATTCTGATAATGCCTACTTCTTAGATCAAGCAACTGTTACTGGCAATCGTTGTAAACTAAACACTGTTTCGCATACTGCTTATCGTGGTTTTGGTGGCCCTCAAGGTATGATGACTATCGAAATGGTCATGGATGAAATTGCTCGTCATTTAGGTAAAGACCCATTAGAAATTAGAAAAATTAACCTATATGGTGGTGAAGGTCGAAATGAAACACATTATCATCAAGAAGTTGAGCATAACAATTTACCTGAAATCATAGAGTCATTAGAAGAAAGCTCTGATTATCAAGCTCGTCGTAATGCGGTTACTGAATTTAATGCAAACAATGCAATACTGAAAAAAGGTATTGCCTTAACGCCGGTTAAATTTGGTATTTCATTTACGGTTCAACACTTAAACCAGGCAGGCGCATTAGTTCATATCTATACTGATGGCACAATTCATTTAAGCCATGGTGGTAGTGAAATGGGACAAGGCTTGAATACTAAAGTAGCACAAATTGTTGCCGAAGAATTTCAAGTTGATGTTGATACTGTTGCTATTTCTTCAGCTCGTACTGATAAGGTACCAAACTCGTCACCAACCGCAGCATCTTCTGGTACTGATCTAAATGGTAAAGCGGCAGAAGCTGCAGCAAAAACCATTAAGCAACGGTTAATTGACTTTGCTTGTGAAACGTACCAAGTAAGCGCTGAACAAGTTAAATTTGCAAATAACAACATTATTGTGGGTGAGCAAACCTTTAGTTTTGCTGAGTTTTCGCAAATCGCTTATATGGGACGTGTGTCTTTATCGTCTACTGGCTTCTACAAGACCCCTAAAATCCACTTCGACCGCGCTACCGGTAAAGGACGCCCGTTCTTTTACTACGCAACTGGCGCTGCCGTTTCTGAAGTTATTATTGATACGTTAACCGGTGAATATAAAACATTAAGAACAGATATCTTACAAGATGTAGGTCACTCAATTAACCCTGCTATAGATATTGGCCAAATTGAAGGAGCGTTTGTGCAAGGTATGGGGTGGTTAACGACTGAAGAGTTGGTTTGGAATGAGCAAGGTCGTCTACTTTCAAATAACCCTGCAACTTATAAAATTCCAGCGATTAATGATGCGCCTGAAGATTTCAGAGTTGCCTTAGTACCAGATGCACCAAACCGTGAACACACAATTTACAATTCAAAAGCCGTTGGTGAACCACCATTTATGTTAGGTATGGCGGTGTGGTCAGCGCTTAAAGATGCTGTAGCAAGTGTTGCTGATTATAAAGTCAGCCCGGTACTTGATACACCAGCAACGCCAGAACGAGTGCTTTTTGCTGTTGAAGCAATGAAAGCACAATCGTAACAGCATATTAGGAGAAACCTGATGACTACTGATAATAATTGGAACTGGAATAGCGCGTCTTATCAATTCAGTAAACAGGGCCGAGCCTATGTGTTAGTGACATTGGTTGGCGTGTCTGGTTCAACGCCAAGAAACAGTGGTACTAAAATGGTCATCACCGAAGATGATATTTTTGACACTATTGGTGGTGGTCATCTTGAGCATAAAACCATTAAATATGCGAAAACTATGCTGGCATCAGGTAAAAATGCACAGCATTTAGAGCATTTTCAACTTGGCAGTAATTTAGGTCAGTGTTGTGGTGGCAACGCCACGGTATTGTTTGAATGTTTTGCTGCTGTTGGCGTCAACATTATGCTGTTTGGCGCAGGTCATGTTGGCAAAGCATTGATGCCAATTTTAGCGCAACTACCTTGTCAGGTAACTTGGGTCGACAGTCGTGAAGAGCAGTTTCCTGCCAACATCGATAGTTATCATAATGTGCATAAAGTGGTTAGCGATGAGCCAGAGCTTGAAGTTAAAAGCATGCCGGTAAACAGCTATTACATAGTGATGACTCATAATCATCAAATGGACTTTGACATTTCACAAGCAATTTTAAAACGTGGTGACTTTGCTTATTTTGGTTTAATCGCCTCAGACACTAAAAAACGTCGTTTTGAGCAACGCTTTAAACACCGTGAAATTGACCCTCAACAGGTTGCGCGGATGAATTGCCCAATTGGGCTTGAGCAAGTCGGTGGCAAACTACCAATGGAAGTTGCGGTGTCGATTGCTGGCGAAGTTATTCATCATTATCAGAGTGAAATGCAGCAAGCCGAAACTCAAGCAGCAAACATAATAAACAAACAACCGTCAAAAAAACGTCCGGTTTCTCAACAGGGCATTCATTGGCAAGAATTTAAACAACTACTGACCAGCGAAGAATTAAGTAGTTAGTCGTAAAACAATAGGAGAAGCAAAGTGTCTCATTTTGCCCTGCAAAGTAACAATGTCATTATCGATGGTGAGATGATCGCCGCTTGTGTCGAAATAAAAGATGAGCTTATCAAAGCTATTCATCAATACGGCCAAGCTGTATCTTGCGAGGTGCAAGATTTTGGCGATCAAGTGATCATGCCTGGTTTGGTTGATTCTCACGTACATATTAACGAACCGGGTCGAACCGAGTGGGAAGGGTTTAATACCGCAACTCAAGCGGCCGCCGCTGGTGGTATCACTGCGTTAGTTGATATGCCGTTAAACTGTATTCCAGTAACCACTACTAAAGCTGCCTTTCAAGAGAAACTAGACTCAGTTGACGATAAATTATGGGTTGATTGCGGTTTTTGGGGCGGTGTTATTCCGCAAAATATCGGTGACCTGGATGAGCTATTACATGCCGGCGTACTAGGCGTTAAATCATTTTTAATTGACTCAGGTATTGAAGAGTTCCCACCTGTTGAAGCGAAAGATATGCGCGCTGCGATGCCAATTTTGGCCAAGCATGATGTGCCATATTTGATTCATGCCGAATTAGATTGTGGCAGCTTTAATGATGTAAAAATCACTAAAGAATACAACACCTTTCTTGAATCACGCCCTAAAAAATGGGAAAACGATGCGATTTCGTTGATGGTTGATATGGCACGTGAGTCAAAAGAAAATGGCGATAACTGTAAAGTTCACATCGTACATTTATCTTCAGATGAAGCCCTAGATACTATTGCCCAAGCAAAGAGTGAAGGATTAAGGTTTACCGCTGAAACTTGCCCTCATTATTTAACTATTGCTTCGGAAACTATTCCTGATGGCAAAACGTTATTCAAATGTTGCCCACCAATTCGTGAAAACAGCAATCGCGAACATTTATGGCAAGCCGTTACTGATGGCCGTTTAGACTTTATTGTTTCTGATCACTCGCCTTGTACGCCAGAGTTAAAACACATTGATACCGGCGATATTGAAAAGGCATGGGGCGGTATTTCTGCACTACAATTTGGCATTTCATTGATTTGGACCGAAGCGAAAAAACGTGGTTTTAGCCTAGTTGATATTGTGCGTTTAATGTCTACGGAAACAGCCAAATTTGCCGGTTTAGATTCGGTCAAAGGTGAGATTAAAATTGGTAACCATGCTGATTTCTTAGTGTTTGATCCAAATGCTGAATTTACCATTACCAATGAGATGATCAAGCACCGTCACAATATTACTCCTTACGCAGGTCGTAAGGTTATCGGTCGAGTAGAGCATACCTTTGTTCGTGGCCATCATGTATATCAACAAGACGAATTCATCAATGCGCCAAAAGGGCGTCCTTTATTAAAAGGTAAGTTGTAATTATCAGTTGCCAAAATAGGTAGCAGCAATAATTGCCAAAATTGAATTAATAACAAATTTAGATGTAGGAAAACCAAGCTATGATGCTAGAAATAGATACTCAGCAACAAAATAAACTAAGCGGTAAGCCGCTTGAATTAGAAAACGAGCTAAAAACCCATTGTGTTGATTTAGCCAGTGAGCGCGTAGGCGGAGAAACTCTGTCTTGTAGTGATGATTTTTTTGCTGAGATGGAAAATCTAATCAAACCTGGTCGCGGTATTTTTATCGATGACAAATTTACCGACAGAGGTAAGTGGATGGACGGCTGGGAATCACGCCGCAGTTACGGTCGTGATAACGGTCGTGATTTTGACTGGTGCATCATTCGTTTAGGTATCAAAGGCGTTATTCGTGGTTTTGATATCGACACCAACTATTTCCGTGGTAATGCTCCTGAATCTGTTTCAGTAGAAGCCTGTGTAAGTGAAGTAGAGCCTAATGCTGATACTGTTTGGCACACCATTTTAGCTCCGGTAGCTGTAGAAGCTCACAGTCAAAATATTTTTGCCATTAATGATGACACTGCCTGGACCCATGTGCGTTTGAATATGTTCCCTGATGGCGGTATTGCGCGTTTACGTGTTTATGGTGAAGCCGAAGTTAACTGGGAGCAATTTATTGATGGTGAATTAATTGACTTAGCTTACATTAAAAATGGTGGTAAAGCGTTATTGGTTAGTGACATGTTCTTTAGCGATAAGAACAACTTAATTATGCCTGGTCGTGGTAAAGATATGGGCGATGGTTGGGAAACTAAGCGTCGTCGTGACCCAGGTCCTGACTGGTCTATCGTTAAACTTGCCAGCCAAGGCAGCATTGAAAAAGTTATCGTTGATACCTGTCATTTTAAAGGTAACTTCCCTGACACCTTTACGCTTGAAGGTATGGTGTCAAGCAGTGATGATTTTAGTGAAGGTCAGCAAGAAGACAAATGGCAACCAATTATTACTAAAACCAAGTTATATGCACACCGCGAACATTTATTTATTAATGAAATCGCAGTAAGCAGTGAACAAAGCTTTACCCATGTACGTTTAAATATTTTCCCTGATGGCGGAATATCACGTATGCGTGTATTTGGTAAACGTAACGCTTAAGTGGTGATGAAATGAATTTAGAAAAATTAAATAATTTTACTGATGAGCAGGCAACACATACCTTTATGCAGTGCTGTACTTCAACAACTTGGGTCAATGCTATGGTGAATGCTCGTCCTTTTGCTGATGAAAGAGCGATCGCAAACCAAGCTGATTTAGCCTGGCAAGAGTTGGCCGAAGCTGATTATTTAGAGGCTTTTGAAGGTCACCCGAAAATTGGTGATGTAAGTAGCTTACGAGCTAAATACGCTAATACCAAAGAATTAGCGGGTAACGAGCAAGGCTTAGTTAAAGAAGCTAACGACGATGTACTTGAAGTCCTTTCTCAAGGTAATACTGATTACGAAAAGAAATTCGGCTTTATCTTTATTGTTTGCGCCACGGGTAAAAGTGCTAAGCAAATGTCTGACTTACTGCAAGCACGTTTACCAAACGACAAAGCAACTGAATTAATTAATGCCGCTGAAGAGCAACGAAAAATCTTCCAACTTCGCATTGATAAAGCATTAGCTGAAGGCTAATTAAAGGAATACTAATGAGTCAAATTACTACTCACATACTTGATACTACACGTGGATTACCCGCACAAAACGTTCCTATCACGTTATTTGCCCAGCAAGGCAATGACTGGCAAGAAATCAATGGTGGAGTCACAAATGATGATGGCCGTTTGCCGGGGTTACTTGCTGAGGGTGAAACATTACCTGCTGGCATTTATCGTATGCACTTTGCAACCTCAGCTTATTTTAAAGCGAACAACGAAGAAGGGTTTTACCCGTATGTTGATATCGTGTTCGAAATTGACGCAAGCGGTACGCATTACCACATTCCGTTGTTATTAACCGCGTTTGGTTATTCAACTTACCGTGGCAGCTAAAGATAACTTTTATGGAAACTATAATGACTGATAACGTGCAAATTATCACGCCAAAATCGCTCACCAAAGAAGCTTTCAGAGCTTTTGGCGATGTTATTGAAGCTAGCGAAGACGCAAAAAACTTTGCCATTAATGATGGCTTTACCCAGCGTTATCATGATTTAGCTAAGGTTGATGTGAACGACAATAACGGTCATACCTTGATCAATATTTTTCGTTCCACGCCTTTGGCACAACCAATCGCCATTAAAATGATGGAACGTCATCCTCATGGTAGTCAGGCGTTCATACCTATGGGGTCAAATCCATTTTTAGTTGTTGTTGCACCAAAGGGAGAGTTTGATGTAAACAAAATTGAAGTATTTCTTGCCAAGGCTGGCCAAGGGGTTAATTACCATAAAGGTACTTGGCATCATTTTTGTTTAACACTTGGCAGTGAAAGTGACTTTTTAGTGATTGATAGAGGCGGAGAAGGTGATAACTGTGACGTCTTGGAGTTAGATGGTTCATTGGTTATCGCCCCAAGCTAGTTGATAAAACAGGGATTGTAAGTTGAAAAGAACAGCAAGAAAAGTATATAGAAAAAGCCAAACGTGCCATAAATCAAGGGCACAAAGGCAACAAGCAAGAAGTCGATTAAACTGGTTTTCTAAAGTAGAAAATTGATTTAGCGACTTGATATTACAGCACAGAACATATCGCAAAATCATTAAAAATAAATCGCGATAATGCAAAAGGGTAGAACAACATGTTAAAAGTTTATCGCGGAGAGTTACTGCATTTTTTGGCCGATCCAGCCAAAGTTGCTCTAGAAGACAGTTATCAGTATATAGAAGATGGCTTGTTAATTATTAAAGATGGGTTGATTGAACAAGTAGGAGAAGCTGCTGAGCTGTTACCTGCATTAGGTGAGAGCGTAGAAGTTACTCACTATGAAAATGGTTTGATCATGCCTGGGTTTATCGATACTCACGTGCATTATCCACAAACCGAAATGATCGCCTCCTATGGTGAACAATTACTCGAATGGTTAGAAAATTATACTTTCCCATTTGAACGTAAATTTTCTGACTTAGAGCATGGTAAAAAAGTTGCTGAGTTCTTTTTAACGCAGCTACTTGAAGCCGGAACTACTACCGCTTTAGTGTTTGGTACGGTGCATAAAGAATCAGTTGAGGCCTTTTTTACCGTTGCGCAGCAGAAAAAACTACGAATGATTTGTGGCAAGGTATTAATGGATCAAAATTGTCCTGATTACTTATCGGATACCGCGCAAACCGGTTATGACGACAGTAAGGCATTAATTGAAAAATGGCATAAAACTGATCGTTTACAATATGCTATTACACCACGATTTGCGCCAACCTGTTCGAAAGAACAATTGAACAAAGCTGGTGAATTACTCGCTGAAAACCCAAGCGTATATTTGCATACGCATCTAAGTGAAAACAAAGCTGAAATCGCTTGGGTAAATGATCTTTTCCCCGACAGTGATGGCTACTTGGATGTTTACGATCAAAGTAAATTACTTGGTCGCCGTAGTGTTTTTGCTCATGGCGTACATTTACATGACAGTGAATGTCAGCGCTTAGGTGAAACCGACTCAGCTATTGCTTTTTGTCCAAGCTCAAACCTGTTTTTAGGCAGTGGTTTATTTAACCTGCAACAGGCACAAAAATTTGATGTTAATGTTGGCTACGGTACAGATATAGGTGCCGGTACAACATTCTCAATGTTAAGTACACTAAACGAAGGTTATAAAACTCAACAACTTCGTGCAGAAAAACTCAGCCCATTCCAATCGTTTTATTTGGCCACATTAGGGGGAGCCATTGCGTTAGATCTTGAGGGCACTATAGGTAACTTCACTAAAGGTGCAGAAGCAGACTTTATCGTTCTTGATTATCATGCCACTCCGCTGATGGATAGACGTATGCAACATTGCACACACTTAGAAGAAAAACTTTTCATTTTAAGTATGTTAGGTGATGAACGCCACGTTAAAGCAACTCATATCATGGGTGAACGTGTTTAACTCAGTTAAACCCGCCCACGCAATTAGAAGAATTAAGGAATATTATGGATCCGTATATTAATGAATGGCTAAATTTAGTCATTCGCTTTGCTCATCTTATTACTGGTATCGCTTGGATCGGTGCCTCATTTTATTTTGTCTGGTTAGATAACCATTTAGAAAAACCACCACAAGTAAAAGCCGACAATGGCGTTGGTGGTGACTTATGGGCCATTCACGGTGGTGGCTTTTACGAAGTGGCAAAATACAAACTTGCACCGCCAAAAATGCCAACAACATTACATTGGTTCAAGTGGGAAGCATACACTACGTGGATCACTGGCTTCTTATTATTGTCGTTAATGTTTTACGTTGGCGCTGAATCATATTTAATTGATAAACGTGTTGCTGATTTAACGCAATTTCAAGCTGTCGCCCTAGGCATAGGTTCAATTGTTGTTGGTGTGGGTAGTTATGAAGTTTTAGTGCGCACTAAATTAAAAAATCATGGCATTATTTTAGGCTTGATCTTAATCGTTGTTGCAACCGCTTTATCTTATGGTTTAACCCAGGTATTTAGTGCACGTGGTGCATACATGCACATGGGAGCTATCATCGGTACCATTATGGCGGGTAACGTATTCTTTGGAATTATGCCGTCACAACGTGCTTTGGTGAAAGCGGTTGAAGATGGTACATCGCCTGACCCATCTTATGGATTAAATGCGAAATTGCGCTCAACTCATAATACTTATACAACCTTGCCGGTTATCTTCATTATGATCTCAAATCATTACCCAATGACTTATAATCATAGTGCTAACTGGATAGTACTTATCGGTATTATTTTAATTACGGCTGCGGTTCGCCAATATTTTGTATTACGTCATTTTGGTAAACAAAAACCATTGGTATTAGTTGGCTCTGTTGTTGCGACTATCGCCCTGGCATTTCTTATCGCGCCTCAAACGGTAGAAATAAGTGCACAGCAAAAACAACAAGTAGTGAGTAATGAACAAGTGACTCAAATTATCGAGCAACGTTGCGGGTCTTGTCATTCAGAACAACCAACGGATGATATTTTTAAAATCGCGCCAGCAGGTATTGTATTTACCGATATGGCAAGTATTGAACAATGGGCACCGCGGATAAAGGCGCGTGTCATTGATGCCAAAGACATGCCATTTATGAATAAAACACAAATGAGCGATGAGGAACGCACCAGTTTAGCTATTTGGTTGGCGCAAACAAGCACTAACTAATCAGTTAAATGAATATGTCCGTTACCATTCAAAGTGCTCTTAAACCTGCATCTTGAATGGTAACGGGGATGAGTAATAGTAAATCCAAAAGCAGCGTAGCTGCTTTTCTGGATCTGAAACAAATAAACAGGGTTACCCTATGAATAAACACGTAATTAAACACGGATATAAAGTTGCAGAGTCTTTATACAATTTGGTAGAGCATGAAGTCCTGCCTGGAACGGGTATTGATTCGGAAGGTTTTTGGCAGACTTTAGCGTATATATTTGATGAATTCATTCCTAAAAACCAAGCACTTTTAGTCACCCGTGAACACATGCAAGCAAAAATTGATGCTTGGCATTTAGACCATAAAAACCAACCTTTCGAACAGCAAAAATATCAGCAATTTTTGAGCGATATTGGTTATCTCATCGAAGAGCAAGATGACTTTTCAATTAGTACGTCATATGTGGATGAAGAAGTAGCCACAGTGGCGGGGCCACAACTTGTTGTCCCCTTAATGAATGCTCGTTTTGCCTTAAATGCCGCAAATGCTCGCTGGGGCAGTTTATATGATGCCCTTTACGGTACTGATGTTATCGGTGAAGACAACGGCGCAGGAGTTACCAAAAACTACAATGCTATCCGTGGTGCACGGGTACAAGCTTATGCTCGTCGGTTTTTAGATGATGTTATTCCATTAACTCAAGGCAGCCATATTGAAGTTACAAGTTATCAAGTTGCTAATGGCAAACTTGTGGTTACCTTGCAAAATGGCGAGCAAGTAAGCTTAGTTAACCAAGAAAAGTTTGTTGCATTTAAAGGTGATAAGCAAAACCCATCGGCCATTTTGTTTAAAAACAATGGGCTGCATATTGAGATTAAAATAGACCCTAGTATGCCGGTGGCGAAAACTGATCCAGCGTCAGTAGCCGATATAATTTTAGAGTCTGCGTTAAGTACCATTCAAGACTGCGAAGACTCTATTGCCGCAGTTGATGGCGAAGACAAAACTGCGGTGTATCGTAACTGGCTAGGTTTAATGAAAGGTGACTTAAAAGAAACCTTGAAAAAAAATGGCGCGACTATTACTCGCGAGCTTAATGGCGATAGAACCTATACCGGGTTAGATGAGCAAGAATTAACCTTGCCTGGTCGCAGCTTATTATTTGTCCGCAATGTTGGCCATTTAATGACGAATGATGCGGTATTAACCGTAGACAACGAAGAAGTACCTGAGGGGATTTTAGACGGATTAATTACCACATTAATTTCTTTGCATGATTTAAAAGGCAACTCTAAATATAAAAATTCACGCCAAGGCAGTATTTACATCGTTAAACCGAAAATGCACGGACCTGAAGAGGTCGCCTTTAGTAATGAATTATTCACTCGCATTGAAGCAGGTTTAGGCTTAGCGACTAACACCATAAAAATGGGCATTATGGATGAAGAGCGACGTACTTCAGTGAACTTAAAAGAGTGTATTCGTGCGGCAAAAAACCGACTTGCCTTTATTAACACTGGTTTTTTAGATAGAACCGGTGATGAAATTCATACCAGCATGCAAGCTGGACCTATGGCTCGTAAAGAGTTGATGAAAAACGAAAAATGGATTTCGGCTTATGAAAACCGCAATGTTCGTATTGGCTTACAAACTGGATTAAAAGGTAAAGCGCAAATAGGTAAGGGCATGTGGGCTATTCCAGATGAAATGTCTGCGATGTTAAGTACTAAAATTGCCCACCCACAATCTGGCGCAAATTGTGCTTGGGTTCCTTCTCCAACGGCCGCTACATTGCACGTATTACATTACCACAAGGTCAATGTTGCAGATATTCAAGGCGCTATGCTGGAGCAGTTTTCCGAATCAAATAATGACGATGATTTATCGGATTTATTAACCATACCATTGCTACAGAATCAAGAAGCTCTTAGCGTAGAAGATATTCAAAACGAACTCGATAATAACGTTCAAGGCTTACTTGGTTATGTGGTTCGTTGGATTGACCATGGTACAGGATGTTCAAAAGTACCTGATATTAATAATGTTGGCCGTATGGAAGATAGAGCTACTTTGCGTATTTCAAGTCAGCACATTTGCAACTGGTTACATCACGGCTTACTAAGCAAAGAGCAAGTAATGGAATCATTAAAACGTATGGCTGCTGTTGTAGATTTACAAAATATAACCGACGCAGCGTATATACCTATGGCGCCAAACTTTGACTCTAACATTGCTTTTAACGCCGCCATGGACTTAATTTTCAAAGGCAAGGAGCAACCTAGTGGTTATACAGAACCATTATTGCATCAGCGTCGTATTGAATTAAAAGCTGTAAATTAAAATGTAAAAAATAATTCTCAAAGCATGATTTTCTTGGTTGAAAATAAGTGACTTTTATTATCTAATGATTGGCAAATCAGCCGCATGGTTACACTATATTCGATGCGGCTTATTTTAATGGTTAAATAGGAGTTTTTGTGACAAAAAATAAAGCATCAGAAGGCAACATTCGACAAAAGAATAAAGCCATCATTTTCAATGCAGCCAAACAAGAGTTTGTCACTTATGGTTTTAAAGGCGCGTCAATTAAACGTATTGCCGAACGAGCGAGTATTGCTCGCGCTAATATTCATTATTATTTTCAAGATAAAACCGATTTATATCAGCAATTGCTTAGCAATATCATTGAAGTGTGGAACAGGGACTACGATACATTAAATGTTAACCATGAGCCGAAACAGGCCCTTAGTGCTTATATTCGAGCCAAAGTAATGCACTCTAAAGATGACCCTGATTCATCGAGGATATTTGCCAGTGAATTAATTCATGGCGCACCAGTATTAAACGATTACTTAAATAGTGACTTTAAAGAATGGCTGAAGAGTAAAGTTGCGGTTATTCAAAACTGGATTGATAATGGCCTAATCGATAATGTGAATCCACATCATTTATTATTCTTAATTTGGAGTTCAACCCAACACTACGCCGACTTTAGTGTGCAAGTGGTTGCCGCTTTAGACAAAGAAGCGATGAACGATGACGATTTTGAAGAGGTTGTGTCTTCATTAACGCAAATTATTCTTAAAGGCTGCGGCATTCACTGATTCGGTTTGTAATGGTCGAGCATACTTTAACGAAACCAATAGTTAACCAACAGGCCAATACAAACGGAGCGGTTAATACTGGCAAAGTTATCTGCTCGAAAACATCAGTAAGTAAAACAGAAAATAATACCCCAAGAAAAATTAGCAAAAGCTTTTTTTCGTATCGAGCAGAGAGTGCTATTGCAACAAGACTCGCATTGAAGCTATAGATCCCCATCAACACCAAATCGTCCGAAAAGTTTAAAATACCGGCTAATAGCATTCCTAAGCACGAGCCAATCACAGCCCAAGTCGCAGCTTTAAAGGAATGCAAAAGCAGTCCAGCAATAAAAAAGACTCCACAGAGCCAATAATCCTGAAACATTACTTGGCTAACACCTCGCATAACGATGAAAAAGTCGCCGATAGCATTGGTTGTAAAGATAGTCGTCGAAGTCTTTATGCCCGCAGTATCAATAATCGCTAAAAGCAACCATGTTGAAATAACAAATGGAGCAGTAAATGCAGGGATTTTGGGGATTTTAACCAGTATAAAATGCATGGTGACAGTCGATAGCACGCCGCCGAAGATTGCCAAAACTAACGAAATTACGTCAAATGGTAAGAAGAAAAATACCGCAATACCAACAAGCGCGGAATTAAAACCATATAAGCCACTTTGTATAGATTCAGAGGTAAACTTACCCAGGCTAGCGGTGAATAATCCTGAGAGTGTTGCGATTACCCCTCCTAACAACATAGTCGGAGAATTTAGACCAATCCCAAGACAAAATAATAAGCCAGTGAGAGCATTTCTTTGCAGCATTATTTGAGAAAAACTACGCAGAAAGCTATTGATGAAATGATGAAAAGGGGTCGTCATGCGAGTTACCAAAGTAAATAAAATAGGGATTAATAACCATTAACCCCTATTTTGTATAAATAACCTGAACTTGAGGTAATGAGTTCAGGTTAACTAGTTGTTGCTTATATACTTAAGTGTTTCAACCACTTGTTCAACGGTTGTAGCCCATGCATGGGCTGCGGCATCTACTTCTTTGAGTGGGTGGATAATATCTTCACTATGCAGGGTAATATATGGCTTGCTAAGCGCCGCACAATAGCCGGCATCAAAGGCTGCATTCCATTGTTTATATTTATCGCCAAAGCGGATAATTGCTATATCGCACCGTTCAATTAATGTATTTGTTCTAAGCGCGTTTACTTTTGCTGATTTATGATCACGCCAGAATGATTTATCTTCGTTACCGAGAGCATCACCTGCACTGTCACTTTCATCATGATTGGTATTTGCAGAGCAAAAGGTAATATTTAAATCGTGTTCTTGGCAACCTTGAATTATTTGCTCTCGCCAATCGGTGTGAATTTCACCTGAGAGATAAACGTTTAACTCCATAACTGTGTCCTTTACTTTTTTGCTATAACTACAAAGGTAGTTTATAAAAATTTAGTTGCTAAGAGGAGAATGCCTACGAACAAGGCACTCTCTTATTGTCAGCGAGAGCTATAAATTAAAATAAGTCGCTTGGCCTTTAGCTTCGGCTAATTCTGCAGCTACTGATGCAACGGCTAAATCTTGTAAACCAACACCGGTACCATCAAATAAGGTGATTTCGGTATCTGAACTACGACCAGGTTTAGCGCCATTAATAACATCACCAATTGGTGTGATCTCTGACTCTTTAATTATTCCCTGTGCAACAGCATGTTGTGCTTCACCTATGCTAATAGATTGAGCTAACTCATCAGTAAAGACAGTTGCTTTAGTTAATAGTTTAGCATCAACTTCTTGTTTTCCCTTAGTGTCAGTGCCCATACAAGCAATGTGTGTACCTGGCTTGATCCAATCGGCATCGATTAAGGCTTCAAACGCCGAAGTGATGGTAATAATAACATCGGCTTGTGCGCCTAACTCTTCACGAGTTACTGACTCAAACGGTAAACCTAACTCTTCAGCTACTGCAGCAAGGTTAGGAATTTGCTCCGGGTGGAAGTTCCAACAAACCACTTTTTCAAAGTTACGCTGTTCAACCGCTGCTCTTAACTGAAACGTTGATTGATGTCCTGCACCAACCATACCTAATACTTTGGCATCTTTACGCGCTAAGTGAGCAATTGATACCGCAGATGATGCTGCAGTGCGTACTGCGGTTAAATAGTTTCCACCAACAAGCGATTTTAACTTACCAGTATCAGGGTCAAATAAAATAACCGTTGACTGATGATTGGTTAAATCTTTTTGGATATTACCAGGCCAATAACCACCTGACTTTAAACCTAATACCATACCGTCACGATCAAATCCTGACTTAAAGCCGTATAAGGCATCGGCATGACCAATCGCTTCGCGTATTACTGGAAAATTATAGGCGGTATTTTTCGCCATAGCGGCAAACACGCTTTCTACTGCGGTGAAGGCTTCAGTACGTCCCATTATTTGTTGACACACTTCTTCAGATACAACTGATACGCCTTTACTATTATTTTGGTTTGAATTACTCATTGTTTTTTTCCTAGAATATTTGTAATCCCTTAAGGTGAATCTTAAGGAGAAAAGGTGGTAAGAATGTTACCAATGCAATTGGGAGTATTTTTCAGCCAGTGTTATACGGGGACACTATTAAAAATTCCCTAAAACGAGTTTTAAAAATTGTACGCTTCAACACTGTTGTTACAATGAACCCTGCATAAATGTAGGGGTAGCTTAGTTGGGGACTAATGAAACTGTACTTAAAACTCTTAAACTCTCGTATTAGGGAAAATCTTTTTGGCTTACTTTAATTGCAATTAGTAAGCTTTACCACGAGCAGAAACAGGCCATAATGTTTCTACTTTACCGTTGCGAACACCTACGTAGTAATCGTGAACGTTACAAGTTGGATCACAGTGTCCAGGTACTAGCTTTAATTTTTCATTAACTTTTAACGCGCCATTCGGATCTGAGATCACGCCGTGTTCATCTGAACATTTTATGTATTCAACATCGTCACGGCCAAAGATATACGGTAAACCACTGTCTACTGATTGTGCTTTAAGTCCGGCATCACAAATCGCTTTGTCTGTTTTTGTATGACTCATAACAGAAGTTAAGATGAATAAAGAGTTTTCAAATTCAGAGATTCTTTCGCCTTTTTCATCATGGATACGTTGATAATCAGCATCCATAAATGCGTAAGAACCACACTGTAATTCATTGAAAACACCAGAGTTACCTTCGAAGTAATACGAACCCGTACCACCACCACCAACAATATCGCATTCAAGACCTTCGGCTTTTAGCATGTCGATTGTGCGAGCTACCATACCTATGGCAATATCAATTTTCTCTTTACGCTCTTGATAGTTTTCCATGTGCTGCATTGCACCTTGATATGCTTGAATGCCAGCAAATTTTAAACCTGGAGTTGCTGCAATCGCTTTGGCAATATCTACAACTGGCTGACCTTCACTAACACCACATCGGCCGGCACCACAGTCAATTTCGACTAAACACTCAATTTCAGTACCGTGCTTTTTAACTGCCGCGGCTAACTCAGCAACGTTTTCGATATCATCAACACAACAAAGCGTACGAGCACCTAATTTAGGCATGCGGGCTAAGCGATCAATCTTTGCTGGATCACGTACTTGGTTTGAAACTAAAACATCTTTAATTCCGCCACGAGCGAATACTTCAGCTTCAGATACTTTTTGACAACATACGCCACAGCTATCACCTAGTTGCTCTTGCAGTAACGCAATATCAACCGACTTATGCATTTTGCCATGCACGCGATGGCGAACGCCCATGTCTTTAGCATATTGCCCCATAGTTTTAATATTACGCTCCAGCGCGTCAAGATCGACAACCAAACATGGGGTTTGAATATCTGTTTCAGCCATTCCTGGTACTGCAGGAACATCGTAGCCTACTTCTAAATTATTTCCTCTTGCCATTATATTCTCCAAAGTTTTAACTATTAGTTTTAAGTATTTATTTAATTCGTTTATTGTTTGTTCATCCACGGAAGCTTGTCTAAATCGACATTGCCTCCGGTAATAATTACCCCGATACGTTTGCCTTTAAATACGTCAGGATTTTTCAAAATAGTTGCCAAAGTCACGGCGCTGCTTGGCTCAATTACAAGCTTCATACGCAACCAGATAAGCTTCATCGCTGCGACAATTTCTTCTTCAGTAGCAGTTAAAATATCGGTTACATGGTTTTTAACAAAGTGCCAGGTTAAATCTTTTAGTGGCACTTTCAGGCCGTCGGCAATGGTATTAGGCGCATCATCGGCAATGATGTGTCCTGCCTTAAATGAACGTGCAGCATCATCGGCATTTAGTGGCTCAGCGGCATAAATGTCTACATTGGGAGCGATTGTTGAAAGCGTTAAGCATGTACCCGAGATCATGCCGCCGCCGCCAATTGGTGCTATCACGGCGTCTAAATCTTCTACCTGATTTACCAACTCTTTTGAACAGGTAGCTTGACCGGCAATAACACGCGGGTCGTTATACGGGTGAACAAAATCTGCACCCGATTGCGCTACAACATCTGCAAATACTGCTTCACGAGAACTAGTCGATGGCTCACATTCAACGATGCTGCCACCATAGCCAATCACAGCATCTTTTTTAGCTTGTGGCGCAGTTCTAGGCATGACTACTGTTACCGGGATACCGCGCTGGCCAGCAGCATAAGAAAGTGATAACGCGTGGTTACCGGAAGAGTGGGTAGCTACGCCTATTTTTGCTTCTTCATCGGTTAATCCAAATACGGCATTACAAGCACCGCGAACCTTAAATGCTGCAGCTTTTTGTAAGTTTTCGCATTTAAAAAACAACTCTGCACCAGTTAATTCATTCAAGAAACGAGAGGTTAATACCGGTGTTTCATGAATATAGGGTTTGATGCGTTCATGGGCAACTTGCACATCTTCAAAGGTTGGAATGTACATTGTCGATTCGGTTGAACTGCTCATATTTTCCTCTCGAAATTTACCAAAATAGAACCGTATATATAATTAGCGACTCTTCCTGGGGTATGTTTACTTATTAGTTTGAGTATTTGCTTTAATTCTGCAATGAAATTTCACTCTATGGAAAATGTTAATAACTGGCAAATACCTCGAATTTCATATAGTGAAATTATAATGTGTACTCTTAATCTAAGTTATTGATATTTCTACGGTGTTTACTGGTTTTTGTGGCTTTTAACTTACTTATTCCATAATGTGAAATAAGTAACCCCATACCATATTGTGGTTTTATTGGGCTTTTTAATGTAGTTTTAGGTTTATATTTAAAATGAGCGTTGCCGCATGAGTAGCATTAATTATGAAAAAAGCTAAACCAGAATCTAGAATCCAAGTGATTGATCGAGCTGCTATGTTGCTTGATGCAATATCACGATATTCATTACCGGTCACGCTAAAAGCGCTCAGTGCTGATACAAATTTGGCGCCTTCTACCGCCTTTCGTATTTTACACTCGTTAATTGATAACCGCTTTGTCGATAGAGATAGCACGGGTAAGTATCAATTAAGTGGTCGGCTAATACGGTTAAGTAACTCTCAATATACAAATATTGATTTTCGAGCAGTTGCTAAACCATACATGGAAAAACTTCGCGATAAGTTTGGCGAAACCATAAACCTTACTACCCGTGAGGGAGATGTGATCATTTATGTAGAAAAAGCGATCCCTAATAGAATGATGCATGTTCAACAAATTATTGGTAGCCGTGCCCCCTTACATGTAACCGGGGTGGGTAAAATGATGCTGGGTATGGATGGTAAAGAAGGGATACGTGGATATGCCCAGCGCACGAATTTACCCGGCTATACACGTAAAACATTTTCAACATTGGATACTTTAATTCCAGAATGCTTAAGCTGTGTCAAACAAGGTTTTGCCTTTGACAATGAAGAGGCTGAAATGGGAGTAGGTTGTATTGGGGTACTTCTATATGACCGGTACGGTGAAGTTGTTGCCGGTTTATCGGTTTCTGCTCCTATTGAAAGACGTAAAGATGAATGGACTAAAGATTTAATTACTGCCGGAAGGGCACTTTCTGCAGAGCTTGGATATATTGAAGCGGAAGCTTCCGATGAATAACTATTAACAGTAAATTTTATCAGTTGTTTATAAGGTGAATATAAGCGACTAATGAAATTTATACTGATGTGATCTAAAAATACAGCTTTAAACTTTACTGAATATTAATTCGGTCTGTACTAATGCAATACTTGCATCCCTTTTAAAATCAGTACAACAATTTTGACTTAAGCAAAACCTAGGCTTTCCCTTATGTAAGGAAAACAGCCGAGATCACATATTAAATTAATGAAATGGACGATGTTCGTTTCATATCAAACAAGATAACAATAAACATCTACTTCTTTGATGAAGCTTAGGCTTGTTTGATGCACAGATTTTAAAACTAAAGAGTGTAAATTATGTTAACAATAAATAGACTAAATCAAACTGAAGCTAAGTTAATCATTGACGGTGCGGTAAAAAAAGCAAATGAGCTGGCTGTGCCCATGTGTATTTCTGTTGTCGATGAATCAGGCAGTTTAATTGCTTTTGAGCGTATGGATGGTGGTAAAATACACAGTATTACCATTTCTCAAGATAAGGCCTTTACTGCAGCGTCGGCTCGTAAAGGCACACATGAATTCAATCAAGCGTGTATTCCGGGTCATGAAAACAATTTATTTGGAATTCATACTGCATTAGGCGGGCGTATGTGTATTGTCGGCGGTGGTTTGCCAATAACTTGTGACGGCAAGGTTGTGGGTGGTATAGGAGTTAGTTCTGGCTCTCCAGAGCAAGATTTAGGTTGTGCGCAAGCAGGGGTTGATGCTTTTAGTCGAATTACAGCTGCATCGGTTAGCCTGAATGTTTTATAACGTTCAATAATACTATCTTTAAGTGGTTTGCTAGTTAACCTTAACTTAGGCTAACTAGCATTTTCACTGTACCAATCCTTAACATTAAAGCCTTAAAAATAACCTGACTGATTTTATTACTTTGACAGTTTCTGCTTTAAGTAATTAAGTGCATCTATTCTTGTCGCAAAGATATGCTCTTTTGGAATTTTGTCGAGTAATTTTAACTTATTAAAATCATTGCGCACTCGCTCACAAACGCTTGATAATAATATATCCCGCCCCTCATTAAGATAGCTTACTATTATTTCTTCAATTGCAATGGTGCTGGTAATGCCGACAAAGCGCGCATCGCTTAAATCTATCAGTAAGGCTTTGCTATGATCAGATTGTGAGACGCTCTGCTTTAAGCCGCGTGCTACACCAAAACCTATTGGCCCAGAAATATTAAGCAATATCACACTATCGTCCATTGACGCTAATAATTGCTTCTCCGGTGTCGACATATGCTCGGCATCTTTAGCCGTACATAATTTAATATTATCTAATTGGATTTCTGATATACGACGAATTGTCACCAAATTAGCGATAAATACACCGATTAACACCGCAGTAACCAAATCAAACGCTACTGACATAAACATTGTCGATATCATTAAACCGACACTAAATAATGGTACTTGATGAATCCGTTTAAGAAAGTTCCAATCAATTATGCTGATCCCAACATGAGTCAAAATAGCAGCTAAAACTGCCACTGGAATATATGCGGTATATTCACCTGCCCATAATACAATCGCTAAGATAAATAGCGCGTGCAGAATACCTGATAACGGTGTGGTACCACCTGCTCTTAAATTAGTTACAGTACGCATAGTCGCGCCGCCACCAGGCAAAGCGCCAAATAACCCTGCGACGATATTACCGATGCCTTGACCGACAAGCTCCTGATCAGAATCATGTAAATCATTACTGATACTATCAACGGTTAGTGATGTCATTAATGAATCGAGCGTACTCAACGTGGCAATTAATAACGCAGACTTAATCATTTCACCTGCTAGGGCGTTGTCCCAGATAGGCATATTAAAAGAAGGTAGTTCACTGGCAATAGCGCCAACTACAGGCATATCTACGCCGGCAAATATATAAAAGATAGTAGCACCAATTACCGCAATAATGCTGGCAGGAACAACTCTGCTATATTTTTGTGGCCACAAAAACAGCACTAATATACAAGCAAGCCCCAGTAAGGTATTGGTACTGGTTAATGTCGCTAATGAAACTTGTAGTTCAGCTAAAGAGCGGCCAAATAACGGCTCAATTTGTGAAAGGATGATCAACACACCAATACCAGAAGTAAAACCTGATATAACAGGGTAGGTGACCAAAATAAAATATTTACCTAGTTTAAAAAAACCAAACAGCATTTGGAATAAACCCGCCAAACTCACTACGGTGAAGGCCATTGCAATACCGTTTTCAGGAGACTGAGCAACAAAACTGGTTAATATAGCTACCATGGCAACGGTCAAACCGGTATTGGGCCCTGATATTTGTTGATTTGTACCACCAAATAGTGAAGCAAATAGCCCGGTTATAATCGCACAATAAATACCTGCGCTAGCACCGGCCCCTGATGTAACACCAAAGGCTAAGGCAAAAGGTAATGCAACAATTGTTGATGTTAGGGCTCCAAATATGTCGCCCTTAATAGTTTGTCTATTAAAATGTGATAAAGAAAGCATAGTTACCTAATTTAAAATGTTTGGTTAGTCGCATTAATTTAATGCCACTATAATTGCCCTCGTTATACGATTGACATCTATTACAGATGTGGAACGAAAATAACCAGAGATGTTGTTCTACAATATAAACCAGACACCTGAACCGTGGACAGATTTTCGGATTTAACTACTAAGAGATGATGAAATGTGCAAATAAGTTTAAACTTAAATGATGAGCTAATTATAATGAAAACAATGGTTAAAAACTAGTCACAAAGTTCACGCGAAAAATAATTCATCTCTAATTTTGCTCAAATACTCCTCATTATTTACTGATGAATTAACATCAACAACAGCACGAAACATGGTAAAAATAGTAAATATTTTATTGACCAAATAGAGGATTTAAAAAGTCAAAAAATCTGTGTACTTCAATACGATACTGAATGCTTCAGGTGGTGTTTAATTAATTATCGGCCTATTTTACTATGTGGAATTAGAATGCCTTATTCGTCACTCAGCTCTGTAGCTAACCATGATTAAACCAACTTAAAACACATCGTTTTCACGATGTGAAATCATAAAGAAGGTGTAACTATTAACTTTAGCTTTTTTTTATGCTCTAGTGAGTTAGCTACACAGAAACAGGGTCCAACACAGCCTCTTTCTTTAAAATAGCAAACACAGAGATTACCGACTTATTGCGGTAGTTTGACAACAAGCAGGTCACACTTTAAAAGTATAAAAATAAACGGCCTTATTTATCATTCAACGAGAGAACTGTAGTTATGGAACAGGTTAGTACAAATAGCGAAAACCAAGCGAGTGAGATAGGACTGCTAGAACGTCTTTTCAAACTTTCTGAACATAGCACCACTGTAAAAACTGAGCTCATGGCGGGTCTTACCACCTTTGTGACCATGTCTTACATTATGTTTTTAAATCCAATTATCATGTCGAAAACAGGCATGCCCTTTGATGGATTATTCTTAGCCACTTGTTTGGGTGCTGCAATTGCAACCATTCTGATGGGGTTATACGCAAATTGGCCAGTTGGTCTTGCTCCTGGTATGGGCTTAAACGCTTTTTTCACTTTCTCCGTCGTTGGCGCTATGGGTTATAGTTGGCAAATTGCATTAGGAGCAGTGTTCCTTTCGGGTGTAATCTTCGTATTAATGAGTGTCACAAGATTGCGTGAATGGATGCTCGATAGTATCCCCATGAGCTTGCGACTCGCAATGACTGCAGGTGTAGGCCTTTTCTTGGGCTTCATCGGTTTACGTTTCACCGGTATCGTTGTTCCAAATCCTGATAATGTAGTTGCTATTGCTGATCTTACCCACTTCGGTTTTGGTAAATTCGGTCCTGAAGCACCTGCTCTTGGTTTTTTAAGCTTTTTACTTATTGCTATTCTTAGTTACCGTAAAGTGTTTGGTGCTGTTGTTATTGGTATTGCTGCAACGACTCTGGTTGCATTTATAATGACTTGGGTTTTACCTGCTGACTTCTTTGTTATTGCTGAAGAAGCTAAAGCTTGGGCACCAGCCTCTGGTTTTGTTAGCTACAACGGCTTGCTTGCTGTACCTGAGTTCTCTGCACTTGAGCCAATTTTGTGGAAAGCAGATATTGTTGGTGCTTTTGAAGTCGCCTTGATCCCGGTAATTGTTACCTTCTTATTTGTTAATATTTTTGATACTGCCGGTACATTAATGGGCGTTGCTGAACGTGCTAACTTGCAAGATAAAAATGGTAAAATAGAAGGTTTAAGTAAATCTTTAAAAGCTGACTCTATCTCATCTGTTATTGGTACAGGTTTTGGTTGTCCTCCAGTTACTTCATATGTTGAATCTGCTGCCGGTGTTGCGGTAGGTGGTCGTACGGGCTTAACGGCTGTTACTATCGGTGTATTATTTGCTTTAGGTATGTTCTTTTTACCTCTTGCACAAATGTTACCTGGTTTCGCTGTTGACGGTGCACTTATCTACGTTGCTATGTTGATGATGAGCTCTCTTAAAGGACTAGACTGGGAAGATTTAACTGAATACGCTCCAGCAGTGTGTACTACTGTAATGATGGCGTTCACGTTCTCTATTGCTAATGGTATAGCTTTTGGCTTCATTACTTACACTGTTCTAAAAGTAGGTGCTGGTAAGGCTAGCCAGATATCTAACGGTGTTTGGGCGCTTACTGCTCTGTTCATCGCTAAGTTTATCTTCTTAACTTAAAAGTAGCTTTTACATTTTTGTAATAGACACTCTTCGGGATAAGTTGATTTCCTAAACTGATTCTATTAAAAAAACCATCAGATTATTTATCTAATCTGGTGGTTTTTTATTTTATTGGGGAATTTTCTTTGTCCGTTTGCAACGTTAAGATATATAACGTAAATTATTTAAAAATCACAGGCAGTAGTGAGCAATTGATAGTCATTCACACAAGGAATTAAATGAAAAAAGTCGTTATTATAACAGGCGGTAGTCGAGGAATTGGAGCTGCTACTTCTAAGTTGCTTGCCGCTAATAATTATTCAGTTTGTGTTAACTATAAATCTAATAAAGCTATGGCAGAATCTATTGTTGGCGATATTTGTAATAATGGTGGGCAAGCATTTTCATTTCAAGCTGACGTATCCATTGAAAGTGAAGTTATTGCTTTATTTAAAGCGGTAAATAACACCTACGGGTCGGTTACACACCTAGTTAATAATGCTGGAATCCTTTTTCAGCAAGCCTCTATAGCAGACATTAGTGTTGAACGGTTCAATAAAATATTAACAACCAATATAACTAGCTGTTTTTTATGTTGCCGTGAGGCGTTAAAGTCTATGAAAGAAGGGGGGGCCATTGTAAATGTGTCATCAGCAGCATCAAGGTCTGGCAGTCCTTTTGAATATATTGACTACGCGGCATCCAAAGGAGCAATAGATACTTTAACTAAAGGCTTATCAATTGAAGTTGCAACAATGGGCATCAGGGTTAATGGAGTTCGACCTGGTTTTATTTACACCGAGATGCATGCAGATGGTGGAGAGCCTAATAGAGTTGAACGCCTTTCGCGGCAAATCCCAATGCAACGTGGTGGTACACCTGAGGAAGTCGCAAATGCGATTTTGTGGTTACTCTCTGATGAAGCTTCATATGTTACAGGTTCATTTATTGATTTAGCTGGTGGTAAATAAATCACTTACTATTCTCTCTGGGGGCAAGTATTACTTTATTATACTGAAAAGGTTAAAGTCTATTTAGAGTAAAGGAGAAGTACGATTTCCAACCCATAATGTCACTTTCGTCGCTTAGCCGACTATTTTTATCGCTAGGTGCTAACATCGACTTGGTGCCAGAATCGCACATCAAATAACTAGAAAAAGTACACCGTCCTCGAGGAACTCAAGCGACATAGGGGACCTCATTAAGCAGATTGTGAATATTAATATCTCGACTTCCTGAACTGGTTTCAGGATCTATTGAATGTTTCAAATGTGCCAATCAGAGACAGTCATCGGTGAACTAATCAATAGTAGCGTCTGTTGAAGTTGCTGGTATCAGATTATTAGACTTAATTAAGTTTTTAAGATATTTATCAAAATCCTGAAAGCTTACAAGCGTCTGATTATATTGCATTATAATAATAGAGTCTTTGCCTGTTTTGATATTAACTTCTTTCGGAATTAACATATTATTTAATTCAAAGACTAAATTATAATCATAATCTATTTTAATAGCTCTTTGGGGAAATGAGCTTGCCTTAAGGTCGTTCGAATCTTTAAGGCAGTTAATAGCTTGAGAGCTTATTTCATCTTCTTCAACAAAAGATCTCCACCACTCCTCCTTAAACCATTCTGCTGAGTTTTTCTTATTCAAAAAAACTAAATATTCGCTTCCTACTTCGATATTGCCAAAAATAGAAAACACTATTTCTTTGCCTTCAATCCCAAAGTAATCATGAATAACTTTAGCGGTAACATTTGTACCGCATGTAGGTATATAGTCATTTTCTTCAGGAGTTAATTCCTTATATCTCGCTTCTAAAACTTGTACGTGAATCACTCGTGATGAATTCTTGATAACATCGATAGGTTCAACATTTGCGAGTGTCGTAGCATAAGCATTAAATGTGAAAATAAGCGTTAGAAATAATATTGCTTGGCTCATAGTCCTTTATTCTTTCAATGGTGGTATTTGTTAATCTTGAATGGCTGGTTATCGCTCATTGTTGCCGTTTACGTTGCTTATTTATTAGTATCCAATTTCTTTAGTACATTAATCAATTTCAATTGGTCTTTGTCAGAACGGTTTATTATAAAAAAGAATAAAGGAAACAACAAAATATATACTTCGGATAGTAAATTATCATATGTAGAGAAATCTAAGTACAAAAAAATGGACAAGGAAAAAAACAACATATAAACGCACCAAGATACAATTTTCACTCTAGTTGTTAAATTGTTTGAGTTCTTAATACGCTCTCTTATAAATAACTTTTCACTTTCGGTAACCAGCACGGTTAATTCCTTTTATATTATTTTGTTTTCTAGAATTGCCTAATTCTTTATGTCTCTTAATCGCTCATTATTGTCGTTCAGGGCAATTATTACAACACCCTCTAAATACAGCCTCATAAAAAACATTGCCACTAAACCAACCTTTCATTTTAGGTATTGGCTTCCCGCATGAGGGGCATAGAGAGTTGGCTGCAAGTTTACAGAAAAGTACCAACCAAACAGGCAAAAGAAATGCGGCAGCTTTTCCAATCAAAAAAGGTAGTACCCAAACGATAAGCAACCCAATAAAGAACGCCCATAACAATACTTTCCTTGCGTTCATATTAATTTTAATCCTTAGATTACTTATGTCCGTTGTTCGCTCCAACCAGACCTTAACCTTTTCAAATGGTTACAGTCAAATCAATATGCTAATCACTGTTAACATCACCAACACTAAATTTTAAAAAGTGAGCTTCTAAGGGCACTTTTATTACTCCCTCTAAAACTCGCTGTTCACTTTGTTCTAGGTAAACCTCCATACGTTCTGTATTCACGATATGAAAAGTATCACCACCGTCAGGATGCGATTTTTGAAAATAAGCCTTTATACGAACGTAAGCGGTCTTACTTATCCTTGATGTGTTATTGATAGTAATTTTGTAGCTACATTGATTTGGAATACATTCATGCCAGCTCTCATTCAAAACAACCGAATCATCACGCTGAATAGACAGGCTCAACATAACCCAGAAAAGCAACAATACTCCGCAAGCAGCTAAAGCAACTTTCTTGATTGCGGCATTTCTTTTTATTCTACGACTTCTTTCTTCACGGGTTAGCATAATATCTTAGATAGGTTTATATAATAATGGTTAGTGAGGGTCTGGTTATCGCTCGCAGCGGCCTGTGAGCTTTTGATTACATTACGTTAAATCCTGCTACCGTGCAAATTGTGCCACAAGCAGTTATTGATATTTAGCCCGTATCTATGTTGCAACATTGACAGGGTGGTTATTATTAAACTCTCGTTTTTTATACAGTAAATAAAACCAAGTAATAGAGAAAACTATAGTGCCAATAGGAAAAAAGAAAACATAAGGCAAAGTGAATATAAGGCAAGTCCAAAAATACCAACGAGCCCTATATTTGTTGAATAACAATATTATCAATCCTATCGCCGAGGTAAATGGGCTAATAATCAAAACTATAGCGGCGGATACCAATTCTTCAGCAATTAAGCCAGCCATTACTTTGGGGTCGCTATTGGCTATTATTTCTGTATCTAACACCATTAATCCTATTTCAATGATTCCAACAACCACTGAAAGAAAAGCAAAAGAGAAAAGAAAGACGGTTAAGATGGCTAGATTTTTTTTCATGCTATCCCTTAGCAATTTTTGAATTTGTAAAGTAGGTATTTACGGCAGCTCAATGTCTGCTGCTCGCTCAAATCAGCCTGTCGCCATCACTAAAATTTTGCATTTAATTCATCACTCTATTTGATATTTTGAATATTTGTACAAAAACTTAATTCTAATCTATATTTAAAAGAAAATAAAAGCAAGAGTGGTCAAACATGGAAAATATTCCCCCGTATTTACTTAAAGCTTGGATACAAACATATATTAAGTTTCATCAGCATAAAGCTTCATGTCATGTAGAAAAACTTATCTTAGAACATTGCGGAAGTATTGAAGCTGCATATGAGCAACATCAAATTAATTTAGATAATAATCTCGTAGAGTGGTAATGCTGTACCTAGTTTGTTGTATTTATTTTACCTCTAAATATAGAGGGAACCAACGGCTCTGATGAGCGATTAAGAGTCGTACACTTTCTACGAAAAGCGCGACGTCATCCTGTGCGAGCCTAAACGAGACACGGGACCTCCTGACGTAAGCTGTGGTTCTACAAATAAATAAAATCAAACTTTTTTATAAGCACACTATTACTGGAGGAGGTACCGGATGTCGCTAGTGCTCCTCCGACATGACGAAGTATTTTTTCTAATATCGCATCGCTGCTTGTGGTACAAATCAGCCTGAGAAAGTCTTTATTATGGCCAGTTTAGACGCAAAGTCGTTGTTAGTAGCTGAAAATATAATAACTGCTATGTGGCATACCCTGGTATTTGTAGCTATGCAAACGTAATTAACAGAGCAAGCGATAAGAACAGTCATGAGCCTTTTAAGTTGAAATAATTACATTTGGGGTGATCGTTTTCCCTTGGTGTTTCCCTAATTTGCAAAATTTCACATTTTTATATAATCCCTTTTAAAACAGTTTGTTGCGCTGTTGTTTAGTCGTATTTCTTGTGTTTGTTGATCTTTCACTTTGTTTGAATTGTTTTTATTTATTGTTAATTTAAAGTTGCTGTGGTAACGTTTGCCTAAGTTGGTAGCAGTTATTGTCTGAGCAAGAATAATAAAATAACGAATACTGATAAATCGAAGTGGGGAAATGATGAGAAAGAATAAATTGGCTTTATCTGTTGATGCTGTATTAAGTAGTAGTTTGGCATCGTTAGCTCTTGTTGAAGAAATGGTTAATGTGAAACGTCTGGCCGACGGGTTTACTTAGGTTTTACAACCAAGTTCTAAACCGAGTCATCGGTTTAGCCAAAGGGTCCCAACCCCCTTTGGTATTTCATTTTCACTCGCTTGCCACCTAACTTAGGCTGAACTGCAGGTGGTAAGCGAGCAACTCATTAAATCATAACGCTAGTTAATTTAGGTAAATCATTCATGTTTAAAAAATCGCTCTTATCTTTTAGCACTTTAACCATTTTTCTGATGTTCAGTGCTTGTTCTGCTGCAAGCAGTAAACAAGTGTTTCAGCAGGAAGAACGTTCTGCTGGTGAGCAGAGCAAACCGAATATCCTGTTGATAGTTGGTGATGATCATGGTTATGGCGATTTGGGCAGTACTGGCTTTAATAGCGACGTTAATACTCCGAATTTGGATAAACTGGCCAACAATGGCATCCGCTTTACTCAGGCTTATGCGACATCACCAATTTGCAATACTTCGCGGGCGGGTTTAATCACCGGCCGATATACCCAGCGATTTGGTGGTTATTGGTATGGTGGCAACGGGCTTGAACAAGCAACCGAGCAAACTCTGGCTGAAACGTTAAAAGCGCAAAGCTACGCTACCGGTTATGTCGGCAAATTTCATTTTGGCACCAGCCACCAACCAGGATCTCGTAATTTCCCTACCGATCATGGCTTTGATAGTTTCTATGGTTTTTCCGGCGGACGTAAACATTACCTGATCCACAACCAAGCGGCGGAAAATGCGTTCCAGCAAAGCCGTAAAGCCCATAACAAGAAGGGTGAAGGCTTAGAGATGGGGCCGGTGTGGCTCAATGACAGTAAAGTGGATCAACAGGGCTTTTCCACCGAATTGATTGGTCAACATGCCAACCAGTTCATTGTTGAAAATAAAACTAAGCCGTTTTTTTTACAGGTATCTTTTAATGCGATCCACAATTTTACTCATCAATTGCCAGCCGCTTACCTTAAACAGCAGGGGCTAAAAGGTTATCACGACTGGGATCCGGCCACCGAAAACTTCCGAGACTGGTATGTTGGCGGGCGCTATCCAAATAATCCCGAGGGCAGAGCCCATTATTTAGGGCAGCTGCATTTTCTCGATGTGGAGATTGGCAAATTACTGGCTCAGCTTGAGCAACAAGGGCTGATGGATAATACCATAGTGGTTTACGTTGGCGACAATGGTGGATCTACCCCTATCTATGCCAATAATGGTCCATTACGCGGCAGTAAGTATACCTTGTATGAAGGTGGTATTCGTATCCCCATGATTATTTATGGTGGCAAGGGTTATCAACAGGGACAGGTAGTCACGGATGTCGTCAGCGCCATGGATATCTATCCGACGGTGTTATCGGCAGCAGGAATTGAAATTCCTGACTTTCTCGATGGCCAGGATATTACGCCATTGATAGCAAGTACGTCAGACACAGCAGTTGATAATAACTTGGCGGCACGAACATTGATCTGGGATAGCGGTCACGAAATTGCGGTGCGCAGTGGTAAGTGGAAGTACAGAGCCGCGTTTGATGACTATTATGCGGTGAAACAAATGGTTGATCTTGAACTCGGCGAATATCTTTATGATTTGGATGCCGATCCAGGTGAAAGCAATAACATTATTGCCAACTATCCAAAAGTCGTCGCGCAATTAAAAGCCCAATACCAGCGATGGGCTAAGGCAAATGTCGAGCCGAAAAAACTCAGTAAAATCACAAAAGCCAACCGTCTGAAAGCAGGCTTATGATGAAAAAATCAACCCGCTATTTCAACCTGGCCGAGCGGCTAATGATTGTTGATGCTGGTGATGAAATCGTGGTACGCCGCGATAACTGGAAATACACGGCAATGATTGACGATTTAGCTGCGGGTGAACTTCCTATTAAACCGGCAGAGGATGAATTTCTTTTTGATGTTGATAATGATCCTGCTGAAACCATCAATCTGTCGGCCGAGCAGCCAGAAATCATGGCGCAATTAAAGGGGTTTTACCAACAATGGGCAAAAGCAAACTCCAGCAGTGACGGCCCGAATAAAGCGATTGAGCAAAACCGAACAAAATTGGATTTATGATGAAAAAACTAAGCACTTTCTTTTCCCTGTACGCGACACTAATGTTTGTCTCTAGTTTGGTGGCAGCAGCAGAGCCACAGCAAACTATTTCTGAGTGGAATAGGCCTGATATTCAACAGCTTAATCGTGAACAGCCACATGCGAATGTGACCCCTTATGTAGCCCATGAGCATTCAAAGCAGCATTTATCACTCAACGGTAACTGGAAGTTTCATTGGTCTGAAAACCCAGAGCTGCGTCCAAAAAACTTTTGGCAAAACAATTTTGATGTTAGTCAGTGGCAGGAGTTATCGGTGCCGGCAAACTGGGAACTAAATGGTTATGGCCGTCCGTACTACGTAAACAGTGGCTACGTGTTCAAAATGCAACAACCAAATGTGCCCAGCCAAGATAATCATGTTGGCTCTTATCGTCGAAATTTTATGGTGCCGAAGCAGTGGCGAAACCAGCAAGTGTTCGTCAATTTTGGCGCGGTGGAAAGTGCGTTTTATTTATGGGTAAATGGCGAAAAGGTCGGTTACAGCCAAGGCTCAAAAACGCCAGCGGAATTCGATCTTACTGCTTTTCTCAAGCCCGGCAGTAATAACATCTCGGTTGAAGTCTATCGTTTCAGTGATGGCAGCTATTTAGAAGATGTTGATGCCTGGCGTTTAACCGGCATTAGCCGTGATGTCACCCTTTATGCAACACCGAAAGTGCGAGTGCGCGATTACTTTGTTCGCGCTGGCCTGGAAGATAATTATCAAAATGGCCGGTTACAACTCGATGTTGACCTGAGCAACCATTTATCCCAGTCATTTCAAGGTGAACTGGTGGTTAGTCTGGGCAAAGATAACGTCGCTTTAGCTCAGTACCGACGTGATATCGACTTTGCTGCAACTGAGCAAAATAGCCAGCTGAGCATTGATGAAAACATTACTGGGGTGTTGCCCTGGTCGGCGGAATCGCCACACTTGTACCAGTTAACAATCGAACTATATGATAATCAACAAAACCAACTGGCAAGCATTAACGATCACTTAGGTTTTCGCACGGTTGAACTCAAAGCCGAGCAATTACTGGTTAACGGTAAGGCGGTAACTCTGCGCGGTGTTAATCGTCATGAACACGACATGAATACCGGGCGGGTGATCAGCAAAGAATCGATGGAGCAGGACATCGCGCTATTAAAGCAGTTTAATGTCAATGCGGTTCGTACATCCCATTACCCCAATGATCCTTATTGGTACAAGTTGGCCGATCAATATGGCTTATATCTGGTGGATGAAGCCAATATTGAATCGCATGGTTATATGAACAAGCGAGTGGCGTTAGGTAGTTTGCCTGAATGGAACAAGGCCCATATGACCCGCATGCAGGCCATGGTCGAACGGGATAAAAACCATCCGTCGATCATCATCTGGTCATTAGGCAACGAAGCCAGTGGCGGCCAGGCATTCAAAGACATGTATGACTGGACCAAACAACGAGATCCTACTCGTCCAGTGCAATATCAAGCCGCGGGCCTGGTGGACTATACCGACATTTATGTGCCTTTTTATCGTTCACCAGAAGAAACTGAGCAATATTTACGAGGAGATCCACAAAAGCCACTGATCCATTCCGAATACGCCCATGCTATGGGCAATAGCCTGGGAGGATTTCAACAACACTGGGACGTGATTAATAAGTACCCGATGGCGCAGGGCGGCTTTATCTGGGACTGGCTCGATCAGGGCTTATTACAGCAACGCAGCGACGGCAGCCATTTCTTTGCCTATGGTGGTGATTTTGGCCCGCAGCAAGTTGATGGCAGCACGCCGCCGAAGAAACCGCTGCGCGGCAACTTTTTAGCCAATGGCATTTTGCAGGCAGATCGCACGCCGAACCCACACGCCTGGGAAATGAAGAAAGTGTTTCAACCGCTGGCTATCAGCGCCGTTGATTTGATGAATAATGAAATTTCAATTCGCAATCTGCGCGACTTTAACGACAGCACAGATCTGGACTTTAGCTGGCAATTGAGCGAAGACGGACTGGACATCGCCGAAGGTAAATTTGCTGTTGCTGCGATCGGGGCCGGTGGCAAGGTCAAGGTTAAGTTAGATCTGCCTAAGATCAATATTAACGCCGGTTCGGAATATTTCTTAATGGTGCAAGCCCATGCGAACCATTTGGCGAACCCGTTACTACCTGAGCAGCACTTGGTTGCCTGGCAACAATTTAACTTGCCGTGGCATAGTGACAAAGCGGTACTCGACATTCAGGCCATGGAAGACGTGCAACTGTTGGAAGGCCAGGATGAAATCAAAGTTAGCGCTGCACGTTTTCAGTTAATCCTGGATAAAAATAGCGGCATGCTATCGTCATTAACCTACGACCAGGTGCAAATGATCCGCAGCCCGCTGGAAGCTAATTTTTGGCGACCACTAACCGATAACGATATTGGCGGTAAATTGCATATTACTTCCAAGCAATGGAAAAATGCACCGGCAAAATTCGATAAAACCGCGACCATCAAGGTTGAGCAAAACGATAGCAAAACCGTTGATATTTGGGTGTCGCGCAACAACGGTAACCGCTTTAGTTACCAAACCCATTACCGTGTCTTTGGCAGTGGCGATATTCAGCTGACCTCGACTTTGCGGCCGATACAAGAGAACGGTCGTGACTTGTTACGTTTTGGCATGAGCATGACCTTACCGCAAGAATTTGACCAGCTGCAATGGTTTGGCCGTGGTCCGCATGAAAGTTATGCTGATCGGTATTTGTCCGCCCCAATCGGCCACTATGGCGCAAGCGTTTGGAGTCAATATCACCCTTATGCAAGACCACAGGAAACCGGCAATAAGCAGGACGTTCGCTGGATGAGTCTGAGCAATGAAGCGGGCTATGGCTTGCTGATTAAGGGCGAGCCTACCTTTAGTGGCAGTGCCCTGCAACTGGCCAACCGTGACTTGTATTTTCAACCCAACAAAAACAAGCATGGTCGCGATATTCGACCGGCAGACTTCATCACCTTAAATATTGATAAGCGACAAATCGGCGTTGGTGGCGATAATAGCTGGAATGAAAAAGGACTGACGAAGGCTGAACATCGTTTGCCATGGCAATTTTATCGTCAGCAATTTTATCTGCGCCCGTTTGGCCCTGATCAGAATATTAATGAATTAAGCAAACAAGCTTTACCCAAATAATTACCCTAAATTTCCCATATTGCTCTGGATATTAAAGCATGAATGTAACTAAAACAAAATGGCGGTTAGCCGCCAAAGCCCAGCTGGTCGCCCTATTGACCTTACTGTCGATATTGACAGTGTTCAGTACTAAATTAACCGCTCAAGAGCAAAGCTCTCGAACACGGATAAATCTCGATTTTAACTGGCAATTTTATTTAGGCGATGAGCCGGCCGCGAAACAGGCAAACTATCAGGACCAGCAATGGCGCACCCTGGATTTACCGCACGACTGGAGTATAGAAGGCGAATACAAGCAAGAGCATCCGGCGGGTATTCGTGGTGGCTTTTTGCCAACCGGCACCGGCTGGTATCGAAAGCACCTTGCCTGGGACGATAGCTGGGCTGACAAGCGGGTGATACTTGAGTTTGATGGCGTGTACATGAACAGCGAAGTTTGGGTGAACGGCCAGGCGTTAGGCAAGCGTCCGTATGGTTATATCAGCTTTAGCTATGACATCACCGAACACTTACAAGCGGGTAACAATGTTATTGCCGTACGCGTTGATAATAGCAAGGCGCCGAGCGGCCGCTGGTATACCGGCTCTGGCATTTATCGCCATGTCTGGCTGACCACAGTGAGCGAACAACACATTCCTTATAGCGGTGTATTTGTGCGTAGCGAAAATGTCAGTGAACAACAGGCCGATGTTAAGATCAGCACTGAAATTAAAAATACTCAGGGCGTTGAGCAAAATTTGCAGTTGCAAACTGAAATCATCGATGCCGAAGGCAAGGTGGTTGCCATGACTACAACCCCGGTACAGGTTATGGCACAACAAACCCATACCGTTGACCAGCAACTTAATCTTAACAAGCCTGCGCTTTGGTCTATTGATAACCCCAACTTGTACACTACACGCACGAAAGTGCTGAAAAACGGGATCGAAGTGGACCGTTTAGATACCACCACCGGGCTGCGCACCATAGATTTTACCGTCGACAAGGGCTTTTTGCTTAACGGTGAGACCGTGATATTACAAGGCATCAGTATGCACCATGATGCCGGTCCGGTTGGCGCGGCCGTGCCAGAAGATGTATTACGTAAACGTTTGCAAACCTTGAAAGCCATGGGGGTTAACGCCCTGAGAAATACCCATAACCCGTTTGCACCGGAGTTTTACCAGATGGCCAACGAGATGGGCTTTGTGGTGATGAACGAGGCATTTGATGGCTGGTGGGATCCGAAAGCAGAATACGATTATGGTTTGTATTTTGACCAATGGTGGCAACAAGATTTAACCGACTTTATGCGCAGGGACCGTAACCATCCAAGCGTGATCATGTGGAGTGTCGGCAACGAAGTGCCAAATTACACCCCAGAGCAACAAAAAACCTTGGTCGAGTTTGCCAAAAAACTGGATGCTACCCGACCTATCACCCAGGGGCGCGGCTATGCCGGCGGCTATTTGTCTATTGCCGGATTCAACGGTCATGGCGAATACAAAGGGGCAATTCAAAAGTTTCATAAAGAAAACCCCAACACCCCGGTGATTGGCACTGAGATGACGCATACCATACATACCCGCGGTATCTATCGCAGCAAAACCAGTTACCGAGTACGCGACTTTCCTGCACCATGGGAGGTGAACTCGAAAGTAGGCCCGAAGAAAATTTGGCAGAAGATTAAAAAGAAAGTCTATCCTGTCGCCGACTTAACCGAAGAAGAAGTCTTTACCGGTATTCCGGGCGCTTATGGCTCTTCGTTTGATAATTCACTGGTGCGCATGCCGATCCGGGAAGAGATAAAACTGGCGCGTGAACTGCCGTATTTACTGGGCACTTTCCGCTGGACCGCGTTTGATTACATTGGCGAATCGTTTGGCTGGCCAGCCCGTACCGCCAACTTTGGCGTACTTGATTTAGCCGGGTTCCCGAAAGGCGCTTATTACCTTTATCAAAGTCAATGGTCGAGTGAGCCTATGGTGCATTTAGACCCGCACTGGACTCACCCTGGCAAAGAAGGTACAGAAATACCGGTAGTGGTGTATACCAACCAGCAGTCCGCCGAATTGTTCCTTAATGGTAAATCGTTAGGGGAAAAGAACATGACCGATGATATGCAGTTGGTCTGGCTAGTGCCATACCAGGCAGGAGAGTTAACCGTCGTGGCGAAAAATAATGGCCGGGACGTGGTCAGTAAAACCATCAACACTGCCGGCAAAGCGGACTCCGTTGCGATCTCTGCAGATAAAATCGAGATCACCGCCAATAAACGTGACGTGGTGCATCTTGAAATTGATGTCGTCGATGAGCAAGGCAACCCGGTGCCGGATGCCAGTGATCGTTTGCATTTTAAGGTTGATGGCCCGGCAAGGCTTATTGGGGTCGAAAATGGTGACATTCTTGATCTGGAACCGCATAAAGTGCCAACCCGTAAAGCCTTTATGGGCAAGGTATTAGCGCTGATCCAGGCAACCGAAAAAGCTGGCAAGATTAAAGTTACGGTAAGCGGTGAAGGCCTTAAGTCGCAGCAGATATTGATTAACGCAAGTTCAGCTCAACACTCGCAATTACAGCATTAATTCAAAGAGGTTAATTCTAATGAAGATGAAGCAAAAAACTAATCTGGCAAAAGCCGTTGCGGTTGTCCTCAGCTGTGTTGTTGGTTTTGGCTGTAGTGAACAAAATCAACCGGAAATCCGTGCTGCGCAATCGCATCAAGAGGATGCACAACCTACTGTTCAGGCTAATGAACAGCGTAATGACCAGCGCCCCAATGTTATTTACATTCTGGCTGATGATCTGGGTTATGGTGATATTGGCGCATTTGGTCAGCAAAAGATCAACACCCCATATTTAGACCAATTGGCAGAGCAGGGCATGCGCTTGACCCAGCATTATGCCGGCAGTTCGGTATGTGCCCCCTCGCGTGCCGCTTTGGTTACCGGCAAGCAGCCGGGCAATATGCAAATTCGCGGTAATTATGCGCTCGGCTCGTTCCTTGATGAAGAAGAATGGGGGCAGCTACCGCTGCGTCCAGACACTGAAACCATAGGCACCTTGATGCAAGGTGCCGGATATAATACCGCGCTGATCGGCAAGTGGGGCCTAGGCGGCCCCGGTTCGCAAGGCACGCCAAATAAGCAGGGCTTTGAGCACTTCTTTGGTTATCTTGACCAAAAACAAGCGCATAACCATTACCCGACGCACCTGTGGTTAAACGAGGAAAAATTTCCGTTAAACAACGAGTATTTACATCCTCATCAAAAATTGCCAGCTGATCTCGACCCGAACGACGCGGCAAGTTATCTGTCCTATCAACGCGAAGACTATGCCCAGCAGCGACTGGCAGATGATGCATTGCAATATATTGAAAATAATCAACATCAGCCGTTTTTCCTGTACTTGGCTTTTGCAGCGCCGCATGCTTCATTGCAAGCACCGGAAGAAGAATTACTGCCTTATGTTGACTTTGTTGAAACACCGAATCTGGGGGGGGGCCAGGATTATATTCCGGTACTCAAACCGAAAGCGACTCGCGCTGGGATGATCACTCATATGGATCGCAGTATTGGCCGGGTAATAGCTAAGCTGAAACAGTTAAAGCTGGATAAAAACACTCTGGTTATTTTCACCAGTGACAATGGACCTTCGTGGGAAGGCGGAGCGGATCTTGAGTTTTTCGACAGCAACGGTCCGTTACGCGGCTATAAACGTGATCTTTATGAAGGCGGTATCAAAATGCCGACCATAGCCTGGTGGCCCGGTAAAATAGTTGCCAATTCCAGCTCCGATCACCTATCTGCATTTTGGGATATCATGCCAACGCTGGCTGACGTCGCCGGCGTTGATAAACCAGCAAGTACAGACGGCATCTCGATGTTACCTACCTTGTTAACCACAGGCGAACAAGCTCAGCATCGACACATGTATTGGGAGTTTCACAATAACAGTGGCGGTCATAGCCAGGCGGTACGACTAGATGATGATCATGGCCAATGGAAAGCGGTACGTCTTTATACCAAACAACAAAAAGTTAACCCTGATATTGAATTGTACAATTTGGCCGTTGATGGCGCTGAACAACACAATATAGCGGCTGGTAATCCTGAACGGGTAACACAAATGCGAAAAATTATGCAGCAATCGCGCACTCGTTCACGCATTGATGACTGGAATTTTGATTACTGGCCAACGCCAAAGAAGAAAGCCAATAGAGGGTAAGCTATGATGAAATTATTAAAATTAAAAAGCTGGCTAGCACTGGCATTGTTCTCCACCGGCGCTGTGGCTAATGAATTGCCAAGCCAGCCCAATATCATCGTTATTGTTAGTGACGATCAAGGCTATGCTGACATAGGTGCCTCGGGTCTTGCCGATGATGTGCAGACACCCAATATTGACCGACTGGCAAAACAAGGCACCCGTTTTACCTCGGCTTATGTCACCGCGCCAATTTGTAATGTGTCAAGGCTTGGTTTGATCACCGGTACCTACAACCAACGCCAAGGTGCTTATTGGTATGGAAAAAAAGCCGCGATTTCTGATAAATTAACCACCATAGCGGAAGTAATAAAAACTCAGGGTTATACCTCGGGTTATATTGGTAAATATCATTATGGAAGTTCCAAGCCAGATGTGCGGGATTTTCCGTTGAATCATGGTTTTGATTATTTTTACGGATACGGTGGTAATGGCCGCAAGCATTTTTTGATCCATGACGATGCTTACGCCTTAGCACAAAAGCAGAAATTCAACGCCTATAAGAAGCGCGGTGGTAAAAAGGGCCAATTACTAGAATATGGTGCTTTTTGGAATGGCACTGAGCGCGATAATCGTAGCGGGTTTTCCACCGAAATATATGGCGAGAAAGCGCGCGAGTTTGTGAAAAATAATAAAGACAACAAGTTCTATTTACAGCTGGCCTTTAATTCGGTGCATAACTTTACTCACCAGTTACCGGAAGATTATTTAAAGGCGAACAAGTTAAAAGGGTACCACGACTGGGATCCCGATACGGAAGACTATTATACCTGGTATGAAAACAGCCGTTATCCGAATAATCCAGAAGGCAGGGCACACTATCTGGCTCAGCTTGAGTACATGGACAAAGAAATCGGTAAATTATTCGCTACTATCGATGAACAAGGCCTCGGTGACGATACCGTGATTATTTTTGTCAGTGACAATGGCGGCTCTACCCCGATTTACGCCAATAATGGCCCGCTGCGCGGCAGTAAGTATACCTTGTATGAAGGCGGGATACGTGTGCCTATGATGATTTCATGGCCGGGAACGTTTCAACAAGGCGTGGTTTCTGACAATATGGTGAGTACCATGGATATACTGCCAACCTTGGCAAACCTCGCGGGTGCACAGGTACCGGAACATGTTGATGGTCAGGATATTACCACCTTACTTACCGGTGAAAATGTCAAGTTAGGCCATCAAACTCTGGTTTGGGATACCGGCCATGAAACGGCTGTTCGCCAAGGTAAGTGGAAATTTAAAACTGCTACCGATGGCAAATATGCAAAATACGAGATGGTCGAGCTTGAACTTGGCACCTTTTTATACAATTTAGATAACGATCCTGCAGAGTCGGTAAATTTGGCCAACAAACACCCTGAAATTGTTAAACGGCTGAGCGCATACTACCAACAATGGCAAACAGATATTAAGCGTGGGCTATAGGGAAAGCAGTGTTTAATAACCAGCTACTTTAATGCAGAGAATCGGCTGTAGCAGCCCAAATAACTTATTTTGGGCTGCTTTTTGCTAACATTAACCCACTAGATAATGGTAATTATGGTCAACAATATGTTTAAATATACCCCTAAATTATTCATCGCGACAGCTTCACTACTACTGTCCGGTATACTCTCTGGCGCGCATGCGAAACAAACCATTAACATCGATTATGACGATGTACTAAAAACTCAAATGAATGCGCCAATCGGGGAAAATATGAATTTTTTACTTTCCTCAGATAAAAAAATGCCTCGCTCGGTTTCGATGAAAGACAGATCCAAAGAGATGAAATTAAGCATTTTAAGATTTCCTTATGGCCGACTGGCAGATAATTACCTGTTTACCGATGCCCCATTTAATGATGGTGTTAATGGACTCACTCCGAGAGTGGCTTCCATTAAGCAACCCCCGGGGGATTATTACTGGGCGGTGGATGATGCTGGCTATTTTAAGCAAGCTCTGGATTTTGATGAATACATGAGTTATATCAATGAGCTTAACGTTGAGCCTTTGATTGTGGTTAACATGTTGTCTTACGATACTAAACATTATCCGGAAACCGTGGTGACGTTTGACGATCTGAAGACGCACGCCAAGGAATGGGTTAAATATGCCAACATTACTCGCGATTATAAGGTTAAATATTGGCAATTGGGCAACGAAGTAGCCTCGCATACAGACAAAGACAGTTATTTTAAACACTTTGTTGAGATGGCGAAGGCGATGAAGGCGATAGATCCGAATATTCGTATTGGTTTTGGCGAAGATGGCCGCAGAAATTGGTTAAAATTTGCCCTGGCCGATGCCGAAATTTCGAAATATATCGATTTTATTGCCCCGCATCAGTATTTGCACGGCAAAAAGTGGAGTGAGTCCTACCAACACTGGCGCGACTATTCCGGCACGTTAACGCCTAAAATTGATAAATTTCAACATTATGCCAATAAAAGTGAACATCACCAGGATGTGCCGATCATAGTCACTGAATATGGTGCCACTGGTGGCCATTATCCCGAGCGCGACCCGAAGGGGTTGGTATTTTTTAAAACCTTAAAAACTGAGCAGCAGTCCGCAGGTTACTTGCAGTTAAGCAATAATGGCAAACATTTGACCAAGCGTGCACAAGCCGCAAAGTTAGTGCAAAAAAGTCATGCGATCGATATTGAACTGTTTGCTGATGGCTGGATAGGGCTTAAACTTAACAATAATAGCGATAGTTATGTCAAGGCACAGACGAAAGCCGTATCACCGTTAACAACAGACGGCAGTGTCGATGAAGATGGGACAAAATGGCGCTTACTGGAATTGAAAAAACATCAGTTTTATCTTCAGTCAAAATTGCATGGCAATCATTATCTCACCTATAACGCCAATAACGGCCTGTTCACTCTTGCGGACAAAGAAGCGGCAGCAGAAATCTTCGAGCTGAAGCCTTATCAACCAAAGCGCTACTTCCCAAGAAAGCAAAAGCGCAATATCTCTGCCATGGTGAATAAAAAGCTGCTTTGTGTGCAAGCCGACGGCAGTCTAAAAGCTAACCTTTACCGCTCCGAGAGCTCATCCTGTCAGTTTGTCATTAAGGGGGCGAAAACCTTGGGTAAAAATGCGTTAACCTTGCAGGCGATAGACGCTGATAATGGGTTTATTTCGCGAAATAAAGACGGCTCTGTCAGCTATACAACCACTAAGCAGCCAGGAAAAAATAGCGCCTGGGCATTAATTACCCGAAAGAATAGTTTCCAACTTCAAGCTTTTGACGATAAGGAAAATTACCTTAAAGTAAATGATAATGGTGTGTTAACTATGGGCGGTAAAAACTTTCAAAAAAACGCCACCTTTACTCACCATGATATTCCTGAGCCTGAGCCTAAACCCTTGACCACGCAACCGGTTGGAAATTTTGCCAATGATTTATGGAAGTCTTTGGTGTTTGCCGATATGACCTTAAGCGCCTTGCGCCATAAAAATATCAGCCATATGGTACATTGGAACACTCATACTTCCTGGGAAGGGAAATTTGGTGGTTACCACAACCTGGCCAACTCGCTAGAGAATAACGATGACAACACGTTAACCCCGGTTGGTCAGGTATTGAAATTAATCAATAATCATACCTTGAGTCAGATCCTCAATATCAAAACAAAGCATGGCTTTGTTCGCGCCTTTGCCAGTTTTGAGCCAAAAACAGCGGAGATGTCGATAATCTTGTTAAATAAAAATGATAGTGAAGAAGTGGTGAGTCTGGATTTAGGCCGTTACCAGCCAACAGCTGATGTGCGGCATTGGCTTTATACTGGCAGCAATCCTGAAGATGAATATCCTACAACTCAGCAAGTGACTAATACCGAGCAAGGGCTAATCACGATTAATCAAGGTAAGGTTGTGGGGAAACTGCCAGCAACCTCATTAACTATTATTCGCCTGATTGATCCCAGTGTATCGTTGAATTCTGTAGCTAATACAGGTTCATAATGCGCAGTCATTTACTTGCGGCCAACCCCATTCTATAAAGTAAACCATAAGGCAATATACTTGCGGGAGAGAAAACTCCCGCTTCTATTACGTCAACCGACCCCAGTTCATTTCAATGCTAATATTGAGCCACTCAATCCTATTTGTGGTATAGATCATATCTATTAATTTTCAGCATTCGAAAATTTTACCAAGACGATTTTGAATTAACAGACAAGAGTTACACCAATCTGCATAAACATTGAGTTGGCTAGGGGGAACTTTGCGCTACGATTTTCGTGCAAACAGGCGAGCTTTGAGCAAGGCTTAGTGATTGACGTTTGGTATTAAAAATGGTCAGAAGGGGGATTTCGCTTGATATCCATTGCGCTTCTCTTTGAAGTCTAAGAATAATAAAACAGATGCCAATGATATCTTATCAATAACACCTGTACTATACCCGTTACCTTTCAAGATGCGGGTTTCAGAGTGCTTGAGCGATACTAATACAAGGCGCAGTTATGCAGTAATGGTTATTCCCTTTCAAATAGCTGCAACGAAGTAGTGGTCTTGCTCAAGCACTTCTTCGATGGGGTTAAAAGCAATTTATGCCGCGTTATTAATTTTAACAATGGAACAACCATTCTCTAAAATGAATGCCTTGCCTAAATTGCTTTTAACTCCCACTGAAATCCCACACTTTGAATGGCAACGGGTATATAATGACAAGCGGTGAAATTAGATCACCCCTGGTGCGCCATCCGATGACATCGCTTTTGACGTTTTTGGTGTCATTAAAGCGGTTACCGCTATCGGGGTTATCACTGCAAGTTTACCGAATTTAGCGATGAAATCACGACGGGTATCGGCAACTTCTTGCGGCGCTGTGATTGTCTTATCATTGTCTTTCATAATAAATCCCCCTAATCTTGTATTTTAACTGGTTTAGCCAGATTGGCATGTAAAGTGTTTGATAAAGCACTTGTTACTTGTTTCTCATCATAAACCGCTTGTATTTTATAATTGTGGATTGAGCTATTCAGACCCTGATGACTAAATCGAGTATTCGGGGTGCTAAAACTCATTGAATTTTCATCAACATCACCAGCTTCGCTATAATAAATGTTGTAAGAGCTGGCCTCTGCAATATAGCCCCAACTGAGTTGAACATCGCTGGCTTTACTGCTGATTTTAAGGCTTGTTGGCACGGCAACACTGTCATCAATAATAGCTACTTCGGATGCCGGTTCTTCAGGCGCTGGTTCTTCCGGTGATGCCTCTTCCTGTGCCGGCTGTTCCGGTGCTGGCTGTTCCTGTGTCGGCTCTACAATTGGCTCTTGTTCTGCTGGTAACTCTTGTTGTTCAGGTTGTGACTCGCCGCCACAAGCCGTTAAAATTAATATGCTTAACAGCAGAAGTAATTGAATTTTTTTCATGGTTGTTTCTTCCTTATGGAGTCGTGTTAACGTTTAAACGGCGGCCGGCACTGCCGTAATAACCGTCATTACCTTGACTCATAAAATCGATAGCGCCTGCTAACGACGAACTGATATTATTGGTTAAGCCATCATCACTGTCCTCAGGGGTAATATGAAAAAAGCGTAATGCCAATACCTCACTGGTAACCGATGAGGGTAGGGTGAGAGTAGCGCTAAATTGTTGCAGGCTGGCTTGTTCGCCGCTGTAGCTGTAATCAGCCAAGGTTGAACTTTGGGCAGCGGCAACTGTTGATGCGTCGATAACGGTATAGTTACTGCCAGGTTCGCTGCCATCTTCACTGGCCGCACAGCTGTCGTCGGCTGATGAACCACAATGGTAAAGCACGACTTTTGAGTTTACATCGCCATAAGTAACTACGTTCCAGCGCAGTACATAAACGCCTGCTGCCGAGATAGTGCTAAGTGGTGAGTTAAATTCAGTATCAGCAGCGGTAAAAATTTCTGCCTGTTCAACTAAAGGTGATAAGCGCCGAGCTGCCTCACTGGCAGTCGTTTCTTCGACGTAGTTGGAGACAAAAATGGGGTGTAAAGTGCCAGAGGTTGGATCGCTAATCTCTAGCAATATTGCCTGAAAGTTGTGATCAATTTGCTCATAAGTAAAGACAATTGAACACTGACCATCAACTGGCATAGGAGTCCCGTTAATATATTCATCGCAATTGCTAGCATCATAAGTGATGTTTTCAGCGTTTATATCATCTATGTCAATGGCATCACCATTATGTTTTGTTGCTATGGCGATTGCGCCGGTTAAATCAACCGTACTTGCATAATTATTGAATATAGTCACCGATTCGGCTTGAGTAGCTAGAGAGTCTGTCAGCTGCACAGGGAAATATACCCGCTCTTTGCTGATCTCTAAATTGGCAAATGCTGTTGTCGATATAGTTAACGAAGCCAGAGTTATCATTTTACTTAATGACTGAATAATTTTCATGATATTACTTCCTGTTACTGTGCGGTTTGAATAATGATTTTACGACCAAGACCATCTGCAAAAGTCATGCCTTGACCGCCTGAGGCAACCAATGAAGTAAAGCGGTTTGCTGCCGATTCATCAAAATCGGAACGATAATAGGCGCGCGCAACCAAAGTATTGGCGTAACTGGGCATGGTGATGCTGCCAGTAAAATCTGTGGTCGCAGAATTATTACCCTGATAAGACGTGGCTCCTGTACCCGGTGTCCCGGCAGTGGCTTCCACATAACCGATATTGTCATTGAAACTGGCGGCACAGCTGTCAGCTGTGGTATCAACACAATCAAATAACGCCACTAATGTCCGATAACTATTATGGTAACCATCCACAGTGAATTTGATGTCATAATCAGAACCCGATACAGGTAAGTTAGTGATCTCATTGTCAGTCGTTGTATCAGTTAAGCGAAAGCTCTTCGCTTGTGGTGCTACACGGCGCTTTGCCTGTGCTGCCGTAGGCTCTGCGCTACTATCGCGGATATAAATTGGATACTTCATTGGCGCACCTTCATTACCCTGGGCATCAAGGTAGCTATATTTCAGCATAACTAGGTCATGCTCTGATACTGCATCTCGTGTCGGATCATATGACTTAACTACCTTAAATGAACATGACTGTCCTTGCGCTAGCGCTTCTGAAGTGCTGCAGGTGTTATCGGTATATGAAAATTGATCGTGGCTAATATCATCGTTAGCAGCCATACCTTTATATTGCAACGGCACTTCACCTTCATTGCTTAGGGTAACCGTTTGTTGACTGGACGCCTGTGGATCTGGGTTTACCAAAAAATAACTCGGCGATAGGCTAAAACCGTATGATTTATCCTTGGTGATCAGAACTTTCGGCCGCTTGTCACTATTACTTTGATGACGAGTAAAAAAACTGGTGTCAGTCCATTGGTCCTCATTGGTTAGGGCAAAGCTGTAGCTGCCTGGTCCGTCAATATGGGCGGTAATGTCTATGGAGTATGAATTACCCGTTTCACCATCTGCCGGTATATCCTGAGCTGCGACGGTAAATGTTTCTAATACATCGCCATAGTTAACGCCATCAGTAGCATCCCATCTGTTATCCCAGGTTAGTTTTGTTTCATCCCAGCTGGTGTTGGTGGCCGGTCTTAATTGCACCAGAGTTTCATTTACCACTTTCCTTGCCGTCAGTACCAGTTCGACTTTGGCGCCCGAGGTAAGCTCATCGCCTAAGGTAAATTGTATAAAGCTTACTTTTGCACCTCCGCCAGAAATTTTTGCTACATGCATAAACCATTTATTGCCAAAATTTGTACCCACATCATTTTTTTGGATATAAGTGTCTTTATCTAATTCTACTGTGGTGACTGTGGTTGCATTGCCGATCACTTTCGCGTTGACAAAGCCAGAAAGCAGTGTGGTTAATAACAAGCCATATTTAGCCGTTGTTTTTAAGGTATTGCCTAGTGTTTTGTGCATCAAATGTAACTCCTTTAATACGTCAAATAATTCACGATTTCATTTATTGTTCGCAGTTGATCATCAGTGCTAATGGCTCTGCAACAACTACATTAATATCAAATTGGATTTGAGCCGTTTTATAACCATCACTTACGGTTAGACTGGTGTCAGTAAACTGGCCTTCATCTGCAGTTTGTGGTGTGCCATAAATAAATTGTTGTTCAGCATCGAGATGCAGCCAGGCGGGAGAATTCTCTAAAGTAAGTGAAAGCACATCACCGTCTGCGTCGTAGGTTTCAGGGCTAAATTGATAATATCGGCCAGCCAACACCGAGTTTAGTGCAAGCTCTATCTGCGGTGGTTGATTATTCTGATTTTCAGCGGATAACACGGTAATGTTAAATTCGAAATCCACGGTATAATTGCCATCACTTACTTGTAAAATAATATTAGCCGCTAAGCCAAGATCACTTTGTTGCGGTGTACCCGTTAACGTCTGGCTTGCTTGATTTAAGCTTAACCATTGTGGCTGGTTATCTAAGGTAAGTGTCAATGCATCCCCGTCGACATCAAAGAGAGCAATTTTTGCGGTAAATTGCTCACCGACAATTGCCTCGGTTAAATTAATACTAACTGTAGGCGCACTATTTGGCTGTGATTCATCTGATTGGCCACCGCCACAAGCTTGTATTGTTTGCAACAATAGAATGGCAATAAATAATTGAATCAGCTTTTGCATTGTTTTTGTCCTGTACCTTGTATGGTTTACCCAAGAGTGTTCTGATGATTTACTTTTTTGTTTAAAAAGATGTCTTTTTCACAATGGCATCAATTCGTGCCTGTAATTCTTGTACAATTTCAGGGTGGTGTTCGGCCATATTCACTTGTTCAGATAAGTCGATGCTTAAATCGTATAACTGCGGCTCAGTGAGTAAGCCATGCTCAATATCTTTATTCGCTAACCAGTCTGGCGTTGAGCCTGAAAATGGGGCTATGTATTTCCACTGACCCGCTCGAAGGGCTAAGGTGAAAGACTCCTCAAGCATTTCTTCACGACCAGGTTTACTGGCATCTAACAACGCTGGCAGCACATTTTCACTGTCAATGGCTTCGCTATTTTCTAAGTTAACGCCAACTAATTCAGCCAATGAACGATAAAAATCTATGTGGCTGATTAAGGCGTCACTGTCACCTTGATTGCTGATTTTATTTGGGTAGGTAACTATCATAGGTACTCGGGTACCGGCTTCATAGGCGCTGTATTTACCACCTCGAAAAGCACCTGATGGGTCGTGTTCGCCCAACTTTTGCACCGCTAAATCGTCGTAACCATCATCCAATACCGGGCCGTTATCACTGGAGAAGATGATTAAGGTATTGTCGTAAATCCCCTGCGCTTTCAGTTCGTCAATGATTTTACCGGTGATCCAGTCCATTTGCGCGATGGCATCACCGCGAACGCCCATGGTGCTTTTTCCCTGAAACATCTTATTTGGCACTCTTGGCACATGAATATCATGAAAGGGAAAGAACAGCATAAACGGTGCTGCTTTATTGGTTTGAATGAATTGTTTTGCTTTGTTGGTAAACACAAAAGGGAAATCTTCATCGACCCATTCTGCCGATTTACCGCCAGCCATCCAGCCGATGCGACTGATACCGTTTACTATGCTTGCACTGTGCTGTAGATCTGCCATTTGCTTTAGCAGTTCAGGGCTTTCGGTGCCTACCGGGCGCTCACCAATGCGCTGTTCATAGCTTACCGTTATCGGGTCATTGTTATCTAAACCAACGACGTGATGATTTTCCAGGTAAACGGTGGGGACGCGATCGCCGGTTGCCGGCAATAAAAAGCTGTAATCAAAACCAAGCTCTAATGGACCAGGTTTTACCGCTTGGTTCCAATTGACATAACCATCGCCCAAGCCTAAATGCCACTTACCCACAACCGCGGTTTTATACCCGGCTTGTTTGAACATTTTTGGCAGTGTCGGCTTGCGGTGATCGATGATCAATGGCGCATCACCGGGTAAAATTGCAGCATTATTGCGAAAAGCAAATTGCCCGGTTAATAATGAATAACGCGAAGGAGTACAGGTTGCGGCGGAAGAATGGGCATCGGTAAAACGAATGCCATCGGCGGCCAGAGCATCAATATTAGGGGTGGAGACCGCTTCAGCGCCATAACTGCCAACATCGCCATATCCTAAGTCATCGACGTAAAAAATCACCACATTGGGCTGTTTGTCTTTTACCACAGCTGATTTCTCAGCTTGCTGGCTACAGCCCATTATTGCTAGCACTGCCAATAGTGAACAGGTTTTAAAGTATAAGTTAGTCATAATTTTTCCAAATTTAATTTTTAAGCGCTAATAGCCTTCGGAGCCTTCCGATCTTGCTATGCGCTCTTTGGCTTTTTTCTCGTTATGTTTTTTATTTGCCGCTTTGATAGGGCCATCGGTGAGTTTTCTGAAAATCGGATCTTGTAACTCTGTCGCCCACAAATCCATTTCAACTTTCTGCTGGTCAAAGGTGTTACTTTGTTTTTCGCTTAAGTCATGGCGTTCGGCCAAGTCATTGGATAAATTATATAAATGATCGCCAATTTGACTAGAACTGATCGCTTTGGCGTTACCTCTACGGCTGGCTAATATGTTGCTATCAAAACTGCGCCAAAATAACACATCATGCGGTAAACCCTGGTTTTCGCCTAAGATAAAGGGCATCAGGTTAACCCCGTCCAGTGGTCGTTCTGTACTGATCGAGGCATTCGTTAAACTGGCGAATGTCGCAAGAATATCGAGAGAACTGACCGGGTTGTTATAATCAACTCCGGCAGGGATTTTTTCAGGCCAACGCACCGCGAATGGCACACGTATACCACCCTCAAAAAAGTCGCCCTTCATCCCTCTTAGCGGCACGTTTTTAGCCGATGATTTTAACGCGCCACCATTATCCGATAAGAAAAATATCAGCGTGTTGTCATCCAGGTTTAGCTGTTCGAGTTTTGCCAGTACGCTGCCAACGCCGTCATCCACTGCGGTGATCATCGAGGCGTAAGTGCGCCTTTTTTTGTCTTTAATGTGAGTATTGCGGGCTAAATATTCTTTGCTTGCTTGCAACGGCGAATGTGGCGCATTGTAGGCCAGATATAAGAAGAACGGGTTGTCTTTTTCCTGCTCAATAAATTCAATTGCTTCACGAGATAATTCGTCGGTTAAATAGGTTGAGGTTTCAACCACTTCATTATTGCGTAACAGCTTGGTATGGTACCAGGAATTTGAAGGTGATTTGTGGCTATCCATGGCAATACCTTGTGCCTCGTCTTCATAGATTAATTCTTCCGGGAAGTAGCGATGGCCACCGGATAAGAAGCCATAAAAATGATCAAAACCGCGGTTGTTGGGATGAAATTTAGGATGGCTTCCCATGTGCCATTTGCCTATCGCACTTGAGGTATAGCCAACACCTTGTAACACTTCAGAAATCATTTGCTCTTCGAGTGGCAAACCGGCCAGTGGATCTGTAGGGTCGATTATCGGATTTCGACCAAAACCAAACCGACCCTGGTAACGACCGGTAAGTAACCCCGCTCGACTTGGTCCGCATACTGAGTAGGTAACATAGCCATTAGTAAAACGGGTACCTTCATTGGCGATACGATCAATGTTCGGGGTGACGATGTCTTTACTGCCGTTAAATCCGACATCGGCATAGCCTTGATCATCAGTGAGAATAACAATAAAGTTCGGTTTACTGGCCTTTGCCCAGACAGGATTGACTAATGTAAGTAGTAGCGTTACTGAGTACAGAGCCAGATTGTAAAATTTGTTCATGGTGTAATGGTTCCAAGTCATAGTGAAGTTTTATTCATGGTCAGTGCTTTATTAACGTTCGCCCCAGTAAAATTGCGCCCAGCCGACTTCATTACCTGTGGTATTCAAAGTCTGATCAGTGTCGATTGCAACGGTCAGGTGATTCGTTGGAAAGATAGCCGATTCAAATAACACCAGACCATCAACAAGCTTAACTTTGAACAAGGTGGCAAGATCTAGGTTGTCATTGTTTTCGCCATCTACGGCTACCATTGAGCTAGTGTTTGCACCGGACTTAATATACTGACCAGTCAGGCTAGACTTCAACGCCACGTAATCGCCAGATAAACGTTCAACCGAGAAAAAATGCGCATTTGCATCGGCTACAAGCTTGCCGTCGGCCAGTAAATTGTTTGCGCCATCGACGTAAAGAAGTTCATCGTTAATGGCTGAGCGGATCCATACTTCTTTACCAATAGGTGCATCGGGCAAGCTTTGCCAACTAAATTGAGACCAAGTGCCTTTGCTGCCGTCACGATCGACTTTGTAGTCATTAGCAGCAGATGTGCGCATATGCTTAGTGGGATAATTTTTTGCGCTAAGAAGTACATTACCGCTACTGTTAAGTTGCCACTGCCATTGCGAGTAGTCGCTGGCATTAACTTCAGCTTGCAGGGCTTGCTGAGCGGCGGAGAAATAGCGGATCATTTCTGTAGTTGTTCCGCCATATGAAGCAAGTTGTACAAATCCATCAGCCAGCGTATTCACCTTAAATAAACTACCCAGAGTGACAAAGTAAGCTTCGCGATTGGCATTTACCTGCGTCGAGGTGAGCAGTGGATCGGTGCTACTATTATTTAACCCAAGGTACTGCTCTGAATGCAGTGACTTGAGTACAATTGTTTGATCGTTTGGCGCGATGGCAATGCTTGGGTCTTGTAAGCGAATCACCGTCAGTGATACAGGCTCTAGTGTGGTCGTAACCGTATTGCCGGTTATTGTTACTTTACCAAGGCTGCCGTTATCATCTTGTAGGACGATTGGGTATTCATCTTCAGGGGAGGTGCCTGTGTACACCCAGCGGCTATAAATACTGCTTGGCTGGTAATCGGTTAATGAGATATTGATGTCTTCTGCTTGATTATTTTTGTTGAGTAAAATAATCGATACCTCCCCGGTACTAGGTGCGCTACTGGCGAAAACCCGCACTTTTCCCTGGATGGCATTAAGGTTTAAAATGTTCGGCAAGCTATGATGGTTGATCATTTTAAGCACCTGGCCAACGGGAGTCAGATTGTTCTCGTCGGTATTTTCCAGCGAGTTTGCCTCGTGATGGTAACCGCCATACTTACCGTCAAATGGGGTATGAGTATTCCAGTGGATTAAATGAGTCAGGTTTTTGTGCTGGTTGGCCGTTAAGCTCATCTCGGCAAAAATTAATGACTTCCATAAGTCATTGCCATAATTTCCTTCTGGTATTTGGGCGGCTGGTTCCGGATTGGGCTCAGGTAAGTCGTTATGGGTAAATCGTGTACCGATATTGGCGGCAATACCATCGGCAGAAAGTGAACCATCACTGTTCACCCTAAGATAGCTGCCCGGATTGTTATACGCTTCTAAGCGAAAAAAATCAGCCTTGGGGTGGAAGATCCACAATCCGTTTGCCAATATTGATTCACTCGACAGAGTCACCGGGTTTGCTGCGTTGAGAGGGTCTCTGCTAATAAACCCTGCTTGCTCTGGAGAGTGTAGTGTTACGGCATTGATACCATACTTTTCCTCGGCCTCAGTCATGATGAACTGGTAGGAGTGACTTTCTGAGCGGTAAGCATCGGCAACTAAGGTATTATCGGCTTTTAGGCCTACAAACTTTTTGTTTGCCAATGAAAACAGCATGCGCGGTGTATCGCTGGGGAAACAGATGTTAGCTTTCCCGAGTACTTGCTGTGGCAAACGAAGATCAAATTGTTCGGCCATCAGCATGTCTTCGGTACCTAGTTGAAAGCGAGCGCTGTTGGCATCATAACTGAGATAAAACCCCGGGTGTTGCTTCGACTCCAGATAGTATTTTTTAGCGTTTTCACGCAAACGCCATTTACTGCCGTCTTGTGTGGCAAGACCATCAATGGTGATTGGTGACAAGGTATCATTATCTGCTTTGATATAACCGGAGCTATCATGGTTAAGTTTTAAGCCAAACCAGGAATCGTCAAACATTTCAATGTTTATCAATCGGTTAACGCTAGTTACGCTGGCCAATTTAGTCAGTTGTAAACCATCAGTTGCAACACCGAGATAAGCTTTATCCGCTGCGGTATAGAAGAAGTGCAAGCCGGTAGGGTCTCTTTCGGCATAATTACCGCCAGTGACACCATATTCCGTGACAATCATCGGCACGTCTTTATGACTGCTGCTCGTGTCGGCGTAGCCTTGTAGCAGATCTATTTTAGGAATAACGCTGCCGTTGTGATCTCGCCAGTCTTCATAAGTTTCGCTCCAGGCGGCACCATGTAAATATTGGTGTGGAGAAATAAAATCAATATGGGCTGACACCAGAGGATCTGCCAGAGCTTGTTTTACCCAATTGGAGCGGCCATCTTCGCCAAAGCCTATTTGGATACTTGGGTCTACGGCTTTCATCGCTTGCGCGACTTCGACAAAATGACTGAAATAGGTGTCCTTGTCGGTATGAGCCTTAACTTCATTGCCCAACTGCCAGTATTTGACCTTGTATCCTCTGGTAATATTTGCATACTTTACCCATTCAACCGCATGTTGCTTTAAATCTGCAAAACTGACCACGGTATCAGGATAATTATCTTCGTCATATGACAACATATTGACCACGATAAGGGGCTCTGCACCGGTTTTGTCGGTGTAACTGATGTACTCATCAAAATCGACAGAATTTTTAAAGTAGCCATTGTCATCAACCGCCCAGTAAAGGTTACCAGGAGATGTACCTATAGATGCCACTCTTGGTGTTAAACCTTCGACGCCATCACTAAATGGTGCATCGGTAAACAGGTAATTATCAGCCATGTGCCCGTACGGAAACCTTAGTATGCTTAATTTCATCTCTTTTGCCCGCTCTTTCGTTGAAACCGTGCGGGGCATATGTTTGTCGGAGTCCAGTAAAAAAGTGAGGTTCTCGCCAATAGGCGGAGCAGCCTGTGTTTTTAGCACTTTGCTATGGTCTATGCTGATGTACTCCTGAGCCTGAGATTGTTGACATAACAATAAGCTCGGCAAGACTAAAGCCATTACCCTTAAGTGTTTTCTTAACATTTTTATGCACCTTGTTTTGGCTAAATAAGCACCGCATTACAGAAGGAGAACGTTATCATTGTTTTTTCTGCTGTTCAATAGTTGTTAACATCTTATTTACTGCTCTTGTAGTCGAGCTTATGTGAGTTTGAAAATGACGCCTATATATAACCTGTTGTTATTTAAGTGGTAATTCCTGCTTGTGGAGTTTGTTTTAGCGAGGTAAAAATTTTACTATATACTTCATATTAAAGGGAGGTGTAAGGTTATCGATTTCCCTTTGTGGGTCTTTAAAATCTTGTCGATAGCCACGGCGAGGCATTTTGTTTATCATGCTAATGTCCTGAAGAAATTGAAAAATAAATGCCTCAGATTGTTCAAGTAACTATGACAAAAAAAGGGATGGCCTGAGTGAGTAGAGGAGTTGTACTAAAAATATGATCACCATAAAAGATGTTGCCCGTGTTGCCGGAGTTTCTCCTTCAACCGTGTCTAGGGTCGTTAGGGGGGAAGGCAAGGTAGGCAAAGTTTGTCGAGCCAAAGTACAGAAAGTTATTGATGAATTGGGTTATCGACCTAACATTAATGCACAGGCACTGGTGAATCAAAAGTCGAATACCCTTGGCGTGATTATGCCCAATGTGTCGATGAGTTTTTTTGGTGCCTTAGCTTGTGGTGCTGAACAAGCGGCCAAAGAGCAAAACTACCGAGTAGTAATTAGTAATGCCTTTGGTAGCGAAAAAGCGGAAATGGAGGCGATAGATTCATTGATGCAACACCGCTGTGATGCCATCGTAATGCACAGTGCTCATGCCAGTGATGAGGTTTTGTGTAAGTTGGCAGACAAAATTCCCGGTTTGGTTTTCATTAACCGATTTATTCCGCAAATCCCCAACCGCTGTGTGTGGCTAGATAATAATCTTGGTGCTCAGGAAGCTGCCCGTTATATATTGAGTAAAGGTCATATCGATATTGCTGTAATTACTCGAGAAGTGATGAACTCCGATGCCAAACTTCGTTTCGAGGGGATCAAAACCGCATTAAACAGTGCCGGGGTTAGTTTAAATGAGACGAACGTAGGCCGTAGAGATGCCGATATGGCTGGGGGCCGCGCCGCGGTCAGGGAGCTAATAAGTAACGGCGTTAAATTCTCCGCCGTGCTGGTTTATAATGACAATATGGCGATAGGGGTCATTCATGAGTTACACGCTTGTGGAATACAAGTACCGCAAGATGTTTCGGTCATAGGTTTTGACGACCTGTTAATTTCAGTGGCCTGTTTGCCACAACTAACCACCATGCATTATCCGGTGGAAGAAATGGCCAGTTATGCCGCCAAATTGGCGATTGAACTGTCGGAAAACTCCATCTCATCGGGACGTACCCACTTATTTATGCCACATCTGGTTGAGAGAGGTTCCGTGATAGAGGCTACAGCTATCGAGACTGAAATTGGCTAACAAGTATCAGTAACACCGGCAGTTGTCGAAACCATTAGTGAAAACAATGCGTCGACGCCTTCACAAAAGGTAGCGTTGAATGGTGGCTTCTTTTGTTCATTCTTCCCTGATAAAAGCGCTGCATTAGTCGCCATTGCTTTTATCAGATCAACCGTGTCGGCCCTTTCTACCTAATATCTCCTTATGCAGATTGGCATTAACTATAGCGATCATTTTTTCGCATTCATTTTCCCTTTGATAGTTCGGTTGTCTGATAATTGTTAAAGCCGGCTTGGCGGTCATTGGCTGTTCATTGTTATCGCTGCCTGGTTATGTTGCTTGTTGTTTGGGCTGTTCTGAGTGGTCCCTAAACAGGGGCCTGATAATTTGCAATTGCGGCCTTTGTTTATCAATTAACATGAATTTAACTAGCGTTAAAGAGAACGTTACCTTTTGATTTTGTAGATTTAGTGTGAAGTTATTTTGTTTTGTGGGTTTTTATTTAATAGGCTATTTTACATGTATTTAGTGGCGTAAAGTTGCAGTTACGTTAATTTCCTTTAAGTTTTTTGAAAAATAAATATTACCACTGGTATTTACAAATGAATAGAAGTATGCAATTTTAGGTATAACGTTATCCCTTGCGAAATTTACAATAATCAGTACGAGAAACAATATGAGCATATTATTCAAAAACAAAGTTGCTTCCGCTGTTGCGGCTACATTACTCCTTTCGAGTGCACCATTATTTGCTGAAAACTTAATTCCCGAAGGCGATCTTGAATCATGGACTGGAAATAACATAGCTTTTGATACCGGCCCTACATTAGCAAACGGTACGACCCAAGCTTGGGGGCGAATTGGTAGCGGTTGGTGTCGTTTTATCGATGATACGATCACCTCTGAAAAAGTTGGGGTTACAGAACATGCACCTGAAGGGAATACATCGAATGTAGCCTATTGTAATCACCTACGTACAGATGATAGCGGCGGTATTTACCGATCACTTGAAAATATAGAGTTAGATAAAACCTATAGTGTTTCAGGTAAAGGAGCGACACGTGGCGCTTTGCAATGGGCAATTGAGTACACTAAGCAAGGTGAGGATGTTGTTACTGTCGTTGATATGGACAACGTAGTAGTATCAGATCTAGCTTGGGTTACGATTGAAGATATGTTCACCGTGCCTGTTGATGCTGATTTGACCAAGGAATTTCGCGTGTTTTTACACACACAACGAAGTGCAGCGTTTCCTGATGCGGCTATCAATAACACCGAGCGTTCATTAATGTGGGTAGATGACTACGAGGTCGTTGCCCAGATAGAGTCTGTTGAATACTTTACCGACAGTGACTTAGAAAGCGTAACTGGTTTTTCCTCTGGCAACAGTACTTTGGGGAATGGCAATGGTCCGCTTTTGTCTGATGGCGTAACCGATGCCTATATTGCCGAAGCGGCTGGTTTCAAGTCAGGTTGGACTCGCTTTATCAATACCGACAGAACCCAAAGTGGCCCTGCAGGCTCTGAAGCGATACCTGCAGGCAACGACAGTAACGTTGTCTTCTTTGCTAACCATAACCGTAATAACGATGCAGCCGGCCTTGGCCGTATTGTTGAAGGCATTCAAGCGGGTGAAACGTATCAATTATCTGGTGATGCGGCAACAAAAGGTAGTATTCGATGGGGTTACTCTTATGTTAAAACCGGTGAAGAAACAAGAACTCCAGTTGCGTTAACTAATATTGTTGAATCTGATGGAGCTTGGGTGAATGTGAGCGATAGCTTTGTTGCACCAGCTGATATAGACGCAACGAAAAACTTTGTTGTGTATATATTCACCGCGCCGAGTACAGCATACCCATTACCTTTAACTGATGATGTTCTTTCACTAGAACGCTCGTTATTATGGACCGATAACTACTCATTGATGGGACCTCCATCTCTGGCCGACTCAGATGGAGATGGTGTACCAGATTCAGCTGACCCATTCCCTAATGATGCAGCTGCCAGTGTAGATACCGACCTTGATGGTAAACCTGATGAGTATAACGCCGAATGTGATGAAACATGTCAACAAGCTAGTGATTTAGTTATTGACGACGATGATGACGGCGATAGCGTACTTGATGTTAATGATGGTTATCCACTAGATAATACTCAAAGTATCGTCATTGGCTTTGCCAACCAGTCTGGCATGACCGTTGAAGGAGAAGAGTTTACTATTGATGCTAGCCCTTCAATTCCTAACAATGAGGCTGCTACTTACACATGGTCACAAGATTCAGGCCTACCTGTTGACCTTACACCGAATGGCAGTTCAGTGACTTTTACTGCACCAGTCGGCATAACTCAAATAGAAGAAATTGTTATTTCCTTGACCGTTGAAGATACAATATCAACGGTATCTGACACCTTCGCGGTAACTGTTACTAAAGCACCGTCCATTGCCACTCCTGCAGCAACCGTGACCGGCATGCTAGATAGTGACGGTATGGTTTTGGCCTATGGTGAAAAAATCCAACTGGATGGTTCTGCTTCAACGGACAGTGATGACGGTATACTTACGTATCAATGGAAGGTAAACGGAGTTCCTATTACCTTTAGTGATGCCACAGCGGTTAATCCAACATTCTATGTGCCTCTAGTAAAAGCGGATACGCCGATCACCATAGAGCTTACGGTTACTAACTACCAAAGAGACTACGACGGTTCTTACCTTCTGAATGAAAACGGCGATAAAATTGTGTCTACTTCAGCTACCGTTGCAGTTCCTGCCACGATTAAAAAAACCTATCCTGTTGTTGAATATCCACTTGAATACTTCCCTGACGGCGATTTAGAAAGTGTAACTGGTTTTGCAACCGAGGGCTGGGCAATAGGTAATAAAAGCTTTAATGATGAAAATTCAATTTTCTTGTCAAGCGTTGATGAAAAAGGCAATCCTGTCCCGGCATACGGTCGTATCGGCTCTGGAGGTTTTGCAAGATTCATAAACGAGACTCGCACGCAACTAGAGCTTGGTTATGATGTGCGCGCACCAGAAGGCAGAACAGGGGTTGTTGCGTTATTTAACCATTCGCGTGAAGATCATAATTCTGGTATTTATAGAGAAGTTGAAGGTATTGTACCTGGTGCAACTTATACATTAACGGGTGACGGTGCCACAATAGGCACTTTGCAATGGGCCTATGCCTATACAAAAGTAGATGAAGATACGGTAACGATAGTGGACTTAAATACCACGGCTGAATCTGCCCTTACTTGGGTAACCTTAACGGAAGATTTTGTTGCGCCAGCCGACATTGATGTAACACAACCATTTAGAGTATACATGCACACTGTAGGTGATGCGTCTGAGGTGCTGAAAAACACCGATGAAGCGAGACTGTGGATTGATAATTATTCACTGCAGGAGCTTCCATCGGGTTTAGATACCGATTTAGATGGCGTTATCGACCTAAACGATGGCTTTCCTGAAAACGCAGCAATAGCTGCCGATACCGATGGTGATGGTTTACCTGATGATTATGTGAAAACCTGTGATCAAACTTGTATCGATAGTTCGTCAGTCACCCTTGATAATGATGATGACAACGACGGCGTACTAGATGTTAATGATGGTCATCCTAAAGATAGTCAACAAACAATCAAGATCGCGATGGCACAAGATGCTACAAACGTATTCGAAACAGAAGAAGTTACTATCGATGCAAGTGCTAGTATACCCAATGCCGAGAATGCCACTTATGCCTGGACTCAAGAATCAGGCATACCAGTAACCTTGATGGTTTCTGAAGCGGGCGGTAGCGTTATGTTTACTGCTCCAGATGACTTGGCACAAGAAGAAGTTATCGAACTTAAATTAACGATAGAAAATGGTATTGCATCGGTTTCAGAAATACATACGGTTACAGTAACAAATGCACCATCTGTAATAACACCTAATTTAAAACTAAGTGGTATGGCGGATGTCGAGGGTATGACGTTGCTCGCTGGTGAAACAATTACCATCGACGCATCTGCTACAACCGATAGTGAAGCTGGCCAACTATCTTATGTTTGGCAAGCTAAAGGCGGTGTACCGATTGACTTTCAGGAAAATTTTGCTAATCCAGCAAGTAAAATATTTACCGTGCCTGAGATTAATTCCGATACCCCTCTTACAATAGAAGTAACCATCTCTAACTATCAAAGAGATTATGATGGCTCTTATATATTAGATGAAGAAGGTAATAAAATAGAGTGGATATCTGAAACGGTAGAAGTACAAGCAACGGTTATTAAAACCAAACAAGAAAAACCAGATAGCGGTTCATTTGGATTCTTAACTATGTTCTTATTATCAGGTTTAACGGTAGTTAGACGATTTTCAAGAAATAATAAATAATAACTAGCAACACAACAATCTCCCTTCAAAGGCTTCTATTAGAAGCCTTTTTTTAAATGTGAAGAAGTGGCTAATGATACATCCTTAATACTACTGCTGGCGAGAGCCCCTGATCACAATCTTACTGAGATGAACGCTGCATATGTTAGAAGATATGGCTATTGTTGTTAGCAGGCGCATAAGATGACGCTGGAGCCGTTGTCGAGGAGAAAAGATAATTAGTCAGTTTACGGAAATTTACCTAGCCACTCATTTAAATCTGCAGAAAGATATATAATATAAAAACCCTATTAAAAGAGATCGTTTTCCTTGTTTTGTTATTAGGTTTAACAATTTTTACGCATTTTTTTAACAAATCAATTTACTTGTAACCCTATGAGTTAATTGATTTTATTTTTGTATTTACTTGTTAGTTAAATTGACTACGAGTGGTTTTCATGGTGTTTTCAATGTTGTTATATTGATCGTATGAGGTTGTTGTGGTAACGTTGTCCCTGGTCTGGTGCTCTATATTTGAAGTATGAATGACAAATCTTGAGCTGCTAGTATAAATGACATAAAAACTAAAACGATATCGATAACTTGATACATTCAAGGTGGGGAAACAATGAAAAAGTCCAAATTAAGTTTAGCCTTACTAGCAGCGATTGCTGTACAAGTGCCTGCTTACGCCTTTGTAGTAGATGCTGAAACCGAAGTTGAAGTAAAAACGGCAAAAGAAAAGGCTGTAGCTAATGACGTAGCATTAAAAGAAGATGCCATTGAAGTAATAACTGTTGGCGGTATGCGTTCGAGTGAAGTTGCTGCCATTAACATGAAAAAATTTGCTACTACTATTTCTGATAACCTTTCAGCCGAAGAAGTAGGGGCACTGCCTGATCAAAGTATTGCTGAATCACTGGAAAGATTAACCGGTGTAACTGGTAACCAAGATAAAGGGCGTAGTAATACAATCTCTGTTCGTGGTATGGGCTCGGCTTACACGCTTACCACATTAAATGATCGTGAGATTGTTAGTTCATTTGGTTCTCGCTCGGTAAACTTAAGTTTATTTCCATCCGCAAGTATTCGTAAAGCACAAGTTTATAAAACTGCAAGAGCTGACTCATTAGAAGGCGGTATCGCGGGCCAAATAAACATGGAAACCTTTAAACCATTAGAGGTGGATAAAAATATAAGAACATTATCAGCTACTGCAAACAGTAATTCGGTTTATCAAGATTTATCCGAGGGAGATAAATATGGTAAAAAACTTGAAGCTCTAGTCAGTCACCATGTTAATAACAATCTAGCGATTTCGCTTGGCGTTTCAACTCGAGACGATATTCGTTACATCGAAGGTATCAAAAATGGTCCGCTAGTGACCAATCAGTCTAACTTAACCGATTGGAATGGTGATGGTGAGTATAATGAAATCTCTAATCCTGCCTCATCACTGAGTTCGAAAAAGTTCGATATTGACCAAGATTCAATATTTGCCGCTGCACAGTGGGCTCCTACGGATGATATGGTCGTTAGTGTAGATTACCTAACCTCAAGTTATGATTTTACTATGAGTATGGCGACATTGAGCCATTGGGGCTTAGCAAATGGTCAATCATTAATTGATCCGGCAATGGCAGATGTTGATCCAAATACCAACTATGTTATGAGTGGCATGGCAAGTGTAAATTCTATCGGAAAACGGGATGTTAACGTATTAAACGAAGATGACACTGAAGTGTTTGGTGTTAACGTTAAATACCAATTGACCGACGATTTACAGCTTAATTTTGACGTTTCACAATCAACGTCAGACCGTTTTTACAGCTATCGTTCAGGAAGTGGTAAATATGGTGCAGGCATGAATCATTACCTAGCATTTGATCACTACAACGACGAATATGGTTTTGAATACCTTGGTAGTGATAGTGACGGTAGTGCTTTTAATCCTGAAACATATGAATTAGATCAAAGTAAACTTACCAGTGTTAATAATGATCCAGAGCTTTGGGATTTTAACAGTATTAATAATTCTCAAAACTTTATGGAAAGTGAAGTGCAAGCCGTTAAGTTTGATCTGACCTTAGATCATGAGTTGGGGGTTTTCCACCAGTTTAAAGTTGGCGCACGATATTCTGTAAATACCAAAGACTATATCGATGATGCTGAGTTCTATGATTCAGGTACAGACAACTGGGCTCAAATTAGTGATGTTGATTTTCATGCCATAACCGACACCATTACTGATAAACCATTCCAAAAGCTGGATAAAATTAAAGGCTTCGATGATGTTTTCTATTTTAATCCAGGTGATATCTTAAATGATAAAGCAGAATATTTACCGGTCAGAGCATTAGATGATGCCGATAAATTAGCAAGCTATGAATTAGAAGAACAAACCACAGCAGTCTATGCACAGGCAAGCTTTGCCGGTGACTGGTATGATGGTGTCTTTGGAGTTCGATACTATAAAACTGAGCTTGATTCATCAAGTTGGCAAAGTGAATTTTATTTAGAACCTGTAGATGAGACACTTGAAGAATTTGAACTCATTGTTGGTGACCTATCGTGGATGACAGAAAAGCACGAATATGAAGGCATCTTACCAACGTTGAATGTTAACTTAAGGTTGATTGAGGATGTCGTAATTCGAGTCGGTGCAGGTAAAGCTATTATGCGCCCAAGTCTAGGTGAAATTAATTCAAGTGTTGCCCTTAAATCACAAGAGTTTGATCCGAATACCCCAGCAGAAAATAAAACCCTAGGTAAAGCAGGTAACCCTTATTTAGATCCCGTTGAATCTAAGCAAGTGGATATTTCATTTGAGTATTACCCGACCAGATGGGATTACTATGCACTAGCCGGTTTCTACAAAGACCTTGACGGTATTTATGAGCAAGGTGCAACCTTTATCCCGGCTTCAGGAATGACAGACCAAAATGGAGAACCACTGCTTTTACCTGTAACATCAGCTGTTAAAGCAGATGGTGGTACAGTATCAGGTTTTGAATTTTCATTTAGACAAAACTTAGGTACATTTACTGATTACTTAAAAGGTTTTGCTATATCTGGTAACTACATGGATTTCTACCATGATGCGGTTCAAGATTACAACTCAAGATCTCCTGGACAAGCGCCACTGGATAGACCAACTGAGTTATATTACCAACCACTTGGCTGGATAGACAGTACTTATAACGTGGCCATCACTTATGATCACGGAGCAAAATTTTCGGCAAGATTAAATTTAAATCAACAAGAGTACCAAGCAAGTAAAGACGGTAATGATTATGCGGCGCAATGGCCAAGTAAAAATCTTAGCTTGAGTTTGAAGTATAAATTCAACAAACATTTTCAAGTCTTTGCACAGGGTTCTAACTTGTTAGACGAAGAAACAACAAAGGGTAACCTTGCAAGTAATAAAGTGGGAGAAGCGCACCCAGATTTCATTTTTGAGCAAACTCACCGCGGCATAAGCTATTACGCAGGAGTTCGTGTTAACTTCTAACTAATCATCGCTCTTTGTGTAATAACAAAGAGCGGCTTTATTCTTGATACGTTTGAGCATAAAAATGTTATCCATATGGTGTATTGGAACACTCATACTTCATAGGGTGGGGGAGCTTGATAGTTCTAATTCTCTGAACAATATTGATAAAAATGAATTCCCCCCGATAGAATAAGTAAACAAACTCGTTAATAACAATACCTTAAAAATCAAATAAAAACAGATTTACAAATTTTATCGTTAACAGTCATGCACTTGTTGAGTAAGTAATTGAAAAAGATAAATTAAATCGGTAGTTAAGTTGAGGGCTATGGTAATTTAGGGAGGTTTCTGGTAACGTTACCATAAGTGTTCTCCCTTATTTAGCCGAAGCACACTTTAGGGATAAATTTTAGTGTCGAAGCAAATGGATGAAATTAAATTATGATCACCATCAAAGATGTTGCACGCGTTGCAGAAGTGTCAACCTCAACCGTGTCTCGCGTAGTTAGAAAGCAAGGAAAGGTAGGTAAAGCCTGTCGAGCGAAAGTTCAAAAAGTGATTGATGAATTAGGTTATCGACCAAACATTAACGCTCAGGCATTAGTGAGTAAAAAGTCTAATTCTCTTGGTATTGTGATCCCAAAAGTTTCAATGCCTTTTTTTGGTACATTAGCTTGTGGCGCTGAAGAAGCAACCAAAGAAAATAATTATCGAGTGTTAATTAGTAATGCCGATGAAAGTGAGCAAACTGAACTTGATGCGATTGACTCTTTAATACAACATAGATGCGAGGCTATTGTTTTTCATAGTGTGTATAACAATGATGATACATTATGTGAACTGGCGGAAAAAATTCCAGGACTGGTATTCATTAATCGCTTCATCCCTAAAATTGCCCACCGATGTGTTTGGCTCGATAACAATTTAGGGGCACAAGAAGCGACCCGCCACCTGATCAGTAAAGGTCATACCGATATTGCTGTTATTACTCGTGAAAACATCAATACCGATGCCCAAGTCCGCCTTGATGGGGTGAGAACAGCACTAACTAATGCTGGTATTAAATTAATTGATTCAATGGTCGAATCGGCTAGTACAGCCGATATGGAAGGGGGCAGGGAAGCTGTTCGTAATTTATTAAAAAAAGGAATGAAATATACAGCGGTACTGGCTTTCAACGATAATATGGCGATTGGTGTTATCCATGAATTGAATGCGCAGGGTATACGCGTACCGGAAGATGTTTCTGTTATCGGTTTTGATGATTTACTTATTGCTGTCGCTTGTCTACCTGAACTATCTACTATGCATTATCCAATAAGAGAAATGGCGAATTATGCTGCCAAATTGGCAATTGAATTATCGGAAAATTCTAGCTCATCAGTACGTACCCATTTATTTATGCCCCATCTGGTTGAAAGAGACTCTGTAAGCGAGGCTGCTGTCATCGAGGCTAGAGCAAGTTAACCCGTGTCGGTAGCAACCTCAGAGATAAAGAAAAATAGTGAAAATAACGCACCAACGCTTGCAAGAAAATTAGCGTTGGGCGGCGGCTTCTTTAGTTTATTTTTTGTTGATAAGGGCGTTGAATTACTCGCCATTCCTTTTTATCAGATGACCTTGGGTGTTGATCCTTTTCTGTTTAGTCTGGCGCTAACCATTCCTATTATTTTTTCTGCATTTTTATCGCCCTGGGCAGGTAAGCTATCAGACAATTGCGAAAGTCGGTTCGGTCGTCGTCGTCCGTTTATTGTTGTTGCAGCCTGGTTAAATTGTCTGTTCTTTGGTTTGATTTGGATGGTACCTGAGCATTGGTCGAGCGAAACACAGCTACTATACTTTTTTATTACCTCATTATTGTTTTATCTGGCATCACCTTTTTACAGTGTGCCCTTAACCTCGTTATCATATGAAATTACCAGAGATGTTAACGAACGAATAAAAGTGATGGAAATAAACTCCTACTTTATTAAGCTAGCCTCTATGTCGAGTCAGTGGTTATTTCCGTTGGCGACATTAACCATTTTTAGCAGTGTATTTGTCGGCATTAAAGTTGTGGGTTGGAGCATTGCGATATTGGTTATTGCAGTTGTTGGTATGTTACCCGCATTTTTTATTCCAGACAAAAGTGTTGTAGTTAGGCAAAGCGTGAAAGGTATTACTGTTTTGCAAAGTATTCGGACGATACTATCTGTACCTTTGATGCGATTGATCTTTGTGATCGTTTTTATTCAACTGGGCTGCGCTGCTTACGCTGCAAGGATGGATTACTATATATTGGTGTACTATATGAACGACGGCAATATTAGCGAAGGAGCGGTATGGAAAGCGGTACTTTCCATGGGCTATGCGATCATCGCGGCGGTTTATATTCCGATAGTATCCCGGCTGTCGAGAATTTATGGTAAGTTGCCGACATTAAAAGTAATCTTTACCTTGGCTTTAATGGGGGGCATTGCCAAATGGTTTATCTTTGCTCCCGGAGTACAGTGGCTGTTGCTACTGGATCCTCTGCTTTGCGCCGGGATCTGGACCGCAATGACCATAATAATTCCCGCCTTGGTTGCCGAAGCAAGTAATCAGGATAGTGATAATACCAAAGTGCGTCGGGAAGGTGTCTTTGCGGCATTACATGGTTGGATGGCAGCTATAAGTGTGATGTTTGCCTTGTTGGTTGGTGGTGTGAGCTTGAACGCAATTGGCTTTGATGCCAGCAAAGGCAGTGAACAATTACCATCAGCTTTGCAATATATGAAATATATCCTGAGCCTTGGTACAGCAATTTCCAGTTTATTCGCCATTTTGGTTTTGCATAGATTTCAAAAAAAGCATTATAAGGCTTGAATGAACGTGCTGATTTTGTCCTAAATTACTACCTATTCACAGCCTCAACTACTCTTTTAAACTGCACTAGCTGTTAAGTAAATTTGGGTAGCCAAGATTAATAAGAGATAACAAAAATGAGTTTAACTTAGTGTAGTAGCATAGTTAATTTGGCCATCTAATTCTTTGAATTACTATACTCATGTAAGTTGAGGGATCAATAAACAGGCTATTCTAACAACAAACTCTATAACTACGTTACGTCAGCAAAGTATATGGACTCCTCCATTTCATCAAGTATTCCTTTATTAGGTTAATGGCTGTATAGCCGTTTTTGCCAATCGTATACTTCCGATTTTGCATGTTTAGACAGTCAGAAATTCATTTTATTTTCCACAACACGTTTAAGGAAGCCGTCATCTTGCTTATGCTAGTGAGGAGTAACGGTGTCCTATTTCTTCTTGCGGCAATGAACCGCTCAATTGAAGGTTCTGAATCGAATTGAGAATAACGCATTCTGGTGTTGTCTCTGAGCAATACATGATTTTTTTTTGTTAAAATCGACTACTAAAAAAAAGCCTAAACTGAAAATCCAGTTTAGGCTTTTACTTAATGCGCGAGCATTTAATTTTTTCTCAATTGAGCTAGGTGCCTGATGCTATCGGGACAACTTTGCCAATGTAGGGGAGGTGACGATATTTCTGTGCGTAGTCAATACCAACTCCAACCACGAATTCATCAGGGATTTCAAAGCCTGCCCATTTAACATCTACCGTTTTTTCACGACGTGTAGGTTTGTCTAATAATGTGCAAATTTGAATCGAATTCGGCTCTCGCAAGCTCAAAATTTGCAACACTTTACTTAAGGTATTGCCTGTATCGATAATATCTTCTACCAGCAATACATCTTTACCTTCAATGTTATCATCAAGATCTTTAAGTATATGAACATCACGAGAGCTTTCCATGTTATTGCCGTAACTTGAAGCAGTCATAAAATCAACGCTATGATTAACACTTATTGCTCTTGCTAAATCGGCCATAAAAACAAATGAGCCACGTAACAAACCGACCATGACCAATTTATCACTGCCTTGATAATATTCGCTTATTTGTTGCCCTAATTGAGCGACTCGGTCTTTGATCTCTTGTTCAGAGATCATCACCTCAATTTCATGTTTCATATTATTTTCTTTATCAATTCCACATAATGAAAAATATTGTTAAAACCTTTGTTTATTGATTTAATGCATCTTCTAGAGCGGCTAAACATAAAGCTACGTTTTCGCTTCTAGCAGCATAACCCATAAGACCAATACGCCAAGCTTTACCGGCTAAATCGCCTAAACCAGCGCCAATTTCCAAGTTGTATTTGTTCAATAAGTAATTTCTTACTTTAGCGTCATCTACACCGTCAGGAATATAAATAGCATTTAGCTGCGGTAGGCGTTCTTCTTCAGGTACGATAAATTTAATACCTAATTTGTCTAAGCCCTCAGCAAGCATGTCATGCTGCGCTTGATGACGTGCCCAGCGGTTTTCAATGCCTTCGTTTTGCAATTGTACTAATGATTCATGTAAGCCATATAATGAGTTAACCGGAGCTGTGTGGTGGTAGCTACGTTTACCGTCACCAGACCAATAACTCATTACTAAAGATTGATCTAAGAACCAACTTTGGACAATCGACTTGCGGTTTTTAATAACATTTACTGCTTTTTCACTAAATGAAAGAGGAGATAAGCCAGGAACACATGATAGACATTTTTGCGAGCCAGAATAAATGGCGTCAATGCCCCAATCATCTACCTTAAGCTCAATACCACCAAGGGATGTAACGGCATCAACAATAGATAAACAGTCGTGTTGTTGCGCTAGAGCACACAATGTTTTAGCGTCAGATACCGCGCCAGTAGAGGTTTCGGCGTGAACAAATGCTAAACATTTAGCGTCTGGATTGGCAATTAATGCTTGTTCTACTTTGTCCACTTCAACAGCGCGACCCCAAGGCGAATCAACCACAATTGCTTCACCACCACTGCGGATAACATTTTGGATCATTCGATCGCCAAATACGCCATTACGACACACTATTACTTTATCACCAGCTTCTATTAAGTTCACAAAACAAGCTTCCATACCAGCAGAGCCAGGAGCTGAAAGTGCAATAGTAAATTCATTTGTTGTTTGAAATGCATACTGAAGTAATGCTTTTACTTCATCCATCATACCAACAAATAGTGGGTCTAAATGACCAATTACCGGTCTTGATAATGAAGCTAAAACTTCAGGGCTAATGTCTGAGGGGCCTGGGCCCATTAAGATCCTGCGTGGAGGATTAAATGATTGAAAGTTCATTTTTGTTTATGCCTTTATTTGTTGAAATAACGATTACTTATCTAATTGATAGCAAAACCTGTCACAAGTGTCAAGTTTTGCTGATTCGAATATTCCACTTACCACATCGTGGAAAACAATTAGTTGACATGCATGTCAAGATTTGTAATTTTAAATTCAGATTTAACTAAATGCTAACCAAATGTTGATGTTTTAATTTAGTATCAATATGGTTCTTGGAAAACTTTAAGTCTTGTACAACTGATAATAATTATAAAATAAAATAGAACGAAACTAATAACTGGAATAAAAGTAAGGGTAAAATATGAAAACGAATAAAATTATTAATACTGTTGCGACAACAGTAATTGCATCAGCAGCATTAATGAGTGCTACTGCTTCTGCTGAAATCTGGGGGAATACAGAAGTACACCTTCAAGCTTTAGGTGAATTAGAGCAAGTAGGTACTGGTGGTACAGCTGATACAACTATTATTACTTTCCAACATGCTGGTGGTTGGGAGTATGGTGATAACTTTTTCTTCGTTGATCACTTACGTTATAGCGTTAACGATGATGCTAACTTTCCAGTTGATGATAGTAGCGAGTTTTATGGTGAATGGTATTCAAATTTCAGTTTAGGCGCAATTACCGGTAGTGACCTATCGTTTGGTCCTGTTAAGGACATAGGTATTGTTGCGGGTGCTAACTTCGCGCCTGAAGTTGATAGTATGTGGGTATTACCCGGTGTTAGATTTTCATTAGATTTACCTGGCTTTGCCTTTGCTCAAATTGATGTAACCAGTTATATACATCAAGGTGGTGGTAGTGCCTCTTCTCAAGTGTTTACCGTTGTTGATGAAGATTCAAGCTTCATGGTTGACTTTGCCTGGGCTTACCCTTTCAAAATTGGTTCAACAAGCTGGAGCATCGAAGGTCACTTGGAATATATCGACGGCCGTCAACAAACTAATAACTTTGGCACGACTGAGCTTGAATCATGGATTTTATTCCAACCGCAAATTCGTTTAGATTTAGGTGAAGTGTTAGGTAATAAAGCTGGTCAATTATTTGTTGGTATTGAATACCAATACTGGCAAAACAAGCTAGGTGAAGATGGTACTGACGATAATGCTGCCCAATTTTTAGCAGTATGGCGCTTCTAATTTATTAGTTTATACAACTTTCCTAACGAGCAACTTTTGAAGTCATCATAAGTTGCTCATTTAAAATCAGCTGTGTTGGACATGTAGCTGATTTTTCAAATTGCTCTTTCTAAGAGCAATATTATCAACTTCCCAATCAACACATTTACATTAATTTAAAGGTCACTTATGAGCGATTTAAAACAACGCGCGCTGGATTATCACGCCCATCCTAAACCAGGAAAAATAGCAATTGAAATAACCACTAAGGCTGAAACTAGCGAAGATCTGTCGTTAGCCTATAGTCCGGGTGTTGCCGAGCCGTGTCGCGAAATAGCCGATAATTTCGAAAATGTGTATAAGTATACCGGCAAAGGCAATACTGTAGCTGTTATATCAAATGGTAGTGCTGTTTTAGGGTTAGGCAATTTAGGCCCGATGGCATCAAAACCTGTAATGGAAGGTAAGGCTCTATTATTTAAACGGTTTGCCAATATTGATTCGTTTGATATAGAAGTTACTCATAAAACCCCTGAAGAATTCATTAATACGGTCGCAAGTATTGCTGACACGTTTGGTGGTATAAACCTTGAGGACATCAAAGCGCCGGATTGCTTTATCATTGAGAAAGCCCTACAGGAACGCTGTAAAATTCCAGTGTTTCACGATGATCAGCATGGCACAGCCATAGTAACTGCTGCTGCAATGCTCAATGCGTTAGACATTCAAGGTAAAGATATTGAACATGCCGCTATTGTTTGCTTAGGGGCTGGAGCTGCAGCGATTGCCTGTATGGAGTTGCTTATTCAATGTGGTGCTCAGCGTGAAAAAATATATATGCTAGACACCAAAGGCGTAGTGCACACTCGCCGAACCGATCTAAATGAATACAAAACTTTATTTGCCAATAATACCGATAAACGTACTCTTGATGACGCAATCGAAGGCGCGGATGTGTTTGTTGGGGTATCAGGACCTAATTTACTCTCTAAACAGCAGTTGTTAAAAATGGCAGACAAGCCAATTGTATTTGCTTGTTCAAATCCAGATCCTGAAATAAAACCTGAACTTGCTCATTCAATTCGAAATGATTTAATTATGGCAACTGGCCGTTCTGATTATCCGAACCAAGTGAATAATGTATTATGCTTTCCTTTTATTTTTAGAGGCGCACTAGATGTAAGGGCGCGTAAAATAAACAATGAAATGAAGTTAGCTGCGGTACACGCAATTCGTGCATTGGCCAAAGAACAGGTGCCAGAAAGCGTTTTAAAAGCCAGTGGTGAAGCGTCGTTAAGTTTTGGTAAAGGCTATATTATTCCTCGCCCTATGGATCCAAGGTTGTGTAATAACGTTGCCAAAGCAGTAGCTCAAGCTGCTGTAGACTCTGGCGTTGCGGCGTTGCCTATGCCAGAGCATTACAACTACGCAGATGAAAGTGTTGAATTTGCTTAACCAAATGACGTTTTGATTTTCGCAAAGTTGCTAAGTCCTGTTTACAGGGCTTAGCAACTTTATGTTTTAGTTCATGTAACCATATTGGCTATTTTATTAATCAGTTAATTAAGCTATGGTAAATTTAATGGGCATGGACAACCTGGTAGTGATTGTATGAAGTATTTATTAAATTCCCCCTTTTTTAGTGCTCTTTTTGCACTTATTGGTTTACTCGCTTTTTCTTATAACCCTGAATATCAGAATGCTCCCGCGGTTTATTTTTTCATAACCTTATATATATTTTTCACTTACAGTACAGCTTATTTTACTTTAAAACGGTTGCGAGTCTTCAAGGGAGAAGTGGAATAATAAAGTCTGCTATATCATAAAGTTCTCATATTGTAACTCGTCATTAATTTAGTTTATGGCATAAACTCCAAGTTACCAAAGTCCACAGCAAAATCTACGCACCAAACACTAATACCGGTTAAATCATCCAGAGATTTTCCATTTGGTAATTTAAGTATTAGCGTTTCATCATTAAACACAATACCGGTGATCTTTTTACTGATAATAAATGCCCCATTGCCACTATATTGATGATTCTTTGCTGCATAAATATAAACTTCCGGGCCACCACCATCATAGGTAAAGTTGCTAATTTCAATAGTGCAATTGTCTATTATGGTGGCATTGCCGCTTACATCATGGGCAAACGTTGCAAATGCGCCGGAATAGCCAACCATTGGGTGATCACTATCACAAGTAGTGAGCTTACCTTCGCCTATCTTAACTAATGACTCGTTAAAGTGATAAATGGCATCGTATTCACTAATTAAAGATTGATAAATTCCGGTTGTTTGCATTAATAAATTATTAGCTTGTTGCTCAAAATCGTTGGCTGCAAAATCTAAGGTAATATTAGAAAATAACTCATGGATATTGTCGGTAATGGTAATGCCGTTATCAGCATTACCATCATTATCAAGGGATTGTAATAAACGCAATAAATTACTTACTGGCACTTGGTATACGTCATCACTGGCAAAAACATCAAGTGGCGTAATAATACTTTTAGCTTTTATTTTTGGCAGATTAACATCGCCAATTGCAAAGGTAATAGTTTCAGACTCTAGGTATACGAATTCACCATTAACATTTGTTAAACCTTCTCTTGTCGTAGTTTTAAAGCGCAAACCTTCAACCGTGTAGTCTATAAATTGACCACTAAATTCTTGTGGCTCAACAACTTGGTTAACGTCGTCTGAAGCACTACCGCCTGACCCACCACAAGCCAAAAGTAACGTACTAACGCAAAAAGCAAATGCTGTCTTTAACAATGGTATCCCCTAGAAATAAATTCTACTACTAATGATAGGTCATAAAAGATGGGGAAATTATAACAAAAGGTTCACAATTGCGTTATTTTGAGCCGAGTTGATTCAGCACTTATACGATAAGAAAAATTTTGTTTATAAAACTTAAATGTTAAGTGATAATAAGCTGGTATAAAAATAATAATAAAAAAGGAAATATCATTGAAAAATCTTCTTTTGTTGATAGTCACTCTTACAACTCTATCCGCTTGTAAATATGGTAATGACAAACGTTCAATTTTTTGGGATGAACAAAACAATGTTTCTATAATACGGCAAATCGAGTCCGAATCTAACGATAATAGAACGCTTGCTTCGTGCATTGCGATGCCATCTACTTGGGATACTGTTTTGACTGTTAATGCAAAGGGCAGTCACCAAGTTGAAAGCGCAACCATAGAATTTGACATTGTACCGGACACTTATTCAGATGGTGTTATCGAGATGAATTCTCATTACCCAATGCCGGGTTATGATTGGCATTGTTATATCGATGTGGCTCGTGATTTTGCTGATACTGATAAAGGAGAAATACAATTTACTTTTGCGCCTGAAGAAAATATTTCTATGGTATATACGAGTATTGGTGTTGTTAGTGATGAAAGGCGTAGCGAGCATTTCCACGGTAACCTAGTATCGCATCAATTATTAGCCAGTGATACTTATGCATCATATTGGAAAGTTAAACACGACGAAATAGATTTAACCTATTGGCAAACTATATCAATTGGTAATGATACGTTAATTTTTGATAGTACATATTACAGCAGCAAAGGCACTGAATCTTTCCCTTTATATCGCTTTAATAATGATGGCTTGCAGCGATTGGCAGATATGCCACAAACTGAATCGCTCTATATGGTGAATGGTGTATATATATCACAGAGTAATTTTGATGCTGACATAGATGGCAATGAGCAAGCATGGTCTGATATTAGTTTCTCTACAAATCTTGAAACTTGGTCAGCGCCGGTTACTTTGCCACAAATAGCTAAAGTTCAGTGGGACCCAAGAGATCAGCAATATATTGCGTTTAGCAACGATTATAACTCTCCAATGGTTAACTCTACTCATCAATCTAAAGATCTTATAACCTGGACTGAAACCCAATGGATTAATCGTCAATCACCTAATGTTGCATTTTTAAATGATGGTACAGCGGTTATTGAAACCAGCACTCCAATTGATCCTTATTGGATAAGAAATAACGCCACCGGTGACTGGGAATCTTTAGATATCATGCCAGATGATGGGATCGATGGTGCGGTATTATTCCTCGGCCATGGCATTGAGTCATTCAATAACCGTCTACATACTACAGGCCTTAGAAGAATCGATGGTATTAACGAGAGTATACTATACGGTTATTCGGATAATGGTAGCGATTGGATATGGTCGGAAATAGGGCTTTATGAAGATGTAGGCTTAACACTTACTCTAATTCACCTGTCTAATGAAACGATTCTTTACAGTACGAGTAACGCGTTAATGGTTAGCACTGATAATGGCAAAACTTGGGTGTCAAAAACTAAACCGACCAGTTTGTTTAATGAAGATGAATTTTCGGATGTGTATCAAAATGGCAGTGTGCGAAAGATATCCAGCTATGAAGGTGGCTACATTGGCACAACGAGTATTAGTTCTGGCTCACCGACACGAACCACTGCGTTGTTTAAAACTCAAGACTTTGAAACTTATGAGTTTCTCACGTTAAGCGGCAACATTGAGCCGATAACCACAACAGATGAATTACTATTCATTGAGAGCACCATCGATGGCGTTGAGATCCAAGCGCTAACTGAACCATCACCAGATAATGATCTCGACGGTATCAGTGACTTTGATGATGCAGATGATGACAATGATGGTGTTAAGGATGAAAAGGATGCCTTTCCGTTAGATGAACATGAATCAGTGGATACCGACAATGATGGCACCGGTAATAATAGCGATACCGATGATGACAATGATGGTGTTAAGGATGAAAGCGATGCTTTTCCATTAGATGAAAATGAGTCAGTGGATACCGACAGTGATGGCACCGGTAATAATAGCGATACTGATGATGACAATGATGGTGTAGCAGATAAAAATGATGCGTTTCCGTTAGATGCAAATGAGTCTGTTGATACCGACGGTGATGGCATAGGTAATAATAGCGATACCGATGATGATAATGATGGTGTAGCAGATGATAATGATGCGTTTCCGTTAGATAACTCTTTATCTGTTAATGATGAACCTGAGTCAAGTTCATCGGGCGGTTCAGTTAACTTTTTCCTTTTATTTAGTGTGTTTTTGATTTCAATATGTCGACAAATACGCAGAGCTAAAGTACTAAAATAGCTGTTATTAAATATTATAATAAGCAATTTCAATTTTAAAAAAACCTCACGAAAGTGAGGTTTTTTTATGAGTGCAGCTTATTTGGAGTAATAATCATATTCCAATTTATTTTACTCACACCCTAACTATTTATTTGCAAGTAATTCGGTTAATAGAGCAACATCGTCAGTCAATGACGCAACTTTTTGCTCCAGCATCTCTATACGAGCTTCAAGCTCTGCTTGGCTTGCTGACGTTGATTGTTCTGCCTGCTCAAATGAGTCGCTTTCCACAGATAAGTTTTCTTCAATATCCGAAAATAAATGTACATAACGTGATTCTCGTTTGCCGGGTTCACGCGCCAGTTTTTTAACAAACTCTATGTCATTTAGGTTTTGAAGTTGATTAATTGTAGTTTCAACTTCACTAACATCACTAAAGTCAGCTAATCTGTTAGTGCGGGTTCTTAACTCGCCAGGAGTTTGCGGTCCCCGGAGTAACAACACACAGATAATTCCTCTTTGTTGTGGAGTAAATTGCAAATCACTAAATTGTGTATTACAAAAACGGTGGATATATTTATTCACCCGGCCTGAAGACATTTGGTCGATCATCAACAGATTCATTTGAATTAATTGATCAATTTCATTTTGCACATCACTTTCAGAGAGTGACATTACCGGCTCGCGGTTACTTTTTTGGTTACAAGCGTTGGTAAGAGCATTTAATGATAGGGGATATTGTTCGGGTGTGGTGATTTCTTTTTCTAACATTACACCAATAACACGACACTGTTGAGCTGATAATGAGATCATCATAGATAGTATCCTTATGACAGTAGTACTGCATGTTATAGCAAGCAACATGGCATAATACTATGTAATTTTATAGAAAAAATTATTTAGCGACAAATACTAAAAAACCATGCGATGCATGGTTTTAATAAGGGATGAAACTTAAAGGTTAATTATTCAATGTTCTGAATTTGCTCACGCATTTGCTCAATTAGTACTTTAAGTTCAACTGCGGCAGCAGTAATGTCAGTATTAATTGATTTAGAACCAAGGGTGTTTGCTTCGCGATTAAATTCTTGCATCATAAAATCTAAACGACGGCCTTGTGGCCCGCCTTTTTTAAGGATTTTATTGGTTTCTTTAACGTGACTGAATAAACGGTCAATTTCTTCGTCAACATCCATTTTTTGCGCTAGCATTACCAATTCTTGTTCAAGACGAGTTGATTCAGGATCAACGCCTGCGTCGTTAAATTTTTCAATGATGCGATCGCGTTGCCATTGGATTATTTCAGGCATATGAGCTTTCACATTGGTCGCTTGCTCAGTAATACCGTCAAGGCGTGCTTTGATAAGTTCAGCCATATTTGAACCTTCGCTGGCGCGCGCAGCAATAAAATCTTTTAGGGCTTGATCGAAACCTGCTAACAACTCTGCTGATACGGTATCCATGTCGGCTTCTTCAGCCTCCATAACACCAGGCCATTTCATTATATCTAATGGGTTTAATTGGCTATTTCCGGCTTTTTCATTGATCCAGTTCGCGTGTTCAATCAAAGATTCAGCCAATTTGGCGTTAATTGATAAGTTACTTTTTGCGGCCGGATTAGCATTAAAACGTAAGTTACACTCTACTTTACCGCGGTTTAATTGCTTGCGAAATCGTTCGCGTAATACCGCTTCTAAACCACGAAATTGCTCTGGCATGCGAAAGTAAGTTTCAAGAAAACGTTGGTTTACTGAGCGAATTTCCCAAACCGCATTACCCCAATCACCTTTTACCTCTATGCGGGCAAAAGCAGTCATACTATGGATCATAAATACTCCTTTTTAATTTATATAATTCCAAGCAGCACATAAAAATTTGTTGTGCCAAATGGTGCACAGAGTATGCACCACATATCAAAAACTCTCAATGAAGATAAGTTCAATTAAGTAAATATTGTCGCTTGTTGTGCAGTGTTCTGCCGGAAAATTTTGCACTTAAAGCCTATACTTGTATGCACGTTGAACAATCTCAACTAAATGGCATAAGGTTCAGCTTGTGCCGCAACGAATATAGGTCACTGAGGATACAGTTATGAAAGTTAAATCGGTTATTATGTTTTGTATTTCTATTTGTTTATGCTTTTCATTTAGTAGCAATGCTGAAGGTAAAGCTAGAGGTAAAACTTTAGTATTAAACCTTGTTGGTTCAGGGCAAATGTACCCAGATAAGGTTCCAGATATTGATGGAGATGAAGTAGATGATGATGCAATTTGTTTTGACGTAGATCTGGTGAACGCGACAAATGGGCAAGTCATCGGTACTGCAACGGATTGTCTATCAGAGGTTTCTGATGGAGTTAATGGTGGTGTAGCTTTAGTCGGTACCTCATTTTTCTATATGCATCAAGGTATGCTGATCACCAGGGGGAAAACGACAGTTCAACCGACAAATCATGATATTGTTACACCTTCAGGTCAAATGATTACTCACATTACCGGCGCTGCAGGCTCTGATAATGCGATACTGGATGGTACCGGTCGTTTTGCCGGCAGAACAGGAACGGTTCGTTTATCAGGAATGGTAGATATGTCAAACTTTGCTGGTAATGAAGGTGATCCTATTGCCTTCGATTGTTTATTTGTGATCACTCTAGACTAGTGGTTATGCGGCCGTTACAACCAAAGGCCACTTTTTAAGTGGCCTTTGTATCTGAAAATTCCGGCATTAAGGGGTTAAACTAGCTAAGCTGCAACCGTTGCTTAATTTTATCAGCAACTCTGAATGAGTTTGCATAGATAGTATAAGTGTAAGGCACGCTGCCCCCCGTGGGCATAAATGAACCATCGGTAACGTACAAGTTATCGACATCGTGGGCTTTACAGTTTTTGTCGAGTACCGACGTTTTAGGGTCGTTACCAAAACGGCAACCACCAGCTTGCAGGTTTGCTGGCGGATAAGAGCTCACGGATGAACTAATATTTTTTGCGCCCATGGCTTCTAACAGTGTTTCCGCTTTTTGGGTTAAGTATTCACCGACTTTTAAATCGTGCTGATGCGCGCCAATTCTAACTTTAGCTACCGGGTCACCCCATTTGTCAATGGTGTTTTTATCTAAGCTGATAAAACAATCATCGGTTGGTAACCAATCATTAAATACTTCAAAGCGCAGAGTTTTACCAAAATTAAACGCACTTTGTAAATTAGATTTGAGCTGCTCACCCCAAACTAAATTATCATCGCTATCCCATTTCTCATTACTCGCTTTTGAAATTGCATTTTGATGAAAGAGAAAGTCTATGGTGCCGCCTTTTGCCGGCTTACCAAAGTCTTTATCATCAATTTTATACCAGTCTTGTAAGGCACGATTTATAAAAGGGCCTACAACTCGTAACTGTTGCTCTTGCTCGTCAGATATTTGCTCGAATATAAAGTCGCCTTGGCCGGTGCCGCCAGCAGAAAACACTGCATTTTTACCAACCTGATCATTGTTGTTAGCTAAACCTTTGGGGTGTTTTTCGCCAGTTGAACTGAGTAATAATCTTGATGTTTCAATGGCTTGGCAAGCAATTACGTATATTTTGGCGCTCACTTTATGTTTATTATTGGCTTTGTCGTAATACCAAATACCGCTCACATTACCGTGTTTATCAGATTCAATATTAAATACTTTGGCATGCGGCTGAACTTTACAATTTCCAGTTGCCACTGCATGGTTTAAAAGCGCAGCTCGACCACTACCTTTAGCGCCTGAAGAGCAACCATAGCTTGAACAGTAACCTGAATATTCACAACTTTGTCTACCCATAGCTGGTTTTGACAAAACCGCTCTTGGTACAGGAAATGAATGATAACCAATGTCCTTTGCGGCTTCATCAATCCAGGCAGAAATAGGGTGTTCAGCCGTAGGTGGAAAAGGGTAGTCTGTTTTATGAGGTTCAAGATGAGGGTGTGGGACGACCTTACCCGATACACCCACTTCAATATCGACTTTGTCATAATAGGGCTCTAAATCTTCGTAGCTTATGGGCCAATCTGCCACATTTGCACCATTAATATCCCCAAATTCAGTTTTAAGACGAAAGTCCATCGGTTTTAAACGATGGAAGTAACCACTCATAAAATTGGATGAGCCGCCGACTAAACTGCCATTCCAAAAGTCCCAACCTGATTCACTTGTTGCTTCACCTTGCCAAAAACTGTTGCCATCATTATCTTCATATTCTTCTTCAATAACGTGTTGCTCATCTGCAAGCTTTGGTGAATAGGTGGTTCTGCGACAACACGCCATTTCATCTTTATAAAAGTCTTCTTCAGTGAGCCACGGGCCTTTTTCTAATACTAAAACTTTAGCACCAGCTTTGGCTAAGGTATAAGCAACTGGAGACGCGCCGGCACCACTACCAACAATACAAACATCGTATTTATTATCTTTCATTAAAGTGCTTTTCCTTTCGTTTGTTTCGATGTTGGTTTGTCATCAATGTTGGTAACTTTTATGGCGGCATATGCAGGTAGCTCATAATAGCGCTTGCCTTGTGCAGGTAAGGGGAAACCTGGTTTATGTTTAAGCCATTGCCAGCCTATGCCATTCGGGTTTCCACCATATATTGGCGGTGCTAGGGTGGCTTCGAATAAGTAACTTAATAATGTGCTGATCCAGTTTTCACCAGCCCGAGATTTGCTAATAGCTGTAAGAGATGATTCTTTGTCAACTTGGGTTAAGTCTACAAATGATTTCTGTAATTTCCCATTCGTATAGCCATTTAACCAACCCACACCTTTTTCTATAAAGTCTTTCTCATCTTGTTCTATAGGTTGTTGAGTAACAACGTTATATAAATAATGAATCGCTTGTAATTCTTTTGCGCCAGGGCCTGAGGCCGAACTTGGCAATAAGTGCTCTAAAACAGAATTCAATGTTAACCAAGGCTCTTGCGATAAGTCAGCAATGTTAATTTTTTCAAAACTGGCAACCGGTAAGGCCGTTAAAGCCGAAGTCATTGCCGCCGACTTTAGAAACGTTCGGCGCGTTAAACGTTGTTTTAAGCATGGCGGTGTTTGATATTGGTCATCAAAAAACGAGTTTATAGTTATCATTATTATTGTCCTGTAGCGACTAGCCCTGGTTTACTGTTGATTTTTCAACTGCAGACATTTGGGTTTGTTTAGTGATATTTTCGTTGTTATTGGCAAAACTCCAAGTATCAATAAAATCTAACCACTTTTGTCTTGAATAATCTTCCATAACTAAAAATTCGGCGGTGTCTTTTGATAAAATCACTTTACCTTTGCCGGTAGATACGTACATATGTGGGTAACCTAAAACCGGTGGTAGTCCACTCATAAACTTAAGGTTTTCGTTGGTGTCACTGACATTGACTTTAAGTAATACGAAGTTTTCATGCAGCGCTTGGTATACATCAGGGTTATCGCTAAGAAATGCATCAATTTTATGACACCAAGTACACCAATCGCCACCAATTTCGATTAATACATTGCGATTTGTTTCGCCTGCTAAAGCAATTGCCGCCATAGCATCTTTAAATGGATCTCGTTGTTCATCATAAACTGTACTGTATAACGGTAATTCATCTGTTGCTGCTTTTGATAAAAAGCTGATAAATACAATACCAGTGAGAAGAATGATAATTGCTTGTTGTATGGTTTTTTTCATAGAAAATGTGCTTAAACTCTGAGGAACTTAACTAATACCAAGTCCAATAAAATATTCGATAAATGGTCAATTAGTTATTGGACTTGGTATATTAGACCTTGTAAGTGTTAACTATATTTCAACAACTTTGATTTTGACAGCTAAACTGAATAAGAAATCGGCACAAGCACTATAAAAATTATCGATAAGTCTTTATAATGCGCGACAATATAAGCTAATCAATATTAGGAATCTCTATGCGTCCAAGTGGCAGAACTGCTGGCCAAATTCGCCCAGTAACCATTACCCGTCAATTTACCGCTCATGCTGAAGGTTCAGTTTTAATTGAGTTTGGGGATACAAAAGTAATTTGTACCGCTACGGCTGAAGAAGGTGTTCCTCGCTTTTTAAAAGGCCAAGGTAAGGGGTGGATCACTGCTGAGTACGGTATGTTACCTCGGTCTACTCATACTCGTATGCGCAGAGAAGCAGCTTCAGGTAAACAAAGTGGTCGTACATTAGAAATTTCTCGCCTTATTGCTCGCGCTTTACGTGCGGCTGTAGATTTGTCTGCACTTGGTGAAAATACTATTACTGTTGATTGTGATGTCATTCAGGCTGATGGTGGTACTCGCACAGCTTCTATCACTGGCGCATGCGTTGCGTTAGTTGATGCATTAGATTATTTACGTGCGAAAGGCGCGTTAAAAACTAACCCGCTTAAGCATATGATTGCCGCTGTTTCTGTAGGTATTTATAAAGGTACCCCAGTATCTGATTTAGATTACCCAGAAGATTCAGCTGCAGAAACAGATATGAATGTGGTTATGACCGATACGGGTAAGTTGATTGAAATTCAAGGTACTGCCGAAGAAGAGCCATTCAGCTTTGATGAAATGCAAGAAATGATGCAATTAGCGAAAGCTAGCATTAGTGAGTTGTTTGATGCTCAAAAAGCAGCACTAAGTTAATTTAGCGAATTACAGGATAAATAGATGAAAGATTATCAACGCGAATTTATTGAATTTGCCCTAGCAAAACAAGTATTACGTTTTGGTGAATTTACCTTAAAGTCAGGTCGTGTTAGTCCTTACTTTTTTAATGCCGGCTTATTTAATACTGGTGGCGATTTAGCTCGTTTAGGCAGGTTCTATGCTTCTGCTCTAGCTGACTCAGGCATCGATTTTGATTTGCTTTTCGGTCCTGCTTATAAAGGTATTCCTATTGCTACTACTACCGCGGTTGCTTTAGCCGACCATCATAATATGGATATACCATATTGTTTTAATCGTAAAGAAGCTAAAACTCATGGCGAAGGTGGCTCATTAGTAGGCTCTGCTTTAGAAGGCAAAATCATGTTAGTTGATGACGTGATAACTGCCGGTACAGCAATTCGTGAGTCTATGGAAATTATTAAAGCCCACGGCGCAGAACTTTCAGGAGTATTAATTGCTCTTGACCGTCAAGAAAAAGGCCAAGGTGAATTATCAGCTATTCAAGAAGTTGAACGCGACTTTAATACGGCAGTAATTGCAATTGTGAGTTTAGGCGATGTAATTACTTACTTAGCCGACAAGCCAGAGATGAAAGAACATCTGGAAAGCGTTACTGCTTATAGAGCAAAGTACGGCATTTAATAGTAATACTTCAAATATTAAAAAGGGGCAGTGCCTTTTACTATTTTATTAGTAAAAGGCACTGCCCCTTTTGATTGTTAGCCTTTACTTTTTTCTATTTGTTTATCTGCTGCACTAAATAAATCATCACTTTGCTTGATGAATTCATCACTTGAACTTGCTGGTGCAATAGATAGTACTGGAATTAATACCGTGCTGTTATATACCGGGTATGGATTAAACTCAGGCTTATCACTTAATTCATTCAGGTATAAACCACCATATATAAGAATTGTTAAGCCGGCAGCAATGCGAATACGTCTTTTTGCCGTTTGCTGAAACGCAATATAGAAGTTAAACCAAAATAAACTAAACGTTAATGCAATTGAAATAAGCACTAATAACCATTGCCAAGCCCATTGACTGGAAATATTAAAGCTTAATAACGCTTCTATAAAGTCGACAATCCAGAATAAGTTTATGATCACAAAACTTACCCCTAACTGACTTCCCACTCTTGGTTCATGTTTGTTTAGAAACGCCATCAAAGAACATAATAGTGGCCATAATGCATAACCTAAGGTTACTGAAATAACACCAATAAATAGTTGGCTGTAGATAATCTCTTTATTAGGATCATTTAAATATAATAGAGCAAAGTTAATGAGGCCAAATAACGCGACCATCGCTATAATCATTGACCAACGGCCAAGGTATTCAACGGCATTTTCAAGCTCGCTAAAAGCGATGCTTTGTCCAACCGGATGATCTGGTAAACAAAATCTAAGTTGAGTTTTGCCTAAACGAATAATATCGCCAGAAGCTAAAGCATGCCATTGGGTTAATGGTTGTTTATTAGCAAATACACTGCCATTTAGCGACTCAAGATCTTTAATGTACCAAACACCTTCTTCACACTTTAAAGAAAGGTGCTCGGGACAAACATGAGGGTCAGATAAAATGATATCGTTGTTATAAGCACGGCCAATATTGACATTAGCGGTTGAAAATTTATGACGACCAATCAGTTTTTTACCACGGCTGATCTCTTCAATAATTAGTTCCATTTTACTGACTCCATAAACTTCTTATTGAATACTTGCGCAAAGTTTTTATCAACACCTGACAAAGTAAAATGACTTACCAATGCTTTAGTGCTTTGATCAACAGAAGCTGATAAGTACATCACATCGTATAAACCTTGATATTTTTTATAGGCGCGAATGCATAAAATGGCTTTATTGCGAATGCTTTCTTGGTTATCGGTAGTGATATCATGTTGGCATTCATACTCAGTCACATCTTCTTTGCCGGCGCGGTTTCCACCTCCAGCGCGGTTAATTTGAGTTTGATAAATTTGATAAAAACGAGTGCTGCTTAACTCTTCGGCATTAAAGAAATGGAATTCCATATTTATACTACCAGTAGTAAAAGACTCTGAAATATATACATATTCTTCCATTTGACAGTTCGTTACCGCTTTAAATAGTAGAGCGTCAGATTTGTCGGCGTTAGAGTTACCCCAGCACCTAATATAATTCACACCAGTATCTGGTATAGATGCATTGGCAAACGTTTTACTTTGCCACTCGTGGGCCATTACTTCATTTAGTAATCTAGTTTGATTGTTTTTAAGCTGTGCGGTGATTTGTTCGTCAATACTTTGTTCAACTTGTACATCAAAATTGTTAATTAGGATAGCAAGTTTATCGTGTGGTATTAAAAAACCTATTTGGTTGCCTGACGAAGCAACATTAACACCAACAACTTCACCGAATTTATTTACTACTGGTCCGCCACTCATACCTGGGTTTACTGAACCGGTAAAGTGGATACGATCATTGAATGCTTCTTTCTTTAGGCCATTGTAAGTGCCTGGTACAACAATCATGCCTAGATCGTGTGGGTTACCTAATGAATAAAGTTCTTCTCCTTTACTGGGCGTTTGCTCCGATACGGTAAAGTGTTGTGCTTGCGGATTCTCATCAAGGAGAACAATAGCTAAATCATTAATTACATCAACTGTTTTCAGGCTTAAATGACCTTTATTACCTTGATGATCTTCATATTCAATGACATATTTTTCAGGGTATTGAGCATAACCTGAGATAACATGGTAATTGGTAGCTATATAGCCGTTTTCACTAATTTGAAAGCCAGAGCCTATGGATGATTTTTCTGAAGTAGCTTTATCAATTAACCTAATTTGGTATAGAGAAGGTGCCATGTCTTGAAATATTTGCTGGGCTTGTTCGGTAGCATTTACCATTATGCTATACAAACTTAACACCACTACGGCCAAACGTTTCATTTATTTTCCTATCATATTTTTTTTCTATTGTGCCATGTAATACTGCTTGGTTAAAGATTTGTTATATAGGAAAATTTTTTAACAAAATTAAGACATTACCTATTAAACCAATATTTTTTATAAAAATATTACAATTTAGATTAGATTTTATTAAAAACCTGATCTACTTTTAAAGCATAAGAAATATAGTTTGCGCTAAAAATTCATAATCCCGATCTTTGTAACATTTTTAATGGACTAAGCTTTATTGCTACGAAACAGCCTTGAATTTAATTATTTGTATGTTTGTACAAATAGTCATTTGCGTGTATTTTCCCTTATGATAATTTTTTGGAGAGATCATGAAATACACATTAAGTTTTGGTTATATACATCAAGTTTCTGCAAATATCGCAGAAGTTATTATTGATAATTGTACTGTAATTACTGTTGAAATGTTTGATGAATATTATGAATTCATCAATAAACACTTTTCTAAACCTTATGCTGTTTTAATTAATAGTCTTAATATCTATACGATGACCCCTGAAGCCACTGTATATGCTGCTAAAAGTGATGATCTTATTGCTACTGCTGCAGTAAGTTTTGGCAAAGAGTCTGAGCAAGTGGTTAATCAATTCTTAACTGATAGAGAAGCAGATGGTTTAAATATTAGAAAGTTTTCCGGCTTTGAAATGGGCAGAAATAACGCCATATGTTGGCTTGAACTCGAATTAAACAGAGTACAAGAAAATGCTTAGCATGAATATATATTTTTCGGCAAAAGGCATATCACCATGAATTTTGAGTTAAGTTTTGGCTCTATCAGCATTGTTGACGAACATATCGCAGAAGTTATTGTAAATGAAGATACTGTTATGACTCTGGAAATGTGTGAAGAATACGATGCTTTTCTAGAGGAGCAATTTCCTCATCCTTTTGCCATATTAGTTAATAAATTACATAACTATTCTTATACCTTTGAAGCAAAACTACATATTGCTTCATTGGAACATTTAATGGCAATTGCTGTTGTTACCTATAATAAATATGGTACTGAACAAACGCAAAAGGTATTAGATCAAAGAGCTGTAGATGGCTTGGTTTTAAAAGAGTTCTCCGGTTTAAAAATGGGGCGACAAAAAGCACTTTCCTGGTTAGAAACGGTGTTAGCTGATTCGATGATAAAACCTTAGTTTGAAAACTTTACCTTATGAGAGACGAACAAGCTCAAATTTATCTGCTAAGTAAGCCTTTTTCGACGCTTGATTACCCCTTTGGTGAAGAGGTAAAAGTATTTAGAGTTAAAAATAAAATGTTCGCTACTATAGCTTTAGGTCAAACTGCAAAAAGTGCTAAAGCTACTGATGAAGCAAAAGCTTTTTACTGGATGAACCTTAAATGCGACCCTCATGAAGCACTTATTCTACGTGATATCTTCCCCTCTGTTATAGCTGGATATCATATGAATAAAGCACAATGGAATAGCGTTATTCTAGATGGTTCGATCCCGCAAGGTGAGATAGAACGAATGATTGATAATTCATTTGATTTGGTCGTTTCTAAATTAACTAAAAAAGTTCAAGAAACGATCAAAATATACCTTTAATAGCTGGGTATTCGAAAACAGTTCCTGTTTAAAATGATCGCCTTATTTATATTATTTGAAATATTTACCTTTAGCGTAAACCTATCTTAAGTCCAACCTATACCTGCATAATTGAAATTACTGTGCTTTATTTCTGCTACTCGTGCTAAATTAATCCAAACATCAAAAAGTTTATAAAGAGTTAACCGTGAAAAAAATAACAATATTGTTCATCACTCTAATACATTTATGCATTGTTGTTAACGCTCGCGCTCAATCTGCTGTCGCCATGCCCGACAGCTACAGTGCAGATGTTGCAGCCAATGTATTACAAAAAGGTGGAAATGCGGTTGACGCAGCAATAGCTGCACAATTTGTTTTAGCGGTAACCTTACCTGAAGCGGGTAATGTTGGCGGCGGTGGCTTTATGACTATCTATAAAGATGGTAAAGCTGATTTTTTAGATTATAGAGAGGTCGCGCCACTGGCAGCTCATAAAGATATGTACTTAGACAAAAGCAATGCAGTTATTCCAAATTTATCTGTTTACGGTATTTTATCTTCTGGAGTTCCTGGTACGGTTGATGGTATGTGGCAAGCTCATCAAAAATATGGCTCTAAAACTTGGCAAGATTTATTAGCTCCTGCGATATCACTTGCAGAACAAGGCTTTGTTGTTCACCCCAAAATGGCAGAGAATATTACCTGGCGAATTGATAGCTTTAATAAAGAAGAAGTGAACGTAAATTTTGCCAAGTATTTTGCTACAGCAACAACGGGAAAAGTATTTAAGCAACCAGAATTGGCTGAAACTTTAAAGCGTATTTCTGCACAAGGGCGAGATGGTTTCTATAAAGGTGAAACGGCAAAAATTATCAGTGACTTCATGGTTGAGCATGGAGGCATCATTGGTATGCAAGATTTGGCTGAGTACAAAGCTACTTGGCGCGCTCCGGTTCAGCAACCTTGGCGTGGTTATCAAGTTTTAACTGCACCGCCGCCAAGCTCAGGAGGGATAGCTATACTACAATGGTTAAAAATGTATGACTTGCTGAAACCTCAATCAAAAGAGCTAAAACACAATTCAGCATCGTACATGCATTTGTTGGCAGAAATTGGTAAACGTGTATTTGCTGATCGGGCTGAGTATATTGGCGATCCAGATTTTATCAATGTAGAGCAAGAAAAATTAGTTGCAGATGATTATTTAGCCTACCGGGCTAAAGATATTATGTTTAATGTCATTTCAGTGTCTGAAAATATAGAGCCGGGTTTAAAGGAAAGTGAAGATACCACCCATTTTTCTATTGTAGATAAATGGGGGAATGCTGTCTCCAATACTACGACAATTAATTATACCTTTGGTAGTGGTGTTGTAGTTGAAGGTGCAGGTTTTATATTAAATGATGAAATGGATGACTTTAGCATTAAGCCTGGCGTCGCAAATATTTATGGTGCTATTGGTGGGCAAGCCAATGAAATACAACCAAATAAACGTATGGTTTCATCTATGACACCAACCATCCTATTAAAAGATAAAAAAGTACAACTTGTTACTGGTTCACCTGGTGGTACCACTATCATTAGTTCTGTTTACCAATCTATTTTAAATGTGGTTGAGTTCGGCATGAGCGCGGAGCAAGCGGTCAATGCGCCAAGGTTTCATCATCAACTTTGGCCTAAAAATGAAATACGTCATTATTCAGGCGTTAGTGATAGTGCATTAAGTGAATTAAAAAAGTTAGGCTACAGATTTAAGCAAAGTAAATTTGGCGATGTGCAGCTTATATCTAGAAATAATGGTGTATTAGAAGCTTCGTCTGAAATTAACGGTAGAGGTAAGTCGATAATTATTCATTAAGACAGCCCGCGAATATGTCAGCTTCTATCTATTTATCTCTAACTCACAATCTGAAGAAGTGGTAAACTACAGGTAATTGACTTTTTTAGAGACCGAAAATGCCTTGGATACAATTGCGCTTAGCTGCAAATGAAGAAACCGCTGAAAAGTACAGTGATTGGTTAATGGCTTGTGGTTCACAAGCAGTAACATTTATAGATGCACAAGACACACCAATTTACGAACCTTTACCTGGTGATGAAGTAGTTTACTGGAACAATACTGTTGTAATGGGGTTATTTGATGCCAGCCATGATATGGATAAAGCCATCGCCTATTTAAAAAGTATTCATCCAGATAAAGATGGTATGAAGTACAAGCTTGAACAATTAGAAGACAAAGATTGGGAACGTGAATGGATGGATAATTTCCATCCGATGAAGTTTGGCGAACGCTTATGGGTTTGCCCAAGCTGGCGTGATGTGCCTGACGCCGATGCGGTAAATGTAATGCTTGATCCTGGCCTAGCATTTGGAACTGGTACCCACCCAACAACGGCGTTGTGCTTAACTTGGTTAGATTCTTTAGATTTGACCGACAAAGTAGTGGTCGATTTTGGTTGTGGCTCAGGTATTTTATCATTAGCGGCATTAAAGCTTGGTGCAAAAAAAGTTATCGGCATCGATATCGATCCACAAGCACTACAAGCAAGTTTAGCTAATGCACAGCGTAATGGTGTAGAAGATCGCTTAGAATTGTTTTTACCTAAAGATCAACCTACATTACAAGCTGATGTTGTAGTAGCCAATATCTTGGCAGGACCCCTTCGCGAATTAGCCCCTGTCATTATGAATTATGTTGCTCAAAATGGTTTAGTTGCATTATCAGGAATACTTGAGGAGCAGGGCAGTGAGCTACAAGGAATTTATGGTCAATGGTGCACTATGGACCCTATCACTGTGCAAGAAGAATGGGTGCGCTTATCTGGTGTTCGTAACAAGTAATTAACATCGATAAAATTTATATAAAAAAAGGTGCTAAATAATTCTTATTTTGCGCCTTTTTTTTGTCTGTTAAGTGATTCAAACAAAGTCAATATAAAAAACTACGAAAAAAAACAAAATTGTTCAATTTATATGCTTTTCTTTATCACAAAAAACACGTAAACTTAGCGCCCTTTTAAGCAGTAGCTCAAAAAAGCATCACGTGAATATAGGTTCTTATCAGTTAAACAACAATGTGATCCTTGCCCCAATGGCAGGAATTACAGACCAACCTTTTAGACGACTATGTTGTCGACTAGGGGCGGGTATGGCTGTATCTGAGATGATGTCTTCTAATCCTAAGGTTTGGAATACAGATAAATCGAAGTTAAGACTTGAACACAGTGATGAAGCTGGCATTCGCTCGGTACAGATCGCAGGATCTGATCCAGAAGAAATGGCTTTTGCTGCTAAAGTAAATGCGGAACATGGCGCTCAAATTATTGATATTAATATGGGCTGCCCTGCAAAAAAAGTAAATAAAAAGCTCGCAGGATCAGCGTTATTAAAGGCTCCGGAGCAGGTTGAGCAAATAGTAAAATCTGTAGTCGGTGCGGTAGAGATACCAGTAACACTGAAAATTCGAACCGGTTGGTGTGAAAATACTCGAAACGGTATCGAAATAGCAAGAATCGCCGAAGCAAATGGAATTCAGGCGTTAGCTGTACATGGCCGTACTCGTTGTGACTTTTATAAGGGCAATGCCGAGTACGACACGATAAAGGCAATTAAAAGTGCTGTGAACATTCCTGTTATTGCTAACGGAGATGTAAATAGCCCAGAAAAAGCTAAGCAGGTATTAGAGTATACCAATGCTGATGCAATAATGATTGGCCGAGCAGCACAGGGTCGACCATGGATATTTAGAGAGATTAATCACTTTTTAAGTACTGGTGAGCACTTAGCTCCACCAGCCGTGACAGAGATCAGAGCTATTTTAATGGCTCATGTGCAAGAACTGCACAAATTTTATGGTGAATTTATGGGCGTAAGGATTGCTCGTAAACACGTATCTTGGTACATGCAAACGCTTGACCAAGGAAAACAATTTCGTTCCATATTTAATGGTCTTGAGCAGCCTGTAGAGCAGCTTGAATCGTTAAATATATTTTTTGATAAATTAACTTAGAAAGAGTCTGAACTTTATGTTTGAACAAAATATTACTTCTCCATTTGTTATCGGTGACCTGCAAACTCAGACCAAGGCATCACCTTTACGTACCCAAGCTAAAGTAGCAATTAAAAACTACTTATCACAACTAAACGGCAACGATGTTGATGATATGTATGACCTTGTACTATCTGAAATTGAAGCACCAATGCTTGAAGAGGTAATGCAATATACTCGCGGCAACCAAACCCGCGCTGCTAACTTGCTAGGTATCAATCGTGGTACATTACGTAAGAAGCTTAAAAAATACGGCATGAACTAAAAACTTGCAGGCTTGCCTGCTTTAAAGCACCTTCGGGTGCTTTCTTGTTTTATGGGCTTATAATTTCACCATAAAATATAACTTTAAATTAAAATTAAGCATACAAGGTAAAGAAAAACTATGGATACTCCACGCCCTATTAGACGCGCTCTACTAAGTGTTTCTGACAAAACCGGCATTGTTGAGTTCGCTCAAGCATTATCGGCACAAGGTGTAGATCTTTTATCTACCGGTGGTACAGCTAAATTATTAGCAGAAAACAACATCCCTGTTACCGAAGTTTCAGATTACACAGGCCATCCTGAAATTATGGACGGACGTGTAAAAACTCTTCACCCTAAAGTTCACGGCGGAATTCTAGCTCGTCGTGATATGGACGAAGCAGTAATGGCTGAAAACAATATCCAAGCAATTGATATTGTCGTAGTGAATCTTTACCCATTTGCAAATACTGTTGCTAATGAAGATTGTTCATTAGAAGATGCTATTGAAAACATCGATATTGGCGGGCCAACTATGGTTCGTGCTGCGGCAAAAAACCATAAAGATGTAACCATTGTCGTTAACGCGTCAGATTATGACCGAGTATTAGCTGAAATGGCTGATAACAATGGTTCATTAACTTACAAAACTCGCTTTGACTTAGCAATTGCTGCATATGAGCATACAGCTAGCTACGATGGCATGATCGCAAATTACTTCGGTAAAATGCTTCCTGCTTACAACGATGAAGAGCAAAGCGTTAGCAAGTTCCCACGTACTTTCAATAGCCAGTACATTAAAAAGCAAGACTTACGTTACGGTGAAAATTCTCATCAAGATGCTGCGTTTTATGTTGAAGCACAGCCAGAAGAAGCTTCAGTTTCTACAGCAAACCAAATTCAAGGTAAAGCGTTATCATACAACAATATTGCCGATACTGATTCAGCATTAGAATGTGTGAAAGAATTTGACCAGCCTGCCTGTGTAATTGTTAAACATGCTAACCCTTGCGGTGTTGCCTTAGGCGATAACATTTTAGAAGCATATGAAAAAGCTTATAAAACAGACCCAACATCAGCATTTGGCGGCATCATTGCATTTAACCAAGAATTAGATGCAGATACGGCACAAGCAATTGTTTCTCGCCAGTTTGTCGAAGTTATCATTGCGCCAAGTATTTCTGCTGCCGCAGTTGAAGTTGTTGCTGCTAAGCCTAACGTTCGTTTATTAGAGTGTGGTCAATGGTCAACTAAAACTACTGGTTTAGAACAAAAACGTGTAAACGGTGGTTTATTGGTTCAAGACCGTGACAATGGTATGGTTGGTTTAGACGATCTTAAAGTTGTTACTAAACGCCAACCTACTGAACAAGAAATGAGTGATTTATTATTCTGTTGGAAAGTAGCCAAATACGTTAAATCTAATGCCATTGTTTATGTTAAAAATGACATGACTATTGGTGTAGGCGCAGGTCAAATGAGCCGTGTATATTCAGCGAAAATTGCTGGTATTAAAGCGTCTGATGAAAACTTAGAAGTTCCAGGTTCAGTTATGGCATCTGATGCCTTCTTCCCATTCCGTGATGGTCTAGATGCGGCAGGCGAAGCAGGTATTACAGCAGTAATTCAACCTGGTGGTTCAATGCGTGATGCTGAAGTTATCGCTGCTGCCGATGAGCATAACATTGCGATGGTATTTACTGGCATGCGTCACTTCCGCCATTAATAACTTAAAACAAGAGCAAATTTATTTGCTCTTGTTTTGTTACCAAATATTTTTACTATCCCTTAATATGATTATTTCTGCTATAACATAGCTAGTAAAATAATCTTAAGGGATATAATAATGAAAAATATGAAATCTTTAATCACTACAGCAATTCTAGCTACTTCACTTTTCGCTGCAACAGCGGCTAATGCACATGCACCTACTCAATTAGAGCAAGCAATCGCTGGCGAACATCGCAGTGATAAAAATAAAGCTCGTGATATGTATCGTCACCCCGAAGAAACACTAATCTTTTTTGGTTTTAAATCTACCATGACAGTTGTTGAAATTGCACCAGGTGGTGGTTGGTATACCGAGATTTTAGCACCGGCTTTAAAAGGTACTGGTAAGCTTTATGGTGCCCATTACCCAGATACTGGTGAAGATAACTATTACAGTAAGTCTCGTCGTAAATTGGAAGCGAAGTTAGCAACAAATGAAGTATTTAGTGAGGTCGAGTTAACCAACTTTACTCCACGCGTAGCGAGTGATATTGCTCCTGCCGGAAGTGCCGATATGGTACTTACATTTCGTAATTTGCATAATTGGAAAGTTGACGGTGTAAAGCAAATTTTTGCCGATAGTTTCAAAGCGTTAAAACCAGGTGGTGTTTTAGGTGTTGTAGAACACAGGATGCCAACCTCACAAAGCTTAGAGAAAAATGGCAAAAGTGGTTACTTCCCACAACAATTAACCATTGATTTGGCAACGGCTGCAGGTTTTGAATTGGCAGCAAGCAGTGAAATAAACGCAAACCCTAAAGATACGGCTGATCACGCTAAAGGTGTGTGGACATTACCGCCTGTATTACGATTGGGTGAACAAGATAAAGCGAAATACTTGGCCATTGGCGAAAGTGATCGCATGACATTAAAATTTGTAAAGCCGGCAAAATAGCCGCTTTATATTTCAGTTAGGAAAAATGAATGAACGTTTTAGTAATTGGCAGCGGTGGACGTGAACATGCTCTTGCATGGAAAGCCGCACAATCTAGCTCTGTAAGTAAAGTATTTGTAGCACCTGGTAATGCGGGCACTGCTACCGAATCTAAATTGGAAAACATAGCGGTTTCTAGTGATGATACTCAAGGCTTAATTACTTTTGCCAAAGAGCACAATGTAACTTTAACAATTGTAGGCCCAGAGCAACCTTTAGTTGATGGTGTTGTTGATGCATTTCAAGCCGAAGGTTTAACTATTTTTGGCCCAAGCGCTAAAGCTGCACAACTTGAAGGTTCTAAATCTTTCACCAAAGATTTCTTAGCTCGTAATAATATTCCATCTGGAAGCTATGAAAACTTCACTGAAATTGAACCTGCAATTGCTTACGTACGCCAACAAGGCGCACCTATTGTTGTTAAAGCTGATGGCCTTGCCGCTGGTAAAGGCGTTATTGTTGCTATGACCTTAGTTGAGGCTGAAGATGCAATTAAGGACATGTTGGCCGGTAATGCTTTTGGTGATGCAGGTCACCGTGTTGTGATTGAAGAATTTTTAGAAGGTGAAGAAGCAAGTTTCATCGTTATGGTTGATGGTAAAAACGTTTTGGCAATGGCAACCAGTCAAGATCATAAGCGTGCTTACAATAATGATGAGGGCCCAAATACCGGTGGTATGGGAGCTTATTCTCCCGCGCCAGTAGTAACTGCTGATATTCATCAAAGGATCATGAATGAAGTAATTAATCCTACCGTTGAAGGTATGGCTAATGAAGGTGCACCTTATACAGGATTTCTATACGCAGGATTAATGATTGCTGCAGATGGTACTCCAAATGTGATCGAATATAACTGCCGCTTTGGTGATCCTGAAACACAACCTATTATGATGCGTTTACAATCAGATTTAGTAGAGTTATGTTTGCAGGCTTGTGACGGTGAACTAGATAAAGCGACAATTGATTTTGATCCTCGTGCAGCTGTTGGTGTTGTATTGGCCGCAGGTGGTTACCCTGGCTCATATGGTAAAGGTGATGTTATTTCTGGCTTAGAACTAAATACATTAACCGATCGGAAAACCTTCCATGCAGGAACAGCTGAAAAAGACGGTAATATTGTGACATCAGGTGGACGAGTACTATGTGCCACTGCTTTAGGAAAAACAGTAACTGACGCACAACAAGCAGCGTATGAATTACTAAATCAAATTAGCTGGCAAGATGTTCAATTTAGAACTGACATTGCTTATCGTGCTATTGCACGGGAAAGTTAATTTCGCCTTCAGCTATGCTCTAGTAGAAAACTGAAGATCAAAAAAGGGGCCATTGTTAATTCAATAGCCCCTTTTTATATAATAAACTGTACTAAAATTTATTTAATCTTGATTCGGCTCTGGTCTTTCTTTTGCTTCACGAACCTTTAATGTACGTTGCTGAAATTCAGTATCATTTAAAGAGTCAATAGCACTAGCTGCATCGGCAGCGGCAATTTCAACAAAGCCAAAGCCTCTTCTTTTACCAGTTTGCTTATCTTTCATAAGTCTTACTGAATGCACTAAACCATATTCAGAAAATAAACTGCGAACAGCAGACTCATTAGCTCGATAAGGAAGATTGCCAACATAAAGGGTTTTCACTTCACCAGAAGCTCCCTCAGTGCCAGACATAAGTTTGATGATCATTGGGCAAAGAATTGCGCCAATAAATAAAGCAACTGCGACAGATGTAGGATCACCTAAAGAAGCATACTCAGAAATTAAGTAGCCAATAACAGTAATGCCAGTTGCAACGAATGCTGAGGTTAAGATAAGTGGAGATTTCATGATTAATACCTGATTATTTTTATTGTTAATTGTTGTTCTAAAATTGTCTAATCAAAACCTATGTTAACTAGATTTTAACAAACTGCAATGGGGAATGGTTAAAAAGAGGTTAATTACAGCAGATTAGCACTAAAACTAATAAATTAAGGGCAAACAAGTAGAAAAAACGGGAGCCGAGATGAAACGCTTGATCGAAAGCCAAAAAACATAGCTAAAATTTAATTTTTCGTTGATAGTTGTGCGTTAATTGAGCGTACAGAAATTAAATTCAATAATATTGCAAAAAGGTGTTGACGGCGGCGCAAAAATCCCTAAAATGCGCATCCACTTCCACAGGGAATCTCACCAAGTTACGGTAACGTTACTGCAGAGCAACCAACGGCAAGTAGTGTAGATAGTTTGTAGTTAAGAAGGTAGTTATTACCGAGTTACAAACGACAACAATTAAATTCGAAATTATTGAAATTAACTGTTGACTTCAACACTGAGGTGCGTAAAATGCGCATCTGCTTCAGGCAAGGCTGCTAGCCGGTTTGGAGCAAAGAGACTAACGAATGCGATTAGCTCTTCGTTCGAATAGAACGATTCTTTAACAATTAGTTATCATGCAATTTGTGTGGGCACTCACATTAAGATTGATTTACAACATAGATACTTCGGTATCGAAATCACTTAATGATGATGAACACACAAACAAATTAATTTTTCTTTATTTAGCGATGAAGATTAATTAGTACGTTTTAGTATCATTCGCTTCGATTGATACGAAACAGTTTTGAACTTACTTTTTTAAAAGTGAGAACAAGATATTCAGAATTCATTGAGTAGACGCGAACTTGTTTCGTGTCGATATGTAACAACTTTTTAATTGAAGAGTTTGATCATGGCTCAGATTGAACGCTGGCGGCAGGCTTAACACATGCAAGTCGAGCGGAAACGAGAAGTAGCTTGCTACTTCGGCGTCGAGCGGCGGACGGGTGAGTAATGCTTGGGAATATGCCTTTGAGTGGGGGACAACAGTTGGAAACGACTGCTAATACCGCATAATGTCTACGGACCAAAGGGGGGGATCTTCGGACCTCTCGCTCATAGATTAGCCCAAGTGAGATTAGCTAGTTGGTAAGGTAAAGGCTTACCAAGGCGACGATCTCTAGCTGGTTTGAGAGGATGATCAGCCACACTGGGACTGAGACACGGCCCAGACTCCTACGGGAGGCAGCAGTGGGGAATATTGCACAATGGGGGGAACCCTGATGCAGCCATGCCGCGTGTGTGAAGAAGGCCTTCGGGTTGTAAAGCACTTTCAGTTGTGAGGAAAGGTTAGTAGTTAATAACTGCTAGCTGTGACGTTAGCAACAGAAGAAGCACCGGCTAACTCCGTGCCAGCAGCCGCGGTAATACGGAGGGTGCGAGCGTTAATCGGAATTACTGGGCGTAAAGCGTGCGTAGGCGGTTTGTTAAGCAAGATGTGAAAGCCCAGGGCTCAACCTTGGAACTGCATTTTGAACTGGCAAGCTAGAGTATTGTAGAGGGTGGTGGAATTTCCAGTGTAGCGGTGAAATGCGTAGAGATTGGAAGGAACATCAGTGGCGAAGGCGGCCACCTGGACAAATACTGACGCTGAGGCACGAAAGCGTGGGGAGCAAACAGGATTAGATACCCTGGTAGTCCACGCCGTAAACGATGTCAACTAGCTGTCTGTAGACTTGATCTGTGGGTAGCGCAGCTAACGCGATAAGTTGACCGCCTGGGGAGTACGGCCGCAAGGTTAAAACTCAAATGAATTGACGGGGGCCCGCACAAGCGGTGGAGCATGTGGTTTAATTCGATGCAACGCGAAGAACCTTACCATCCCTTGACATCCAGAGAATTTTCTAGAGATAGATTAGTGCCTTCGGGAACTCTGAGACAGGTGCTGCATGGCTGTCGTCAGCTCGTGTTGTGAAATGTTGGGTTAAGTCCCGCAACGAGCGCAACCCCTATCCTTATTTGCCAGCGAGTAGTGTCGGGAACTCTAAGGAGACTGCCGGTGATAAACCGGAGGAAGGTGGGGACGACGTCAAGTCATCATGGCCCTTACGGGATGGGCTACACACGTGCTACAATGGCAGATACAGAGGGCAGCGAGACCGCGAGGTGGAGCGAATCCCAGAAAGTCTGTCGTAGTCCGGATCGGAGTCTGCAACTCGACTCCGTGAAGTCGGAATCGCTAGTAATCGTGGATCAGAATGCCACGGTGAATACGTTCCCGGGCCTTGTACACACCGCCCGTCACACCATGGGAGTAGGTTGCAAAAGAAGTAGCTAGTTTAACCTTCGGGAGAACGGTTACCACTTTGTGATTTATGACTGGGGTGAAGTCGTAACAAGGTAACCCTAGGGGAACCTGGGGTTGGATCACCTCCTTACCTTAAGTAGACAACTTAATGAGAGCGCAAGCTCTGCGAGTGTTCACACAAATTGTATGATAACGAAAGATGAAGAAGTATAGGTCGTGACTACTTAAGTTGCAGACCCATCATGATAGGTCTGTAGCTCAGCTGGTTAGAGCGCACCCCTGATAAGGGTGAGGTCGGCAGTTCAAGTCTGCCCAGACCTACCAATTAACGTTTTTTCGGCGTTATTTTATAACTCGTTTAGGTGAACTAAACGTCGTCATAAAATGCCTTGGAAAAAGCATTAATTATATTTGAATTAATATGATTAAGAGCGTTGATTACCATGAGTAACATCATGGGGCTATAGCTCAGCTGGGAGAGCGCCTGCCTTGCACGCAGGAGGTCAGCAGTTCGATCCTGCTTAGCTCCACCATTTACTCTTCTTCGATTAAAGAAACCAAATTTAAGACATCAGATTGATGATTTAAATTTGGTTTTTTACCAAAATCCTCACCGAATGCGTGTGTTGATTAACTCTTTAACAATTTGGAAAGCTGATATTAAACCCGGTGATTTGTGTTTATGACCTCCAATCATAAACGTCAGCAAATCACCACGATAAACAATTTATTGTTTATCACTGAGTTGTTTTATACAACAACTCAACATTATAACTAGCAACTCTTATCGTGTTGTTAGTTGTTCTTACTCAAGGCCTAAACAGCAATGTTTAGGTTTGACATGAAGATGTCAACATTCTTATGAATGCGTGAAAATGTCAGACTTGCAACTTAGTTCGGTTTAGTCACCGAACAGTCTTAAAGGAAACTTTTTGGGGTTGTATGGTTAAGTGACTAAGCGTATGTGGTGGATGCCTTGGCAGTTAGAGGCGATGAAGGACGTGTTAATCTGCGAAAAGCTGTGTTAAGCCGATAAAAGGCGTTATAGGCACAGATGTCCGAATGGGGAAACCCACCCGTCATCAGGCGGGTATCGTAATGTGAATACATAGCATTATGAGGCGAACCGGGAGAACTGAAACATCTAAGTACCCCGAGGAAAAGAAATCAACCGAGATTTCGTTAGTAGCGGCGAGCGAACGCGAATCAGCCCTTAAGCTATTTGGGCGTTAGTGGAATGTTCTGGAAAGGACAGCGATACAGGGTGATAGCCCCGTACACAAAAACAACCTAATAGTGAAATCGAGTAGGTCGGGACACGAGAAATCTTGACTGAATATGGGGGGACCATCCTCCAAGGCTAAATACTCCTAACTGACCGATAGTGAACCAGTACCGTGAGGGAAAGGCGAAAAGAACCCCTGTGAGGGGAGTGAAATAGAACCTGAAACCGCATACGTACAAGCAGTGGAAGCCGGATTTAGTCCGGTGCCTGCGTACCTTTTGTATAATGGGTCAGCGACTTATGTTCTGTAGCAAGGTTAACCGAATAGGGGAGCCGTAGCGAAAGCGAGTGTTAACTGCGCGTTTAGTTGCAGGGCATAGACCCGAAACCCGGCGATCTACCCATGGGCAGGTTGAAGGTTGAGTAACATCAACTGGAGGACCGAACACACGTATGTTGAAAAATGCGGTGATGACTTGTGGGTCGGAGTGAAAGGCTAATCAAGCCGGGAGATAGCTGGTTCTCCCCGAAATCTATTTAGGTAGAGCCTCGCACGAACACCATTGGGGGTAGAGCACTGTTAAGGCTAGGGGGTCATCCCGACTTACCAACCCTTTGCAAACTCCGAATACCAATGAGTGATATGCGGGAGACACACTACGGGTGCTAACGTCCGTTGTGGAAAGGGAAACAACCCAGACCGCCAGCTAAGGTCCCAAAGTCATAGTTAAGTGGGAAACGATGTGGAAAGGCATAGACAGCTAGGAGGTTGGCTTAGAAGCAGCCATCCTTTAAAGAAAGCGTAATAGCTCACTAGTCGAGTCGGTCTGCGCGGAAGATGTAACGGGGCTAAACTATGCACCGAAGCTGCGGATTTAATCTTAGGATTAAGTGGTAGGGGAGCGTTCTGTAAGCCGTTGAAGGTGAATCGTAAGGTTTGCTGGAGGTATCAGAAGTGCGAATGCTGACATGAGTAACGATAAGGGGAGTGAAAAACTCCCCCGCCGAAAGACCAAGGTTTCCTGTCCCATGTTAATCAGGGCAGGGTAAGTCGGCCCCTAAGGCGAGGCGGAAACGCGTAGTCGATGGGAAACAGATTAATATTTCTGTACTTCTATATATTGCGAAGGAGGGACGGAGAAGGCTAAGCAAGCATGGCGCTGGTTGTCCATGTGAAAGTATGTAGGTTGTGAGTTTAGGTAAATCCGGATTCACTGAGACTGAGATACGAGACGAGACTCTACGGAGTTGAAGTTGTTGATGCCATACTTCCAGGAAAAGCTTCTAAGCTTCAGATATATAGGAACCGTACCCCAAACCGACACAGGTGGTTAGGTAGAGAATACTAAGGCGCTTGAGAGAACTCGGGTGAAGGAACTAGGCAAAATAGTACCGTAACTTCGGGAGAAGGTACGCTCTCTAGTGTGAATCCCTTGCGGAGTAAGCACAGGAGAGTCGAAGTAACCAGGTGGCTGGAACTGTTTATTAAAAACACAGCACTGTGCAAAATCGAAAGATGACGTATACGGTGTGACGCCTGCCCGGTGCCGGAAGGTTAATTGATTGGGTTAGCTCTGCGAAGCTCATGATCGAAGCCCCGGTAAACGGCGGCCGTAACTATAACGGTCCTAAGGTAGCGAAATTCCTTGTCGGGTAAGTTCCGACCTGCACGAATGGCGTAATCATGGCCACACTGTCTCCACCCGAGACTCAGTGAAATTGAATTTGCGGTTAAGATGCCGTATACCCGCGGCTAGACGGAAAGACCCCGTGAACCTTTACTATAGCTTGACAGTGAACATTGCTCCTACATGTGTAGGATAGGTGGGAGGCATTGAAACCGCGTCGCTAGATGTGGTGGAGCCAATCTTGAAATACCACCCTTGTATGCGTGATGTTCTAACCTAGGGCCCTTATCGGGCTTGGGGACACTGTCTGGTGGGTAGTTTGACTGGGGCGGTCTCCTCCCAAAGAGTAACGGAGGAGCACGAAGGTTAGCTAAGTACGGTCGGACATCGTACGGTTAGTGCAATGGCATAAGCTAGCTTAACTGCGAGACAGACACGTCGAGCAGGTACGAAAGTAGGTCATAGTGATCCGGTGGTTCTGTATGGAAGGGCCATCGCTCAACGGATAAAAGGTACTCCGGGGATAACAGGCTGATACCGCCCAAGAGTTCATATCGACGGCGGTGTTTGGCACCTCGATGTCGGCTCATCACATCCTGGGGCTGAAGTCGGTCCCAAGGGTATGGCTGTTCGCCATTTAAAGTGGTACGCGAGCTGGGTTTAGAACGTCGTGAGACAGTTCGGTCCCTATCTGCCGTGGGCGTTTGAGAATTGAAGAGGGCTGCTCCTAGTACGAGAGGACCGGAGTGGACGAACCTCTGGTGTTCGGGTTGTCACGCCAGTGGCATTGCCCGGTAGCTATGTTCGGAACTGATAACCGCTGAAAGCATCTAAGCGGGAAGCAGGCTTTGAGATGAGTTCTCACTGGGACTTTAAGTCCCCTAAAGGGTCGTTGGAGACTACAACGTTGATAGGTCAGGTGTGTAAGTGCTGTGAGGCATTGAGCTAACTGATACTAATTGCCCGTGAGGCTTAACCATACAACACCCAAGCAGTTTTGTTTGAGGCTGTATGGTCTGACAAAGAAATGTGGAAACACATCACGCATTAAAGAATAGAGTAAGTACGGTTTAATATTGTTTTTCCAAATTAGTTAGAAGACTGATGCTCGGTAAGCGTCGGTAGGTCCTGAAATGAATTCAGGATAAAAAACTTCTAGCAAGCAAAAGAGCTTCTTTTGCGAAACGTTTTTTGTCTGGCGACAATAGCACTGTGGAACCACCTGATCCCATGCCGAACTCAGAAGTGAAACGCAGTTGCGCCGATGGTAGTGTGGGAGTTCCCATGTGAGAGTAGGTCATCGCCAGGCTTCCAATTTAGATTAACGTTTATACGTTATATCTTGGAGGGGTTCCCGAGTGGCCAAAGGGATCAGATTGTAAATCTGACGGCTCAGCCTTCGGTGGTTCGAATCCACCTCCCTCCACCATCATACTTTAAGCCTGCTTTCGAGCAGGCTTTATTGTTTCTGTATTTTTATTTATTTCAGTCCTGGCTTACCGAACCTACCTAATTTGGTACCGTCCCAGAAAGTGGTATGTTCTCATTTGACTCATATATCAATGTATCAAAAAACACACTTCATTCAGTTGCACGACTGCAAGCATGCAGGAGATAGATTAACGCAGGGGGCAGTTACCGAAAACGGCGTATAGAGCTTTGATAATCTATGGAGGATTTTACTCGACTTGTTCTTTGCAGGCATAGCTTTGCGCATCAAACTCAAGCACGCTACTGCCAAATGAGGTCCTCGATATCGCTTGAGCTCTTCGAGGATTACGTGGTGTATGTTAATAAACACTGTGCTTACTCAAATATACTCTGAATAAATACGCCGTCACCAATACAAAACGTTCATCCATGAACCTATCGACATTTGTATATCCATATACGTCATTCAACACGATCACTAGCTAGGATGGGAGCTGGTAAATTCAAAAAGTGCTTATAAAAAAATCGCTCATTAAATGCTCAAACATTAATATAGTTCAATGTCATCCCATCACTAGTACCAGCGAGATGTGAATCTCCTCATGTAAATGTTCTTCTTAATAAAAAAGTATCACATTTACTCAAATATTCTAAAATAAACAGGAATTAAAGTAGTCCAAATGAAATAATTAATTTGAATAAGATTAAAGGTTTTGGACGTTATAAAATAAATACTGTAATTTTTGGTTATTAAAATAGTTTTTATACCTACAATTGTCGGTATTTTTTAAGTTGTAAATGTATTTTGTTGGTATATTTATCTTTGTTTGTGAGCTGCCTGAAAGTAATCAATTGTAATGAATAGATTATCTTTTAAACGTTATTACATGAAGGCTGTAGAAAGAATAGTCAATATAGAATTAATTCAAATAATTTCAAAAAAGTGCTTGATCTTATTTTTAAAGTGTCTAAAATGCGCTTCACTTCTTCGGGACATCCCAACGAAGTGTTTTAATAAGTTAAGTTATCTATTAGATGTCTTAACAACCGATGAAACGTTTAAAAATAAACTTTTAAATAATTCATAAAATTGGTTGACATTAAAACTGGGGCGCTTATAATGCGCATCCACTTCAAGCAAGGCTGCTAGCCGGTTTGAAGCAAAGAGACTAACGAATGCGATTAGCTCTTCGTTCGAATAGAACGATTCTTTAACAATTAGTTATCATGCAATTTGTGTGGGCACTCACATTAAGATTGATTTACAACATAGATACCTCGGTATCGAAATCACTTAATGATGATGAACACACAAACAAATTAATTTTTCTTTATTTAGCGATGAAGATTAATTAGTACGTTTTAGTATCATTCGCTTCGATTGATACGAAACATTCAGAATTCATTGAGTAGCATCGCTTGTCGATGCATATGTAACAACTTTTTAATTGAAGAGTTTGATCATGGCTCAGATTGAACGCTGGCGGCAGGCTTAACACATGCAAGTCGAGCGGAAACGAGAAGTAGCTTGCTACTTCGGCGTCGAGCGGCGGACGGGTGAGTAATGCTTGGGAATATGCCTTTGAGTGGGGGACAACAGTTGGAAACGACTGCTAATACCGCATAATGTCTACGGACCAAAGGGGGGGATCTTCGGACCTCTCGCTCATAGATTAGCCCAAGTGAGATTAGCTAGTTGGTAAGGTAAAGGCTTACCAAGGCGACGATCTCTAGCTGGTTTGAGAGGATGATCAGCCACACTGGGACTGAGACACGGCCCAGACTCCTACGGGAGGCAGCAGTGGGGAATATTGCACAATGGGGGGAACCCTGATGCAGCCATGCCGCGTGTGTGAAGAAGGCCTTCGGGTTGTAAAGCACTTTCAGTTGTGAGGAAAGGTTAGTAGTTAATAACTGCTAGCTGTGACGTTAGCAACAGAAGAAGCACCGGCTAACTCCGTGCCAGCAGCCGCGGTAATACGGAGGGTGCGAGCGTTAATCGGAATTACTGGGCGTAAAGCGTGCGTAGGCGGTTTGTTAAGCAAGATGTGAAAGCCCAGGGCTCAACCTTGGAACTGCATTTTGAACTGGCAAGCTAGAGTATTGTAGAGGGTGGTGGAATTTCCAGTGTAGCGGTGAAATGCGTAGAGATTGGAAGGAACATCAGTGGCGAAGGCGGCCACCTGGACAAATACTGACGCTGAGGCACGAAAGCGTGGGGAGCAAACAGGATTAGATACCCTGGTAGTCCACGCCGTAAACGATGTCAACTAGCTGTCTGTAGACTTGATCTGTGGGTAGCGCAGCTAACGCGATAAGTTGACCGCCTGGGGAGTACGGCCGCAAGGTTAAAACTCAAATGAATTGACGGGGGCCCGCACAAGCGGTGGAGCATGTGGTTTAATTCGATGCAACGCGAAGAACCTTACCATCCCTTGACATCCAGAGAATTTTCTAGAGATAGATTAGTGCCTTCGGGAACTCTGAGACAGGTGCTGCATGGCTGTCGTCAGCTCGTGTTGTGAAATGTTGGGTTAAGTCCCGCAACGAGCGCAACCCCTATCCTTATTTGCCAGCGAGTAGTGTCGGGAACTCTAAGGAGACTGCCGGTGATAAACCGGAGGAAGGTGGGGACGACGTCAAGTCATCATGGCCCTTACGGGATGGGCTACACACGTGCTACAATGGCAGATACAGAGGGCAGCGAGACCGCGAGGTGGAGCGAATCCCAGAAAGTCTGTCGTAGTCCGGATCGGAGTCTGCAACTCGACTCCGTGAAGTCGGAATCGCTAGTAATCGTGGATCAGAATGCCACGGTGAATACGTTCCCGGGCCTTGTACACACCGCCCGTCACACCATGGGAGTAGGTTGCAAAAGAAGTAGCTAGTTTAACCTTCGGGAGAACGGTTACCACTTTGTGATTTATGACTGGGGTGAAGTCGTAACAAGGTAACCCTAGGGGAACCTGGGGTTGGATCACCTCCTTACCTTAAGTAGACAACTTAATGAGAGCTTAGGCTCTGCGAGTGTTCACACAAATCGCATGATAACGATTGAAGAATGAGTGAGGCAGAATGTCTCCTGAATTTATTTCAGGATCTCCATTGGCCCACTGAGAATTCAAAACTAAATAGAACCTGAAACAAGTTCAGGAAGTAGATATTTAGTTTTGAGTTTTTAACTCAAATTAATGCCGAGTGCGTGCATTGATTATTTCTTTAACAATTTGGAAAGCTGATATTAAACCCGGTGATTTGTGTTTATGACCTCCAATCATAAACGTCAGCAAATCACCACGATAAACAATTTATTGTTTATCACTGAGTTGTTTTATACAACAACTCAACATTATAACTAGCAACTCTTATCGTGTTGTTAGTTGTTCTTACTCAAGGCTCACAGTTGTTTGTGAGTTTGACACCTAAGTTAAATTGGGATGTCAACATTCTTATGAATGCGTGAAAATGTCAGACTTGCAACTTAGTTCGGTTTAGTCACCGAACAGTCTTAAAGGAAACTTTTTGGGGTTGTATGGTTAAGTGACTAAGCGTATGTGGTGGATGCCTTGGCAGTTAGAGGCGATGAAGGACGTGTTAATCTGCGAAAAGCTGTGTTAAGCCGATAAAAGGCGTTATAGGCACAGATGTCCGAATGGGGAAACCCACCCGTCATCAGGCGGGTATCGTAACGTGAATTCATAGCGTTATGAGGCGAACCGGGAGAACTGAAACATCTAAGTACCCCGAGGAAAAGAAATCAACCGAGATTTCGTTAGTAGCGGCGAGCGAACGCGAATCAGCCCTTAAGCTATTTGGGCGTTAGTGGAATGTTCTGGAAAGGACAGCGATACAGGGTGATAGCCCCGTACACAAAAACAACCTAATAGTGAAATCGAGTAGGTCGGGACACGAGAAATCTTGACTGAATATGGGGGGACCATCCTCCAAGGCTAAATACTCCTAACTGACCGATAGTGAACCAGTACCGTGAGGGAAAGGCGAAAAGAACCCCTGTGAGGGGAGTGAAATAGAACCTGAAACCGCATACGTACAAGCAGTGGAAGCCGGATTTAGTCCGGTGCCTGCGTACCTTTTGTATAATGGGTCAGCGACTTATGTTCTGTAGCAAGGTTAACCGAATAGGGGAGCCGTAGCGAAAGCGAGTGTTAACTGCGCGTTTAGTTGCAGGGCATAGACCCGAAACCCGGCGATCTACCCATGGGCAGGTTGAAGGTTGAGTAACATCAACTGGAGGACCGAACACACGTATGTTGAAAAATGCGGTGATGACTTGTGGGTCGGAGTGAAAGGCTAATCAAGCCGGGAGATAGCTGGTTCTCCCCGAAATCTATTTAGGTAGAGCCTCGCACGAACACCATTGGGGGTAGAGCACTGTTAAGGCTAGGGGGTCATCCCGACTTACCAACCCTTTGCAAACTCCGAATACCAATGAGTGATATGCGGGAGACACACTACGGGTGCTAACGTCCGTTGTGGAAAGGGAAACAACCCAGACCGCCAGCTAAGGTCCCAAAGTCATAGTTAAGTGGGAAACGATGTGGAAAGGCATAGACAGCTAGGAGGTTGGCTTAGAAGCAGCCATCCTTTAAAGAAAGCGTAATAGCTCACTAGTCGAGTCGGTCTGCGCGGAAGATGTAACGGGGCTAAACTATGCACCGAAGCTGCGGATTTGAACTTAGGTTCAAGTGGTAGGGGAGCGTTCTGTAAGCCGTTGAAGGTGAATCGTAAGGTTTGCTGGAGGTATCAGAAGTGCGAATGCTGACATGAGTAACGATAAGGGGAGTGAAAAACTCCCCCGCCGAAAGACCAAGGTTTCCTGTCCCATGTTAATCAGGGCAGGGTAAGTCGGCCCCTAAGGCGAGGCGGAAACGCGTAGTCGATGGGAAACAGATTAATATTTCTGTACTTCTATATATTGCGAAGGAGGGACGGAGAAGGCTAAGCAAGCATGGCGCTGGTTGTCCATGTGAAAGTATGTAGGTTGTGAGTTTAGGTAAATCCGGATTCACTGAGACTGAGATACGAGACGAGACTCTACGGAGTTGAAGTTGTTGATGCCATACTTCCAGGAAAAGCTTCTAAGCTTCAGATATATAGGAACCGTACCCCAAACCGACACAGGTGGTTAGGTAGAGAATACTAAGGCGCTTGAGAGAACTCGGGTGAAGGAACTAGGCAAAATAGTACCGTAACTTCGGGAGAAGGTACGCTCTCTAGTGTGAATCCCTTGCGGAGTAAGCACAGGAGAGTCGAAGTAACCAGGTGGCTGGAACTGTTTATTAAAAACACAGCACTGTGCAAAATCGAAAGATGACGTATACGGTGTGACGCCTGCCCGGTGCCGGAAGGTTAATTGATTGGGTTAGCTCTGCGAAGCTCATGATCGAAGCCCCGGTAAACGGCGGCCGTAACTATAACGGTCCTAAGGTAGCGAAATTCCTTGTCGGGTAAGTTCCGACCTGCACGAATGGCGTAATCATGGCCACACTGTCTCCACCCGAGACTCAGTGAAATTGAATTTGCGGTTAAGATGCCGTATACCCGCGGCTAGACGGAAAGACCCCGTGAACCTTTACTATAGCTTGACAGTGAACATTGCTCCTACATGTGTAGGATAGGTGGGAGGCATTGAAACCGCGTCGCTAGATGTGGTGGAGCCAATCTTGAAATACCACCCTTGTATGCGTGATGTTCTAACCTAGGGCCCTTATCGGGCTTGGGGACACTGTCTGGTGGGTAGTTTGACTGGGGCGGTCTCCTCCCAAAGAGTAACGGAGGAGCACGAAGGTTAGCTAAGTACGGTCGGACATCGTACGGTTAGTGCAATGGCATAAGCTAGCTTAACTGCGAGACAGACACGTCGAGCAGGTACGAAAGTAGGTCATAGTGATCCGGTGGTTCTGTATGGAAGGGCCATCGCTCAACGGATAAAAGGTACTCCGGGGATAACAGGCTGATACCGCCCAAGAGTTCATATCGACGGCGGTGTTTGGCACCTCGATGTCGGCTCATCACATCCTGGGGCTGAAGTCGGTCCCAAGGGTATGGCTGTTCGCCATTTAAAGTGGTACGCGAGCTGGGTTTAGAACGTCGTGAGACAGTTCGGTCCCTATCTGCCGTGGGCGTTTGAGAATTGAAGAGGGCTGCTCCTAGTACGAGAGGACCGGAGTGGACGAACCTCTGGTGTTCGGGTTGTCACGCCAGTGGCATTGCCCGGTAGCTATGTTCGGAACTGATAACCGCTGAAAGCATCTAAGCGGGAAGCAGGCTTTGAGATGAGTTCTCACTGGGACTTTAAGTCCCCTAAAGGGTCGTTGGAGACTACAACGTTGATAGGTCAGGTGTGTAAGTGCTGTGAGGCATTGAGCTAACTGATACTAATTGCCCGTGAGGCTTAACCATACAACACCCAAGCAGTTTTGTTTGAGGCTGTATGGTCTGACAAAGAAATGTGGAAACACATCACGCATTAAAGAATAGAGTAAGTACGGTTTAATATTGTTTTTTCCAAATTAGTTAGAAGACTGATGCTCGGTAAGTGTCAGTAGGTCCTGAAATGAATTCAGGACAGAAAACTTCTAGCAAGCAAAAGAGCTTCTTTTGCGAAACGTTTTTTGTCTGGCGACAATAGCACTGTGGAACCACCTGATCCCATGCCGAACTCAGAAGTGAAACGCAGTTGCGCCGATGGTAGTGTGGGAGTTCCCATGTGAGAGTAGGTCATCGCCAGGCTTCCAATTCAAGAAAGCCCCTAGCTAACGCTAGGGGCTTTTTTACTTTCCAGCCTGGCTCCTAATTGAAAATGAAAAGGGCATCCGCAAGGGGGCCCTTTTTGCATCTCAAAAAAATACACCATCATTCCGCAATGTTTTTGTGCGGAACCTCCTCAATTCATAACGTGCCTATGACCAGTTATTTTCTTATCTTAAGTCATATTTTTACTTTGTAACTATTACAATCTACGCAAATCCGTTTATAATCAAAATATATATAATAAATAAACTAATTCGATGATCCTATCCCGCAAAAGCAAGTTGTCTCTTAAAGATACTATCCCTTTTAATGCTGATGATTTTGAAATAATTAACTCAGCTAATCAGTACCGAACTGAGTTATTAAATTTAATAAGTACAGCGACAACTCGTATTTATATTACCGCACTCTATGTACAAGATGATGAAGCGGGTAGAGAAGTGTTACATGCACTGTTTGCAGCTAAGCAAAAAAATCCTGAAATTGATATCTGCGTTTTTGTCGATTTTCATCGAGCTCAACGCGGATTAATTGGTGAAAAACAATCTCTTGGTAACCGTCAGTTATATTTAGACCTAACAGAGCAGTACGAGCATAGCATCGATATTTATGGCGTAGCTGTAAAGCGTAGAGAATTCTTGGGGGTGTTGCATTTAAAAGGGTTTATATTTGACGATATGTTGCTATTCAGTGGTGCAAGCATCAACGATATTTATCTCAATGTTGGTAATAAATACCGATGCGACAGATACCATAAACTTTTGAATAACAGTCTTGCCGATAGCTTTGTTAATTTCCTAAAAACTAATTTTATTAAAACTGGCTGTGCACCAAAATTAAATCAAAATACGGTGCCTGATAAAAAACAAATTAGGCCATTAATCAATAAATTAAAGTCTTCAATTAAACGTTCACCCTATAAAGTTGAAGGAACAACATCAGCTAAAACAGATCTATTTATAGCTCCTATGGTTGGTTTAGGCGCGCGTGGAAATCAACTTAATTTAACTGCCCGTAAAATTTTTAAAATAGCCAGTAAGTCTTTAGTTGTGTTTACGCCGTATTTTAATTTCCCAAAATTACTTAGTGGTGACTTACGACGAGCACTTAAGAAGGGGGTCGAAGTTACAATAGTTGTTGGTGATAAACGGGCTAATGACTTTTATATTTCAGATCCAGAGAAGTTCTCTACTATTGGTATAGTTCCCTATATTTATGAAATGCTTTTACGCAATTTTATAAAGCGTAATCAGCAGTATATTGACAGTGGTCAATTAAACTTGCATCTATGGTTAGATGGATCGAACAGTTATCATTTAAAAGGTGTAGTAGCTGATGATACCTATCATCTTCTTACCGGTAGTAATTTAAATCCAAGAGCTTGGAGCTTGGACTTAGAAAATGGATTACTAGTGTGTGATCGTAACCAACAACTTAAAGAAAGATGGCTGCAAGAGTTGTCTGGAATTTTAGCGCATACCACTAGGGTCACTTCAATAGATAATATTCAATCGATAAATGATTACCCTGATAAACCAAGAGAGTTACTGAGAAAAATTAAGCTGACCCAAATAGATAGAATATTGAAGCGATTTTTATAAACCGCTTACTTATTTTAAATGCTTGAAATAATCTAATACACCAATTGGAATAGGTATAACGATTGTTATTTTTGAATATACTTTCCAGTATCAAGATATATTTCATAAATGAATTATCTTTATGCGGTATAAATCTTTTCCGCCGGATTATATAAAACCCACGAAGTTAATATGTATTTGTCCGATGATTTTGGAATATTCCCTCTATGCGTATGGGTGAATCCGCAGGGGGCGATTACTATACTACCCGCTTTCGGTTTTATACTTTTGTTTTGATAATAAAAATCTGTTTCCCCACCATCTTCGACATCATTTAGGTAAATTAAAAATAATAATACACGATGTAAAGGCTCATTCCCGTTTGGCTGAGGGTAAATCTCTGAATGCCAGTAGCCATAGTTACCTTTCCCTTGTTGATATCTTTGTGCATTTACTGGTGCCAAGCGAAATAAGTAACGCATTAGGTTCATTGCTTGTGGTCTGCCAATCTCATCAAAATTATCAACGGTTAAAAGTGTTGGAACACCTGTCACAGGATGATTAAGAGTAAGACTGATACCACTTATTAAACTGAAAAAGTACTTGCTTACATAATCAGTAACGCATTGTGTTGTGGCTTGTAAAATAGTTTGCAATGCAGGGTGAAATTCTTGATGTTCATTTAGATAGATATCTTCGCTAAGCTTTTTACTTAAGTCTACACCACTACCGGTTCGACCTTGGTTTTTATGTGGACTAGTGTCGAATTGAGTGATGAATTTTTCACAAAACTCTTTACTTAAAATATTATCATATACTTCGATAAAATCTGTCATAGGTAATAATTATTAACAATCTAATGGAATAACGCTACTATGCATTAAATCTAAAAATTAGCCTATTATTTTATTCAATTGCAGGTATTTGAATGTTTTCAGAAATTATAACCCCACGATTTAGTGACACTGATGCCCTCGGTCATATTGGCAACACAGCTATTCCTATTTGGTTCGAAGGAGCGAGAAATCCTATATTTAAAATCTTATCACCAAAATTGGATTTGCAGAGATGGCCATTGATTTTGGCCAAAACAGAAATAGAATTTCATGCCCAATTATTTTATGGTGAAGATATTGAGGTTAAGACTTATCTTTCTAAAGTGGGTAATACATCTTTTCACGTATACCAAGAAATTTGGCAACAGGATCAAAAGTGTGCATCTGGCACGGCAATAATGGTTTATTTTTGTTATGAAACGCAGAAATCCAAGCCTATACCCGATGAAATGCGCAGCAAATTAAATGAGCACCTCTACCAAGCTTGATTTACTTATTGTTATGATGAAATTTAATTAATCTTCATGTTAAAATAACGTGTTTTTATTCTCCAAATGATACAAGTATGAATGTTACCGGTTTAAACAGTATTGAAAAGAAAGCTTCTTTGTCCTTAGCTACAGTTTTTGGCATGCGGATGATTGGTTTATTTATGATCTTGCCCGTCTTTGCTATTTATGGCGTTCACCTAGAAGGCTATAGCCCAATATGGTTAGGCTTAGCAATTGGCGCTTACGGATTTACCCAAGCATTACTGCAAATACCTATGGGTATTCTGTCTGATAAATTTGGTCGCAAGCCGGTGATAATTTCTGGCTTGGTCGTTTTCTGTATTGGTAGTATCGTGGCCGCAATGGCAGACACTATCTATGGAGTAGTGTTTGGTCGAGCATTACAAGGGATGGGCGCTATTGCCAGCGCAACATTAGCTTTGGCTGCAGATTTAAGTAGAGAAGAGCAACGCCCTAAAGTTATGGCTACAATAGGCATGTTCATTGGTTTATCCTTTGCAGTTGCAATGGTGTTAGGGCCACTAGTCGCTGACAGTTTTGGCTTAGCTGGTTTATTTTATCTTACTGCTATATTCTCGGTCGTTGGTATTCTGTTAGTCGTATATGTAGTACCTAACTCAATAAATACGGCACCTAAAGGTGATTTAGTTGCATCGCCAACAAAACTTGGCAAGCTGATCAAGGAGCCGCAGTTATTACGCTTAAACCTAGGTGTGTTCATTCTTCATTTAGCTCTAACCGCGATGTTTGTCTCATTACCTTTAATGCTCACAAATGTTGGGTTTGTTGTTAGTGACCATTGGCAATTATATTTACCTGCATTGCTAATTTCTTTCGCATTGATGGTGCCATTTATGATTTGGGCTATTAAGAAAAATAAAGAAAAATTAGTATTTTGTAGCGCTATTGTTTTAATGACCCTTAGTCTGTTATTGCTTTGGCTAAAACATGATGATTTCTATTTGATGTTTGCTTTTGTAGTAATGTTTTTTATTGCCTTTAATTACTTAGAGGCTACTATGCCATCAACATTATCGCGTATTGCTCCTGCAGGTGAAAAGGGCTCTGCAATGGGCGTATATTCGAGTAGCCAATTTTTCGGTGCATTTATTGGTGGCTTATTTGGTGGTTTAATTCAAACCTATTTTGACCAAGCTAGTGTGTTTTTATTCAGTGCGGGATTGTTATTGCTTTGGTTTGTTATTGCCTTGGGGATGAGCGAGGTAAAACGCTCTAAGAGTATTAGTTATAATGTTAGCTTCACCGATGAGCAGCATGCACAGCAATTAGCACAGCAATTATCAAAAATGTCTGGTGTTTTAGAATCGACAATAGTTTACTCTGATTCCGTTGCATATTTAAAAGTTGACGAGAAAACTGTTGATATAGAAAAGCTCAGAGCTTTACTTAACTAATTCGAATTAAAATATTTCTACAATTTCCAACTGCTTGGCTCTTGGACCTGGTAACGTAATTATATCCAATTGAAATTTACCTAATAACTCCTTAGCAACAGGTGCTTGAGGAGTTATTAATGTTATATGAATGCCATTAAACTTAAGTTTCAACCCTCCTGCACTTGGGCCAATAAAATAATATAGCTCAGCATTATTTTCTATAGCCCTAAGCGTTGCTATACAACCAATGTCTATCTCATCATTTTCATTAAAATTATTAATGGAGAAATGCTGATATTGTTCAATTTGACGCTTAATTAGTTCTGCTCTTTCTGATTGGCCATGAGCTAAATAGGATGCCTCTAATCCCAGTGTATCGTATTGAGTTTCAGCTACGCTTTGATCATCGGTGGCTGCTAACCTTGCCATCTCAGCAGAATTAATCGCATTTTTTAACTCTTCTTCAAGTTGAATGATAATGGCATTTATCAGTTGTTTTTTATCGAGTATCATTTCGTTACTTTGTTTATAGCATTATTCTATTATCCAATTGCTATAATACATTGATATTTGAGTGATTGCCCATATATCAGCTCTACCTGAGATGGAAATTTATCCGTCGCCATTCAATATTAAGGTAATTAAGATGCAGTTAGCCCTAGAAATTTCCGGCTTAAAAAAAACATATAAAGGCGGCTTTCAAGCTGTAAAAGGCCTTGATTTAGAAGTGTCGAAAGGCGATTTTTTTGCATTGTTAGGTCCAAATGGCGCTGGTAAGTCGACAACTATTGGCGTTATTACATCGTTGGTAAATAAAACCGAAGGCCTAGTGAAGGTGTTTGGCCATGATATTGAAAAAGAACTCGATTTAGCGAAAAGTTTTCTTGGTTTAGTGCCACAGGAATTTAATTTTAATCAGTTTGAAGCACCATTAAAAATATTAGTAAACCAAGCTGGCTATTATGGTGTACCACGTAAAATTGCCAATCAGCGTGCCGAAAAATATCTTAAACAGCTCGATCTTTGGCAAAAAAGAAATGAACCGTCGCGTAACCTTTCTGGAGGAATGAAGCGACGCCTGATGATTGCCAGAGCCCTTATGCATGAACCGCAAGTTTTAATACTTGATGAGCCAACTGCAGGTGTGGATATAGAACTTCGTCGTCATATGTGGGACTACCTGCGCGAACTAAACTCGCAAGGAATTACCATCATTTTAACTACGCATTACCTTGAAGAAGCTGAGATGCTGTGTCGTAATATTGCTATTATTGACCATGGTAAAATTGTTGAAAATACCAGTATGAAAGCCTTATTATCCAAATTGCATATCGAAACTTTTGTGTTGGATATTAAACCAACCGAGCAAGCTCCATCATTGCAAAATTATCCTATTAGGTTAATAGACAACCATACCATTGAAGTTGATGTTGATAAAACTCAATCGATAAATGAAGTATTTAATGAATTAACCACACAAGGGATAAGCGTGCAAAGTATGCGTAACAAATCTAACCGCCTTGAAGAACTATTTGTTACCTTAGTAGCAAATAACGTAGAACAATCAGTGAAGGCTAGTTAATAATGATTACTTTTAGAAACCGTATTGCTTTAACTAGTATTTTGCATAAAGAAGTACACCGATTTTTGCGGATTTGGGTGCAAACTCTTGTACCTCCGGCAATTACCATCAGTTTATATTTTGTCATATTTGGTTCATTAATTGGCTCTCGTATTGGTGAAATGGGCGGTTTTGACTATATGTCGTTTATCGTACCTGGATTAATTATGATGTCGGTTATTACCAATTCATATTCGAATGTCGCCTCATCTTTTTTTAGCGCTAAATGGCAACGAAATGTTGAAGAAATGCTAGTTGCGCCAGTGCCTAACTGGGTTATTGTTGCCGGTTATGTTGGTGGCGGTATGACGCGTGGTATTTTAGTTGGTTTGATTGTAACTTTGATTTCATTATTATTTGTTGATATCCAAATTCATAATGTCGCAGTAATTATTATCACCGTGATGTTAACTTCTGCAGTGTTTGCTTTAGGTGGCTTAATAAATGCTATTTTTGCTAACAGCTTTGACGATATTTCAATTATACCTACTTTTATTTTAACGCCCCTAACCTATTTGGGCGGTGTTTTTTATTCTATTACTTTACTGCCCGAGTTTTGGCAGGGTGTGTCACAAATTAACCCAATCGTATACATGGTAAATGCTTTTAGGTATGGTTTTTTAGGGATAAGCGACGTGTCATTAACCGTAGCATTTAGTGTGATTTCTGTATTTATTATTACCCTTTATACGGTGGCAATGGTATTAATCACTAAAGGCATAGGACTTCGTAGCTAATGTCATTTGGTGATTCAAAAGCAATTATTACCAACCAGCCAGGTATACATGAAAAGCTGGCTGATATTGTTAATACTCATTTAACTACAGACTTTCAAAAGCCAATATCAGAACACACTCGATTAGCATTTGAAGAGATCGATCGCTTGGTTAAGGCATTTGTTGGGCCTGTTATCCTTGATTCTTGTTGTGGAGTAGGGCAAAGCTCACGCATCATTGCCAAGCAAAATCCTAATGCTTTGGTGATAGGTGTGGATAAGTCGGATAACCGTATTACCAGGAATGTTGAAGAAAAATGGCAAGTCGATAACTTTCATCTAGTTCGAGCTGATCTTAATGACTTTTATCGACTCGTTTTTGCCGCTAATTGGCCGGTTGAAAAGCACTACATTTTATATCCAAATCCTTGGCCGAAAGCAAAACATGTAAAACGGCGTTGGCATGGTAGTGCAGTTTTTCCTTACATTTTTAAAATCGGCAAGCAGTTAGAGCTAAGAAGTAACTGGCGTTTGTATTTAGAAGAGTTTCAAGCGGCGTTAGCCATTGCAAATATAAACTCTTCTTTAAATGAAGTAGACCAAGCCGCAGAAAGTTTAACCCCTTTTGAAGCTAAGTACCAAGCAAGCGGACAGCAGTGCTGGTCATTAACGGCAAATTTATAGTATTTAACCAATTGTTTCATTTATTACGCTTAAAGTAGAAGACATTTCGGCTAATATTTATTAAAGTTCAGCGTACTAATCTGAGGATTAAAATTTAAACTAGGAAATAATAACTGGTTTTATTTTGGTAATTTATGACTAATAAAAAACGCGAAGCTCAAGCAACGCTTGAATCATTACATCAAATATTTACGATTCCGGAAGCCCCCGATTCTACTTTAGGTCGTATTGAAGCAGAGATCTCGCAAAACCTAAATGGCTTTTTAGGTAATCATATTGTTGCCACCGAAAAACCACTCACTGAAATAGAAAAAGACTTTGCCAGCTCGCAAATACCAGAGCAACCGCAATACGTATCAGATCACACTCATCATTTACTCGATAAACTTATTTCTCAATCAGTGCATACTTCAGCGCCAAGCTTTATTGGTCACATGACATCGGCATTGCCTTATTTTGTTTTACCGTTAGCAAAGTTAATGACAGGTTTGAATCAAAATCTGGTTAAAATTGAAACATCAAAAGCCTTTACTCCGCTAGAGCGACAAGTGTTGGGGATGATGCATCGTATGGTGTATCAACAAAATGACAGTTTTTATGAGCAATGGATGCACAGTGCACAGCACTCATTAGGAGCATTTTGTTCCGGTGGCACCGTGGCAAACATTACCGCTCTTTGGGTTGCTCGTAACAACCTTTTAAAAGCAGACGGCGTTTTTTCAGGTGTAGGTAAAGAAGGATTGTTTAAGGCTCTAAAACACTACGGCTATGAAGGCTTAGCAATTTTAGTTTCTGAGCGCGGGCATTATTCACTTAAAAAGGCTGCAGACATTCTAGGCATAGGTCGTGACAGTGTAATTGCCATTAAAACCGACTCTAACAACCGTATCGATTGCCAGGAATTAGAGCAAGAGTGTGCTCGCCTGGAGCAAAAAAATATTAAAGTGATGAGTATTGTCGGGGTAGCAGGTACTACTGAAACTGGTAACATTGATCCACTTAGAGAGATGGCCGGCATTGCTCAACAATTTAATTGTCATTTTCATGTTGATGCAGCTTGGGGCGGCGCTACTTTACTTTCGAATAAATACCGCTCTTTATTAGATGGTGTTGAACTTGCTGATTCAGTAACTATTGATGCGCATAAGCAAATGTATGTACCTATGGGAGCTGGACTGGTGGTTTTTAAAAACCCGGAATCTGTCGCTTCAATCGAACATCATGCAGAGTATATCCTACGTAAAGGTTCGAAAGATTTAGGCAGTCATACTCTTGAAGGTTCTCGCCCGGGTATGGCGATGATGGTATACGCAAGTATGCATATAATTTCGCGCCCTGGTTATGAATTATTGGTAAATCAAAGCATAGAAAAGGCACATTATTTTGCTGAGTTAATTAAAGCCGATGATGATTTTGAATTGCTGACCGAACCTGAATTGTGTTTGCTTACCTATCGATATGTGCCACAGGCAGTACAACAATTCTTGCAGAATGCAGATAGAAAGCAACAAGAAGAAATTAATGTCATTTTAGATAAACTCACTAAGTTTATTCAAAAGCGTCAACGTGAAGCGGGTAAGTCTTTCGTTTCACGTACTCGAATTGAAGTGAGCCATTATCATGGCAGAAAAGTATTAGTATTCAGGGTTGTGCTGGCTAATCCGTTAACCACTGATGCAATATTGCAGGAAGTATTGAAAGAACAAAAACAGCTTGCTGCAGAGAGTTTACAGTTTTTGCCTCAGGTATTAGCTAAAGTGATAAATTAGAAGGCTATGCCTTCTAAAGTCACTATAAATTTACTTGGATATTATCAATTAATCTAGCTTTGCCACAATGTGCCGCAGCTAAAATGACTATTTCTGTATCATCAATAGTCGCGGGGTTCAGCGTACGAGCGTGGCAGATATGAATATAATCAGCTCTCATCCCCGCTGCATTTATCGTCTTAATTGCTGTTTCGGTTAGGGCATTATAATCTTTATTAATCAATAATTGTTCAGCTAACCAACTCAACGCTTTATGTAGATGTGCGGCAACATTCTTTTCATCAGTTGATAAGTAATTGTTGCGCGAACTCATCGCTAGTCCAGACTCTTCACGCATGGTTGCTACAGGGATAATTTCAATCGGTAAAGATAAATCTTCAACCATGGTTTGTATAACTTGTACTTGTTGATAATCTTTTAAACCAAAACAAGCAATATCAGGCTGCACTAAATTAAATAGCTTACAAACAATTGTCGATACACCGCGAAAATGACCCGGACGTGACTCACCACAATAACCATCAGATACGTTTGGCACCTCTACATAGGTTTGTTTATCTAAGCCTTTCGGATAGATAATTTCAGGGGTAGGGGTAAATAATAAATCGGTTTTGGCGTTAACAAGTTTTTGCTTATCATCTTCCATGGTGCGAGGGTAATTGCCTATATCTTCATTAGCACCAAACTGCATTGGATTAACAAATATACTGGCAACAATTCTATCCGCATGTTTATGGGCTTCTGCTACTAAGGAAATATGACCCGCATGCAAGTTACCCATAGTCGGTACAAAGGCAATTTTTAAGCCTTGTTTACGCCATTCATTTATTTGCTGGCGTAATTCTGTAATATCACTAACAATATTCATTAATTAACTAAAGCTATGCTCAGGCCCTGGGAAAGCGCCTGTATTTACGTCATTAATATAAAGTTCTACTGCTTTTTCAATATTTCCTGTTTCGGCTAAGAAATTACGCGAGAACTTAGGGATTTTACCAAAAGAGATACCTAAGGCATCATGCATAACCAATATTTGGCCGTCAGTCACGTTGCCAGCGCCAATGCCTATTGTTGGAATGGAAACCGCGTCGGTAATTGCTTTTGCTAATTCAGTAGGAATACACTCTAAAACTAATAATTGAATACCTGCCTGTTCTAAGCCTTTGGCATGATCTATCATTTGCTGAGCTTTATCAGAGTCACGGCCTTGGACTTTAAATCCACCAAATACATTTACTGACTGCGGCGTTAACCCTAAGTGACCACATACAGGAACACTTCTATCAACTAAACCTCGTACGGTATCATATAGCCATGCACCACCTTCAAGTTTTACCATATTTGCACCGGCTTGCATTAGCTTAGCGGAGTTAGCATAGGTTTGTTCAGGTGTGGCATAAGACATAAATGGTAGATCAGCAATAACAAGTGCGTTATCTACGCCGTTGCGAACGCAGCTGGTGTGGTAGCAAATGTCTTCAACCGTTACCGGTAAAGTATCAGATTGGCCTTGTAATACCATACCTAAAGAGTCGCCAATTAACATGGCATGAATACCTGCATTATCGAATTGACGAGCAAAGCTGGCGTCGTAGGCGGTTATGGTTGAAATTTTTTCTCCAGCATCCTTCATTTTTTGCAAGGTGCTTACGGTAATTCTACTCATATTAGTTATTTTAAACTCGAAGTAAGAATATGCGATAAACGCATGAAATTAATTTTTGCTACAGTGTCATAGAATTAATTTAGTTGCAACTGGCGAACAACAAATAAGCCGTTATCATCAAGTTGCATTCGTAAACTGGTTACTTTTGTTCCATCAGGAAGAATTAGGTTAGGGTTTAATTCAGCTAATGGGTAAATAACAAACTCTCGAACTTTCATTCCGTAATGAGGAACGGTTAAGCGTTCACTATTAATTATCTCATCAGCGAACAGTAAAATATCAAGATCTAGTACTCTAGCCCCCCAACGCTCATCTTTACGTATCCGGCCAAAGCCTAATTCAATCGCTTGCAGCTGATCGAGTAACTCAATAGGTGATAGTATAGTATCAATACAGGCGACTGCATTCATATAGTCAGGTTGATCTTGCGGTCCCATTGGTTTGCTTGAGTATAACGAAGAAACAGCAATACATTCAGTTTTAGCTATATGCCCTAATTGCGCAAGCGCTTGCTCTATTTGGACGTCAGGGTTATCTAAATTGCTACCAAGGCCAATATATACAATTGTCATTTTTGTATTGTTATTCTTTATTAACTGGCTTACGACGCTTACGGGTAGAGCGTCGTTTGTTACTTCGATTGCCTTTTATACCTTTGAGCATTTGCTCTTGTGTATCCGGCGCAGCTTCTTGAAAATGGGTCCACCAATCTGCTAGTTCAGCTAAATGCCCACCTTCTACTTCACCGCGTAATAACAAAAAGTCGTAGCCGGCTCTAAATCGCTGGTGCTCTAATACTTTAAACGCTCTGGCGCCCTCTCTGCGGTCGAGTTTTTGTTGTAAGAACCAGATGTCTTTCATCGGTTGTTGAAAGCGTTTTGGAATAGCAATGCAGCGTTGTTGTTCAGCCATAGTTTCACTCATGGCTGCAAAAAATGCATCTTGGTATGGTGTCGGCGAGTTATCCAAAATCGCTTGAACACTGCTTTGTAATTTATACCAAATAACAGCAGCTAATAAAAATGCTGGCGTAACGCGTTTGCCTTCATTAATACGCCTGTCAGTATTAATTAAAACTCTTTCTACAAACTTAACCGCATCTGAGTCGGGCTCATGTTTAACCGTTTCACTAATATGTGGGAAAAAATATTGCAATAAACCGTATTTCGCCAACATGTGAAAATTTTGTTGAGCTTTACCACCAAGAAATAGCTTTAAATATTCTTCAAACATGCGTGCTGCAGGAATATTTGCCATTAACGGCGCAAGGGCTTTAATTGGTTGCTCAGTTTCAGCTTCAATGGTCATATCAAGCTTAGTGGCAAATCGTATGGCACGTAACATACGTACCGGATCTTCTCGATACCGTGTTTCAGGATCACCAATTAAGCGAATAACTTTATCATTGATGTCTTGTACACCATTGGCAAAATCATACACTTTAAAATCTTTAATCGAATAATATAACGCGTTAATAGTGAAATCTCGACGCTCAGCATCTTCATCTATGCTGCCATAAATGTTGTCACGTAATAACATGCCGTGTTCCGATTGCTTCGAAACAATTTTATCTTTATTTGCTTTGGTGTGCGCTATTTTAGGGGCATTATCGTGATGCCCTCTGAAGGTGGCTACTTCTATTATATCCCGGCCAAAAACAATGTGCGCAAGACGGAATCTTCTGCCAATCAAACGGCAGTTTCTAAACAATTTTTTGATTTGTTCCGGGGTTGCATTGGTGGCAATATCAAAATCTTTTGGGTGCTCACCTAACAAAATATCACGTACCCCTCCACCAACAAGGTAAGCATCAAAGCCACCTTTATTTAAGCGATAAAGTACCTTTAGAGCATTCTCACTGAAGTCTTTACGAGATATGTTGTGATCACCACGATTGAATACAATTGGGAATTCAATATCTGAGTTTTGTGCTTTATTTTTGTTTGCTTTTTTGTCTTTAGCGAACATTGATTTAATAAGCCTAGTAAATGCGTTAATAGCTGTTTCCTTAATAATTGTAGCTAAGGCATAGAATAAGGGCGCAATAATATAATAAAGTGCTTAAAAAGAGAACGAAAACCGTATCTTATCTTGCTTTTAAAGCATAATTTCGCGGTGCTTGGGAATATTATTTAGCTGCCAGTGTTGAATTGCCCAATTTATAATTGTTTCTACTGATTCAAATTCTAAATCGTTATCTGGATTTTGCCCTAAAAAATGTAATGCATGTATCAATGCCGGTTGCGGGTGTTGGTTATTGATTGCTGGCGCTGCGTTTTGTTTACTTAATTTATATCCTTGTTCAGTAACCGCTAAAGGTAAATGAACATAACTTGGTGCTGTAAGGCTTAATGCTTTAAACAAAGTAAGTTGCCTTGCTGTTGGCTCTAATAAATCACAGCCGCGAACTACTTCAGTAATGCCTTGGACAGCATCATCAATAACAACAGCAAGTTGATAGGCAAAAAGGCCATCGCGGCGATGAATGATAAAATCTTCACTTGCCAGAGCTTTATCTACGGCTACTTTACCTTGAATACCATCTTTAAATTCAGCAAAAGGAAAAACGTTAATTAAGCGGGTAGCACAGTTTTCAGCATTAAGATTTAATGTTTTACATGTGCCTAAATAAATACCGCCAGTTTTTTTTATTTGGCTACGACTACATTGGCAGTAATAACTTTGCTCTTGGTTTTTCAGATAGGCCAGCACATCATAATAAAGAGGTGCTTGTTGGCTTTGATAAAGAACTTGCTCATCCCAATGCAAACCGTAAGCGTCTAACGTGGTTAAAATAGCTTGGTCAGCACCTGGCATTTCTCTTGGCTTATCAATATCTTCAATACGAACTAGCCATTTACCCTGCATACTTTTAGCTTGTAAATAACTGCCTAAAGCGGCGACTAAAGAGCCAAAATGAAGTAAACCTGAAGGGGAGGGAGCAAAACGGCCACGATAGGAGCTAGGTGGCCGTTGAGTAATTGGATTTTGCAAAGAATGCATTTTTGAGGAATTAACCAGCCATTTGGCGTTCTTTAATTTCTGCTAATGTTTTACATTCAATACATAAATCAGCTGTTGGACGAGCTTCTAAACGCTTGATACCAATTTCAATACCACAGGTATTACAAAAACCAAAATCACTCTCTTCAATTAATTGTAGAGTTTTCTCAATTTTTTTAATTAGTTTGCGTTCACGATCTCGAGTACGTAACTCTAAACTGAATTCTTCCTCTTGTGCAGCACGATCGACAGGATCAGGGAAGTTTGCAGCCTCATCTTTCATATGAGTTACAGTGCGGTCTACTTCTTCACGAAGTTGCACGCGCCACGCTTCAAGAATTTTCTTAAAGTGCTCTTCTTGCGCTGGGTTCATGTACTCTTCGCCAGCTTTTTCTACGTACGGCTTAACACCGGCTAAGGCCAAAATACCTATTGTTTGACTTGCTTGCTTTGTTGGCATGCCGAATCTCCTAAATACTACTTAATTCGAAAAGCTAAAATTTAATTGAATATCTATAACAGAATGTTTTTAAGCTGGCAACGATTGTCTTACATTTACCAGATATATCTTTGTCTATTTTAAAGATACATCCTGTTAGACTGGCTATATAGGGGTTAAAATTTCAATATCAAGGTTTAATTGAAAATAAAATTCAACTTATTATTTATTTCTATGCCGTTTTCGTTAATATCACAACCATAACATAAAATTTCAACACCAACTTCTATTGCTTCTTTTAATAACTTTGCATATTTTTCATCAATAAAATCAGCAACTTTAACTTTGTTGATGCCAGAATGTTGCACGCAAAAAAATAATACAGCACGTTTTCCTGTAGAAATTAAGGACATTAATTCTCTAATATGTTTTTGGCCCCGAGCTGTGACCGCATCTGGAAAATAGCCACAGTTATCGATAAGCAAAGTGGTAGATTTTATTTCAACGTAACAATCAGGCTGATTATCACCGGTTAAACAAATATCAATACGTGAGTTTTCTTTGCCATACTTCACCTCAGTTTTACAATATTGATAACCAAGTAATTCTGCGATTTTATTATTTTTTATTGCTTCAACCACTAAGTGGTTTGCCTTACCGGTATTAATACCAATTAAATGCCCTTGGTTATTCTGGGCTAGTTCAAACGTACCTGGGTATTTACGTTTTGGATTATCTGATAATGAATACCATATTTTGAACCCCGGCTCTGCGCAGCCGGTCATTGCACCAGTATTTGGGCAATGAATAGTGGTAACTTCACCATTTGGTAATTCAATATCGGCAAGAAAGCGTTTATAGCGCTTTATTAGTTTAGCTGGATGAATTTCTGGCTCAAATTTCATTGCTAATATTCACCAAAGCAGAAGATAAAAATGTCATTTTCAACTGTTCATCTTGATTAGTGATAAACATTTTTTTAGTGACTATGCCTTTATTCGGCTGGCTCTTGGATAAACGCTTATTAATAAGTTCAACTTTTAGAAATAACGTTTCCCCGGCGAACACTGGTTTAAGCATTTTAAGTTCGTCTATTCCTAATCCTGCCACTGCGTCAATTTCAAAGTATGGGGTTTTATGTGCCAGAGCTGTTGCAATGGCTATGGTATGCACTGAACTTGCGAATAACCTACCAATTTGATGTTGCTCGGCAGCTTGTTTATTAATATGAAATGGTTGCGGATCCCATTTTTGAGCAAATTCAATAAGCTCTTGCTCACTTAAATAATAGCTGGATCGTGAGATAAAAGTTTCGCCAATTTGTAACTGATGGTAGTGCAATTTAATTCCTGAGCTATGCTATACGCAAGGGTATCTATAGAAAAGTTGATAAGCTTGTCTTATCATACATTGGTATAAAAATATTTAACAGGATCTGCAATGACACAATCTGCAATTATCAAAATCACTAATAACAAACCAAATAACTGGCAAGCGTCGGCTAATCTTAGTTTTCATGGTGATGAAATCCATATATATGTTGAAGAATCAAAACTTAACTTACGAAAAATCCAACAGGCGGGCCGTAAAATAGAGGCTCTAGGGGTTAGCTGCGCAAGTTTACAAGGTGACAATTGGTGCGAGCTAAGCCAATGGGCCTTTGCACAAGGTTTTAGCAAGGTTGGCAAGTTAGAAGCCATTGAATTCACCGGTGATGATGCAACTGTTAAACGCCTAACAGATAAACAAAGTGTTTATGCCTGGGCACGCGATTTGATCAATCAAACTCCATCACAATTAGTACCAGAAACATTAGCACAGAGTGCATTAATGTATCTGAAGGATTTAGCTCCTGATCATGTTAGTGCAGAAATAATTAGTGGCGACAATTTAGAGCAGGAAGGTTGGACCGGTATTTATAATGTTGGTAAAGGTAGTATTAATGATCCCGGTATGTTGATTGTTGATTATAACCCTAGCGGAAATACTGAAGAGCCTATTTTTACTACCTTAGTTGGTAAAGGGATCACTTTTGATTCTGGTGGCTATTCCATTAAGCCTTCAGCTGGTATGTTTTCAATGAAATGTGACATGGGGGGGGCGGCAACTGTAACCGCAGCTCTTGGATTGGCAATTAAAACCGGTTTAAGTAAACGGGTTATCTTAATACTTTGCTGTGCAGAAAACATGGTGAGTAGTTATGCATATAAACTTGGCGATATTTTAAAATATAAAAATGGTGTTAGTGTAGAAATTGCTAATACAGATGCAGAGGGTCGCTTGGTTTTGGCAGATGGCTTAATTGCTGCCAGCGAATATAATGGTGAAATGATTATTGATGCTGCAACATTAACAGGCGCCGCAATGGGGGCAACTGGTGGTGAATATAATGCATTATTTGCTCTTGATAACGACATGATTGCTAAAGCACAAAGTGTGGCCGCTAAAGAAAATGATCCCGCTTGGCCATTACCATTAGAAACGTTTCATAGCGCTAAATGCCCATCTGCATTTGCCGACACGGCTAACAGTACTACTCAAAAAGGTGGCGGTATGGGCGGAGCTAGTAACGCTGCCGGTTTCTTGGCACGATTTGTTGGCAATGAAGGAAAGGGGTGGTTGCATATGGATTTATCCGCCTGTTACAACGAGCATAGCAGTGGTATGTGGGCTGCAGGTGCTACCGGTTCAGGTATAGCGACGATCACTGGTTTGTTGTTAGAGCAATAAATATTCTAGCTGGTTGCTAACTTATTCTTTAAAAAGGCGAAACTTCGGTTTCGCCTTTTTAATTCAAGGAAGAATTAACTTAGAATTGCCAAGGACGGCTTAAATTCTGTTAATTCAAGGAAGAATTAACTTAGAATTGCCAAGGACGGCTTAAATTCTGTTAATTCAAGGAAGAAATAACTTAGAATTGCCAGGGATGGGCTAAATCCTGTGATTTTATTGTAGTTTTGCATTTATGAGGGTATGCATCTTTAATTAAGTAAGTATTCAATCAAGGCTTGAGTTTACTTATGTATAAAACAGTATCGGCTCTATTTCTTCTAGGGGGAATTTTCTACTGCTTGTTGTTTAGCATAACAGCAGCTGCACAAGAGCCCACGTTAAAGCAAGTAAAGGAAAGACAAGAGCTGGCCAAGCAAGCCATCGAAAATGCACAATTATCCCCACAAAATATTGCTAAAATTGGCAGTACACCTCTATCCAGTATGATTGCAATTGCAGAAGCGATAAATGCTGATGATTATGTTGAAGCTTCAAATTATATAGATTTTAGAAATTTACCAGCAAGTGCCACTCAGAGAGATAAAGAGCAATTAATCAAGCAATTGAATATTGTTTGGTCTCAGCATCATTCGTTAGATATCACTACACTTAGTGATGACCCGCAAGGTCATAAAGATGATGGACTGCCTAGTTATCGTGATTTACTTGGCGTGATAAAATCTTCGAACACAGATGTTCCCATCTATTTGCAACGAATAAAAGTTGAAAATGAAAGGCATATTTGGAAAATATCTAGCCATACTGTTGGACAAATCCCTGTCATGTGGGCAGAGTTTGGCTACCATCCTATTGCTCAGTCGGTGGCAGAATATTTACCTGATTTTACCGTTCTTGATATGCAAAATTGGCAATTTGTCAGCTTTCTCATTATTTTAATAAGTTCATGGTATTTCACCGATTTAATACGATTATTTCTCATTAAACTTGTTTCTTATTCAGAAATATATCGCCGAACAATGCGGCGATTTATCAGAGTGCCACTTCGTTTATTTTTGTTTTTTATTTTGTTGCAATGGGCAACTGGGCATTTAGGCCTTTCCATATATGCACGGGTTTGGCTTGATACTGGTACATTGAACTATATGGCATTAATTTTCTTATCTATGGGGATAATAGAATTTTGTTTTGCTTTATATGTAAGCCGTGCTGGCGAAGGTAATAACAGCGTTGCCATTTTAAAACCTATGGTTACGACATTAAAAATATTCACTGTTATGGTTATAGCATTGAACTGGTTTAGTGATGCGGGTTTTAATATTACTGCAATAATTACCGGTTTAGGGATAGGTAGTTTAGCGATTGCCTTAGCGGCGCAGAAGTCTTTAGAAAATGTGTTTGGTGCATTTACGTTATTTATAGCAAGACCAATAAAGCCAGGTGACATGTGTAAGTTTGGAAACACCCAAGGCCGAGTAGAAGAAATTGGTTTGCGCTCTACTAAAATTAGAAAACTTGATCGAAAAGTGGTTCATGTACCAAACTCAACCATAGCGTCTATGGAGCTGGAAAATATTTCAGAAATTGATAATCGCCGTTATCTAAAACGGTTTCGCATACGCTTAAATACACCGACTGATAAATTAAAAACGCTGGTAGAAGCGATACGCAAACTTATTGATGAACATTCAAATATTATTGCTCTGGAAAGGTACGTCAGGTTTGAAGATGTTGAAGAGGATGCATTTATCATTGTCGTAAATGCTTATTCAACAGTATCAGGCAGAGTACAATATAAGCAAATAGAAGAAAAAATTAATTTTCAAATTATGCAGATAATTGATCTACATGAAGTTGAACTTGCCATCCCTGAGCAACGGTTATCAATGAACGATTTAGAAAGTGCAACTAAAGCATTAAACCAATAACAAATAATATCCAAAAGGCAAAACAAGTAAATATTAACTTGCTTATTTGTGTTTGGGTTACGTCCTCTTCAGGTAGGTGCTTCACTGTCATTATTGAGCCAACAAATGATGGCAAAGTGAAAATGAATAAGCCTGAAAATAATGGTAATTCGGCAAAATAAATAATTGCTAAAGTAAACGAAAACACTACAGCTATTAAGACTAGTAGCACATTTAATAATAGCCTGAATGCTGGCGTCAGGTTCTCACTATTGATACCAGCGTCTTTAGTTATTTGTTGTTTTAGGTTACCTGTAAATAACACACTTAACACCAACAGTCCTGCACAAAATGCTAAGCCAACTACGCTATAGTTAAACTTTGAAGTGTGTAAGTAGTAACTAACTAGGGTTGGTAAAAAACCAAGCAGTAATATATTTGCCATAATGGCTGCTATTGAAATAGGTTTAGAAACACTTGCTTGTCTTGTTTTAATACGCAATATCATCAGTAAAATCATTGCACATAGTCCGGCTAAACCATAGGCGATAAAACTGCCGTCTGTGCTCATTTTACAAAGAATTATAATGCCAATACTAAACAGAATAAAACAGCCAAGAATTAGCCTCAACATTTGATATCGCACATGCATTTGTTTTTGACTTGACTGGCTTTGTTGATTTAAAACCGCTGCGCTGGTAATAAATGCTCGCTGATAATCATCACCTAAATTGATGGTAATTTGCGCTAATAGTGCAAGTGTTAATAAAGAAACAAATAAAGGGCCGTCTACCACACCACTGTAAGCTGACAAACCTGCACCTAAAATAATTGCTGCGCAAGGAAGAAAAAAAGTAATCGGTCGAATAGCAGATAGAAATAAGTTAATCGCAACAGGCATAAAATTCTTTACAGGTGATAAAATCAAAAATGGATTTTACACAAAATTGAGTTAATTTTCTGCCATTATTTAATTTCATCGCAAGCGCCAACGATGAATGACTACGTAACGAACACCTTGCTCAGTTGATTTTGACTCATATAAGCAAAAATCAGTAAAGGTAAATTCAAATTCTGGCTGCGCTGACATTACTGCATGTGCTGTAGCTTTTCGACATAAAGTTAAATGTGGAATATATGGCCTTCGCTCGAGTTTAATCGAGTTGCTTAAAGCAAGGTTTTCAAGATCTGCAACTAATGTTTGCAAAGCAATATCAACCTTATTACTACTCAAAAACAAAACTTTGGGTTTAGCCCAAAAGCCAACATCGTTTAAAACTAGAGAAAACGTTGAACCGACAATATTATCGGCAGCAGCAATACATTGCTGTAATGTTAAGTCATCAACCATACCTAAAAACACCAATGTAATATGAAAGTTTTCAAGTACTACTGATTTATTATCACTCGGTAAATGTACGTCACGCCAAGCAGCTATCTTCTGCTTGTTGTTGATTGGCAAATCTAAACCAAAAAAGTATCTACCCATTCACTTAATTCCAATATCTATTTGAGTGTTTATTTTGACGTAATATTTATTCAAAACAAGTCAGCAGCTGCTTTATTTATCGGAAATTTTGTAATACCTAAGCCGCACTTAAAGCGTGCAGAGGCTCATATAGAGTGCAATTATAAAATCTACATTAACAGCATTGTTTTCGTATCACATTGTTTTTTAACATTTATTTTATTGGCTTTTTAGTTGGCACCAGCTTTGCAATATCACTATTAATTGCAGTATTAAAAACATATGGAGTTAATTATGAGTGAGCAAGCAGGTATTAAACTGTGGTCATTTACAGGGAAAATGAAAACCCTACACCTAAGCTGGATGGCTTTTTTTATCACCTTTGTGGTCTGGTTTAACCATGCCCCGTTGTTAGCGGTTATCGCGAATAGTTTAGGGCTATCAGCAAGCGAAATTAAAACGTTGTTAATTTTAAATGTAGCATTAACTATTCCTGCGCGAGTGATTATTGGTATGTTGACCGATCGCTATGGCCCAAAACTTACTTATACTTGGGTGTTAGCATTATGTAGTATCCCTTGTTTTATGTTTGCCGCCGCTAGTAATTTTGAGCAAGCTGCAATTGCGCGCTTCTTGCTTGGTTTTATTGGTGCGGGTTTTGTGATTGGTATTCGCATGGTTAGTGAATGGTTTCCGGCTAATGAATTAGGTACAGCTGAAGGTATTTATGGCGGTTGGGGTAATTTCGGTTCAGCGGCAGCTGCTATGTCTTTACCATTAATTGCACTTATGTTTGGTGGTGAGGATGGCTGGCGCTATGCAGTTGGCTTGTCTGGTTTACTTAGCCTTATATTCAGTGTTATTTGGTATTTTAATGTCACAGATACACCGAAAGGCTCTACTTATTTCAAGCCTAAGCAAACAGGGGCAATGGAGATCACCAGCAAAGGTGACTTCTGGTTATTACTGTTAATGAAAATACCCATGTACGGTGCCTTATCATTGCTAACTTGGAAGTTATCGCCAAATGGCGTTAATTTGTTTTCTGAGCAAAGTGCTTTAATTGCTTACTTTGCTTTATTGTTGTTGTTTATTTATGAAGTGAAGCAAACGTATAAAGTAAATGGTCATGTATTTGAAAAACCAGTTGCCGAGATTCATCAATATAAATTTAAGCAAGTTGCGGTGCTTAATATTTTATACTTTGCCACCTTCGGCTCTGAGTTAGCCGTGATCTCGATGCTACCACTATTTTTTGCAGAAGTGTTTTCATTAGATATGGTATATGCCGGTATGTTGGCTTCGTTATATGCATTCATGAATTTAATGTCGCGTCCAGGTGGCGGTTGGATCAGTGACAAATTTGGTCGTAAAAAAACGCTACTCATTTTAACAGCAGGTCTAGCGTTAGGCTACTTGACCATGTCAGCTATTGATAGCAGTTGGCCATTAGCATTAGCTGTTATTGCAGCTATGGCGTGTTCTTTCTTTGTCCAGGCTGGTGAAGGTGCAGTATTTGCCGCAGTACCATTAATTAAGCGTAGATTGACCGGGCAAATTGCCGGTATGACAGGGGCTTATGGTAACGTTGGTGCTGTTGTCTATTTAACGGTACTATCAATGGTAAGTTATCAACAGTTTTTCTTGGTAATAGCTGGTACCGCAGTCGTTGGTTTTATCACATTATTATTTATGGAAGAGCCAAAAGGTTCAATGACGGAAGTACGTGAAGACGGTACGATTGAGTTAATTAATGTCAGTTAAACTATCAAACCTTTTATAAATCAAAAGGTAGAGTAATGTGAAGACGGGTATTAATAGAATTAATTAATGTCAGTTAAACTATCAAACCTTTTATAAATCAAAAGGTAGAGTAATGTGAAGACGGGTATTAATAGAATTAATTAATGTCAGTTAAACTATCAAACCTTTTATAAATTAAAAGGTGGGGTAATGTGAAGACGGGTATTAATAGAATTAATTAATGTTAGTTAAAAATAATCATTGGTGTCTACAGAGTTAGAGAATGTCAGTTAACGAAGCAAAAAGTATAGAGAAAAATCAAAGTGTTGCTGCTCAATTGCAGCTGCATTTTGGTGGTTTTTCTTGTGCTGGTAGAAAGCCTGAAAATCAGGACGCATTTGCCGCTTATGTGCCTAAACCTAGTGAATTACATTCAAAAGGTGCTGTTGCAGCAATTGCGGATGGCCTTTCAAGTGCTTCAAAGTCTGCGGAAGCTGCGCAACTTGCAGTCACTCAATTTATTGAACAATATTATTCAACCCCGCAAACTTGGTCTACCCGAAAATCGGCAGCGAAAGTATTAACCAGTTTAAATCAATGGTTGTACTCACAAACTGATTCTATCAGTGGTCAGGCACAGCAATGGTTAACTACATTTTCAGCATTAATTGTTAAATCTTCAACGGGTTATTTGTTTCATCTCGGCGACACCCGCATCAGCGCCTTCAAAAACAAACAGCTCGAGGTTATTACCTCTGATCATAACCGCAAGCAAGGTGCGAGCAATGCGGTACTTACCCGTGCTCTTGGTGCCGACTCTAGGCTACAAGTCGATGTGCATCAGGTTGACGTGCAAAGCGGTGATATTTTTTTATTAACCTGTGATGGTGTGCATGATTATTTATCAGCCAAATATTTCAAACAGCAATTATCTACCTTATCTAGTCATCCTGACAATCTAGAACTTGAAGTTCTGAGTAAGAAAATTGTTGAGCAAGCAATCGATAAAGGTAGTGATGATAATGTCAGCTGCTTATTAGTATACATACGTTCTACCCCAAACCGACAAACTGAAGAAATTGAACGTAACTTATTAAGCCGGCGCATACCGCCAGCACTCAACGTGGGCATGAAACTTGATGGTTATAAAATTGGAAAAATTATCCATGCCAGTATTCGCTCGCATTTATATTTAGCTCAGCACGAAGATGAATCAACACCAGTTGTGTTAAAGGTGCCCTCACAAAACTTTGCTGATGATACCATTTACTTACAGGGCTTTATGCGTGAAGCCTGGGTCGGTGAACGTATCGACCACAGTAATATTATGCGAGTTAAAAGCGATCAAAAAGATAGCCGCTTTCTTTATCACGTGTGTGAATATATTGAAGGGCAAACGTTAAGTGAATGGATGCACGATAATCCTAAGCCGAGTATCAGCGAGGTTAGAGATATCATCAGCCAGGTAATCGCAGCGCTTAGAAAGTTTAAGCGCTTAGAGTTGGTGCATAGAGACCTTAAACCCGACAACATAATGATCGATAAATTCGGTCACGTAAAACTCATCGACTATGGTACGGCACTAGTCGCGGCGCTTGATGAGAATAACGACACATTAACCGAAACTGTGCCACAGGGGTCGTTGAATTACATTGCACCAGAAACATTATTGGAGCTTAGCGCCACAAATTTAAGTGATTTATTTTCATTAGGGGTTATTTGTTATGAGATGCTCAGTGGTGAATTACCTTATAAACCCATGCAAAATACCACGATTACACAAACCAGTTATCAGCAATGGCATTATCGCAGTATTAAACAATTCAGGCCTGAATTGCCACTTTGGTTAGATTTAAGTTTACAGCAATGTACTCAGGCTGATCCTAAGGCAAGATATCAAGCATTTTCTGAACTGGAAACCGATCTAAAAAAACCTAACTTACGCGCAGTAGAAGAATATAAAAAACAACCGATTTTACAACGTAACCCTGTTGTGTTTTGGCAAGGCGTTTCATTAATTTTATTCATTGCCTTAGTGGCATCTATTAGTCTGTGAGATACACTAAAATATCAATGAATTAGTAATCAGAGTTCTATACACATGATGCCTATTAAGAATCGAAACATTCGTTGGGGTATTCTCGGCCTGGGTGGTATTGCCAATAAATTTGCTACTGACCTATTAACCGTTAATGGCGCTGAGCTCTATGCGGTTGCGTCTAGAACACAAATCAAAGCAGATGATTTTGCCAACAAATACCAAGCAAAAGTGGCTTACAACAGTTATCAGCAATTAGTCGAAAACGAACAAGTAGATGCTATTTATATCGCAACACCGCATGCCTTACACCAAGAAAATACTTTGTTGTGTTTAGAACACGGTAAAGCAGTTTTGTGCGAAAAGCCATTTGCGATGGATGCTACACAAGTCAACGCTATGATAGCGAGTGCCAAGCAATATAATACCTTACTGATGGAAGCGCTTTGGACTTACTTTCTACCTCATTACCAATTTGTACTAACCGAGTTAGCAAATAAAACCTATGGCAATATTGTAAAGTTGGAAGCTAATTTTGGCTTTGTTCGTGAATTTAATAACGATTCGCGCTTATTTAATAAGTCGTTAGGTGGTGGCAGTCTTTTAGATATTGGCATTTACCCCATATTTGCAGCACTATCGACCTTAGGAAAACCTAACAATATTCAAGCATCAGCAAGCTACTTTGCCAATGGCGCAGACTCTTCTTGTTCTATGATATTTGAATATGAACACGCCACAGCAACCTTAGAAAGTACCTTGCTAGAGCAAACTTCTAATGAAGCAATATTTTATTGTGACACTGGTATTATTAAAATTAATAATGGCTTTCATGGCCCAACAACTGTAACTATTATTGAAAATAATGAAGAAAGAGTTGTTGATTTTGGTTACAGCACGCTTGGCTATAATTATGAAATTGAGCACTTTAATGAGTTGTTACGACAAGAAAAAAGCGAAAGTAACATCATGAACTTTGCATTTAGCAAACAGCTAATTAACACGTTAGATGAGGTAAGAAACTTTATTAATTTACACTATTAACACTTTAACTTACTGCGCACCTTTTTAGCGCATTAGCACCTTTATGATACATCAAGCTTGCAAGTTTAAAGTGTAAGTCCATGTTTAGTAAGTACTTTATTTTTGGTTTGAAAATTGCAACTGCACTATTAATGCAAAATTTATTCAACCCAGGAATTATCTATGTTGTTCGGGCGTAAAAACAGAAAGCCGATTGCTATTCCATCAAAAAAAGTCGAAGAATGGAAATACACTACGTGTAACTATTGTTCTACCGGCTGCTCAATTGAAATTGGCTTAGACAAAAATAAAAAAATCGTAACTTCGCGTGGCCACGCTGGCGCCGATGTTAACCGCGGAAAATTATGCATCAAAGGTTTACTTGAAACTGAACTGTTTGAAAGTCCGGGCCGCGGCACCGAGCCGCTAATTCGTAATAAACACTATGACAAATTTGAGAAGACAACATGGGACAACGCACTCGACGTCACATCAGACAAAATAAAAAGTATTCAAAAAACCTACGGGCGCGACGCGTTCGCTATTATCTCAACCGGTCAGCTACTCACTGAAGAATTTTATACGCTAGGGAAGCTGGCGCGTGGCTGTATTGGTACCAATAATTATGATGGTAATACTACCCTTTGTATGGCTTCTGCGGTAAGCGGCTATAAACGCTCTTTCGGCAGTGACGGCCCTCCTGGGTGCTATGACGATTTTGAGCACACTCATTGTTTTATGGCGTTTGGTTCAAATTTACCCGAACAGCACCCCATCATTTATTGGCGCTTAAAAGAAGCTCTAGAAAAGCGCAAGTTCCCACTGATCGTAGTTGACCCGAGAGTAACGATGTTAGCGCAATTTGCTGATATTCATTTACCCATCACGCCAGGTACCGATTGTGTATTAATTAACGCTATGATGCATGTGATCATTAATGAAGGCTTGCAAGATCAAAGTTACATTGATGCTCACACCCAAGGCTTTGAAGAAGTAAAAGCCTTAGTACAGGATTATGATCCAAAATCGGCTCAGCACATTTGTGGTATTGATGAAGATACTATCCGCACCGTTGCTCGGATTTACGCGAAAGCACCTGCGGCTATGAGTATATGGACCATGGGTATTAACCAATCTACTCATGGCTCAGATGGTGTTGCTAACATCAATAATCTAAATCTTATAACTGGCAACATTGGTAAACCAGGCGGCACTAGTTTGTCGATAACGGGTCAATGTAATGCTATGGGCACGCGTGAGTGGTCTTCATGTTCAGGGTTACCTGGATATCGTTATTTGGAAAATGCCGATGACCGTCAGGAAATTGCTGATTTTTGGGGCATAGATCCTGAATTTTTCCCAAAAAAACGCGGCTTGGCAGAAACCGATATCTTCCCTGCGATTGAAACAGGTGAAATCAAAGGCTTATGGATAGTGGCAACGAATCCAATGACATCAATGCCGAATACGCCACGTATTCGCAAAGCGCTTGAAAAGTTAGATTTTCTGGTAGTACAAGACGTGTATGAAGATGTTGAAATGAATCAGTATTCACACGTATATTTTCCGGCTTCTGTGTGGGCAGAAAAAGAAGGTTGTCATACCAACACCGAACGTCGAGTGAATTTGATCAGTAATGTTATCGAACCTTACGCAAATTCAAAGCCTGACTTTTGGATATTTAATCAAATGGCTAAACGTTTTGATAATGGCAACATTATTCATTTCCCGGATCATGCCGAAGGCGCGTTTGACGAAATGAAGCAGTTATCGAAAGGTAAAGACCGAACCTTAGATATTTCAGGCATGAGCTATGAAAAAATTATCAAAGCCCGTGGTATTCAATGGCCTTATCGTGAACAAACGGATGAAGCAACTGAAACCTTAAAAGGCGATCCGCGCTTGTATACCGATGGCAAGTTTCAAACCAAGTCGGGTAAAGCTAACCTATTGCCAATCAACTTTTACAACAATAACGAGCAACCTTGTCAGGATTATCCTTTTTGGTTAAACAGTGGTCGCGTGGTTGAGCATTTCCATACCCGTACCCGTACCGGCAAGATAGGTAACTGTAATAAATTTAGTCCAACACCTTATATGGAAATGAACCCTGATGCGGCTTTGGAATTGGGTATCAACCATCAAAGTTATGTACGCCTTACCAGTCGCAGAGGTGATGCGGTTGTTATGGTGCAATTAACCCAAAGGGTACCGCGTAATATGGTATTTATTCCATTTCATTTCCATGATTGTGTTAATCGTTTAACCCTGGGGTTGCTTGACCCACACTCTCGTCAACCGGCGTTCAAGCAAGGTTCGGTACGAATTGAAACCGTTGACCAAGACGAAGCTGCACGCTTAAACGTTGAACGTCGCGCATTTTAATTAAGATAGTTAAGGTAAAAAAATGTCACAAGTTATAGATAAAAAAGCTGACCTGGACTCATCAGTAGCTATTTTTGATCCAAGCGAGCAGGGTTTTGACCCAAAAAGTATGAGTGTAGCAGCAAATAAACAAGCTACACCAGCAGCTGAAATTGGCAACGAGCAAGAAGGCCGCTCGAATCATTGGGAAGTGAGAACTCAAGAGCAACCTTATGCGTTTTTGCCGACGCATGAAGATAAAAACGAAATTAAAGAAAAAAATCGCTACGGTCAGTTAATTGATTGTGTTGATATTTCCGGCTTGCCTGAAGGCAGATCAATGTTTATCAATGAAAACCCAGAAGTGGGCACGAACCCAAACCGTAACAAACAACATGGTTTTTTCTTTACTGCCGATAACTGTATAGGTTGTCATGCCTGTGAAGCGGCATGTTCTGAAAAAAATGAAAATCCGGCGCATTTAGCATTTCGTTCGGTTGGCTATGTGGAAGGAGGTTCGTATCCTGACTATAAACGGATGAATATCTCCATGGCCTGTAATCACTGTGACGACCCAGTATGTTTAAAAGGCTGTCCAACTAAGGCGTATACTAAACATGCCGAATATGGGGCGGTCTTGCAAGATCCGGAAACCTGTTTTGGTTGTGGTTACTGTACTTGGGTGTGTCCTTATAATGCACCACAACTTGACCCGGTAAAAGGTCGCGTATCGAAATGTAATATGTGTGTTGACCGCTTAGAGGTAGGCTTGAAACCCGCTTGTGTGTCTGCATGTGTAGGTAATGCCTTAGATTTTGGCGTGATTGAAAATACCCCAGAAAATAGAGAGCAATGTAAGACTTCAATTCCAGGTTTTCCTGATCCTGAAATCACTCATCCAAATATTCGTTTTCAGCAAACCAAAACCTTGCCGGATGAAATGAGCCGTACCGATTCAATGCCAGTGAAATATCACAAAGACGACAAAGGCAACTACAAACCTGTGGTCGATCAAAAAGAGGGTAAAGCTAAGTTTTGGAATTTTGCTAAATTAAATTCTAAAGAAAACCCGTTAGTGCTATTTACGCTGTTTGCACAAGCTGCATTTGGTACATTGTTGATTCCGTTCTTAGCAGCGTTATTTGGTATCGATGCCTTTGTAGCATTTATCAACTCAGACATGTTTTTACCGTTAACCATTATTTCATTGTTAATGACTTCATTTGCTTTATTTATGAGTGTTACCCATTTAGGCAAGCCGTTTAGATTCTACCGCGGCTTTAATAATTTACGTTATTCTCCAATGAGTAGAGAAGGCTTAGGCTTAGCAATGTTTTCAGCTGGTTGTGGTTTAACTGCCTTGTTCTCTTTGCCTGGCAATTTATGGTTAAACGAGTTATCAGTATCTTGGTTAGATTTGAACCTTGCGCAAATGACGAGTGAATTACCATTGGCAGCAATGCAAACTGGCGCTGGTATTTTTGCTTTGATTGCTGGTTTTATCGGTATATTCTATATGAACAAGTGTTATCAGATTAAAGCTCGGCCATTTTGGAACCACCTACAAACAGTGACATCATTTTCAGGCAATAGTTTGTCGTTAGGGGCATTGGTAAGTGGCGTGATTGTGATAACCACTTTAGTAATGCAACAAGCTGAATCGGCAGTAATCCAGCAAGCAGTATTGGTATTTGGTCTGGTTTTGTGTGTCGGTATGATAATTGAAGCGATTGGTTTGATCCGTCACAATCATGACTTAAACCGAAACGAAAATGAAGGCGGTGCTGCTCACTATGTACAGTGTACTACCTTTGGCAAAACATATTTATTGCGTAACTACTTATTGGCTTTAAATATTGTCGCTGCCACATCGTTAGTAATGGTAACTGCAATAACTGAATTTACTGTAACTTTAGCACTTGCTTGGATTGCCGTGGCATTACTAAATGTTGTTACTGCGCTAATTGGACGAGCATTATTTTATATCTTGGTGATCCCAACCACCATGCCAGGTGCATTTTTCTGGAAAAATAAAGGTTTCGAGCAACATGCCCGCGATATAGGCCTAGCGGATAATCCGGCTACTGGGGTTGCACCTTTAGCACATTAAACCATAATTAATGTGAAGATTTAACAAAGGGCCGGCGGTTAAAACTGGCCCTTTTTACTATTTATTTTGAAAAAAGGATCTTATGCAGTTAACGCTTTCACAAACCATCAATAAAACCTGTTTGATCGGATTAAGTTATTTTGATAACAAGCAAAATTTATTGAAACAAACTATGCTGGCGGGCACAGTAACCGCAGTGGATAAAGAAATGGGTATTACCGTCGAGCTGTTATCTAGCGCCGAACAAAGCCAAGATAAGGCAAAAAGTGTCCCCTCAAAACCGGCAAACTTTATCCTGCCAGCTAATTTATCTTGCTGGTTTATTGCCCCTAAAGGGGATTTTCATACCAGCCAGGCTGGGGTGAAAATAACCAACCCGGATTACTTGATAACTTGGGATATCTATCAAACCAAAGCGCAAAAAACAGAACAAGAAAATAATGGCAAGCCGGTCGATGGTGAACAACAATGGTGGCAATGGCAACCAAGAACCCAGCCGCCACAAATAGGTTGATAATCCCACAGTTTTCTATTCATAATGTTGTTCTAGCAATTCCATTATTTAAAGGAGTTGGTATCAGATAGTTAATCAATGGAACATTAATGAATAAAAAATCGATACTGATCACTGGTTGCTCTTCAGGAATTGGCTTAGATGCGGCATCAACATTAGCTGCACGAGACTATCAAGTATTTACCAGTGCCAGAAAACAAAGCGATGTAGATGCACTCATTAATCGAGGGTTTCAAGCCGTTCGTTTAGACCTTGCCGAACAGGAATCCATTGAACAGGCGCTGGCGCAGGTACTTACGATAACTGGTGGCACGCTTGATTATTTATTTAACAATGGTGCCTACGGCCAGCCCGGTGCTGTGGAAGATTTACCTACCGATATATTACGCCGGCAATTTGAAACTAATGTATTCGGCTGGCATGACTTAACCACTCGAGTCATTAAGGTTATGCGCGCCCAGGGGCATGGCCGTATCGTGCAAAATAGCTCAGTATTAGGCTTTGTGTGTATGCCATATAGAGGCGCTTATAATGCTTCAAAGTTCGCCATTGAAGGCCTAGCCGATACGCTCAGGTTAGAGTTAAAAAATACCAATATCCACATTAGCCTGTTACAACCAGGACCCATTAATACCAATTTTAGACAAAATGCTTTACAGGCTTTTAAGCAAAATATTAAGTGGCAAAGTAGCATTCATAGTCAAGAATATGGAAAGCAAATAGAGCGACTAGCAAGCACCGATCCTGCAAGCGGCTTTACTTTAGAAGCAAGTGCGGTAACCAAGTGCTTAATTCATGCGTTAGAAAGTAAAGTGCCAAAAGCCAGATACCGTATTACCTTGCCAACCAAGCTGTTTTCTATTTTAAAACGGTTATTACCCAGTCGCTGGTTAGATGTTTTGTTAGCCAAAGGCTAATGTTTCAGGAAAAATAAACCGGCCTAAACTATGCTTAGTATTGAGGTGAGCATAATGAAAATGTCGCATATACATACTGAAATACAAATGGGTATTCTTAATTATCTTTCAATCCACCCTGAAGCATCGGCACCAGTTGAAGATATTTGTTCAAACTGGTTAGCCAATGAAAGTGTGTCGCATAATATTGATCAAGTGCAAACAGCACTCGATCGTTTGGTTGACCATGGTGAGCTGCATAAACGGCCCGGCAGCGATCTTTACAATTTGTGAATTATGGTAAGAATATGCTTATCTTAATTGCCTTTTAAGTGATGATAATTTTAGTCAAATTGCGGTTAATCTTCATTGGCAATTAAAAAAAACAACATTTTACCTTTACACTTTGAAATATAAGCTAAAATTTAAGTTTAATTGATAAACTTAATCGCTGATGTTGATACTTCATCAGCACATACAGTAAAGGGCCAGCAATTCATGACATCTGACGTGGTAAGTCAACCACCTAAACCTGCGGGTAAAAAGTTTCTCAACAGTATTAATCACTTTCGCGGTATCGCTATTATTTTTATTGTGATGGCGCACTGCTATCGCCCTGCTGGATGGCAAATCGAAACCTTAGCTGATAAGTTTTGGTTTAATCTAATGATGAATGGCACCGTCTTTTTTGTCTTTATTTCGGGATTTTTATTCCATCATGTTTTTTATAATCGTTGGGATTATGAAAAATATATGAAAAATAAAACGAAATACGTTTTTATTCCTTATTTTTTATTATCATTGCCCTGGATAGTTTGGCACTTGCTTGCCGGCCCTGACCCGTCCTTACATATGCTCCATGCCAATATTACTGATAATTCAACTGCTGCAACTTGGTATGTGTTAACCGGCAGAGCATTAACCGCATATTGGTATATTCCCATGGGGATGATGTTGTTTGCATTGTCACCTTGGGTGATGACATTAATTAATAAGAAATCGATACTTCAGTTTGCCATTCCCCTAGTAATACTCGCAATGCTAATGCACCGTCCCATATCTAACTTAAATGCAATTCAATCACTGATTTATTTTATACCGGTTTACCTCATAGGTGTATGGACCTCAGTAGCGCGGGATAAAATATTTCCTTTTATTGATAAGTATTGGTTGGTAATGCTGGTTGGAGCTATTGCTATGGCTATTGGCCAAGCTTACTTTTACGGCGCAGGGGTTTTAAATAAGCCTGCATTTGAATTTACCGTACCAGATTTAATGTTACCGCAAAAACTGCTATTAACCTTTGTACTTCTCGCTGTTCTCAATAAATTTGAACATATAAGCATTAGCTTTTTACAGAAATTGGCCGAGGTAAGTTTTGCTATTTATTTCATTCATCCATGGATCACGACACCTTGGTGGATGATATATGACAGTCCAGATGTTTTTTCTATGAAGGGTGAAGGAAACATCGTCACCACGCTACTGGTTACGAGCGGTGTTATTGCTGTTTCTTATGTTATTGCATTGCTTTTTAAGAAAGTTTTAAAGCAACGTAGTCGTTATGTTATTGGTTGGTAGGCTTATGAGTAGAAACAATTTAAGGAATTATTTATTATGCGTATAGGTATCGTTTGTCATCCAACTATAGGTGGTTCAGGTTTGATTGCTACTCAACTCGGTATTGGATTAGCGCGATTAGGGCATGAAGTGCATTTTATTTCCCATACTAGGCCGTTCAAATTGGTCGATGAAGAAGGCATATTTTTTCACTGTGTAGAAGGGATAGATTACCCTTTGTTCGATGATCCTCTTTATACCTTTGCCCTAACGGCTAAAATTGTCGAAGTGGCAGACCGTTATAAGTTAGATTTAGTCCATGCGCATTACTCAATACCGCATTCGTTATGTGCATATTTAGCCTCAGAAATAACGACCAATAAATTCCCAACTGTAACGACTATTCATGGCACTGATGTCACCGTTGTTGGTCAAAATAAGCCACTTTATCCGTTGAATCGTTTTAGTATTAACAGGAGCACAGTGGTAACCACTGTGTCAAATTTTCAGCGGCAATACACCAAAGAGCAATTCGATATTAGTAAATCAATAGGGGTAATTTACAATTTTATCGACCTTGACGTTTTTTCGCCAAAACATGCCAGCGTAGAACGTAGACGCATGTTAGCCAGTGATGATGAAAAAATATTAATGCATATATCAAACTTTCGCCCAGTAAAAAATACTGAAGCAGTAATTGAGGCCTTTCATATGGTGCAAGCTAAGGTGAATGCACGTCTGGTGTTGCTCGGAAATGGTCCGGATTTAAGGAAAATAAAATTACTTTGCCAACAATTGGGGATTGCAGAAAAAGTAACGTTTTTAGGCGATGTTATGCATGTAGAAAATATTATTCCTAATGCTGATTGCGTATTTCAACCGAGTTACCACGAGTCATTTAGCATGGTGGCTTTAGAAGCAATGGCATGTGGCGTTCCTACGGTCACTAGCAATGCTGATGGTATCCCTGAAGTCGTAGAGCAAGGAAAAAGTGGCTTTATGTCTGAACCAAACGATATTCTTGCTATGTCGAAAAATATAATCGATATTTTAGGCGATGAACAGTTACAACAAAGAATGGGCGCTTATGGCCGTAAACGAGCAGAGCAGAATTTTTGTTGGGCAGACAAAATAGCCGAATACGTCCAATGTTATGAACATGCCTTGATAAAACATAAACCGAAATTAGTTGGATTGCATAAAATACAACAACAATAGGAAAAAGTATGTTTGATAAAAAAAATAAAATGAGCATGTCGACCATGGTACTACTTTCCTTTGCTTTAGGAATTGTATTTGGTTTGTTTTTTGGTGAAATGCTCGCTTGGATGGGGATCATTGGTGATGCTTTTATTAAGTTATTACAAATGACAATTATTCCTTACATAATCGTTTCTCTAGTCTCCAGTCTAGGTAACTTATCCTATGAACAAGCACGCTCTTTAGGTGTAAAAGTCGGAAAATTAATGCTTGTTATCTGGATCCTCGGTCTATTGGTGATGTATTTAATAAAATTTACGTTTCCTGAATGGCAATCGGGTTCGTTCTTCAGTTTAACCGCATTAACTGATCCTGAAGCTGTTGATTTACTTGATTTATACATACCGGCAAATCCTTTCTATTCGTTATCAAACAGTTATATACCGGCCATCGTTGTGTTCTGTGTAGCTACAGGTATAGCGCTTATTTCTGTAGATGAGAAAGAGTCATTAATGAAACCTATGGAGTTATTAGGAGCAGCGTTTAATAAAGTCACTCAATATATAGTGAAAATGATGCCAATTGGCATTTTTGCGATGACAGCAGCTACTGCAGGAACAATGGATTTAGCTGAGTTTCAAAAGCTGCAGGTGTATTTTGTTGCTCATATTGTAATGACAGTGATCTTAACTTACTGGGTTTTACCGGCAATATTAGCTGCGATAACCCCATTTTCCTATCGCGATATTACCGGTATTGCCAAAGATGCGATGATCACTGCATTTGCTGCAGGTAATATATTTATCATTTTACCGTTATTAATCGAACGCACCAAAGAGCTGTTTCACAAATATAATTTAGGTGATGAAAATACTGATAATTATGCAAATATCATTATTCCTGTGGTGTTTAGTTTTCCAAATCTGGGTAAATTATTAACTATCGTATTTGTCCTATTCGCAGCTTGGTTTTCTGGTAAAGAGCTTGATTTTATAACCTATTTACCAATGGCTGTTAATGGTCTTATTAGCTTGTTTGGCAGTGTGTATTTAACCATACCTATGTTATTGGATTCATTAGAGCTGTCGTCTGACTTATTTCAATTGTTTATGGTATCCAGTCTGTTTACCAGTCGCTTTACATCCCTTTTGGCGGCAATGAATATTTTCATTCTAGCTGTTGGTGGTACAGCTATGCTGGCTGGCATAGCTAAAATAAGTATGAAGCGTTTGGTGGTGTACAGCGCATTAACGCCTGTTGTTTTTGTGGCTATCTTCTCGTTGACTAATGTGTTGTTAAACAGTTTCGTCGACACTGAATATGTTATGGATGAAGTTGTTACAAAAATGGAAACCGCAAACGAATTGCCTGAAGAAGTTAAAACCTATCTTTGGGATGACTTAGCGCCAACTATATCGCCAAGATCGATTACAGATATAAAGAAAAATGGCTATTTAAATGTCGGCTATAACCCCAGACAAGTGCCTTTTTCATATTTTAATGCAAACCAAGAGTTGGTGGGCTTTGATATTGAAATGATGAAAAAACTTGCCTCAGAATTAAATGTTAAATTGGTATTTATCCCTTATGATGATGTTAATGCCGTGAAAGCACTAAACAGAGGCCAATTTGATATTGCCATTTCTGGGCTACAGATGACCACAAAACGCATTCAAATGTTAAACTTCACCAATCCTGCCCTCACACTGCATTATTCTATCGTGGTGAAAGATCATCGTGCGGATGAGTTTTTAAATAGTGATTATTTAAAAACAGCTGAAAAGATCACATTAGCGTCGGTAGGGGAATATTCAATATCATCTCAGCTGATCAAAAAGTATCCAAACGTTGAAATACAAAGAATAGAATCTGATAAGGAATTTTTTGATGATAAAAGCGATAAGTGGGATGGTTTAATCATTAGTTTAGAAGCCGGGCAAGCTTGGACTATTTTATACCCTGAATACGTTGCGATATATAACCGCGATGACATTAAATCTTTCCCTATGTCTTATGCCGTTGCTCAAGACAATATTTCATTACAAACCTTTTTGAACAGTTGGTTAACCATTCAAGAATCGTCGGGACATATTGAAAAATTATATGGTTATTGGATTTTAGGCGAAAATGCTGTCCCTAAAACCCCACGCTGGTCAATTATTAAAGACGTTCTTAATTGGGTAGAGCCAGAATCAGGCAATGAAAACAATTAGCCATTGATGAAGGTAAATAGTTTAATTCATCACTTTTTGGCGAAAAATACCAGAGTACATTTTATCAAGCCCAGCAATCCCTTGATTGCTGGGCTTTTGTTATTGGTATGTTAATTGCTTTATGTGAATTGGTTAAATAAATTTTACAAGGTGTTTATATGAACGAACAACAACTTTCACAGATCCGTTGGTATTTTACCGGCTTCGTCACGATTACAATTTGGGCGCTGCTTGTTGGCCAATACTTCAACGGTGGCGTACCAAGTCATCATCTGTTGCAACGAGCTGATATGCCGGAAATTTCAAACTGGTGGGGAGGGGTATTATTACCAGTTCTTGCTTGGTTTGCTCTGGGACGAATTCATCAGCGCATTATTAATAATAATGAGCCGAATTACCCAAGAGCGATTATCGTAGGATTTATTGGCGCGCTAATTTACGGCGGAATATTTTCGGCAAGTTTTGCCTACGGTAACAGTGAAATAACTTCAATACTGCTTCCTGGAATTTTGGTTTTATCGTTATTTTTTAAACTTTATAAAGAAGAGTGTGCACTAGGCGTTATTCTTAGTATGTCATTTGTATTTGGCGCTGTGCTGCCTACAGTATTTGCCTTAGTCGTTGGCGTTGTATCCGCTTTGATATATCACATCGTTCATTTTATTTACTCGCGTGCTTCCTTATGGCTGATGAAACCAAAAAATAATTAATACCCTATACAATCCTAGGTCTTTGCAGCGCACTTGTTTAGTGCGCTTTGCTGTTCAACCTAGGGCAAAAGAAATATTTATTTTCGATGAATAAATATAACTCATTGTAATTACTAGCTATTTAATTTTTGGCACTGTGCTTGCTCTATCTAGTTTATATCTCGGTTATTTAACCGGTGTCGCAATACAGCGATATATTAATGAACTAGGAAATCTCTTATGAGCTCAGGTACTCAAAGCAAACAAAACATTGTCGTTGTCGGAAATGGCATGGTGGGCCACCACTTTGTTGAACAGCTTAGTCAAAATTCAAATTACAACATCACGGTCTTGTGTGCTGAGTCTCGTTTAGCTTACGACCGAGTTCACTTATCTGAGTACTTTTCTGGCAAGACCGCTGACGATTTAGCACTAACCACACCGGAAACTTATCAACAACTTGGCGTTAACTTTTATTTAGATGCGAAAGTAACCACTATTGATAAAAGCAAAAAAATCGTTATTACCGAGCAGGGCGAATCATTTAGCTATGACAAACTTGTATTAGCTACTGGTTCATATCCATTTGTTCCACCTATTCCTGGTAAAGACCGAGAACACTGTTTGGTATACCGTACCATTGATGATTTAGATGCTATCCAAGCCTCTGCAAATGCAGGCAAAAGCGGTGTCGTTGTTGGTGGCGGTTTACTTGGTTTAGAAGCCGCTAATGCGTTAAAAGAGCTAGGTTTAGAAACGCATGTGGTTGAGTTTGCGCCGCAGTTAATGGGCGTACAGCTTGATCAAGCAGGTGGTCAACAACTGCGTAAAATGATTGAAGAACTTGGTGTTACCGTACATACCGAAAAAGCCACTAATGTGATTGTTGACGGTGAAACCAGTGTTCATAAAATGGAATTTGCCGATGGCTCTCATCTTGAAACTGATTTGATTTTGTTTTCAGCTGGTATTCGTCCGTATGACAATTTAGCTCGAGAATTTAATTTAACCGTAGGTGAGCGCGGTGGCATAGTGGTGAATAACCAGTGTCAAACGTCAGATGATGATATCTATGCCATAGGTGAATGTGCACTTTGGAATAACTTTATATTTGGTTTAGTTGCTCCTGGCTATACCATGGCAAAAGTTGCAGCAAGCCATATCACGGGTGGTGATGAATCATTTACTGGCGCAGATATGAGTACCAAATTAAAGCTTATGGGCGTTGAGGTTGGCTCAATTGGCGATGCTCATGCACGTACACCGGGCGCACAATCTTACACTTACCAGAATGAGCGTGATAACGTTTATAAAAAAATGGTGGTAAGCCAAGACGGGAAAACTCTATTAGGCGCAGTACTTGTAGGGGACACCAGCGAATATGATTCGTTATTACAATATGCACTTAACGGTATTGAGTTACCGGAAAACCCTGATGCATTAATTTTACCAAGTAATGGTGGTGAAAAACCAACGCTAGGTGTTGATTCATTACCTGATACAGCCACCATTTGTTCATGTTTGAATGTAACCAAAGGTGACATAGTCGCTGCAGTGGATGCTGGTGCTACCGATGTTGGTGCGATTAAAAGTGTGACCAAAGCGACTACTGGTTGTGGTGGTTGTTCAGCGCTGCTTAAAAACGTTGCTGAGAACGAGTTTGCAAAACGCGGCTTAGAAGTTAAAAAAGATATCTGTAGCCACTTTGTCTATAGCAGAACAGAACTGTTCCACATCATTAAAGCCGAAAAAATTAGAAATTTCGATACCTTAATCAGTAAGCACGGTAAAGGTATGGGCTGTGAAATTTGTAAGCCAGCAGTGGCATCAATTTTAGCATCTGTTTATAACGACTACATCCTGCAAGACGATCACTTGCACCTACAAGATACTAACGATACTTACCTGGGTAACATGCAAAAAGATGGTACTTATTCTGTTGTACCTCGGATGCCCGGCGGAGAAGTTACCCCTGATAAACTGATTGTTATTGGTGAAGTAGCGAAAGAATATAACCTGTATACCAAAGTAACCGGTGGCCAACGTATTGATTTATTTGGTGCCCGAGTTGAGCAGTTACCGGCTATTTGGAAACGCTTAATCGATGCAGGTATGGAAACTGGTCATGCTTATGGTAAATCACTGCGTACAGTGAAATCTTGTGTTGGTAGCACTTGGTGTCGTTATGGCGTTCAAGACAGCATGTCGATGGCCATTTACTTAGAAGAACGCTATAAAGGCTTGCGTTCGCCACACAAAATTAAATTCGCTGTTTCCGGTTGTACCCGAGAGTGTGCTGAAGCACAAAGTAAAGATATTGGTGTAATCGCCACTGAAAATGGCTGGAACTTATACGTAAGTGGTAACGGCGGTATGAAACCTCGCCACGGCGACTTATTTGCCACCGATTTAGACGATGCGACGTTAATTAAATACATCGATCGTTACTTAATGTTCTATGTTCGCATGGCTGATAGATTACAACGTACTTCAGTATGGTTGGAAAGTTTAGAAGGCGGCTTAGAGTACATGCAAAAAGTGGTTAAGGATGATCATTTAGGTATAAACGATGAACTTGAGCGTCAAATGGATGCTGTTGTTGCAACCTATCAATGTGAGTGGAAAACAACCGTTGAAAGCCCGGAAAAACTAAAACGTTTCCGTCAATTTGTTAACTCAGACAAGCAAGATGTAAATATTCAATTTGTTAGCGAGCGTGAACAAATTCGCCCAGCAACACTTACCGAAAAAGCGGCCAAAGGCTTACTAATTGAAACTGTTGAAATTGCGACAGTAGAACCGGCTTAGTGTTAAGGAAATAGGAAAATAAAATGACTGCATTAAATAATAGCTCAAACTGGCAAACACTTTGCCACAAAGATGATTTAGTAAAATATTCTGGTGTATGTGCACTACTAGATAATGAACAACAAGTAGCGATTTTCTTTATTGATGACGAAAATGTATTCACTATCAGTAACTGGGATCCTGCCGGTAAAGCTAACGTACTTTATCGTGGTCTTATCGGAGATGATAATGGTGAAGTATTTGTTGCTTCACCGTTATATAAAGAACGATTTTCATTAAGTAGCGGTCAATGTTTAGACGATGAATCATTATCTGTCACTAGCTACGTTACTCGTATTGAGCAAGAGCAAGTGCAAGTATTGGTTTAACGCTTAAAATTTATCGCCATAGTAGTTAATTTAGGAGAGTAGTTATGAGTAGTTCAAGTATATTAAACCCATTTTACAGCTTTACTCGTTTAATAAAAATGAGCTTGGGCAATAATAATGTAACTCATAATACTGACGTTGAAAAAGCCAATCGCCATGGCCAGGTTTATCTTATAGGTGGTGGCTGTGGCGATCCTGAATTACTTACGATGAAAGCACATCGTATTTTACAATCAGCCGACGTTATTATGGTTGACTGGTTAGTAAATCCAGATATGTATCAGTACTTTCCTAAACAAGCTAAAGTTGAGTTTGTCGGTAAAAAGTGTGGTAAACACAGTATGCATCAGGACGAAATATGCCAAACAATGTTAGGTCATGCCCAAGCCGGAAAAACCGTTATTCGACTAAAAGGCGGCGACCCAAGCATTTTTGGTCGTTTAGCCGAAGAGACCGAAATTCTGACCAAACATCAAATTCCGTTTGCAATAATTCCCGGAATAACTGCAGCTAGTGGCTGTGCTGCTTACTCAGGCATTCCATTGACTCATCGTGATTGTGCACAATCAGTAAGGTTTGTAACGGCTTCTTTAAAAGACACTGAAGCCGAAGCCAATTGGCAAAATATTGCCAATGAAAAAGATACCTTAGTGTTTTATATGGGCTTAAATAAAGTGGCGCAAATTAGCCAACGGTTAATTAAGTATGGCATGCGTGAAACCATGCCTATTGCTATTGTTGACCAAGGTACATTGGCTGAACAGCAAGTTTGTTGTAGCGATTTAACTAATATCGCCAATGATATGAAATTTTATGACTTTAAAGGTCCAGCGTTAATAATTGTTGGTGAAGTAGTTAATAAACGCCAAGTTATTTCAGATCCGATGTTAAGTGCCGTTGAGCTACAGACACAAAGCTAGAAGAATACACCGTCACTTTAATGGCCGTTAATGAGTTCGCCATTTTCATCGACAATTTGTTCGTTAAGTTCGTCGTTCCATCTTAACGGTGGGACTTTACCAAACGAAGGTTCATGAACTCCAAAAGTACAAATTGGTCCGTAAGGGTAAGTGTCAGTAATGTAGTAGCCATAAACTCCGTTGATGTCAGTTGCACCATTACACTCATCTAAATTTCCAGTATTACCTTGATCAAATTCCCAGTCATCGATATATCGCCCTAACGGTACACCAAAGGGCTCATTGGTGAAGCTGAAATCAAATTCATCAGGTCTGTTGATCACATCCCATGGCGTTGGCGGTGTGCCGTGCTCTTTAAAGGGAGCCGTATCGGTATAGGGCACACGAGATTGACCAAAGCCATTAATATCTGGGTTTAAGCCCCAATTTTTAAGAGCATAGCCAGATTGTGCTTTGACTAAATCGCCAGCTTGATCAACAAACCATTGTCCATAAATTGGAAAGCCATCTTTGGCGTAGCCAATTAAAGGCGAACCTTGTGGAGAAGGTGAATGTTGATGCTCTTCATCGTCTTGTAGCGGGTGAGTCATGGCATGATAATGATACGTACCTTCAAAGCCGTGGCCATAATAATCATCAAAAATGGCGGCCATATTTTCGGCTTCGGGCTCTTGCAATGTGTAAGCTGGAATTTCAAACCAAACCGAACCAGGTCCACAACCGGTTGCATTACCAGCAGGATTAACTCTTGGATGAGCTGGGTTGTAACAAAAGCCAGAGTCCATTGCTATGCCGATACCGTTAAGTAAAATACCGTCGTAATCCATAAAGTTGGTGGGATTTCTATCCGTATCGTCAGCGACTAACGGCTCAGAAAATTTTGGTTTAACAGGCAAGTAAGTGATTTGCATATCGTCATGATCGATCTCGGTTACCCACACATTGATTTGGTTTGGTGCACCAACGCCCCAGCCAAAATCATGGTTAGGGATCATGTTATGAATCATCCGACAATGAGTAGCTAATTCAGGATCTTGTGTTGGGGTTACGTTTTCATAATTCCAACCACCAGCGATATAAGGGTTATCAGGATCTTGAATATAATCACCACTAACGATAACCAAATCAATGTAAACTTTACTCTTGGTATTAGTACCCGGAAAGTAGGGGGCGCTATCGGCTGCATTAGACTTATCTGTCATCCCTGAAGAGCTGTAATCACCGTCATTTTGATCGCTGGCGTATGCTCTACAATCAGGGTTTCTATTGGTGAGTACGGCATTCAACATACCTGCAGTTGTCTCATTCAAATCAGGGTTGTCAGTATAATTGCTAGGCTCAGGCTCAGGCTCAGGCTCAGGCTCAGGAGTTGTGTCTGGAATAGGAGCTGGAGTCGTCTCTTCAGCGTTGGAACTATTGCTTCCGCCGCATGAAACTATTGAAAAAGTAACCATGAAGACGACTAACAGTTTAATAACAAAGGAAATTTCATTTTTTATCATAGTATGTTCATGGCTCATTTAAAGCTATCTTTAATCGACATAGATTTTATTATTAAAGCTTACATAATTAATGTTAAAAGTGAATTAGCTACAACGTAAATCTTTTGTAAAGTATATGAATGACAAATTGTTACGTGCTATAACATTGACTGTTGTTATAGGTTTCTACAAAGGTTTGCCATCAAAGTATTATGAAAATAAGTAAAATACTGCTTAAGTATCTTGGCTACTTTGCGGTGCTCATAATTGTTCAATCCTGTAGCGTGCAAACTAAGAAACTTAATTTAACCCCTGACTTGGATGAGTCATTCTCTGCACAAGGCAGTCTTACTCAACCTGCTATGTGGTGGCTTGTATTCGAAGATGACAAGCTCAATGAACTTATCAGCTTAGGCTTGTTACAAAACCAATCTTTACGAGCCTCATTAGCGAGTGTTAATCGTGCTCGGGCTAGCCTTGGTTTGGCGCAGTCTAATAAATACCCTAATCTAAATTTATCAGCGGGTACGAATACTGATATTGAAAACCTCGACGGTGCTGATACTGCTTTTATCGGCTTCACCTCCAATTGGGAATTTGATATATGGGGACGAATCGAGGCGCTTGAGCAAAAATCAAGTTGGGATTTAGAGGCGAGAAAAGCATTATATAAGGCTAGGGCAAATACCGTAGCAGGCGCAATTAGTACGGCTTGGTTTGGCTGGTTAGCTCAGGTCGATAAACAGCGCCTTTTCAACGACCAATATAAGCGAACAGAATCAGCGTTAAAAGTAATTAATCGTCGCTTTGCTCTAGGAAAAAACTCGGTTACCGATATTTGGCAGCAACAGCGATTGTTAGAATCTATTGTTGCCCAACAAGCAGTCAATGATGCTCGCTTAGCAATATACAGTAAGCAAATAGCATTATGGGTGGGCGTTAAAAGCGCTAACCTGCCACAATTAAATAAAGCCTCTCTACCGCAAGTGCCAGATTTACCGAAATTGGGTGTGCCATTAAATACCTTGCAATTTAGGCCTGATATTCAACAAGCCTATGCCAGCTTACAAGCATCTAATGCCAGTTTAGCTGCCGCAGCAACAGAGCGCTTTCCTAGGTTGTCACTAAGAGCAAACTACTCAACAAATAAAAACAACATAAAAGATTTGTTTGATGACTGGAGCGGTTCATTAATTTCATCTTTAGCCATGCCAATTTTTGATGCCGGCGCGACCAAAGCAAAGGTTGAGCAGCAAGAGTATCAACTAGAGGCGTCTTTTGCAGAATATAAGCAAACCTGGTTTGATGCGATTTTTGAGGTTGAGCAATCATTAATTACTGAACAGCAATTAGCCAAAGTGGCTGACAATATTGCTATTCAAATGGACTTAGCGAAAAAAACTGAACGAGTTATTTCGATGAAGTACTTAAACGGTAAATCTAACTATTTAAACTTACTAAAAGCCCAAGAAACTAGTTTAAACCTAGAGCGACAAGTGGTAGATGCGCAGTTTAGTTTAATCAATAATCGTATTTCTTTATATCGTGAATTAAGTCATGGCAACTTTACTCAAGACAGCGATGGAGACAAAGAAACAAATTTTTCTGCTAAAACAATAATCGATGAAAATACCTAATGAATAAATTTCCCACACTACTAAAAAAGTCGATACCGTTATTTCTGGTAATTATCAGTGTTCCTTTGGCGCTTTTTCTTTTAGATTCTGGACAAATGGAAAAACCAAAATGGAAACAGTCAGATAAAAAAAGACAAAGAATAGTACGAGTGGTTAATTTAACCAAAGGTTCCGTTATTCCTAAGTGGAACTCTTCAGGCCTGGTAAAAGCCAATGAAACCGTAAATGTATTAGCTGAAGTTTCAGGAAAAATTGCCGGTATTAACCCTATCGCCAGACCGGGTGCTCTTTTAGAACGAGGTGAGATGTTAGCAAAAGTGGATAACACTGATTATGCATTAGCTTTACGCGCTCAGCAAAGCCAACTGGTACAAGCTCAGGCGAGTTTAGAATTAGAGCAAGGTGATCAAATACTGGCTAAAGAAGAATTAGCATTATTAGAAGGCATTGACCAAAACAGCATAGAAACCAAACTCGTTTTGCGTGAACCGCAATTATTAATGGCACAAGCAAAATTAGATATCGCGAAAGCAAACGTTGAAAAAGCAGAAATCGCTTTGCAGCGCACTCATATAGTTATGCCGTTCAAGGGTAAGATAGTAAGCAAGTCGGTAGGGCGAGGCAGCAGAGTTGGACAAAATAGTAATTTATTTAAAGTTGTAAATGTTGATACCTTTTGGGTTGAAGTAAAGATCCCTCGTACCTTCCTTGGACTATTTGATAGTGGTAAAGATGCTATTTTAACTCAACCAAAACTTTGGGGAGAAGACGTAAGCCGCAGCGCTAAATTTGTGTCAGTGTTACCCGAATTGGATACTCGAGACAGGCAAGTGAAAGTGCTATTGGCTATTGATAACCCATTGTCATTAAATGCAGCCAATAAAGTTGATGTTAGTAATCCGCCAATATTCATCAATGATTTTTTAAGTATTGAATTACAAGGTAAAGCAATAAATGATGCTTGGGTTATTAACAGTAATTGGCTGCAAGCTGATGATTCGATTTGGGTCGTTGATAAAGAGAACACTCTGCAAAAACGGTTCGTTGATGTGCTATTTAAAGGACGTGAGTCTATCTATATAAAAGCAGATTTCCTTAAAGGTGATAGGGCATTAACCGAAAAACCGGGTATTGCCAGTGAAGGGTTATCAGTTAGGCCAATCAATATAAATAATCCTCGAAAAGTAAAGCACATACCCATAGATACAGATGAATTAACTGACAAAAAACAGCGAAAACGCCTTGAAAGAGGTAAATTATAATGGGCTTTAATCCCATGACATGGATGATCCGCCATGGCATCGCGCCTAATTTATTAATGATCGCTTTATTGCTAGGTGGCCTTGTCATGTCGGTGGTTATTCGCAAAGAATATATGCCGGAAACAACGCTTGATAGTATATCAGTTACGGTTGCCTACCACGGGGCCGCACCAAGTGAAATGGAAAATTCAATCGCAGTGCCCATTGAAGACTCTCTAGATAGCTTATCAGGGATCAGAAGTATTAGAACCACTATTTTTCCTGGCTGGGTTAAAATTAGGGGAGAACTTGAAGCTGGCGCTAATGCACAACAAGTTTATCAAGACGCCCTACAAGCAGTAAATCGTATTTCTTCATTTCCATCGGGCATGGAGAAGCCTAGAGTTAACTTAGGCAAACGGGTGATTGATGTTATGGAAATAGTAGTCCATGCCGATCTGGATAAATTTAGCGTTAAAAGGGTTGCTGAACAAATACGCGATCGTATTTTACAATCCCCTTATATTTCACAAGTAAATATAAGTGGTATTCCCCGCGAAGAGATACATGTAGAAATACCACAAAGTACGCTACAAGCCTTTAATTTAAGTTTAACGCAAGTATCAGCGAAAATTAAACGCGGCGTAATTGAGCAATCTGCTGGAAAAATCAAAGCCGATAATGGTGATATTATATTATCTATTGATGAACGCACTTATTGGGCTGACGAACTAGCAAAAATGCCGTTGTTATCATCAGAGCAGGGCGATCAGTTATTACTTGGTGATATCGCCAATGTAAGCGAAGGTTTTGCCGATGAGCGTTATTTGGTAACGTATGATAAGCAGTTATCCGCGCGATTAAATATATACCGAGTGGGCGATCAAAGCCCTAGCGATATTGCTGACTCAGTAAAGGGCATGTGGCCTGAACTTGAGGCAATGTTACCACCTAATGCCGGCCTTTCAATTGTTGATGACGATGCGACAAATTATCAAAAGCGCTTAGGCTTATTACTTAATAATGCGTTTATGGGCTTATTGCTTGTACTCATTTTAATGAGCTTATTTTTAGAATTTAGACTGGCGTTTTGGGTGGTTGCAGGTATTCCAAGTGCCTTTTTAGGCGCTATATTATTAATGCCAAGTTTTGATGTTTCTATCAACATGGTGTCGATGTTTGGGTTTATTATTGCGCTGGGCATTGTGGTTGATGACGCCATTATTGCCGGTGAAAACATATATGCCCACATGGAAGAAGGAATGTCTTATTCCGATGCTGCCATTCTGGGGGCAAAAGAAGTCGCTAAACCGCTAACCTTTGCTATTTTAACCAATATTGTTGCTTTCTTACCCTTGTTATTATTACCTGGCTTTATGAAATTACTGTTTGGCGCAATACCGGTAGTGGTCGTGCTTTGTTTTATTGTTTCTTGGGTTGAAGCGTTATTCATATTGCCGTCACATCTTGCCAATATAAAGGACAAGAAGCCTAATGTAATTACCGCCAAATTTAAAGCACTCCAAAAGCAATGCGATAAGGGCTTACAATGCCTGATCACTCATTATTACACGCCGCTATTGAAGAAGTGTTTAGCCTGGCCAAGTTTAACCTTAGCCATTGCGATTTTATCTTTTGTCTTGGTTATCGCTTATGCGTTTAGCGGTAAAATGGGCTTTGGTTTGTATCCTAAAATGGATGGTCGTTGGGTTAAAGCAAATTTTGAAATATCTGAAAGTGAGCCGCTTGAACAAGCAATAAAACTAAGGGACATTTTAGAGCAAAGCAGCCAAAAAATGCTGCAAGAAAATAATGCTGAAGACATTTTAGTGAGTACTCGCAGTATGATCACCGACACAGGCGTGGAAGTGAGCTTACTGTTAGTGGAAAGTGAAGAGCGAGAAGTCAGTACTGAACAGGTTCGCATGTGGTGGCGAGCAAGCTCTACTGAACTCACTAAACAAGGCAAGCTACGCTTTAGCGGCGCACGTCGTGGCAGTAGTGCTGTAGCACCAACTTCGGTAACTATTGAATTACGCCATAGCGATGCCGACGTGTTACTTGCTGCATCACAGGATGCTGCGTCATTTTTAGAAGGCATCGACAATGTTGTTGCTACAGTAAACTCAATGGAAGAAGGTAAACCTGAATGGAAATTAAAATTAAATGAAAATGGCCGTTCATTAGGATTAGATGCAGCAGATTTAGGCGCACAAATGCGCGCTTCATTATATGGTGCTAAAGCGCAAAGGCAGCACCGTTTACGAAATGAAGTTACTACCTTGGTACGCTTGCCTAGAGCAGAGCGTGAGGTTGCTAATGACATTGAAAGTTTACTTATACAAACCAAGGGGGGGGGGTACGCTCCTTTAGGTAGTGTCGCTACCATCAATAAAGTACTGGCACCTTCACGAATAAATCGACGAAAAGGCCAACGCATAGAAACCGTGGGCGCAGAAGTTTTACCTGAAGAGGCAATACCGGCAGTTACGCAAGCAGTTAAAACTCACTTAGTTACCGAGTTAGAAGGACGCTACCCAGGCTTAACTGTTCATTTTGGTGGTGACCAAGAACAAATTGCTGAAAGCGTATCGAGTTTAGAGTTAGGTACTGGTTTTGCATTAGCGGCAATTTATATTTTACTGGCTATTGCGTTTAAGAGTTATGCCCAGCCATTACTTATTATGGCGGTTATTCCTTTTGGCGCGATAGGGGCGATATTAGGGCATATGTTCCTAGGGTTAAGTTTGAGCGTGGTCAGTTTAATGGGCATGCTGGCACTTGCTGGTGTTGTCGTGAATGACAGTTTGATTTTAGTGGAGTACGCCAACAAGAAAACGGCTCAGGGCGTTAATTCTTTGCAAGCAATTATTCTTGCTTGTCAGCGCCGGTTTAGGCCGATCATATTAACTACATTAACAACTTTTGGTGGTTTAGCACCGATGGTTTTTGAAACGTCACGACAAGCACAATTTGTTGTTCCTATGGCGGTATCCCTTGGTTTTGGTATTTTATTTACCACCTTAGTGTGTTTATTGGTATTGCCTTCATTGTATATAGTGTTTAACAGAGATGAAATTGAATCAGTGATAGCGACAGATTTAAAAAATTGTACTGATTTAGAGACAAAACCTGTGCTATAAAGGGCTAATTAACAATTTCAATTCAACAAAAAATTGTAAGTGCATAACACTTACTAATTAGTCTTTTATGAATTCAGCACAAGCTAATGCATTACCCATTCAAACCGTAAAGTCACCTATTTTAACGGCATTAGAATCTTTCCCTGCAATAATATTATCGGCCCCACCAGGTGCCGGTAAATCAACCCAGTTACCGTTATGGTTATTAGAGTCTGATTTATTTAAACAACACAAAATTATTATGCTGCAACCGCGGCGTATAGCGGCAAAATCAGTCGCCAATCGCTTGGCCCAACAACTTGGTGAAAAAGTCGGTGAAACAGTGGGTTACCGCATGCGTAACGACACGAAAGTATCTCGTAAAACGCGTTTAGAAGTGGTGACTGAAGGTATATTAACTCGCCTTATCCAAAACGATAATGAACTCAGCGATATTGGTTTAATTATATTTGATGAATTTCATGAACGCTCTATTCATGCCGACTTAGCATTTGCTTTAGCACTTGATATTCAGCAAGGTTTTCGTGAAGACTTACAGCTGTTATTAATGTCGGCCACCTTAGACAACGAATACCTGACTAAATTTTTGCCAGATGCAAAAGTATTAGGCTGTGAAGGTCGAAGTTTTCCCATTGAAATCAGCTATCAAGCACCAAACATTGAGCGTAATTGGCGCCAACATGCAATAAGTGTGATCCGTCAACATGCCTTTAATGAAGCTGGCTCTATTTTAGTGTTTTTGCCAGGCACTGCTGACATCCGCTTTATTTATAATGCCCTTATTGAGCAAATACCTAGTGATGTTGATTTGTTTGCCTTATATGGTGATTTAGATATTAAGCAACAGCAGCAAGCGATAAACCCTGCAGTCTCGGGCCGACGAAAGGTTGTATTGGCAACCAATATTGCCGAAACATCATTAACCATAGACGGTATTTCTATGGTGATTGATAGTGGTTATGAAAAGGTTGCTCGCTTTAATACTGACAGCTTAATTAATGACTTAAGCATGCAAAAAATAAGTAAAGCATCTGCCATTCAGCGCGCCGGTAGAGCAGGCCGAGTGCAAGCCGGTAAATGTGTGCGCTTGTATGCCAATGATGATTTTCAACGCCGTGTTGACCATGCGGTTAGTGAGATCAGTCAAGCCGATTTATTGCCGTTAACCATAGATGTGGCAAATTGGGGAGTGAGTAAGTTTAAGCAACTTAACTTTCTAGAGCTGCCGGTTAATTCACGAGAACTACAAAATTGGCAAACCCTGCAAGCATTGGATGTTGTTGATGGCAATAACCGCTTAACTGAGCATGGTAAACTTGTCGCTAATTTTCCTTGTCATCCAAGATTTGCCCACATGCTAATTAAAGCGCTGGATGTGGTTGAAAATGACCCGCAAGCGTTGCATTGTTTATCACTAGCTTGCCTTTTAGCAGCGCAGTTAGAAGAACGAGATATTTTTAACCGTGAGCGAGCATTCGACAATTGCGACATTAGAAGTCGATTATTCCAGCTTGCCAATAGTAATAAAGCAAAAGCTACCGGCATTGAACATCGCATTATTACCCAAGCTAAAAATCTTACTAAAAAACTGAATAATATTAGCGCACAAAAATTTGCGATGAGCTTGAATGATAATGACTGGCCGATAGAATATTGTGGTTTATTGCTTGCCTTTGCTTACCCTGAACGCATATCGATAGCCCGCAAAGTAACAGGAAGTTATTTATGCGCAAATGGTAAGGGGGCTGAGTTATCGAATAATGATAAATTAAACGGCGAACCATATTTAGTGTGTGCTAATTTACATAGCTACCAACAAAGGTTACAAATCACTTTGGCATCACCAGTTAATGAGGCCGACATTTATCAGTATTTTGCCGAGCACATTACCACCATTGATGTATTAAATTACAACGAAAAACAACAAAAAATAACCAGTGAACAGCAAACTCGTTTATTTAAACTGGTGTTAAAAACAGAAATGAGTACTGCCGTTATTAATAGCGAAACATTAACTGCATTATGGTGTAACTTTATTCGTCAAAAGGGCTTGGCTATATTAAAATTTGATAACAATACGCAAAACTTCATTAATCGTGTGCGTTGGTTGAATGACTTTTATCCTGATTTACACTTACCAGAGTTTTCCGAAGATGGCCTGTTAGCTGAACTTGAAGCTTGGCTTGGTCCTTATTTATATGATGTGAAAAAATTAAGCGCATTACTCAAGCTTAATTTTAGCGAAATTATCAATAACGCCTTAGACTTTGACCAGCAGAAATTAGTAAAACTTTGGGCGCCGAAAACCTACATTAGCCCGGTTGGTCGAGAGTTTATTTATCAATACAGTGAACAACCACAGCCAAAATTGGCTTTACCCATGCAACAAGTGTATGGTTTAAGTAGTTCTCCTTATGTTGCTAACGGGCAAGTTGCAGTACTTTTAGAGCTACTTTCTCCGGCTAAAAGGCCAATACAGGTCACGCAAGACTTAGCGAGATTTTGGCAGGGCAGCTATAAAGAGGTACAAAAGGATATGAAGGCCAATTATCCAAAACACTTTTGGCCCGACGATCCGGCAAACGCACAGGCAACAACAAAGTTAAAAAAACATTTAAATAATAATAACTAAAGCATTAAGAACACATACGGATAATGGCAGCTAGAAAAATAATAAAGAAGAAAGAAAAAGGCTTTACCAAAGGCAAAGTTAAAAAAAATAAAGCCCAAAGTAAAGGCTTTGCTCATTGGTGTGCCATTACTGCAATAAAGTTATCGTTAATATTTATTGCCAGTATAGGTTTATACAGTATTTACTTAGACGGTAAAGTTAGACAAACCTTTGAAGGCCAACGCTGGCAGGTTCCTGCTCAAGTATTTGGTCGAGTTCCAACCCTATTTAATGATCAAAAAGTTAATTTTGATTTCCTTGAAGCCGAGTTGAAGCAGCTTAATTATAAGCGTGTTTCTGTTGTTAACGCACCCGGTGAGTACACTCGAAAATCTACCAGACTGATTGTTTATAGACGTGAATTCGATTTTGACTCAGGCTTAGAGCCCGCATCATTGATTACTATTGAGAAAAAAAGTGGTGAAGTCTTTCGCCTAATCCAAGACAAACAACAAGTTCATCAAGTTAAACTTGAACCGATCCTAATTGACCGTATTTTATCGGCAGAAGGCGAAGATAGGGTTGTTATTCCTTTAGAGCAAATTCCAGAGCAAGTAATTGACACATTATTACTTATTGAAGATAAGGATTTTTATCATCACCATGGAGTATCGCCAAGCGGAATTTTACGGGCTTTCTGGAAAAATATATTAGCCGGTGAAACGGTGCAAGGTGGCAGTACCTTAACCCAGCAGCTTGCTAAAAATATGTATTTAACTCGTCATAAAACCTTATGGCGAAAAGTGAATGAAGCCATTATGTCTATCATTTTGGAAATACGATATTCAAAAGATCAAATTTTAGAAGCTTACTTAAATGAAGTATATTTAGGCCAGCATTATGCCAACGGAATTCACGGCGTTGGCTTGGCATCACAATTTTATTTTGGTAAACCGCTGAAACAATTGAATAACTCTGAAGTTGCCTTGTTGGTAGCACAAATAAAAGGCCCTTCGTTTTATGATCCGTGGCGCAAACCTAAAAGAGCTACAGAGCGTAGAGATTTAGTCTTACGGGTAATGTTTGAAAACCACACCATTGATACTGCTCAGTACAAGAAAGCATTGGCAACACCGCTAAATATTCGCCCAGATCGCCGCTTTGCCAAACAAACTTATCCAGGGTATATGCAGTTGGTTCGCCGTGAATTAAAGAGCATGGGGGCTAATAGCGCGATGCAATCGGGTATTCGCATATTTACCGGTTTTGACTTGCACAGGCAAACTCACGCTGAACAGGCACTGATAGAACAACTAGCAGCTTTAGAAAAATTCCAAGCGAACGATAAACTTGAAGCGGCAGTGTTAGTGAGTGATATTCGCACTGGCGAAATTCAAGCTGTTGTCGGTGGTAAAGAAGTAAAATATTCAGGTTTTAACCGTGCATTAGATGCCAAACGGCCCATTGGCTCATTAATTAAACCGGTAGTTTATTTAACTGCGCTTGAGCAATTCGAACGATACAATTTAGCCTCACCACTAAAAGATGAACCGATCTCTTTAAAAAGCTCAAAAGGCAAGCTTTGGCAGCCAAAAAACTATGATGGTAAGTTCAGGGGACAAGTACCGCTACTTGACGGCTTAGTAAAGTCTTTAAATGTACCAACGGTAAACTTAGGCTTAAAAGTTGGTGTTGACAAGGTAGCCTTAACCCTTGCAGAACTGGGCTTTAAAGGTAAAGTGCCGAAAGTACCAAGTATGTTATTGGGCGCGATTAATATGTCGGCTTTGGAAGTGAACCAATGGTACAACACCATTGCCAATGGTGGCTTATACAACAAATCTTTTGCCATAATAAAAGTCGTATCATCACAAGGCGATGTTCTGTGGAGCAAAGCAAATGTTGTTGATGCCAGATTGTCGCTACAAGGCGCTTATTTAATTGATTTTGCCTTAGCTAAAGTTGCACAAGAAGGAACCGCTAAGTCTTTGGCATGGCGATTTCCTGAGCAAATTCTGGCCGGCAAAACCGGCACCAGTAATGATTCACGTGATTCATGGTTTGTTGGCTATGATCGTGAAAGTGTTGTTACAACTTGGATTGGTCGAGACGATAATTTACCAACAGGTTTAACCGGTAGTAGCGGTGCGTTAACTGTTTTTGCCAATTACCTGAAAAAGCAGGGTAGTAATAGTCGCTTTGACCTGGTGCCTGATGGAGTAGAGTTTGCCACCTTCGAATTGGCAACGGGCAATGCGGTTATTGGCGACTGTGCTAATGTTGCAGACTTTCCAGCAATAAGTGATGGTATATTCTATTCAGATCAGTGCCTTGAACAACGTAAAGACCCACCAAGTTGGTTAGAAAAACTATTTGGAACAGATAGTGAGTAACAAGGTATTAGACTGAAATTTTTGTATTGAATTTAATATTAAGAGCGCTCTTTTGGATACCTTTTACAATCATCTTGAATCGTTAACCAATTAACTTGGTTGTCAGTATAAATATGATAATTAGGTTCCACAATATTTGGGTCATCAAGGGATGTAATACTTAAGGTAAAGTATGCTGGCTGATCACTATTTCTGTAGCTCAAAGTGGAGCCACACTTTAAGCAAAAGCCTCTAAAAATATTTGTTGATGATTGATATTCAGTTATCACTCCTTTTAGCCAAGTAATCTGCTCAGTTTTAAAGTCCATCCATACACCGATAGGAGAGCCAGTAACTTTTTGGCAATCTCGACAGTGACAAATATCTGCATCGAATGGTTTGAATTGTATTTCATACCTTATGTCACCACAGTGACAGCCACCTTTCATTATTATTTCTCCATGGGTAAAGTGAAAAATGAAAAAAAAGTACTCATAATTAAACCAATGAAAACCAAGTGCTGAAATTTATTCATGGTGATTAGAGCCCTTTAAAGCTTATTTGTTCTACTGATTATTTCGAGTATATTCTGCTCAGGGTCGATAACTTGCAGTAAATCTATATTCAGTTTTTCATCCTTAAAAATTCGGCCTGCTTTAATCCCTTTATTCTTAAGACATTGCTTCAGTGTTGCAAGGTTTGCGTTAGTGTAAATGCCGAATTTCATCACACCGCGCCATTGCTCTGTTTTAGCTTTCTTAATGAAATCATCTTTTTTAAGTGCATCTTTTCTATTGAATACTTCAATGACAAACTCTCCCTTGTGCATTAAAACACCTGTTACAGACCCATCAGGAAAAGAGAATTCTTTTACTATGTTTAAGCCAAACGTAGTTTGATACCAATTTGCAAGTTTGCTTTCCTTGGTAGTTGTAAAAGCGATAAAACTTGGTTCAATGTTTACGTTATTAAAGCAAGTTGGATCTTGGGCATAAGCTCGTACCGAGGTAAGAGTTAAGAACATAAAAGATAGGGTTACTAACAGAGTAGCATTACGAAATAGTCTAGATAATTTATGTGAAATTTTCATTATTGTGTTTAAATCCAAACATCATTTTGAGCGGTAAGTGAACTGTCAGCTTCACCTGTGTTAACAACGCCTTTTGGTTCAACGATCATAATTTTACATTCACTATTCGCTGTTGGCTTGTGCTCAACACCTTTTGGAATAACAAACATCTCACCAGTTTCAAGTGCAACTTTTCCATCACGAAATTCGATGTTTAGGCAGCCTTCAATGACAATAAATACTTCATCAGTATCAGGGTGTTCATGCCAAACAAACTCGCCTTCAACTTTTACTAATTTGAATTGATAATCATTCATTTCAGCAATAACTCTTGGTGACCAGTGTTCTGTAAATTTTGTAAATTTGTCGGTAAAATTAATCGCTTTCAATTTTATCAATACTCCCTGATGAATAGCATGTTTTCGGGTGAAATTTAAAACTGGTACTTATAGCTAATTTCAAAAACTGCAGCATGCAATGTTTTGTTAGAGTATACGTATTCAATTTCAAAAGCCCCATTATCTAATTTATAGCCTAGGCCAACACCGAGTCCAATATGTGATCGCTCTGCATCCGAGTCTGTTAATACCGCATCTGGAAAACGAGTTACGCCTTGTTTTAACTTCAGATAATATTGCTCTGATGTATAAATTTTTGCCGCGCCAAACAATGAGTAGTTAGTTGTTTCATTGTTACCTGATATTGATGGAGAATATTGAGCTTCGACTCCAATCGTTAACCCTTGGAATCGTGACGATTGAAAATCTCGCTGATAAAAATCATACCCTGTAGTGAATGAAAGGTTAACTGAATTGGCACCATCTTGATCTTGATTGCCCATGCCTAGACCGACAAATGCTTCATTAGCGGCAAGACTACTTGAACTACAAATCAGCAAAAAAAGAGTAGTGCTGATAATTGATATGGCATATTTGCTTTTCATTTAGTTAGTCCACATGTGAGGCGTTATATTTATAGGGCCGTTATTTAGTATTTGTATAAGCACCGGGTATATCTATCAGTGGTGTGGCTTGAATATTGCCATTGTTTGAGGTTATTTCAGCCATAAGTTCATAATGAAACTTATCAATGGGGTGTTTCAGCTGCATGGAGATTTCGAATACGCGTTTAATAGATTGCGCACGAAGGTACCAAAGAAGATATTTTTCACCGTCAATTTCTACTTTAAACCAAGACTCTATTTGTACATTTTCATCTCGTAAGGTGGCAGCCGCTTCATCAAGCCGTGTGGCGATTGTGCTTCGCCACTGTTCGACTTTCTCTTCTGTGTCGGGCTTTAGTTTAATTAACCCTGATGCATATTCCATAATATAACTCTTATAAAAATATCAGCTGCTTTATGTATTTGTAATACGATTATTGGTAAAGTTTATCTGTTGCTTTTTTGAGCTCTGCATTTGGTAAAAACTGATCTGCAATGGTTAAAATGGAATGGATATTGTTGGTTAATTTATCAAGTTCAATATCTCCCGGTGTGATTGCTGTTTGCAATAAATGAATCGCCATATCAGCTAAAAGAATGCGCTGCTTTTCTAACCATTGCTGATCGCCTTTAGTTGCAGGGTTGTTAAGGTAACTTGTTTCTACAGCACTGTGCAGCTCCCAACTTGTGTTGATTAATTCTTTGCGCTCAAGATTATTCATAGTTAAATATCCCAACCTAGTTAATAGGCAATATTATAGTTGGCTTAAATGCATCACAAAGGGGACTCATCCAACTGTTTGGAGTCGTACTTAAATTATTGGTTATGTGCTTTACTTTGCATTCAATATATCGATAAAAGTCGACAAGTCGTCAGGCATAGTTTCATCCTCTCTCGTATTTTCAGGCAAAGTATCCCAGCTAGCTTTAGAGCCGCAATAAATATCAATAACAACTTTCGAATTTACATTTTCCATAAGGCCTACTGGGATCCAGTAAAAGTCAGATTGTCGTAAAGGGTTTGGCACCGGAGAGCCACAGCACTTGCAAAAATGAGAGCTGAAGCCTGTATCCTTTTGCCATTTAGTTATTGAATTTTCGCCAGAAAGCCACTTAAAGTTTTCAATCGCAACAATTGTAGCTGAATTGGAGCTTGAACCACCCTGCTTTTGACAAAGGGTGCAATGGCATTGATACAGGTGTGGCAGTTTACCTAAAATAGAAAACGTTACATTTCCGCAATTACAAGAGCCTTTCATGCAATTATCCTTAGTCTTGAGTTATAAACTTGAAAATAATACGACCTAACACTGTAATAAGCAGCTAAGTATAGTTGCTTAAATGTTCAGTACTTTCTTATATTTCAATGTAATCGATCTACATCTAGATTTTAAATAAAAACAGTAACAATTTGTTAAAAATGAATATTTCACATATTTGCATTGTTTTTTTGTTTATTACTGGGCAAACATACAATAATGGTTTGATTGATATTATTCGCTCGACTTTTTGTTTTGGAATGCTACATTTTAATGAATTAAATTTTTAAGTCTTGCTAGGTTTATTTCTACAGACTATTTTTTCTTCGCCATAATGATAGATATTATTCACTAAAACATATGAGCCAGATATTAATGCTGTAGTCGGGACTAATATAGGGGAAAGTAATGTACCGCTTATGCTGTAATATGAATTAGTTTCCTCTGCAATATCAACTATTTTTAATGTTTTTCGATCAGAGGAAATCTTGCATAAATGGCTATGGCTTTCATCACCTACAGGAACCGTGATACATCCAGCAATGATGCAAACCAGACTCACTAAAGTTATTTGTCTTTTCATACACTATCCTTTTATTTATGTTCATCCATGGTGACGGCGAATGTGAGTGATTAAACCTTTATCATTGAATTCTAAAGTTACTACATTAGTTACACTATATTCTATTACCTTATCAAGGTGAGCTGGCTTACCTTTGATGGTTTCAGTCATTTTTATAAATGCGGCGTTTCCACCTACTATCATTTCGTCAATTTTTATGGAACTGTAAATAATTTCACCGGCCATTTTCGCAATCATATCTTCTTTAAGCTTTACCTTGTCTGTGTAAGTAAATTTAAATTTGATATGTTCATCAATGAAATCATCAGCCAATAAAGATAAATAATTATCGATATCAGCAATTGTTGTTTTTGGTTGTTGACGTGCATCTATCGCTTGAACGAAGTTTTGAGCAAGTTCCTCAAGTTGTTCAGCATTAAAAATATTTTTAGCATGAGCAGTCATTGAAAATATAGTTAGAAAAACCAAGATAATTTTTTGCATTGACATATCCTTATATAGCAACTTCCGATGCAGCAGAAATTGTTTATTAAAATGAAAGACGAACAAACGACAGCGACTTGTTAGCTGTCAAAATAAGTAACTTATATAGCCTTCAATTCCTTAGCCCATTCAGTCCAGGAAATTTCTCTACCAGGAAATGCAACTTTAGGGAAAGGCCAACACTCTTGAAGCCAGTTCAATACCGTTTGATAAAGCTCCTTATCTAAATACAAACTATCATTTCTAATCCACAAATACACTTCACAATCAAATTTATTTGATTGACTTGGGTCTATGTAAACAGAACCAAGGTATTTATTTTGTGAGCGGCTAAAAACTGAATAAGCAAATGCTGCACGTGATTCAAATTCTTGTTTATGGATTTTTAAACTCGCAATATTTTCCTCTATAGTCATGTTACTTTTTGGCCAATCAGAGTCAGGGCCAAAAATTCCCTTTAGTTTTGGTTGACTAGACATCACTGCCTCATAGTCTAATTCAGCAATACTATCTTCGAGAACTCTGAAATGAAAGTGTTCGTCATCTAAGAATGTAGGGACATTAAATGAATTAGGAATAAATTGAGTTTTCATGTACTGACTTCCGCCGTTGTAATGCCCTAATGCAGAGCTGAAAAAAAAGTTTTGCTAAAATGTGTATCGAAGCGGTTCCGGAAAAACTGTTAGTAGCCCGTCTTAATTAGTTTGTTGTATGTTCTGTATACCGTTAATTATTTGGTAATGTCTTTTAACCTGTTTAGTTACTTTACCCCAATTGGAATTGTTAACTCTTGTTTGGTGATTATCAAAAGCGGCTTGATCTACAAACTCTTCGTAAACACTAAACAAGTTCGGGTTATTTGCATCAGGAATTACCTCGAATAACAAACATCCTGGCTCTTCTTTGGTTAATTTACAATGAACTATTAGCTCAGTTTTAACAATTTCCAAATCAATATCTGAAACTAATATATATCCCTTCAAAATGACTTTCGACAAAACTCAACTCCTTAAAACTTATACGCCTTGCCATCCAGCAAAAAATATTGATTAAAATTAGCGAGGAACTAATAGAACCAATTATAGTGACCGGTTGCATGTCATATTAGATCAAACTTCAATATTATGAGGCGCAACACCAGCGCCTAGAACTATTGACCATGACCTGACTTGCCAACTTTTTACAAGCCCATTTAAAACGTAAGGATCGTGTTTGGCAAAGTTCTCTGCAACCTCAGGAGAGTTACCTTCAAAAAGTAGCACTGCTCCATCATTAGGTTCAGTTAACGCTCCTCCCAATCGCAGTTCACCACGATTTACAGCCGATAAAGCTAGCTTTATATGAGCATCACGAAACTCTACTCTTCGCTCTAAATAATCAGGAACCACCTCATAAGTTAATAAGAAGTACATTTTGGTTTCATCTCTACTTTGTGCCGTTTGAACACCTTATTATGTAGACTTCTCAGTAATGGTCAATATTTTGACCAGAGTAATTGATTATATTTCAATGAATTAACAAAAGGTGTTGTGTTAATTCATTGCTAATCATTCTCAGTAAATCTGAATGTGAAAATTAATTTGAATCTTTGATAAAATATTAAGATGTGGCCTATTCGCTCAATAGCTTTCTTGTATGAAGATAATTAGAATAGGTTGTGGTTGACACTTCATCTATTTCGGTAAAATAGGCAAAACTACCCTTCATACGCATTTCAATCTGTTGTGGTAATACCACATCATTGAGCTTAATAAAGTTAAAAGATAACACTAGATCTGAAATAGTGGCACTGAACATTGGCGAAAATTCAGCGTTATTAACTATGGTTATTTCTTCAATATATTTGTGTTGTTTACTATACGACAACGTACCTTCTAATTTTCCTTTTGCGTCGTCTCCCAGGTCTTCCAAGTGAACCTGAAAACCTACTTTGGCATGGCTGCCATAATGATTTAACAGTTGAAGACTGTCTTGCTCAATTAACGTTTTAAAATTAATGCTGTAAATTTTACCATTTGCCTTATTTTCAACGTGTTCTTGTTTCTTTTTTACAAATTTTTTAATTTGTTTATGACTAGGAGTTTTGTCGTTAATACGTAATAGGGTCCATTGCTTACTTGTGTCTTCATTTGGGGTGTAACGCTCTATGCTACTGGTAACATCGCCCTCTTCATTTTCGTAGTGCGATATTTGTACGCTCCATTCTTTACGAGGCGCACCGGCTATATCGGTGATAGCTTGAATAACTTCTTGTTCTATTAATGTTGGCGCTGTTATTTGGTTTTCTGCCGCGTGCACATTAATAAAACATCCAATACTTGCTAAGATACAGCCATACTTTTGCATTATAATACCTTCTTTCTTCACTTTAAAAGGAAGTTAAGGGTAGTGCGAGTTATGTGAAGTATATGTGAAATAAAACAATTATTTTGCCCTGCTCGGATGACTTGTTAGCCGTTTTATTTTGGATCTTGATGGAATTCGATAACATTTTCATCTGGATCACGAACGAATAACATAACCGCACCATTAGGTAGCGTAATGGGACCTTCACTTATTGCAATTTTTTCTTGCTTTAAAAAACGCTCTACTGACTCAATATTAGACACAGTTAAGGCTACATGGGTGTAGCCAGGGTATTTTTCTGGGAGATCCATAAGAATGTTATGCGAAATATCAGAATTAGAATTAAGAATAAAATTAATATTAACTCCTGATGGGTGCTCCATAATCGCCACGGGCTCAGGACCGATAGGGCCCACTAAAAATATGAAACCAAGCTTTTCATAAAATGCTCTTGATTGTGCAAGATCCTGAACTCTTAGCCCAAGGTGATTAACTCCTGTAATTTCTTTCAAAATAACTCCTTAATTTTAAACATATATCGAATGACGGTTAACGCCTTACTAAGAGGCACGTAATAGTTGGTTAAAATAAGCGACGAAGCAGCAAAAGCCAACTGTTTTTTGTTCTTCGAATAGCTTGTTATGTACGTTTTTGGTTTGATGTATGCATTGTTTTTTTGCCTTGAAATTTATTATAAAGTTTTTCATGAGCAACTTTTGAGAATGTATCAGTACGTGAATCATATTGAGAAATCCAATCTATTAACATAGTTAAATTTGCATCTTGATCCTCTTTACTTTTATATTTGTGCGGCTCCCAAGGACGATGTTTAGCATTAGCAATACAAGCAGAAACAGGTAAGTTTAGATAAATTACTTCCTCGGTTTGTGAAAATACAAGTTCCAACAAGTCTGAATAACAGCCCTCAACAACCCATTCGCTATGTCTATGTAAAAAGTCATTAATAGCTATATTGGATTCTGAAATAAGCATTCTTTGTGGAGGCTGAACTGGCTTCCATGCAATTGTATCTAGGTCTAAATGAGGTAGATTATTGTTATTGGCCAAGTCTTTCGCAAGTGTAGATTTACCTGAACCTGAATTCCCGAAAATGACAACTTTAGTCAAAATAGCCTCCTAGTTTATAATTGCCCGTCTTAACTGGCTTATATTTTAAATTGATACATACTCTTCTTTGACTATTTTTTTATTTACCCACGTTTGAATATGCTTACCGGTAAAATCATTTAATGTGGCGTCTGAGCCTGTCATCTGGTAATGAAATATTAACTCTGAAACATTACCATCAATTTTTTGTGAAACTAATTCAATGTTAAATTCTTTAACTGACTCTACAAAACCTTTTTGTTTATCATAAGACTCACGCATTGACTCAGCGAAAACTTGACCATTATTTAACATAATGACATTTTCATCATAATACTTTTCACATAATTCAAGAATCCGTCCTGCTTGGTTCATGCCAATAAAATCATCTACTAAGTTATGCACTATTCCCAGACATTAACATTATCCGAGTCACTAAAGTCTTGCCTTTGCGGATTAACTACGCAATAACGGTGACCTGTCGGCGCCTCCATAACTACCCAACGTTGAAAAGTTTCTACTACTTGCGCGCCAAGAGTTTTTAGGCGCTCAACCTCTGCTGCTATATTATCAGTTTCAATATCGAGGTGGACTCGACTTTCATGAGTGGTTTTTTGAATTAGTATATGAGGCTGATCTTTTGGTGAGTTAAGATGCGAATATTTAGAAGACCATTCTTCATTCGAACGAACACACTCTAACCCCAAAGCTTGCTCCCAAAAGGTATTGGCTTCTTCAATATCATCAACTTTACTATCTAAAACTAATGCTGCTAATCTACTTTTATGCATAAAACCTTCTTGTGCAACTAAGGCTAAGCTAAGCTGCAATTAATGATGGCACGTGGATTTTCGTTTTTTTGTAAAAGCTGTGACAGCGTTAATTGTCTACTTGAGCGCCTTGTTAGTATGCTACACCACGCTTCCGCCAGTTTACTGGCCATAAGATATTGGCAAGCATACGATTTATTTTAATTAATACACTGTACTTAAAAAGATAGGGAAAGGGAATATTACAATTTTGGAAGCGCTGGTTTTAAAATTTACCTACCAGGATTTACAATCAAATTCTGACAAGAAAACTATCCCTGTTTTACCTTGATAAGAACTTACATGCTAACAGCTTACTAGAATGGTTTGGTCCGGATTTATACTTGCGGATACTTCATTCTAAAAATTAGTTTATTGATTTAATATATCGTTTTTATCTATAAATTTAAATGGATGGTTAACTTTTTTTGAAGCAAAAAAAGCCCGTGATAAACACGAGCTTTTGATAGAGCATAAAGTTGTTAATTTATAACTTAGCGAAACAACGTTCTGCCGCTTCAATAGTTGCTTGAATATCAGCATTTGAATGGGCAGTTGATAAGAATCCAGTTTCAAATGCTGAAGGGGCAAGGTAAACGCCTTCTTCTAACATTAAGTGGAAGAACTTATTAAATTTAGCTGTGTCACACTGCATTACTTGCGCGAAGGTATTTACTTGTTCTTGCTCGGTAAAGAAGAAGCCAAACATAGCGCCAACATAGTTAATTGCTAGTGGTACCTTTTGGCGATCTGCTGCGGCTTTAAAGCCTTCGGCAATTTGCTTGGTTTTAGCGGCTAATTCTGTATGGTAGTCTTTGCTGCTTAATTCATTCAATGCAGCAAGGCCTGCAGCCATAGCTATAGGATTACCCGATAATGTTCCTGCCTGATAAACAGGGCCAACTGGCGCTATGTAATCCATGATCTCAGCTTTACCGCCAAAAGCGCCAACGGGCATACCGCCGCCAATAACTTTACCTAATGTAGTTAAGTCAGGCTTAACATTGTAATGTGCTTGCGCGCCGCCAAGAGCAACACGAAAACCGGTCATAACTTCGTCGATAATAAATACTGATTTGTATTCGTCACAAATGCTACGTAAACCTTCCAAGAAGCCTTCTACAGGAGGAATACAGTTCATGTTACCGGCAACGGGTTCAACTATAATACAGGCAATTTGGTCGCCTAAATCAGCGAAAATGTCTTTAACAGACTGAATGTCATTATAGTTAACAGTTAATGTGTGCTTGGCAAAATCGGCAGGAATGCCTGGAGAGTTAGGAACACCTAATGTTAATGCGCCTGAACCAGCTTTAACTAATAATGAGTCGGCATGGCCGTGATAACAACCTTCAAACTTTAGAATTTTATCACGCCCTGTGTAACCACGAGCTAAACGAATAGCACTCATTGTGGCTTCAGTACCAGAGCTAACCATGCGAAGTTTTTCCATTGATGGAACTAATTCACGTACTTTTTCAGCCATGGTAATTTCAAGTTCAGTTGGTGCACCAAAGCTTAAGCCTTTTTGTGCCGTAGAGATTACCGCATCTAAAATAGCCGGGTGATTATGACCTAAAATCATTGGTCCCCAAGAACCAACATAATCGATGTATTGTTTACCATCGGCATCAAATGTGTAGGCGCCAGTTGCTCGTTCAATAAAAAGAGGGGTTCCACCAACGCCGGTAAAAGCTCGAACTGGTGAGTTAACGCCGCCGGGAATCGTTTTTTGTGCTTGTTCAAATAATTGCTGTGAATGTGACATCTGTTCGCCTTGTGTTCTGTAAAGGTCTGGTTTATTTATTGGTAAACCAGGTTACTTCTTTTTCATATTGGGTAAGTTTCTCATCAACGCCTAATGTTAAGGCAAATAATGCCATGCGTACTAATACGCCATTTTGAGCTTGACGGAAAATTGCTAAATTGCTGTTGTCGTTTAAATCAATGTCCAGCTCGTTCGCCTCTGGGCGAGCGTCTCTAGGCAGTGGGTGCATGATCACTGTATGCTCTTTACAGTACTGCTGATACACACTTTTATTTAAACTAAAGTGGCCACGATATTGCTCCGCTTCAGCAAGGCTGGTAAAACGCTCTTGTTGAATGCGGGTTTGGTAAACAACATCGCTGTTTAAATTGCCAGCCATGGTTTGTGTAATATTTACTTTATGGCCAGCATTCGTTAATACATCAACAATGTAAGCTGGCATTTGTAACTCTTTTGGCGACAATAGTGTAATGGTAAGGTTTTTATATAAGCTTAATAATCTTGAGAGAGAATGTACTGTGCGGCCATGCTTTAAGTCACCCATTAATACAATGTTTAAGCCATCAATGCCTTTGTCAAAACGACTCATTTCAGCCTGAATAGTAAATAAATCTAATAGTGCTTGGGTTGGATGTTCATTCGCACCATCACCACCGTTAATTACCGGTACGGTGCTACCCTTAGAAAACTCTGCTACCGAATGCATATCGGGATGACGCATAGCAATAACGTCTGAATAACCACTGATAACCCGGGCAGTATCAAATAATGACTCGCCTTTAGATAATGATGAGCTTTCTTGGCCAACGGTTTCGTGCACAAAGCCGCCTAATAACTGAAAAGCGGTACCAAATGAGATACGAGTACGAGTACTCGGTTCAAAAAATAGATTATTTAAAATTGCCCCTTCAAGCACATGGCAACGCTTTTGTCTGCTGGCGTAAGGGATCATTGCTTGCGCAACTTCAAGAATGCGAGATACCGAATCACGATCAAATTGTGATACCGATAAAATATGGCTACCTTGAAAATTCATAATAGTTAACTGCCTGATCTTATTATTAAATATATTGGTTGTTGAGTTAAGCAAAGAACAAGTTTACTGCAACTCACATTTGCCTAACTTCTTATGCGCGCAACTTTAGCACAGAATGACTATTTTGTTAATAAATGGCCGGTTTAACAATTGCTAAAATAATTACCGCAAATAATATAAATACGGGCAATTCATTAAATATTCGATAAAACTTTCCGGAGCGAGTATTTTTGTCGGTTTTAAAATCGTTAAGCAATTTAAAGCAATAACCGTGATAGACAAATAATAAAGCTACAAGTACCAATTTTACATGTAACCAAGCACTATGGATAAACCAATCAACGCCCAGCATATAAATCAGTATTAGGCCGAATATCAAGGTTAAAATGGCAAATGGCGTGACAAAAAATAACAACCGGCGTTCCATCGTCTTTAATTGTTCATGTACATCTTTATTATTCGATTCGGCATGGTAAACAAACAGCCGTGGCAAGTAGAAGATGCCTGCAAACCAAGCTACCATAAAAGCTACGTGTAAGGCTTTAATCCATAATAAACTACTCATTTATGTGTTACCTAGAGTTAAAATTTTTCGAATTTTTTCAAATGCTAACACACCAATAATATTATCTTTTGATCTGTGATAAATATATACCGCTCCTTCGCGTTGTTTATACAGTGCAAAGTAAGCTTCAGAGAGCGTTGCTTGGCTGTCTATAGCTGGCATTATTGTTGATTTAATTGCTTGGTCTTCACCATCTAGTGGGTGAATGTTCATATCAATTTGCACTAGCTTAAACGTGGATTCATTCGATTTAGGTTTAATGATTAATTGCTCACTAGAGTTTTGGCCTGCGAGTAACCACTTTATTTGATTATGATCAGCGGTGTTAAGCACTTTAAAATTTCTGTCCATTTGTGATAACACGCCATGCTTTTGCAATACGCTTTCCACCGGTGAAGCTTGATAGGGCAGTTGTTGAAATTCGAGTTGTTGTAAAAATATCGAACGGTTTTTTAAGAATTGGCTCGAGGTTAAATAAGCTGACGTAATTACTACCATTGCCGGTAGTGCCAACTGCAACTGATTGGATAATTCTATTACGGTGAGCAATGCGGCTAGGGGCGCATTCAAGGTAGCAGCTAGCATGCCTGCCATCCCCATTAATGCATAGTCACCGGCAAAACTGACTTCCGGGTATAGTATATTCACAAAAAACGCCATTAACGCTCCGGCAATTGCACCAATAGCCAACGTTGGGCCAATTATACCACCTGGTACACCTAAACCAAGAACTGCTATTGTGGCAATAAATTTTGCCGCTAAAATCGCTAAGATGAGCAGTAAATGATTATTGTGCTCAAGCATTGAACCAATAGCGCTTAAACTCGCTCCCATACTTTGTGGCACTAACAATCCAATAAAGCCCATTATTAAAGCGGCTAGTACTAACCGTTTTGCCATGTGATATTTTAGTGAAAATTTTAGTGTGGCAATTAAACTGGAGTTAAATGCTTTTGCTAAAAAACCTAAGAAAATGCCAAAAAGAATTAATAGCGGGTAATGCCAAAAGTCGATAACGATGTAAGCGAAAAATTCAAATTCATGATAAGGGCCAAAAAACGCATGCGTCATCATAGAACCAATAATTGATGCCAAAATTACTGGGATAAATATATGCAGGCGGTATTCTCGCAATATTACTTCCATTACAAAAATCACAGCGGCGAGAGGGGTGTTAAAACTTGCTGAAATCCCCGCTGCCACTCCACAGGCACATAAGGTTCTAATAGAATTATGTGGTAGGGCCAATTTGCTGCCTAAAAAGCTGCTTGATGCGGCACCGATGTGCACCGCGGGACCTTCACGGCCGACAGAAAACCCTCCGGCCAATGCAAAAATACCACCAAAAAATTGAGTAAGGGTATTTTTAAATGGAATATAACCATAATTGGCTTTCAATCGGTGGATAACAAATGGGATGCCCATTCTTGTATACTTAAATTTTGATATCCAGGCCAAGCCTAAAATAAACAGTACGGCAACAACAGGGGTTATAAAACGATAAAATTCTGATAAAGTGGTGTAGTCATCAATGTTTTCCAGATACAATAATTGCAAAGACTCAACACTAAAACGAAATAAAATAATACAAAGTGATGCTAAAGTGCCGCCAATTATGCCCATAAGACATAATTGCCAGGAGGGCTCTGGCTTGGCTAGTTTGGTTCTGAACGGCACTAATGGCATGAGTTACCTTCGTTACTATTATTTTTGTTTACTGATAGATTAGTTGCACAAGTTTAACATACTTAAAATAGATAATACCTTAAAAATGAATTGGTTAAAAAAAATAACAATATCAGACCTACATCGTCGATATGGCGCATTCAAACTATTAATAACTAGTGGCTTAGTGCTGTTCGTGGTCATCGTTCTTTCTTATAAAGCCGGCAATTTTTATCAAAAACATCAAAGTCGACTCATTACTGAGCAAGCTGAACGTCTAGACAAACTTTATCAAAAAAACGAACAGGCACAAAGTGAGTTAAATACGTTGCAAGTAGAGCTTGAAATTGAACGCCTTGCTAACCAAAAAGCCCAGCAGGCGCTGAGAAGCATCGAAGATGACCACTTCTCTTTAAAGAAAGAGCTCGCCTTTTATGAAAAAATAATGGCGCCAGAAAAGCAGGCCAATGGCATTATTATTGATGAAGTTGAAATTACCGCCAGTGCTAGCGAGAATCATTATCGAATTCGAGTTGTGTTGGTGCAACAACAAAAAAGTAAACGTTATGCCAAAGGTCGTGTAGACATTACTTTTGCAGGTAGTTTGGTTAATCGCCCTGCTACTATTAATATTGCTAAAATGACCGAGCTTAATAAAAACTCTTTAGCGTTTAGTTTTCAATATTTTCAAGTAATCGAAGCTGAATTTGCTTTGCCCAAAGATTTTGTACCTGAAAAAATCGATGTGTCGGCAATTTTGCCTGCTGGTAAATGGCAAAAATATCATCGTTTAGACGAAAGTTACCCTTGGAAAAACATTAAAACTGGTTAATAGCACCATGAATGGCAATAATACTTGATTAAATTACTCAGGTTTAAGATAATCCACCAATACTGATCTGTACAAGATCTAATGCCGTAATTTTTAAGAAGTAAACTATGTCAGAAAACCAATTACCAATTCAATTCAGTGATGCCGCCGCTAACAAAGTAAAAGTACTCATTAGTGAAGAAGAAAATCCGGCATTAAAACTTCGTGTGTACGTTACTGGTGGTGGCTGTTCAGGCTTTCAATACGGTTTCACTTTTGATGAAAAAGTAAATGACGGCGACATGACCATAGTAAAAGAAGGTGTAACTATGGTCATTGATCCAATGAGTTTACAGTATCTTGTTGGTGGCACTGTTGACTACATAGAAGGCTTAGAAGGAAGTCGTTTCTTAGTAGACAACCCGAATGCCGAAACAACTTGTGGTTGTGGTTCTTCTTTCTCTATTTAATATACCCGTCGCCATTCAAAGTGCGGATTTCAGTGGGAATTAAAAGTAATTTAGGCGAGGCATTAGATTTAGATAATGGTTGTTCCATTGTTCAATTTAATAACGCGGCATAAATTATTTTTAAACTCATCGAAGAAGCGCTTGAGCAATCCCACTACTTCGTTGTACCTATTTGCAAGGGAATAACCATTACTGTATAGCTACGCCTTGTATTGAAATCGCTCAAGCACTCTGAAACCTGCATCTTGAATGGCGACGGGTATAACCCCTCGAAATATTAAAAAATGTGGCGATTATGTAAATTAATTGCTGCTAAAATCCCTCACTTCGTTTTATACTGACTTCATAAAAAAAATTATTTTTGGGGAAAGTATGCGTTTAAACAGCCAATGGCTGGCACAGCGTCCATATATTATTGCTATTGCTATTTCTTTGTTACTGATCATTTGGTTAGCAACAGGAATAGGTAATGGCAAAGTAAACCCCGATTTAGTGGCCGATAAAACACCCCCTATCGCTAAAGTGCAAGTGGCAACACTTTACGCTGAACAAATTGCTAATACGGTAAGCTTGTATGGTCGCACTGAACCCGATCGTATTGTGACTCTGCAAGCGCAAGTCAAAGGCGCTATTACCAAAGTGTTTGCTCAGCGTGGAAGCTTTGTTAATAAAGGCGATGTAATAGCAACGATTGCGCTTAATGATTTACCGGCAAAATTAGAACACTTTCAACAATTGCTCAGGCAAAGACGTGTAGATTATTACGGCGCAAAAAAATTATTACAGGGAGGTTATCAAGGTGAGTCAGCCTTAGCCCAACGATTGTCTGATGTTACTGATGCAAAAGCTGAGCTTGCTCGTATCGAAACTGACATAGCTAATACCACATTAATTGCTCCGTTCGATGGTATTTTAAATGAGCGGTTTGTCGAAGTGGGCGATTACGTTGGTATAGGTGACGACATTGCCATGATCGCTGATTTAGACCCATTAGTTATTCGTGCCCATGTGACTGAAAATCAAGTCAGTTTGATTAAAGAAGGACAACTCGCCGATATAACCTTATTAGGAGAGCGTGAAATAAAAGGCAAATTACGTTATATCGCCAGTGTCGCTAATGAAAAAACTAATACTTTTAAAGCTGAAATTGCCATTGAAAATCAAGACTATCGCTATTTTGCCGGGATTAGTTCTGAAGTAGAATTACCGTTAGCTATGGTGTCTGCGATAAAAATATCTCCGGCATTACTAGCGCTCGATGAAAAGGGTAATATTGGCGTTAAATCTGTAGTTGATCAAAAGGTCGTTTTTACCAAAATAAACATAGTGAAAAGTGATGAATCTGGTGTGTGGTTAAAGGGGCTTGGTGAAGAAGAGCACATTATTACTCTTGGTCAAGGCTTTGTTCGCCCAGGTGATACCGTAAATCCAGTTTCAGTGGAACAATAAGCCCGTATGTTAGCGCTTATCGACTCAGCTTTATACCGAACTCGCTCGGTAATGATGATATTTATCTTATTGCTTATTGCTGGCGGTATTACCTATAACAACATCCCGAAAGAATCGAATCCTGACATTACCATTCCGCAAATATATGTTTCTATTGTGCATGATGGTATTTCTCCTGAAGATGCAGAACGCATGTTGGTTAGGCCAATGGAAAATGAGCTTAAATCGATTGAAGGCATTAAAGAAATGCATGCCTCGGCCAGTGAAGGTTATGCCAATATTCGGATGGAATTTATCGCCGGTTTTGATGCCAAAGAAGCATTGTCTTCGGTGCGTGATAAAGTCACGTTGGCGAAAGCAAAGCTCCCGGCAGAGTCAGAAGAACCGGTAGTAAAACAAGTCACTATGGCGAGCCAACAACCAGCTGTAACGGTATTTTTATCTGGGCCGGTTAGTGAACGTGGCTTAATCACCATTGCTCGAGATTTAGAAGATAAAATTGCCAGCATGACACAAGTACTGGAAGTAGATATCGGCGGCGATCGTGAAGACATGGTTGAGATCATAGTTGATCCATTGTTGATGGAAAGCTATGGGCTTGATCAAAACGATATTTATAATCTAGTTGAGCGCAATAATCGCTTGGTGCCTGCTGGAACTATGGACACAGGTAAAGGCAGGTTTGCTGTAAAAGTGCCCTCAGTATTTGAAACCGTTAAAGACTTACTTGAGTTACCGATAAAAGTTGATGGCGACAGAGTTGTCACTTTCCAAGATGTGTCTATTGTGCGTAGAGCATACAAAGATCCTACATCCTATGCTCGCCTTAATGGCGAACGGGCAATTTCAATTGAAGTTAAAAAACGTCCCGGACAAAACATTATTGAAACGGTTGATAATGTAAAGGCCTTAATCGAACGTGAACGTAAGTTTTGGCCTGAGCATATTTTAGTGAATTATACTGGTGATGAATCTAAGCAAGTTAAAACTATGCTTAGCGATTTACAAAATAATGTAATTTCAGCAATATTACTTGTGGTGATTGTGATTATTGCTGCTCTAGGTGCAAGAACGGCAATGTTAGTAGGCTTATCTATACCAGGAGCATTTCTTACCGGTATTTTGGTGCTCTCAATTTTTGGTTTAACAGTAAATATTGTCGTGCTGTTTGCACTTATTATGGCGGTTGGCATGTTGGTGGATGGCGCCATAGTGGTAACTGAATTTGCCGACAGACAAATGAGTGAAGGTATCGAGAAACAGCAGGCTTATTCATTAGCGGCGAAACGTATGGCATGGCCTATTATTGCCTCTACCGCAACAACCTTAGCGGCATTTGCGCCATTATTATTTTGGCCGGGCATGATGGGTGAATTTATGAAATTCATGCCTATTACGTTAATTGCGGTACTATCTGCTTCGTTATTAATGGCGCTTATTTTTGTACCAACAATGGGCACATTGTGGGGCAAAAGTCGATTAATTACAGAGCAAGAAAAGCAGCAACTCATCCAAGCAGAAGAAGGCGATATAACAAAGCTTAAAGGCTTGATGGGCAAGTATGTTTCAGTACTCTCTGTTGCCATCACTCACCCGTTAAAAGTGTTGTTGGTGACCTTGGTTTTCGCCGCTGCGGTAATGGGAAATTATATTGGTTCTGGCTTAGGCAGTGAGTTTTTCCCTGACGTAGAACCAGAAGGAATTAGTTTAACCGTACGCTCTTATGGTGATTTATCGATTGATGAAAAAGATGTGATCATGAAAGAAATTGAGCACCGCATCTTAGATTTACAAGCGATTAAATCACTCTATTCTAAAACTGGCGGTAATGATCTAGTCGGTACACTGCGCATTAATTTAACCCACTGGCAGTTTAGGCCTTCAGCTAATGAACTTGTTACAGAGTTACATCGTCGTTTAGATACTTATGCCGGAGTTGAGGTTGAAGTTCGTAAAGATAAAATGGGGCCTCAGCAGGGTAAAGATTTGATCTTGGAGCTTTCTTCAAGGTTTCCAGAAAAATTACAAGATGCAGTGCGCAAAGTTAGAACTGCCTTACAGCTTAATCCTAAATTTACCAATGTTGAAGATGGCGGCTCCAAACCTGGAATTGAGTGGCAGCTTAAAGTTAACCGTGCTCTAGCGGCTACGTTTAGCGCCGATGCTACTTTGGTCGGCACATCAGTGCAAATGGTAACCAATGGTTTAAAGCTTGGCGAGTACCGGCCCGATGATGTCGATGATGAATTAGATATTCGCGTCCGCTTTCCTATGGAAAAACGCAGCCTCAGCCGTTTAGATGAGCTGCGTTTGAACACCAAAGATGGGTTAGTGCCAATGACCAACTTTGTTGACAAAAAAGCAGCACAAAAAGTTGATACCATCAAGCGAGTAGACTCAAAACGCGTAGTTACTATCCAGGCCGATTTAATTCCAGGCGCGCAATTACCAACTGAATTACCACTGTTGAAAGCACAAATGACATCCCTTGATATTGATTGGTTAACTGTAGCTGTTAAAGTAAAAGGACAAAATGAGCAACAACAAGAGTCAGAAGACTTTTTAAGTAATGCCTTTGCTGTCGCCCTGTTTGTCATGGCGATTATATTAGTGACGCAATTTAACAGTTTCTATCAAGCCATGCTGATACTTTCAGCGGTATTGTTTTCAACTGTTGGCGTATTTCTAGCATTATTGGTTGTTGGTAAGCCTTTTGGTATTGTTATGTCTGGTTTAGGTGTTATTGCTTTAGCTGGTATTGTGGTAAACAATAATATCGTATTAATTGATACCTACAATGTACTTAAAGCTTCAGGGTTAACCGCCAAAGAGGCTATTTTAAGAACCGGTGCCCAGCGTTTGCGGCCAGTGTTATTAACAACTATTACGACTATTTTTGGGTTAATGCCAATGGTGCTGCAAATGAATATTGATTTTGTTAGCAGAGATATTAGTTTTGGCGCGCCTTCTACTCAGTGGTGGGCGCAACTGGCAACTGCGGTAGCAGGCGGCTTAGCTTTTGCCACTGTACTTACCTTAATACTTACCCCATGTTTATTAGCGTTAAGAGACTATAAACAAGCGAAGAAAACCAAGCAACAATGGGTTGCTGCACCTGCCTTTGAAGAAGTATAATCTCAGAATAACAACCTTCCATTTCAAGTCTTAGGAAATCATCATGTTGAAAGCAACATTTAAGAGCGCTGTGTTATGCATAGCAGCGCTTTCGGTATTTACTGCACAAGCACAGTATTTAAATGAAACAGAACAACAGCAAATCAATGCACTAGAACAAACCGCGCTTAACTCGACTCTTGCCTATCAAATAGAAGAATCATTAACCACTGAAGTTGGCGCTCGAATGATTGGTACTGAAGGCGATAAACGCGCAATTGCTTGGGCCGTAGAAAAGATGAATGCCTTGGGCTTTGACAAAGTTTGGACTGAAGAAGTAGGTCATTATCAGTGGATTCGTGGTGATGTTGAGGCGAAAGTGCTCGTGCCTTTTGCTCATGACATTAAAGCAATTGCCTTAGGGGAAAGTGTTGGTACAGGTGATAAAGGTATTCAAGCCGAAGTTGTTCATTTTAATACTATGGCGGATCTAGAAGCCGCAAAACCAGGTAGTTTAACTGGCAAAATAGCCTTTGTTTCTTATCGCATGCAGCGTTTTAAAACGGGCAAGGGTTATGGTAAAGCAGTTGGTGCTCGTGTTAACGGTGCCAGTGTTGCTGCTGAAAAGGGCGCTGTGGGCTTTATCATGCGTTCAGTTGGTACTGATAATAACCGCTTAGGTCACACTGGCGTTCTTCGTTATAAAGAGCAAGTAAAGCGAATTCCGGCGGTGGCATTATCTAACCCCGACGCCGACTTGATGGTGAACATATTTAAGCGTAATAAACCGGTAGAATTTTTCTTAAAAGTTACAGCTCTGCGCAATGAGATCGTTGCGACTAAAGGAGCAAACGTAATTGGTGAAATTACCGGCAGTGAATTACCAGAGCAAATCGTTGCACTAGGAGCCCACCTTGACAGTTGGGATGTTGGAACAGGCGCCATTGATGATGGTTTGGGAGTGTCTATGGTAATGGCGGCAACTGCCCATATAGCTAAATTAGCAGAACGCCCTAAACGCACCATTCGGGTGATTTTATTTGCCGGTGAAGAGGTCGGATTATTAGGTGCGGAACAATATATTATTGACCATAAAGATAACTTGAAAAATCATGTGATTGGCGTGGAGTGGGATTTTGGTTTAGGCAAAATTTACTCAATGCAGTCTGGTGTGGGTGAAAAAGCACTACCTGCCGTAGCAGAGCTGGCAACTTACCTTGAATCTTTAGGAGTTGCCTATAACAAAGGTAATAAAGCACGTGGTCAATCTGATATGGGCGCAGTAACAGATAAAGGTGTGCCAGCAATGAATTTCTCGCCAGATGGGACGACTTATTTTGATATTCACCATACTGAGAATGATACCTTGGACAAAGTAAATGCTAAAGATTTACAGCAGAATACCGCTGTTTATACTGTGTTTGCCTATTTTGCAGCGCAAGCTGGTGTTGATTTTAGAAAGTAAAGCAATAACTTAATATAAATAAAAAGGTTAGCAAGTTGCTAGCCTTTTTTTTGGCCAAGGATGGCCTATATGACAAAATGCAGGAGCAATTCCTTGTTGTTTAGGCTAGTATTAAATTTGCATGATAAATACGTTTAAATAATAAGGAATATGCATGTCAAAGTTATGGAAAGTACTGTCTACGTTCACTCTTCTTTCAATTAGTTTTAGCAGTTTTGCTGATGCACCTGTATGGCAGGTAAGTAAAAATGGTGAAACAGTTTATTTTGGCGGTACGGTACATGTACTTAGCGAAAGTGATTACCCTCTACCGCAAGCATTTGATCAAGCATATCAACAATCATCTGTATTAGTATTTGAAATGGATATGAGCCTAACGCAAACCATGGCGTTTCAGCAGCAAATGTTGCAGCAAATGACCTATCAAGATGGCAGAACCTACGCCGATGATTTAAAACCTGAAACGGTTAAGAAATTGAATGCCTATATGGAAAGTAAAGGTATACCGGTAGCAAACTTACAAATGTTCAAACCATCCATGCTTTCTGTGACCTTAACTATGGTAGAGCTGCAACGATTAGGGCTAGGTGGAACTGGAGTTGATGCTTTTTTTAGTACTCGTGGGATTGCCGATAAAAAATCATTCAAATATTTAGAATTACCTGAACAACAAATTTCTTATTTAGCTAACATGGGTAAAGGCTATGAAGACGAGCTCATTAATTACACGTTAGATGACATGAAGAAACTGCCAACCATGATGAAAGAAATGAAAGATGCCTGGCGAACCGGTGACAATGAAGAGCTTTATAACGTAGCAGGTAAAGAATGGCAGGAAAAATTTCCTAAATCATACAATCAACTGCTGGTTGAGCGAAATAATAATTGGATGCCAGCAGTTGAAGGATATTTCAACACTAAAGAAGTTGAATTTGTTTTGGTCGGCGCAATGCATTTAGTTGGTAAAGAAGGTGTATTAAGTCAATTACAAGCTAAGGGTTATACGATAAAGCAACTTTAATAGATTTAAATACCCTCTAGTTTATTTGTTAAACTAGAGGGGATTATTTTAGAAACGAGAAACGAGAAACGAGAAACGAGAAACGAGAAACGAGGAGTGACCAACACATTTCACAAAAGCTATATCCGATATAATAGCGTCCTGTTGAAAAACGGGATCTAATAACTTGCTGCTGACATGCCCCAACTATACAAAATATAAGTCAATATTCCCCATATGGTTAGCGGGATAGTTGCTGAGTTGAAATTTAACCTATCAAATTTTTGCTTAGTTTTCTTTTTTTCAGTGATCTTTCTACCGGTAAAAATGGCGCCAATAACATTGTCACCTCTTAGCACATGCAAAATACCTGCAACCGCATGCAAGCTAATTAGTACTAGCAACACATTAAAGGTTTGATGATGTAATGAATCCATAGATTCAGCGAAGGATTCGCTAACCATCATATATAGAGGGCCTTCAGTGAATACATCATCACTGGCAAATAAACCGGTGAAGAGCTGCACACCCAAACAAAACAGTAAAAACATCACCATATATCCGCCAACAGGATTGTGGCCAATATGTGGTGTTGCAATGCTATTGTTTTTCCACGCTTTTAATACGGTAACAGGTGTACGGACGAAATGAGTGAATTTTGACGTATCACTGCCGATAACCCCCCAAACAAGACGGCTAAGCCATAAAGCTGCGAGAGTGAAGCCACAGATGAAATGCCATTCAAACTCAGCGTTTTCACCTGTGTACCAAAGTAAAGCCAGCAATACTAACTGGCTTAAATGGTAAATTCGGGTGAAATTGTCCCAAACTTTAACTGTTTGCATTTATGTTACTCGTCACAATCCATTTTAAATGCTTTGTGACCTTTCTTAGCTGCTTTGCCTATTTGACCTAACGCAGCTTTACGTTCTGCTGCATTAGTTGCCGCAGTTAATGCGGTTACCGCTTGCTCTAGCTTAGCAATGCCATTTTTGTAATCAGCAAATTTTTGTTGTTGCTCAGCTGTTAATTGCTTTTGATCTGTAATAGTTAAAGGCACATATTGATCAGCTTTTTGCACGCTGGCTAATAATTGGTTAGCAACTGAGTTTAGCTTTTCAATGTCATTGCTTTTAGCCGCACCTTTTATCGCTTTCATGCTGTCTTTCATGTTGCCCATGATGTTAGCAAGTTCGGTTTCACCACACTGTGGATGGGCAGCAAATGCCGAGTTAATAAATGTTAGTGATAAAATAGCGCTTAGTAATATTTTCTTCATAATTCTTCTTTATAATTGATAGCAATGACAGCATTGTAATGATAATTATTCGCTTTTCAAGTAATACCCTATCGATATGTTAGGCGTTAAGTTGCTAACTAAGATATACTCACTTTATTAATGCTATGTTATAAAAGTTAACGACATTAGTAATAAATTTATCAAGGAATAAAGAACATCTGTGAAGAATAAAGACCCCCATCATCAACGTGAATCAGCCAAATACGACAACCCTGTGGCAAGTCGTGAATTTCTCTTATCTCTTATCGAACAAAAAGGTCATCCGATGACGTTTGCGCAAGTTTGTAAAGAGCTTGGTTATAAAGATGAAGATCAAAAAGTTGGTGTTAAACGTAGATTACGAGCAATGGAAAATGCTGGTCAGTTGGTATTTACCAAATTCAAACAGTATGCAATTGCCAGTAAATCTTCAGTTATTACCGGTGTAGTGATCGGTCATCGCGATGGCTTTGGTTTTTTAAAGCCTGATGAGGGGGATAAAGATTTATATATTCCTTACCATGAAATGCGTAAACTTTTTCATGGTGATGTGGTTGAAGCTCGGGTAACTGAAAGTTCTGATGCAAAAGGCCGTCAAGAAGTTCGTATTTTAGATGTACTGCAACCGAGAAAAGATAAAATTATCGGTCGTATTTTTGTTGAAAAATCGGTGATAACGGTTATTCCCGAAGATGCGCGTATTAGCCATGAAATTATTATTCCAAGTGATAAGCGGTTGGGTGCACGTCAAGGTCAAATGGTTATCGTTGACATCATTCAACGACCAACAAAACGTACCACACCGCTAGGTAAAATTACTGAAGTACTCGGTGAACATATGGCGCCGGGTATGGAAATACAGGTGGCCTTACACCAGCATGACTTACCACACTCATGGTCAGAAGAATTGCTGGCTGAAATAAGTGCACTTACCCCTGAAGTTGATGATGAAGCAAAAAAAGGCAGAATAGACTTACGCGAACTACCACTTGTTACCATTGATGGTGAAGACGCTCGAGACTTTGATGATGCAGTATATTGCCGTCCTGAAAAAGATGGTGGTTGGCGATTGTGGGTAGCAATAGCCGATGTCAGTTATTATGTGCGCCCCGGAACTGCCTTAGATGGCGAGGCTATTAAACGTGGTAACTCAGTATATTTCCCTAACCAAGTTATTCCTATGCTGCCGGAAGTATTATCAAACGGTTTGTGTTCATTAAACCCTGACGTTGACCGTTTGTGTATGGTATCTGAAATGAGCATTAGTGCTAATGGTAAATTGCAAGATTCAAAATTTTACCCAGCAGTAATGAACTCTCATGCGCGCTTTACTTATACAAAAGTAGCGGCAATTTTAGAAGGTGATAAAGATCTTCGTCAGCAATACGATGCACGCGTTGGCGATCTTGAAGAATTACACCGTTTATATCATAGCCTTGTAGTTGCTAGACGCGGCCGCGGCGCAATAGAGTTTGAAACTGAAGAAGTGCGTTTTATTTTTAACGCTGATCGCAAAATTGATTCTGTTGAACCTGTGGTGCGTAATGATGCGCATAAAATCATCGAAGAATGTATGATTTTAGCCAATGTAGCCACGGCTGAGTTTGTTACCAAGCATGAAAAGCCCGGCTTATATCGCGTGCATGATAAACCTAATGAAGAAAAATATAACAATTTAGTTAAGTACCTGAGCGAGTTAGGCATAGAGTTAACGAAAAAAGATGAACCAACATCTGCTGATTTTGGTGAGATCATAACGAAAGTTGCCGATCGGCCTGATCATGAATTGATCCAAACTATGTTATTGCGTTCGATGAAACAAGCAGTATATCAGTGTGAAAACCTGGGCCATTTTGGTCTAGCATTACCTGCATATTCACACTTTACCTCACCAATTAGACGATACCCTGATTTAGTTATACATAGGGTGATTAAAGCGATATTAGAAAAGCAAGAAAATAGTAAAGTTAATGCTGGTTTCTATGAATATGATCAACAAGAAGCATCTGAGTTAGGTGAGCATTGTTCGATGACTGAGCGCCGTGCTGATGATGCAACCCGAGAAGTCTCTGACTGGCTAAAATGTGAATTTATGCAAGACCACGTTGGTGATACGTTTACTGGGGTGATTGCCACTGTGACCAACTTTGGCTTCTTTGTACGCCTGCAAGATTTTCATATTGAAGGTTTAGTGCATATTAGCTCGCTCGGTAAGGACTATTATTCTCATGATGAAGTACGCATGTGCTTGGTGGGAGAGAACTCGAAGAAGAAATATCATGTTGGTGATATTCTTGAAGTGCAAGTTGCTGCGGTTAACCTTGAAGAAAAGAAAATTGACCTTATTTTGGGGGGCGATAATGCGCCATCTGATTTAAACAAAAAGCAAAAGAAAAAGGTTAAAAGTACTCAACATAAAGCCGAAAACAAAGGCAAAACTGTTGAACGTAAGCCGTTTGAACCAGGCAAGAGTAAAAACAAAGATAAAGCTAAACCTAAAACTGGAAAACGACAAAAAGCTAAAGGTCGCCCGGGTAAAAACGCTCGTAAAAAAGCAAAAACCTAACAACTACAAGCTTTGAGCTTATAGCTTGAGACTCCAGTTCCTGAATTTATTTCAGGATCTCAGTCCATTTAACACTAGATCCTGAAGCAAGTTCGGGAATATAAAAATCAAAGAAGAGAACACATGGCAAAGCACGACGAGTTAGTTTTTGGTATTCACGCAGTAACGGCTTTAATAAATAAAAGCCCTGAGCGCTTCATTGAACTGTGGTGTTTAAAAGGGCGTGAAGACGAACGCTTATTACCGATTATAAATTTAGCTCGTAAATACGGCGTATCAGTGCAATTAATGCACCGTAAAGCTTTGGATGACAAAAGTGAAGGCGAGCAACATCAAGGTGTGATTGCCAAAGTTAAGCCGGGTAAAGTGTTTACTGAAAATGACTTAGCCGACATCGTTGAACAAACAGTTGCTAAAAACGAACAACCATTTTTATTAATTCTAGATGGCGTTACTGACCCGCATAACCTTGGTGCTTGTTTACGCAACGCCGATGCTGCAGGTGTACAAGCTATTGTAGTGCCAAAAGATAATGCTGCCCGTATTACCTCTACGGTTCGTAAAGTTGCGGTAGGCGCAGCCGAAAGTATTCCGTTAATTCAAGTTACTAACCTTGCTCGCTCTATGAAAGCTTTGCAAGAAATGGGCATATGGATTATTGGCACTGCAGGTGAAGCAACTCAATCACTGTATGATTGCAAGTTAACAGGGCCTATGGCGCTTGTTATGGGCGCAGAGGGTAAAGGTATGCGCCGCTTAACACGTGAAACCTGCGATGCCTTAGTAAAACTGCCAATGGCTGGTGAAGTATCAAGTTTAAATGTATCTGTAGCATCAGGTATTTGCTTGTTCGAAATAGTTCGCCAACGACTACATGGCTAATCTTTTTACATAGATAAATCATTGGGTTATTGTTTTTTCTAGCGATAATCCCGGTTGTTTAAAATGTAATCAACTGTATCTTTTAGAGCACTTTCAGCTAAATTCACGCTAAAAAGCAAAGATGCTTGCTTTAGTTGCTCATTTTCCCTACAATACGCGTCCTTAATTCAGCCTGAACTTTTTTGTTCCTTGCCTCAACTGGTGTTGGCTGAGCCAGATTATGAGGCTACAACCGTAAGGAGCTCGTAATGCGTCATTACGAAATCGTATTTATGGTTCACCCTGATCAGAGTGAACAAGTAACTGGTATGATCCAACGTTACTCAGACATGATCACTACTGCTGAAGGCACAATCCACCGTCTTGAAGACTGGGGTCGTCGTCAATTAGCATACCCAATCAATAAACTACACAAAGCACACTATGTTCTTATGAACATTGAAGCGCCTCAGTCAGTTATTGATGAGTTAGAAACTTCTTTCCGTTATAACGATGTTGTTATTCGTAACATGATCATGCGCACTAAAGGCGCGGTAACTGAAGCATCACCTATGGCTGCTGCTAAAGATGACCGTCGCGATGACCGCCGCGAGAAAAAAGAAGTTACTAAAGAAGCTCCAGCTGCAACAGCACCAGTTGCTGAAGAAGCTGCAAGCGCAGAATAGTAATTTTAGTGACTGAAAATTGCCTTGTATTGATAGGCGCGGTAGTTAAGGCTCCGGATGTATCAATAAGCCCTGCGGGGATTGCCCATATTAAGTTTTCATTAGAGCATCGCTCAGTGCAAATGGAAGATGGACTTAACCGTCAAGTGTTCGTAAGAATGCAAGTAGTAGCAACAGGACAATGGTCACAAAAAATATCTCGTGAATTAATAGCGGGCTGTAACGTAAAAGTGAACGGTTTTATAAACCGCCACGAAACTAAAAATGGAAATCCAATTTTAGTGTTACATGCATCGCAAATTGAAATGATTAAATAGGTGAAAACTCATATTAGCGCGTTTTCGTGTTAAAAAAGTAACACCGTATATTAGGAGAAATCCATGTCACGTTTTTTTAGACGTCGTAAATTCTGCCGTTTTACCGCAGAGGGCGTTGCTGAGATCGATTACAAAGATATCGCAACGTTAAAAAACTATATCACTGAAAGTGGTAAAATCGTTCCTAGCCGTATCACTGGTACATCAGCTAAGTATCAACGTCAACTTGGTCGTGCGATCAAGCGTGCTCGTTACTTATCTTTATTACCATATACTGATCTACACAAGTAACCTAAAGGGGCTATTAAAATGCAAGTAATTCTTCTTGATAAAATTGCCAAGTTAGGCGGCCTGGGTGATCAGGTAACAGTTAAGTCTGGATATGCACGTAACTACTTATTACCGCAAGGTAAAGCAGTTATTGCATCAAAAGCTAACGTTGAACACTTCGAAACACGTCGTGCTGAACTTGAAGCAAAATTAGCTGCTGTTCTAGCTACTGCACAAGCTCGCGCTGCTAAATTAACTGAGTTAGCTGAAGTTACTATCGCTTCTAAAGCGGGTGACGAAGGTAAATTGTTTGGTTCTATCGGTACTAACGATATTGCTGCAGCAATTACTGAAGCTGGTGTTGAAGTTGTTAAAGCAGAAGTTCGTCTTCCTTTAGGTTCAATCCGTGAAACTGGTACTAACGAAATCGTTATTCACCTTCACGCAGACGTAGACACAACTATCAACGTTGTAGTTATCGCTGAAGCTTAATTGTAATTTATTACAATGATCAAAAAAGCCTGCTTCGTGCAGGCTTTTTTATTTACATCAAGGATGATGGAATGCCGGCTTGCCATGGACCGTTCATACGCATCCATGCGTCCACGGCATTCATTACGTCCTGTAAATTATGGCAACTAAGTCGGCGGCTATAAATTTAGTGAAGGCTAAATTTTATAAATAAAATCACTGTCATCTAATAAAGATAAGCTATCGCCAACAATATCTTTACTATCTAGTTTAGACAATAATTCAAAGCCTTGCTGGCGCTGCTCTAAGTTAAGGGCATGGTAAGGAACGCGGAATATTTTTTCTACTGCATTGGTCATCATTAACGCTGTATTTAAGGCTATCGGATTTGGCTCACAAAATAACCACTTTATGAATTCTTGTAAGTCATTATTAAGCTGAGGTTCATTATTGTCCATTAAGGTGCGCATTAACCCTGGAATAATATTAGAAGTCACTGAAATTACGCCGTGTGCGCCAAATTGATGACGACCAACAAAACATTCATCATCATTACCCGACCAACAAGCAATGCCTTGCTGTTCATAATGGCTGATCCGCTCATTACCGGTACACTCTTTAACACCGATAAAGTTTTTATGACTAGCTAAAGGTTCAATAATATCAGGTGTTAAATCTTGCCCCGTTCTACCCGGAACGTTATAGATAAACGCAGGACCAACAGCAAGAACACGATTAAAATGATCAAGTACACCTGCGGTAGATGTTCTGCCGTAATATGGGTTGATTTGCAGCGCGGCATCCATTCCCATAGCAAAGCCTTTTTCTGTTGCATTAACCGCTTCACGAGTATTGTTGCTGCCGGTATTTCCGACAATAATGAGTTTTTCACCAAACTTATTCGCACTATGACCAATAAGCATTAAGTGCTCTTCCCAATTAAGTAAGTGACCTTCACCGGTAGTACCACCAACAACTATGCCATCAACGCCGGCTGATATTTGTTGTTCAACTAATTTATCGTACGTGGCTAAATCGATATTACCTTTTAGGTTATATGGTGTTTTTATGGCGGTAATTAAACTGGCCGACTTTAATCGCTTCATTGTATTTCTCAATTGCTCATTTATATTTTTACGTGTTGCGTTAATAGTATATAAATGTGCCTCTTGGGTCATCTTAATTTCGAAAATTGCTAAAGAAATAATTAAATTAAAACTCGGCTAATAGTGTCTAGTGATTAATTCTTACAATTTATTTGATCAACCTCCTAATTTTAAAGGATATACTTTATTATTTAACTGCTTTACTATTTAACTATTAATAAAGTCTTTAGGAGTTTCGGTGGTTCGAGCTAATGAGCTGATAACTATAATACTTTTGTCATTGTTACTTGTATTGTCAGGTTGCAGTGCTTTAAGTACGTCAGTTAAAAAGAAAGACTTAAGCGTAGAAACTAAAATGTCAGCCACAATCGTATTAGAGCCAGTGACTGCAGATAATCGAACAGTTTATTTACAGTTACGCAATACCTCTGATAAACAGAGCTTGGATTATCAGACTCCTGTTGCCGCAGCAATTACCGCTAAAGGCTATACTCTTGTAGAAGACCCAGAAAAAGCTCACTTTTGGATTCAGGCTAATATCTTACAAGTAGGTAAGTCAGATCTTAGAACCATTAACGGTAAAACCGATCAAGGTTTTGGCGCAGCTATTCAAGGGGCAAAAATAGGATCGTATTTTGGTGATGGTGATGGCAAGTTAGCCGCAACCGTTGTTGGTGGTTTAATCGGTGTGATTACCGACGCTATGGTGGACGATATTGTTTATGTGATGATCACTGATTTACAAATATCAGAAAGAGCCAAGCAAGGCGTTTATATTACCGAAACTAATGATGCTATCCTTAAGCAGGGGGATTCGGGCAAGCAAACTCAAGAAAGTGTAGAAACTGTCGATAGAAAAAAATATCAGACGCGAATTACTTCTACCGCGAATCAAGTAAATTTAACGTTTGAAGAGGCTGAGAAGCAGTTACTCGAAGGCTTAATTCAATCAATGTCAGGCATATTATAAAAGGTAGGGCGGCAGGCCCGTATATAAGGATTGTTTATGAAAAAATTTAATCGATATTTTACTGGCTTATTTGTAGTGTTTTTTACTTTGTCGCTTGCTGGCTGTGGAGCCTTGCATACATCAATTAAAAAACGCAACCTGGATGTGCAAACTAAGATGTCTTCTACAGTGTGGCTTGACCCTGTGCCACCTGAAAAGCGTACGGTATTTTTGCAGTTAAGAAATACGTCAGATAAGCCAGGTTTAACTTATGAAAATGAAGTGCGAGCGGCAATTGCCGCGAAAGGTTATCAAGTAATTGATAACCCAGACATTGCACATTACTGGTTACAGGTTAATGTGTTGCAAGTTGGACGCACTGATTTACGAGCGGGCGACTCATTTGGTAGTTTTGGCTCTGCAATTGCTGGCGGTGTTGCTGGTGCACAATTTGGTGGAGGTAGCGGGCAAGTGGCAGCAGGTGTTGCTGGTGCTGGTTTAGGTGTAATTTTTGATGCCATGGTTGATGATAACTTGTTTACTATGATCACTGACATTCAAATTTCTGAAAAAGTTAAAGACGGAGTTCGAGTTAACCAATCTGAAAAAGCAGTGCTTAAACAAGGTGAATCAGGCTCTAAAACACAAACCAGCTCTGAAGTTGTTGATCGTAAGAAATACCAAACTCGCATAGTGTCTCTAGCGAATAAAGCGAACTTAGAATTTGCTGAAGCAGAGCCGCCATTACGCCTAGGTTTGATTAACTCGTTATCTGGGATGTTGTAGGTAAAATACGAGATTAATAGAGATGAGAAACGAGAAACGGGGAACGAAGAGCGATTGTTTCTAGGCACAACTCCACTGAAGGCGGTCCCTCATCTCACTCCGCTCGTGGGGGGGGGGACGGTGCTTCTTATCTACTTATGCTTGGAGCCTGTTCTGGAACAGGCCAATCATCTGCGCTAATTAAGCCTCGTTCTGCCATACCGCCCAGACCTTGTAATCCTCCGGTGTGTAACAGCATTATTTTTGCACCTGCTTTGAAATAATCTTGCTCTAGTAAATCAAGTAAAGCCAATATCATTTTTCCAGAATATACAGGCTCTAAGGGAATTCCCGTGGTTTGGCTAAATTGCAACATTCGCTCTGCATCCTCGGGCTTATACTTACCATAACCACCGCGATGAAATTGGTTTAATATCTGCCATTTATTATAATTATCTGCACCATCGCCGAGTAAGGCATTTACTTCATTGGCTAAGTAGTCTCCTTGCTTTAATACTGCGATACCGAGTATTTTATGTTGATTGTTATCTGTTTTTATTAAACCTGCGATAGTGCCGCCGCTGCCAACCGGTGTTAATAAATAGTCATATTCACTTTGTTCATTAAGCTCTGTTATTACTTCGCCTACTCCTGGTAATGCCAATTGATTACTGCCACCTTCAGGTACTATAAATGCCTCAGGAAATTCTGCTTGCAGTTGAGCAATATAATCAGCGTTATTGCGCTTTTTATACGTTATCCGGTCAATAAACCTTAACTCCATATGCCAATATTTTGCCCAGCTTAAAGTGAAATTATGCTGGTATTGTTCTTCTCCTCGAATAACTCCTATAGCTTGTAAGTTCTGTTGTTTACAGGCAAAAGCTAAAGCGTGGATATGGTTCGAGAATGCGCCGCCAAAACTGAGGATTTGCTGACAACCCAACTCTTGAGCAGAACGTAAATTGTACTTAAGTTTGCGCCATTTATTACCTGATATAATCGGATGTATTAAATCATCACGTTTTATAAAAACCTCTACTCCATATTTATTAAAGTCAGGGTGAACAATTTGGTTTACTGGACTTAGATTCATATATTTAACCTGAACATGGCAAATCACTGATTTTCTTCATATATACATAATATAATAAATATCTTGCACCAAAGAGCAAATAGGTGATAATGGCTTAAGACTTGGGTAGTAATGTTTTTAAGCATTATGACTTCTTTGTCCTTGTAAAGGTAATAAAAATAAGATGTTGAACGGATTAAAAACACTTTTTAATAGAAAATCTACCGATGGCAAGTTTGGTATCGCACTTAGAAGCCAAGCAGGTTCGTACGCCTTAGATAATGGCAGTGATGCCGAAAGAAAAACAGGCGAATTTTTTACTGAAACGAGCGAAAGCGCAGGTGATTGGCTCGACGAATTGTTATCTACTCATAATATTCAAGGCAGTGGTCACTTGGTTCTGTCTGCCAGCCATTATTATAATGTCCAAATAAATAAACCTGACTTACCTGACAACGAAATTCCGGCTGCGATTAAATGGCTTGTTAAAGATATAGTGCCAATTGATCCTGATGAAATGATTGCGGATTATTATGACTCGCCAGTAGTTGTATCGGGTACGCAAAAAATTAATGTAGTTTGCAGCCACTTAACCAGCCTTAAGAAATATACCGACAGTTTTAAACGTTACCAAATTGACCTTAAGGGCATCATTACTGATGAGTTTGCTTTTGCCAACTTGCTGCCACAAAGCGAACATTCTATTTTAATGATCTGTCAGCAACCTTTTGAAGAAGTGTTTGTTATTATTGTTAAAAATGGGCAAATATTTTTTTCAAGAAAATTACGAGGCTTCCATGATGTTGGCGGTTACTCAACTGAGCAACTTAGTAAAGGTATTTGCGATTCATTAAGTATCGAAGTACAAAAATCTATGGATTACTTCGAGCGTCTACTCAAACAAACACCTGTGCATGAAATTAAGGTATTGCTGCCAGTCAAACATGAAGACTTTATCATCGAAAGCCTTGATAAAAACACTAATGTCACAGTTTCTAAATTAGATTTACCTGAGCCTTATCAGCAGATGAGAAATTGTGCTGCCAGCATCGGTGGCTTAATCGAATTTGAAAAATTGGGAGCCGATAATGACTAAGGCTCGTATTAATTTATTAAGAGATGAACTGGTAGCAGTACAAACGTGGTTAACATTAACTAACGTGGTACGGGTATGGGCCGTTTTTTTTCTTATATGCATACTTATAACAGCATACTTTAATGTAAATCATTCAGCATTAAATGAGCAATACACCTCTTTGAAAAATAAGAATATGCAACTTTCAAATCAATTAGAGCAAATTGAAGATATATTAAAATCAAGAGTTGTTGATCCGAGAAAAGTAAATCACTTATCAAGACTTAAATTTATTTTTCAAAATAAGCAGGTATTACATCGACAACTTACTGACCAAACCCAAGTACGCTTAAGTGGTTTTGCTAGTGTTATGACTGAAATCTCTCAATATCATAATAGAGAAGTAAGCTTAACGTCAGTAAAAATCAGTGATGACAGTATAAGTATGCAAGGTCTGGCACGTAATGCTGATTCAGTTCCACTTTGGTTGTCGGGTTTTCAAGATTCCATTTTTATGGCGGGTAAACGTTTTTCAGAATTTAATTTAAATATCAATGAAGGTGGATATACATCCTTTGTGGTTAGCTCGACAATTACTGAAAGTGTGGAGTCAAAATAATGCAAAAACAATGGTTCGTGTTTTCAGAGAAATTTTCCAAGTTAAGTCTGCGAGAGCAGTATATTATTTTGCTTGCCGGCGTTGTTATTTGCTTTTTATTGTTTAATGCATTTGTTTTTGAGAACGCGCAAAGTAAAAATAAGCGTATAAATAATTCGATTAGCCAACTTAAAAGCAAAAACAGTAAAATCACTCTGGAATCAGCGAAAGCGCAAGTTGAACTAGCTAATGATCCTAACAAAGAGCTTGATAAACAAATAGCACTGTATCGTAGTAAATTGGATGATATAGATAATGACTTGCTCTCATTAACTGATGAACTTATTTCACCCAGTAAAATGCGACAGGCATTACAGGATATGTTGCAGTTGTCTCCAGGGGTGAAGTTAATTTCATTTAATGCGCTTGCTCCAGAGCAGCTAATCAAAGATGAATTAAGCACTGAAAAAACGCTCAAAGAAAGCTCGTCTAAGAAAATTGATTTATATCGCCATACCATTCGAGTTAGCCTGCAGGGTAACTATTTTCAACTGCGCGATTATTTAAAGAATGTAGAGCAACTTTCATGGTCTTTTTATTGGCACGAATTTGACTATATTGTTGATGATTATCCTTCCGCTACATTGAATATAGAAATGTACAGCTTAAGTACAACTAAGGAGTTTATTGGTGTTTAAATTATTCTTAGTAGCTACTTTAATGACCTGTACGACAAGTATTCATGCTGAGGAACTTGACCCTACGCGGCCATTTACCAGCTCGGCGATAGATAGAGAGTCACTTGCAAAGAATCTGAAGTTATACTCTGTCATTATTTCAGGCAATTCACGCACAGCCATTATTAATCAAAAGACTCTGGTTGTCGGTGATAGCCTTGAAGAATTTAGAGTTATTCAAATAGAAAAACAAAAAGTGGTATTACAAAGTTCTTCCGAAACGATAGAGCTAGTCTTGTTTACTAACGCTTTGACCAAATAAGTAGAAATAATATGAAAAAGCATTTGTTATTAAGTTTATTCTGCACCACAGCGATAACCCTGTCGGGGTGTTCTTCCACTGCTGAGCAGCCAAAAGAGGCAACAACCAAGCAAGAAGAGCCAAAAGATGTGCTTGATGATTCAATTAAAAGCGAAAAACAGGCAAAAACCAAACCACTGTCGCAAGTGCCGTTAGCGGTTCAGCAAGATATTATGCAACAAGGATTAGCGTCAGCGCGAGACTCTTTGATGGTAGAAAAGCGCATGGATATCGCTGCGAATCAAATACCAGCCAAAGATTTCTTTTCAGCAATTGTTAATGATAGTGATTACTCGATAGCTATACATCCAGATGTAGAAGGTGATATTACCTTAAATTTGAGCGAAGTAACGCTTTCAGAGATTTTAGATATTGTACAAGATATTTATGGTTTCGATATCAAGAAAACCAATAGAGTTATCCAAGTATACCCTGCTGGTATGCGCACCCAAACTATTGCCCTCGATTACCTATTTTTAAAACGTTCAGGTCTTTCATCCACTAGCGTTAATTCTGGTGGTGTCTCAAGTAATGATCCCAACTCTGGCAATAACAGCCAAGGCGGAAATAATAATTCAAACAATAGTGGCTCTTCTAATAATGGCAATTCTTCTAATAGTAATCGTCAAGGGAATAGTCAGGATCAGCGTAGCGGAATAAATATTTTTACCGAAAACGAATCTGATTATTGGTTAGAATTACAAGAAACTTTGCAAGCGTTAATCGGCACTGAAGGTGGGCGTACAGTAATTGTATCGCCACAAGCTGGCTTAATTACCGTAAAAGCCTTACCGAATGAAATTAAAGCCATTGAAGGTTTTATTACGCAATCACAAGAGCATTTACGCCGTCAGGTAATTATTGAAGCGAAAATATTAGAAGTTACCCTTAATGATGATTATCAACAAGGTATTTCATGGGCTGCTATAGGAGATGTAGACTCCGGTAATGTTGGCTTTAGCAGTACTGGTAATATCGCTGGAAATGGTATCTCATCAATAATTGGTGGCGGTGGTAATTTAGCTATCTCAGGTACTGACTTTTCGGGATTAATTACTTTGTTGTCAACGCAAGGTAAAGTGCAAGTTCTATCTAGCCCAAGAGTTACAGCAACAAACAACCAAAAAGCCGTAATAAAAGTTGGCGAAGATGAATATTTTGTTACCGAGGTATCAAGCACAACAATTACTGGGAATGCCACTACGGTTACTCCTGAAATTGAATTAACCCCTTTCTTTTCTGGTATTGCTTTAGATGTAACGCCACAAATCAACGAATCAGGCGAAGTAATATTGCATGTGCATCCATCGGTAACTGTAACGAGTGAACAGCTGAAAAGCTTAACCTTCAGCCAAGAAGATATTTTATTGCCATTAGCAAAATCTAGAGTTAGAGAATCGGATACTATCGTTAAAGCTAAATCGGGTGAAGTTATTGTCTTAGGCGGTTTAATTGAGTCGAGCAAATCTGAGATAGAATCGAAAACACCATTCTTAGGCGATATTCCATATTTAGGCGAACTGTTTACTAACCGTAGTGAGTCAATTGTTAAAAAAGAACTAGTAATTTTATTGAAGCCGGTAGTTATTGGCAAAGAAACTTGGCAAGACCAGATCAAAGAAGCACGTTCATTGTTGCAAAAATGGTTTCCTGAAAGCGAGTAACCAATGTATTTGTACCATTATGGGTTGTCAGAGTTACCGTTTACTTTGACCCCGAATACCAATTTCTATTTAGGGCTTCAACCGCATCATGAAGCCCTTGATGTATTGTTGGTAGCGCTAAAAAATGGTGAAGGATTTATCAAAGTTATCGGTGAAGTTGGTACTGGCAAAACATTAATATGCCGGAAGTTATTAAACGAGATTCCGGAGCATTTTGTTACCGCTTATATTCCTAATCCTTATTTGAAGCCAGATGAATTACGCCGGGCTTTAGCGGCCGAATTAGGAATAAAGCAAGCACAACGAATGAATGTAAATTTGCTCAGCGAACGCATCCAGAAACGTTTGTTGGAGTTACATGCAAGTGGCCATTCTGTAGTATTAATTCTTGATGAGGCACAGGCATTACCGGAAGAAAGTTTAGAAGCGTTGAGGTTATTTACTAACCTAGAAACTGAAACGCGTAAATTATTGCAGGTTGTACTGTTTGCGCAGCCTGAACTTGATCAGCGCTTAAATGAAAATAATTTTAGGCAGCTTAAACAACGCATAACATTTGCCTATCAATTAAGAACTATGAACCCTAGTGAAGTTCAATATTATATTGAGCATAGGTTGCGAATAGCGGGTCACAAAGGGCCGAATTTATTTTCAAATGCTTTATACAAACGCATCGCAAAAGTAAGTTGCGGTACACCTAGATTGGTGAATATTCTGTGTCATAAAATACTGATGCTATGTTATGGCCAAGGTAAATATGTTGCGAGTGCCAAAGATGTGTCATTAGCAATTAAAGATACAGAATCGGTTGATGAGCCCAGCTGTTTGGGGTGGCCTTTATTTTTAAGTGGGACAACAGTTATAACAATGATGAGTGCAGTTTATTTTGGGGTTTTACAATGAGCGTTATTAATGAAATGCTAAAAGATCTGGATAAACGTAAAGCTGATGAGCAAGCATTAACGACTGGTCAATATCAAAGTCGTGCAATAGCGAGGACTGCAAACAAAAGCTTAACGACAATTATTATTGCTGTAGTGATAACAGCCAGCATCTGTATTGCGGCTATGTATTTATTATTGCCCTATATGAATGCTGCTCCCTCAACACCAGCTACTATTGATAAAGCGTTAACTACAAGCAAAACGAAAGTTAAACAACAAGCCATTGCCACTGAAGTTGTTGTGCCTACCTCTAAGGTATTAACTGAACAGGTAACACCTAAAGTAATAAAAAGTACTACTGACATAGTAGCGAATGAATATGTGAATATAACTTCGACCGAAATTATCAACACGGCTCAGAAGCCTAAGGCTGTTATTGCAAAAGCAAAGCCTGTAGCAATCGTTGAAAGCAACGGTACTTCTATAGAAAAGCCTAAAGTTGATAAGTCGGTGAGAAAAGACTCATCTTTAGTGATATCCAAAGTTGAGTTAACTCCAGAACAATTATCGAATAAAAAGCTAAGTATTGCTAAACGAGCTTTAAAAAATGGTCAGTTAAAAAAAGCTGAATCTTTATTAGAAGAAGCCATTATTTTACAACCATATCATGTTGAAGCGCGCAAAGAATTAGCTGCTTTGTGGTTTGGTCGTAAGACTTATCAACCGGCAAAAAATTTATTAACCCAAGGTGTGGTGCTGTTACCTAACAATGAAGATTTTCGTTTAATGTTAGCGCGCATTTATTCTACCGAAGGTAATAATGAAAAAGCATTTAAAGTATTAAATGAGTTAGCAAGCAGTAACCTTCTAGAATATCAATTAGCATTAGCTTCAATGGCTTCACAAAGCGATCATCATAGCTCGGCAATTAATGCCTATAACAAGCTGTTAGTTATGCGCCCACAACAAAGTCGATGGTGGCTAGCCCTAGCCATTTCTTATGATAGTAATGAGCAATATCAACCTGCAACTTCAGCTTATCAAAAAGCGATTGCGCTTGGGCGACTGTCTAGCAATTCAGTGCAGTTTGCCAAACAACGACTTATAGAGTTGGGGGAATAATAATGGCAACACCAAAATTAAAATTAAAATTAAAATTACGATTAGGCGATTTACTCGTTGAAGAAAGTATTATCTCTGATGAGCAACTTGCCCATGCATTACAATTGCAAAATACCACTCATCGTAAATTAGGGGCTTCATTAATAGAGCTCGGATTTATTAGCGAACGACAGTTGCTACAGTTTTTAGCTAAGCAAATGAATTTGCCATTTATTGATATAACCCAGAGATTTATCGCACCCAATGTTGTTGGTCTGTTACCTGAAGTACATGCTCGTCGCTTACGAGCATTAGTGCTTGAATATGATGATGATACTGTTTTATTAGGGATGAGCGATCCGGCAGACCTTAATGCTTTAGATCAATTAGAAGTTTATCTTGCTCCTAGGGAATTAAAACTTGCAGCGGTTACTGAGTCTCAAATATTTAATGCCTTTGATAATTTATACAGACGCACCGCTGAAATAGAGTCTTTTGCCAGTCAGCTCGAAGAAGAATATGTTGATGCCAAAGAAATTGATTTTGCTGCTGACAGTGAATCCAGTGATGCTACTGTTGATAAACTGCTGCAATCAGTTTTTGAAGATGCGGTGCAAATGCGTGCATCTGATGTTCATATTGAGCCTGAAAAAGAGCGCTTAAGAATTCGACAACGTGTTGATGGCATTTTACAAGAAAGCATTATCAACCAGGCAAAAATTGCTAATGCCTTAGTGCTTAAATTAAAGCTTATGGCAAGCTTAGATATTTCTGAAAAACGTTTACCTCAAGATGGCCGTTTTCATTTGCGTATTAAAGGGCATGAAATAGACGTGCGAATGTCAACCATGCCAGTGCAATTTGGTGAGTCAGTGGTAATGCGCTTACTTGATCAAACCAGTGGTATTATTAAGCTGGAGCAAACTGGTTTACCTGATGACTTGATTAAACGTTTAAGATTACAAATAACCCGTTCCAACGGCATGGTATTAGTCACCGGACCGACAGGTTCAGGTAAAACAACGACACTTTATGCAGCGTTATCAGAGTTGAACAAGCCTGAAACTAAAATTATTACCGTTGAAGATCCTGTTGAGTATCGGTTGCCGCGAATTAACCAAGTGCAAGTGAGTGATAAAATAGAGTTAAGTTTTGCTCGTGTATTAAGAACTGCGCTTCGCCAAGATCCAGATGTATTAATGGTTGGCGAGATGCGTGACTCTGAAACTGTTGATATTGGTATGCGCGGCGCGCTAACCGGCCATATGGTACTTTCTACCTTACACACCAACGATGCGATTACTTCTGCTATTAGATTAATAGATATGGGCGCTCCAGGGTTTCTCGTGAGTAGTGCTTTGCGAGCAATAGTTGCACAAAGATTGGTGCGGCGCATTTGTCGAAGTTGTACTATTGAACATCAATTAGAGCTACAAGAAATTATTTGGCTGGAAAATTTAACGGGCAGTAAACCTAGTACTCAATTTTATAAAGGCAGCGGGTGTCAGTCTTGTAACTACAGTGGTTACCACGGAAGAGTTGGTGTATTTGAATTATTAGAATTAAATACAGCTATGATGGATGCATTGAAAAAAGAAGATACCGTAGAATTCAGTCAGGCAGCTAAGCAGAGTGAGGGTTATCGACCTTTAGCTCTTGCCGCCTATGATTATGCTGTGCAAGGTGTAACCACAGTAGATGAAGTATTACGTTTAACTGAAGTGATAGATATTAACTAACCCCAGGTTGAGGTTACATAATGGCAGTATTTCATTACATTGGCCGGAGCAGTCACGGCAAACAAGTTTCGGGCGCGATAGATGCGAGCTCAAGCACCGCTGTGGCTGAACAGTTAAGTAAGCAAAGTATTATCCCCATTACAATTAAAGCGGCAGCAACTGACGCTGAAGCATCCGACATTAACATGTCTGGCTGGCTGGTTTCAAAAAAAGTATCGCCAATCGATATGATCATGTTTTGTCGGCAAATGTATGCATTAATGCGCTCAGGCGTGCCTATATTGAGTGCAATGCGAGGTTTGGCTGATACCACTAAATCAAAAGCCTTAAAGGATGTGCTATTTGCTATTCATGAAAAACTAGAAAAAGGCTTTAGCTTGTCTTCTTCTATGGCGAACTATCCTTTGGTGTTCGGTAAACTGATGGTGTCAGTTGTACATGTTGGCGAAAATACCGGTCAACTTGATGAGTCATTTGCCAAACTTGCCCAGTATTTAGAGCGTGAAGAAGAAACCAAAAAAAATATAAAACAAGCAATGCGTTACCCGAGCTTCGTTGTTGTCGCTATTGTTATCGCTATGTTCATTTTAAATATTTGGGTAATTCCAATTTTTGCAGACATGTTTAAGCAGTTTCAAACGGAGCTGCCAATAACAACACAGTGGCTTATTGCCAGTTCGAATTTTTTTACCAATTATTGGTGGCTTATTTTAGCCATTATGTTTATCAGTGTGTTTTCCTTTAAACGCTATATTGCCACTGAAGACGGTTTGTATAGCTGGGATAAACGTAAAATAAAAATTCCCCTTGTCGGTGAAATCATTGAACGCTCCTTGTTAGCACGCTTTTCTCATAGTTTTTCGATAGTATTGCGCGCCGGAATTCCAATTACTGCTGGCTTAAGTTTAACTGCAGACGCCATTGGTAATAGCTTTATGAGTGACAAGGTTCGAAAAATGCGTCAAAGAGTAGAAACCGGAGATACGCTATTACGCACAGCCAAGGCAAGTGACCTTTTTACGCCGCTAGTTTTACAAATGATTTCAGTAGGTGAAGAAACCGGTAAAATTGACGAACTGCTTGAAGAAGTCGCAGAATATTATGAACGCGAAGTCGATTATGATTTGAAAACATTAACCGACAGAATCGAACCAATATTAATCAGTTTTATGGCTGGCTTGGTATTAATTCTCGCGCTTGGTATATTTACACCAATGTGGGACATGTATTCAGCAGTTCAGGGATAACTCAATATGAATTGTACAGTTCAAGGCTAAATAACAATGGCATTACGCAATGTTAGCCAAGTAAAAGTTTTACTTATCGTGGTCATTATTTTTATTTTGATGGCGACATTTTTAAGTTACTTTAAGAAAAATGAACAAGATTTATATAAAACAGCAATGGCTGCTGCTGCTGCTGATATAACCAGTAAAGTATTATTAATTCATTCGCAATGGTTCATGACAGGTAAGCCAAAAAGTGTTGAAATTAAAGAGCGATTACCAGGCTCTGATGAAACTTTTGTATTAAAGGCGTTTAAGGTTAATGAATTTGGTTGGCCAGATTTAATCTTGGATCATGATGCATGTCAGCGGATTTGGAACAGAATAACTGGTGCGGAAATGAAAATTTTAAATAAGCCGTTATTTGCAGTGGAGTTAAACAATAAGACTAAGCAAAAAACACGTATTTGTCGTTATCAATTGAATGAGCGAATGTATATCGAATACAATAGTTCAAATGGCAAAATAACCAATAAAAATTAGCAAGTTATTGAGATTTATGTTGCTTTAAACTCAATCTCTATTAAAGTTAGAATTATACACTCAGTTTGAGGGAATTATGAAAAACAACAAACTAAAATTAAATAAAGGTTTCACCTTAATCGAACTGGTTATCGTCGTGGTATTACTGGGTTTACTAGCCGTAACCGCAATACCTAAATTTATTGACTTAACCGAGCAAGCCCAACAGGCAAACATTGAAGGTATGGCAGGTGGTTTCGCGACCGGTGTTTCTCTGGCAAGAGCACAGTGGGAAGCTGAAGGTCGAACTAATGACGGCCAATATAATGTGGTTAACTATGATGGTAGTGATTTAATTTTGACTACTGAAAATCAAAATAATGGTGTTCGTCCAGGTTACCCAATCGGCCTTGAAGGCAATAACGATTCATTAGAATTGGCTGATTGTGTAGATATTTGGAATAACATTTTACAACAGCCTCCCTTGGTCACTAGCACTATAGGTGATTTAAATGGCGTTGATAGTGATAGTTTTAAATACTTCGCCATTGTCAGCGACGCCGGCCCTCTAAGTACTTGTGTCTATTTTCTAAAAGACACTTTAGTAAAGGCTGATGATCAATATGCAGCTCCTGCTGATGAAAATACCGGCAATAATTTTTCTTATCAGCCAGCGACGAGTTCAGTTGTTATAAATATTAACCAAAACTAGTCATCGTTAAGTACTAACTGTTACGCGATCGTTACAATTGACTACAACTAATGATTAACTTTTATTTTACAATAGCGTCATCAAATTAATTAATAAAGAATTTAAAATTAATCAAGGGGTTCACAATGAACAAGAATAAAGGCTTTACTCTAATTGAATTAGTCATCGTCATTGTAATACTCGGTATTTTAGCTGCAACGGCTGCGCCGAAGTTTATCGACTTAACTGGTGATGCGCGTGAATCAGTAATGGCAGGTTTAGAAGGTAGTATGCAATCTGCAGTAGAAATTTCACATGCAAAAGCATTAATTGAAGGTGAAACCGCAACATCAGGCGAAATTCAAATTGGTAGCGACTTTTATGCTCTGGCAAATGGTTGGCCAATTGCGGTAAGTGGTACAGGTGTAACAACAGATGGTTTTGGTATTAAAGATTTACTCGAAATAGATACAACTGCTGACACTGGCGATTTCGAAATTACCTCTGAATCTGGTAGTACGATTATTTTTACTCACCCTGATGCTGAAGATAAATTAACATGTATTGTTCAATTTGATAATGCAGTTGATGCAGAAACTCGACCTGATATTACAACTGATTTTTCCGGTTGTTAAAAACAAAATTAGCGAAAGCCGCGACTCATCATCGCGGTTTTTTTATGCCTAAATAAACCTGCTCGCATTTAGTCAAATATGTTTTAATTTCAATATGCTATAGTTTAAATAATAATTAAAAATTTAACTAAGTGTGTTTTGTATTGGTTGATTTTTCAACAAGGACGGCTTGTTTTTACGTAAATGCATTATCAAAAAAAAACTTATTTAGGTTTTACATTAATTGAATTGATTGTAGTCATACTGATCATCAGTATTGTGGCTATTTCTGTTGTACCTAAAATGATCGGTAGCAGTAATTTCGACTCCTTTATGTATCGCGATCAGATGATCTCTAGCTTACGGTTAATGCAACAGCAAAGCATGCAACAAACCGATAGCAATTCATGCCATCAAATTATCGTCAATAGTGATGGCTATGGGGCTTCTGCAAATTGTTCGACTAATACATTGATTCCTGACTGGGCTAATAAAAATACTGGCTTTGCGATTCCTATTGATTCGTCAGTGCAAATAACAGGAGTGAGCACTATTACCTTTGATTCTTGGGGCCGGGCGGCTGAATGTACCAGTGGCTGCACCATAGAATTAACCAATGATGACTCCGCTTTTCTATGTATCGAAAGCCAGGGCTATATCCATGACTGTTAAGTTGAAACCATCTAAATATCAGCAAGGGTTTACTCTTATTGAGCTTGTACTCGGTATGACCGTAATGGTTGTGGTTATTGGCTTTATGATGGTAGCAATGCTTCCGAAAGAGCAGGAAAGTGCCGATCAAATTCATTTAATACAAGCAACAGAATTGGCGCAATCCTTTGTTAATGAAATTACGGCTAAAGCATTTGACGAAAACTCTGATATGAGCGGAGGGTTAATCCGTTGCAATGAAACAGGCGGCTCAGCTTGTACTAGCAGTAATAGTCTTGGTGCAGAAGAATTAGTCCGTTCTTTGTATGATGATGTTGATGATTACGATGGATTAAATTCAAGCGTTAATGATCTGGAAGACTCATTAGGCAGTTCGATTGAGGATATTTATCATAATTTTCATGTTCAAGTAAGTGTGTATTATGATAATAATTATGACGGTATTGCAGACAGCTATGATGGCACTTTAGATAATAGTATTTTAGTAAAACTTATTACCATTACGGTTACAACCCCACTTGATACTCGCATCGCTTTTGCTGTATATAAGGCAAATATTGAATGAAAACGTCTACTGGTTTCACCTTGATAGAGTTAACATTAGTAATTGCTATACTAGGAATTATCAGTGTCGGCTTTATTGGTGTGATTAATATTGGAAGCAATGTTTATTCAAACGTGAGTAGTCGCGATACTCTTATTTCGAGTTCACGATTTGCGGTTGAGCGTTTAAACCGTGAAATTCGCAATGCCTTGCCTAACTCAATCCGAATTGCGGCTCTTGGTGATCGCCAATGTGTAGAGTTTGTTCCTATTGTGGCAAGTACTATTTATACTCAAGCCCCTATTTTTCCTGATGCTGCGCAAACATCCATCTCAGTAATACAATTTGGTAATGGTTACCTTGGCGATGATGATGATTTCGTGGTTATTTACCCATTAAACTCTAACGATGCTTACGATCCAAGTTTACAAAAACGTGCAGGCTTAAAGTCTATTGATACTTCTGTTAGTAATATATGGCAACTTGAGCTCGATTCAGCAGCGCAGTTTTCAGAAGAGTCGCCAACCGAACGATTATTTATAATTTCCTTACCTGTAAGTTACTGTGTTGCACAGAACAGGTTAATTCGTTACCAAAATTATGGTTTTAATATTACACAAGACCTGCTATCAACAGCAAACGGAGTATTGATGGCGGAATTTTTAAATGTAGATGAAGGATTACCATTCACCTATCAAGAAGATGTTCAAATGCGTAATGCTGTTGTACAAATAGACTTTAAATTTAGCCAAAATAATGAAAGCGTATATTTCAGTAATGGGGTGCATATAAACAATGTTCCTTAAAAATAATACATTAGCAATGAAGCAACACGGCAGTGCATTAACGATGGCCGTTTTTATGATTGTTATATTTAGCTTGCTCGGCGTAGTAATGTTAAAACTCATTTCTACTTCCAGTGAAAGTTTGTCTTATGAAGTTCTGGGGTTAAGGGCATATACTGCAGCCGATTCCGGTCTACAATGGGGGCTTCAGCAATTGTTTCCACTTTCTTCTGCTGTTATTGAGTGCGCTAATGTTGATTTTAACAATGTACCGACATTACAAGTAGAGGGACTAAATCAGTGCCAAATTGAAAGCTTACAATGTACCGATTTCGAAGAAGCCGGTACTCGATATTATACCCTGACGAGTACAGGTACTTGTAGTAGTGCAGAAGTGAGCACTAGTAGAACATTGCAAATTGATGCTAGGAGCTTATAGCTTTGACTTTTTTTAAAAAATTAAAAAGTACAGCAGCGGTTTACTTCTTAGCCTTAACTTTTATGTTGTTCATTCAAAATGTGCATGCCACATGTTCGCCTTATATTGGCGAAGTTACCATAAATGAAATCTACCGAATACCAGGTCAGGGTAATAATCCAACTACGGGTTTTATTGAAGTAAAAATTATAAACGAAGACCTCAATGCATTTCCTGTAAATACCTGGCAACTTTCACTTTGTGACAGCACTAATGATTGCGAATTAATTCCATTAACCAATGCCGAAAAACTTTGTGAAGATTGTCCTTGGACTTTTATTACTGAAGACGGTGTGCCCCCAAGCGAATATAATGCTGACTTGGTTGATTTCAATGATGGTTTTGATTTGCGACTTATTGATGAAAATGGAGCTAATGTCGATTACATAATGGTGAATGGTGTTGTTAATCAGTTTCCTGTAGCTGATTGCCCTTACCCGTATCCAAACCTAGCGTTATCAGATAATAGCACTAAATCAATTCACCGGATTGGCGATGGCACCGGTTTTTGGCTACCTGTAACATGTAATGCGGCCAAATGTAATACTCCAGGCAGTGGTAATGATGATGATAGCTTTCCTTATTTGCAAATAGATAGTGTTGATGTTACTCAAGGAGAAACTGCGACGCTAACAGTATCTATGGTTGATAAAAATGGCAGGGATACAACCTTTGATCAAATTGTTAGTTTTGATTTTAGAACGGAAGAGGGAACCGCGCTTGCTGATCAACACTTTATTTCTATAGTAGATACGTTTTATATACCGGTTGGCCAATCTAGCACTCAAGTTCAAATTGATACCATACTTATACCCGATCTAATTACGCGAAACCTTCAAGGTGTAGTCTTCGGTGCTTCTGCGGCGAATGTGGGCGTCGGCATCAGTGATATAACTATTCTACCAGCTACCATAAATGGTATTTATCAAATTAGGCATGATGGCCAAGGGTTAACGTGTGAAGCAGAGCCAATAGAAGTTATTGCTTGTACCGATGCCACCTGCTCAGCAATAAATACGTCAATAACTACCGATGTAATTTTAACTGTCAATGGCCTTGCTCAAACGATTAATATCGTTAATGGTGTCAGTGATAATGCCAGTATTGTCCATGTTGATGCTAACACTCCTGCGACGTTATCTCTGGCTGATGATTATGTTTGTTTAAATACAACAAACGGTTCTGACTCTTGTCAGATAAATTTTGCTGATGCTGGCTTTGTCCTGCAATCCTTGGACGCTTTATCATGTTCTAGTACACAAGTAACGATTAAAGCTGTGAAAAAAGATGAGCTAACTAAACAATGTGTAGGCGCATTAGTCGGTAATAAAAATATAAATTTCAACTTTAATTACGCAGCGCCAGTGTCTGGTTCATCAATACCAAGTATTAACGGCGAACAAATGGAACCAGCAGGTGTGGACAAGCCTTTTATTCTTAACTTTAATGCAAATAGTGAAGCGACGATAAATAATTTTAGTTATCTTGATGCCGGGCTTATTACTTTAAATGCTAGCTATATTGAACCCTCTGGTGAGCTTTCAGGATTGATATTAATGGGGAGTGAAAACATTTTATTTTACCCGGCAAAATTAAATGCGGTGGCGAGCACATTAAGCAACCTTCCGCTGGATGGAGTTAATAGTGAAAAAGCCGGTTTGCCTTTTAATTTAGGTGTGTCTGCACAATGTGCTGATGGCACTGTAACACCAAACTACATCCCATCTACCAATATTTCTATTGAAATTAATAGCAAACGATTAGCTCCTGTTGACCCTATATTAGGAGGCAATGGATCGATAACGTTTAATACTGGGACCCACATATCAGGGTTAACTGATAATTGGCGAAGTACAAATATTGAACCTTCAAACTTTGTACTCGGAAATTTTACTGATAATGCTGCAATTTATTCTGAAGTTGGAACGTTAACCGTTGAATTTAGAGATACAAATTATCAAGGGAAAGTTCTCACCGGAGATGTTGTGCCTGTGGGCAGGTTTACTCCTCATCATTTTGCCCAAATCTCTGAGCCTGATATTCAAGGAACGCTAACAACTTCTTGTAATGCCTTTGCTTACACAGGCCAAATGGTAACAAGCATGCCTTCATTAGGGGCAGTTAATTACCTAGTTAACCCACAATTACGCATTACGCCAAAAAATGCACAAGGGGTAACAACTAAAAACTATATTAATGAATTTATGATGTTGCCTTTATTGTCTGCAGATATAACAGATGAAGTTGATATAGATGTACCAACTACTGATGCCCAACAATTAGGACAGCTTGCTTTATTAGTCGATGTAAATGGCCAAATGAACAATGGTACCTTTATTGCGAAAACTACCGCGGTAGATTCTGGAGTTGTTAATTACCAATTTTCCAACTTGGATGATTTTGTGTATGTGCGCAACCAAAACTCATTGATTTCGGTGTTTACTGCACAGTTGGAATTTAATGTTAATGAAATAAAAGATCGTGACGGTACTTCGACAAATTACATAGATCTTAACGGAACAGCGATAGATGCTACTGAAAACACATCTGCTAGCGATATTGAAATACGATTTGCTCGTTGGCGTATTCAGAATAGTTTTGGACCTGAAACATCGAATTTAGCACAACCATTGCAACTGGAGTATTTTGATACAGATAATTATGTACTTTCTTCAGATGATAATTGCACTTCTGTTGATCAAGCTTTAATGAGTCTAAGCCGAATTACCGTAGATCCAACAGCCGTCATTGGAGGTAGCAGTCAATTTTCGAACGGTGAAAATCGCTTATTAGAAATAATGGCGCCAGGGGTTGGAAATCAAGGTGAAATGGCAGTAACTTACGATGTTTTTAATTGGTTTAAATTTGATTGGGCTGGTGACAATGATGGAAACTTTGATGAAAACCCCACTGCAGTTGCCACTTTTGGTCGTTTTAATACATCCGGTAGGATCATAAACAAACGAGAAATTGACAAAAATTAATATCAACTCACTCTCTTAAAATTGACTATCTCTTGGTAAAAGCTGCTATTTTATAAAAAAGCTGTATTTTTTGGCCATTTTTATAATTTTCACAATACATTTTCATTGTTACTGGGTTATTATATCTGCTAATAATTCACCCAAAAAATTGACTTTTGGAAGAAATTGAAAAATATCCGTTCACATATAAAGTGAACTGGAATAAAACAAATAATATGAAAAATTAAGCGATAGGATCTTTCTCCCAATGTTCAAAATTTTACGTGGCGTGTTCTCTAATGATTTATCAATCGATTTAGGAACAGCCAACACTCTTATTTATGTTAAAGATCAAGGTATTGTTCTTGACGAGCCTTCCGTGGTTGCTATTCGCCAAGATAGAACCGGTGGCAATAAAAGCGTAGCGGCAGTAGGTACTGCAGCAAAGCAAATGCTTGGTCGTACACCGGGTAACATTGAAGCCATTCGTCCAATGAAAGACGGTGTTATTGCCAATTTTTTTGTTACTGAAAAAATGCTTCAACACTTTATTAAGCAGGTACACTCAAATAACTTCTTACGTCCAAGCCCTCGTGTATTGGTTTGTGTTCCTTGTGGTTCTACGCAAGTAGAGCGTAGAGCTATTAAAGAGTCGGCACTAGGCGCTGGTGCACGTGATGTTTATTTAATTGATGAACCTATGGCCGCAGCTATTGGTGCAGACTTACCGGTATCTGCTGCAACAGGTTCTATGGTTGTTGATATTGGCGGCGGTACGACTGAAGTTGGTATTATTTCTTTAAACGGCCTGGTTTATTCGTCTTCGGTACGTATTGGTGGTGATAAGTTTGACGATGCCATTATTAACTACGTACGTCGTAACTTTGGTAGTTTAATTGGTGAAGCAACTGCTGAACGCATTAAACAGGAAATCGGTAGTGCTTACCCTGGTGAGTCGTTAGTTGAAATTGAAGTTCGTGGCCGTAACCTTGCAGAAGGTGTACCAAGAAGCTTTACTTTAAATAGCAATGAAATTTTAGAAGCATTACAAGAACCGCTTTCAGGCATTGTTAGTGCAATAATGGTGGCACTTGAACAAGCTCCACCAGAGTTAGCATCTGATATTTCAGAGCGCGGTATGGTTTTAACCGGTGGTGGTGCCTTACTAAAAGATTTAGATCGTTTGCTCGCAGAAGAAACAGGTATTCCGGTAATTGTTGCCGATGATCCTCTTACCTGTGTTGCTCGTGGCGGCGGTAAAGCCCTAGAGATGATTGATATGCACGGCGGCGACTTATTTGCTTACGAATAAGAGCGTGAGAACAGTTATTTAACAATATAAACAACAGGCAGCTTAAGCTGCCTTTGCGATTTTTATGACCCCTATTTTTTTAGATGGATATTCTAGTCACAGGCGAATTTTATTAGCGCTTGTTTTGTCCTGTGTATTTATCTATTGCGATCATAAGTTAGCGAGTTTTGAAGTAGCTAGAGGTTACTTGCAATCGCTCGTTAGTCCATTACAGTATTTAGCGAACACACCTAAAAAAGTAATGGATTATGCCTCCGAGAATATCGTTTCACGTAAGCAGTTAATGAATGATAACGAGCGCTTACAAATGAATGAATTACTGTTAAATGAAAAGTTATTACAGCTTGATATTTTGCAGCAAGAAAACGACCGATTACGTAAGCTACTTGCTTCGCCGTTACGCAGTGATTACAAAAAGAAAGTAGCCGAAATCCTTGCTGTTGATAGTGACCCTTATTCACAGCAAGTAGTAATCAACCGAGGGTTATCAGATGGTATTTACGAAGGTCAGCCCGTCATTGATGAAACTGGCGTTGTAGGACAGGTACTGCATGTCGGTGTAAGTAATTCTCGTGTTTTGCTAATGACGGATATCACTCATGCTATCCCACTTAGGGTGCACCGCAATGGCATACGGGTTATTGCTAAAGGTATAGGTAGTGTCAGCCAAATGGAAGTGAATCATATTCCAAATTCTACCGATATTAAAGTGGGCGACCTATTAGTAACTTCCGGTTTAGGTGGTAAATTTCCAGAAGGGTACCCAGTAGCTCGCGTTTCTTATGTATCTGAAAATCCAAATAAGGAATTTGCTCGCATTAAGATAACACCGCTTGTAGAAATGAATCGATTACGTTATTTGTTACTTATTTGGCCCAATCAACAAGGCAGTAAGTTGCAACCATCAGCGCCAATAAAAGATAAGGTAAGCGATGAAGGCTAGAAATAATAACTTTGTAATCTTGGTTACCATTATCATCTCGTTAATGCTGACCATTATGCCGATGCCTATTGGTGCTGATGCATTTAGACCCAATTGGGCCTTGCTAGTTACCGCATATTGGAGCTTGGCTTTACCTAATCGAGTTAATGTCATATTTGCCTGGCTGGTTGGCTTTATTATTGATGTTTTGCTTGGTTCCGTACTGGGCATCAATGCATTTGCAACGGCTTTAGTTGTTTATGTAACAGTTAATAATTTTCAAAAGATTCGTAATTTTTCTCTATGGCAACAGTCTCTGATAATCGGCTTGTTAACCGCTTTGTATCATTTGATTATTTTTTGGATTCAACGCTTTATTTTAGATGTAGATTTTTCTATTAGCTATTTAAAACCAGTAATAACGACAGCAGTTATTTGGCCTGTGGTGTTTTTATTATTAAGAAAAGTTCGCCGTCAATTACAGGTGCATTAAGTGTTATATTTAGCTTCAAAATCACCGCGTCGACAAGAGTTACTTAATCAAATTGCTGAACAATTTGAATTAGTTGCAGCTGACGTCAATGAAATTGCTCTAGCTGACGAAACGCCTAAACAGTTCGTGCTGAGAATGGCGATAGAGAAAGCGCAAGCAGGTTTGAAAAATGTTGTAACAATTAACTCAAATGATTGGGTGCTTGGCTCAGATACAATAGTAGTTAATGACGATGTCATTCTGGGTAAGCCTAAAGAATTTAATGATTGTCAGCAAATGCTGTCTGCCTTGTCAGATAAAAAACATCAGGTAATGACAGCCATCGCCCTGATGAATAACGATACAGTATTATCAGAAGTAGTTATTACCGATGTTATGTTTAGAGCAATTGATGAAGATGAAATTCAACGTTATTGGCAATCGGGTGAGCCCCAAGATAAAGCGGGGAGTTATGGTATTCAAGGGCTTGCTGGAAAATTCGTGAAACGTATTGAAGGCAGCTATTCTTCTGTAGTCGGTCTGCCTTTATTTGAAACCGAGCAGCTTTTGTTATCGGCAAAAGCACGGTCAAAAAATTTAACTAACAAAGGTGCTAAATGAGCGGTGAATTATTAATTAACGTTTCTCCTAGTGAAACTCGTGTTGCACTAATCGAAAATGGCACGTTACAAGAAGTTCATATTGAACGAAACTTAAAACGTGGAATTGTTGGTAACATCTATTTAGGCAAAGTCATTCGAGTGTTACCCGGTATGCAAGCTGCCTTTGTCGATATTGGCTTAGATAAAGCTGCTTTTTTACATGCATCAGATATCCGCACAAAATTAATTACTAATAATGATACCAATGAACATGAAGTTCCTGACATTCGTACTTTAGTACATGAAGGGCAGCATATTATGGTGCAAGTGGTAAAAGATCCTTTAGGCACGAAAGGTGCTCGCTTAACCACTGATTTAACCATTGCTTCACGATATTTAGTTATGATGCCAAATTCAAACCATGCAGGGGTTTCACAACGTATTGAAGATGAGCAAGAGCGCGCTCGTTTAAAGAAAATAGTCGTGCCATATTGCGACGAGCAAAGTGGCTTTATTGTTAGAACTGTTGCCGAAGGTGCCGGCGAGGAAGAGTTAGCTCATGATGCTGAGTTTTTGCGTAGAGTCTGGAAGAAAGTACTCGAGCGTAAACAACGTAAACAAACTGATTTGGCACTATATCAAGATATATACCTGGCATGCCGTATTATTCGTGACTTTGTCGGCAGCGGGCTTGAGCGTATCCGAGTAGATTCTCGTTTAACCTTTGACGAGCTTATTGAGTTTACGGATGAATTCGTACCTGAAATTAAACCTATCATTGAATACTATCCCGGTGAACGACCAATCTTCGATTTATTTGATGTGGAAAATGAAATTCAAAGAGCATTAAAGCGCAAGGTTGAATTAAAATCGGGCGGTTCATTAATCATTGATCAAACTGAAGCGATGACTACAGTTGATATAAATACCGGTGCTTTTGTTGGTCATCGAAATTTAGAAGAAACAATATTTAATACTAACATTGAAGCAACGCAAGCAATTGCAAGGCAGTTAAGATTGAGAAATCTGGGTGGTATTATCATCGTTGATTTTATCGACATGTCTAACACTGAGCATCAAAAAAGGGTATTGCATTCTTTAGATGTTGCCATGGCAAAAGATAAAGTGAAATACAGTATTAGTAATTTTTCATCACTGGGGCTGGTAGAAATGACTCGTAAACGAACACGAGAATCATTAGAGCATATTCTCTGTGGAGAGTGCCCTGTATGTGATGGTCGTGGAAATTTAAAAACCGTTGAGACCGTAGGTTTTGAAATTTTAAGAGAAATTGTGCGGGTGAATCGCGCCTATGATGCAGATAAATTTATTGTTTATGCTTCTCCAAAAGTTAGTGAGTCTTTAAATGATGATGAGTTGCATCATTTAGCCGAGTTAGAAATGTTTATTGGTAAACATATAAAAGTTCAAACCGAAACTATGTATAGCCAAGAGCAATTTGATGTGGTGATGATGTAGTGAAAAAAACGTTTTGGGCATATATAAATACTTGGCTAATTCGCCTCTATAAAATACTGGCAGTAATGTTAGTGCTTTTAGCTGTTTTGCTAACTGCTGCTCGTGTTTTTTTACCTCATGCACATACATTCAAAAGTAATCTTGAAGAATATATTAATAGTGTTTACCAAGGCGACTTTGAAATAGGTGAGTTATCTGCTGGTTGGCATAAATTTGGACCAACGCTAGTGGTCAAAAATGTGATCCTTTCTGATTCCGAAGCACTACAAGTAGAGATTAACGAAATAGATATAGGTTTAGATTTTTGGGATTCCATAAGGGCGCAGAAACTAAAAGCAAATAACTTCACCCTTGTTGGCGTTTTTATTCATATTGATCAAACGATTCTTGCTGAAGCCAATGAGAGTGAGGCGAGTAGCCAGCAAACTGATATTGACGCCATTTCCGACCTCATACTTAACCAATTCAAACGCTTTACGGTTTTAGACAGTAAAATTTTCATCAAAACGGTAAGTCGTGAGCGTACGATTTTATTAAACAAGCTTGCTTGGCACAATGATGGTGAAAAACATAAAGGTATAGGTAAATTTGAAATTGAAGGTCTATCGAGTAATAGCGCTAAGTTAATTATCGAGCTTAATGGCGATAAGCGAGAAAACCTCAATGGGCAAATATATATAGAAGGCAATAATATTAACCTTGCTACTTGGGTTGATAAATACTTAAAAGATAAAGCCGATCAATTCAGTACAAAAGTTAACTTTCGTTCTTGGGTGAATATAGGTAATGGTTTCCTTACCGATATTCATATTAATTTAGGTGAAAATGTATTTGCTTGGGACAGTTATCAGCAACAGCACACATTAAGGATCCCGCAAGGTGAAGTAAGTCTTTACCGAGATGGTAAGTCGGCAAATTATTCTCTGCAAACTAGTAACATTGAAATCCTGTTTAATGAGACCCCATGGGCAGAATTTAAGGTACAAGCCAACAGTAATCAAAAAGAAACCATAACTAATATTTCCGGCGTATCTTTAGATAATTTATGGCAATTGTTCCCAATATTAAAAGACAACATTAGCGAGTTAGAGAAATACGCAAGCTTGCAAATAAGTGGCGACTTGACCGATATTCAAATACGCTCAAGAGCCGAGAAACTACAACTTGCTTTAAATCTTGATAATGTTGGCTGGGGGGCCGCCAATGGCATCCCCGGAATTGAAAGTTTAACTGGCCAAGTACTTTTTGATAGTGACAAAATTCAACTTGATATAAGTGCACAAAATAATGAAATTGATTTTGATGGTGGCTTCTCCAGACCAATCCCATTTAATTACTTAAAGGCAAGAATAAATGCTAACTGGGATGATAACTTTTGGAAGTTAGCGGTTAGTGATGTTTACTTAACTTCAGATGAAATTACTGTAAACGCTAACGTTCAATACTTACAAGAACAAGATGAAAGTGGGCTGCTTAGCTTATATGCATTTGCTGATCAAGGTGATGCCAGTAAAGCGCAATATTACTTGCCTTTACCCGTAATGAGTGAAAGCTTAGTTGATTATTTAACCGCAGCCATTTTTCATGGCGAGGTTAAACAAGCGGGAGTGTTATTTAATGGCCCGGTGGCAACCTTCCCATTTGTTGATAATAGCGGTATTTTTATTGTTGATGCTGATCTAGAGCAGGCTAAGTATCAATTTGAGCGATCTTGGCCAGCAATTGAAAAAGCCCATTTAAACCTTAACTTCACTAATGATTCAATGTTGATCACCGCTTACGATGGTGATCTTATGGGGGTTCAAACCAAAGACGTTGAGGTTGCTATTGGCACATTTAGTGGTGAATCAATATTAACGGTACGTAGCCCAGTTAATACTGAAGTCACAAATATTACTAATTTAATGCTTGCCAGCCCTCTAGCGGGAAGCGTTGGTGAGACCTTAACCCTAATAAACCCAGAAGGCACAGTTAGCGGTAATTTCTCACTAGATTTACCTTTAGCTGATACTGAAAAGGTTGTCGCTAAAGGCATCGTAAATTTTGTCGAAAATAAAGTTTTTTTACAAGCCCCTGAAATGGATTTTACTCAAGTAAATGGTCAGTTAAGTTTCACCAATGAATTAATTTCTACTAAAGATATCACCTTGAATTGGCGTGGGTTACCGATAAGTTTGGCTGTTGATGGGCGAATTGAGGATGATTTTTATCAGGTCGAAATTGATTTACTGGCTAAATGGCAAAAGCAAAACTATGATGCTCAAATACCTGAAAACTTACAATCTTATGTAAATGGCGAGCTAGATTGGCAAGGCAAGCTCTCATTATTTATTCCTGAAAATGGCGAACTTAGTTATGATTTGAGTTTAGACTCAAATTTAGAAAATACTGGCTTGTCTTTACCTGAACCTTATTTTAAACCTAGGCAAAAGCAAGCACAGTTAACTGCAACGGTTAAAGGTAATGCCAATAAATCAACAATAGAAGCTGCTTTAGATGATAATTTACGGTTTTTTGGTGAACTGGACCATCAAAAAGTTGCTTTTTTGCGAACTCAATTGGTGTTAGGTAAAGAACAAATGTTATTGCCAACCGCAGGCTTTCATATTACTACCGACCTCGAAAGCATCGAATATCAGCCGTGGCATGAATTTATTTTTGATATCATCAACTCTTTACCTGATAGCTCAAACTCAGATCCTAGCTCGACAAGTAATGAAGAAAAATTGAGTTTTTTACAAGCGCCAGAGCGAATTAGAGGTAACGTACAAAGTGTCGACTTTTTCGGTCAGAAGTTAACTGATGTAGATTTCAATTTATTGTATAAAGAGCAATGGTGGCTGTTACAATTAAATGCTGAGCAAGCACGTAGTAGAATGAAGTTTTTCCATGATTTTAAGCGTGAAGGTCTTGAAATTGACGCCGACTTTATTCATTTAACTGACCTAGCAGCAACAGACGCAGAACATGATAGTGAGGTAACTGAATCGTCAATAATTCCTGCGGACATCCCTAAAATAAAATTTAATTGTGATAGTTGTAAGTATCAACAGTTTGACTTTGGCAAAGTTATATTTGATTTGGAAAATACTAACCCTTCGTTGGTTACTTTGCGTGCCTTCTCGGCAAAACGTAAAAATGCTGATTTAGCTCTGGCTGGTACTTGGCAAAAAGATGGCGAGCAAGATAAAACTACAATTTCTGGAACAATTAATATTGAAGATGTTGAAAAAGAAATCAAAAAGTTTGATATGGAATCCGGCATTAAAGACAGTGGTTTAAAAAGTAGCGTTGACATTCATTGGCAGGGTGGGCCGCACGAATTTAACTTAGCCAGCTTAAATGGCAAATACAAATTTAAATTTGATGATGGTTACTTAGCCGATGTTAGTGATAAGGGAGCTAGATTGTTATCGATTTTCAGCTTCCAATCCTTGGTTCGAAAACTTACCTTAGACTTTAGGGATATATTCTCAGAAGGTATGTTTTATGACGATATCAAAGGCACTATAAATTTGGTTGATGGTGTTGCTTATACTGGTAATACTAAAATGAATGGTGCGGCAGGAAACCTGACAGTTAAAGGCAACACAAATTTAGTAAATAATCAGCTTGATTATAAAATGTCGTTTGCACCAAAAGTAACGTCAAGCTTGCCGATTATTGTTGGCTGGTTGGTTAATCCATTAATGGGGGCGGCTATTATGGTAGCTGATGAGGCTATTCAAAAAGCGGAAGTTATTTCGGTTATCAATTTTGAGCTTACCGGCACCGCAGATGAGCCTATTTTCAAAGAAGTTGATCGGAAAAGTCGAGATGTCAGTGTCGGTAAAAGCAAGCCTGATCAGGTTAAGCCTGAGCAAGAAAAGCCTCAATTAAATGAACCAGTTCTTGAAAACAATCCGCAATCTAATGATATTGAAAGTGCATCTAAGAAGGAAATAGGAACTGAAAATGGCTAGACTTAGTGCAATTCAATTACAGTCCGTTCCAGATGTAGTAGCAAATTTAGCGAATATAAAAAAAACTTTATCAAGCTTGCCAGAATCAGATGAGCACTTAGTTGTACTACCTGAAGCGTGTTTATACTTTGGTGGACAAGATGGTAAACAAATTGAGTTTGCAGAGCCATTAGGTAATGGTTTTATGCAGCAGCAATTGGCACAGTTAGCAACGCAATTTAATGTTTATTTGCTTGCTGGGACTATTCCTATACAATCGCAACAAGAAGATAAATTTACGGCAAGTAGCTTATTATTTTCTCCAGAGGGAGAGCTACTTAACGATTATCAAAAAATTCATTTATTTGACGTTGATGTTGCTGATAATGAAAAAAGTTACCGCGAATCAAAACTTACTCAAGGTGGTGAAAAGCTATCACTGTCTTCCTTGCCAAGCTTTAATTTAGGCATGACAGTGTGTTATGACTTACGCTTTCCAGAGTTATTCAGAGCACTTACCATTGCAGGTGCAGATGTTATTTGTGTGCCAAGTGCATTTACAAAAGTAACTGGCAAGGCACATTGGCAGCCCTTATTACAAGCAAGGGCAATTGAAAACCAGGTGTATATCGTTGCTGCAGACCAAGAAGGTGTGCATTTAAATGGAAGACAGACCTATGGTCATTCGATGATTATTAACCCTTGGGGGGAAATAATCGCCATGCAAGCTGATGGTGCAGGTTATGTTAGCGCCGAATTTGATCGGCAATTAATTAATAAAATTAGGGCGGATATACCAGTGTCGCGCCATAATAAATTTTCAGTAAAACTGAATTAAATATAAAAGAACACGGACTTTAAAATGAATCTTGTTGAACAAGAACTATTACATTCTAGCCAGCTTGGCCAGGAAGAATTAAGTAAAACCTTATCTCATATTTGCACTCGTGATATTGACTATGCCGATTTATACTTTCAATCATCAAGCCATGAGTCTTGGATGCTTGAAGATGGCATCGTTAAAGAAGGCTCGTATAATATTGAACGTGGTGTTGGCGTAAGAGCGATTAGTGGTGAAAAAACTGGTTTTGCTTACTCTGATGATATTAATAGCAATGCATTATTAAAGGCTGCATCGGCTGCACGCGGAATTGTGCAAGCAAATAAAAACCAAACCATTAAGGTGTTTGTTCCGCAACCTATTACTGAGCTTTATAGTGAAGTTGACCCACTTTCGACGTTAACACAAGAACAAAAAATAAACCTACTTCATGAAGTTGAAGCAATCGCACGTGCTCAAGACAGCCGTGTTCAGCAAGTGATAGTCAGCTTATCAGGCGTTTATGAAAAGGTTTTAGTGGCAGCAAGTGACGGAACTTATGCGACTGATATTCGCCCATTGGTACGATTAAACTGTTCAGTTTTGGTTGAAGCTAATGGCGTACGTGAACGGGGTAATTCCGGCGGTGGAGCTCGTACTGGTTACAGCTACTTCTTTGAATTGGAAGGTACTAAACCTCGTTACCATGCATATGCTGAAGAGGCCGTTAGGCAGGCTTTGGTTAACTTAGTTGCCATAGACGCGCCAGCAGGAATGCTACCTGTAGTACTAGGCGCCGGTTGGCCTGGTGTATTATTACATGAAGCTGTAGGACACGGGTTAGAGGGCGATTTTAACCGTAAAGGCTCTTCTGCATTTTCAGGCAAGATTGGTCAACAGGTTGCGTCCAAGCATTGTACTATCGTTGATGACGGCACTATCGCTAATCGTCGTGGCTCAGTTGCTATCGACGATGAGGGCACGCCTGGACAATACAATGTATTGATTGAAAAGGGTATATTAAAAGGCTATATGCAAGATAAGCATAATGCGTATTTAATGGGGGTAAAACCTACCGGTAATGGCCGTCGTGAATCTTACGCTCATTTACCATTACCACGTATGACAAATACTTACATGCTTGCAGGAGAGCATTCACCAGAAGATATTATTAAGTCAGTAAAAAAAGGTATTTACGCACCGAACTTTGCTGGCGGGCAAGTTGATATCACTTCCGGTAAATTTGTGTTTACTACTGCGGAAGCTTATTTAATTGAAAATGGCGAAATAACCTCGCCGGTAAAAGGCGCTACGTTAATTGGCAGTGGTCCAGAAGCTATGCAACAGGTAAGCATGGTTGGCAACGACTTAGCTCTAGATAGCGGCGTTGGAGTTTGTGGCAAAGATGGTCAAAGTATCCCCGTAGGTGTTGGTCAGCCAACCTTGAAGGTAGATGAAATGACCATTGGTGGTACCCAGTAATCAGAAAAACCAGGGTCAGAGTCAAGTTTTCTAGAAAGCTTGACTTCAACCTAGATTTTAGAATTTAAAGCGCAATATTCTCTTTCAGATATTTGAATAATTCTTTCAAGTTTTTGCCTGGTTTTTCTTGTTTAATTTCTTTCGCTGCTTGTCGAACCAATTGGCGCATACGTTGGCGCTCAAATCCATCATATTCAGCTAATAGCGCTTCTATTTTACTGTCACCTTCCTCAATAAGCTGAGCGCGAATGTCTTCAAGTTTAGCGTTATTGATATGCTCTTGTGCATGTCTGTTATTCATTTTATCAATTTCGGCTTGAATTAATTCATAGTCACTCTCAAATAATTGCTTAGCAATAAACTGCACATTACGGTGGTACGCATCATGCTTACCTTTAATTTTGTCAGCAATGATCAGTGCGGCTTCAATCTCTTCGTTAATAGTAAGCTTAGCTCGCTGGTTACGATTGAGTTTACAAATTGTCTCAGCAAGCTTTTGCATCACTTTCATGTCATTCTTGATTTCAGTCTTGCTTACAATGATGATGTCTTCATCAATAAATTTTTTACCGCGCTTTTTCATAAAATCGTCATAGTTAAAATAATATATTGCGTTAATTATACAACATAACGTTAAGTTAATTAATATCTGTATGTTATGCTTGGTGAAATAATTTTTATCTCACTAATAGCCACCTAAACTGGGCAATTAGTTCTCAATGTTGATGGTATAAATGCAAAATCTAGAATCTATAAACACCTCAATTTCTCAAGTTAAAGGCACCGTTGCCAAAGTTCTTGAACTGGCTAAAACGTTAGGGGCTGACAATGCTGAAGTATCGATCAGTAAACAAGAAGGTCTTAGCGTCTCTACCCGCTTAGGTGAAGTAGATACAGTTGAGTTTACCAACGATGGCGCTTTAGGCATCACCGTTTATAAGGAAGGCCGTAAAGGCTCGGCTTCAACGGCTGATTTATCAGAGCAAGCATTACAACAGTCAGTACAAGCAGCAATTAATATTGCTAAATATACGTCTGTAGATCCTTGTTCTGGACTTGCTGATAAAGAGTTACTTGAATTTAACCCACAAGATCTAGATTTATATCACCCACAATCTTTAACGACAGAGCAAGCGATTGAAATAGCCACTGAAGCGGAAATCACTGCCTTAAACAGTGATGACAAAATCACTAATTCAGATGGTGCAAATTTTGCCAGTTTTGAAGGCTTTAAAGTTTATGGTAACAGTCATGGGCAATTAGTCGGATACCCGAGTACTCGTCATAGCCTAAGTTGCATGATGATAGCTAGCGATGGTGATGATATGCAGCGTGATTATAGCTACACCGTTAGTCGCGAGTTTGATAAATTGCAATCAGCTAAAGCTGTCGGGTTAGAATCGGCAGAAGCCGCTGTTGCAAGACTTAACAGCCAAAAGCTCAATACTCAAAAAACACCCGTGATGTTTAGAGCGGATGTCGCCAATAGTATATTTGGTCACTTTATTGCAGCAATTAGCGGTGGTAATTTATATCGAAATTCATCGTTTCTATTAGATGCCATCGGTGACCAAGTATTTTCATCACACTTGAATATTTCTGAACGACCAAAAATTCTACGTGGTTTAGCCAGCAGCAGCTTCGATGCTGAGGGCATTGCTACCCAGGATAGAGAATTTATTGTTGATGGTGTATTGCAATCATATCTTTTAACAAGCTATTCAGCACGTAAGTTAGGACTTACTTCAACTGGTAATGCTGGTGGTATCCATAACTGGTTAATATCAGCTAATGATGGTGATTTTGAGGCGATGCTCAAAACTTTAGGAACCGGTTTATTGGTTACTGAACTTATGGGGCAAGGCGTAAACGTAGTTAATGGCGATTATTCACGCGGCGCTGCCGGGTTTTGGGTAGAGAATGGCCAAATACAATACCCAGTGTCTGAAATCACCATTGCCGGTAATTTAAAAGATATTTTTAAAGCCGTAGTTGCAACAGGATCGGATTACGATTTACGTGGCAGCATAAAAACTGGTTCTATCATAATTGAAGAAATGCAAGTTTCAGGACAGTAAGAATAGCGACGAGAGGCTAGAAACTAGAAACGATGAGCGAGAGCTGTTTTTCGTTTCTCGAAGTAAGTAAACCACTGAGTGGTTGATGAATGTTCTCGCTTCTGGTTAGCGACCTAATAGCAGCGTTGCCGTCCCCAAGAAAGCAAAGATTCCGACCACATCGGTTATTGTGGTTAAAATAACACTACCGGCTAGCGCTGGGTCGATATTCATCTTCTTCAATACTAAAGGCGTAGCTACACCAGCTAAGCCTGCTACAGTTAAATTCATCAGCATTGCAAAAGCAATTATTCCACCTAGCAGTATATCTTGCTTCCAAATGGCAACAATTGAGGCAATAAATAAAGCCCAGATAAGACCATTTAAAAAACCGACGGCGATTTCTTTATTGAGAATAATGCGTGCGTTATTATCACCGATATGACCTAATGCCATACCGCGAATAACTAAGGTTAAGGTTTGATTTCCAGCAACTCCGCCCATACTCGGCACTAATGTATTTAATACTGCCAATATCGCCATCTCAGCTAATATTCCCTCAAACATGCTTGATACTGCTACAGCCATTAATGCGGTAATTAAGTTCACTCCCAACCAAATAGAGCGCTGCTGAGTACTTTTTATTACGGGGGCAAAGGTATCAGCTTCATCATCTAAACCAGCCATGCTCATCATTGAATGCTCGGCATCTTCACGAATGATGTCAATTACATCATCTATGGTGATACGACCAAGTAGATGACCATTTTCATCGACTACAGGAGCCGAAAACCAGTCATGTCGTTCAAATAGTTTAGCCACTTCACTTTCTTCAGTTTCAACTGATATGGCGATGGTATCGTAATCGATAATTTCTGCGATCGGCTGTTCAGGCCTTGCTGTTACTAAATCAGCTAATGAAACTGAGCCAATGAACTTGTCTTGTCTATTAACCACATAAAATGAATCTGTCGCTTCTGGTAGCTCACCTTTTAAGCGTAAATATCGTAAAATTACGTCTATGGTAATATCTGGGCGAAGGGTGATGGTATCGGTATTCATGATACCGCCGGCGGTATCCTCTTCATAAGACAGTGCTTGCTCAACTCGGGTACGGTCTTGCGAGTCCATTGAGTTTAATACTTCTTTATAAACAGAGTCAGGCAAGGTTCTTAAAACTTCGGCCAGATCATCAATGTCCATGCCTTCAGCAACTGCAGCAACTTTTTCAGGCTGCATGTTTCTTAAGATACCTTTACGAACTTCTTCAGAGAGTTCTTCAAGGACTTCACCCTGCAAATCAGGATCAATTAATTGCCAAAGAACATTACGACTGCGTGCGGTAGATGATTCGAGGAGTAAAGCAATATCAAAAGCCGGCATATGCTGGAACATTTTGCGCACATAAACGAACATACCACTTTCTAAAGCAGTATTTATTTCTAATAATCGTTTTTGGCTAATTTCTTGCTCTGATCTTTCTGGCATGAATCACCCTGTGCAAGCTTATTTTTGATATTTTTAATTATTGCAAGTTTAACGTAAGCTAATGGTTTTATCAGCTTTTTTATTCATCTTCATCAAATTTGTCTGAAAATAATTGTATGACTGCTGACATAGCCTGACTAGCTTGTATGCCTTCCGCTCTGATCAAAACTTCTTTGCCTTGACTGCCCGTTAATAGCATTAGTCCCATAATGGAGTCAGCATCGGCGGAGTTTGTCTCAACTGTTAGGGTAATTTTAGCCTGATAGTTTTTACTTAACTTTGCTAGTTTAGTTGCGGCCCTGGCATGAAGACCTAATTTATTTTCTATAAGTACACTTTGTTCAACAATTAACGACATTTTATAAATTTAACTCTACATTTATTTGGATACTTCGCTTTATAGCTATTTGGTCATTTCACGGTGACGAATTTGTATATCTTTGTGTTCTTTTTTAAATTGTTTTGCTAACGTTTCAGCAATGTAAACACTTCGGTGCTGACCGCCGGTACAACCAATAGCAATAGTCAAATAGGTACGGTTGTTGCGTTCTAAATGAGGTAACCAGGTCATCATAAAAGAGTTAATTTGCCAGATGAACTTAGTCACTATAGGTTGGCTTGCCAAAAAATCTTGAACGGGCTGATCTAAGCCATTATAAGGCTTTAGCCCTTCCTCCCAAAATGGATTGGGTAAAAACCTGGCATCGAAAACATAATCTGCATCAGACGGTACCCCATATTTAAAGCCAAATGATTCAAATACAATCACTAAATTACCGGTAGTTGAGCCGAGCACTCTTTCTCGTACTAAATCGGCAAGTTGATGCGGGGTTAATTTGGAAGTATTGATGTATAAATTCGCTCTACTTGCCACTGGATCAAGCAGTTTCTTCTCTAGTGCAATTGCTTGATCAAGAGCCATATTCTGGCGAATAAGCGGGTGAAGTCGTCTTGTTTCGCTATAGCGACGGATGAGTTCACTATCATCGGCGTCTAAATACAAAATACTTAATTCAACCGAATTAGGTAAATAATCAATGATCTCTTTAACGTCTTCAGGGTTTTCAGGAAGGTTACGTACATCAAGTGATACCGCGACGTTTTCATAATCATTAATAACGGTATGGGTTAGTGCAGGTAATAGGTTTACCGGAATATTATCAACACAATAATAACCAAGATCTTCAAGTACTCTTAAAGCTACGGTTTTACCTGAGCCTGAGCGACCACTTACAATGATTAATTTCATTTTCTACCTAATATATTTCTAATGGGGCAAATGTGGTTTAGTCGCTTAATTGCTTACTACTAATTGATGTAGTTCAGTTGAGCTATTACAACGTCTCACTTTTTTACTATTGTCTTTATCACTAAAAAATCGGGCTACACTGGCTAAAGTCTCTAAATGTTGCTGGCAATGATCTTCTGGTACAAACAATGCGAAAAAAATATCAACCGGTTTATCATCAATAGCATCAAATATAACGGGTTTATCTGTTGTCAGTAAGACCGCTACAGGGCTTTCACTATTATTGATTTTACCGTGTGGAATAGCAATGCCATTGCCAATACCGGTACTACTCAATTTTTCTCTTTTAGTTAAACTGTTCAACAATTCTTTTGCTGTTGCGCTGCTAATTTTATTAGCTGCAATTGCACTAATTTGTTCTAGAATGTTTTTTTTACTTTTCCCCTGTACTGCACATAGAGTGCAGTCAGGGCTTAATAGTTGGTCTAATTTCATAGTTAGTGATGAGCTAATTTAGCCTTATGTTTGAGCACTTGCCTATCTAATTTATCGATCAGACCGTCAATTGCCGCATACATATCTGCATGGTTGGCTGAGGCGAATATTTCACCGGCATTTACATGTAACGTTGCTTCAGCGATTTGTTGTAATTTCTCTACTTTCAGTACCACATATACATTATTTATGTGATCAAAATGCCTTTCTAATTTTTGCAGTTTTCCATCAACATATGAACGCATAGAATCGGTAACTTCAACATGATGACCGGATAGATTAATTTGCATAAGCTTTGTCCTTTTTTGTTGGTTTAAAGTAAACTTTTTCTTTGATTAGAAGGTGGTATTCCTAACGACTCTCTATATTTTGCAATCGTTCGTCGTGCAACATTAATGCCTTGAGCACTGAGTAGCTCAGCCATTTTGCTATCGCTCAATGGTTTAGCAACTATTTCAGCATCGATTAATTTTTTAATCAGTGCGCGTATTGCTGTAGATGAACATTCTCCACCATTTTCGGTACTTACGTGACTAGAAAAGAAGTATTTTAATTCAAATATACCTCTGGGAGTATGCATATACTTTTGCGTGGTTACACGAGAAATAGTTGATTCATGCATTTCAACTGCTTCAGCAATATCGTTTAACACCATAGGTCGCATAGCTTCAGCGCCGTGCTCAAAGAACCCTTGTTGTTGCTGAACAATACAATTAGATACTTTCAGTAAAGTATCGTTTCTACTTTCAAGTGATTTGATAAACCACTTGGCTTCTTGTAAGTGTGAGCGAATAAATTGACTATCTTCTGAAGATTTAGTTGTTTTTGCTATCGCCGCATACTGATTATTAATACCAATTTTAGGCGCTGTATCCGGGTTTAATTCTACTACCCAACGACCATTTTTTTTGAACACACTGACATCAGGAATTACGTATTGTTCGTCTTGCTTTACTATTGCATCGCCGGGTCTAGGGTTTAATGAGTGAATTAACTTCATCACTTCTTTTAACTGCGGCTCTTTTAATTTTGCTTTGCGCATGATCTGCCTAAAATCACGGTTTCCTAGCAAATCGATGTGTTCCTTGATCACTACTTTAGCCTCCGCGAGGAAAGGTGTTTCAGGATTAAACTGAGCAAGTTGAATAAGTAGACAATCGGCTATCGATTTTGCTCCAGAGCCGATAGGATCAAACATGTGAATGCGTTTTAGTACTGCTTCAATTTCGTCTAATTCAACTTCTTCATTTCCTAAACTAGATAAAATATCCTCACTGCTCACTGTAAGGTAGCCACTATCATCAATAGCATCAATTATTGCGATGGCAATGGTCCTGTCTGTATCTGAAAACGGGGTTAATTCCATTTGCCAAGTCAAATGATCTTGGATAGATTCTGTTGTTTCACCCTGATAAACATAGTCATCACTGTTGACGCCGCCCAGGCCAGTGTTTGAAGTACCGGCGCTAAAGCTTTCTTCCCAAGTTGAGTCTACCGATAGCTCTTCTGGAATTTCATTTTGTGTTAAAGCTTCAGAAGTGCTTATTTCATCGTGAGTAGGTTGTGCGTCTTCACTACCGTCAGTGGTATCTGCCGTTGCTTGTTTAGCATCTAAATGGGAATCTGAATTAGCATTATTCTCTTCTAGGTTACCAGACTCATCGACTTCTAATAAAGGGTTACTATCAAGAGCTTCTTGAATTTCTTGTTGGAGATCTAACGTAGAAAGCTGCAACAGTTTAATTGCCTGTTGCAACTGTGGAGTCATGGTTAAATGTTGCCCCATACGGAGCTGAAGACTAGGTCTCATTTTTTGAAAAATTCCAAATTTACATAACGTCAATATTATGTAAGTTAATTAGGGTTTGTTACACGGCTTTGCTGTTCTAAGCAATACACTATTAATATAACTATAGCTTGAATTTTTCACCTAGGTAGACATCTCGAACATGTTGATTACTTAAAACTTGTTCTGCATTACCTTCAGCGATTAATTCACCATGACTTACTATGTATGCGTGTTCACATACATCAAGAGTTTCTCGTACGTTGTGGTCGGTGATCAATACCCCAATACCACGATCTTTTAACTGTAAAATAATTTTTTTTATATCGCCAACTGAGATAGGGTCTACCCCAGCAAACGGCTCATCTAATAAAATAAATTTAGGATCAGCAGCCAGAGCCCTGGCTATTTCAACACGGCGCCTTTCACCACCAGATAAACTCTGGCCAGTATTCTCAACGATGTGGCCAATATTAAATTCTTCAACCAAACTCTCAAGTTTTTCTTGTCTGGCGATATCGTCTAGGTCTTTACGGGTTTGTAAAATGGCCATAATATTATCAAAAACGCTAAGCTTTCTAAATATTGACGCTTCTTGTGGCAAGTAACCTATGCCTTGTCGAGCTCTTTCATGCATAGGCAATAATGTTAAATTCTGTTCATTTAACACAACTGAGCCTTCATCGCTTGGCACTAAACCAACGATCATATAAAACGATGTAGTTTTACCTGCACCATTGGGACCGAGTAGGCCGACAATTTGCCCTGAATTTACCGTTAAACTGACATCTTTTACTACTTTTCGACCGCTGTAGGATTTAGCAAGGTTTAGTGCTTTTAGGGTTGCCGTCATATTATTGTTCTTTATCTTGCTCTATTTCATTGTTTATTTTAGGTGAGACATCTTTATCTTCTGGTTTAACTTCAGGCTTCAAGATAGTCGTTACAGTACTCGCACTTTCTGCATTGAGCTGTTCAGTTGCAATGTTATAGGTAATAATATCGCCTTTTACCATACTGCCTTCTTGGCTTACCGATGCATTACCTTTTATGATAATGGTCTGTGTGGTTGGTGAATAAGCCACTTCATCTGCTTGTAATTCAATTTTTTGGCCGTCATCAAGAATTTGGCTAAAACGTGCGGGTTTACCTATAGCTAAATAGTGTTTAAGGTCAGTACCTTCCAGATTCGTCACTTTTACTATATCTGCTTCAATGCTCAGAGTGCCCTGAGTGATTTTCACATCTTCCATATAGCTGGCAATTTTATTTTTTAAATCACTCGATTGTTTTTTCGCGACAATCACTATTTCCTGTTTAAAGTCAGCTTCTTCGGCAACACTTGTTGCTAAAGGGGATACCAAAGCTATGCCAAGCAATAATTTATGAGGCATGTTTTTTATAAATTGTTTGTACATGTTCATTCAAATTCATTTTAGTTGTATTGATATCAACGTGTAACCCAGAGCCATACATAGTGAAATCCTTGCCTTTTAACAGGATTGTTTGCTCTGAAGTGATGATATTATTGGTTAAATCTACATTTAAAGATTTGCCGTGTATTTCTGAAATAAAACTTGTTTCATCGTCTGATATCAATCGTACTCTATCATTGAGTAATAAGATATTATCTTCGCCTAAATGACCTTCATTTGCCGATAAATTCCAAGCAGCACTGCCATCTTTAGGATAGAGCGTATATTTAGGTGCTTGAAAATGAGTCTCCGTATTAGTCAAATAATGGGACATTCTCTCAGCATATATGGTATGAGTTAAATTACCCTCAGCGTCATATTGGCTTGAGCTTAATGCTGTTGCGATAAAATCAGGTTCGTCTTTAGGTTTTATTATTTGCACAATTTTTTCATTCGATTTTTGCCATTGCATATAACCATAAACAGATAATGCTATGATAAATATAATCGTTGAAATACTATGCAAACGATTCATATACTGCTGCCTTTCGCATTTTTCAAGGTATTTTGACTTTGCATTATTAGATCACAAAGCTCCCTGACGGCACCAAAACCACCTTTGATGAAGGTGATATAGTTTGCGCCTTGTTTCACTAACGGATGAGCATCATTAACAGCTACTCCTAAGCCGACAGCCTCGATACAAGGTAAGTCGGGAACATCATCTCCTATATAGGCAATTTGTTCACTGGTAAGTTCCAAGTTTTTAGCAATCTGCATCAATGCCGGTAATTTATCTTCTTCACCTTGCACAATAAATTTTACCCCAAGAGCGGTCATACGTTTTTCAACGATATTAGATTTTCTACCAGTAATTACCGCAACGTCGACACCATTTTGCCCTAGAGCCTTGATGCCAAAACCATCTTTTGTATTAAATGCCTTCAGCTCTTCACCGTCATTGCCTAAATAAATTCGACCGTCAGAAAATACGCCATCAACATCACAAACTAATAACTTAATTTGTGCCGCTTGCCTAAGAACATTGCTATCTATTTGCCCGTAAAGGGTACTAGCTAAAGAGTTTTCTTGCTTCATATAATTAAATTACTCCCGCTTTTAAAATATCGTGCATATTCATCGCCCCAATTGGTCGATGAGTGTTATCAACAATAATTAAGCCATTAATACTTCTATCTTCCATCGACTTAAGTGCTTCTGCCGCTAACATTTCGCTACTTGCGACAATTGGATTTTTAGTCATTACGCTGGCGATATTATCTTGATGAATATTTACTTCTTCATCAAGGATACGCCGTAAATCACCATCGGTAAATAATCCGGTTAAAATTCCCTTATTATCAACCACCGCTGTCATTCCTAAGCCCTTGCTTGAGATCTCGACTAGCGCTTCTTTTATAAGAGCGGTTTCATTAATTACCGGTAGACGTGCGCCACTGTGCATAATATCAGCCAAGCGTAATAATAAGCGCTTACCTAAACTGCCTCCCGGATGTGATAAGGCAAAATCATCAGCGGTAAAACCTTTAGCATTTAATAAAGCTACGGCGAGAGCATCTCCCATCACTAAAGTAGCTGTTGTGCTCGATGTTGGTGCTAACCCTAAAGGACATGCTTCTTGTGGAACATCGATACAAATATGTACGTCAGCAAGTTTTGCTAAAGTCGACTGAGTGTTGCCTGACATGGCGATTAACTTGGCACCAATGCGTTTTATTACCGGTAATATTGCTAATACTTCCCCAGTTTCTCCTGAATTAGAAATTGTCAGCACAACATCCTGGCTGGTTACCATACCTAAATCGCCATGGCTCGCTTCACCAGGATGGACAAAGAATGCAGGTGTACCGGTACTGGCAAATGTAGCCGCAATTTTCCCGCCTATGTGCCCCGACTTTCCCATACCGATGACAATTACTCTGCCACTGCAATCGAACATGAATTGACAGGCTTTGGCAAAGTGATCATCAATATAGGTATGCAGGTTAGCCACTGCTGTTGTTTCTATATCGATAACTTGTGCTGCAAGCTCTTTAAATTTACTGGCGTGGGGCATTTTTATCTCACTTAAACATACTGATTAAAGATTAGGTATTGATAAACAATAAAGCCAATAAACAATACCAATCCTTTTAAACGGGTAATTCTAAATTGCCCACTTAAACTAAAACATAATAAGAATACTAAAAAGGTGATGCCTAACATGTAGGGAATGTCGCGCGAAGCTACTTCACTATCAACAGCTCCTGGTGCAATCAACGCGGGCAAAGCTAAAACCGCTAAAATATTAAAAATATTTGAGCCAATGATATTACCTAAGGCTAAATCATCTTCTTTTTTGATTAAACTCATAATACTTGCTGCAAGTTCAGGCAAACTAGTACCGATTGCAATAATGGTTAAGCCTATGACCAAATCACTAATACCGACAGATTTTGCGATAACTGTTGCCGACTCTACTAAAAAATGAGCACTCATTGGTAATAAAATAATACCAAAGGTAAGCCAGAAAAAAGCGCTCGCTGAACTGACATTGTCCGGAATTTCTGATTCTGCTTCTAAGATTAACGGATCATCTAATTTATTATTTTTACTTTGTCTTAACGTCACGATTAATAAGGTAACGATAAACAACACAAAACCAGTCATTAAGATTACACCTTCAGTAAAAGTGAAATTAAGATCAAACAACATATAACTGGCGATAATGGTTATTATTAACAGTATTGGTATTTCTCGTTTTAAGGTAAGTGATGAGACAATCAATGGCTTGAATAGAGCGGTTAAGCCCAGCACTAAGGCTATATTTGTAATGTTAGAGCCTATTGCGTTACCAATAGCGGTATCTGGTGAACCTTGCAGAGCAGCTGTTGCTGCTACCACCATTTCAGGCGCTGATGAGCCCATAGCAACAATGGTTAAGCCGATAATCATAGGTGCAATGCCGTAGTTGCGAGCTATTGCTGCAGCACCGAAAACAAATTTATCGGCACTTATAACCAATGCGGTTAAAGAAATTAAAAGAATGAGTATTTCGATGAACATTTAGCGCTCCAGTTATTCGGGTCAACAATCCCCGCTGCTAAATTGTCGCCCCTTACGCGGCAAATGAAAAGACTTAAACAAAGGTTTATTGGAAAAATTTAGGTTTTTTCCTACATTTTTTAATTTGCGCTGCTTTCATCGGCAAATTTTAACCAATTTAATAATCTTTAGCTGGCAAAAATAAGCTCGCTGCTTTTAAATGAATAAATGGCAGAAGTAAAAATGTACTAGAATTGTAACGAATAACAGATTTTCATTTTTAATTTGGAACTTTTCGTTAATATCCTCAGTCATAGCACTACACTTTCTTATTAACATTCTTTTTTCTGCGGTAACGTCTTATTAATTGTTCTAAAAAATAGAACGTTTTGATGAAAATTTATAAGTTATTTACAATTGCTTACGAATATATAATGCAGTAATTAATAAGGTCAGGTAAAATTCGAATCATAATGATACTAATTCTCAATACACACTATGTCTGAAAATCTGGTAGAAATAAAAAACTTAAGCTTTCATCGGGAAGAGCGTTGTATCTATGATGATATAAGCTTAAGTATTCCTAAAGGCAAAGTGATAGCAATAATGGGTCCAAGTGGTATAGGTAAGACTACACTACTTAGACTTATAGGTGGTCAGCTTAAGCCAAGTAATGGTCAGATTCTTTTTGCTGGCCAAGATATCCCGAAACTTTCTCGTTCTAAATTGTACGAAGCTCGTAAGAAAATGAGCATGTTGTTTCAGTCTGGTGCGTTATTTACTGATATGTCAGTTTATGAGAATGTGGCATTTCCTATTCGTGAACATAGTAAATTACCTGAAAACATCATTGAAAAAATGGTGATGATGAAATTAGAAGCCGTTGGTTTACGTGGGGCTATGCATTTACAACCGGGCGAATTATCTGGTGGTATGGCGCGAAGGGCTGCATTGGCACGTGCTATTGCCCTCGACCCTGAATTAATTTTATACGATGAGCCATTTGCTGGCCAGGACCCTATTTCGATGGGCGTTATTGTTAGATTAATTCGCGATTTAAATGATGCCTTAGGGTTAACATCTGTGGTTGTTTCTCATGATGTTCCAGAAGTAATGAGTATCGCTGATTATATTTATATAGTTGCTGAGCAAAAAATCATTGGCGAAGGTACTCCTGAGCAAATTATCGAGCAGCAATCCGAATTAGTTCAGCAATTTATTAAAGGTGAAGCCGATGGTCCTGTACCATTTCATTTTCCGGCAAAATCTTATAAAAGCCAGTTGTTAGGAGAGCAATCTTAGTGTTGGATAAAATTCAAGCATTAGGTCATACCGTTATTAATATTATTGTTGGCTTAGGAAAAGCCATGATGATGTTACTTTCGGCGATTATTCAGGTACCAAACCCTAAAAAAGGTTGGCCATTGCTAGCGCATCAACTGTACTCAGTTGGCGTTTTGTCATTATTGATTATTATAGTGTCAGGTACTTTTATTGGGATGGTGATTGCCTTGCAAGGCTACACTATACTTATAGGTTACGGCGCCGAGGCGAGTTTAGGGCCTATGGTTGCACTATCTATTTTAAGAGAGCTTGGCCCAGTGGTCACCGCTTTGCTTTTTGCTGGTCGAGCCGGTTCAGCATTAACGGCAGAAATAGGCTTAATGAAAGCAACCGAGCAATTAAGTAGTTTAGAGATGATGGCTGTTGATCCATTGCGTCGTGTTATTGCGCCGAGATTTTGGGCCGGTATGATCAGCATGCCATTACTCGCCGCAATTTTTTCAACCGTTGGTATTTTAGGTGGCCATTTAGTTGGGGTTGACTGGTTAGGTGTTGACTCAGGAACATATTGGTCAGTTATGCAAGCTGAAGTAGATTGGAGTGATGATGTACTCAATGGCATCATTAAATCTATTACTTTTGCCTTTGTGGTGACTTGGATTGCAGTTTATAAGGGGTACGACTGTATTCCAACATCTGAAGGTATTAGCCGAGCTACTACTTCTACGGTGGTGCAATCGTCATTGATTGTTTTAGGTTTAGATTTTATTTTAACAGCGTTAATGTTTGCTAATTAATACGCTATTTTTTAAAGAGTTGGTGGATTTGACATGGTGTCGAAAAAAATTGAATTAATGGTTGGTTTCTTTGTTGCGTTAGGTATTGCCGCGCTGCTTACGCTGGCGTTAAAGGTTGCAGATTCAGGCATACAAGGTAATGGTGAAACTTATCAACTGTATGCAAAGTTTGATAATATAGGTGGCTTAAAAGTTCGCTCGCCGATCAAAGTTGGTGGAGTGGTGGTTGGCCGTGTAGACAATATCCAATTAGATCCAGAAGATTATGTACCAATCGTGACTATGGATATTTACACCCAGTACGATAATTTTTCAGAAGCCACGTCTATTTCAATTCTCACCGCAGGTTTATTAGGTGAGCAATATGTAGGCTTATCACCAGGTTTTATCGATGAAGAACTAGGTATTGGTATTTTACAACCTGGTGATTTTATTGAAGATACTAAACCTGCTATTGTTTTAGAAGAATTAATTGGACAATTTTTATTTAGTCAAGGTAGTGACGAATAGTAAAGGAATAGATAATGAAAAATTTATTAGTTAAGTTTTCAGTAACTTTATTAGCATCAATAGCATTATTTACAGGAGCCAATGCTGCAGAAGTAAGTAAAACTGATCCTTATAAGATGATTGAGGAAGTATCGAAAATTACTTTTGATCGTTTCGCGCGCGAAGAAGCTGAGATTAAAGAAAACCCTGAATTATTAAAAGATATTGTTCGTGAAGAATTAATGCCTTATATTTTTTTCCAGTATGCAGGATTAAAAGTATTGGGCAATTATGCGAAACCTAAAAAAGGTTCTACTAAGCAGGAAGTAGACATGCACCGTCAAAATGTGCGTGAGTTTTTAATGGCATTTAGAGAGTATTTAATTACTTCATATGCGCAAGTATTTACATTGTATGAGCAACAGCAAGTGCAGTTTGAGCCAGCCAAAAAAATAGGCAAGCAAAAAATAATCATGGTAGGCGTTGATATTATTGATGAAAATCGCCCGCCAATTAATATTAAATTTAAAGTTAGAAAAAACTCAAAAACTAATGAATGGCAAGCGTTTGACTTAGTCGCTGAAGGCATTAGTCTACTCGATGCTAAACAGAAAGAGTTACGTAGTATACTTGCTCAAAATGGTGTTGTAGAAGTTACAGAAATGCTTAAAGTGAAAAGTGATCGCAGAATTGTTTTCAAGAAGAACGAAGATGTAGACGCTAAAATTGAAGAACAAGGCTCTGGAAATAATGCAGCTATCTAATTAGTTAAAGTTCAGCTAAGCGATTCTTACGGCAGGTTAATAAGGCGAGCAATACATAAGAGTGTGATTCAGCTTCATTGATGAAGAGTTAGGTAGTGGCTAGTAGTACAGGAAAAAATTATGCAGCAATTGTTCGTTAAATTTTCAGTAATATTATTAACTTCGTTAAGCTTGATATCTGGTGCTAACGCAAGTGATGTGAGTAAAGAAAATCCTTATGTGATGATAAAAGAAGTTGCTGAAATTACGTTTGCACGTTTCGCCCGAGAAGAAAAAGCAATCAAACAAAATCCTGAGCTATTAAAAGATATTGTACGTGAAGAACTAATGCCGTATATCACTTATAAATACGCCAGCTATAAAGTTTTAGGTAATCATTTCAAGGCTAAGAAAGGCGCGACTAAAGAAGAAAGTGCTGCGCATAAACAAGAAATTGCTGAGTTTATGTTGGCATTTAAAGAGTATTTAATAACGTCTTATGCACAAGTGTTCACCTTGTATGAACAACAGCAAGTAAAATTTACACCGACGAAAAAAATAAAGACAGATACAGTGATGGTTGGAGTCGATATTATTGATGACATCCGCCCAACAATTAACATTAAGTTTGCAGTTAGAAAAAATAATAAAACCAAGGAATGGCAAGCATATGACCTAGTTGCCGAAGGCATTAGTTTACTTGATGCAAAAAGAAAAGAGTTACGTAGCATTCTTGCTCGCAATGGCGTTGCTAAAGTGACTGAGATGTTGAAAAAGAAAAGTCAGCGTAAAATTGTTTTCAAGAAAAATACTGCAGTGGACGCTAAACTTACAAAACAAGGCACTGAATAATAATGGTACTATCTAAGTTTACAATTAGTGAAAGTTCTGCTGAACAATTTGCTCTGTCGGGACATTTAACCCGACAAAGTATCTCTGGCAAGCAAGATAAGTTTTTTGCAAAGCTTAGCAAAAATAAAACACAAGATATTGATTTGTCTGAGGTTAGTAAATTTGATACAGCGGGTTTAGCTTGGCTACTCGCATTGATCGAATATGCCAATTCACAACAAACTGAAATTACCTATTCCCAAGTGCCTATAGAATTAGTTAAACTCGCAAAACTAAGTGGGGTACAAGCCCTATTACCTATTTCAGCTTAAATCAATAAATTTTAAATAGTGGAGAACTAAGTGGACGTTTCAGAAATTGAAAACATTCTAAAAGAACAACTTACGTTAGACGATTTACACGTAACCTTTGACGGCTCTCAATGCAAAGTTATTGCTGTAGCAGATATGTTTGAAGAAATGAGTCGTGTTAAAAAACAGCAAACTGTATACGCTCCTTTGGCTGATGCTATTAACTCAGGACAAATTCATGCAGTAACCATTAAAACATTCACTAATGCTCAATGGCAGCGTGAAAAAATGTTTAACATTCCATCTTAAAATAATAATAACGAGCAATCTTTTGGAAGCATTTCGTATAAATAGCGGTAACAAGTTACACGGTGACGTTACCATTAGCGGCGCAAAAAATGCCGCTTTACCTATCCTCTTCGCAACAATATTAGCTGAAACACCGCTGCAAATAAGCAACGTGCCAAAACTAAACGATATTGAAACAACAATTAAACTTTTAACTGAACTTGGTGTGAAGGCATCATGGTCTGCAGATAACGCCATTAGTTTTGACGCAAGCAATATTACAAATTGTTTGGCACCGTACGATTTAGTTAAAACTATGCGCGCATCAATTTTAGTATTAGGGCCATTATTAGCTCGCTTTGGTCATGCTGAGGTTTCATTACCTGGCGGTTGTGCCATTGGTGCACGCCCAGTTGATTTACATATTCAAGGCTTAAAATTAATGGGCGCTGATATCAGCGTTGAAAATGGTTATATCGTTGCTAAAAACGATGGTCGCCTTAAAGGTGCAACTATTTTCATGGATGCCGTTAGTGTAACCGGTACAGAGAATTTAATGATGGCTGCCGCTTTAGCACAAGGAACAACCATTATTGAAAATGCAGCTCGAGAGCCTGAAATTGTCGATTTAGCAAACTTCATTAATGCGATGGGTGGTAAAGTCACTGGTGAAGGGACTGACACTCTTACTATAGAAGGTGTTGAAAGCTTATCTGGCGCTGATTACGCAGTAATGCCTGATAGAATTGAAACGGGCACATTCTTAGTCGCTGCAGCAGTCACCGGTGGAAAAATCAGATGCCTGAATACTGACCCAACTGCTCTTGATGCCGTTTTGAGCAAGTTACAAGAAGCTGGAGCTATTATCACAACAGGTGATGATTGGATTGGTTTAGAAATGAATGATAAGCCTAAAGCGGTGAATATCAGAACAGCGCCTCACCCAGCATTTCCAACTGATATGCAAGCTCAGTTTGTAACCTTAAACGCTATAGCTGATGGGACTGCGACAACGGTAGAAACTATATTTGAAAATCGCTTTATGCATGTACCTGAACTACAACGTATGGGGGCTGATATTAAATTGGAAGGTAATACCGCTATTTCTGTTGGTGTTGAACAACTGACAGCCGCACAAGTTATGGCAACTGACCTACGAGCTTCTGCTAGTCTGGTGATCGCTGGCTTAGTTGCGAGTGGTGAAACAATTGTTGATCGTATTTATCATATTGATAGAGGTTATCAACATATTGAAGATAAATTACAACTGCTTGGTGCTGACATTAAACGCTATAAAGTGACGAACTAAGAATATTTGAAAGTTAATTTACTTCGATAAACAAAAAAGGTTGGCATCGCCAACCTTTTTCAATTCAGTGTTTCCTTTTCTTGTTTCTACCTAAGATCCCGTATCAAGCACGGAACGACAAACGTAGGTTTCTAGTTCTTAGCTTCTTTATACTCTAATATTTTAACCGGCACGGTCATTAAGTTCTTTTGACGATATATAGAGAAATTAAGGATAACGCCAGGATCAGTTTCTGCAACAATATCTAAAGCATGGTTAATACTGATAATATCCTGTTCATTAATTTTAACTACTACATCACCTTTTTGTAAGCCAGCCAAATGAGCAGGACTATTTGGCGTAAGGCTGCCGATGACGAAACCTTTCAGTTGCGGGTTATATTGCTGAGAACTTACACCAAGCCAGCCCCGAACCACACGACCATTACTGATCAACTCCTGCATGATTTTTGCGGCCAGCTTGTATGGCACAGCAAAGAAAATTCCTTGTATATTGGTTTGCGGATTAAGTCTGGTAAATTGTGCGGAAGTAATCCCAACGAGATCTCCATTTGAATTAACCAGAGCACCACCTGAATTACCATCATTAATGGCTGCATCCATTTGTAAAAATTCTCTATAACTGGTGTTACTAAGGCCTGTTCTACCTGTAGCGCTAATTATACCCTGAGTGACTGTTTGACCTAAATTCAAAGGATTACCAATAGCTAGAACAACATCGCCAACCAGAGGGATCAGGTTATCATCAACCGCAATTACCGGTAGATTTGTCGCATGGACTTTTAATACCGCTAAATCGGTAAGTTCATCGCTACCAATAAGCTCTGCACTTAACTCGGTACTGTCTTGTAAAACAACGGTTATAATATTGGCATTGCGTACCACATGATAATTGGTGAGAATGTAACCACGGCTATCCATGATCACCCCGGAGCCTAATTTTACTCGCTGAATAGAGCGGTTTTGATAACGCCTATCGTTCTCTATTGTTTCTGAATAGATATTAACAACAGCCGGAGCTGCTTTGGCAACCGCTGAAGAAAATGAAATTGGTTTAGATTTATCATTTACCGGAGTAAAAATATTAAATGAAAGGTTATTACCATCACGTAAGTCGGGTACTAATATAAGTAATACCACTGCTGTTAAAAGGCCGTAACTGGTAGCACGTAAAATATAGGTAAGAGCAGGGATAAGTTTCAAAATGAATGACTAATTATATTGATTAATGAAGTAAATATTAGCACTTATTTCAGAATGAACATAGGCTTATATATTCGTTATACCATTCCTTATGCAGATTTGTATTACCATCCAAGATACAGTTTTTATAGCTCTTGCGCGATTTCATCTTGACTCTAGGTGTGTATAAGGAGGATAAACACCTCCTTATATTGAGATAAAAAATTAAACTAACGCATCATTAAATATAGTTCGGTGTTACCGCGAATAACGTTTAATGCGACCACGCCTGTTATGCCATCAAGTGCATCTCTTAGAGCGGCTAAGTTTTCAACACGTACACGATTAACTCCGGCAATAACATCACCTTTGTTTAATCCGACAGCGGCTGCCGGAGAATTATCAGCGACATCATTAACAACTACCCCTAAGCCCTTTGTATTCGAACTTAGTTTTGCGCCTTTAAGCATTGGGTGTAAGTTAGCTGCGGCAATGTTGGCATCAGGTGCTGCTTTTAATGTAACTTCTACTTCCTTGGTGTCGCCATCACTAATCAAGGTTAATTCAACGGTTTTACCTGCGCCTATTGAGCCTATTTTGCCACGTAATTCATTAAATGAACGTACTTTGCGACCGTTAACTTCGATTATGATATCGCCAGCTTTAATCCCCGCTTCTTCAGCGGCAGAATTTGGGGCCACCTGGCTGACAAAACCACCTTGATTAATGTCTAAATCCATTGCTTTTGCAAGCTCTGCATTTATTGAATTACCGGTGATTCCTAAAACCCCACGTCTAACTTCACCATGTTCAATAATTTGATCAACCAGATTTTGCATCATGCTTGAGGGGATGGCAAAGCCAATGCCTACATTACCACCACTAGGTCCAAGAATTGCGGTATTAATACCAATAAGTTCACCACGCAAATTTACTAACGCACCACCTGAATTACCGCTGTTAATAGCAGCATCAGTTTGAATAAAGTCTTCGAGTTGTTCTATATTTAAGCCACTTCGACCTAACGCACTTACAATTCCTGATGTTACAGTTTGTCCTAAGCCAAAAGGACTGCCGATTGCAACGGCAAAATCCCCGACTCGTAAATCATCAGAATTAGAAATTTTAATTTCTTTTAAACCTTCAGCTGATATTTGCAGTAAGGCTATATCACTTTGTGCATCACTACCAATTTTCTTCGCTTCATATTGACGACCATCTTTAAGGTTAACCAATATTTCATCTGCTTCATCGATTACGTGGTTATTGGTAACCACATAACCTTTTTTGGCATCAATAATTACCCCTGACCCTAAGCCGCGAAAAGGACGCTCTTGAGCTTGTTGACCTCGGCGTTGGCCGAAAAAGAACTTAAAAGGGTCTTGACCTTGCTTTACTTCATGGGTGCCAGCCACAGTAATACTAACTACAGCAGGTGTTGCCTGTTCAAGCATAGGCGCCAAAGAAGGCATCTCCTGTCCATCAACTTGTAATGGCAGAGCGGCATTGGAAATTGCAGGGAAAAAGGCCAGAGAACCAATTAGCAGGGCAGTAGGGGTAAAAGAAAAACTCTTTTTCATTATATGAGACTCCAAAAAATTACATTTAGTAAACAATGGTTAGGCGAATAATTGCTTAACCACAGTTTTATATGATGACTAAATATTAAAGACTCAAGGGTAAAACGAAAGTTCCCAATCAGTAATTAATTAACCTGGGCTATTTGTAACAATTTGTTTGTTATCATTAAATAAACCACTTGGATCATTAGAATAATCTAAAGGGGCTTCAGTAATTGGTACTTTTTTTCTAGAGCGCGAAGACTTCACTTTTTGTGGATTTGAACGTAATTGCGCTTCAGTTTCTTTAGAGAAAAATGGCATTGCATTCGTTTCACTGTTTGCTTTGTTAAGCAATAGTGTGCTTTTTTCCATTTGCGTCATCGCGGTTTTACAAGTTTCATTCATTTGTGCAAGTAAATCTGCTGAACTATCAAGGTGAGCTGCAACATCTTGTTTGTATTGCTCAAGCGAGGACTTACTTTCATTCACTTGTTGTTCTAATTTGTTGTAGTCTTGTTCGCTAGCTGACAACTTTTTACTGACAAAAAAGCCACCAATAACACCGATAACTACGCCGATGAAAAGGTAAATAAATTCCATAATGTTTCCTTTTGAATATATTTGAAAAGGGAATGTTGAGATAAAGATGCCAAAGCAAATCTTATTCTTTTATAATAGCTGTAAATTAACCGTTTCACATCACTTAGTAGGTATTTTTTTGTAATTTTTCAATGAAATACAATAAAAATAGTAATAAATAGCATGATCAAGTTAACGCCTTACCAAAAATACCAACAAGATCTTGAGCAAGAAGGCTTTGCTTTTGATGCCGCTCAAGAAAATGCAGTTCAACATTTACAGCGTTTGTATGACGACTTACAAACTAAACCATTACCGGTAACGGGTTTTAAAAAAGTGTTAAAGGGCTGGGTTAAAACTTATGGCAAAAATAAGCAACAAGCTGTAAGAGGGATTTATTTTTGGGGAGGGGTAGGCCGAGGTAAAACTTACCTGGTAGATACTTTTTATGATTGTCTGCCTTTTGAAAATAAAATGCGGGTTCATTTTCATCGTTTTATGCATCGAGTACATGATGAGCTGAAAGCTTTGACTGGTCAGTCAGATCCATTAAAGATCATCGCTAAAAAATTTGCCGCTGAAACCTGTATCATTTGTTTCGATGAGTTTTTTGTTTCTGATATTACCGATGCCATGTTGTTAGGTACGTTATTTGAAGAATTGTTTAGTCATAATGTTACATTAGTTGCCACTTCAAATATTATTCCCGATGAGTTGTACCGCAACGGTTTACAACGTGCGCGTTTTGTACCTGCAATTAATCTAATTAATAAGAATTGTGAAGTGGTTAATGTCGACAGTGGTATTGATTATCGGTTAAGAACTTTAGAACAAGCAGAAATCTACCACTTTCCACTTGATAAGCAGGCTGAAGATAATTTATTCCTCTATTTCAAACAGTTGTCTGTTGAAGAAGGCAGAGTGGCTATAAATATTGAAATTAATAACAGGCCACTAGCAGTTGTTGAAGAATCTGATGGAGTTGTCCATTTTGAATTCAATCAATTATGTGAAACTGCCCGTAGTCAAAGCGACTATATGGAACTAAGCCGTATATACCACACAGTATTATTAGCTAATGTTACGCAAATGGGCCGTGATACTGATGACAGTGCTCGTCGTTTTATTGCTATGGTAGATGAATTCTATGAGCGTAATGTAAAACTGATTATCTCAGCTGAGACTACCATGAATGAGCTTTATACCGATGGTGGCTTAACTTTTGAATTTAAGCGATGCTTGTCACGATTACAAGAAATGCAGTCACATGATTATTTAGCATCAGAACATTTGCCGTAGGCTTTTAGAAACGAGAAACGAGAAACCAAGAGCGATAATGTTGTGGATAGAATATGAATCAAACCATTATTCATGTTTTATCCCACTGTTCAAATGGACATCATAATTATCGATTTTGTATTTTGAGTATTATAAATATTGATGGGATTTGAAGCTTAACACTTGTTCAATTTAGAATCATTGCTTCTCGTTTTTCGTTTATAGCCTCTCGTTTCGAGCCTATGTACCCTGCTAGAACAAAAAAATGCAATAAAACTTCAATTGTTTTAAAAATATAGGTGATCTTTTATCCATTTATCTATATAATTCGCGCTCCCAACGTTACTACGCTTGAAAAAGCACCGGACTCGATACTCGAAGGGGTAATTGCGTAGTCCATTTAAACCGATAATCAGATAACTGGTTATTAATTTATGTAACTTTATTTTAAAATGGGTTTTTTAATGAAAACTTTTACAGCTAAACCAGAAAGCGTTCAACGCGAATGGTTCGTAGTGGATGCCGAAGGTAAAACTTTAGGTCGTATCGCTACTCAAATTGCTACTATTTTACGTGGCAAGCACAAACCAGAATACACTCCAAGTGTTGATGTTGGCGACTATGTTGTTGTGATCAATGCAGACAAAGTTAAAGTAACTGGTAATAAAGCGAAAGGTAAAATTTACTACTCGCACACTGGATTCGTTGGTGGTCTTAAGCAATTAAGCTTCGAACAGCTTGTTGAAAAAGCTCCTGTACGTCCAATCGAGTTTGCAGTTAAAGGCATGTTGCCAAAAGGCCCTCTGGGTCGTGACATGTTCCGTAAATTAAAAGTGTACGCAGGTGCTGAGCACATGCATACTGCACAACAACCTAAAGTTTTGGAGTTATAGACAATGGCTGATAATCAATATTACGGTACTGGTCGTCGCAAGAGCTCTGTAGCTCGTGTGTTTATGAAAGCTGGTAACGGTGCAATCACAATTAATAATCGTGACATCGAAGTATACTTCGGTCGTCCTACTGCTCGTATGGTTGTTCGTCAACCTCTTGAGTTAGTTGAAATGACTGAAAAGTTTGACCTTAACATCACTGTAGTTGGTGGTGGTATTTCTGGTCAAGCCGGTGCTATCCGTCACGGTATCACTCGTGCATTAATGCAGTTCGACGAAACTTTACGTTCAGGTTTACGTAAAGCTGGTTACGTAACTCGTGATGCTCGTAAAGTTGAACGTAAGAAAGTTGGTTTACACAAAGCGCGTAAACGTCCACAATTCTCAAAACGTTAATTTTACCGTTTATATGCAAAAGCCGACGTTTACGTCGGCTTTTTTATTTCTTCCCAGAAAAACTTAGAATTATCAGGGGCGGTTTAAATTCTGTTATGTCAGCGACGGTATAAATCCTGTTATTTCTGAAACTTCATTTCATAGGCTTGTTGAACAAAGCTTTAAACGTACTCTATCTACATTTTTCTTGATAAAACATCTCTCTGCATTTTTCATTTTACGCGCATTTACCACAGGGTAAATATTTGACCTAAATTGTCATAAATAAGCACTCTAAAACTAAGGTTTTATCTTGTAATAAAAGCGCTGTTTCATTATGATAGACAAAAATTTTTTATACATTTTGTTGTATCTGGTTACCTTAGCGTACAAATCGATGAAATGTTATATCACAGCTGGATATTTTATTGATTTAGCTGATAAAAATAAAATTTAAAACTATGTCTAATAATTGGAGAAATGAAATGAGCAATGCGCCCGTGAATAACGGCCGTCGACGTTTCCTGACAGCAGCTACTTCGGTAGTTGGTGCTGTAGGCGTTGCTGGTGCTGCTGTGCCATTCATTGCTTCCTGGAATCCAAGTGCCAAAGCGAAAGCTGCCGGTGCTCCAGTTGAAGTTAATGTAAGCAAAATAGCTGTTGGTCAGCTAATTCGTGCTGAATACCGTGGCAAACCTGTGTATATCGTACGTCGTAGTCAGGATATCATCGATGGCCTAGGCGGTCATGAAGACCAATTACGAGATCCTGAATCTGCCGAAGCGCAACAACCTGCATATGCACAAAACCAGTATCGCTCAATTAATCCTGAGTATTTAGTTGCTGAAGGTGTTTGTACTCACTTAGGTTGTGCTCCTACTTATCAAAAAGGTGACTTCTCCGAACAGGTTGAAGGCGTAGATTACGGCTTCTTCTGTCCATGTCATGGTTCTAAATTTGATATGGCTGGTCGTGTATTTGCCGGTGTTCCTGCGCCACTGAATCTTGTGGTACCTGAACATTCATTCCCATCAGCAGGTACCTTAATTATTGGTATCGGCAAAGGAGACGCGTAATGTTTGCAAATTTTATGGCTTGGATTGACGCACGTTTACCAGTAACAGATGCCTGGAATAAGCATTTAGCTCAATATCCAGCTCCTAAAAACTTTAACTTTTGGTACTTCTTTGGCTCATTAGCCATGTTAGTCCTGGTAAACCAAATCGTTACCGGTATTTGGTTAACGATGAATTATGAACCTTCTGGCGATGGTGCATTTGCATCAGTAGAATACATCATGCGTGATGTTGATTACGGTTGGTTATTACGTTATATGCATTCAACGGGTGCTTCGGCATTCTTTATCGTCGTTTACTTACACATGTATCGCGGTTTAATGTACGGTTCTTACCAAAAACCACGTGAGTTACTGTGGATTTTTGGTATGTTAATCTACTTAGTATTAATGGCCGAAGCATTTATGGGTTACTTATTGCCTTGGGGTAACATGAGTTACTGGGGGGCACAGGTAATCATTTCTCTATTTGGTGCAATTCCAATCATTGGCGATGATTTAACAACTTGGATCCGTGGTGACTATGTTATCTCTGGTGCAACGTTAAACCGTTTCTTCGCACTACATGTTGTTGCATTACCGCTAGTATTAGTTGTTCTTGTTTTCTTACATATTTTAGCCTTGCATGAAGTGGGTTCTAATAACCCTGACGGCACTAACATTAAAAAGAAGAAAGGTTCTGTGCCAGAAGAAGAAAAAAGCAAATTTGAATTCCACGAAGCATACACAGGTAAGTATGACATCGTCGATGCGATCCCATTCCACCCTTACTATTCAGTAAAAGACATTATGGGGGTTGTTGGTTTCTTAATCTTATTCTGTTGGGTTATGTTCTTTGTCCCTGAAGGTGGTGGTTACTTCCTTGAGGCGCCGAACTTTACTCCTGCTAATGGTTTGAAAACTCCTGAGCATATTGTGCCAGTTTGGTACTTCGGTCCGTTCTACACTATTTTAAGAGTTATTCCTGACAAGCTTTTAGGTATGATAGGTATGTTTGCTGCCATTGGTATGTTATTTGCCCTGCCTTGGTTTGACCGTGGCATTGTTAAGTCATTCCGTTTCCGTAGTAAAGCTCACTTTGTAAACTTAGTTCAGTTCACTATCAGCTTTATCGTATTAGGTGTATTAGGTACGATGCCTGCATCTGAACTTGCTAACTTGATTGGCCGTATTGCAACACTTGGCTATTTTGGTTTCTTTATTGCGCTTTGGTTCTACTCGAATAACGAGAATACTAAGCCAGTTCCAGAAAGGGTGACTAAATAATGAAAAAAATAATAATTGCTTTATTTACCTTATTACCAACGTTAGCGTTCGCTGCTGGCGGTGGTGCACCGCTTGATCATGCTAATAACGATATTACTGATAAAGCGTCATTACGTAACGGCGCCGAAACATTTATGAACTATTGTTTAGGTTGTCACCAACTACAATATCAACGTTACAACCGTACGTTTACCGATTTAGACATCGATGAACAAGAAGGCATTGAAACGTTAATGTTTACCGGTGAAAAAGTTGGTGATCATATTACTAACACTATGCCTTCAAAAGAAGCTGCTGCTTGGTTTGGTGCTGCGCCACCAGATTTAACACTTGCTGCTCGCTTTAGAAGTACTGACTGGTTATACACATACCTTCGTTCTTTTTACAGCGACAGTAGCCGTCCGTTTGGCGTGAACAACGCGACATTTAAAGATGTTGGTATGCCCCATGTATTTCAACAACTACAGGGCGTACAAGAGTTAAGCGCTGAAGCAAAAGCTATGTTACAATTGCCAGCGGCAGAACAGCGTCCGCTTGCAAATTCAGATTTAGTTCTTACTCAACCGGGTACATTAACACCGGCTGATTACGATATTGTTGTTCGTGATTTAGTTAACTTTTTGGAATATACCGGTGAGCCAAGTAAAGTTGAGCGCCATCGTTTAGGTTACTGGGTACTTGGTTTCCTAGTAATTTTATTCATCTTTAGTTACTTATTGAAGAAAGAATATTGGCGCGACGTTCACTAATTGTTGAACATCAATATTAGTTCGCTAAAATAAATTTATTGGGGCTATACTATAAACGTATTTGTACGTTTAAAGTAATCAGCCCCTTTGTCGTGCTTACTACAATAGCTAATAAGTACAACGTGTTATACAGTAGGTATAACGTTTTAAACATTCTTTGGAGGATATATGGCTGTAGCCGCTAATAAACGCTCTGTCATGACCCTGTTTTCACATGCCGATGATATGTACAGTCATCAGACTCGTATCGTGCTTGCTGAAAAAGGTGTAGGTGTAGACATTCATTTAGTTGAAATGGACAATTTACCAGAAGATTTAATTGACTTAAATCCATATGGAACAGTACCAACATTAATTGATCGGGAACTAGCTTTATATGAAGCTAAGATCATTATGGAGTACTTAGATGAGCGTTTCCCACATCCACCACTAATGCCTGTTTACCCAGTTGCTCGTGGCCGCAGCCGATTAATGATGCACCGCATTGAAAGTGACTGGTATAGCCTGGCATTGACCATTATTTCTGGTAGTGCGGATGATGCAGATAAAGCGCGTAATGATTTACGTGAAAGCTTATTAAGCATTGCGCCAGTGTTAAATGAAGCGCCATATTTCATGAGTGAAGAATTTAGCTTAGTTGATTGTTATTTAGCTCCTCTATTATGGCGTTTGCCTGCATTTGGTATTGAATTATCAGGTCAAGGTAGTAAAGAGTTAAAGAACTACATGTTACGCTTGTTTGACCGTGAATCATTTCAAGCATCATTAACAGAAACCGAACGTGAATTACGTTTTGGTCGCCCAGCTTAAGCTGTTATGACTGTAGAAATGACTTCTAATAAGCCCTATTTAATTAGGGCTTTTTACGATTGGATCCTAGATAACGACTTAACTCCTTATATTGCTGTGGATGCTAATTACCCCAATGTGATGGTGCCTGAGCAATATATTGATGATGGTCAGATCGTGCTTAATATTGCTCCTGCTTCTGTTGGAGCAATTTCGATGACAGGTGATGTGATTGAGTTTAGTGCTCGCTTTGGCGGTAAAGTGCAAAGCTTGTATGTACCTTTTGAAGCCGTAGGGGCAATTTATGCAAGAGAGAATGGCGTTGGCTCATCTTTTGATATTGAATACCCTGAAGAGGTCGAAGAAGTGCTTGAGCAAGTTGAAACTCCTAAGCCGGAGAAGAAGGGTAAGCCTACTCTTTCAATCGTAAAGTAAGCGGTAGTGAAAAGCCGAGAGGCTAGAAACGAAAAGCCTGAGCTGTTTCTGATAATGGGAATAATTGCAATGCAGTTATTCCCATTTTTATAAATGCAGTTTCAACTCAACTATATTTGAGTATTCACGATGTTAATTAACGTAAACCACGTCATTATTCCGTAAGACGACTGTAGGGATGCAGGAGGTAGAGCAACGCAGGAGCAGTTGCCGAGTAGCGATATCCGCGACCTGCTGACGTATTATGTGATTCTAAAAGTTAAATTAAGTTCTGTCTAAACATCATTTAATATGTTGATTTTTTAAGTTTCTGTAGAGCTGGAGGAGGTCCTTCATCGCGCTAAAGCTCGTGGAGGATGACGGTGTATATTTTCTGAATGTAATTTACAAAGCAGGGCTCAAATTGACAGCAAGCCCCTCGCTTTTCGTTTCTATTAATCTCGTCTCTGCTTTACATCGTTTGAAAAGCTTTGTAAACGCGACTAACACCGTTAATGTGGCGGACAATGTCTACCGCAATATTTGCTTCATTGGTTTTAACTAAGCCCATCAAAAAGACTTCAGAGTCTTCCGTCACTACTTTAATCGCGCTACCGTCAATTTTATCAGAAGCAATCAATTCAGTTTTTACTTTAGTCGTTAACCAAGAATCATTAGTACGCGTGCCAAAGGTAGTCTTATTACCAATTCTGATTTGATTATGGACCTTACGAATGCCTTGGATGTTGGAAATAATGCTGATAACTTGAGATCTTAACTCTTTACTTGGTGATTGCCCAACAACTAAAACCGTACCATTTAAACTCACTACTTGCACACGAGTTTGCTCTTCAAGTACTGCGTTTTCAGCAATTAGACTATGCGCTTTAACTTCAATTGATTGGTCATCTACTTGTGCACCTAAAGTACGGCGATCATTAATCGATGCCGCACCGGCACCAATACCTGCAATAACAGCTACAGCACAACCTTGGAGCAAGGTTAAGCTAATCATGGCAATAGCGAGTTTTTTCATTGTTGTTGTACTTCTCTATGTATGTTTAATTTTCTGCTTGTGGAAAAAGAGTGGTGTCGATAATTTCACATAGGCAGTGGATAGCCAGTAAATGTACTTCTTGGATACGAGCGGTACGTCCAGATGGTACACGTATTTCTACATCATTTTCACCAAGTAAACCGGCAATTTCACCGCCGTCATTGCCAGTTAAGGCAACTATTTTCATATCTCTGGCAACCGCAGCTTCAATGCCTTTGATCACGTTTTTAGAATTACCACTAGTGGAAATTGCTAGCAAAACATCACCACTGTTTCCTAATGCTCTAATTTGTTTAGAAAACACTTCTTCATAACTATAATCATTTGCAATTGATGTAATGGTTGAGCTGTCAGTAGTTAATGCAATGGCGGGTAAGCTAGGGCGTTCAGTTTCATAACGGTTTAACAATTCAGATGAAAAATGTTGTGCATCGCCGGCTGAACCGCCATTACCACAAGATAAAATTTTGTTGCCGCCTAATAAGCACTCCACCATTACCATGCCGCCTTTTTCGATGGCGATAGGAAGTTCTTCGCTTGCTGCTATTTTAGTTTCAATACTTTCGCGAAAATTATGTTTTACACGTTCTAACATTATTAAACTCCGTTAAAGGCATTTTTCAGCCAGGTAATTTCAGTGGATGTAGTCGGTCCTTTAATACTGACTACATCAAACCTACAAAAGGTATTATATTCATTCAAGCGATGCTTTTGCAGATATATTTGCGCTGTTTTACAAATTTTTTTTTGTTTTGATGCTGAAACCATTTCAAAAGGCTCACCAAAGCTAGTTGATTTTCGATATTTGACTTCAATAAAAACTAAAACATCCTGATCTTGCATAATTAAGTCAATTTCGCCTAATTTACAACTAAAATTACGCTCTATCAAACTAAGTTTCTGTTTTAGCAAATAATCTAAGGCTGCTTGTTCAAAAAAAGCACCTTGCTGTTTTGTTGTGACGTTATTGCATTTCAACATTTTGTATCCGTGAAGTGCGATACTTACCCCAGGATAAACTTCTGCTAATGATACGATTTGTATCCATTTGTAGAGTTCCTGTTTCCCCTTTATGTCTTAACATTGGGATAAGCTGCATTGCTTTTACTTTATCTATTAATTGTAGCGCATCTATGCCCATTGCATATATGCGTTCAAGTTGGCTGTTTCTGTTTGGCCATATTTTCTTGGCATCTGCCGACATTAAAGGGTTTACTTGTTTAGAGGGCAATAACCAGGGAATTTCAGTGAAGGTCAAACCATTAAGATCTCTGCGCGTGTTTCTGTCGGTGTTTACGTTGTAACTTCTTGAACTTGCATACATGGGAATAGCGTTGGCAAACGGACTTATGTTGACATCAATATACGGCTTTAATAACCTTGCTTGATCGGGGGTGGCAAACATATAAATCATGTCAACATCACGTCGATTCCTTGCTTCTGCTTTAACATTTTCTTTTACTCTGTTACGCAGTAAATAGATGCGTTCATCTGATAAATTAACATCCAACCCCGTCTTAACCGCCTGTTGCATTTTATTACCGCTAGGATAGTAAATGATACTTGCATCACTGCTGGTTTGTTTCTGCCATTGCAATGCAAAACTGTTGGCCATTCTTTTACCTATAGCAGTGTTTTGACTTAATATTAACGGTGATTTAAATCCTTGCTGACTCAATGAAAACGCAGCCTGACTTGCTTCATCTTCAGGAAGCATAGATAAAGCAAATTGGTTTTCACTTAAAAATGCATGCTCAGGTAAATTTAATAATAAGGTTGGCCAAGTATGTGTTTGTTGTTGGGGGGATTGTATATTTACACTCGTCTCGACTGTTTCTATTGTCATGGGCTGAGGTACTGGTTCACTTAATAGGTCTTCATCATCTACTAGGTCTGTATTTATATCACCTATTTGCTGATAATTAGTCGCTAAGTAGCTATCAACGTGCTGTTTGAGTAATGGGCCAATCACAAAATCAGGTTTGATTACATGTAATTGATTGACAATATCTGTCATGCCTTTAGCATTAGTATCTACAAAGGTTAACTGTCGGTCAGGTTGTAATTGATAAGCAGCAATAATACCTGCTTGAATAGTTTTCCCTAATGCCGCTTCTCTACCTGATAAGGGAATTAACACGGCAACATTTATATAATTTAAAATATTATCTACTTCAAGCGCGGCAGCATTCAGAGCAGGTGTTAATAAATTGGCAGGGTGCTGTTTATATTTACTTTGCCATTTGCTTAAGCTCGAATTTAAATTTGCAGGATTATGGGCGTTAGCAGCCACTATTTCAGTATAAGCCAACCAACCATTAAGGCCTGTGGCACTACGCTTTTTAAGGGCACGTTTTTGCCAAGGAGTTAACTGGCTAAATAATGAAGATAAATAAGAGGCTTCATCAATAGATTGCACCGGGTACATTTGGTGATAATCTAAAAAGCTGATAATGCCATCAACCAATAAATCTTGTTGCACGTTAATACTAGCTTGTAAGAACAACTGCCGTTTAGCTGGGGAGGCGATTTCAATTTTAGCAAGCTCAATTGCTGCTAGGTCTGTATGGCCTAATTCAAATAGCGCTTCTGCCATATTTAATTGATTATAATTTCTTTGCCCTTTGCTAAGTTCTAATTTGCTTAATTCAATGCTGATATGAAGGGATTGTTCAAGGCGTTGCTCATAAATAAACTTTGCAGAGGCTTGTAGTAATAGAATTGTTGCCTGATTATTGCTTTCATCAGTTGCGGCTGATAATAAATCCATTGCAGATAGTTCGCTGTCTGCAATGGTTTCTACTTCAGGCGGTACCTGAGCTGAGGCTTGCTTACTTGGTCTTTTATCTGAAACAGGTGCTGCACAACCGTATAATAACGTTAGAATAGCTAAGGAAAGTAGTAGATAAGTGTTTTTCATTGAACTCGTTATTTTTATCACCATTAATTGGTATATAATAAACCGCATGCTCGCTGTTGAGCAATAGCTGTGTTCAAATGGTATCAATATATTTATGAGTCAAATCACTGTTAATTCTAGTACTTTTTATGTAGTAGCAACGCCAATCGGTAATTTATTAGATCTTAGTCAACGGGCAATCGAAGTACTTAGGCAAGTTGATCTAATTGCGTGTGAAGATACTCGTCATACAGGCAGATTATTATCCGCCTACAATATTAAAAATAAAACCTTATCATTGCACGATCATAACGAGCGTCAACGCCAAGATTATATTGCAGAATTACTACAGCAAGGTAAAAGCATCGCGCTAGTTTCAGATGCAGGCACACCGCTAATTTCAGATCCTGGCTTTCATGTTGTACGACATCTTAGAGAGCAAAATCTAACCGTAGTTCCTGTGCCTGGTGCATGTGCTGCGATCGCTGCGTTATCGGTTGCTGGTTTACCTACAGATAGATTTGCTTTTGAAGGCTTTTTGCCTTCTAAGTCGGGGGCACGCCAAGCAAAGCTGAGCGAGCTTGCGAGTGAACCAAGAACTATGGTGTTTTATGATGCGCCACGCCGGGCCATAGATACAGTGCAAGATATAAATGATGTATTGGGTGGAAACCGTCAAATTGTTATTGCCAGAGAGCTAACCAAAACATTTGAAACTATTCATGCCGATTCTGCCGAAAATATTCTTGCTTGGCTTGATGGCGATCCAAATCAATTAAAAGGTGAAATGGTACTTATTATCGAAGGTGCTCATATTGATCCAAACGATATTCCCGAAGTAGCGATAAAAACCCTAAAGCTTTTACTGAGTGAGATGAAGCCGAAAACTGCCTGCGCCATCGCTGCCGAAATACACGGGGTGAAAAAAAACGCCTTGTATCAAATAGCCTTAGAGCTTAAATAACAAAAAAAACAGGGGTCAGAGTCAAGTTTATTAATAATAACTTGACTCTGACCCCTGTTTTTCGGGTACAATCCCCGCCGAGTTGGCCAGACAATCGCTGCTTAATCGTTGTATTTGATGCGTAAGCTGAAGGTAGACAGATTGAGGGGAGGAAAGTCCGGGCTCCATTGAGCAGGGTGCCAGGTAACACCTGGGGGGCGCAAGCCCACGACAAGTGCAGCAGAGAGAAGACCGCCTAAGCAGTTTACTGCCGGTAAGGGTGAAAGGGTGCGGTAAGAGCGCACCGGGCGGCTGGTGACAGTTCGCAGCAGGGTAAACTCCACCCGGAGCAAGACCAAATAGGGTTCCGTACGGCGTGGCTCGCGTTGGAACCGGGTAGGTTGCTTGAGCTATAGAGCGATTTATAGCCTAGACGAATGATTGTCGCCTCGTAAGAGGTAACAGAACCCGGCTTATACGGCCAACTCACTAAATTAAAAAAGAAAGCCTCTCATTGAAAAGTGAGAGGCTTTTTTATTGAATGCAATAGTAATTATACGAATAACTGTTCGCAGCAGGGTACTACCACTCTGGCACCCGGAACAAGACCAAATAGGGTTCCGTACGGCGTGGCTCGCGTTGGAACCGGGTAGGTTGCTTGAGCTATAGAGCGATTTATAGCCTAGACGAATGATTGTCGCCTCGTAAGAGGTAACAGAACCCGGCTTATACGGCCAACTCACTAAATTAAAAAAGAAAGCCTCTCATTGAAAAGTGAGAGGCTTTTTTATTGAATGCAATAGTAATTATACGAATAACTGTTCGCAGCAGGGTACTACCACTCTGGCACCCGGAGCAAGACCAAATAGGGGACCAATCGGCGTGGCTCGCGTTGGAACCGGGTAGGTTGCTTGAGCTATAGAGCGATTTATAGCCTAGACGAATGATTGTCGCCTTTAGTATTTATACTGTAGGTAACAGAACCCGGCTTATACGGCCAACTCACTAAATTAAAAAAGAAAGCCTCTCATTGAAAAGTGAGAGGCTTTTTTATTGAAATTGTCCCGCCCTAAAATAGGTTTACACTTTTAGGGAAGGTTTATCGACTTTCCCATAGCTTTAAAGCCATCTTTGATACAAAGTGATAGTCGATAACGTTATGTTAAATATTTATCGGCCGTCCTAAATCACCTTGCTGGTAATCACAGACTCCTGTTGGAAATATTTTGTTGAGGTGCTCAAGATATATATTCATATCAACTGTGCCATACATTCCCCTGCTAATGGCTTTTTCTACTGAAATTAATTTGCATTTAAAAATGTCACCCGCCCAACTTCCTCCTGCCTGAATTCGACTCGTGGAAAACATTGGGTAAGTTTTGTGACAAATTCCAGGGCTTTTATTATTCCAATCACCATTCCAGGTATTCTCTCCTTGATCGATAATTTCACCATCGTCGGCAAAACAACTGTCTGTTAAATCAGATGGTTTTGCGCTTACTGCATCGGTTGATGATTGTTTCATTTTCAAGATCCAGTCATCCATCATTTTAAATGCTGATTTAATTGGCGAGTATTGTTTATTGGCGATCCAAATTACTTGGTTTTTAGCATGTCCGTTGGCATCCTTTATCCTGAGGCGAGAAAAAAATGAAGCGGATACATGGTGCATATCTAAATCGTTTTCTAAATAATGTCGTACATCAATTATTGGTAAATCAACATTACCAATAAAGACCTGCCCAGATAAATACGCAGCATTCATAGCTTTAACTGAGCCTTGATGTCGAGGGGCAATCTTATCGGAGATTTTTGTTATGTTTTGCTTACTCCATAACGACAACCACAAAGGAATTTTTCTACCGAAAGGTGTCATTAATGTTTCTTCTTTCATCTTTTTCTGTATTTTCCAGCTGCCAATTCTTCTATTAACATCGAGAAATTCTTTAACTGAGATATCGCTATTTTTTAATGCGGTTAAACCATATTGCACGCCAACATTATCCCAAGTCGATAAAGCATCACCATTATGGTCTGTACCTAATATTGACACTAAATCCTGCCAATAACTCCAAGCAACATTGTCGACAACTCTTGGGTGAAAGAAGTCTCTGATAAAACCTTGTTTGGGGTTATTAATAAAACTGGATAAACCAAAATAGCCATTTATGCATTCATTGTTGCCCTGTGGCAACGATGGCGCAAACCCTGAGAACACTTGATTGATCGGTTGTAAATATGCGGCTCGTTGAGGGAAATCATTGAGGGCATTCATCCCCTCTACTGATTGTCTACGTCGCCAGTCTAACCACGATTTTTTTTTCTTAGCGCGAAAAGTAAAATAATTGTTGAGTAAATCGCAATCTAACGCATAAGTAGTCTGAGTGATCATATCCGGGTATGAATATAATGGTATGATGCCATCAAGTATGCCGGTACTGTTTTGAGCAATTAAGTATTGCGCTAAGCCGCCACCCGAACCACCTATTCCGACAGTATAAAGTGGGGGGCCGTACAAACTGGTAAATTGCAGTTTTACTCTTCTGGCGGTGTCTTCTGCCAATAGCATATTATACGTATAGCTGGTTCTGTTACCGCTTGAACTGATTACCGCATAGCCATCTAATAGCTGTTGTAGCTGTCTTTCAATGACACTTTTAGGGCGTTGTCTGCCTTGCCTGTAACCAATACCCGACCCGCCATTAAATTGATAAATTAAGCGTTTATTCCATTGCGACTTTGCCAATCGATTATTAATTTCTGCAGCGCTTATCGGCATAATAATAGTGTATATAAATCGGTTTATAGTACCTTGCTCGACTCGTAATAATTGTTTTGTATTGTTAGTTAATGTGGATGGTGCCGTTAGCTGTGCTGCATTTACTAATTCAATTTCGCCATCATTATTAATGTGGTAATAGCTTAAACGAGAAGGGCTAGAACAATCTTTAGAGTAGCCAATAATTTTCTCTCTGTGTTCAATATTTTCGTAAACGGGAACACCATAGCCTAGTTGATTATCAACTAATGGTTGACCAAGATATGAATCTAAGGTCATGCAATAAAAAGGATATTGTGCAGGGCCGGAATATAATGAGTCTATTGGCCCTATTTGACCAAGCATGATAGGAAAATTAAAATGCTCTTGTGGACGTGAGGTTTTACTGATGTGCTGGGATAAGTTGAGTAAAGTATTGGGGGTTTGTGGCGCTATTTTTTTTACTTGTCGGTAATCGAAGGTTTTATTGGGAAACGTGTGCATAAATAGTAATGAGCAAATGACAAGGCTAGAGACCACTATTATTGCAACAGTCAAGCTACGTTTACCCATATTTCGCTCCTTAAAATTCGTAAGTAAAGCGAAGAACATGCTCATTGAGTGCTCTAGTTAATAATAAGCGAACAAACTAGATGCCAAAAAATGAGATTCATTATTCGACCCACCAATAGATAAATCTTAGTACAAAAAACTGGCTTTATTAGTGCTTTAATAATTTTTATTTAAAAAAATATTATGTTTTTATTTATGCCTTTGATTGCAATGGACTTTAATTTTTTGAATGATAATGGACCGTTCAGGCTTAAGGTATTGGCCGAGATATTCAGCTGATATCAAATTCGGCGGTATAAAATGTGCTGATATTAATTAATGTCAGCCCTGCTTATATGGATAAACAGGGCTAAACAATAATAGCAAATTCTAGTACTTTATTTGCTGTAAAAATTGCGGATGTGGTTAAAGAAATTCATTCTTCTGCTTAATCGCAGCTTGATAAACCGCTTCAGCAACTTTCTTATGAGCATCTTTATTTAACGATGCCGGGACTAATGCACCATCTCTTGCTAGATTTGATAACGTTTCAGAGACGGCAATTTTCATTTGATGGGTAATTTCAATAACTCCGGCGTCTAATGTACCCTTGAAAAGCCCGGGAAAGGCTAGCATGTTATTTACAACCTTTCCGCAGGTAGCGAATAACGCGCCATTTTCAAGAGCATCGTTTGGTTCTATTTCTGGATCCGGGTTGGTTAATGCCATAATAATTTGGCCTTCACGTACCATTTCTGGTTTTATTAAACCTTTAACTCCAGTTGTTGCAACCACAACATCAGCGGTTTGCATAACCTGATCAAGGCTCATAGGAGTGCCCCCTAGCGATCTTAATTTTTTTTGAGCTTCTTCACTCAAATCACAACCGACTACTTGTTTTACACCATATTCTAAGAGCAGATTACAAATACCCATACCGGCGGCACCTAAACCTATTTGACCAAACACTTTATCTTTTAAATCAACACCTGTTTGCTTTGTTGCTGATAGTAAGGCTGCTAAAACTACCATTGCGGTACCATGTTGATCATCATGAAAAACTGGCTTAGGTACGCGGCTTATTAGTTCGTCTTCGATGGTGAAACACTCTGGAGCTTTGATATCTTCCAATAAAATTGCGCCAAAGGATGGTGCTATTGCTTCAACAATTTCGATGATTTTAAGCGGATCTTTTTCTTTAATTAGAATTGGAACACCAGATAAACCCACTATTTCAGCTAATATTGCCGCCTTACCTTCCATAACTGGCAAGCCCGCTTCTGGGCCTATATCGCCAAGACCTAAAATGGCTGTGCCGTTGGTCACTATTGCTACGGTATTTTGAATGTTGGTAAACTCTTTTATTTTACTCGGCGTTTGCTGTATTGCTTGGCAAACCCTGGCTACCCCTGGAGTGTACAAGTCACGTAAAATTTCTAACGAATCAATGCTAATGCGAGATACAGTTTGAATTTTACCTTGTTTGTGGCGATCAAATACGCGATCTGATTTTCCGGTAATAAAAGTGTCGGGTAATAAATTAATTTGCTCAGATAAAGCGTCAATACTTAACGAGTCATCATATTCAACGGTAACTTCCCAAATAGTATCTTTGTCTAGTCGCCTAACCGCATTTAAACCCTCTACAGTGGCGCCAAATTCACCAATTACGCCCAGAACTTTAGCCATATACCCGGGTTTATGTGGAGCTTCTACTAATAAAATTTCTACGATGCGCATAGGCAAACCTCTTAACTGAAAATACTAATGATAAATACCATATCAGGTCTGACCAGTTTTGGCGAGTCATGATATCCATGAAGGTTGCTATTATTAAAGAGCATTTTTAATAACTAATATATAGTACTTTGGTCATAAATAAATACTCATTTCGGGGTAGAGCCTTTACCTGTGCCAGCTATTTTTCTATCTTCTGATTAACCAAGTCTGTCGCCTGATCATAATCATAGCCTTCAATAGCTAGACGTAATGATTTAAACCAGCCATTTGTATCTATTGTTCTTAAGGTAGCTTCTTGCTCATTAATATAGTCAGCTGTTTCAGTGTCATAATCATCGAGCATTGTTGCAAGCTTTGTTAAAATCGGCTGTACGTCAATATTTACTTCTAGTGTTTGTACAGACTGCTTCTGCTGGTTTTCTTTGATCACTGGTACTAATTCAGCCAAAACGGATGCTAATTTTTTATCAACGTCTTGTACGCTTTTACTCGTTACTTGCTTGGTCGCTGATTGTGTTTCTAATAACTGAGCCGAAACAAGCAGTTCTTTAGCGCCAATATTACCTGCTAAGCCTTTTAGTGTGTGTGCTAAACGAGTCGTTAACTCCATATCTTTATCATCTAAAGCGTTGTTGTATTGTTCGATAAAGTCTTGCTGGCCTTCGCTAAACTTAATTAACAATTTTAGATAAAGCTTTTTATCACCCATTGTTCTAGTTAGGCCATCATCTATATCAATGGTTTGTAATGAATCTGGCAGAGAAACAGTGGACTCCTCTACTGGAATTTCTGAGCTTTCTATTTCTTGTTGTAAAGGTTTTATCCAATTAGCCATAATTTGAAACATAGCAGCGACATTAATCGGTTTAGGGATATGATCATTCATCCCTGCAGATAAGGCTTTTTCACGATCTCCCGCCATGGCATTTGCGGTCATTGCAATAATTGGTAAATTAGCAAATTTCGGGTTTTCTCTCAGCTTTTTCGTCGCCGTGTAACCATCCATTACGGGCATTTGGCAATCCATTAATACACCATCAAAAAATTGCTTTTCAATCATTTGTATTGCTTCTAAGCCGTTGTTAGCGAGAAAACAATTGATGCCATTGTTGGTTAATAGGCCCATTATCAACTCTTGATTAACTTCATTATCTTCAACGGCTAAAATATCTGCGCCTTGTAATAAATTAATCGCATCCTTAGATTTATCTCTACGTGAATTGCTGTCTTTAATATCAAAATGTTTAGCGCCTAAAGCATCGACAATGGCATCATTTAACGACGAAGTAGTCACTGGCTTAGTTAAAATGGTGGTCACATTTAAACGGCCTATTTGCATATTTAGTTCTTCACGCCCATAAGCGGTTACCATGAAAATAGTTGGCGGGTGTTTCAAATTGAGCTTGTTTTCAATAATAGTTATGGCTTCAATACCGTCCATAGTTGGCATTTGCCAGTCCATTAATACCAATTCGAATGGCTTGTGTAAGTCCGAATCTTTTAGTAACTCTAGCCCTTTTGCTGCATTTTCTGCAGTTGCAACGTCATAGCCTAAAGACATTGCCATTTTAGAAAATATTTCTCTGGCGTGGGCGTTATCATCAACAACTAATACTCGAGTAATTTGCTTAGCTGGAATTAACTGTTTTTTCTCTTTTGCTTGTTGGCGATTAAAAGTAACAGTAAATGAAAATATACTCCCTTTGCCCAGCTCACTTTCTAGAGATATTTCACCGCCCATTAAGCTAACTATTTTTTTCGAAATCGCCAGGCCTAAACCTGTACCGCCGTGTTTTCTTGTGGTTGAGGCATCTGCTTGAGTGAAAGGTTGAAATAACCTTGCTTGTTGGTCCTCATTCATGCCAATGCCAGTATCCTCAACGGAGAATTTTAATTCCACGTAATCTTCGCTGATAAACTGCTGGCAGATATTCAATACCACTTCACCATCATCGGTGAATTTGACTGCATTATTGGCCAAATTAATTAATATCTGAGTCAAACGTAACGGATCGCCAACTAGTGCCATTGGCAGATCTTGCTCGATATCAAACAGTAATTCGAGCTGTTTTTCTTCCGCTTTTATACTGACAAAATTGACTAGATTTTCCAATACATCACCAAGGTCAAACTCGATAGTTTCGATATCCAATTTGCCGGCTTCAATTTTAGAAAAATCAAGAATATCATTAATAATGCCCAACAAGGATTCGGCACTACGATGTACTTTGTCTATATAATTACGTTGCTTCTTATTGAGTTCGGTTGCTAACGCCAGATGCGACATACCAATTATGGCATTCATCGGGGTTCTGATTTCATGCGACATATTGGCAAGGAAATCAGATTTTGCCCGGTTGGCATCTTCGGCGGTAAACTTGGCTTTTTCATAATTAAGCTCTAATTGCTTGCGCTCGGTGATATCAATATGCACACCGCAAATACGAGACGGTAGCCCCTGTTCATCGTTTTCGGTAGTGCGGCCAATATCGAGTATCCATTTATATTGGCCATCCTTACAGCGAATGCGAAATTCATGCCTAAATTCCTGGTCATTACCTTTTAGGTAAGTTTGCATATTTTGTTCTGTGTGATCCCAATCATCGGGATGAATAAGTTCACGCCAGGTTTTTAAGCCGCCTTTAATAAAGGACCATTTTTCATTTTTTTCCATGATTTCACTTGGCGCATAACCGAGCATGGTTGCCCACATGGTATTGACTCGAGCATTTCCTTTTTCAGGGAAAAATTCCCATAAACCGATGCGAGCACCATAAGTGGCAGCGTCTAACCGTTCTTCACTTTCTTTAAGCAACTTCTCCTGTTGATGTCGGTCGCTGACATCACGGATAACCCCGATAAACATTTTCTGGTTATCCAGCACCGTTTCTCTGACCGATAAATCGATGGGAATGACCCTGCCATTTTTATGTTGGCCTTGTAATTCGCTAATATTGCCCACCACAGACGATGTTTTTTCGCCCTTATAATTGTTTAAAAACTTATCGTGTTGCAGGGCAATGTCATCGGGTTGAATACGATTAATGTTATGGCCAATCATTTCATTGGCGCTATAACCAAACATTTGCTCGGCCGCCGGGCTAAATTCTTGCACTATGCCTTTGCTGTCGATGACCACAACTCCATCGCCGATACTTTTCAAAATGGTTTTAGAGCGATATTCACTTTCACGTAAATCCGCTTTTAATTGTACTTGCTCGGTAATATCGACCAGCACACCGTCAAAATATTGACGCTTACTTTGTTGATCAATCAACGCCAAAGCCTTTAATACGATAACTCGGCATTCGCCATTTTTGTTGGATAAGCGAAACTGAATGTCAACCGGCTTGCTTTCGGAGATGGCGATGTCCACTTGTTTTTCAACTTCTGCCCAGTCATCTTTATAGGCAATTGATTTAATGCTTCGTCGCGGGTTCTCCCCTAAATAATCAGCAGCATTATAGCCGGTGATATTTCTAATTTTGTCGGAGATGTAAATAATCGGGCTATGTTCACGCCAGTTATCAAATAATTCATAACGAAATACAGTACCAGGCAAATTGGTAATAATTGAGCGAAACTTCTGTTCGTTTTCAGACAGTTTGCTGAGGGCTTCTTCGCGCTGGCTTATATCAACTAAAGATAAACGGATCTCATCACTATTGTTTGCTGGTATCGCTGATGCAGCTATTTGCAAAGGTTCACCTTTGGTATTTAGAATGGTGATATTAATATCTTTTTGAGAAATTCCTTCAACGGCCGACTGGAACAGCTTTAAACCTTGTTTTGCAGTTTCATCGGCAGGCAATAAATCTTGCCAGTGCAGAGAATCAAAATCTGTACGACTATGTCCGGTAAGTTCGGCGAACACACTATTATGTTTACTGAACTTTCCTGTGGTTAATACTGTGGCATTGGCTACCGGAGAATTTTCGTAAAGATCCCAAAGTTTACTCTCGCGGTCTGATAATTCTTGGGTTCTTTGTGCTACCCGTGACTCTAAATCGGAATTGGCCTTTAGCAAATTTAAATTCATCCGCTTGACTATGTTCATGGCGATATTGGCCAACAACGCGGTTAATATGATAATACTGATCAACACCGATACTATGGTAAATCTTAACTTGGTATAGCCCTGCTGCACTTCTTTGAGATCGATTTCAGTGATGATGCCAAAGCCAATATTGTCATTCCAACGCCAGGCACCAAGCACCGTTTGGCCTCGGTAATCCCGGTAACCATTCATATTAGCACCATCTTGATGTTGACTCAGTTGCGCAGCACTTAATGTCAGTGGCAAATCCGCATTAGATTCAACATACGGATTATCCGGGGTGAGTAAAAATCCAGGGTCACGCAGATGCACATTTAAAATGCTTGACTGACCACCGGTTAACAGGCCAACGGCGGCAAGATCTTTTTCAAAACGGCTACTGGAAATTAATAAGCCATTTTCGTCGGTAAAGTACGTCTCCCCGCTCAGGCCAACACGACCTGCTTTAGCAATATTAAATAATTCCTTAAAGGGGTCGATACGTATAGTTATGGCAGCAAAGATCTCACCTTTACTGTTTTTCATCGGAGCGGCAATAAACATGGTGGTATTATGCGCGCCTAAACCTTTCTGTACTTCATACAGAGGGACGTCACTTCTAATTGGCGGTATCAATACGGTTTCACCCGCAAACACTCGATCTAACAATTTAGGTCTGTGCTGTTGGATGATATTTATCTGCCCTAAGTTTGAATCACGAAAAGACGCATAGTTGTACCTGTCTTTGGAAATAATGAAAAAGCCAATGTTGCGATATTCGTCGGGCAATTCGTTAAAATAATCACGTAATCTGATCAGGTGGGGATTGGCTTTAATCCGATCCTTCGGCAGTTTTACCAATTGCTCGGCTTGGATAATGTTTTCATGATCTTCTGATAACAAATGGATAGAGGCGACACGAGCTTCATACCAGGTTTCCAATGAAGATTCTGCTGCTTCAACTACGGTAATTAAAGATTCACTCGCCTGGGCGTTTATTTGCTGCTTTATTTGCGTTAATCCATAGTAAATGATCACCGAAATGATCAGTAAAAATAGGCCTATGGCGCCAACAACGAGTCGTTTCGATTCAGAGTCTTGTAAGATGTCGGTCAGTTTTTTTTGAGTTTGGGAGTGAATTTTTTTAATCACAAAAACGAGCAGAGCAATAAGCAAAATAATGGAAGCAATGAGCGATTGGCTGAACATATATAATGACTTCTAATTTAAATACTATTAACTACTTAAGTTAATAGTAGCAGCAACTTAAATTAAAAAAAATTGTGTAAGAAAATAAAAGCACAGAATAATCTCCGTGCTTTACAAAATAATTATATTTTGGCTGGGGGAGAGGCTATTTTTGGGCTTTAATAGTCTTGTAGTAATTAATCAGTTCACGGGTTGAGCTATCATGGTTGGCCACTAAGCTTTGTGCTTTAATTTCATCATAAATACGGTTTGCCAGGCCCTTACCTAATTCAACACCCCATTGATCAAATGAACAAATTTCTAATATTATGCCCTGGCTAAATATTTTATTTTCATACAAGGCAATCAAGCTGCCTAACGATTTAGGTTCAATTCTATCTAATAAAATTGTATTGCTAGGGCGATTCCCCTTATGCACTTTATGCGGCGCGACTTTATCTATGTATTCTTGTGTTCGACCTTTTGCTTTTAAATCTTCACGTACTTGTTGCTCATTTACACCGCTCATCAGCGCTTCTGTTTGGGCAAAAAAGTTTGCCATTAACGTATCGTGATGACCTTGTACCGGCGTAACTGATTCAACCGAGCCGATAAAATCAGCAGGGACTACATTATTACTTTGATGCAAGTATTGATAGAAGGCGTGCTGACCATTGATACCTATTTCCCCCCAAATAGAAGGTACAGTTGCATAGTCTACTTCTTGGCCTTGCCAATTTACTGATTTTCCGTTACTTTCCATTTCAGCCTGTTGTAAATAAGCGGTAAGCTTATGAAGGGGTTGATCATAAGGTAAAATTGCTTGTGATTGTGAACCTAAAAAGGTGCAATTCCATACACTTAACAGTGCCATAATCACTGGTGCGTTTTGCTCTAATGGCGCATTTTTAAAATGCATGTCCATTTCATGAGCCCCTTCGAGCAGCTCAATAAACTTGTCATAGCCAAGATCAATAGCAATAGGCAAACCAATTGCCGACCACAAAGAAAAGCGACCACCAACCCAGTCCCACATATCAAAGATGTTCTCTTCTTTAATACCGAATTCACAGGCGTTTACTTTATTTGAAGAGACCGCGACAAAATGTTTGGCTATGGCCGATTCATCAAACGCTGAAGTCACTAACCATTTCATTGCTGTTTGCGCATTGGTCATGGTTTCTGTGGTGGTAAAGGTTTTGCTAGATACAATAAATAACGTGCTTTCAGGATCCAAGGGTCTTAAAATATCAGCAATTTGAGTACCATCTACATTAGAAACATAATGCACTCGTACACTATTGTCGCTGTAGTGCTTTAATGCTTCGGTTACCATTTGTGGGCCAAGGTTCGAGCCACCAACGCCAATATTAACAACATCTTTGATGCGTTTGCCTGAATAACCTTTCCATTGTCCTGTACGTACTCTTTCAGAAAATACATTAATCTGTGCAAGAGCGTTATTTACTTTCTCGGTCAAGTTTTCACCATCGACAATTAATGGTGTACCTGAACGGTCTCGAAGCGCAACGTGCAATACGCTACGATCTTCTGTGCTATTAATGCGATCGCCTTTAAACATTTTTTCACGCCATTGCTCTAATTCACAATCTCGCGCTAAAGTGAATAAACCTGCCATCGTTTCCTTCGTGACTAAATTTTTCGAATAGTCGAACAAAAATGCCGGCAACTTTAAGTTGAAATCATCAAAGCGATAATCACTGCTTTCAAACAGATCTTTCATGTGATGCTGTTTCATGCTTTGTGCATGGTCTTGTAAAAATTTCCAACTTGGTAAGTTAGTTCTTGCCGACATTTCGTTAAGTCCTATTTATTTAAAAGAGATAATGCTGTATTTACAATGTTGTCGCTGGTAAAGCCAAAATGTTCAAGCAGTACGTTACCTGGTGCTGATTCACCAAAGGTTTCCATGCCAATTACTGCACCCTTTCGGCCGACATATTTGTACCAAAAATCTTTATGTGCAGCTTCAACGGCAACAACATTATGAACCTCACTTGGCAATACCGATTCTTGGTAATCATCATCTTGAACATCGAAAATACTCGTACTTGGCATTGAAACAACGCGTATTTTATGGCCTTGCTCACTAAGCTGGTTTGCCGCATTCAGGGTTATTGTTACTTCAGAGCCGGTGGCAATTAAAATAACATCAGGAGTACCAACACAGTCTTGTAAAATATAGCCGCCTTTAGCGATATTGTTTACTTGCTCTTCATCGCGAACTTGATGGGTTAAACCCTGGCGAGAAAACACTAATGCTGAAGGACCATCTTGTTTCATTATTGCATGCTTCCAGGCAACCGCACTTTCAGTTGCGTCACATGGGCGCCAAGTCGTCATGTTAGGTGTTAAACGTAAATTAGGTACTTGCTCAATAGGCTGATGAGTAGGGCCATCTTCACCTTGACCAATAGAGTCATGGGTATAAACGAAAATGTTTTGAATGCCCATTAATGCTGACATACGTACTGCATTACGAGCGTATTCCATAAACATTAAAAAGGTTGCGCCATAATTAATAAAGCCATCATGAAGAGATATACCGTTCATGATACCGCTCATGCCAAATTCACGCACACCGTAATATAAGTAGTTGCCTGAAGCATCGTCGCTAGTGATACCTTTTGATCCTGACCACAAGGTTAAATTTGAACCCGCTAAATCAGCAGAGCCACCTAACAATTCTGGTAATAATGCGCCAAATGCTTCAATGGTATTTTGCGAGGCTTTACGTGAGGCAACATTGGCCATGCTAGCTTGCGTTTCTTTAATAAACACATCGGCTTTTTCGGCAAAGTCACTTGGTAAGTCTTTGGCAATTACTCTTCGTTCAAATTCACTGGCAAGCTCTGGGTAAGTATTTTTGTATTCAACAAAGGCTTGTTCCCAGTCAGATTGGCGATTAACGCCCTGCTGCTTTTTATCCCATCCTTGATAAATGTCGTCAGAGATAGCGAAGGCTTCTTCGTTATCCCAATTTAGAAATTGTCGAGCTGCGGCTATTTCATCTTTACCCAATGGCGCGCCGTGACAATCGTGGCTACCAGATTTATTTGGTGAGCCAAAACCGATAATAGTCTTACAGCAAATCATGGTTGGCTTTGTGGTTTCAGCTTGTGCAGCTTTAATGGCATTGCTTATTGCGATAGGATCATGGCCATCAACATCACTGATCACATGCCAGCCGTAAGCTTCAAAGCGAGCAGGGGTGTTATCGGTAAACCAACCTTCGACATGACCATCAATAGAAATGCCGTTATCGTCCCAAAAGGCAATTAACTTACCTAAGCCTAACGTGCCGGCTAATGAACTTGCTTCATGAGAGATGCCTTCCATTAAACAACCATCGCCTAAGAAACAATAAGTGAAATGATCGACAATGTCATGGCCGGGCTTATTAAATTGTGCTGCTAAGGTTTTTTCTGCTATTGCCATACCGACAGCATTTGAAATACCTGCGCCAAGCGGACCTGTTGTTGTTTCAACTCCTGGGGTATAACCATATTCTGGATGGCCAGGCGTTTTAGAGTGCAATTGACGGAAGTTTTTTAATTCATCTAGGGGTAAATCGTAACCTGATAAATGCAATAACGAATAGATAAGCATTGAACCATGACCGTTCGATAAAATGAACCTGTCACGGTCGGGCCAATTAGGGTTTTCTGGATTATGCTTTAAAAAATCATTCCATAACACCTCGGCAATATCTGCCATACCCATCGGGGCACCAGGATGGCCTGAATTTGCTTGTTGAACTGCATCCATTGATAACACGCGAATAGCGTTGGCTAATTGTTTACGAGTGGTCATGTTTATACCTAATATTATTTATTACTGAAAAGTGATTTAATTGAGCTTATTATTGTTGTAATTATACATACTTACAATAACTCTTTGATAGGTTTTTGTTATGGCTTAGAATTTAGCTCTATTTAATAACTGCTATTAAAATACACTGAGTGACACCTTAGTCACAATTGAACGACATTTTCGTCATTATTTATGCCAGTTTTAAATTAATTTTTGGGATATAATCACCCATAGGTTCCACAAAGTTCCACATAATAAGCAACTTAGCGCTATCCCTTATTTTTTATAGATCTTTCCTCGCATTTTATCGCGTTTTCTTTACTTGACAACGGTTGACTGTTATCACTAAACTGTACATAAGTGGGAAAAAGTGGAGAAATGTGGATCATTAGGCTATTGTTTAAAAAATAAACAGTTAAAAATAAGATCCAGATAGCGGCAAATATTATGTTTAGAGGCGCAAGCAACATTACCTTAGACAGCAAAAATCGTATCACGATACCAACCAAGTATCGTGAGACTTTGTATGCTGATTATGACGGTAAAATGATTTGCACACTGCATACAGAAAACCGCTGTTTACTGCTTTACCCTTTACCCGAATGGGAAGAGTTAGAGTTAAAACTGAGTCGTTTATCAGACATGAATAAAAGTGAACGAGCGATTAAACGTATTTTACTAGGGAACGCCACTGAATGTGAACTCGACAAAAATGGTCGTTTATTACTAAACGGCGTACTTCGTCAACATGCCAACTTAGACAAAAATGTAATGTTAGTTGGTTTATTTAATAAGTTTGAAATTTGGAATGAAGCAGATTGGCAAGCAGAAATGCAAACAGGCATTACTGATATCCAATCAGGTGAATTGGAATTAACTGAACGATTACAAGATTTTTCATTATAAGAAAACTATGACCACAGAATTTTCACACATTTCGGTTTTATTACAAGAGTCCGTTGATGGTTTAGCTATAAAACCAGACGGTACTTATATTGACTGTACCTTTGGCCGGGGCGGTCATTCAGGTTTGATCCTGAACACCTTAGGTGATAATGGCCGATTGATAGCGGTCGACAGGGATCCGTCAGCAATAGAGTCTGCGCAAAGATTTGCTGACGACCCCCGCTTTTCAATAGTACACAACGGCTTTTCTAATTTGGCTGATATCGCCAGCGATTTAGCGGTTACCGATAAAGTGGACGGTATTTTATTAGATTTAGGTGTATCGTCGCCGCAACTTGATGATGCAAGCCGCGGTTTTAGTTTTATGAAAGACGGTCCATTAGATATGCGTATGGACACCACAAAAGGCCAAACGGCGAGCGAGTGGTTAATGCATGCTGATGTTGAAGATATCACTTGGGTATTAAGAACCTTTGGCGAAGAAAAGCATGCTTGGCGAATTGCTAATGCTATCGTCGACGCCCGTGAAGAGGAAGAGCTAACAACAACAAGCCAGTTAGCAAGAATTATTAAAACTGCCGCGCCACAACGTGAAATTAAAAAACATCCCGCTACGCGTAGCTTTCAAGCCATTCGAATGTATATCAATTCAGAGCTGGAACAAATTGAAAATGTATTGGTTGCAGCACTCGATGTATTAAAAGAAGGTGGCCGTTTAGTGGTGATTAGTTTTCACTCATTAGAAGATCGCTTAGTAAAACAGTTTATGAAAAAGCATAGTACCGGTAAAAAAGTACCCCGTGGTATGCCAATTAAAGAAGAAGAAATTCAAAAAGGCAAAAAACTTGCCTTAGTAGGTAAAAAGCTTAAACCAAGTAAAACTGAAGTAAGCGAAAACGTGCGTTCGCGCAGTTCAGTATTACGAGTAGCGGTACGTTTGGCCAAGGAATAAAAATGGCGTTGGGTAAATTTGTATTAACCCAAGAAATTTGGCAAGACATTCGTCGATTTGGCGGTACCTATAGCTTAGTGTTGTTGGTGCTGCTTTCTGCGTTTTCGGTGATTTATTTAACGCATTTGAATAGACAAACAACGATAGCAGTAGAACGACTTTATACCGAAAGAGATGAGTTAGATATTGAATGGCGTAATCTGCAATTAGAGCAAAACTCTTTAGCAGAACATAGTGAAATAGAATACAAGGCCGACAAAATGCTGCATATGCATCGGCCAAAACCAACAAACGAAATAATAATAAAGATACCATGACGGTTAAAAAAGCTAAACGCAATCAAGATAACTACAAACCGACTACCATCGCGTGGCGGTTTTATGTTGTCTTGGGTTTGATTTGTTTAGTGTATACCGGCCTAGTTGCCCGCGCAGCCTACATTCAAGTTATTGAGCCTGGGTCGTTAATTATTAAAGGCGACAATCGCACTATTCGAAATACACTTAATGACACCTATCGTGGTGCTATTGTTGACAGGAACGGTATCGAACTGGCTATTTCAGTACCGGTGCAAACCATATACGCCGACCCTAAAATTGTGATTGAACAAAATGGTTTAGCAATGAGCCGTCGCTGGAAAGCACTTGCCCAAGTGCTGAATAAAGATGTTGATAAATTAAAGTCTCGTATTGGCACCAATCCTAAAAAACGCTTTGTTTACCTTGCCAGACAAGTGTCGCCATCAATGGCGAACTACGTACGTGAATTGAAAATTCCTGGTATTTATTTAAGAAAAGAGTCTAAACGCTTTTATCCTGCGGGAGAAATTAGTGCTCATTTGGTTGGTTTTACCAACGTTGATGACAAAGGTATTGAAGGCTTAGAACGCTTGTATAACGATCGTTTAACTGGCGAGGCAGGAAAGAAAAAGTACATAAAAGATGCGAAAGGCAGAAAAATTGAAATCCTTGAAAACAAAGATGCTACAGACCCACAAGATGTCGTGTTATCTATTGATCAAAGAATTCAGGCATTAGCTTATCGCGAGTTAAAAGCTGCGGTTAAATCGTTTAAAGCAACTTCCGGCTCAGTGGTTGTCGTTGATGTTAAAACCGGCGAAATTCTTGCTATGGTTAATGGTCCATCGTATAACCCAAATAATCGCAAAGGCACGGCAACCCATCGTTTTCGAAATAGAGCAATTACCGATATTTTTGAACCTGGCTCAACAATGAAACCGTTAACAGTATTAACTGCATTAGAATTTGGCTCAGCAGAGACAGATACTGTGATTAATACGTCACCAGGCTCAATGCGAATCGGTGGACGTCGAGTTTCTGATCCGCGCAACTATGGCAAATTAAGCCTTACTGAAATTCTTAAAAAATCATCAAACATGGGCACCACCAAATTAGCGCTTGATGTGCCAAAAGACTTTTTGTTAGGAAAGTTTTTTGAGATGGGCTTCTCCGAAGATACAGGTACCGGCCTTGTCGGTGAAAGCTCAGGTATGTTGTCCGATAGAAGTCGATGGTCAAAATTTGAATTAGCGACATTATCTTGGGGTTACGGTTTAGCAATTAGTCCTTTGCAGTTGGCAAGGTTTTACTCGACTATTGGCAATGGTGGTATGAAGGTGCCATTAACTGTATTAAAAGATCCAAGCTTTAATGAAGGTGAGCAAGTACTTGATGCAATTAATACTCAAGCGGTTCTAGAAATGCTTGAAAAAGTAGTTACTGAAGGCGGCGGTAAAAAAGCTAAAGTTGAAGGTTATCGTGTGGCTGGTAAAACCGGTACAGCAATTAAAGCTGCAGCAGGTGGTGGTTACGGCAATGACTATGTTGGTTTATTCGCCGGTGTAGCGCCAGTGTCTGATCCTCGATTGGCCATAGTGGTTGTTATTAATGAACCTGGTGGTGACCTGTACCATGGTGGTGAAGTAGCTGCGCCGGTATTTTCAAGAGTTATGGCGGGCTCATTACAGTATTTAAATATTGCTCCAGATGATGAAACTCAAATTAGTCGTTGGAGCAAAACATTTAACAGTAAGCAACTGCAAAAAGGAGCCAATGATGCCTGATCTTCCAGCAAGCTATTTTGCTGCTTTTTCAATTGCTAAAGCGTTAGCTAGATTTGATATCAGCATTGATGATATCGCAACTAAGCACCTAGTTAATGATTCAAGATATGTAGAACCTGGAGATATATTTGCTGCGGTTATAGGCACTTTTTCTGAAGGTAGTTCGTATATAACGTCGGCTGTGGCAAAAGGCGCGAGTTTAGTTATCGCACAATGTGAACATAACGACGAACATGGCACTGTATACAAGGTAACTGAACAGGGTAATAACGCTACCGTGATTAATTTTTTCGAGTTAAATAAACAGTTGTCGTTGTTAAGTGCTTACTATTACAATGAACCATATAAAGATATGGATTTGATTGGCGTTACTGGTACGAATGGTAAAACCAGTTGCTGCCAATTACTGGCACAATTATTCACAAAAAATAATCATAAAAGCGCTATTGTTGGCACCTTAGGTGCAGGTACATTAGACAACTTAGAGATTATAAATAACACCACACCAGGGCCGACCAAACTACAACAATTATTAGCGCAGTTTAGCTATGCCGATATTGAAAATGTTGCCATGGAAGTTTCCTCGCATGCATTAAGTCAACACAGAGTTGATGCCAATATGGTTGATATTGCCGTTTTCACTAATCTAAGTCGCGACCATCTTGATTATCATGGTGATATGGCGACTTACGCCGATGTTAAAAAACAGCTGTTTTTAGGCACCAGTGAGCAGGTTTGGGTTTTAAATGCGGACGATCAATTTTGTCAATCATGGCTAAGCCAATTACCGAGTGAAAATCGTCGGGTAATGTATAGCGTTAATGAAATTAATAAACCTTTACTAGAAAATGATGAATATTTATTGGCAACAAACATTGTTTGTCATAACCGCGGCGTTAGTTTTAAGTTAACCTCAAGCTGGGGTAATTGTGCAATAAACAGTGCGTTATTAGGTGAGTTTAATGTCGCGAATTTACTAGCAGCAATGGCGGTATTGTTAATAAAAGGCATCGCTCTTACCGACATAGCTAAGTGCACTGAACATCTTGTGCCTGTAACCGGGCGCATGGAAACATACGGCGCAGAAGGGAAAGCTACAGCTGTAGTTGATTATGCGCATACACCTGATGGATTAGAAAAAGCATTAGAATCGGCGAAAGCACACTGCCAGGGTGAGCTTTGGGTTGTATTTGGTTGTGGCGGTGACCGAGACAAAGGTAAACGACCAATGATGGGCAGCATTGCTGAGCGTTTTGCCGATCACATCGTACTGACTAATGATAATCCAAGAAGTGAAGAGCCGGCACAAATAACTGCTGACATTAAGCTGGGGATCAAAGAAGTTAATAAAGTAGACGTAATTATTGATAGACAACAAGCGGTTATTTCTGCATTAAGCCGTGCTAAAACAAATGACATGGTTCTGTGTGCAGGTAAAGGCCATGAAGACTATTTAATTATTGGCGATGAAACCATTGCTTATCACGAGCGAGAAGTTGTACGTCAGTTTTACCAAGGAAGGGCAAAATCATGATCCCATTATCCTTAATTGAAATAGCTAGCGTTGTTAACGGCGAAATAGTTAATAACAATGCTGGTGTAACCGTTAAAAGTGTCTGCTCTGATTCTAGACAACTTAAACAAGGTGATTTGTTTATCGCCTTGAAAGGCCCTAACTTTGATGGTCATCGCTTTGTCGAACAAGCAGCATCTATAGGCTGTACTGCCGCATTAGTTGAAGAACAACAAAATGTTAGCATCCCACACATTGTTGTAGCTGACTGTTATAAAGCCCTCGGTGAATTAGCTGCTTATGTAAAAGAAAAAGTTGCGCCAAAAACTGTTGCGATCACTGGTAGTAGTGGTAAAACCACAGTAAAAGAAATGGTTGCCGCTATTTTATCTCGATTAGGTACCGTACTGGCGACTAACGGTAACTTTAACAATGAAATTGGTGTGCCATTAACCTTGTTGCGCTTAGAAGCGCAACATGAGTATGCGGTAATTGAACTAGGTGCTAATCATATCGGCGAAATAGCCTATACCACAGGTTTAACTAAGCCTGATGTTGCGGTTATTAATAATATTGCTGCGGCTCATTTAGAAGGTTTTGGCGATTTATGTGGTGTAGCGCGAGCTAAAGGCGAAATATTTGAGGGTTTAGGTGAACATGGAGTCGCGTTGTATAACCAAGACACACCGTACGCGCATAAATGGCAGTGGCGGTTAGAAGATAAAAAAGTTCGTAAATTTTCGTGTATTAACCCGGCCGATGCGTATTGCACCGATATTCGAATGAATGCCAAGGGTTGTACAAGCTTTATGTTAAATACCCATAAAGGCAAAATAGACATTGAAGTGCCAGTGCCAGGTAGGCATAACGTTTGTAATGCTGTTGCCGCGGCGACAGTAGCACTAGAGTTTGGCGCTACGCTGGAAGATATTAAATTGGGGCTACGTGATATGGCGCCAGTAAAAGGTCGGTTAAATTTAATCAATTTACCTGATGACTTTACTTTAATTGATGATACTTACAACGCCAACGTTGAGTCTACCAAAGCCGCGGTAGAGTTATTAGCAAGTTATCCTGGAAGAGGTATTTTGGTACTGGGTGATATGGCCGAGCTTGGTGAAGATGCACGTAGTTATCACCAAGAAATAGGTGAGCATGCTTTAGCGCAGCATATCGATAATATTTTAACGTTAGGTGTACTAAGTCAAAGTACATCTTCGGTATTTGAACAAGATGGACAACACTTTTCATCTCGTGAATTGTTAGTTGAACATTTAGCAAATTTATTAACAGAGGAAGATCAGGCAATTACTGTATTAGTGAAAGGGTCACGAAGTGCCCGTATGGAATTAGTGGTTAAAGACATAAAAGATTGGCGCGAAAAGTCAACGAAAAATGAGGTTTCACCATGCTAGTTTGGTTGGGTCAGTACCTTACTGAGTTTTATTCTGGGTTTAATGTATTTCAATACTTAACCTTTAGAGCTATCTGTGCCACGTTAACCGCGCTTATTGCGTCGTTATATTTAGGGCCGAAGTTAATTCGCTATTTGCAAAAAATGCTAATCGGCCAAACGGTACGTGACGATGGTCCTGAAAGCCATTTATCGAAATCTGGTACGCCAACAATGGGCGGTATTTTGATACTAGGTACCATTTTATTAAGTATTTTACTGTGGACTGATTTAACCAACAGTTATGTGCAAATAATTATATTTGTGACCGTAAGTTTTGGTTTAATTGGCTTTGTTGATGATTACCGTAAAGTGGTTCGCAAAGATGCTAATGGCTTAATTGCTCGTTGGAAGTACTTTTGGCAAACCGTAGCCGGATTAGGCACGGCCATTTACCTGTATTCTCTTTCAGCACCAACCGATACTACCTTGCTAATTCCTTTTGTAAAAGAAGTGATGCCGCAACTTGGTTTGTTTTATATCGTATTTACCTATTTCGTCATAGTTGGTACTTCAAATGCGGTTAACTTAACCGATGGGTTAGATGGCTTAGCAATTGTTCCAACCATTTTAGTTGCTGGCGCGTTCGCCGTATTTGCATACGTAACCGGTAATATAAACTTTTCTGCCTATTTGAATCTACCGCATATTCGCGAGGTAAGTGAAATCGTGGTGGTATGTACTTCAATCGTAGGTGCTGGTCTTGGCTTCTTATGGTTTAACACCTACCCAGCGCAAGTATTTATGGGCGATGTTGGCTCTCTAGCGCTCGGTGCTTTACTTGGTGTTATTGCGGTATTGGTCAAGCAAGAGTTAGTGCTATTTATAATGGGCGGCATTTTCGTAGTTGAAACACTGTCGGTAATTTTACAAGTAGGCTCATACAAGTTAAGAGCAAAACGAATATTTAGAATGGCGCCTATTCATCATCATTATGAATTAAAAGGCTGGCCAGAGCCTCGCGTTATCGTGCGTTTCTGGATTATCTCTGTGGTATTGGTGCTGATTGGTTTAGCAACGCTGAAATTACGTTAATGACAATAATAAAAAGGTTTTAACCGTTAAATGACAACAATGGCATTACTGCAAAATAAAAACATCTTAGTGCTTGGTTTAGGCGCCACGGGGTTATCGTGTGCGCGCTTTTTGACCAAGCAAAATGTTAATTTTGTTGTTAATGACTCTCGTGAAAAACCGCCAGGTATAGCACGATTAAAGCAACTAAATAGCAACGTACAACTCATAAGTGGCCGCTGGGACACTGAAGCAATTGCTAATGCAGATCTAATAATTGCCAGTCCTGGCGTTGATATTAATTTGCCTGAGATTGTTAATAACCGCAAAGTAGGCAGTGAACTGATTGGTGATGTTGAATTGTTCTGTCAGCTTAGCAACAGCAAGGTTATTGCTGTGACAGGCTCAAACGGTAAATCTACTGTAGTATCATTGCTTGCTCACTTGGCTAATTATTGTGAACTGAACACAGCGTTGGCCGGGAATATTGGCTTACCGGTATTAGATGTTGTTGATGAAGATAATGATTTTGTCATCCTAGAACTGTCGAGTTTCCAACTTGAAACTATGACTTCTATGCAGGCCGTTGCCGCGACAATTTTAAATATTAGTGATGATCATTTAGACAGACACCTTACACTTGAAAATTACGCAAAAATTAAGCATAAAATTTTCACTCAAAGTGATCGCCGAGTTGTTAATCGCGAACAAGAGTTATCGCAGCCAGCACCGGTTGAACCAACTGATGTCAGCTTTGGCTTAAGTCAGCCTGATGATGGCCACTTTGGTATTAATAATGTGTCTGGAATTCGCTATTTATGTTTTGGCGAAACGAATTTAGTTGCATGTAATCAGTTACCAATTGTTGGTAAACACAACGAATTAAATTGCCTGGCCGCATTAGCGTTAGGTTATTGTGCCGGCTGGCCTTTAGCGCAAATGGTTCAGGGCTTGGCATCTTTTGAAGGTCTAGACCATCGCTGTAAACAAGTTGATAGTGGTGATGACATTATTTGGGTTAATGACTCGAAAGCAACCAATATTGGCGCCACGTTAGCGGCGATTGATGGCCTAGCAAGTAATCGCCATAAACTGATCCTTATTGCCGGCGGTGATGGCAAAGGTGCTGATTTTAATGAATTAAAACCGGCACTTGCCCATGTAGACTATCTAGTTACTTTCGGTAAAGATGGTCCGCAAATTGCGGCGTTAAAAGCAAACAGTATTGAAGTTACCAACCTAATTGATGCAGTAAATACAAGCCGTAAGCTTGCCAATGCAGGTGATATGGTTTTACTGTCGCCAGCGTGTGCCAGCATAGATATGTTTAATAATTATATGCAGCGCGGTGATATGTTCATACAAGCTATAAGGGAGGCAAGCTAATGGCTATTTCAATGCCTTCGGTTAGGCTTCCTGAATTACCCTCTTGGCTGTTTGAAAGTCAAACAGCGAAAAACCAAGTAACCTTTGATCGTGGTTTTATCGTGATAGCACTAGCTATGTATCTGATCGGTTTGATCATGGTGGCAAGTTCTTCAATGCCAATTGGTGAAAAGTTATTTAATAATCCTTTTCATTTTGTTATTCGTCATGCCATTTACATTGTGATGAGCTTATTTATTGCCGCCATTGCACTTAGAGTTGAAATGCATCATTGGCAAAAATCGAGCTGGGTTTTGTTATTGTTAGCGATGTTTTTATTAGTCGCAGTACTAATTATAGGCCGTACAGTAAATGGCTCAACTCGTTGGATTATGGTCGGCCCGATTAACATTCAAGCTGCCGAGCCAGCCAAGCTTTTCTTCTTCTGTTATTTGTCTGCTTATTTAGTAAGACGCCGTGATGAAGTGATGGACAACTTTAAAGGCTTTTTTAAACCATTATTAGTGTTATTTTTGCTGGCAGTTTTGTTATTATTAGAGCCTGATCTGGGTACGGTAATTGTAATGGGGGCAACAGCCCTTGGGTTACTATTTTTAGCCGGTGCAAAATTATGGCAATTTATTGCCATTGTTGTTGTGGTGTTAAGCGCATTTGTCATGTTGGTAATCTTTGAGCCGTACCGTTTACGTCGGGTTACGTCGTTTTTAGATCCTTGGCAGGATGAATTTGGCAGTGGTTATCAATTAACACAATCGTTAATGGCTTACAGCCGTGGCGAATTTTTTGGCCAAGGCTTAGGTAACAGTGTACAAAAACTAGATTATTTACCAGAGGCACACACTGACTTCGTCATGGCGGTTGTTGGTGAGGAGTTTGGCTTTATTGGTATCGTGTTTCTATTAGGCCTTTGTTTAACGCTAGTGATTAAAGCATTGTTGTTAGGCAAAAGAGCATTAGAAAAAGAAAAGTATTTTGAAGGTTTCTTCGCCTATGCCATTGGCATTTGGATGAGCTTTCAAGCGGCAGTTAATGTTGGTGCTAGTGCGGGAATATTCCCAACTAAAGGATTAACCATGCCGTTGATTAGTTATGGTGGAAGTTCAATGATAGTCATGACCTTGGCGATAGTCGTATTAATTCGCATTGATCATGAATTACGGTTGCAGTCTATTCAAGCAACCGCAACAGGAGGGCGTAAGTAGTGTCTAAACGTCCGACGATATTAGTGATGGCGGGTGGCGATTGGGTAGGTCATATCTTCCCTGCGATTTTTGTCGCCGAAAATTTACAAGTCTTTAATGGAGGGCGTAAGTAGTGTCTAAACGTCCTACTATTTTAGTGATGGCGGGAGGAACTGGAGGTCATATCTTTCCAGGGCTTGCTGTTGCCGAAAATTTACAAGCGCAAGGTTGGCATGTGCATTGGCTTGGCACCCGTGACCGTATGGAAGCGCAGGTGATCCCGGCGAATGGTATTGATATTTCATTTATCAATATTGCCGGTTTACGTGGCAAAGGCATTAAGTCTTGGCTAACTATGCCGTTCAAAATTCTGCAATCAGTTCTGCAGTCATTAAAAGTGCTTAAGCAAGTTCAGCCTGATGTTGTTTTGGGTATGGGCGGATATGCCAGTGCACCAGGTGGTGTTGCGGCGTGGTTAAAACGTGTTCCTCTGGTATTGCATGAACAAAATGCCGTTGCGGGTATGTCGAATCGCTATTTGGCAAAAATTGCCACTAAGGTATTAAGTGCCTTTCCAAATGCATTTACTCTGCCAATTACTAGCACTGTAGTTGGTAACCCTGTGCGCAGTGATATTAGTAAATTGAATACCGATGATGACCGCATTATCAGCAAGAAAGTGTTAGTTGTTGGCGGCAGTTTAGGTGCAAAAGTATTAAACGATACTGTGCCTCAGGCAATAAGCCAGATTAAGTTACAAGATATTGATATTTGGCACCAAACTGGCAGCGGTAATAGCACCGAAATTATTACTTCTTATGATGACTACGGTGTAAATAAAGACAAAGTAAAAGTAACCGATTTTATCGATGATATGTCGGCCGCATATGATTGGGCTGACTTAGTAATTTGTCGTGCTGGTGCGTTAACTGTTTCAGAGCTGGCGATGGCAGGCAAACCGGCCATTTTTGTGCCATTGCCACATGCTGTTGATGATCACCAAACAAAAAATGCTGAGTATTTGGTTAAACAAGGTGGTGCTAAGTTAATGCCACAAGATCAATTTAACGCAACGGTACTGGCGCAAAAATTAAATTTATTGTTTAGCTCTGATATGGCGCTACGCAATATGGCAAAAGCAAGTAAAGCGGCTTCAACTCCCAATGCTACCCAAACGGTTGCAGATGTTTGTAAGGCATTGGTGAAATAATGAATGAACGAACTATGAAAATTCCAGAAATGCGTCGGGTTAAAGTTATCCATTTTGTTGGTATCGGTGGTGCCGGTATGGGCGGGATTGCTGAGGTATTACTCAATGAAGGTTATAAGGTAACGGGTTCAGATATCAGCGTGAACCCTGTTGTTAATCGCTTAACTAAACTGGGTGCCAGCATAACCATAGGGCATAAGCCTGAAAATGTGCAAGGCGCCAGCGTAATTGTCGTATCTACGGCAATTAACAAGCAAAACGTTGAGCTAATAACCGCACAAGAACATCGTATCCCGGTTGTACGTCGAGCTGAAATGCTGGCTGAATTAATGCGTTTTAGGCATGGTATCGCCATTGCTGGTACACATGGTAAAACAACAACGACCAGTTTAATAGCCAGTATCATGGCTGAAGGCGAGCTTGATCCTACTTTTGTTATCGGTGGCTTATTAAATAGTGCCGGTACTAACGCGCGTTTAGGTAAAAGTCGCTATTTAGTGGCTGAAGCCGATGAAAGTGATGCATCATTCTTACATTTGCAGCCTATGGTGTCAGTAATTACGAATATTGATGCTGACCATATGGAAACCTATGAAGGTGACTTTGAAAAACTAAAAGATACCTACATCGAATTCTTACATAACTTACCATTTTATGGTTTAGCCGTTATGTGTATAGACAACCCTGTTGTGCGTGAATTGTTGCCGAGAGTTGGTCGTCAAATTACCACTTACGGGTTTAGTCTAGATGCAGATGTACGAGCAATTGATTACCAACAAACGGCTGAAGTGAGTAAATTTACTGTACAGCGTTCAGGTAAAGCAGACTTGGCTATTACTCTCAACTTGCCTGGTTTACATAATGTTGCTAATGCGCTTGCGGCAATTACTGTCGCTACTGATGAAGGCGTAAGTGATGATGCAATTGTTACTGCGCTGAGTAAATTTGAAGGTATTGGTCGACGTTTTGAGCATTTAACAACTCTGACGACTAAAAATGGTGATATCACCGTAATTGATGATTACGGCCACCACCCGAGTGAAGTCGCAGCAACCATAAAAGCGATGCGTAATGGTTGGCCTGAGCGTCGTTTAGTGATGATGTTTCAGCCGCATCGTTACTCACGTACACGCGATTTATATGAAGACTTTGTGGAAGTGTTAAGCGAAGTAGACTCTTTGGTATTACTTGATGTCTATGCCGCTGGTGAAGACCCAATTATTAATGCCGACTCTAAAGCATTGGCACGTAGCATCCGTTCCCGTGGTAGTGTTGAGCCAATTTACGTCAGCTCTACAGAACAGCTCCCTGAAATAATGGAATCGATCCTGCGAGACGGTGACATGTTAATTACTCAAGGTGCGGGTAATATCGGTGCAATAGCTCGCGAGCTGGTTACTGCCAAAAGATTGAACCTAAGAAAGAGAGGCAGCTAGATGAATGACTTAATCGATGTTGCCACATTAAAACAACAAACCATCGGCGTTTTATTTGGCGGAGACAGTGCAGAACGTGAAGTATCACTAAGCTCTGGCACTGCAGTTTATCAAGGCCTTATTAATGCTGGTTTTAATGTGAAAGCCATTGATACTCAAGGTTTTGATTTAGCTAAGTTAAAAGCTGAGAACATCGATAGAGTGTATATTGCCTTACACGGCCGTGGCGGCGAAGACGGTTGTATTCAGGGAGCACTTGAATACTTAGGCATTCCATATACCGGCTCTGGTGTTTTAGGGTCAGCTTTATCTATGGATAAAGTTAGAAGCAAACAAATTTTTAAGGCAATGAATTTGCCAACGGCTGATTTTGCTGTGGTTAGCGAAGAAGATTTTAATACCGATACGGCTGAAATGGTTCTCAACCAACTTGGCAACAAGGTAATGGTTAAACCTGCCAATGAAGGTTCGAGCATAGGCATGGCTATTGCTAATAATGCTGATGAATTAAACGCCGCTTTAATAAATGCGTTTAAATATGATCAGCAAATACTTGTTGAAGCGTGGTTAAGCGGTGCGGAATTTACGGTTGCTATTTTAGGGGATGAAGCCCTGCCGGCAATTTCAATGGTAACGCCACATGAGTTTTATGACTATCAAGCAAAGTATGAAAGCAAAAGTACACAATATCTATGTCCTTGCGGATTAGATGCCGACGTTGAAAATGAATTAAAAAATATTTCACTAAAAGCTTTCAAAGCAACAGGCGCTCAAGGTTGGGGACGAGTAGATTTAATGCAAGATGAACAGGGTAATTTTAACTTATTAGAAGTTAATACCGTACCTGGCATGACTGTGACATCTTTAGTGCCAAAAGCCGCGAAAGTTGCAGGCTTAAGTTTTGAACAACTAGTGACGCGAGTTTTACAACTTAGCGATACAAATAAGGGTTAATGGAAAATTTAACTATGAACAAACAAACGCAACTTGATTTTAAAAATGCTTCCTGGGTCTTTTGGTCTGGGTTTAGCTTTTTTATCGGTGTGTGTTTGTGCACTTTAATTGGCAGTTATTACTTAATTGAATCAATGCTGGAAGATGAAGCTGTACCCGTTTCATCACTAGTGATTAAAGGCAATATTCCTTATACCAAAAATGAAGAAATTGTAGCGGTGTTAAAACAAAATACCCTGGGGAATTTCTTTCAATTAGACGTGAATAATGTCCAACAAAATTTAGAAGATTTGCCATGGGTTTACTCGGCTTCAGTACGAAAGCAGTGGCCCAATGAAGTTCGTGTATATGTGATAGATCAAACGCCAGTTGCACAATGGAATGATGATTTTTTTATAAACGAACATGGCGTAATATTTCAAGCAGATAAAACGCGAGTGCAAAGCAAATTACCAAAATTATTTGGTCCGGAAGGCAGTGAAGTATTGGCACTGAAAAACTATAGAAATTTAAATAATTTATTAACTTACATTCAAGTTGGTATTGATGAATTAGTACTAACAGAACGTCATGCCTGGCAATTAACTTTAGCTGATGGCGTATTTCTTGACTTAGGTCGAGAAGACAGAGTAACAAGAGTGCAGCGTTTTATGGATGCCTATGAGCAGATAAAATCCTACGCCAAAAAAGATATGCAAGTCGATTATGTTGATTTGCGCTATGACACTGGGATGGCTGTCGGCTGGAAACCAGTGTTGAGCGATGATTTAAAACAATTACAAGAGCAAAAAACAAATGCCTAAAGCCATAGAAAGAAATTTAGTTGTTGGCCTGGACATCGGAACGTCGAAAATCGTTGCGGTAGTCGGTGAAGTAACACCTGATGATGAATTAAGCATTATCGGTGTCGGCCATCATGCAGCTCGTGGTATGGATAAAGGTGGAGTGAATGATCTGAATTTGGTTATTCAATCGATCCAACGTGCGGTAAACGAAGCTGAATTAATGGCAGATTGTCGTATTGGCTCTGTTTATTTAGGAATATCGGGTAAGCACGTAAGTTGTCAAAACGAAAACGGCATGGTACCAATTAACGACCATGAAGTAATGCAAGAAGACGTTGATAATGTGATTCATACCGCCCGTTCAGTACCGATGTCGGCAGAGCGTCGTATGTTGCATGTTTTACCACAGGAATACAGCGTTGATGTACAAGAAGGCATTAAAAGCCCTATTGGTATGTCTGGTGTTCGGATGGAAGCTAAAGTTCATATCGTAACTTGCGCTAACGACATGGCGAAAAATATTGTTAAGTGTGTCGAGCGCTGTGACTTAACTGCTGATCAATTAATTTTCTCTGCATTAGCCTCAAGCTATTCAATATTAACTGATGATGAAAAAGAGTTAGGTGTGTGCGTAGTCGATATGGGCGCCGGTACTATGGATATTTCTGTCTTTACTGGTGGTGCATTGCGCCATAGTGCAGTTATTCCAGTTGGTGGTAACCAAGTGACTAATGACATTGCGAAAATATTTAGAACACCGCTTAGCCACGCAGAAGACATCAAAGTGCAATACGCTTGTGCGCTTCGCCAAATGGTCAGCATGGAAGAAAACATTGAAGTGCCAAGTGTTGGTGGTCGCCCAGCAAGAAGTATGTCTCGTCATACTCTGGCTGAAGTAGTTGAACCTCGTTATCACGAACTATTTGAATTAATTCAGGAAGAGATCAAAGAAAGTGGTCTGGAAGATCAAATTGCCGCCGGTATCGTATTAACTGGCGGTACGGCAAAAATGGAAGGTGTTACTGAATTTGCTGAAGAAGTATTTCAAATGCCAGTGCGGATCGGCAGCCCATTAAATATGCAGGGCCTAAGTGATTATGTGAACGACCCAAGTTACAGCACGGTAATTGGTTTATTGAAATACGGTATTGAAGCAAGTGCTGAAGGCACAACAAATTCAACAACGGGTGAGGGCGTAGTAAGCGCGCTTACGCGGGTGAAAAACTGGTTTAAGGGACAATTTTAGCAATTAGCTAAAACTTAAAAATAAAAACAATTTTTTTTGGTGGAACAAAAAATACAATAGAACGGAGAGAAAATTATGTTTGAATTAATGGAAGACCACAACGAAGAAGCGGTGATTAAAGTCATCGGTGTTGGCGGAGGTGGCGGTAACGCTGTCGAGCATATGGTGTCACAAACCATAGAAGGTGTTGAGTTTATTACTGCAAATACCGACTCACAGGCACTGCGTAATTCATCTGCTAACGTAACGTTGCAAATGGGTTGTGATGTGACTAAAGGCTTAGGCGCTGGCGCCAACCCTGAAATTGGTCGCAAAAGTGCTGAAGAAGATAGAGAGACAATTCGTCAAACCTTGCAAGGTTCAGACATGATCTTTATCGCTGCAGGTATGGGCGGAGGCACGGGTACAGGTGCGGCACCGGTAGTTGCTGAAATTGCCAAAGAAATGGGGATACTAACGGTTGCAGTGGTAACTAAACCATTCCCATTTGAAGGCAAAAAGCGGATGAACTATGCCGACCAAGGTATTGAATTTTTACAAAATAATGTTGATTCATTAATTACCATCCCTAACGAAAAGCTATTAAAAGTGTTAGGCCCTGGCACAAGCTTATTAGATGCATTTAAAGCCGCTAATAATGTTTTACTGGGTGCAGTACAAGGTATTGCTGAATTAATTACTCGTCCTGGTTTAATCAACGTCGATTTCGCCGATGTACGTACTGTAATGTCTGAAATGGGCACGGCAATGATGGGCTCTGGCCAAGCCGCTGGCGAAGATCGTGCTGAAGAAGCGGCAGAAGCTGCAATTTCTAGCCCATTGCTTGAAGATGTTGATTTAGCTGGCGCTCGCGGTATATTAGTAAATATTACTGCTGGTATGGATATCTCAATTGATGAGTTTGAAACAGTAGGTAACGCAGTTAAAGCATTCGCCTCAGAAAATGCTACCGTTGTCGTGGGTGCGGTAATTGACCCTGAAATGACTGAAGAGCTGCGCGTAACAGTTGTAGCAACGGGCATTGGGCAACAGCAAAAACCTGAAATTTCAATTGTACCACCAATGCAAAAGCCTGAGCCTATGGTAGTAAACGCAAGTTATGCGCCATCACCAGAGCCAGAAGTTGCTAATAACGCGTACACTGAAACTAGCACGGCGCCACAAACGGCACCTGCGGTAGAGACTGATTATTTAGATATTCCTGCATTTTTACGAAAGCAGGCTGACTAAGATAGTTAAGAACTAGGAACTGGAACCTAAGAGCTAAGGGTCAATTAGTTGGCACGTTAGTCTTCTTTGTTCAGCGAATGTTCAGGTTTTAAGTGGTAAGTTAATTGCGGATTTTAAGTTTAATATTTGCTGTTTAATTACAATCAGTTACAAGTGGTAATAGATTGTTAGCAAATTTTGGGCCATAACCGTTATCTTTTGACTGCAAAGGGAATTTTTGCTATATTACGCGTCCACTAAATTAACAAATTGTTAATTGTGTCGGTTGGAACGCAAGATTTAAGGCGAATTATGATTAAACAACGTACTCTCAAACAAAGCGTAAATGCTACTGGTGTTGGTTTACATAAAGGTGAAAAGGTGCAGATTACTCTCCGTCCTGCGCCTGCGAACACGGGAATAGTATTCCGTCGTGTTGACCTTGAACCTATGGTAGATATTCAGGCTACACCTGAAGCTGTGGGCGAAACTACGTTGTGTACATGTTTAGTGAATGAGCAAGGTGTTCAAGTTTCCACCGTTGAACATCTGTTAGCCGCGGTAGCTGGCTTAGGTATTGATAACTTAGTTGTAGAAGTTGATTCTCCTGAGATCCCAATTATGGATGGTAGTGCCTTACCATTTGTATATTTGATCCAATCAGTAGGAATTGAAGAGCAAAACGCAGCTAAGAAATTTTTACGCATTACTAAAAAAATTCGTGTTGAAGAAGGTGATAAGTGGGCCGAATTATGTCCACACGAAGGTTTCAAAGTTAACTTTGCTATCGACTTCGATCACCCGGTAATTGCAAATACCACACAAAACATCAGCATGGATTTATCAGCTAACTCTTTTATCAAAGAAATTAGCCGTGCCCGTACTTTTGGCTTTATGAAAGACATTGAGTTTTTACGCTCACATAACCTAGCATTAGGTGGTAGCTTAGAAAATGCTATCGTACTTGATGAATACCGTATGCTTAATAGCGAAGAACTTCGTTATGATGACGAGTTTGTGAAGCATAAAATCTTAGATGCAATCGGCGACCTTTACATGGGCGGTGTTAGCATATTGGGTGAGATGAACTCATATAAATCAGGCCATGGCTTAAATAACATGTTGTTACGCGAAGTATTCAAACAGGTTGAAAGCTGGGAATGGGTAACCTATGAAGACGAGCGCCCATCACCAATAGCTTACCAAGATTCCGTTGTAGCGTAAGAGAAAAGCTAAATTGATTTATAGAGACCAGAACTTAGTTCTGGTTTTTTTATGTCTGGAATATTATAGAAACGAGAAACGAGAAACGAGAAACGAAGTACAAAAAAGAACAATTGAGATATTGAGCCGATGATAATCGGTTGGCGTGAATTTATTCGCGCGTTATCGCGTAGCGGCTATTTGGCTAGAAATGAGGATTAATTTTTATTTCAATGCTTCTAAATATTCCTTAGGTTTGCAATGCCTGTTGTTGTGATATATTGTTACGCTCGAACTGTAAACGTTGGCCCGATACGGGAGATTTAGCCGCTATTACAACTAGGTTCTGTCGGCAACTGGCTATTTGCCTAGCATTATCTGGTAGAACAGGGCATATTTGTCGTATAATGTCGTCCAGAACTTTAAACGATTACGCTTTAGTAGATAAATCTACCATGGTATCGCTGGTTTTTTTAAGCAAACTGTTTAGGTCTTGAGAGGCTTTTACAATGTGTTTTATTAACCGGTTTACCTCTGAATATTCGCTATTAAACAGAAATAAGTATTTAAATGAGTTTAACACTATTATACCGCGGACAAAATGTTCGTTTTTCATTAAAGCTAAGTAAACCAAGGTGGCTTGCCATTGTTGGTGGCTTTGCTGTGGTGTCAGGCTTTATTATTCATGCTGTTATGAAGTCGGAAGATGTGCCTGAACATTTGATGTCAGCTACACAACCAGTACAACCCGTTCCCAACACTACTAATGACAAACAAGTCATTGCCTTAAGCGCTCGAATTGCCGAATTACAATCACATGTTTTACGCTTAAATGCTTTAGGTGAACGTTTAGCGGAAGAAGCCGACATTCCCAAAGACGAATTTAATATGGTGGCATTGCCATCATCAGGTGGACCATTACATCAAGAAGTGTTAATTAGTGATTTTTCAATGACTGACTTAGAAAGTCAGTTGAATAATTTGAACAACAGCATTGTTCAAAAAGAAAATCAGCTTAACCTACTTGAATCTTTAGCATTGGGTCACCATATCGAAAATACGAGTTATTTATCCGGGCGTCCAATTGGCAAAGGCTGGTTGTCGTCCTATTACGGAGTTCGTAAAGACCCATTTACTGGCAAACCTACCAAGCATAACGGTGTAGATTTTGCGGGTAAAGAAAATGCTGAAATTTATGCCACCGGTTCAGGTGTTGTTAGCTATGCTGGCGAACGCTGGGGATACGGTAATTTGGTAGAAATTGATCACGGTACAGGCTACAAAACTAGGTATGCACACAATAAGTCGCATTTAGTTAAAGTTGGTGACGTGGTGAGTAAAGGGCAAGCAATTGCCAAAATGGGTAGTACAGGCCGTTCAACTGGTCCGCACGTTCATTACGAAATCCTGCGTAACGATAAACAAATAAATCCAACTAAATACGTTTATCGCAAGCCTAAAACTTAAATAAATAACCCCTGTAAACTTTTAGATTCAGTCTTAGACTGATATTTTTTTATCGCCAAAAATATAATTGGCAAAATTGGTTTAAATAAAATGTTTGTAAAAATAATGACAAAGCTGTTTGGTAGTCGTAATGACCGCCTTCTTAAGCAAATGAACAAAGAAGTACTTAAAATTAACGCCCTAGAAGAAACAACAAAAGCGTTAAATGATGATGATTTAAAAGCTAAAACAGCAGAGTTTAAAGAGCGTGTTGCCAACGGCGAAGCGTTAAACGATATTTTACCAGAAGCATTTGCTGTAGTACGAGAAGCCAGTATTCGCGTATTTGGTATGCGTCATTTTGATGTGCAAATGATTGGTGGCATGGTTTTGCATCAAGGTAAAATTGCCGAAATGCGCACCGGTGAAGGTAAAACGTTAACAGCAACATTACCAAGCTACTTAAATGGTCTTACCGATAAAGGTGTTCATGTTATTACCGTGAATGACTACTTAGCGAAACGTGATGCTGACTGGGCCCGGCCATTATTTGAATTTTTAGGCATGACCGTTGGTTGTAATATTCCAAATATGGCGCCTGAAGAAAAGCAAGCTGCATATAAATGTGACGTCACATACGGTACCAATAATGAATTTGGTTTTGACTATTTACGTGACAACATGGCGTTCTCACCAGAACAACGTGCACAACGTCCATTACACTTTGCTGTAATTGATGAAGTGGATTCAATCCTTATTGATGAAGCACGTACCCCATTGGTTATTTCTGGCCAAGCTGAAGACAGCTCTGAGCTGTATCGTTTAATCGACTCTTTAGTGCCAATGCTTGAACAGCAAGAAGCTGAAGATGAAGAAGGCGTTGAAAGTACCGGCGACTTCACTGTTGATGAAAAATCAAAGCAAGTATATCTGACTGAGCGTGGCCAAGTTCGTGTTGAAGAAATTTTAAAAGAGCGTGGCATGCTAGAAGAGCATGATTCGTTATATGGCGCATCAAGCATCGCTTTACTGCACCATGTTATGGCGGCACTGCGCGCCCATAAGCTTTTCCAAAAAGACGTCGACTATATCGTTAAAGAAGGCGAAATAGTCATTGTTGATGAGCATACTGGCCGTACAATGGAAGGTCGTCGTTGGTCTGAAGGTTTACATCAAGCGGTAGAAGCTAAAGAACATGTAAATATTCAAAACGAAAATCAAACACTTGCCTCTATCACATTCCAGAATTTCTTCCGTTTATACGAGAAGTTATCAGGCATGACAGGTACAGCCGATACTGAAGCATTCGAATTTAATCATATTTATGGTTTAGAAACAGTTGTTATCCCGACCAACCGTCCTATGGTTCGTGATGATATGGCCGATTTAATTTACCTAACGCAAGAAGAAAAATACGAAGCAGTAATTGCTGATATTAAAGATTGTGTTGAACGTGGTCAGCCAACATTAGTTGGTACTATCAGTATCGAAACATCTGAATTTTTATCAGATATCTTACGTAAAGCCAAAATTAAACATAAAGTGCTTAATGCCAAATTCCATGCTGAAGAAGCCGAAATTGTTGCTAATGCCGGTAAACTTGGTGCGGTAACAATTGCTACCAATATGGCCGGCCGTGGTACCGATATCGTACTAGGTGGTAATTTGAGTGCAGATCTGGCGAAATTATCAAACCCATCTGAAGATCAAATTGCAAAAGCTACAGCACAGTGGCAAGAAAACCATGAACAAGTGGTCGCAGCAGGTGGTTTACACATTGTTGCTACAGAACGTCATGAGTCTCGTCGTATTGATAATCAACTACGTGGTCGTTCAGGCCGTCAAGGTGACCCAGGTTCAACACGTTTCTACTTATCAATGGAAGATGGTTTAATGCGCATCTTTGCCTCCGAGCGTATTGCCAACATGATGCGTAAGTTAGGTATGGAACACGGTGAAGCAATTGAACACCCATGGGTAACTAAGTCGATAGAAAATGCCCAACGTAAAGTTGAAGGCCGTAACTTTGATGTACGTAAGCAACTGCTTGAGTACGATGATGTAGCAAATGATCAACGTAAAGTAATTTACGAGCAACGTAACGAACTTCTTGACGAAGGCGATATTGGCGAGACTATTGCGGCAATACGTAGTGATGTGATCAACGGTATGATTGATGCGCAAATTCCACCACAATCTTTAGAAGAAATGTGGGATGTACCAGCGCTTGAAGAACAGCTTAAAGGTGAATTAACCTTAGATCTTCCTCTGGCAAAATGGTTAGAAGAAGATGATAAATTAAATGAAGACTCACTACGTGAACGAATTTTAGCTGAAGTTGAAACTGCCTATACAGAAAAAGAAACACAAGTTGGCCCTGAAGTTTTACGTCAATTTGAAAAAGCAATTATGCTACAAACGCTTGATGGTTTATGGAAAGAGCACTTAGCAGCTATGGACCATTTGCGCCAAGGTATTCATTTACGCGGTTACGCGCAAAAGAACCCGAAGCAAGAATACAAAAAAGAGTCGTTCGAATTATTCTCAAACATGCTTGATAACTTAAAATATGACGTAGTAAGCGTATTATCGAAAGTTCGTATTCAACAAGAATCAGATGTTGAAGCGGTAGAAGAGCAAACTCGTAAGAACGAAGATGCACCTAAGCAATACACACATGAATCAAGTGGCCCGGCAACACAAGAAAACGAAGTAAAACGCGTTGGCCGCAACGAACCATGTCCATGTGGCTCAGGCAAAAAATACAAACAATGTCACGGTAAGTTAAGTTAGAAAACTAACGGAACTGATATTTAGAAAGCCCTAATTGATTAAGTCAAATTAGGGCTTTTTTACTTCAGGGACGAAGGAATGCCAACTTAACATGGATGTTATTATAGTAGGCTCAATTCAAAGATGAATTAACTTAGAATTGCCAAGGATGGAGCAAATTCTGTTATATTTGACGAGAAACGAGAAACGAGAAACGAGAAACGAGAAACGAGAAACGAGAAACGAGAAACGAGAAACGAGAAACGAGAAACGAGAAGTGTGGAGTGTTCGCATAAAAGTGGACACCACTTCCTGACGAATGTCAGGATCTCGCTTTTACTTTTAGATGCTAAAACAGGTTTAGTAAATACGTAGGAGGATCAAAAAGTATCTATAGCGTTATGGCTAACCGTCATTGCGTTGAAAAACGCAATCTTATATCCTTTCATCACTAACAATACCTTGAAAAGCAATCATGACCAAAAGAGTTCACGTCGCCGTAGGCGTAATATACAAAGACCAACAATTTTTCCTCACCAAACGACTTGAACACACTCATCAAGGCGGTAAATGGGAATTCCCTGGTGGTAAGGTAGAAAATAATGAAACAGTGCATGAAGCACTGCACAGAGAGCTTAAAGAAGAAATCGCAATTGACACATTAGCAATGTTACCGTTAATTGAAATAAGCCATGACTACAGTGATAAACAAGTCTTATTAGAGGTATTCTTAGTCGATCAATTCTTAGGAGAGCCAACGGCACAAGAAGGACAGCAACAAGGTTGGTTTAGAAAAGAGCAACTGGCAGGCATTGATTTCCCCAAAGCAAATACCCCAATAGTAGAAAAGTTACTGTCATTAAATCTAACTGAGGTCTAAATCTATGGTTGGCTCGAATTAATTCGAGCGTTATCGCGATAGCGACTTTTAAAGCGTGTTTAATAACACTATCATCTTGTCATTCACGTTCAAGTGTCGTCATTCCCGTGAATATGGGAATCCATAAAGGAAACAGTCAGAAGCAAAGCAGCTGCCTGACCCCTTTAATGATATTTAAGCCCAACATACTTCAAATAACCATCAGGATGTTGGCCGTTAGGGTCTTTATGAGTCCAATGCACCACGCCGCCTTTATCATTCCATTCATACACGCCATAAAAGCCAATATCATCACCTTCACGGAGTGAGTTGACTCTTGAGCCAATATCAATATTATGGGCAACCAATACTGTTTGATTGTTTTTCAGTCTTACTATAAAACGTTGATGACGTGAACCTTCATTGTCATCGGGTAGCATTCTAACTACGCGACCAAAACCTCGTACTTGCACATTTGATAACTGATTTTGAAATAAGTGGCTAATTTTTTCGACATCGGATAACTTTGATAAGTCTACACTACGTTCAAATTCAAATTCTTCATCAAAAGCATTAGCTAAAAAGTCATCAGAAGAATTACTTTCAGTTAATAAAACAACCTGGTCAGGCTTTGTAGTTGACGCTTTTCCTGGGGCAAATTGATCGAGATAAATTAACCCTGCAATTAGAGCTAAAAGAGCAAATAGTATATTTTTCATATTCCGTGAAGTCAGACTATCTAATTTATTTATAAATAGTATGCCCTAAATAGATGTTTTTAGGAAACTTTTGCTTGATTATAAAGTGACTAAACCATACATGACTTCCAGCAAGTTGTTGTCAAATTGTACAATTAAAAATTTAACCTATACTCCAGAGTAACAAATTAATTGAAATTTAACTCTGCTATCAATTTATCGGGTTGATGTTGTTCAGATAACTGTTAAGGAAAATTACGATGAATAATTTATCTAAAAAGTTAGTAACAGCAGCTGTGTTAGTGTCTGCTGCAGGTGTAGTATTTGTAGCACAAAGTGGCGGTGATGATGAAATGAAAAAGCAAATCAGCCAAGCTCGCTCTGCTGCCCCTGCATCTATCAGCGGTAATGCAACGATCATGTCTGCTGGTAAAGTACTAGTGAAAGGCACTAATGATTGGATATGTATGCCAGATACTATGCCTGGTGATGGTAATCCAATGTGTAATGATCCTACCTGGATGAAAATGCTGACAGCACTTGGCAATAAGGCTGATTTTAAGGCTGACAGTATTGGTATTTCATATATGCTAAAAGGCGACGTTGGCGCAGGTGTGAGTAATTCAGATCCTTATCATCCAGATCCAAAAAATGCCGATGACTATACTGAAACCGGGCCACATTTGATGATAATTGTTCCAAAAGAATTGTTAAAAGGACTGACTGACGATCCTAACTCCGGTGGGCCTTATGTTATGTGGGGCGAAACTCCATACGCACATATAATGGTACCTGTAGGAGATAAAGAGTAATTATTTAGTCAGGGTGCGATTAAATAAAGTCGCACCTTTTTAGCAAATTTTATCTACAAATTATTCCGACTCAACAAAAAACTTATTGTTTTGTAAAAACTCATCTTCCAAAGCATCTAACATTTCTTCAGATAACGGCTGCGCGCCTTGGACAGGTTGTGATATTTTATGGCCTTCACTGGCCCATTCACCTAAGTCAATTAACTGACAACGTTTGGAACAAAATGGACGAAATTCAGATTCAGTATTCCAAACAACTTCAGTTTGGCAATTAGGACAATTTACTTTGGTAGTCATAATAAAAACAGCTTAATTAAAAAGGGTAGTTTAACTTATTATTAAGGTGTAGGTAATAGCAATTTAAGTCAACACTTTGAAAGGTGGAATTTAACCGTATCGGTAATGTATTGCTGGCCTTTAGTTTCGCACAATGCCATGAAGCGAATTGAATAGCGGTATCGATTACCACTTACCGATGGAAAGTAATCTACTCCTTCAGGTAATTTAACCCGAAGTAAGAGTAACCCTTCTCCATTATCTTGGTAAAAACTATTACCCGCTTCAATTTCTTCAAACGCAGATTTTTGTCGAATAAACTTAAGGATCATAACTAAAGCTTGTTCAACAGTACCTAAAGCACCTAACCATCTATCAACATCTTGTTGAATAAAAATAGGTGGTTGGTTCAGCCAATAGACAAGGGCGGGCAAGTCAAAACCACAATAAGCACCTTGTAAGGTAAAACGTTTGCGCATGCCATCTAAAAACTTATCATCTTTTAAGCTAGCCCATAACGGTTTTTTAGAGCGAAGGCTTGTAGTTAACGATTTAGTTTGTTCAAGGTTTAGTTGCAATGCTTTTGAATTTACATCGGGAGATTTTGACCACAGAATTAAATTCTGCTCAAGCTTTTCTAAATCTTTAATAACATCGCCGCGTAAATCAGTTCTGTCTAAGGTATCTAAAATAGCAAACAGGGCATTGAAAAACAGGGTATGGCTTGACGAAAATTCTTGCGCCAAACACGAACGTGCTTGAACAAATAATTGCTCAAGTTTCAGATAGTTACGAATCCGTTCGTTAAGTGGGTGCTCATAAAGAATTTCAGGCATATTGTTATAGTTTTTATTATGATCTTTATATACTAACCAGAGATTTGACTAAAGGCTATTATTTTTTTGGCTGCTGGTATGGATAGCGTGAATTTTAAATCATGGATGATTTAACTTAGAATTGCCACGGATGGCATAAATTCTGTATTCCTAGGTTATGACGTTACCTTGTTAACCCACGACTAACTTTAAAAATTCTCTATGCAATAATTCAACTTGTTCTTTTAACGCTTCGATAGAGCAATCATCATTATTAATGACATAGTCAGCATAAGATAAACGCTCTTCACGAGATACTTGGGCATTTAGAATTTTCTGAACCTGCTCAGTGGTATTATTGTCACGACTTACAGTTCTCGCAATTTGTGTTTCAGGTTTAACATCAATCACCAAAACTTTTTCAACAGACTTATTAATACCATTTTCAATTAACAGCGGGGCGACAAGAAAACAATAAGGACTTTTAGCTGCTATACACTGCTGTGCCATAGCGTTACGAATAAGAGGGTGCAAAAGTGCGTTTAACCAATGTTTATCATCCTCATTGGCAAATACCCGGTGACGTAACTTGGTTCTGTCTAAATTGCCATCGTTTAGTATAAACTCAGCGCCAAAATGTTCTGCTATTTGAGCAAGGGCAGGTGTACCTGGTTCAACAACTTCGCGAGCAACAATATCGGCATCAATAATATCGATGCCGTAGGTTGCAAAAATATCAGCAACAGTGGTTTTACCGCTACCAATACCACCTGTTAAACCTATCACTAACTTTGACATACTACTTCCGTCATTTCTTCTGTTTTGTCATTCCCGAGGCGACGGGAAGCAATTGCTCTTATCACCCCCAGGGGGAACCTTTTTGTCATACCCGCGTAGCTTACAACCATTTTTCGTCATTCCCGCGTACGACTACATGGATGTAGAAGTTAGAGCGACGCATGGATGCCAAAGCCGAGGCGGGAACCTAAAACACTAACCACTTCCTGAACACTAACCACTTCCTGAACACTAACCACTTCCTGAACTTGTTTCAGGAGATCTCATTAAAATTTTATTTCGCTAGGGCGTTCACTGGATATACTTTAACGTCCTATTAAAATCGAACCAACTAGTGCGCGTTATTTTTTTTACGCAAGCATCCCCAAATACCAAGCCCAAATACCTTCACCCCATAATGCGGTGATCCAGCCGGCAATAGCTAAATATGGACCAAAAGGAATTGGCTTAGAGCCTTCATGATTTCTAAATACCATCAAACTGATACCTATAACTGCCCCTACCAATGATGCCATCAATATGAGTAATGGCAATAACTGCCAGCCAAACCATGCGCCGAATACTGCGAATAGTTTAAAGTCACCATACCCCATGCCTTCCTTGCCGGTTATTAGTTTAAATATCCAGAAGATACTCCATAAACTCATGTAACCGACAATTGCGCCAATAACAGCTTGATCGATAGACACAAAAACATCATTCAAACCAAGTATCAAACCAAGCCAAACAAGGGGAAGAGTGATTTGATCGGGCAAGATCATCTTATCAACATCTATCATGGTTAATGCAATAAGTGCCCAAGTTAATACCAGCATAAACAATGCTTGCCAAGTTACACCAAAGTACATACCAATAACTAGGGAGGTAATACCGGTCACTGTTTCAATAATAGGGTAACGAGGCGATATAGGGTTAGCGCAAGATGAACATTTGCCTTTTAACACAAGCCATGAAACAACAGGGATATTTTCCCATACTTTTATTTTATGGCCACATTTAGGGCAAGTTGAAGCGGGCTTAGATAGCGTTAATATCTCAGGCGTTTTTTGCTCATTTTCTGGAACCGGCTTTAACTCATCCTCAAGAAACTCACGACACTCACAGCGCCATTCATTTTCAAGCATTTTAGGTAAGCGAAAAATGACCACATTCAAAAAACTGCCTATTACTAGACCAAGGATAGTAATAGTTACATAAAAAATTACCGGGGATTGCTCAAACAGAGCGATAATATCAGACAAAACTGCAGACCTTTTCTTTAGTCCTTAATAAACCGTCACTCTAGTGACGCCCTGAATTTATTTCAGGGTCTATTTCAGGATCTTATTATTATTAAATCGACGACGAAACTGAAGCCGTAATCCCGCGCTTGACACGGGATCTTACTTTTTAAGTTGGATTGTAATTAAATAATCGAACCTAGGGCGAATATTGGCAAATACATAGCGATGATTAAACCACCAATTACTACACCTAATACAGCCATTATTAATGGCTCTAATAAAGCCGTTAAATTATCAACAGCATCATCTACTTCTTGCTCGTATATGGTGGCAACTTTCGCTAACATATCATCTAAAGCGCCAGATTCCTCACCTATAGCGACCATCTGAATAACCATATCTGGAAATATCGGCGTATTTCGCATGGCTAAATTCATCTGCATACCCGATGTAACCTCAGTTCGAATTTCATTAATGCTGTCTCTATAAACAGCATTGCCGGAGGCCCCAGCAGCAGAGGCTAAAGCATCAATTAATGGTACGCCGGCGGCAAAGGTTGTTGACAACGTTCGAGCAAAACGAGCGACGGCGGCTTTATCTAAAATCATCCCGATTATAGGCAGCTTCAAAATTAAAACATCGACTTGATCTCTGAACTTTTGACTTTTAAGGTGTGCTTGTTTATAAACATAACCAATCGCAAATATAAAAGCTAAAACAACCCACCAATAGGCAATCATGAAATCTGAAATCCCAACCACAAAAAGAGTAAAACCAGGAAGCTCTGCGCCAAACCCTTCAAATATTTCAGCAAAGGTGGGTACAACAAAAATAAGTAAAATTGACGTTACAATTATAGCAATCACTACTACTGCGATAGGATAAGTCATCGCTTTTTTAATTTTAGACCTTAAAATTTCAGCCTTTTCTTTATAGATAGCAATTCGATCAAATATAGTTTCTAACGCACCGGACTGCTCACCTGATTCAACTAAGTCACAATATAAATTATCAAAATATTTAGGGTGTTCTCTTAAACATTCAGAAAGTGGTAAACCTGATTGTACTTTATTACCAATGTCACTTAATAATTTACGAATATTACCATTTGGGTTGCCTTTGCCTATCATTTCAATGGTTTGTACTAGTGGCACACCTGCACCAATCATAGTAGCTATTTGTCGGGTAATTACGGCAATATCTTTTGCATTTATTGCTTTATCACCGCCCATACCGAGTAAAGGTTTAGGCTTTTTCTTGGTTTTAAGTGGGGTGACGCCTTGTTTTCTAAGCTGGGCTTTTAATTCCATCATATTGACGGCAGAAAGCTCACCTTTTATTTTTTTACCCTTGCGGTTAACACCTTCCCAAAGAAACACTTCTAAAGGTTTAGGTTTAGCTATCTTGTGCTGGGCACTTGCAATGGCCATAGGTTTTCCTATCTATTATTGTTATTCTAATCTCATCGATTTAAGCGGTAACACGATTGACTTCTGATAAACTGGTGACACCTGATTTGGCTTTTAATAAAGCCGATTGTCTTAAATTGTTATAACCTTCACTTTGCGCCTGGTTAGCAATATCTAGTGAATTGCCACCCTCCATAATAATGCTGGCGGTTTTTTCACTAATTTTCATCACTTCGTAAATACCGACTCGGCCTTTATAACCTTTGGTGCATTCATCACAGCCCACGGCTTTAAATATTTTAAGAGAAGGAACTTCAGACGGCTCAAAGCCAAATTCAATTAACGCCTGTTCAGATATGTCGTCTTCAATTTTACAATGATTACACAATCGGCGGGCAAGACGTTGAGCAATAATTAACGTTACCGAACTCGCTACATTATAAGATGGTACGCCCATATTAAGGAGTCGAGTAAGTGTTTCTGCAGCAGAGTTAGTATGCAAAGTGGATAATACTAAGTGACCGGTTTGTGCCGCTTTAATTGCAATTTCAGCGGTCTCTAAATCACGAATCTCACCAACCATGACAATGTCTGGATCTTGACGTAAGAAAGACTTCAACGCACTGGAAAAGTCTAAACCGGCTCTATTATTAATTTGGACCTGATTAACACCTTCAAGGTTTATCTCAACAGGGTCTTCTGCAGTAGAAATATTACGCTCTTCAGTATTAAGAATGTTTAAGCCGGTATAAAGCGATACGGTTTTACCTGAACCCGTTGGGCCGGTAACTAGTATCATGCCTTGCGGTTTAGAAAGGGCGTCAAGGTAAAGTTGTTTTTGTTCATCTTCGTAACCGAGTATATCAATGCCTAGTTTGGCACTAGATGAGTCAAGAATACGCATTACCACTTTTTCTCCCCACATAGTGGGTAAGGTAGAAACACGAAAATCGATAGATTTTTTCTTAGAAACCGCTAATTTTATCCGACCATCTTGTGGCACACGGCGCTCGGCGATATCAAGTTTTGACATTACCTTTAAACGTGCGGTCATCCTACCTGAAAGGTTTACCGGAGGTGTAGCCACTTCTGTTAAAATTCCATCGACGCGAAAACGAATTCTAAATTTATGTTCGAACGGCTCAAAATGTAAATCAGAGGCGCCTTTTTTAATCGCATCTAACAGAATTTTGTTAATGTATACAACAATTGGTGCATCATCGGCGCCACTGGTTGAATCTTCTTCTTTTTTCTCATCTTCTACGTCTAAATCACCGAGTTCCTCTTGGTCTAAGTCACTAATATCAAGCGCTGAATTTTCATCTTCTAAGATATTTTCAATGGTGTCGATTAACGTCTTTTCATCAGTTAATACCATTTCGGTATTAAAGCCAGTATTAAACTGGAATTCTTCTAAGGCATCAATATTAGTAGGATCTGAAACCGCAACGAATAATATGCCCCCCCTTAAATATAATGGCAGAGCCTTATGTTTTAGGATGAGCTTTTCGCTGCGTAAGCCTTCAGGCAGGAGGCTCAAATCGATTCGTTTTAAATCAATTAAAGGATAGCCAAAACTTTTGGATAGCACTTTTGCCAAAATTAACGGCGATAACTTGTTTTCAGTTATCAAGTAACTAATAATCGATTGTTTTTTCTTTTGACTGATAGAGAAAATATCGGCAGCTTTTTCTTTGGCAATTATTTCATTACGAACTAACGCTGACAGTAAACTGGATTGGCGATGAATTCCTTTCATAAACTTATATTACTTTTATTTTTTATTCTGTTTTTAGTCTACATCATTTTAAGACGAAAACACAAAATTTAGACATAAAAAAACCAGCCTAAGCTGGTTTTTAAGGGGGATAACTAGTTAAATACCACAACCTTTGAAGTTAACACCGCTTGTTGTACAACCCCAAGTTAAACCGCCACCAGTAGCAGCAGCTGTTGCTTCTAGGTCAACTTTAACGCTATCTTCTGTATAAGAAAGTACAACAGTTCCTTCAGTAGTATCAACACAAGATGTGCCTGAAGTTAATTTAGATGCTGCACAAGCGCCGATAGTTTTATTTGAAAAAGAGTAAAATTCAGCAATTTTAATTTTATCACCACCCATAGAAGCTAATGCATTAGCGCCTTTGGCTTTTGATGTGTAATCACTGTAAGCAGGTAGTGCGATTGAAGCAAGAATACCGATGATCGCAACAACGATCATTAATTCGATTAGGGTAAAACCCTGGCTTGATTTCATGTTTTTCATAGTGTTAATTCCGTTAATTAATTAATTGTTATTATGGGGGCTAAAGTTAATATGGCTCATTTTTAACGGTCTGTAAAACATTTTTTAACGTTTTGATCACTTTTTCGGCAAGTTTTTGCCTGTTTGTGCAGTTTTTCGGCGATTGGTTGCCGCTGTTAGCGGCGGAGTACTGAAATTGAAGGGGATGGATTCCCGAACAAGCCGGGAATGACGTTTTAAAAACCGAAGAGAAGAACATGGCTTCCCGAACAAGCCGGGAATGACATGAATTTGGTGTGGTTGTTACTTAAGCAAAACGCATTGATAAATCAATGGCTTGTACGTGTTTGGTTAATGCGCCTACTGAAATGAAGTCTACTTTTGCGGCGGTGTATTCTTTTAATATTTCAATGGTCATGTTGCCAGAAACTTCTAGTTTTGCTTTGCCTCGGGTTAGACTTACCGCGGTTTCAATCATATCTGTGGTGAAGTTATCTAGCATGATGATGTCTGCACCGGCTTCAAGGGCTTGAGTTAATTCATCCAAGCTTTCTACTTCAACTTCTACGGTTTTACCCGGGTGGTTTTGTTTTGCTGTTGCTACCGCATTGTTAATACCGCCACAGGCGTTTACATGGTTCTCTTTAATTAAGAAGGCATCGAACAGGCCAATTCTGTGGTTATGGCCGCCGCCGCAAGTTACTGCGTACTTTTGTGCGCTGCGCATTCCTGGAATTGTTTTGCGAGTATCAAGTAATTTAGTGTCACTGCCTTCTAACTCTTTTACGTATTGGCTAGTAAGCGTTGCAGTGCCTGATAAGCTTTGTAAGAAGTTAAGTGCGGTGCGCTCACCGGTTAATAATAAACGCGCATTACCGTTTAGCTCAAATAATGTGGTATTGGCTTTAACTGTTTGTCCGTCAGCGACAAACCAAGTGATAGATGTGTGGTCATTCGCTGACTCATCAAGCTGCTTAAATACTTCATTTACCCAGGCTACACCAGACACTACACAGTCTTCTCTACAAATAACGGTTGCCACGGCCTTATTATTTTCTGGTATTAAGCAAGCGGTAATATCGTTTTCAGCTTTTGGTAATTCGCTAGGAACTGCTCCTAAATCTTCAGCTAACGCCCAAGTTACAGTCGACTCAATATCACGTTGTAACTCTTTGCTAATATGTAGTTCAGGGCTGTTCATCAGTATTCTCTTTGTTCAGTTAGGTAAAGGTATTGTCCAGATTGACGAAATTCTACTTGTTTTAAAGCGCTCATGCCTAATAGTATTTCGTTTGTATTCATACCTGGGTTTATATTTGCCGCGACATTATACAGAATAATATTACCAATACTCAATTGATCTATTTGAGTTTGGTATACCTTTACTCGTCCATTCGCTGTTTGGACAAAATGATTGCCTAAATTTGGTAAATTAAGGGTATCTGCTATTTTTGCCGGAATTGACACATTAGTCGCCCCGGTATCAAGTAAAAATACCACCCGTTCGTTATTAATAGTACCAGCGGAAAGATAATGACCGTATTTGTTTCTTTTTAGGATGACCTCGGCTAAACCATCACTGGTTAAGGCAACTTGCGGCACTTGATTAGGGTTTTGTTGTTTATCGATAAATCCCTGGAATGCCCATACTAATAATGCAAAAAAAATGATCCAGGCAATCCACATCATGCCTTTGCCTAATTTTACTGTGTCATCTGTTTTGTGCATGTTTTGAGTGTACTCTTTGTTTTAAATAGATTGCGGCATTCAACACAATAACGTTAAGCTTAGTAAAGCTATCTGCCCGCTAACAGTATAAGGTTATATAACAGTAGTATGGAGACAAAGTTTACAATCGACAATGGTTGGATCGAAATATCGGCTAAAAATTGTTTTGATGTTAGTCACCGTGAGTCGTCTCATTGTGATGACAGAGAGTGTGATGATATTAGTTTGTTGGTGATCCACAATATCTCTTTACCGCCAGGAAAGTTTGGCAGTAACCATATTAGCGATTTTTTTTTAGGTAAGCTTAATCCTGATGACGATGAGTATTTTCAGAGTATTTACCAAATTAGAGTTTCAGCCCATTGTTTAATTCGTCGTGATGGTGCTGTTGTGCAATATGTACCGTTTAATAAGCGCGCCTGGCATGCAGGTGTTTCTTGTTTTAATGAGCGAGACAAGTGTAATGATTTCTCTATTGGCATAGAAATGGAAGGTACCGATGAATTGCCTTATACCGATGAGCAATACGATTCATTGCAACAATTAACCACTGCGATCACTAAAAAATATCCTGCTATTAATAGCGATAGAATTACTGGACATTGCGACATTGCGCCGGGCCGTAAAACAGACCCCGGTGAAAGTTTTGACTGGCTTAAATATAAAAACGGCTTGAAAAATTAACATTAAAATAATTTAAGTATTTTATTTTCTGGCAATCGCACAGATGTGCGAGTAAAATTTTATTAAAAGAAAGTATTTGAATATAATTAAGAAAAACAGGAATTTTAATGACCCTTATTAGCTTACTAATCGCTTTAGCCGCTGAGCGAGTTTTGCTATCTAAACATTGGCACTTTAATTTTTATTATGGCCGTTATCTAAAATTTGTTCGTGGTTTTGTCTCCAAGGGCGAGATCAGTAAAAGCAGTTTAAACGTATTCGTTTTTGCATTAATTCCTGCTGTATTGGTTGGCGGGCTATTGGTGTTAATCGACAGTACCTTGGTTACTTTTATTGTCTCGATACTAATGCTTATTGTTTGCTTTGGCTGTACTGAAGCTCGAGATTCTTATAAAGGCTTTTTAAATGCAGCAATGCGCGGTGATGAAGTCGCGGTTTCTCATTACCAAATGGAGTTGCAACAAAACCAAGAATTTGAGGGTGAAAGCTTTGGTCAAACTTTAGTCTGGTTAAACTACCAATACTATATGGCGGTTATGCTGGTATTTATCTTCTTTGGTATTGGCGGCGTGATCTTATACCGTGTATTGGTAGCGGTTGGTAATAATGTCAAAAACGGTGAAGGCGAAGCTTATCTGCCCGAAGCTGCTGTAGAGCATGGCCGTGGCTTGTTGTTTGCGATAGATATTATTCCAACTAGATTTGTCGCATTTGGCTATATGTTAGTAGGGCATTTTTCTAAAGCATCCACTATTTGGCTTGAAGGCCTGTTAAACTTTCATCAATCATCACGCAGATATTTATGTACGGTGGCAAAAACTTCAGAAGATTACATCATTAAAGATGATGATTTAACCGCTGAACCATCCTTGCTAGTTCGCCTCGCTAAGCGTAATGTTTTACTGTTACTAGCCGCTTCAGCATTCATGACTATTGCTGGTGTGTTAAGTTAATCCGTTTGGTATAAAACCTCAGTTCAACAAGAATCTTCATAGGCCGCTTTCATAGCGGCCTTCTCTTTTATATCAAAAAAACATATCGATTGGTCTTACCAATGTGGTTTAGGTGTCATATTTTAATCAATCTGCTTCTTCGCCGATAAATGTAATAAGTTTACATTTACAACTAAGTCTGTTACTTTATGTTGAATTATAGATATATTGGTAAGACCAATTAACCAATATCTTTCACTTTAATTCGAGTTATTTGCGTAATAGTTATGACCTTTAAAAAGATACAACAACCTAAACTATCTGATGTGATCCTTGCTCAGCTAGAAGATATGATTTTAGAAGGGAGCTTATTGCCCGGACAAAAACTGCCACCTGAGCGCGAGCTTGCCGAGCAGTTTTCAGTATCAAGGCCGTCATTACGCGAGGCTATACAAAAGCTTGAAACCAAAGGCTTGGTAACACGTCGCCAAGGTGGTGGCACTTTTGTAAAAGAAAACTTATTAGAAGGTATGTCAGATCCGTTATTTGATTTGATGGCTAATAAAGGTGAAGCGCAACTGGATTTATTAGAGTTTCGCCATGGTATTCAAGGTATGGCTTCATATTACGCAGCAATGCGCGGTACTAAGCAAGACTTTATTAATATTACCGAAAAGTACGAAGCAATTACGGTTGCACAAATTGAAAATACACAAATTAGTGAAAATTTTCGCGGTGAAGCCGAAACAGTATTCGACTTTTACCTGGCTATTTGCCAAGCATCGCATAATGCGGTGATTTTACATTTAGCCCGCGCAATGGGGTCGTTGTTAATAGACAACATTGAAAAGAATTTACAAGTGCTTGCCAAACGTCCTGAAGTTCCTGGACGAATCGCTCATTATAGAAAGCGATTAATGGAAAGCATTATAAGTGGTGAACCGAATAAAGCCTGGGGTGCGAGTCACAAAAACCTTGCTTACATCGAAGAAGTTATGCTCAAGCTTGGCAAAGAAGATAGTCGAGTAACACGTTCACTAAGGCGCTTCCAAACGGGCTAAGGCCAGGAAGCAGCCAAAAGAGCAATAAACGCCGTTAAAATTGTAATTAACGGCAGAGATTACTAAGGGTTGTTTGAAATTTGAACTATCTTTAATGCAAATTAAAAATTAATACATAAACAATAATCGTTTATCAGAACCGGAGTTAAAAAATCGTTATGACTGAATTACTCAATCACGATATTGATCCTCAAGAAACACAAGAATGGCTAGATTCAATGGAAGCTGTTCTTGAACAAGAAGGTCCAGCACGTGCTCATCAATTATTAGAGTCTTTAATTGAACGCGCTCGTCGCGGTGGAACACATTTACCATTTGAAGCTAAAACTGCTTATGTAAACAGTATCCCTGTAAATCAAGAGCCGCAAATGCCAGCCGATCAAACAATTGAAGCACGTATTCGTGCGGCAATTCGCTGGAACGCTTTAGTACTGGTTTTACGTGCCTCTAAAAAGGATTTAGAGCTTGGTGGCCACATTGGTTCTTTTGCTTCTTCGGCGATGCTTTACGATGTAGGTTTTAACCATTTCTTTAAAGGTGCTTCAGAGAAAGGCAGTGGCGATTTTATTTTTGCCCAAGGTCATATTTCTCCAGGTATTTATTCTCGTGCCTTCTTAGAAGGACGTTTAACTGAAGATCAAATGAACAACTTCCGTCAAGAAGTTGACGGTAATGGTTTATCTTCATACCCACATCCGCACTTAATGCCTGATTTTTGGCAGTTCCCAACGGTATCTATGGGCTTAGGTCCATTACAAGCAATTTATACTGCTCGTTTCTTAAAATACCTAACCGATCGTGGCATTAAAGATTGTTCAGGCCAACGTGTTTACTGTTACTTAGGTGACGGTGAAACTGATGAGCCAGAATCATTAGGTGCAATTGGTTTAGCGTCTCGTGAAGGTTTAGACAACTTAACGTTCGTGATTAACTGTAACTTACAGCGTCTTGATGGCCCTGTTCGTGGTAACGGCAAAATCATTCAAGAACTTGAAGGCACATTCCGCGGCGCAGGCTGGGAAGTCGTTAAAGTTATTTGGGGTTCATATTGGGATGCATTAATTGCCCGTGATACTTCAGGTAAACTTTTACAACTGATGAATGAAACAGTAGATGGTGAATACCAAAACTGTAAAGCCAAAGGTGGTAAGTACACTCGTGAAAACTTCTTCAACAAGTACCCTGAAACAGCGGCGCTTGTGGCTAATATGTCTGATGAAGACATTTATCGCTTAAACCGTGGTGGTCATGACCCTGTTAAAGTGTACGCCGCTTACAAAAAAGCGATGGAAACGAAAGGTCGTCCAACGGTAATTCTTGCAAAAACTGTTAAAGGTTTTGGTTTGGGCGCTTCTGGTGAAGCATTAAACATTGCCCATAATGTTAAGAAAATGGACGTTGAGTCAATTAAACATTATCGCGATCGCTTCAATATCCCGGTAAGCGACGAAGATATTGCTGACTTACCGTACTACAAGTTCCCAGAAGACAGTGCTGAATACAAATACATGATGGCGCGTCGTGAAGCATTAGGTGGTTCATTACCAGCACGTCTAGAGCAACCAGAAGCAGCAATGGAAATTCCGCAACTGAAAATTTTTGATGCGGTATTGAAAGGCTCTGGCGAGCGTGAAGTTTCTTCAACAATGCAATTTGTTCGTGTACTTAACAATTTATTAAAAGATAAACAAATTGGTAAGCGCATTGTTCCTATTATTCCTGATGAAGCACGTACCTTTGGTATGGAAGGTTTATTCCGCCAAGTTGGTATTTACGCTAACGAAGGCCAAAAATACGTACCTCAAGATGCTGATCAAGTTGCTTATTATCGTGAAGATAAAAAAGGTCAAGTATTACAGGAAGGTATTAACGAGCTAGGCGCAATGGCTTCATGGGTTGCATCTGGTACGTCTTATTCAACGTGTAATGCTACCACTATCCCGTTCTACATTTACTATTCAATGTTTGGTTTCCAACGTGTTGGCGATTTAGCTTGGGCAGCAGCAGACAGTCAGGCACGTGGTTTCTTATTAGGTGCAACAGCTGGACGTACAACGCTAAACGGTGAAGGTTTACAACATCAAGATGGTCATTCACATGTTCAAGCGGGCTTAATTCCAAACTGTGTTACTTACGATCCAACTTACGGTTATGAAGTTGCCGTTGTAGTACGTGAAGGCTTGCGCAGAATGTATGAAGAAAATGAAAACATCTTCTTCTACTTAACCTTGATGAATGAAAACTATCAGCACCCGGCAATGCCAGCAGATGCAGAAGATGGCATCATTAAAGGTATTTACAAGCTAGAAACTGTTAAGCCAAGCAAAAAAGCGAAAGCGAATGTTCAGCTTATGGGTTCAGGTACTATTTTATTACAAGTTCGCGCTGCTGCTCAAATTCTTGCTAACGATTTTGGCATTTCAAGTGACGTTTACTCGGTAACCAGTTACAACGAACTAGCACGTGAAGGTCAAGAAGCAGTACGTTACAACATGCTTCATCCAGAAGCAGAGCAGAAAGTACCATATATTAGCCAAGTAATTACTAAGGACAATGGTCCTGCAATTTCTGCAACTGATTATGTTAAAGCATACTCTGATCAAGTTCGTGCCTTCATCGATACTGATTACCGTGTATTAGGTACAGACGGATTTGGTCGCAGTGATTCACGTGCTAATTTACGTCGTCACTTTGAAGTTGACCATAACTACATTGTTGTTGCTTCATTATACGAGCTAGCACAACGTGGTGAAATTAAAATGACTGTAGTGACTAAAGCGATTAAAGACTTTGGTATTAACACTGACAAAATTAACCCGCTATACGCGTAATTGACTAGGAAAGGAAAATACAGATGTCTGATATTAAACAAGTTCTAGTCCCTGATGTAGGTGGCGATGAGGTTGAAATTATTGAGTTATGTGTTGCCGTTGGTGATACAGTTGAAGTAGAAGATGCATTAGTTAGTGTTGAAACTGACAAGGCATCTATGGATATTCCTGCACCATTTGCCGGTACTATCACTGAAATCAAAGTTGCCGTAGGTGATAAAATCAACGAAGGTGATTTAGTCGTGATGATTGAAGCGGCCGGTGCTGATGCACCTGCTGCTGAACCTGAAGCTGCAGCACCTGTTGCCGCAGAGCCAGCGCCCGTTGCGGAAGCAGCGCCAGTAGCCGCAGCTCCTGCTGTAGTTGCAACTGAAAGTGCTGTAATTGAAGTAACCGTACCAGACATTGGTGAAGACGGTGAAGTAGATATTATTGAAGTATTAGTTGCCGTTGGCGATGAGATTGAAGCTGAAGATGGCTTAATTACCTTAGAAACTGACAAAGCAACTATGGACGTACCTGCACCACAAGGCGGTAAAGTTGTTGAAGTTAAAGTTGCTGTTGGTGATAAAGTTGGCCAAGGTAGCTTGGTTATTATGCTTGAAACTTCAGGCGGCGGTGCAACTCAAGAGGCCACCCCTGCCGCAGCTCCGGCACCAGTTAAAGAAACTACTGTTGTAGCAGCTCCTGCACCACAAGCGCCTAAAGCTGCTCCAGTGCCGCACCATCCAAGTGCTGGTACTAAGCAAAGCCAAGGTCACATTTACGCATCGCCGTCAATTCGACGTATCGGCCGTGAATTTGGTGTCGACTTAACTAAGGTCAAAGGTACTGGTAATAAAGGTCGTATTTTAAAAGAAGATGTTCAGTCTTACGTTAAATATGAATTATCACGTCCTAAAGCTACGGCGAATACTTCTGTTGCCGGTGGCGCAGGTGGATTACAAGTTATTGATAGCAAGCCAATTGATTTTTCTAAATTTGGTGAAATTGAAACATTGCCATTAACTCGTATTCAGAAAATATCTGGACCATTCTTACACCGCAACTGGGTAACTATCCCGCATGTTACTCAGTTTGATGAAGCCGATATCACTAACGTTGAAGCGTTCCGTAAAGAACAAAACGTTATTGCTGAAAAGAAAAAGCTTGGTTTTAAAATTACGCCATTAGTGTTTATTTTAAAAGCTGCCGCTGATGCATTACGCGAGTTCCCGGTATTTAACTCAAGCTTAAGTGAAGATGGTGAAAGCCTGATCATGAAAAAATACATCAACATTGGTGTAGCGGTAGATACGCCAAATGGTTTAGTGGTACCAGTAGTACGTGATGTTGACCAAAAAGGCATCCATCAGCTATCAAAAGAGTTATTAGAAATTAGTATTAAAGCCCGTGACGGTAAGCTGAAAGCTGCTGACATGCAAGGTGGTTGTTTTACTATCTCTAGTCTTGGCGGTATTGGTGGCACAGCATTTACACCAATTGTAAATGCACCAGAGGTAGCAATTTTAGGTGTATCTAAGTCTGAAATGAAACCTAAATGGAATGGTAAAGACTTTGAGCCGAAGTTAATGTTGCCATTATCAATGTCATACGATCACCGTGTAATTGATGGCGCATTAGCCGCACGCTTTACTGTACATTTATCGTCTGTGATGTCTGATATTCGTCAGTTAATTCTATAGGTTTTATTATTATAGATGTTTGGTTAGTTGTTAACGCGAGTATTGATTAATAATGTTAATAACTAGCCAATAATTAATAGTGTCCGGCCCCTCTAAAAATTTAATCAAACATTTAAATGTTTATAAAAAGGTCGCCGGAGACTGATTAAAAGGCTTGTTAAAACAGATATTTCAACTAAGATTTTTTGTATAATTGGTATTTAGTTGTAAGCGGCAATGAAAACATACAACTTAAGTCTAAAAGTTTATTAATTTTGACTTAAAAGTTGGCGATTTTTTGTCACAACCTGTAAACTTGCCCCGGAAAATAAACCTATGCTTAGATCGATTTGAAAATTTATGCATAAGGTACAAAATAATCGCGTTTAGCGGTTTTTTAAATTTGAATTCATACATGTCATGCCTAAATTGCAGGGGTGGCGTAAAATGGCCAACTTACAATAAAGTTAGCCTACTATTTATAGGTATTTGAGGTAAACATGAGTAACGATATTAAAACCCAAGTCGTTGTTTTAGGCGCTGGCCCTGGTGGCTATTCTGCAGCTTTTCGTGCAGCTGATCTTGGTTTAGACGTAGTACTAGTAGAAAGCCGCGCTACGCTTGGCGGAGTTTGTTTAAACGTCGGTTGTATTCCTTCTAAAGCATTGCTTCATGTTGCTAAAGTAATTGATGATGCGGCTGCTATGGCCTCTCATGGTGTTACGTTTGGCGCACCAAAAATTGACTTAGACAAAATTCGTAGCTGGAAAGAAGACGTTATTGGTCAACTTACTGGCGGTTTAGGCGGCATGTCTAAGGCACGTAAAGTTAAAACTGTTACAGGTTACGGTAAATTTACCGGTAGCAACACTATTGCTGTTGAAGGTAATGACGGCGAAGTGACTAATATCTCTTTTGATAATGCTATTATCGCTGCTGGCTCATCAGTGATCGATTTACCATTTATCCCTAACGATGACCCTCGCGTTATCGACTCAACTGGTGCGCTTGAATTACAAGACGTACCTGGTGAAATGCTAGTTCTAGGCGGTGGCATCATCGGTTTAGAAATGGGCACTGTATACTCAGCATTAGGTTCTAACGTATCAGTGGTAGAATTTGCTGATCAATTAGTACCAGCTGCTGATAAAGACATTGTTAAAGTTTACAACAACTACAACAAGAAAAAATTCAACATCATGTTGTCTACTAAAGTTGTTGCTGTTGAAGCTAAAGACGATGGTTTATACGTTACCTTTGAAGGTAAAAAAGCACCGGCAGAACAAGTTCGTTATGACAAAATTTTAGTTGCTGTTGGTCGTAAGCCAAACGGCCACTTAGTTGCTGCTGACAAAGCCGGCGTTAATGTTGATGAACGCGGTTTCATCAACGTAACTAACGAATTACGTACTAACGTTAATCACATCTTCGCTATCGGTGATGTTGTTGGTCAACCAATGCTTGCTCACAAAGCAGTACATGAAGCACATTGTGCAGCTGAAGTTATTGCTGGCAAAAAACACGTATTTGACCCTCGTTGTATTCCTTCAATCGCTTATACTGACCCAGAAATGGCTTGGGTTGGTGTTACTGAACGTGAAGCAAAAGAACAAGGCTTAAACATTGAAGTTGCTAACTTCCCATGGGCTGCATCTGGTCGTGCTATCGCTTCAGCTCGTACTGAAGGTAAAACGAAGATGATCTTCGAAAAAGACACTGGCCGAGTATTAGGTGGTGCTATCGTAGGTATAAATGCTGGCGAAATGCTTGGCGAAATTTGTTTAGCTGTAGAAATGGGGGCAGATGCTGAAGATATTGGTTTAACCATTCATGCTCACCCAACGTTAAACGAATCAATTGGTTTAGCGGCAGAAATTTTTGAAGGTTCAATCACCGACCTTCCAAATGCAAAAGCGGTGAAAAAGAAAAAGTAAAAACTTGCTCTAATTAACCTTAAAAAAACCACCTACTCGGTGGTTTTTTTTATTCTATAATTCAGGGTTTAATTAACTAATGGTTGGCGTGAATTGAGATTATCATCAGAAACCTGGAACAGTTTTATTCGCGCGTTATATCAACCCTTATAAGGTAGGATAAAAGTTTAAATAACTATTAAATGATTAATAAATAAATTTTGGATGAATTAAAGTTTTGAAAGTTAACTGGTTTTTATGTAACATTTGTCCAATAAATGGAAAAATAAAAATATAAATCAGGGACTTTATGCAAATCTTAACACCGTTGTTTCGTAATATTTTCATCGTTTTGGCTTTTCTCTCGTTGTTCTCATGTGGTGGCAGCGGAGGCAACGAAGACAGTGGAGGCAGCTCAAATGAAAATATATTGGAAATTTCTGGAGTACCAAATGCTTCAGTTGTGGAAAATAGCGAATATATATTTCAACCTGTACTAAATAGCAGCAATCAAACTGGTATTCAATTTTCAATTCAGAAGTTACCGTCATGGGCTACATTCGACTCTGCCACGGGAATTCTCAGCGGTACACCTACTTATAATGATGCTGGGGTCTATGCTGATATATTAATTTCGGTAAGTGATGGCTCGAATAACAAGTCATTAAGTGTTTTTTCCATTGAAGTCATCAATGTAAACCGATTACCATCGCTTACCTCTTTGCCATCTATAGAATTAATGGAAACAGAAGAATTAGTCTATACCGTACAAATATCAGATAAAGACAATGATCCTGTCGAAGTAAATGCTAACAACTTGCCTTCTTGGGTATCTTTTGATAGTGAAAGTTTGCAACTATTGATTCAACCAGGGCTGGCTGACGCTGGCTTATACCCGGATATTAGCATTACCCTGAATGATGGTTTTGAAGAAGTTACACAAATGCTGTCAATCACTGTTGAAAATGCTATAACCATTAGCGGTAAAGTGATGGACGGCTACATTCAGGGAGCTTTAGTTTACGTTGATACAAACTTAAATAAAGTATTTGATGAAAATGAAATTCATAGCTATTCAGATAAAGATGGTAGCTATGTTTTATTCTACCCAGAAAGTAAATTGTCTATATTGAAATCTGTACCTATAAGAGCCTATTTGGGAGAAGGTGCTATCGATGAAAGTCGCATCGAGGTTAATTATAAAGATACACCGATTACGATTTCCCGTATGCCATTTGTTGATACAACTTCTACAAACGATGCGATCGCTAATGTTATTATTTCACCTTTTACCGACTCAATTGAAAAAGGGATTGCTCACTTAATTGAGCAGTTTTATGCTAACGAAATTAATTTGAATGAATTAAAAGGGGCAATATTAGCCGAACAAGAGCGGCTGGCAAACGAAGTTAAAAATGAACTGGAAGTTGACTTTGAACAACTCGAAATTAGTTTTGAAAGTTTTGTAGCTGTTTTAGTTGGTGATTTTATTGACGATACTCTTATTGGGCAGCAAATGATCGTTCTTGCTGAGGAATTATTAGATGCAATTATTCTTCTAGAAGATGTCCGAGATTCGGATAATGATGGTCTAGTTAATAACGTTGATGATGACGATGATAACGACGGTGTGTTAGACGAAGATGATACATTTCCGTTAGATAGCACTGAGTCAATCGATACAGATTTAGACGGTCTTGGCAATAACATTGATGGTGACGATGATAACGACGGTGTGTTAGACGAAAGTGATGTATTTCCGTTAGATGGCGCAGAGTCTGCTGATACCGATATGGATGGCGTTGGTGATAATGCCGATTTTTATCAAACCGATGCTAGTTGTAGTGCCGAATCTGACGGCAATGGTACTGCGTGTTATTTAACTTGGTTAGCTGCTCAGCAGCTAAATCATATTAGCTATTCTGACGCCGGGAACATCTATTTTTATACTGACAGCTCTGCGCTTTTATTGAATTTTAATATTGAAAGTCAATCATTCGAATCAGTGACAAGCACCGCTGGCGTTACTGATATTGAGTACTCTGAAGCTCATCAACGCTTATATGTTGGCTATGCCAGCGGCGAGATAAAATACCTGAATGATGAATTTACCCTAAATCATCATGCGCAGCTTGATAACTGCGTAAGTTCATTAATTGACGCAGGTACGTACCTTGTTGCCCGAGAATGTAATGGCTATTCCTACGGTGTCTATAAAAGCATTAATACTTACGGTGACATAATCGCTCAATCGCAAGATTATTATGATACTTCTATCTATACCCAGTGGAATAATTCATTATCAAGGCTTTATCATTTTAGAGACGGAATATCACCGAATGATATTATTTCTACTCAGATCAATAGTGATGGCAGTTTTGTGCGCTCAGATGACTCCCCTTATCATGGAGCTTACAGTATTACTGGACCGATCAGTATCTCATATGATGACAGTCTTGTTCTTTTGGGCAGTGGCGATATATATAATGCGGACGGTTTAAGTTGGTTTGGCTCGATAAATACCGGCTTCGATTTTGCTTTTTGGCAAGTCGATAATTCACTTGTTACATTACATATTAGTGGTAGTACAACAACCCTATATCGACGCGATTCTGAGTTTAGAGTTGTTGAAACAGTACGCATAGAAGGTATAGTACAAGAAGTTATTGCTGATGGTGATAACGCGTCAATAGTGCTTAAACAAGCAGCTAAATTAAAGGTGTATTCGTATATACCAAGCAGTGACAGTGACGAAGATGGAGTTTCTAACCTCGAAGATGCGTTCCCGCAAGACATAGCTGCCTCCGTTGACAGTGACAATGACGGTTACCCAGATGCATGGAACGAAGGTAAATCACAATTAGATAGTAGCTCTAATTTAACAATTGATGCTTTTCCAACCGACAGTGCTTGTTGGTTAGATTCTCATGGTATTGATGGCGTTTGTGACTACGGCGCAACCGTTCCTAATTTCGTTCCGGATGTGATTGTTGCAGATGATAGTGGTGATATTTATTTGCTAAGTCAGGCAAATAATAAAATTTATCGCTGGCTAAGTGACTCACAGCGCTATGGAAACCCTATTTTTGTCGGGCAGTCGACAGCGGTACATTCTTTAGCACCGACTCATATGGCATTTTCAAGTTCGCACCAACGCATTTATTTAGGTTATGGCAATGGCAAAATTAGCTATGTAGCATTAGCTGATTTAAGCGCTGAAGTAGATTTTGCTAATACCGCTATGCCAGTTGGCGGCTTGGCATCTGTAGGTAACTTTGTTCTAGCTCAGGATGGCAGTGGTGCCTGGAATACCCATTATATTTTTGATCGCAATGGCCAGTTAACCGATCAGGAAGATTGGAATAGACGTTCGCAAACCTATGCGTGGAATAGCCATACCTCGAAAGTTTATTTCCTTCGAGATGGCACATCACCAAATGATCTTCACTATGAAGAAATTAATCAGGTGATCGGAACTATTGGTGCCGAAGGTGATTCACCTTACCACAGCAGTACTGGTATACGACACCCAGTACGAGTATCACACGATCGTCGCCACATAATCTTAGGAAGTGGCAGTATTTATGACGCCAATGATCTCTCCTTAGTAGGTGATTTAAATATTGCTGGTGTTGATGTGCAATGGATGAGTAACGTTATTTTAACGATTGAAGATAGCCTTAACGCCACCCAGTTAAAATTTTGGCATAGTAGTGAATACACCTTGATGGGGAGTGTCACGATTAATGGCACGCCTCTTAAAATAGTACAGCATAACGATGATGCCATAATCATTTCAAAAACTGGTTCAGGGTTAAGCTTTACCAAAAAAGTGATTGCCGATCATGATCTCGATACATTACCTGGCTGGTGGGAAGAGCTCAATCAATTAAATGATAATGACAGCTCTGACGCGCCATTAGACTCCGACAATGATGGTTTAACAAATTTACAAGAATTTAATTTGTTAACAGATCCGCAAAATAGTGATTCCGATAATGATGGTATCAATGATGGTGATGAAGTTAACACTTACGGCACACAGCCATTAGATGCAGATTCTGATGATGATGGATTAAATGATGGCGAAGAAGTGAATACGTACTTCACTCAACCATTAAATTCGGATTCCGATAGTGATGGTTTAACTGATGAGCAGGAAGTGAATGTCTATTTATCTAACCCGCTCAATAGTGATTCTGATAACGATGGGTTAGCAGATAATTTTGAAGTTGATAACCAACTTAACCCTAATGTTGATGATGCACAATTAGATGCGGACAGTGATGGCTTGGATAATATTGGCGAATTTACAGCCGGTTCAAATATCAATAAAGCGGATACCGATAATGATGGCTTAAGTGATGGTGAAGAAGTTCACACGTATTTAACTGATCCGACTAATCGAGATACTGATGCGGATAAGTTACCTGACGGTTGGGAAATAAACTTTGCTTTTAATCCACTTCTTGCAACTGATGCTACTACCGACTTTGATAATGATAGCTTTGATAACTTAACCGAATTTTTCTTGCAGTCAGACCCGACAGATATCAATTCTATTCCTGTTGCACAACCATGGAGTGGACATCAAGGCAATGCTGCACATAATGGTTTTACAGCGCTGACAATAAATTCTGATAACTTAGCGGTTCGATGGTCAATTTCAATGCCTGCAGGCTTTGATAACTTTAATCCGGTAACAGCGATTAACGGTCAGGTATTTGCCACTAATTACACTTGGTATGACGACGAAGCTGTTTATGCGTTAGATGCAGTCGATGGTTCGGTTTTATGGCATAAAGCATTTACTGATGCTGGATTTGTTAATGCACCAACCGTTGATAATGGCTCTGTGTATTTGCAAACCGGAACCAGTGGTGATTCTTACTTATATTCATTTGATACAAATAATGGTGAATTGAACTACAAGGTAAGTTATGGCAATCAGTCTACCAGATATAAAGCACCCACTGTTTATGAGCAAGAAGTATATACTGGCGGTGGAAGATATGGCGGCAGTTATAAATATAACGCGATTAATGGTGAAGAGCTATGGTTTACTGATTTAGCGCAATGCGGCAATTGGACGCCAGCTGTCGATGATGAATATTTCTATTATTTTTCAACCGGCTTTACTAAAGCAGATAAAGAAACAGGTGAACAAGTTTCGGTGTTTGGTGATAGTAGTTGGCGATGTTTAACCCCTGTATTAGGCGGTCAAAACGATGCATTTGCGATAGCTGATTACAGCTTAGTGGCATTTGATTTAGCAAATGACAACATTAAATGGCAGCACAATGAAGAAGGATTGAGTAGTAATCGATTTACCGGAGAGCCTGCTGTTGGCCTAGGCAAAGTTTACGCTATTAAGAATGGTTCTTTAACTGTATATGATCAATTTAGCGGTGAGCAACTATGGACATGGCAGCCTCTAAACAATAATTCACTATCGGGTAATCTGGCATTAACCAATAATGTGTTATTCATTGGTGATGGTACCAATACCTATGCAGTCGATATTACAACTCACCAGCAAGTATGGTCTTATCCTGCCTTTGGACATATTTCATTATCGCTTGAAGGTGCGTTATACATTGCCAAATCAACTGGTCAGTTAATTGCGATTAATTATGGCAATGACAGTGATGAAGATGGAATGGATGATTGGTGGGAAGACAGGTTTGGTTTTGATAAAGACTCGGCAGCAGATGCGGAGTTAGATGCTGACAGTGACGGACTGTCTAATCTAGAAGAATTTAATTTAGGCACAACGCCAACCAATACTGATACTGATGGCGATCAGCTTTCTGACTATGATGAGCATCTCACTTATCTATCTAATCCGAAAAATGCAGATTCAGATGACGATGGTATGGATGATGGCTGGGAAGTAACTCAGGGATTCGATCTATTAAATCCTGCCGATGGCATGACAGATAGCGATGCTGATGGCATCTTGAACGTTGAGGAATATATCGAAGGCACAGATCCTTGGGATGAAACGTCGTTACCTGACATAGTTACCTCGATGGATATTTCGTTTGAAGATGGTGTTCTTACTGATAATTGGGTTATCGATCAAACTATGCCGAGTAGCTGGGCTGTAGATAATTTATCGGCATCGCATGGTGAATACAGCTTGTTTTCATCTAATGATGCTGCCATCGAATACAGCGACTTTTTCCATGGTAACTTAATGTCTTTTGATATTAATGCTAATTGCAACAGTTCATTCCGCTATTACCTTTATATAGATGGTGTATATGAAAATTCGGCATATTTAAGCTACGGCTGGCAAAATGTCGAGGTGTTAATCCCAAGAGGGCGACATACAATAAGGTTCGAAATTGATGAAAGCTGTGGGGGCCGAATAGATAATATTCAATTTTCAGCATTATCTAATACTATTGAGGATGAAGTTAATTACGTTGGCACATTTGGTAGTAAGCTAAGATTTTACGACTATGATGATAACCTGATAAAAGAAGCACCAATAACAGACTTCCAACACGACACTCGCGGTGTTTCTGTGTTGTCTAATGGCAAGGTAGCTGTATTTAATAACTACAGTAACTCGAACCTTTCTATTTATACTCCAGAGTATCATTTATGGCAGCATTACTCGTTGCCTAACTGGGGGGGGAATGGAATTTTTGATGGTATCGAAACAATTGGCGATTATATTTTCTTAATCGATTCTTTAAATGATAGTACCAATGGTCGGGGGATCATACGCTTTAACTTAAATACTGAACAATATAACCATTATTCTGGCGGCAGTTACCAGGACTTAGCGGTTGGCGAAAATAATAAACTTTACGCATTGATTGGCAGTCAGATAAATGTTTATGCTCCTGAAACAATGACCTTAGAACGTACAATCGCTGTCGGCGCTGTATCACTTTTTGATGTTGATAGTGCAGGAAATATTTATGTCGGGAGCAGCCAGCGGCAATTACGTAAACTCGATAGCAATGGTGTTCAAATAGGTACTTTAGACATAAATAACTTTTATATTGAAAATTCGATGAGTGCGGGCTCGTTTAAAAATATTGAATTGAATGCTAGAAACGAAGTACTAATTACAGATTCCTATGAAAGAGTATTAAAAGCTGATTTTGACAGTGATACTATTGCTTTAGTACAAGGAGACAATAGCCTGGATCGTATATCCGTAGCACCACTAATTGACGACGATCTTGATGGTATGCCACTTTGGTGGGAAAACAAATATGGTCTATCTGATGCCGATAGCTCAGATGCGCAATTGGATTTGGACAGCGACGGCTTAACAAATTTAGCCGAGTATACAGAAAAAACTGCGGCTAACAATAGTGATACCGATGCAGATTTATTAAGTGACTTTGACGAAATCACTACCTACGGCACAAACCCTTTGAAGATTGACAGTGATGGTGATCAATTATCTGATGGTGATGAAGTAAACAACCATTTTACTGACCCATTAGATACCGACAGCGATGATGATGGTTTTGCCGATAATAGTGAGCTGGTATTATATAACACCGATCCTAATGACGCTGACTCGGTTCCTGATGCGATAGACTATTTTGCTGATAACTTTGATTCTGGAGATATATCAACAGTATGGCAAACAACGGCCTCCTCAAATGCACAATGGTTTATAGAGGAGGGAGTTTTGCGCTCTGGAGATATCGACGATAGAGAGCAAAGCATTATACAAATTGAAGGGTTATTTGCACAGGGGACGTTTTCTTTTGATGCAAGCGTTAGCTCTGAAAGCTGTTGTGACAGTTTAGAGGTTTATGTTGATGATGTTCGCCAGCTAGCAACTGTGAATGCTGAAACACAAACATATGAGCTGCAGCTGGATTCTGGCCAACATGTAATCAAATTCAGATATGAAAAAGATGGCAGTGTCAGTAGAGGTACTGATAGCGCGTATATCGATAATATAGAATTTGTGTCGATAAACCATAACCCGTTATCATCTTATTCTGAGTCATTTGATTTAGCTGCTATCCCTGAGGCATTCATTCACCCTGATGACAGTGATGCGAATTGGAATGTGATTTCTTATTTAGAGGGCGAAGTTGGCATAGGAGATTGGGTATTAGCCTCGGGTACCATCAGTGATTCTTTGCAGAGTGTTATCGAATTTGAAGAAAGCTTTGTTAGCGGCACGTTTAGTTTTATGGCAAAAGTTGATTCTGAAAATTGTTGTGATAATTTGTTTGTATATTTGAATGATGTGCTGGTTGTAGACTCAGTAACCGAAACATGGCAGCAATATTCATTTGATATTACTGAAGGGGCCCATAAGATAAAGTTTGTTTATAGCAAAAATGACAGTATATCAGTTGGCGATGATAAAGCTTATATCGATGATTTAAGTTTTATTGCTAATTGATATCGAAATAAATGCCCACACTAAAAAACCAGTTTCGGCTGGTTTTTTATTTGTTCAAAAATAACAGTATTAAAAGTTTACATGGTTGGAATTATTAACGATTTACATCGCCGTTGTCAGGAGCTACTTTGGAGGCTTATTTAAATCGTGGGTGCAGTGGGCGACAAAGATAATATAGCCCAAAGCCGGCTCCAATTTGAATGAATTGGCAAACGACTAACAGCCTTCAGCTTCTAAACAAAGTTTATCGCCGCCAGCTGGCGTTTGGCCAGTTTTATCAAGCATACCGTTAAGTTTTATATTTAAGTAACTTGGTGTATCACTTTTTAAGCCAACCCACATAATATGATCCATGTTAATACCTAACCTGGAATTTATCTCACCACCTGTCGTCGCAATTTGAATGTAATCTTGGCCTAAACGCTTAGTATATTGATAGGAATGTACGTGACCATTAAAAACAGTGTAGTTATTAGCAGACAGTGCCTGTTCAAGTTGTTTAAAGTTTTGTTCTTTAACATCTTGCCAAACTGGTTTGTGCATAAATAAGAAAGTCCAGCGCACATCTTTATTGTCGTTAATTACTTTGCTGAAGTAATCAACTTGCGCCTGACTGATCTCACCGTATTTACGTTGATCCATTTGTGCATATTCAGTGTAAGCGAAATCCCTAGGATCTTTCTTATACACTTTTATTGCATCATTACGTTTGGTTTTTAACACATCAAAAAATTTATCGGTAAAATCTTCGCTGTCTAATACTAAAAACAATGCATCTTTATAAATGAAATGATAGTAACGAGGTCCAACCGTTTCTTCGTACCATTTGCGCATAATAGTGTTTGAAATGTCGTGATTACCTACGGTTGGATAAAATGCAATGTCTCTATTATTTAAATTTTTATTGAACGCTAACCACTCCTTATCCATTTGAGCAATATCTTCAGTGCCGCCTTCGATTAAATCGCCAACACTCATAATGAAATCTGGCTTCATTGCATAAATCCCTTCAGCACCAACATTAAATACGCCGGGGCGTTCGCCGCCGGTCAGATCGCCAATAATTGCAAATCGCAGTAAATCATTATCAATTAAAGGCGGCTGAAACTTGTCTGTATTGGCTACTGGCTCCTGAAACTCTTCTTTATCAACAGGTGCCAAAGTCGAAGTTGTATCTTGGCTAGCGCATGAAATTAGTAACAGTATTGCAGATAAAATTAAAGTTATTTGTTTCATTAAAGCTTCCTTCTATCAAGTGATTTATAACGTGAATTATATTTTAGCTTTATAAGCAGACTTTATTTGAGTGAGTAATGGAGCTGTAAGGTATGTGGCAAAAATGATGTAGCCACATGCGGCACCAATTTGTAATATACGAATATAAAACTTTCCTCCGGCGCCAGCGTCCCCTGTACTACCTGATGAAATCAGAATGATCACTGTGGTAATTGCCATGGCAAATAATGGCGCAAGGGGCTTATCTGAAAAAATCAGTTTGGCAAAATATATATTTACTACAGCAAATAGTAATATTAACGCGGTATAAGTTGGTGCAATCAGTAAGAACTTATAAACAGCAATAGCGACTAGCCCGCCAATAGTATTACCTACTATCAATGCTTTACTGCCTTGCATGCCCATTAATAGATCAGGTTTTTGCGCTAATATTGCAATAAACACCAAAATTAACAACGAACTTGTTAAACCAAAAAAGAAGAAAAATATTATCGCCGGCATAATTATAATCGTGCTTAATAACGCTAATTGAAAGCGGGTAGACTTAAGCTTTAAGCCTTGTTTTTCTTCTTTATCTTGGTACTTAGTGTTTGGCTTATCAGGGATTAATTCATGCATGATCATGGTAATTATCAGCGCCATTAAACATGAAAATAAAAAGCCAATGGTAACAACGCTTGCTACTTCTTGTTTAAATAACCCCAGCATAGGTACTAATGTAAAGCCGACTAATAACATGGTGATAACAAAATCATTGCCGCCAGAATAGCCCCAATATGACACTAAAAATATAATTAAGGTCATGATCAAAATGAACACTATGGGGAAGGGCAGTAAGAAACGGGTAACTAATATACCGGCACAAAATGCGGTAATACTGACGATTAAAATACCAAATAATGCTTTAAAAGGAAGCTTTGCTGAATTATTTCCTAAAAATTTTGCCGTAAATACTGCTGTAATAAACGCCAACGGCCAGTTAAAGCCAAACGATATTGCAATAGCCAGAGTTAAACCAACGGTAAAGCGAATGATCCTTATTCGCTCTGGTGTTTGCTGGTGTAATCGTTTATTAAAAGCAGTGATCATAAACTAGTACAAATACGTTAAGAAGCTAGTGATCCTTACCCATATTTTACCTAGCGCATTAAAAATAAAACTGTCTCCGGTGTAAGCAATCACATCGGCTTGACCACCTTCTCTAAGCAGTCGTCTATTCGGTTCATCGACAAACTTTATTATTGTGGTAAAGCGCTGTGGATCTCGCATCCATCCTTGCGGCTTTTCAGGTGTAGGAAGCTCACCAGGTTTGCTTTGATCAAAACTAACACCAAAGCCTATGGTCATGACTTCACCAGCAAATACTTGCCCGGGAGCTGAGTCTAAAACAATATCAACCGGATCGCCTGTTTTAAGGTTACCTAAACTATTCTCTCTAAAGCCAGCTTCAATCCAGACAAATTGATTAGAAATAAAAGTCATTATTTTGCTGCCTTGTGCAGCATAATAACCCACGTTCACTTTGGCATAGGAAATAACGCCATCGCTTGGCGCTTTGATCACGGTCCGATCTAAATTTAGTTGTGCTGTAGAAAGATCTGCTAAGGCAGATATTATTCTCGGATTAGTAGACCCTTTCTTTCCTAGTTTCTGGCGAGCTTCTTCATAAGCTGCCTGGGCATTAACCACTTCAAGCTCAGCTTGAGTTATTGTCCCTCTAGTTCTGTCCGCATCAGCGCTTGAAACAATACCTTTTGCTTCCATAGCAAAAATACGACTGGCATTCATTTGTTTGGTAATTAAATCGGCTTCTGCTTTATCTACCCGAGCTTTGGCTGCACCCACTGAGGCTGTGCTGGCACCAACTTCTTGGCCTGCCAATTCTAAATTTGCTTTTGCCTGCTCTAGCTTAAATTGATAATCTCTAGGGTCTATTTCGAATAAAATATCATCTTTTTTAACAATTTTATCTCCGCCTACATAGATATTCGATATTTGCCCTGATACTTGCGGCACCATAGGAATAACAAACGCTCGTACACGAGCTTGATCTGAAATAGGAGTAAGCCTGTCACCAATCACATACCAAAGAAAATACAACAGCGCTAAGCTTAGTATTATTTTAGTAAGCCGTTGGGCAAAGTCTGGCTTAGCATCATCGCTGCTACCCTCATTAACGTCGTCATTGGTACTATCTGAATTTACTAAATTTTCTTTAGTATTATTTTTGTCAGTATTAGTGGCAGTCATTACAATCCCTATAATTCTTTATTCAGTTTTTTCTGCTGGCGCTTCTACGACGATTTGTTCTGTTTGATCTAGCCACATCATCATTAACTGATAACCCAAGGCTAAAATAACCGCACCAGTAAATAAGCCAATAATGCCTGAAACTATCATGCCGCCAATGGCACCAAGCAAAATCACCAACATCGGAATATCAGTACCACGGCCTAAGAATAGTGGTTTTAACACGGCATCACTGCTACTCACAATAATGGCATATACTAAAAATATAACGGCTGGTGTGGTATCAGCAACAGAGAAATAATAAGCGGCAATAGGTCCTAAAATCAAAATTGGCGGTAATTGCACAATGGCTAGCATTAATACCACTAAGACCCAAAGACCTGCCGCTGGAATACCGGCTATAACTAACCCAATACCAGACAACAAGGCTTGGGTAAAAGCAATACCTAATATACCAGTGGCGACACTGCGAATGGTAGCTATTGAGTTTTTGATAACTGCCTCACCACTTTCTCCCATTAAACGAGAGAAAAATGACTGACATCCTCTAGCACAGGCTTCGCTATTGGCTAAAAACATCGCGGCGATAATAACCGATAAAATAAATTGTAATATCACCCCGCCAGCACTTGCTGCGGCTGATAATACTTTTGAGAATGTATTTTTAATTTGCTCTGAATACTGACTGGCAAATTTCTCTAAATTTTCTGATGCTGTTAACCATGCTGGGTAAACTTTATCGCCGATTAAAGGCCAATCTTTTACTTTTTCTGCCGGCGGTGGAATATCAAGCGTACCTTCTTGTAGTCCTTCAGATACTTGCGTAATTGAATCTATGGTAGAAGTCGAAAAGGCAATGGTTGGCACCACTAATATGGCGATACCTATTAGAGCAAATACGCCGGCAGCCAGGCCTTTTTTATTGCCGCACCAGCTTACTAATTTTTTATAAAATGGAAACAAAGCAATAGCCAAAATTGCGCCCCAGGCTATTGGCATAATAAACGGTCTTAATATGTCAAAACACCATGAACCTATGAGTATAATGGCTATTATCTTGATTGCTGCATCAATCATATTGGCAGAAAATAGTTTGCTTTCAGCTGAGCTGCTATGGTTATTCATGGTTTGCCTCACGGGTTTTATTTAATTGTTTTTGACTTGAATTTGATATTTTAGAACCGACTAGACTGGCGACTAAAATAGCTAAATAAAATTGTCCAACTATTGCTTCAAAGTACACCAAAAATCGGGTGATGGGCATAGCGGGAGATATATCACCAAAGCCAAGTGTGGTTAAGGTAACAAAAGAAAAATATACAAAGTCTGGCAAAATTTCATACCAGAGTTGGCTATCGGGCATACCGTTAAATGCTTGCAATGACGCTAGGTGCACTAAGGTATACAGTAGAGCCCAAATCAGCCCCATTAAAATATAAAGACAAATTGCCCCGAGTATTTTATTGCCATCAATTTCGCCGGTAAAAATAACCTGCTTTGCTGTTTTCACAGCGGTAATAATGAAAAATATTAACAGTAAAAATAAATGCGCATAATTTAAATCTAAATTATCAAGATAATAACTAACCAAAGAAGTAAGGATGATTGCTAACGGAAATATTAATCCTTTTCTAAATATGAATTGCTCATCCCTAACTCCCCACACCGCGACTAGTAAAGTTACTACTGTTGCAGATTGCATTAGCCGTTGAACTGAAGCATCAAAAAACTGCTGAGCTAGCGCCATGCCAAGCAGCAATAATATTAAAGAGCAGGTGAGATAAATAAAATTATCATTCTGCGTCATTTTCTTCATTTACTAGGTATCCACATCATTTATTATTTTTCTTTATTTAAATTTAGACTAAAAATCAATTATATCAATATATTAACGAATTAATCTGAAACTCTTTGTAACCCTAATAGCACCAGCATTCAAACTAAAGTTGAAATGTATCTATAATGAAACAGTTGATCCTAGATAGTTACTATCAAGGTACAATTAATTTAACCGAAAAACCCACTGTATAACTGCCATGAATACCAGATATAAATACTATTTCTGGTTGATTTGTTCAGTTTTAAACGTGGATCGCGTATAATCCCCGCGATTAATTTTAATAATGATAGTGAATACACTGTAATTGTGGTTCATTTTCCAGATAGAGAGGAAAGCGTTGTGCTTCAAGAATATCGCAAACACGTAGAAGAACGTGCCGCTGAAGGTATCGTACCTAAGCCATTAGATGCTGAGCAAGTTGCTCAATTAGTTGAATTAGTTAAAAACCCACCAGCAGGCGAAGAAGAAGTATTACTAGACCTTCTTGTAAACCGCGTTCCTCCAGGTGTTGATGATGCCGCTTATGTAAAAGCTGGTTTCTTAGCTGCTATTACTAAAGGTGAAGCGACTTCACCAATTCTGACCGCCGAGCGTGCTACAGAATTACTAGGTACAATGTTAGGTGGTTACAATATCCAACCTATGATTGAACTTTTAGAATGTGACAAGTTAGGCGCAACTGCTGCAGCTGGTCTTTCTAAAACATTATTAATGTTTGATGCATTTTACGACGTTAAAGAAAAAGCAGATGCGGGTAACGCACAAGCGAAAGCAGTAATGGATTCTTGGGCAAACGGCGAATGGTTCACATCTCGCGATAAAGTTGCTGAAAAGATCACTGTTAAAGTATTTAAAGTTACTGGTGAGACTAACACCGATGACTTATCTCCTGCACCAGATGCATGGTCTCGTCCAGATATCCCTTTACACGCAAAAGCGATGATCAAAATTGGTCGTGATGGTATCACTCCTGATGAAGAAGGTGTTATTGGCCCAATCACTCAAATTGAAGACTTACAAAAAGACGGTATCCCACTAGCATACGTTGGTGATGTTGTTGGTACTGGTTCTTCTCGTAAATCTGCGACTAACTCAGTGTTATGGTTTATGGGTGATGACATTCCTTATATCCCTAACAAACGTGGCGGCGGTGTATGTTTAGGCGGTAAAATCGCGCCTATCTTCTACAACACAATGGAAGATTCTGGTGCATTGCCAATTGAGCTAGACGTACAAGCAATGAACATGGGCGATGTTATCGATATTTTCCCATACGAAGGCGTTGTTAAACGCAGCGGTACTGATGAAGTTATCTCTACGTTTGAATTAAGCCCTGTATTATTAGACGAAGTTCGCGCCGGTGGCCGTATTCCTCTAATTATTGGCCGTGGTTTAACTGGTCGTGCTCGTGAAGAGTTAGGTTTAAGCGAGACTGAATTATTCGCTAAACCAGTAGACGTTGCCGATACAGGTAAAGGTTACTCGTTAGCACAAAAAATGGTTGGTAAAGCATGTGGCGTTGACGGTATCCGTCCAGGTCAATACTGTGAACCTAAAATGACCACTGTAGGCTCGCAAGATACTACCGGTCCTATGACTCGTGATGAGCTTAAAGATTTAGCATGTTTAGGTTTTTCTGCAGACTTAACAATGCAGTCTTTCTGTCATACCTCGGCTTACCCTAAGCCAGTAGATGTTAATACTCACCACACATTGCCTGATTTCATCATGAACCGTGGTGGTGTATCACTTCGCCCAGGTGATGGTGTAATTCACTCTTGGTTAAACCGTATGTTATTACCAGATACTGTAGGTACTGGTGGTGATTCACATACACGTTTCCCTCTAGGTATTTCATTCCCTGCGGGTTCTGGTTTAGTGGCATTTGCAGCAGCAACTGGTGTTATGCCTCTTGATATGCCTGAGTCAGTATTGGTTCGTTTTAAAGGCGAAATGCAACCAGGTATCACTTTACGTGACCTTGTACATGCTATCCCTTACTACGGTATCAAAAATGGTTTATTAACCGTTGAGAAAGCCGGTAAAATCAATGAGTTCTCTGGTCGTGTACTAGAAATTGAAGGCCTTAAAGGTTTAACTGTTGAGCAAGCATTCGAATTATCTGATGCGTCAGCTGAACGTTCTGCTGCTGGTTGTTCAATCAAGCTTGAAGAAGATGCCGTTGCTGAATACTTACAGTCTAACATTGTTATGCTTAAGTGGATGATCAGTGAAGGTTACGGCGATGTTCGTACTATTGAGCGTCGTATTAACGGTATGGAAGAGTGGTTAGCGAATCCATCATTAATGGAAGGTGACGCGGATGCAGAATATGCGCACGTTATTGAGATTGATTTAGCTGATATTAAAGAGCCAATCGTTTGTTGTCCAAATGACCCTGATGATGCAAAACTTCTTTCTGATGTTGCTGGCGTAGAAGTTGATGAAGTATTCATCGGTTCATGTATGACTAACATTGGTCACTTCCGTGCTGCTGGTAAATTACTAGAAGACTTCGGTGGCGTACTTAACACTCGTATGTGGGTTGCTCCGCCAACTAAGATGGATAGAGACCAACTTACAGAAGAAGGTTATTACTTTACTTACGGTAAAGCTGGTGTTCGTATTGAAACTCCTGGTTGTTCTTTATGTATGGGTAACCAAGCACGTGTAGCTGAAAAGTCTACTGTACTTTCTACTTCTACTCGTAACTTCCCTAACCGTTTAGGTAATGGCGCAAACGTATACTTAACTTCAGCTGAATTAGCTGCTGTTGGTGCTATCGTTGGTCACTTACCAACTGTTGCTGAATACATGGAATACTCAAGTAAGATTGATGCTACTGCAGCTGATACTTACCGTTACTTGAACTTCCATACTATGGATAGTTACACTAAGAAAGCTCAAGAAGTTGTTATCGCACAAAGCGTAGCGTAACCATAACGTTAGTTATGCCCTGGTAATCGACGCACTAGCGTCGTCCTGAATTTATTTCAGGATCTACTCAGGGTCTTCTATAAATGAATAAAGGCCGCATTAGCGGCCTTTATTGTTTTAGGAACGAGAAACGAAGAGCGTGAAATGGCACCGCTAGAGTTTCCCAAACCGAGATCCTGAAACAAAATAATGAAATGACTCTTTGAAACCCCTGTCGACTTCCTGAATTCGTCACCCTAGTGACGTCCTGAATTTATTTCAGGATCTATTCAGGATCTATTTTCTCTTAAAACGACTCATCTTCTTTGCCATAAACTCACGAAAGTATTTTTCTTCATCAGACTCGCCACAATCACTAAACGAAGTGACCGAGCCTAGATTATCATCAATCGATGATAAATCAGTTGTTTGTGTACATACGCCATTTTGTTTCACAAAGGTCTCACTGCCTATTTGCGTTGTCATTTCGGCTTTTTTTTGCAATTCAGTTTTATGGAAAGTGCTGTGGGGGACGGCTTGGGGTAAGGTTTGCATTGCCGAGAAACCCTTATTCAATTGCTGTTCTTTAAAATCGCTCATCATTTTTTCGTTAAGCTGCTGTTTAAATGAGCTGATGCTTTTGTATGGGTTAAATTTAGGTGCCGCTTTTGTTGCCGATTTTTTTATCAATTGTGCATCGGTTGTTACAATTTTAGAAACATTTAACTCTGCATTTTGCTTATTTTTATTGACTAAGTCGGGTACAATTTTATCTGCTTTAACAAAATCTTTTTTTACAGTACTTGGTGATTGTTTTTCTTCTTTATCTGCAATTATTTGTTTTACAATAATTTTAGGTGCTTGGTAAATATAACTTTTTATTGGCTTTTTAAGTTTCTTTAATGGTTTGGTTATGTTTTTAGAAACTTGTATCCCTGGCGTTAAAAAGCTCCAGATTAACAGAGCATGTATTACTATAGAGATAACTAGTGCTGTAAATAAACCTTGGGTCACCGCTTTAGTATCCTTACTTGCTTTGTTAAAATAATGTTAACTATAAGAGGGTGGAATGCTTAAAAAGTTTCATCAGCTTGAATATTAATAAAATTTATCACCTAAAGCTATGTATGACTCTAACTGGTGAAATGTCGAGAAACCATGGAATACACATTCAAAACTGACTTTATTACTGGCCTTCCATTAGCTCAATTCAGTTATGGGCACGAGGCTTTTGCGCCATGGCTTGAACAAGAAGTAAGTAAAGATTTGGTAAAGCTTGAACAGGTTATTGAATTTATTACTGGCATTAATGTCCAAACCGACAATCTAATAGGTAAGGAATATACTTTAACTGTAGAAAACGGTGAAGTAGAAGTGAAAGCAAATGCTGAAAATATAGAAAGTATGCTACCTGAACACTTGTTGGATGACGTTGATGACTTTGAGCAAGATTCAATGGCGACTTGTGGTATAGAAGATTTTAAAATTATGCTAAAAAGTTGGCAACAGTTTATCCAGTAACAGCATAGCCAAGTTGGCCTGAATAAGATAAATGCTCAATCGCAATGCATAGTAATTATTTTACAATTACTATCTTAACTTATTTATTTGTTAATTAATAAATACTTTATTAAACCTTCTAGAGTAATCGTTTAATAAAATAATTCTGTTGTACGGGATCAAAATGACACAGTTACATGAAAATACTAGCCCAGTAAAAAAATCTAAAATGAAGTTGATTATCATGCCTTTACTTATCATTTTAGTAGGTGTTTTAGGTAGCGGAGCGATGCAGTTAATGGCGTCAAAGCCAGATAAAAAAGATTTGGATGTTAAGCCACCTTTAGTGAATGTAATTGATATCAATGCAAGTGATGTCACTTTCAGTATTGCCAGCCAAGGGTCTGTGAAGCCAAGAACAGAAACAGTTTTGATATCAGAAGTTTCAGGACAAATAATTAACGTTTCACCGAAACTTCGCGTTGGCGGCTATTTTGCTAAAGGTGAAATGATGCTGGAAATAGATCCAATTACCTATGAGGTCAATGTATTACAAGCCGAGTCTCGCTTAGGTTCGATGCAAGCAGAATTAATACAAGAACAAGCAAGAGCTGAACAAGCGAAACAAGAATGGGGCATGACCGGTAAAACGCTTGAAGAAGCACCGTTATTAGCACTAAGAATACCGCAATTACAAAAAGCTGAAGCCGATGTAAAGGCCGCAGAAGCCGATTTAAAAGAAGCACAAATAAAATTAAATCGTACAAAAATTATTGCCCCTTATGATGCTTTACTCACTGAAAAATATGTAGATATTGGACAGTATGTTTCTACAAATGGGCAATTATCCAAAACCATTGCTATTGATTTTGCTGAAGTTCGTTTACCTATTAAGCAAACAGATATCGTATTTCTAGATTTACCAAAATTAAACGAAGCAGTGAATAAAAGCCGCAAACTGACTATTTCATCAGTGCAAGCAGGCGAGCAATTGCAGTGGGATTCCTTTATTGCTAGATACGAAGGGGTGGTAAATAGTCAGTCGCGTGTTCACTATGTTGTTGCTCAAATTGATGACCCGTATAACTTAGTTAATAATGAAGGTGACAATGAATTAAGAATTGGTATGTTTGTGAATGCCAATATTAAAGGTAAAACCGCACATAACATTGTTGTGCTGCCAAGAGCTGTGTTGCATGGTGCACGCACAGTGTATTTGGCTAAGGAAAATAATACATTAAGTTTACATACGGTAAATGTAGTAAGAACTGATGCCGAAGTTGTTTACGTTGAAAATAATTTTTCAAATACTGACCGAGTAATTTCAACAGGCATGAGAACTCCAGTAGAAGGAATGCCAATTCGAGTTGCTGAAGATTTATCTGAAAACGAGCAAAACAAGACTGCTAATAATGAAGTAAAAGCGATATAACCGCGATGACAGAAATTAAAGAAAGCTTAACCGGTATAATCGCATGGTTTGCACGTAATAGTGTTGCCGCCAACTTATTGATGGTATTTATTCTGGTGATGGGCGCATACTCCTACCAAAATATTACCAAAAAAATGTTTCCTGAATTTAGCCCTAATACCATTATGGTTACGGTAACTCATTTAGGTGCCTCACCAGCAGATGTTGAACAATCTGTGGTACTGCGTATTGAAGAAAAACTGGAAAATATACAAGGACTAAAGCGTATAACCTCAGAAGCAACTGAAGGTTTGGCAACGGTAACAATTGAAGTAAATTCAGGCTATTCGCTAGAAGAAAAGCTGGATGAAGTTCAAATGCAAATTGATACCATCACAACATTTCCTGCGCAAATAGAACGACCACTTGTAATGAAGCAAGAGTTTCAAATGGATGTAATGTGGGTAGCTGTTAGTGGTGATATGGACAGACGCACTAGACAAGAGCTCGCACAAGATATACGTGATGATATTATTGCCTTGCCTGATGTTAATATCGCCGAAGCTGTAGGCATTCGAGATTATGAAATCTCGGTGGAAATATCAGAACTGCAACTTATTGAATATGGTCTGACATTTGACGAAATCAGTCAAGCAATTCAACGCTCCTCTCTTGACTTACCTGGCGGTACTATAAAGTCTAAAGGCGGTTATATACAAATCAGAACTGAAGGACAAGCATACACTGGCGTGGAGTTTTCTAATTTAGTTCTAAAAACCAATGAGGATGGCACAAGATTAACACTTGGTGATATTGCTACTGTTAAAGACAGTTTTGTTGAAGATGAGGGATATGCGCAATTTGATGGTAAAAATACAACCAGTATTAGAGTTAAATCGACGAGTGATCAAAATGATTTAGAAATTGCCAAACAAGTTCGGGAATACGCCAAGGAAAAACAAAAAACATTACCTGCTGGTGTTAATATTGATGTATTTGGCGATTCATCATATTACCTGGACGAACGCTTGGATATGATGATCTCAAATATGCTGCTCGGTGCATTGTTAGTATTTATAATCTTAACTTTGTTCTTGCGAGTACGTGTAGCACTTTGGGTCATGGTGGGTATCCCAATTTCTTTTTTCGGTGCCTTTATGATGATGCCATTACTCGGTGAATGGTCTGTTACGGTAAACATGCTAAGCCTCTTTGCTTTTATCATGGTATTGGGAATAGTAGTTGATGACGCAATTGTTATTGGTGAGAGTGTATATTCCGAAGTGCAGCGCAACGGGCATTCAGTCGATAATGTTATACGTGGTGCCCATCGAGTTGCTATGCCAGCAACCTTTGGGGTGTTAACAACTATTGCTGCTTTTGTACCTTTATTATTTATAGATACCTCATTTTCTGGCTTTTTTAGAGCAATCGCCTTGGTCGTAACCTTATGTTTGATCTTTTCAATTATTGAATCTAAATGGATACTCCCATCACATTTAGCCCATATGAAATATACTGAAATTGATCCCAATAACGCTCATATCGTTCATCGAGTACAGTTGAAGTTTAAAGCTTGGCTTGACAATTTCATCACCAATAAATATCAACCAGCATTACGAAAAGCCATAGAGTTTAGGTATAACACTATGGCCGGCTTTATTTGTATATTATTGTTATCTGTGGGCTTAATTGCCGGCTCTTTTGTTAAAGTTGAAGTTTTCCCTAATGTGCCCAGTGACTTCGTACAGGGACAAGTCATTATGGTGGATGGCACGTCACCGCAAAAGCGTAATGAAGCACTCGAGTATGTTATCGATTCTGGCTATAACATGGCGAATAAAAACACTTTTAATGGTGAAAGTTTTATTCAACATACCATGGTGTTTACTCGCGGCGATCTGCAAGGCGGCTTTATGATGGAATTAAATAAAGCGGAGATGCGCGAGCTGGATGCTTTTGAAATTGAAAAGCTTTGGCGAGAAGAAGTTGGTGAAATTCCAGGCGTGCGAGAGTTAAGATTGTTTGCTGGCACAAATGCTGGTGGTGGCTCTGCGTTAGAATTCCAGCTTAATGGCAAGGATGAAGTTGAACTTGAACAAGCCGCAATAGAAGTGCAAAACAAATTAAAAGAATTTGATGGCGTGTTTGATATTCGCAACTCTTTCAGTCGTGGCAGTAGTGAAATCAAATTATCCATGCGCCCAGAAGCTGAAGTGTTAGGTATTACCTTAGCAGATCTGGCTAAACAGGTACGCCAAGCTTTTTACGGTGATGAAGCGCAACGTATCCAGCGTGGGCGTGATGAAATTAAAGTGATGGTACGCTATCCAAAAGCGGAACGCCGGTCGATTACTGATTTAGAAAATATGTGGGTTAGAACACCAAGTGGCGATGAAGTGCCGTTTTTTCAAGTGGCCGATGTAGAACTAACCCAAGGGTTTTCTAAAATTACCCGTATTAATCAGAAGAGAACGATTAAAGTTGCTGCTGAAATAGATAGTGAAAAAGTTGAATCGAGAAAAATATTAACCGAATTTAATGAAGATATCATTCCAACTATTTTGAAAAAATATCCTAGTGTTAAATATGGCATGGAAGGAGCAAGTAAAGATCAAGAGGACTTTATTGAACAATTAAAGTTTGCTGCTATTACTGCGTTGTTTTTAATCTATGGCCTTATCGCTATACCAACTAAATCATACACGCAACCAATAGTGATTATGACCGTGATCCCTTTTGGCATAATAGGGGCAATATTTGGCCACTGGGTACTAAACACAACAGTCAATATGATGTCGATGTATGGCTTCATCGCTCTATCTGGCGTTGTAGTAAATGACTCTTTGATACTGGTTGATTTTATAAATAAAGCAAAAAGCACAGGAATGCGCATGCGAGATATCGTTGTTGAATCAGGTATGTTACGTTTTCGGGCAATCCTGCTTACTTCATTAACCACATTCTTTGGGATTTTACCTTTGTACTTTGAAACAAGCTTACAAGCTCAGTTTATTATCCCTATGGCGATATCTTTAGGATTTGGTATTATGTTTGCCACCGTTATTACTTTATTTTTAATACCATCTCTGTATATGATCAGAGAGGATATTAGGAACAAGATTAAAGGCCCAAGTAAAAAATCAAACTTATATGTAAACTAAATTGACTAGGTGCTAATAATGAAAATAATTCTTCTTCATGGACTGTTTATGAATAAAATCATTATGGCGCCGTTAGCAAACCGTTTAGAAACTTTAGGTTATCAAGTTGATAATATTTCCTACCCAAGCACAAAAGCAGACAAAGCCAGATTATTTAAAACTGTAGATAGACTAGTTGGCGATGGACCTGCAATTTTGCTTGGCCATTCACTTGGTGGTTTAGTGATCACTGAGTATTTATTTACTCAAAAAGTCTCCATAGAAAAAGTTCCTTTAGTGATCACCATTGGCACTCCTCATCAAGGTGCAAGAATTGCCAAAGATATGGAAAAATTCAAAATAGACAAATTACTAGGTTCTGCTGTGCAATTTGGTTTGCTTCCTAAAAAGTTTCAAAAATCATGGCCAGTACCGCAGCGTTTAATTTCTATCGCTGGTAATGTCAAGCTAGGTGCAAGACCTTTGCTTGATCGCGTATGGGGGGAAGAAATTGAAGAGTCTGATGGCACTGTAAGTATTGCTGAAACTCAAATTCCTGGCATGACTGAACATATCATAGTAAAACAGTCCCATACCTCAATGGTTTATTCACGCGAAGTAGTGAGAATTATCCATCAAAAAGCATCTCGCTTTTCATCATAAGTCAGTTTTTTCTGAACAAACTGTTGCAACTTAGCCCACTCGTTTGACTTGTTATAAAATCGTGATGAACTCGTGATATTGTCGTGATTTAAGTTATCCATACTCAAAAAGTAATTAATTCAACAAATGTATGGAGAGTAAAATGAAATTTTTAAAAGTAATAGGTACGTTAGTTCTGTTAAGTAGTTCAATAATTGTGAGTCATTCGGCTTTAGCTGGTGACAAAGTCCGTGACAAAGGCCGTAACGCAGAAGGAGCACCTGTTGTTTTTGTCACCTCACAAGGGCTTTATTATGACTCAATTGCCTTGGGCGACTTACCTATGCATGGTAAATTTCAGCAACTAATTCCAACTATGAATGGCTTAACCACAGAATTTGGCCCTGGAGAAGTCGGTCACCTTGGCGGGCGTTGGTGGATTGACCTAACTGATGACGGTATGATGAACGAAGGAGATAAATTCTTCCTTTGCCCTTTACTTGGCCCTGGTAGAACCACTCTTTAACTGCTTACGATAAAAGTCGGCGTATATATCTTACGCCGCCTTGTTTAATTGCTGACCTTGCTCTGAATAGGGTAGTAATGATGAACACTGTGTTGTAGTTTTTTCGGGGAATGGCAAATGGCCTCTAACTTCGCACAGAAGATATTAAGCCTCCCCATATGTGAAGTTCAACTTTTCGATCAAACAGCTGACATTAAGTTCATACTTCTACGAGGCTATGGGCCATAGATTTGCCCCAATATAAATCTAAATGAAAGCCTCATTTTATATGAGGCTTTTTCTTGAATAACAGGCCCAGCTTACTGCCAAAGGCAAAGAAAATAGTGGCTGCCATACCGAGCAAACAACTGAGTGCTAAATAGTAAAATAATGCCTGACTACCAAAACTGGCCATGGCGAACGAAGTTAGAATTGGTCCGCTAAAACCGCCAATGGCATAAGCTAGGAGTAAAGCACTGCTAGAGGCGACAGCCTTATTGCTAGGTAAGTTTGCGTAGGCAGTCGCCACACTTACTGGATACAAACAGGCAATTGGTGCGCCAACCATGATGCCAAGTACAGGTAATGGCAGTGTACTACTAAATTCTGGTACCAGTAAGGAAGCTATAAGTGTCAACCCTAGTAGTAGGCAGAGTATATACTCTCGTGGGTATTTATCAGCAAGTTTGCCTATGGGACGCTGTAGTAACACCCCGGAAAATATAATGGCAGACATAAAAATAGATATATTTAGAGTCGACGTGCCCATTTGCTGCGCGTATATCGGTGAAAGATTAAATACCGTACCAATGGCATTGCCAGCAAGAATGGCGCCTAGGATGCCGCAAGGGGCAATTTTAAAAAGCTCAATAAAACTTATTGGCAACACTTGCGATATTGTTGGATTTTCAATTCTGACCAATGTCATCGGGATTAATGCCAGACAAGATAACAATGCGGCAATTGAAAATGCGAAATTTATTTGCCCAGGCACGACATTAATCAATAATTGGCCACTGCCCATCGCCAGATAAAAGATGATCTGATGGATCGCCAGTAACCGGCTTCTGTTGGTATTTATTGTTAACGAATTGAACCAGCTTTCTATCACTACCAGCATCACTGCTGCTGCCAGTCCACTTAAAATTCTCAGCAAGGCAAACATCAGCACGCTATTGGTCAAACTGTGAATAATTGCTGCCATCGTCGCGATAGCGGCGAATCCTGAAAATGCACGGATATGGCCGACACGCGCGATTACTCTCTTACCCTGATAACTGCCCAATACCAGACCAATCGAGTATAACGCCATAACCTGACCAATGCTGTCAACGCCTGCGCCTGTGGCTGACAAACTTAAAGGAATGCTGATGCCTAATAAACTAATGGCCTGCATTTGTGCAAATAAGCTGGCTAGCAAGGCGATGATAGTGACCACGTTTTGTTTTTCTTTAGTTTGAATGCTCATCGCAAGTCCAAAAATAAAATGCTATAAGCATTATATTCCTTGTGACTGCGAAGTCATTGATGTTGATCATGTTTTAATATAAAAATCGAAAATATAAGGACCATCATTGGTTAAAAGACATAAAATTGTAAGTTGGTGACGTCGGAGTCATTACTTTGTGTCGTAAGTCTAAGTTTGGGTGCTTTTATGTTGTACGTATAAGTATCTGTAATGTAGGCTTTTTTGTTTGGCTTGTGGTTTTTGATGTTGTTTGACAACCATTTTATAACATTTTATTTACAAGTTTGCTTGACATCAAAATGATTCCGGAGTACAAATAATAGCGTGGGCACAATTAAAACTATTACATGACCCATAAAAATTAAAAATTTCATTACAATTTATGTACTAACACATAGAAATAAGGAAAGAGGATTTACACATGATGCCAGTTACATTAAGAAAGACCTCGAAAACAGTGATCGCGTTGGCCATTACTAATATTTTGATGGGTCAATCGGTTGCTGCACAAGAACAAGCTACAGAAGACGATGACCATCAAATTGAAAAAATCATGGTTACTGCAAACAGACATTCTCAAGATCTGCAAGAAGTATCTTCATCGATAACGGCTCTCGGAGCTGACGATGTTGAACGGGCCGGGATCATAGATATAACTGGCTTACAACAAGTCGTTCCCGGCTTAAAAGTAGGCAGCTCAGGTGGCGAAGTTCGTCCAGCTATGCGTGGAGCGCGTACCAACGAAGTTGGCGTTGCTGGCACGGGTATTGCCGAACAAATTGTTGGTATCTTCCAGGACGGTATTTATGTACCAACCACTACTGCGGGTATGGGAGCTTTTGTCGACATCGAACGCATTGAAGTATTACGTGGCCCACAGGGGACATTGTACGGTCGAAATACCTTTGCTGGTAGTATTAATGTGATTACTAATCGTCCGGTAATGGATGATATCGAAGGTAATGTTAAAATCACCCACGGTGCATATAACCGCGCCGCTTATGAAGGTATGCTAAACCTGCCGTTGGCCGACAATTTAGCAACCCGCTTTGTCATGGCATCAGACAAGCACGATGGTTATATTGAGAACCACGTATTAGACGGGCCTTCAGATGATCTTCGTGAAAAAAATCAATTTTACCTGCGCTCGGTAACGCGCTACGAGCCAAGTGAAAGCTTTAACGCCACTTTCCGTTTCGATTACTCTAAGAAAGATAATAACTCATCGGCTATTTGGGGTTATCAACAAATTGCCGGTTACCAAATTTCAGAAACCACTCCTGGTTCGGGAGTGTTCAATCCAACAGCTTCAGTTACTCCTGGTCATATTTATCAACCAAGTGATGCACAGCGTGATGATAAAGGTCCATATGATGTTTATCGCAATGCGTTTTCATTAGATAAACAAGAAGCCTTTTCTGCTACCGCGGTTTTTGAATGGTATACCGATTTTGCTGACATTAAATGGACGTCAAACTACTCTGAGTTAAGCGGGAAACAGTTTTACGACAATGACTATAGTGATGGTGGTTTAGATTTTGTTGGTGGTTTCGGTCGTCAGGATGATCAAGAAACTATCTCCAGTGAAATACAATTTTCGTCGAACCACGAAGGTCCACTGCAGTGGATTGCTGGTTTGTATTACTATGATCAAGAAGCCGATTGGGAGTGGATTTGGCGCGAAGATACCACGGGCGATGATATTGCTGACTCAATCGGTGTGCCAAGTTGGGGTAACCCAAACCATGATCCGCACACGGTAGATTCTTACGCAGTATTCGGTCAGCTCCGTTACGAATTAACAGATGATTTGCGACTCGTTGGTGGTTTACGTTATAACTATGATGAAAAAACTTTTACTGGTGATAGCATTCCAGACTGGGATGATTCAGCAGTACTTTGGAAGGCGGCATTTGAGTATGATCACAGTGATGACTTGATGCTTTATGCCTCTGCGGCAACGGGTATGAGAACTGGTGGTGCCAATGATACTCGTGTTGTTTCACGTGGCGCTGAACCGACTTATGACAACGAAGAAGTAATCTCATATGAGATTGGTGCCAAGAGTACCTTACTTGACGGCGACATGCGTTTGAATGTGTCTGCCTTCATGAATGAATATGAGGATGTGAAAGCACAATTATTCGCTGTTGCGTGTAACGACGCGACTTCGGGCGAGACAATTGTTGAGTGTGTTGAAGCAGGTACACAAACAACATTTGAATATTATGAAAATGGCGGCAATGTAGATACACTAGGTTTAGAGCTTGATGCGTTATGGTATCCAACAGATGCCTTGTCAATTTCAGGTACTTTTACGATACTTGATTCAGAATTCTCGGATGATTACTCGGTTGGTAATTCACAATTACGACCACTATTAGGTTTAGGCAACTTTGAAGGTCGTCAAGACATTAATGACAACAATAGCCAATTCAGCTTTGCTGGCTGGTCTCCTGCGATGTCTCCTGAATATACTGTCGGCCTTGGTATCACATATGAAGTGGAATTAGATAACGATTCTTTCTTAATCCCGCATTTACAAGTGCAATACAGTGATGATTACTATGCTTTTGATACTAACATTCCTGAAGCAAAAGTTGATGGCCATGCAATTGTTGATGCAAGACTGACCTGGATTGTTCAAGAGGATGTACAAGTAGACTTCTTTGTGAAGAACTTGACTGATGAAGAAGTACTCACTCGTGCGGTTGTGCATTCACAAATCGTTTCTGGTAAACCGGCAAACTCAGTTCAGGCTAACTGGAATGACCCGAGAACGTGGGGAGTAAGCCTGAAATATACTTTCTAAAGTATGACAATTAGATAGCTCGCGCTTGAACCGGAGTTTTACTCCGGTTATTTTTTAGGTTCATCATAGCTTTTCCCCAAGGCTGTGATGAACCTTTTTTGATTGAATTAAATTCAATCACTACTACGCAAATATGAGAAAAAAATATCAAATAGCCTTTAATACCATTTAGCATAATTATTTGCTCTTTTAGTGAGAATTAAATGGCTTATAGGCAAGGCATTAATTGCAAACCAATTCTTTGATGCCTGCGAAACGGGTAAAGGATGGTAAATTTGTAGCAGCTACTGTCTCCCTGATGCTACATTTTCATCACAAACATCTGCATTGGCTGACATATCATCCCTGGATGCATATTGTGAATGGATGAAGAGCCTCTTGCTGATAATTCCAGATGGTCAATATGAAGTAAAGTTTTTTGCTAAAGATGAAGCTCGCAATTCCGTAGCAGGTTATGGGGTTTTACGTGGAACACATACTGGAGAAGGCGGCCCGGTTGCACCAACCGGTAAAACGCTCGTTGCCGATTTCGTCTATCACATGGACTTCGAAGATGGTTTAATCAAACACACCACAAAAATCTGGAATGATACTATCAGTCTCCAACAACTTGGTTGGGCGTAAAGCTATAGCAATGAATATCTGGCTCTGAATCAACGCCCTAAAAGGGTATTGCAGAGCCTAATTTAGCTTATAAGGGATTAGAGTCAGGGTTTAAGACAAGCGATAGAAATGAGTGGCGGTGCCGGCAGATAATTGCATCGACTCTTCCAGGTTATAGCACGTTACAACTTCTTGCCATTGCGCGAATAAATCACTGTAGCTGACGTAGAGTTTATCAACAGGAAAGTTAGAGCCAAACATACAGCGATCCGGGCCGAATATATTAATGGCGCTGTGGGCGTATTTGCGAAAATCGGCTGCAATGAATTGCTGACGAAACATGGCAAAGCCCGATAACTTGATATAACAATTCGGCAGTTGGGCAAACTTTTGCATCCACTGCTGCCAGTTGTTAAAACCGGTTTCGGTTTGATCCCAGGGGGATGCCAGATGGCAAATGGCGACGTTAAGCTCTGGTACTTTCTCCAGAGTTGCTAGCACTTCTGCATATTGCTCACTGGTTAGCTGCAGATCAAAACTCAGCTGGTTCTCTGCTAAAAATTTCCAATTGTTCAACAACTTAGCGGAGTTGAATGTTGGTAAGCTGCTATTTTCTTCCGGGCTTTTGCCAATAATATCGCGCACACCGCGGACAATATTATGTTGTAAGTGGGCATTGATTGACGCTTCAATATTGTCAGCCCACATATCAACCGCGACGACAGCAGCAGAAGGATAACGATTATTTAGCTTGGCAAGTGTAACCTGAGACATCTGCTCGACAAACTGAGTTTCTTTCAGTTGCTCTGCTCTAGCGGCGCCCACTTGAATATGAACACTTTTTTGGACTAACCCCTGATGGTCAGCAACAAAATCATTAACCAGATAATTGTGTCGAATGGCATCCGGCTGACCAAAAAAACGCCGTTCACCCCTGGCGGCAAGCCAGGGGTAATGAATGTTGTCGAGATCCCAAAGGTGGTGATGAGCATCAACCCAATCGCTGCTGATGCTGTTGTAGTCTTTGCTCATGGAGTGTTAGATAATTGCAGTATGTAACTGGAAGCGTTTAGTAAACGACAGCCAGTCAACCTGAAGTTGCTCCTTGACAATTTTATTATCTTCAATGGTCAAAAACGACATCATTGGAATTCGAACGCGTTTGGTCGCCCCAACATCTAGGTAATCACCGTCAATATGCCAAAGTATGGCAAGGGTATTTTGCTCAGAGTCATAACATATATTTTCCAACTGGCAATAACTTCGGTTTAAGCGATTATGAAGTTTTAAATGAAAACTTCGCAACTGATGAAAGCCGCAACTGGTAGCTGAGCCAGCAAGCTTTATCTGCGAATCGTCATTATATAAGCTGGCAAAACTTGCCAATTGTTTTTCTTGCCAAATGTTCCACCATTGACTCATTATGTTGTCAATGTCCTTAGGTAAATCACAAACATCTTTCGGCGTGGCGTGATAACTTTGTGGGTGTAACTGGTGATCAAACTGACTCAGCAATAACGGATCTGGAGTCGGTAACAGCTCCTGTATCTGTTTGCCCTCGTTTTGTTGTAATTTTGCTAGCGCCAAGGTATCAACTATGCAGCGCAGTCTTTTGATATGCTGCTCATTGTGTTCAAAAAAGAACGAAACCGCTAAGCTATACTGTTGATTTTCAACCGATAATTCAAAATACAGGGCGCTAAAACCATCACCTTGCACGGTTTGCTGCTCTGCTAACGGCAAGAAACCAAATTGTTCCAGACTCTTTAGCCAAAGGTTTTCTATTTGCATATTGCCATAAGCGGTAAAGTCGTGCTGCTGCCATGCCGTACTATGTAAAATACTGGATGAAAGCTGGGCTAAATCTCCCTTAGTGTAAAGCTCAATTAATTTATTAAACATTGCTAGGCTCCTTGTCTGCTAACGGTAAATTACATCCTGATTGGCGGATCAAGTTAGCGTATAGCGATATTTCATCAAAGACTGTTACTTCTTTCACAATTTTCTGGTTTTTTACTCGCAGATGTGAGGCGCCAAGCACAAAAAAGCGCTCGTCCTTAAGCTGAGCCAAACGCTCATTTTGTGGCGAATAAGTACCTGCAATTGACCAACGAACAGCAATATCAATGGTGTCTTCATTAAAGCCCACAACAGCAAGGTGATCAACGGTCATTTTCGCATCAGGGCATTGAGCTAGCCATTGGATCAGGGTGCCACTTACTTGTGCCAGCCCTGTTGCTATCCTTCCGCCAGGCCATTGATGCGAGGCGGCAACGTGGTAAAAGTCATTCAAATTGGAAAATTGTTTTTGATTAAACAAAGTTTGTACCCATGACTGGACGAAATTTTCTGTAGTCCAGTTTTCAGTAGTTAATGCTATGTTGGCGCGATGCTTGGTTTCACGCACTCTCTGGTATTCCTCATCAAACCAGACATTAAAATGTGGATCCGGGACAAGTTGCGCAAAGCTGATAGCGGCATCGATAAGATCTATGCCCAACTGGCTGATCAAAAAGCTATTATCTCGTACCAGCCATTCTTTGATGATCTTATTTTCAAAGCAGACACAATCGGCAATAGTGGTTACCCGGCCTGTTTTATTGGTAGCAGCGCCAAACTCGGAATTGCCGGTATTGGTCATAATACTGGTGATCAAATGCGATGAATAATAGCTGCCATCACTCTCTTCTTTCCAAATAACATTTTCACCTATCAAACTACGATCAGGAAATGCGGCGATGGTTTTTAGGGTATTTTGCACCACTTGTTCAACGCACTCAAAGTAACCGCCTAAGGTAAATACCGGACAAATATCCGCATAGTACTGATAACACAGGCCAACATTTTTTTGTTCCCATATCCGGTGAGTGATGCGAATAATATAATCAACTATATCGATAAATTCATCATCGAATCCGGATAGTTGTTGCTGCTTCTTGCCTGTGGGCTGCAATAACTTAGTCAGTGGTTGCCAATGGATCTGGCTGATAGATTTAATACGTTCTGAACTCATAATTGTTACCCGTACTGTTAAATAAATTGCTCAAAGGAGAATAAGAAAATTAGTGTGAAAATAAAGAAAGCAAACAATGCATAGCACACCTTGTCGACCTTACCCGGCACTAAGTACCAGCCATTTTCTTTCGTCGCTTTATTACCGTCAGCAAAAGCCTGAATCTGACCTTTGACGGTATATGGAGAATAATTTTCCTGCTTACCGTCAATGGCTATACTGGCGATGATGGTTACCACTACGTTTATCGTAGCGCCAATTGCTGCGTACCATGGCCAGGCAACATCGGTATAAAGTGCTGTATAGGCAACGGCAATTACGCCAACAAAAGTACCCACTAATAATCCTCTCTCGCTAGCGTGCTTGGAGAAAAATCCTAAGCCAAACATACCTAGCTGTGCGCCGACAAAGTAAGAGCCGACCTTGCTTAATACTTCTAAAATAGAGCCGGTACTATGTAAATGGTACAAAATGGCTGGGAAAATGATGATAGCTGCCCAGATCACGGTAAATATTCGCGATACATTTAAATAATGTACCTCTGTTTCGTCAGGCTTAAAGTACTTTTTGTAAAAATCTATGGTGGATACGGTTGATAACGAGTTGAATGCCGAGTCTAAACTTGACATCGAAGCCGCCATCACGGCAGCGGCGATAATACCCATTAATCCTGGCATGCCATAATCAGCCGCAAATTCAAGAATGATGGTGTTCTCGTTCTCAAACGGCTTGCCCTGATAGTAGCTATAAAACAGGATCCCCATAATGATAAAGAAGAAGTAAACAAAAAATGCCAGGAAGCCCATCAGCAAATAAGATTTTTTGGCATCGCCGATGTTTTTCGCGGCAAGAGTGCGCTGTACCATCATCTGATTGGTACCGTACACTGTGATGTGATAGAGACTCATCGCCAAAACACCTGACCACACTGTGGTCACATTAGTAAAGTCCAAATCGAAGTTCAACGGGTTGGTTTTACCTTGCTCCTTTAATATCGCTAAGGTATCCATTACTGATGTGTCCATATTCTCGATCAATGCATACATAATGATGCCTGCACCGATAAACAAAATCCCCGATTGGATAACATCGGTCCAAATTACCGCAGTTATGCCCCCCATTACGGTATAGATCAACGCAATTACTGTTACTATTATAATGGCGGTGACAACCGGGATGCCGGTGATAAAACTGAGTACCAGAGACGTTGCGTACAATACCGCCGCTGAACTCATCGTTTGTGAAATTAGCCAGATCCCGGAAACCAGACCTCGGGCTTTTTTGCCAAAGCGTTTTTCCTGGTATTCATATATTGACGCAACACCGGCGTTATAAAAGAACGGGAAGAAAAAGGTGATCACCGCGATGATCACTAACGGATAGTTTAAATGAATGGCAATAACCGACAAGCCGTCTTTGTATGCCCAGGCCGGAGCGCCGAGAAATGTCATGGCACTGACATAAGTGGCTATAACTGAGATACCTATCGCCCACCATGGGGTTTGCTTTTGTCCTAAATAGAAATCATCTGCTGTGCTCACTTTTTTACTGATAACAAATCCAAGTAATAAGTTTGCCAGTATATAGACAATTAAAATAGTCCAATTCAGGGTTCCAAATTCAGTCATATAAAATATCTCTTATCGTTTTTGGCTAATGTCAGATTGCACAAGTTACATTATAGTGCAATACAGTTTGACTTCGGAGTCATTTAACAATAGCATTGTTTAAAATTATTTGAAAGAAGATATTTGCTAATTTTATTAAATTACGGAAATATAGCGACAATTTGCTAGTCTAAGTAATAATTAAGCTATTATTAATTAAATTTATAAATGACTTCAAATGCAAATAAATGGTGTTATTTTAAACAGCGGTGGAGCAGATATGACGATTGAACAACAAAACAAAGAGCTAATACAGGCCTATTATCATGCATTGGAGCAGGCTAATTCCGACACGACTGGTGCGGTATTGAGCCAGTACATGAGCGATGATTGCCAATGGTATGGTGTTCATCCATTTAATGAGCAAAAAGGGCCAGCAGCAGTTAACCAAACATTTTGGCAACCATTTTTGCAAGCATTCAAAAATGTACAGCGTCGTCAGGATGTCTTTATGGCAGGAACTAGTGCTAACGATGGCGCACACTGGGTTACCAGTATGGGGCATTTCATGGTGCAGTTTGATCAAGATTGGCTGGGAATACCACGCTCAGGTAGGGTCGCGATGATCCGTTATGCTGACTTTAACAGTATTAAAAATGGCAAAATTATCCGTTCAGGTTTCTTTATCGATATCATTGGGCTAATGAATCAAGTAGGCATCAACCCACTTCCACAATCAACAGGGCATTCATTCATTTACCCTGGCCCACGTACCCATGATGGTATTCAAATGCAAGATATCGATCCTGCTGAAGGCGAGAAGACTTTAGCATTGATTAATCAATTGATGGTTGATCTTGGCAAGTTAAACGAAACCGCAAATGACACTTATCCGCCAGAAATACTCGAAAAGACCTGGGCCAAAGATATGGTTTGGTATGGCCCCGCTGGTATTGGAGCTACTTATACCATCCCCAAATTTCAAGAACAGCATTCATATCCGTTCAGACAAGGGCTGAAGGATAAAGTGTTTAATGGTCATATTTGTCGTTATGCCGAGGGTAACTATGCGTGTTTCTTTGGCTGGCCAAACTTAACCAATACGCCGATTGGTGGTTTTCTCGGTCTACCTGGCGGTGATGTACGTGCCGATATGCGGGTAGTAGATGTGTACCGCCGTGAAGGCGATAAATTGATGGAAAACTGGGTATTGATTGATTTACCTTACTGGTTAAAACAGCAAGGTTTAGATATTCTTGAACGAAATCGTTTGTTACAGAATCCAGTCTAGTGCTAGTCATTTATTTGTGCAGTAAAAAGGGGAAGCAACTTGCTTCCCCTTTTAATGAATATGTGTGTAATGCGGAATTAGATTTTTCCAGTAAATTGTTGCTTCATCATCGCAAATACATCTAAGCCCATTTGCTTACACATATCGATAATATCAATTGCAACCCAGTTCTCTTTTAAATGTTCACCTTCTCGGCGCCAAATATCCATCACTCGAAGTGATAATTCTTTATTACATGGTGGTAAACCTAACCAACCACCAACTGAGTGAGTACCATGCATATGCGGCCAGCCGCCTGTTGCAACATAGTTACCATCAGCTATCAATGTCGCTTTATGATCAACACTACGATCTGGAAAACTAAAGACAAAAGGACCCTGATGGTTTGCTCTAAAGCCATCAATACCGCGAGTGGTTCCAATACCTGCTGGCCCATACCACATAAAATCGTTGTGCCAATAGTTTTGTAATTTCATACTTTCCAGCGATTTACCATCAAATCGACCTAACTCTTCTAACATGTCAACAACAAGTTGCTGAGATTTTTTAGACTCTGCTATGGTTACATTCTCTCTTGATAATCCATCCATTGTTGATGGCGGCATAACTAAGCCGGCATGCCCTAAACTTTTCCTTAGTGGATTAACACCAGCTTGGTTCATGGCATCAAGAAAATCTAGAATAATAAAACATTCTTTGATTTTATCATCTTCAAGTTGTACTAGTTCAGTGTAACGTAAGTACAAGGTCCTATTTGTCGCTGGAATGCCCAATAAATCGTTGGTAAACGTACCAACAAAATAACCAGTACTTGCCACCCATGCGCTGCCTTGGTAATCGCTTTCTATATTGATAAATGGTTTTCTTTCAATGTCGGGTAATGCTTGCGTAAGTGGCAGCCAGAATTTGCAGATAAGATCATCTTTGCCTAGAAGATCATTTATCGGCGCACTTACATGCCAATTGATATCGTCATGAATAAAATTTTGTAGTTGCTCGGGGGCAGCTTTAAGTTGCTGATACAGCTGATCAGTAATGGTTTGCATAACATTTCCTCCAAAGGTTAAACGTGGATATGGTCATTTATTTATCATAAGTTTTTTGCAGAATAATACTGTTTGACTTCGAAGTCAATGGTGGTAATATAAACTAAATTAAAAAAACTATAAACTCTGTTGTGTCAAACGATGCACGACAGCCAAACAGGAGGTTAGCAATGCCGCAAGATGTCCATTTAGCCCATAAACAACTGTTACAACCATTACGTAATGCTTTGTATGATTTTGATGAAACTGTCGTCAGTAGTGAGCTCGAGCATGCTTTTGCAAAAGATGCCAAGGTGAAACTGGCCTTTCCATTTGAAGACTTAGCTGGCGCTCAAGGGCTATTCGAGCAAGCTTATTTACCGCTTTATCGAGCGATCCCCGATTTGGAGCGTAGGGAAACTATCGTAATGGCTGGGGAAAGCGCTGATGGCAGTCACTGGCTTGGCTGTTGCGGTTATTATACTGGAAGTTTTGAAAAAAACTGGCTGGATATTCCGCCAACAGGACATCAGGTTGCGATGCGTTTCCACGAATTCTTCCGTATCGAAAATAATCAAGTGGTGGAAATGCAGGCGATTTGGGATATCCCTGAATTAATGATGCAAGCCAATGCCTGGCCTATGGTACCCAGTTTAGGCCGTGAATGGCATGTACCCGGGCCGGCCACACAAGATGGTTTATTGATGATGCCAAGAGATGATATTAATTCCCAGGCGAGCGCGCAATTGGTTAATGATATGTGTGTTGCGCTCGGTGAACATGCCGTTGGTGGGGTTGCCGCCATGCAACTTGATAAATACTGGCATCCGCGCTGTAGCTGGTATGGTCCTTCCGGTATCGGCACCGGGCGGGGCATTCAGGGCTTTCGCAATTGGCATCAAATTCCATTCTTAAACGCCATGCCTAATCGCATCGGCGATGTTGAGCAAGGATATTTATTTGCTGATGGTAATTATGTTGGCTTTACCGCCTGGCCGGGCATGAAAATGACCATCAGTCATGGTGGTTGGTTAGGGATCGCGCCATCAAATCAAAGTATTACCATGCGCAGCCTAGATTTTTGGCGCTGTGAAAATGGTTTGCTCAGAGAGAATTGGGTCTTGGTTGATTTACTGCATGTGTATCATCAGCTTGGCGTGGATGTTTTCGCGCGAATGAGAGAGTTTAATAAAGCCCGTCGTTAGTTGTAGGCATAATAAGAGCACCCTATGAGTGCTCTTATTATGCTGACAAAACGCCTATAGAAAGTACTGCTATCTGCAATACCAACTTGATTAAGTATGTGGTTTTTTTTATGAGATAAAGTGGATAATTACAAGGCATACAGAATTTATATCATCCATGATAATTCTAAGTTCATTCATCCGTGAATTAAAAATTTATAAGTAGTTTTTCTCGGCTTTGGCATCCTGCTTCGCTCTACCTGCAGCATCCATGCTTACGTACTTATGGATTTTATAAAGCAGTAGTTATTCGTTTTATCTCAGGCATCCATTCCTTCGGTTCTTAGAACTGCTTCGCAAAGAAGAATTGTTCCATACAATTCTTTAGCCATCAAAAATGATCAGATATTTATTCAATTTGGTATATTCTAAGTGGACGCCGTTGTTGCCTGTTGAAATGTTTGTTGTAGTTGCTGAGCACCTTGCAATAGAAAACTGTGATCAGAGCCCAATAAATAAAGACTGACGCCTTGTTCTAGCCATTGTGGTAGCTCGGTTAGATCACCAACAAACATGCCACAGGTTTTGTTATATTTTTTGCAGGCATCGACCACTTTTTGCACCGCTTCAATAACACTCGGGTGAGCAGCATCGGTTTGATTTAATGCCACCGTTAAATCCATACGTCCAATAAAAATGCAATCTATACCGTCTACCTGGCAAATGGCATCAATGTCGTTGACCGCCTCAATATCTTCAATTTGCGCTATCACACAAGTTTCTGTTTGATTAGCGGCTAAATTTTCTGGTAATTTCCTAGTGGTGTATCCGGCAAAACGGGTAGAGCCAGCATAGCCTCTCCCCTCGGGGCCAAAAAAGCACTTTTTAACCACACGTTGCGCTTGCTCGGCATTTAAAATATGCGGTAATACTACGCCATCAGCGCCCAAATCCAGAGCATTTAATATAGTGGCATTTTCGCTGTTTGGAATACGCACGACAACGGGCATTTGTTGTGATTTTGCCGCCAAAATACAAGTATCCAAATCGGCTCGATCAAACGCCGCGTGCTCGGCGTCTAAGCAGAGTAAATCTAGCTTAGTGTGGGCTAGTACTTCGGTATTATGAAAATGTGGCGTTTTGATAAATGTGCCCAGTAACGGCTTGTTTGCCGCTAAGGCTTGTTTTAAATTCATGATAATATTCCTAAAATTTAGTTGCTTGCACTTAACGACCAGATTGCAAATACCATTGAGTTAAGGCATTGGACACTTTGTCAGCCTGCTCTAACGGAGAAAAATGACCACACTGGCCAAGTAGCAATAGATCGCTATTCGGTAGCGCCGTATGCATATCAAACTGGTGCGCTGGCGGGCAAATTTTATCTTGTTGGCCACCGATAATTAAAATATCAGCACAGAGTCGTTGCAAAACCGTTAATGAGTCTGTTCTGTCTTCTAGCGCCATTACCTGAGCGGCAAAGCAGTCTGCACCTAATGATAATGCCATGTCAACAATGAGTTGCCGGTAGCTTTGTTGCTGTTGAAACAGATAATTAGGCATAAAGTCGGTGCCAATCAATGTCGATAACTTGCCTGTTTGGGCTTGTTGAATTTGCGTTGCGCGGCCGGCCTTGCGTTCAGGTAAATCGGCATGGCTATTCGAATTTATTAACGCCAGTTTGCCAATCAAGTGTGGGTGAGTTCTGGCAAGTTGCATGGCGACAATACCGCCCATAGAAAAGCCGATGAGCGCCGCCGGTTGATTTTTAGTGGCGGCAATAACCGATGCGGCCATCTCTTCCAAACTTGCTTCATCTGTAAACTGCACTACAGAAACGGAGTCACAGTGTTTTTTTAGGCAAGATATTTGTTGTTCAAACATAAGCCGGGTACACAAGGTACCTGGCAATATCAAGATAGGTAACGCACTCATTATGTTGTAAACCTAAATTAAGGTCGCTTAACAGAGTTGCCCTCAATTAAGGTACCGGTTATGACTCGCGTCTCGGGCGGCGAGTCAGGATTTTCAATGTGCTCTAACAACATATCTACAGCCGCTTTCGTTAATTGCTCAAGTGGCTGCTTGATGGTGGTTATTTGATAATTAAACCATGACGAAGAAGACACCCCGTCAAAACCTACTACTGACATATCATTGGGTACATCAATATTATGATGTTCTCTGGCTTCATCGATCACGCCTACGGCCATTATGTCATTACTGCAAATAATGGCATCTGGGGCAGGGTTTGATTTTAACCATTGTGCCAGGCAGTCACGACCCGACTGATAAGAATAATCACCGTAAAGAACGGAAACTTGCTGTTCACCATGTTTTTCAAGCTGCTTCAGTGCAATCTCTCTGCGCTCGGTGGCAACATCAGAGTCTTCGGGGCCGGAAATGACCAAATAGTTTTTCGGTTGGTTAAGCTTCAGCTCATTAACCAGTTGCTTGATCCCCAACTCATGATTACAACAAACAGTATTTGCCAGCGCATCAGGAACATTGCGGTTATAGAGTACAACCGGTATCTTATGTTCCTTAAACTTATCCAAGCTGTTGTGATCAAAATGAGCGGCAAGAGCGATAACGCCATCGACCTGGAAGGTCCATATTTGCTCAAACAGCTCATCGCCGCCTTCGGCATTGTCTAAAGTAAATAATAAAACTCGTTTGTTACGAGCCGCAAGTTGTTTACTAACTTGCGAGAGAACTTCCGGGTAATTCACGTTGGCGCGCGATGAAACTATAACCGCGACCATACCCGATTGTTTCGTTATCAGCATTCTGGCGATGGCATTTGGGCGGTAGCCCATTTTATTTGCGGTTGTCATCACTTTTTCTCGGGTTTTCTTAGAGACACTCAGTCCCGGTCGAAACACCCGCGATACTGCCGATTGCGACACGCCAGCTTCGCGTGCCACATCATAAGAAGTTACTCTTTTATCTTTAGTCAATGTTTATCCTTTATAGCGTCTTAACCTGATGTCTGCCTGCTCTTTATGTCCGGCAAAACCTTCAACCGCACATAACCTTGAGCAATATTCGCCAACAACAACCGATGCTTCCTCTGTCGCGCTTTGGAAAGTACAGGTTTTAATGAACTTTCCTACCCATAAACCGCCAGTATAGCGTGCTGCTTTACGAGTTGGAAGTGTATGATTGGTACCAATACATTTATCCCCGTAAGATACGTTGGTTTCAGGTCCCAAGAATAAGGCGCCAAAATTACGCATGTTTTCTTTAAAGTATGGGATATTCTTCGTCATTATCTGTACATGTTCAAAGGCTAAATCATTAGCAACTTCGATCATCTCTTCATAAGTGTCACAAACAATCACTTCACCATGGTCTTTCCAGGCCGCACCGGCGACCTCAGCGGTTGGTAAAATGGTTAACTGTCTTTCAACTTCAGCCAGGGTATCATTGGCTAAGGCTTCACTGTTAGTCAGCAAAATTGCTGGTGAGGTAGGTCCATGCTCAGCCTGACCAAGTAAGTCTGCTGCACATAATTCACCATCAACACTGTCATCAGCGATAACCAGTGTTTCAGTTGGCCCGGCAAATAAGTCAATACCGACACGACCAAATAACTGGCGCTTGGCTTCAGCAACAAAGGCGTTACCAGGGCCAACTATCATATCAACTGGTGCAATAGATTCGGTACCAACAGCCATCGCGGCGATCGCTTGAACACCACCAAAACAGTATATTTCATCGGCTCCTGCTAAGTCCATGGCAACGACAATTTCTGGTGAAGGCTTGCCACCAAACGGTGGTGCCGCTGCAATTACCCGTTTAACGCCGGCAACTTTCGCGGTAACCACGCTCATATGAGCCGAGGCAACCAGAGGGTATTTACCACCTGGTACGTAACAACCGACACTTTCCATGGCAATATGCTTATGACCGAGAGTAACCCCCGGCAAAGTTTCCACTTCCACGTCCTTCATTGAATCACGTTGAACTTGAGCAAAATTGCGTACTTGCGTTTGTGCCCATTTAATATCTTCAATTACACTGTCTTCGACTTGCGCATAACAAGCTTTGATTTCTTCATCACTCAATCTAAATGACTTCGGATTCCAATTGTCAAATTTTGTCGAATAATTGGCAACTGCTTTGTCACCATTATTTTCAATATCTTCGATAATAGTCTCGACAGTAGTCTTAACTTGTTGTAAAAACTCTTTTTTTTCTTGTTCCTGCTTGCCTTTTTTTAAGTGTCTGATCATTTTTTCATCTCCAGGTAAATTGAAATATACAAGTTTATTTTTCAGAAATTGCTTGAATATGAATCAATCCTACGCAATAATGACTTCGAATGCAATAGTGATTTTAGGATATTTAACAATGAGCTTTGATAAAGGGTTATTTACCAATAAAACGATTTTAGTGGCTGGTGCAGGTAAAGGCATCGGTTTGGCCTGCGCCGTCATGGCTGCAAAGTACGGTGCAAATGTTATCGCGGTCGCCCGAACTCAGGCAGATTTAGATAAGCTGATCAGCCTGTACCCAGAAAATATTAACGGCTGGGCTATGGATGTGAGCAGTGAGACGTTTTTTCAGCGGGTTAAAGATTTGCCGATTTTGCATGGCTTAGTAAATAATGCCGGCATTAATCGTGTTGGCCCAATGCAGGGACAAAGTAGTGAAAATATTGATGCGGTTATCGATTTAAACATTCGCACCTTATACAAGATTTCACAGGCGGCGATTACTCCTATGCTAAATGCTGATGGCGCAGCAATCGTCAATATGTCGTCGCAAATGGGCTTTGTTGGTTCCCCTAATCGCACCTTGTATTGCATGAGTAAACATGCTGTAGAAGGGGTTACGAAAGCGATGGCTGTAGAATTGGCTGAACATAATATTCGGGTTAATACTGTGGCACCAACTTTTGTCTTAACCCCAATGACCGCTCCAATGTTTGAAGATGAAGACTTTAAGAAATTTGTTTTCGACATGATACCGCTTGGCCGACTGGGCAAAGTTGAAGATATCGCCAACAGTTGCACATTTTTATTAAGTGATCTCGCCTCGATGATCACTGGCACCAGCATTAAAGTAGATGGTGGCTGGACCGCTCGTTAAGCGGTTTGTTACTGACAGATAAATAAAGTAATTAACTATGATAGGAAAGTTATTATGACACTCGAAAATAGATTAATCAGATATGCTGATTTAAAACCTTGTACCAATGCCTTTATCGACACTCGCAGTCCTGGCAGTGACAAGAAAGAAAACTTTACTCTGATCGGCCCTGGAGTTGCTGAAAACCCAGATCAGCATGTCCATATCTCGATCCCCCATGGCTTTAATATTGGCGGAGCTCGTCAACCGGCCGGTTGCTTAAACTCACAGCACAGCCATCTAACCGAAGAAGTGTTTGTTGTGCATAGTGGTACCTGGGCGTTTATTAGCGGGGTTAATGCCGATGACGGTAAAATTGTGTTAACCGAAGGAGATATTATCTCGATCCCGATGGATATTTTTCGCGGCTTTGAAAATGTTGGTGATGACATCGGCTATTTGCATGCAGTGTTAGGCGGTGATGATCCTGGCCGAGTGTTATGGGCACCACAAGTATTCGACCTTGCCGACCAATATGGCCTGATCCTAATGGAAGATGGCAGTTTGGTTGATACGACACTTGGGCAAAGCGTGCCCGCAGGTAAAAAATTGATGCCAGTTACTTCTGCAGAACAAATTGCTCAGCACCGTGTGGTTGACAGTGAAGCGATGGAGTCTATCGTGCAGCGCACCGATACATTTAACTGGACAAGCAATAATGCTCTGGCACAATTTGACGGAGTAGAAGAAGTTGCTTTGGTTGGTCCGGAAAATACTGCCGAAGACCTGCCTGCTGGAAAGTTAAACTGGTCGCATAAATTCGTAGTTCGAGGATTAAAAATGCAGCCGGCGGCCGTCGTTCCTGCTCATATCCGTGATGAAGAAGAAGTTATTTTCATCCAAAAGGGCCAGGTTGAGATCAGTGTCGATGGCGAATCGGTAGTGCTTGGCAAAGGGGACACCTTTACCACGCCAATTGGCGCTACCCGTAGCTTTGCCCAAACCGGTGAACAAGAATGTATATTATACATTACCCGTCGTAACGATAAGCCTCAAGCACCTAAATTTGTTTAGTTGATGTGGAGGTCGCGGCAAACTTAAACTGAGTCTGCCGCTCATTTAATCGTTATTCACCGCAGAGCGTAACTCGGGGTATTTCTAGCACATAAAGGGATAAATAAAGACAAAAGAATGGATTCAAAATCTAGCTATATTTAACAGCTTCTAGTCAAGAAAAGTGTATCGTTTTATGAATATAAGTAAAATTAAACGTGATAATGAATTATACAACTTGGTATTAACCGGCTTGATTTCATTAAAATTTGAACAACAGTTCGCAAAAGTTAGCAAATTAGCTGCAGGTGAGACAATTTATTTAGGTAAATGGTTAAAAAGGGCGAAGAAGAAAAAACTCTTTTCTAAGCTTTTAGCTGGTGATATCGATAATTTTTTAAATTTATATGCCGTTAAAGGTAGAAATGCTGGTTTAGCCTCGGTCTTTAATGAGATATATGTGGATTATCGAACGGCTAAATATGTGCCAAGAGATCATATGCTTACGCCCAAATCAAGGTTCGATAACGCGATGCAAACATTATCAGCAGATGGCTGGTCATTAAAGTTACCAATAACCGAGGATTTCAGCAGAGAAAACCCCTATAGGGCAACAAGCCCAAAGGAAATTTTCACCAGTGATCTGCTATGGAACGGCGCCTTTAATGAAGCGCAAGAGCTTACCAAACCATTGAGTATTTTTATGGTATCTAACCCCCAAGAGGTCATTGATTGTCTATATTTGAATGGATTTCTTCTGATCAAAGGCATTTCTTTTTATGATCAGCAGCGAACTTCCTATAATGAATATACCTTATTTCCTAATAACAGATGTTCTGGTGATATTGCTAAACCGTCAAAAATGTTCAATTAATATCCTATTGCCATATCGTCCTGCACATTTCGCTGGTACCGTGAAGAACACCTGCTGTTTGTAGTGGTATAACAATTGTAGTGCGTTAACGAAAATAGGATAAGACGAAGCAGAGGACGTAGAAAGTTCCATTCGTATGGTTCACGTGAAGATATTAGCGACAAAGTAACTGTCTAAAACATCAACAAACCAATACAGCTATAAAACATATGAAAATGAAAACATACAAAACGATAAAACGAGATAAGAACAACCTTGGCCTAAGTTGTTTGCTTGGGATAATATTCACTCTACAAAGCGGGCTATTATTAGCCGGCAATTTTATTGAGCCCGATGATAAGTATATTCAATATACTGGGCGGATGGATTTTGTTAACCCAAAGCAGCCGTTAATCAGTTGGCCAGGCACTTCAATCAAAGCCAAGTTCACTGGCAAGACACTAAAAATAAAATTGGATGATCAAGAAGGTAACAACTACTTTAATGTAATTATTGATGGCAATGATCAATTCCCGCATGTATTGCATGCCAAGCAAGGTAGCCACGTTTACCCTATCGCTTTTTATTTGCAAGACGGCGAACACATAGTAGAGCTCTATAAACGTACCGAAGGGCATGAAGGCTCGACCAAATTTCTCGGCTTAGAGCTAGCCGATAATGGCAAGTTACTCAACCCGCCCACTAGGCCAATAAGAAAGATAGCATTTTTCGGCGATTCCATCACCAGCGGCCAAGGAAATGAAGCCGCTGATAATAGTGGTGATCTGGATTTATCCGAAAAGAACAATTATCTGTCCTATAGTTCGATCACTGCTCGAAAGTTAAATGCCGAACACCATACAGTGTCTCTTAGTGGTATTGGTATTATGCTTAGTTGGTTTGATTTTACCATGCCAGAGTATTTTGATCAGGTTAATGGCGCAGGCAATAACAAAAGCCACTGGGACTTCTCTAGCTGGACACCAGATATAGTCGTTATTAATCTATTTCAGAATGATAGTTGGCTGGTTAAAGACCCTAAACGCATCTCTCCTATGCCAAACTCCGAGCAAATTATTCAAGCTTATGTAGATTTCGTTTATACAGTTAGTCAACGCTATCCAAATAAACCCATTATTTGTGCTCTAGGAAGTATGGATATTACTAAACAAGGCTCTAACTGGCCGGGCTATGTCAAAACGGCTGTAGCACGAATTAAACAAATGGATAGCAAAGCTAATATTGACACTGTCCTTTTTGAGCATACCGGCTATAAAAAGCATCCAAGAGTAAATCAGCACCAGCGCAATGCTGAAAAATTAACTGAATTTATTAAGGGTAAAATGGGGTGGTAGTTTTTTCGTTGTGATTGAACATTAAAAATTTAATCCAAATCTACTTTCAATTCCCACCCACTAACTGAATTTCACCAAAATATTTAATATCTTCAATGCACTTATCTAGTGATTTTCTGGCACCACCTTGGTGCACCTTTATGGTGCCTTTTTGTTGAGTGATATTTAATCCTTTGTTTTTTAAAGATAAATAAAGTTGGTACGCAACTTGTAACCCTATTGGTCAGCTTATAAATAGGGGGCGAAATGAAAATAATTAACGCAATAATAAAACCATTCAAACTAGATGACGTTAGAGAAGCAATCTCTGAAGTTGGCGTAGAAGGCTTAACCGTTTCAGAAGTTCGCGGTTTTGGTCGCCAAAAAGGTCACACTGAATTATACCGTGGTGCTGAGTACCAGGTAGACTTTTTACCAAAAGTAAAATTAGAAATCGCAGTTAAAGCCGATGACGTTGACCGTATCATTGAAGCTATCAGCAAGTCTGCCCACACCGGTAAAATTGGTGACGGTAAAATTTTTGTATACGACCTTGAGTCAGCAGTACGTATTCGTACTGGTGAACTTGATGTTGCAGCACTTTAATAGGGGATTGAACAATGGAAGAATTAGCAACATTAACAACAACAGTCTCTGAATTGAGATTTGCATTAGATACATTTTACTTTTTAATATCTGGCGCATTAGTAATGTGGATGGCAGCAGGCTTTGCCATGTTAGAAGCGGGTTTAGTTCGCTCTAAAAACACCACTGAAATTTTAACTAAGAACATCTGCTTGTATTCAATTGCTTGTGTAATGTTTTTATTAGTCGGTTATAACATCATGTATGTTGATAACCCTGAAGGCGGAATTTTACCAAGTATCGCTGGTTTAATTGGTACGCAAGCAGAAGGTGCTGACCATTCATTAGAATCAGACTTCTTCTTCCAGGTAGTATTCGTTGCAACAGCAATGTCTATTGTTTCTGGTGCGGTTGCTGAGCGTATGAAACTTTGGGCTTTCTTAATATTCACAGTAGTACTAACTGGCTTTATTTATCCAGTTGAAGGTTACTGGACTTGGGGTGGTGGTTTCTTGTCTGAAGCTGGTTTCTCTGACTTTGCCGGTTCTGGTATTGTACATATGGCTGGTGCCGCTGCTGCTTTAGCAGGTGTGTTATTACTTGGTGCTCGTAAAGGTAAGTACGGTAAAAATGGTGAAATTTATCCAATTCCTGGTTCAAACATGCCACTTGCTACATTAGGTACATTTATTTTATGGATGGGTTGGTTCGGCTTTAACGGTGGTTCTCAATTACTTCTATCTGATGCTGAGAATGCAACAGCAGTAGGTCAAATCTTCTTAAATACCAATGCCGCCGCAGCAGCAGGTGCAGTAGCAGCTTTATTATTAAATAAAGCTATCTGGGGTAAAGCAGATTTAACTATGATTTTGAACGGTGCATTAGCAGGTCTGGTAACAATTACTGCAGACCCTCTATCTCCATCTCCTATGTTTGCTAGTTTAATTGGTGCGTTAGGTGGTGTATTAGTAGTGTTCTCAATTACTTCTTTAGACAAGTTAAAAATCGATGATCCAGTAGGTGCTATCTCTGTTCACGGTGTGGTTGGTTTCTTTGCTCTTATGGTTGTGCCATTTAGCAACGGTGATGCAACATTTGGTGCGCAACTTTACGGTGCATTCATTATCTTCGCTTGGGTATTTGGAGCTAGTATCGTAGTTTGGTATGCATTGAAGAAAACAATGGGTATCCGAGTTAGCGATGAAGATGAATACAACGGTGTAGATAAAGTAGACTGTGGTATTGAAGCTTACCCAGAGTTTGTATCTCTTAAAAGTTAATATATAAACCTGAAATTATGTTTATATTAAAAAGGAGCCTGATGGCTCCTTTTTACTTTTAGAAACGACAATTTTATCTGATTAAATGACTACCCGTAGAAGTGTACGTCTTGTAAATGGATTCCCACCTTCGTGGGAATGACAGGTGGGTTAAGTAATGGCTAGAGGAATAACAGGTGAAAAGAGAAACGAGAAAAACAGATCCCGAAACAAGTTGAGGGAATAATGTTTTTACCACTTCCTTAATTTATTTCAGCATCTCTTGTTTTGTTTGAGGTTATACCACACCTAACTCACGTAGGCGTTCCATTAAGTAACTGTGTTGAGTATGACGCTCTGACAATACCACTTCACTTCTTGGATGAAGAAACAACGGCAGTGAAATTCTAGATTTACTCGCATCAGTGCCTTCAGGATTAATTACTCTGTGACTCGTTGATGGAAAGTAACCACCCGATGCTTCTTGTAGCATATCACCAATATTAATAATCAAATTACCAAAATCAGAAGGCACATCCAACCATTCACCATTACTTAATTGCACCTGTAAACCAGGCTCATTAGCGGCAGGAAGAATGGTCAATAAATTAATGTCTTCATGCGCAGCCGCTCGTATTGCGCCAAGCTCTTCATCACCTGCGATAGGCGGGTAATGTAACACTCTTAACAGTGTGTTCGGGGTATCCAAGATCATATTGGACAGTGGTTCTGAATAAAGCTTTGCAACATCGGCTGGGCTGTACTTTTCAACCCAGTCAAGCAATTCACCGGCTAAATTTGATGCCAATTCATAATAATTAAGAATTTCAGCTTTCAACTCTGCAGGAATTCGCCCCCAAGGATAAACATGATAATATTCTTTTATATCTTTTTGTTGATGACCTTTCGCTGTTTCTGAGATATCTGTGCTAAAAAAACCATCTTGCTTTTTTGGATCAAAGGCATATTGCTCTTTATCCCCATGTGAAAAAAACTGTTGCCAATTTTTATAAATAGATTCGACTAACTCTTTCTTAATTGGGTGGTTTACCAGTACACCAAAGCCTGTCTCTCTTAGTGAAGCAACAAACGTTTCACCGGCATCTTTTGCTTGGTAATCGACAACTTGCATATTTTTTTCCTATAAAATTTCTCTGAATAAATTGTAGCTTATTTTTATTACATTTATCTGGTTTTTAAATTGCTCCATATCGGTGTAAATGCTATGTTAGCCACAAGTTTACTTTTCTTATTTTACCTTTGAGGCCTTTTCATGAAAACAATAACAATTGCCTTTATTAGTACCGTCTTATTATCGCAAGCCGGTTGTGCATTCATTCAAGAAGAACCATGCGAAGATATTACTTTTAGTTCTGAGCAGCAAGCCGAGTGTGCGCAACTTCAACGTAGAATAGTAAATGCCAAGGGCAATCCAATTAAACGTACAGAATTAGAGCGCCGCTACGAACAAGATTGTGTTAATTTACGCTTTTACCGAGATGACCAAACAGCAATACGTTGCGAAAATCAGGCGAGCGTTGATAAATGGATTAATGAAGAAAAATCTGAGATCGCGCGTAATCCTGAGCATGGTTTAGAAACAAAAGATGTAGTTGCACCTGCTGAGAAAACTGAAGGTTCAAAAGTAGTAATAGCTGAGCAATAACATTATGTTCATTCAGTGTATAAAACAGGTAAGTAGAATAACATTAACGTTATTGTTTTTGTTAGCAAGTGTATCTGCCAGCGCAGATAATAGTAATGCAATACCTGATAGTAAAGCGCAATTACAGCAAATACTGGATGACAATAAAGGAAAAGTTATATATCTAGATTTTTGGGCTTCTTGGTGCATTCCTTGTCGTAAATCTTTTCCATGGATGAATGCTATGGAAGCTAAATATGCTGGCCAAGGTTTTAAAGTAATTACCGTGAATGTTGATGTTGAAAAATCATTAGCGCTTGAGTTTTTACAGGAAAACCCAGCAAACTTTACCGTTGTCTATGATCCTAAAGGTGCAATTGCTAAAGAGTTTAAACTTAAAGGTATGCCGAGCAGTTATATGATTAATAAACTCGGTAAACCTGTTTCAGCGCATGTCGGCTTTTATAATGATAAAAGAGCGGAGTATGAAGCTGAGATTGTTAAGTTATTAGAAGAATAAAAACGAAAGACGAGAAACTAGAAACGAAGAACGCGCCTGCTGGAATACCCAATAATAGTTTACGTCCTGATGTCTGCAGTACCTTTACTGATACAAAAATGCCATTTCCTGAACTTGTTTCAGGCTCTAGTTTTAACTCTCAGATCCTGAAACAAGTTCAGGAAGTAGGTCAATGCTAACAGGTTAAATAGCGAATCGATTTAAGAAACTACCTCGCTCTTCGTTTGTTGCTTCTAGTAATCTCGTTTCAGATAAAAAAAGCCCGTAATTGCACTAGCAGTTACGGGCTTTTGTCTAAAGAGAACGTATATTACCTTCTAGTCTTCTAATTCCATCGTCATTAATGATGCATTACCACCCGCTGCTGTGGTATCAATAGTAACGGTTTTTTCCGTCACTAAGCGTTGAAATAACTTGGCATGCGTTTGTGCTGTTATTAATGGCAATATCGCACCACTTCTCGCTGCTAGTTGCTCGCCAACTATTTGTTTCAATCGACTTGCACTATCAAGTACCGCTCCGGTTAAATGTTTATGCTCAAGCACGGTAGGTAAATGGTTTAAAGTAATTGCTTGGAAAATACCTGAGACCAAGCCAATTTTGTTTAAGACTTCCTCACAAGTTTGTGCCTCACTCAGGTATTCATCACTTACAAGTGCAATAACATTGTTACCTGCTGCAAGGGCTGATACTACTGAAACTAACCAAAATTCAAAACTAGTGTCTTGGTCACGAATACAGGCCACTATGCCACGTGATTCCAGGTACAGTTTGTTTGATTCACCTGTTGGGCCTGGTAGCGTAGTTGGTTCACTAAGCTTCTTCTCAATATAAGTAAGCTGGTCACGTGCCGCGACAAGCACTTGCTCAAGCTCAGTTTCCTGCGAGATAAATAATTTATTATTGGCAATTTGCGCCAATAATTGACGAGTAACTGATACCCGAACATTTACTGTTGAGTCGCGCCATTTAAGCTCATCGTTTTTAGCATTTTGCAGTTTAGAACCTACTTTCCAGGCACTGGCGGCATGCTCGGTAAATTGGCTTTCAATTACCCGTTTCTCATCAGCGCTTAGTAAATTTTCATCATTCAGTTGTGGCTCTTTAACTAAACGAGTTAAATACAATGGGCCACCAGCTTTAGGGCCGGTTCCTGACAAGCCTCGGCCACCAAACGGTTGTACACCAACCACGGCACCAATCATATTACGGTTAACATAAACGTTACCCGCACGAGAGCGTTTTGCTAAATATTCACTTTTTTCTTCAATACGAGTGTGTATACCCATAGTTAAGCCAAAACCGGTACCATTGATTTGGTCAATCACATTATCGATGTCGCTCGCTTTAAAACGAATAACATGCACACATGGACCAAACACTTCTTTGGTTAATACCGATAAATCACTGATTTCATATAAGCGTGGTACGAAGAAGTAATTACCCACATCACCCATATCTGGGCCTTCACATTGATAATGCAACTTTGCTTTATCTTTTAAGTAATCAGCATGGCTATTTAACGCAGAGAATGCTTTTTCATCAATCACTGGACCTACATCAGTACTAAAGTAAGCCGGATCGCCCACATGAAGTTCAGCCATAGCACCGCAGATCATGTTAATTACCTTGTCGGCAATGTCTTCTTGTAAGAATAAGACACGTAATGCTGAACAGCGTTGACCGGCAGATTGGAAACCTGAGGCAACAACGTCATCAACTACTTGTTCTGGCAAGGCGGTAGAGTCAACTATCATACAGTTTTGACCACCAGTTTCAGCAATGAAAGGTACAGGCTCACCATCACGCTCAGCTAGTTTTTGCGAGATCCAGGTGCCAGTTTCTGTTGAACCGGTAAACATTATTGCTTGTACACGTTCATCTGGAACGATATGTGCACCAACCTTGCTACCACGAGCAATAACCGGCATTACTACACCTTGCGGCAAACCACATTCAAGCATTAATTCAATGGTTCTTAAAGCAATTAAACTTGTTTGCTCAGCAGGTTTAGCTACAACGGTATTACCTGTAACTATAGCCGCCGCAACTTGGCCTAAGAAAATTGCTAATGGGAAATTCCATGGGCTAATACATAGCACAACACCGCGCGATTGTAGCGTTGAATCGGTCAACATCTCTTGTGCGCGAGCAGCGTAATAACGACAAAAATCTACGGCTTCTCGAACTTCGCTAACTCCATCAACAGGAATCTTTCCCGCTTCTTTAATACACAATGCAATAAGTTCATCTCGGTTGGCTTCAAGCGCATCGGCAGTTTTTAATAAAATATCGGCGCGAACACTTACATCTGTTGTTGACCAAGTAGCAAAGGCTGAGTGCGCCGAAGCTAAAATATTTTCCATTTCTTGCTCATTAGCATGGTTAATGTAGCCAATCACTTCATTGTGATTCGCAGGATTAATTACCGGTTCACCGCCGTTAATATTTTCAAGCGAAGTTGCGTTAGCAAACCAGTAATCCAAATTAACTCGCATTGGCGTAACTTGATCAATGTCAGTTAAATCGATGCCTTTTGAGTTAGCCCGCTCACTGCCATACATGGCAATTGACTGAGGGATTTGTGGGTTATATGCATCTTGCCAACTCTGTACTACTTCTACAGGATCGCTAAGTAAAGACTCAACAGGAATGTTCTCATCAACAATGTTGTTAACAAAAGAGCTGTTTGCGCCATTTTCAAGTAATCGACGTACTAAATAAGCAAGCAGGTCTTCATGTTCACCTACTGGTGCATATACACGACAAGGTATGCGCTCGCCAGTAACCACTTGATCATATAAAGACTCACCCATACCGTGCAGGCGTTGGAATTCAAAGCCTTCATGGTTATCAGTCATTTCAATAATCGTTGCAACGGTATAAGCGTTATGCGTCGCAAATTGTGGATAGATACTGTCGCGGTAACTTAATAAACGTTTTGCACAGGCATGGTATGAAACATCGGTAGCAGGTTTGCGAGAAAATACCGGAAAATCTTCATAGCCTTCAACTTGGCTAATTTTAATTTCAGCATCCCAGTATGCGCCTTTTACTAACCGAACCATCATTTGTCGATTGGCTTTTAACGTTTGTTCACGTACCCACTCAACTACATGTAGAGCACGTTTTTGGTAGGCTTGCAGAGCAATACCAAAACCATTCCAACCATCAAGATCTTTATCTAAGAATACCGCGCCGATTACATCTAAAGAAATATCTAAACGATCGGCTTCTTCGGCATCTACGGTGAAGCCAATATTGTGCGCTTTAGCTCTTAAGGCTAAATCTTTTAACCTTGGAATTAATTCTGCAATAACGCGATCACGATGTGAAAATTCATAGCGAGGGTGAATAGCCGAAAGCTTGATAGATATACCTGGGCTTTTTTGCGGGCCTTTGCCTTGTGCTGCTTGACCAATGACTTCAATTGCATTTACGTAACTCGCAAAGTAGCGATCCGCATCTTTCATGGTGCGCGCGCCTTCACCTAGCATATCGTAGGAGTAGGTATAGCCTTTTTCTTCAGTTTTAATTGCACGTTCAACGGCTGAATTTATGGTGCGGCCCATAACAAATTGGGTGCCCATGATCTTCATTGCATAACGAACAGCTTTACGAATTACTGGCTCGCCTAAACGGCCGATAGTTTTTTTCAATAGCCCAAATTGCTGCTTTTTATTATCATCAGAATACGTTACCAGCTTCCCGGTAAGTAATAAGCCCCATGAAGAAGCATTAACAAAAATAGAGTCACTATTTCCTATATGAGAACTCCAATCACCTTCCGCTAATTTATCGCGTATCAAGCTGTCTGCAGTCGCTTTATCTGGTACGCGCAATAACGCTTCAGCAAGGCACATTAAAACCACGCCTTCTTCACTGGATAGCGAGAATTCGTTTAATAGGGCATCAACGCCACCTTTACCCGTTTGATCCTTACGAATTTGCACCACTAATTGGCGAGCCCGTTCCCATGCGCGTGAGCGAGCATTTGCACCAATTTCTGCTAATGGCAGTAAAGTGTTTAATACTTCATTTTCGTTTGCACGATAGTGATCGCGAATTTGCTGACGGATAGGGTCGTTTGTCGTTAATGTACCGTTAAAAAGCATTGCATCTACCTTTAATATCTAAATCTGAAATGTCTTTGAAATTGAGCGTTGTTCAAACAGTAATTTTTATATGATCACTGTCGTAGTTAATTTTGAGTTCTAATCAAACAGAAATTCTTAAAATATTGTTTTTAACTTTCATTCGAAAGCTAACCAAAATAATTAACGAATTTGAGTTCTAATCAAACAGAAATTCTTGAAATATTGTTTTTAACTTTCATTCGAAAGCTAACCAAAATAATTAACGAATTTGAGTTCTAATCAAACAGAAATTCTTGAAATATTGTTTTTAACTTTCATTCGAATGCTAACCAAAATAATTAACGAATTTTAATGAAAAAGGCACCGAATGTGTTGGTGAAATTTATCTTTTTTCAGTGTATTATTTGGAAATTGTAAATAAATACACTATAAAATACTAAATGAGTTACAAAAATAGAACACTTGATCGTATAGATTTAACGATATTAGACACTTTGCAACGCCAAGGCCGTATTTCTAATGTAGAACTTGCTAAACAAATAAATCTTAGTCCAAGCCCTTGTTTAGATCGAGTAAAGCGACTAGAAACTGAGGGTTTTATTAAACGCTATGGCGCCGTGCTTGATGCACAGTTACTTAATATAGGTATGTCGGCATTTATCCAGGTGACATTAGATAGAACTACTGCCGACGTGTTTAATCAGTTTCGTGATGAAGTCGTTAATATTAAAGAAGTGGCTGAATGTCATATGGTCGCTGGCGGGTTTGACTATTTATTAAAGCTGAGAGTAATCGATATGAATAACTATCGTGATGTACTGGGGAAGATTGTTGAATTACCAGGTGTTTCACAGACCCATACTTATGTTGTTATAGAAAATGTTAAAGAGGATTTAGGTCTACCAATTTTGGATAACTAATTGCTTAAATTTAAATTCACCAGTCAAGCCATTAAAAAATAACAATAAAAAACTGTTTTTTTTAATATTTATGCCATACTGACTAAGAATGCAAAATGCATTCTCAGTTAAATTACTATGAAAATTGGAGTCACAGGATGAATAATAAATTAATCACTCTTTCAGGGGTTGTATTAGCACTAGGTTTAACTGGTTGTGCTAATAATGATGAACTTAATCAAAGCATTGCTGATTTAAACACTAAAGTAGATAGTCTTTCGGCACAAGTAGAAAGCTTATCTGGTGATCATGCAGCAATGAAAGCAGCACAACAAGAAAATGCAGCAGCAGCGCAAGCAGCTAAAGAAATGGCGGCAGAAGCAGCAGCTGAAGCAGCAAAAGCAAATGAACGTGTAGATAACGTTGTAAGCTCATATAAAAAATAATCAGGTAACACTGGTAGTCCGAATTCATTCGGACGTTGAATTCACGACCGGACTCGCTCCGGTCGTTTAATTTCAGGGACGAAATTACTTAGAATTGCCATGGATGGCTTAAATTCTGTTATTTCAGGGACGAAATTACTTAGAATTGCCTGGGATGATATAAATTCTGTTATTTTATCATTTAAAGTAATCTATAACTCAACCGGTATTCCTCTTGGCTGAGCTATCATTTCTTTGAATAATTCAAGATCTTCCTCTGCAGAACCAATAAACCTCTTCACCCCTTTTGAAACCGGGTACAGGCTTGGCACATTACCTTGATTATCTGATAACGGTGAATGAACTTCGATGATACGTCTATCAGGGGCTACATAAGACATCTTTATGGGATGGTTTATGATTTTCACTTTAGTCCCCGGTGCTGATTGTTTAAATAGCCATTCGATATCTTCAGGGTTCATCCGGATACAGCCCGAACTTGCACGCATACCAATACCAAACCGTTGATTGGTGCCATGAATTAAATATGTACTGGTTCCTATGCGCATCGCATAATCGCCTAATGGGTTATTAGGACCTGCTTTGACCATTTTCGCCATTTCTACGCCATGCTTTTCAAAATAATCTTTACGAGTTTCCGCGGTAGGAAACCAATTAGGGTTGGTACGCTTTTCTGTTATTTCACTGATTAATGTTGGGGTAGCATGGCCAATTTTACCTATGCCAACGGGAAATACATGCACAGATTTCTTCTTATTATTAAAGTAATAAAGACGCAACTCTGACAAGTTGATAACAATGCCGGTATGTTTGCCATAAGGCAGAATAAGTTGTGTTGGCAGTACTAATTCTGTGCCGGGTTCAGGACGTAAAGGATCAACACCAGGGTTTGCCTCCATCAATGCTAAAAAACCAATGTTAAATTTTTGTGCTATTTGTTGAAAATAATCACCTTTTACTACTGTGTAGTTGGTAATTTCGCCAACGAGTCGGCTGTTATCTATTGGTAATTTATATTCAATTGCATTTACGCTATTGGGCGCAGAAGATAAAATGCAGATACATATAATCGTTGAGAATACTTTATTCAACATTCATTGATTCCAAGGGGTATAATTTCACTAAAGATAAGTTTACTCTGCTGTAACAGTTATTACTAGTAAACCCATAGCGATGTATACTAATGCTAAAATTAATTTTAGCAATTATAAACAATGTTTAAGGCGATTAAATTGTTTGATTTACCGATAAGAGATTTAAAGAATAAAGTGAGCGAAAGTGAGTGGCTAACCCGTTTAGATTTAGCTGCATGTTACCGCTTAGTCGCTCATTTTGGCTGGGATGACTTAATTTATACCCATATTTCCGCGCAAATTCCAAACACTGAACATTATCTTATTAATGCTTTTGGTGTCGCTTTTGATGAAGTAACTGCATCCAATTTAGTCAAAATAGATATTCACGGTAATATTCTTGACGGCAATGAATTCGAAATTAACCCCGCTGGCTTTACTATCCACAGCGCGATTCATGAAGTTCGTCATGATGCCGGGTGCGTTATGCACTTGCATACTAATTCAACCATTGCGGTAGCATCTCAAAAACAAGGGCTGCTGCCTTTAAGCCAATACTCTATGTTCTCTATGGCATCAATGAGTTATCACGACTACGAAGGTTTAGCGGTAAATCCTGACGAAAAATTACGTTTACAGCAAAATTTAGGTAGCAATAACCACTTATTATTAAGAAATCACGGCGGTTTAACGCTTGGTGCGACTGTTGGTGATGCATTTATGCGTATGTATGATTTAAACCGTGCATGTGAAATCCAACTGATGTTACAAGCAAGTGGCGAAGAGTTAATTATGGTTGAGCAAGCTATTGTTGATAATATTATTAAACAGGCAAATATAGTGCATACCGGCTCAACTGGCGGACAAAAGTCTTGGCCGGCAATGATGCGTAAAGCGTATCGTTTAGATCCTGGCTTTGCTCAGTAATAGTAAAAAGAAACGAGATTAATACAAACGAGAAACTAAGAGCAAGAGTGGTTGATGAGATATCGTAGAGTAACTAACTTTCTAATAGTTGGTGTCTTTTGGAAATTTTATTATCGCCAACAACTAATATCGAGACTATATTTCGTTTCTCGTTTCTCGTTTCTTCTATAATAGATACCGAGTATTAACTTTTATACCAATACTTTTTTAAAACATATAAAACCCCTTTGGAGAATCCATGAAAATCACCCGCGTAGAAATTTTTGATATCGAATGCCCTGAAAGACCGCCTTGGAATCCGGTGTTTATTCGTATTCATACCGATGAAGGAATTACCGGGGTAGGTGAGGCTGGTTTAGCTTATGATTGGGGGCACAGTGCTGCTGCTGCCATGATTAAAGAAATAGCGGAAGCGGTATTAATTGGTTTTAACCCATTTCAAACTGAGCTGCTGTGGTCGCGTATGCTTAGAGAAAGTTTTTGGGGGTTAGGTGGTGGGCCAGTGCTTTACTCTGCAATGAGTGCCATCGATACTGCGCTTTGGGACATAAAAGGTAAAGCATTGGGTGTACCTGTTTATCAGCTGTTAGGTGGTAAAGTGAATGATAAATTGCGCACGTACGCGAGCCAATTGCAATTTGACTGGGACAAAGAATGTAAAAAGCTGATCCAACCTGAGGAATATGCTGAAGCTGCGCTAAAAGCGGTCGCTGAAGGTTATGATGCAGTAAAAGTTGACCCGATTGTTTATAACCATGATGGCAGTTCTGCATTTGATCGCACCAAGTTATTCACTAATCCACAAATGCGTTTGTTCGGTAATCGTTTGCGTGCAATTCGTGATGCGGTTGGTGATGATGTTGATATTATTTTTGAATCGCACTCGTTAATGGGCGCTGCATCAGCAATACAAATGGGCAAGATAGTCGAAGAAGTAGGTTGTATGATGTATGAAGAACCGGTCAATTATTTAAATTCTGCAGTGCATAAAAAAGTCTCTGATAATGTAAATGTACCTATTGCAGGCGGCGAGCGATTGTATCATCGTTGGGATGTACGCCCTTACTTTGAAGAGCAAAGTATTGACGTTCTACAGCCTGATGTTGGCCTGTGTGGCGGCTTTACTGAAGCCAAAAAAGTATGTGATTATGCTGATGTTTACGATATCCGTATCCAGGCACATGTTTGTGGAGGCCCAGTAGCAACAGCTGCTTCATTGCATTTAGAAACCGCAATACCAAACTTCTTAATTCATGAACATCATACTTACGCGATAAAGTCATGGAACCGTGAATTATGTATTCAAGACCCACAACCGGTAGATGGTTTCTTTGAAGTATCAGAAGAACCCGGTATTGGCATTGAATTAAATGATGATGTTGTTATGCGCTCACCAAGAGTAGAAGTGAAATAACCTATCAAAATAGAAATGAACTTTATTAGCCAGCGTTAATGCTGGCTTTTAGTTTGTAAACCTTAGCTGCATTTTCAAAACACAACTTCGATACAGTCTCATTACTAAAGCCAGAAAAGTTAGTATAGTGCTGCCATAATTGTAAATAACTAAACCTGAACAAACATAGTGGAAAATTGCTGGCTAACATAACCCTTTGCTCACCAAAAATGCTGATGATTGAATTTACCAGCGGTGCTAAAAGTTCAACTTGCCAGTTATTATCACGCATCTCCCAGCCTGAACACTTAATAAAGCACTGCTGATGTTTGGCAAGTAATGATAACCCATCTTTCAATTTTTGACTTAGGTTATTATTGGTTGTTGCACCGTAATGATTAATGATGATAGTTAAGTTAGGCAGTACTGAAAGATAAGTCGCCAGTTGTTTTACAACATTTAAATCAGAACAATCACACTGCAATTCAAATATAAGATCCAGTGATGCTAAATGTTTTAAGTTAGCTAGAGTATTTGTGTTGGCTAAAATATGCTCTGCTTGCTCATCTAAAATATGGCGAATACCAGTAAAAGACTTATATTGCAGTAATGTTTGTATTTGGCGTTGAAATTCAACTGAGCAAATATCGGCAAAAGCGATACTTTTGAATGGTAAGTTACAGTTATTTTCAAGCCAAGCTATTTCACGTTCAGGTTTTGAGTTATCAAAGCCGGCTTCAATATGAATAAACCCCGCCAAGTTTAAAGGTGCAGATAAAACTAAATCAGCTTGCTCAAAATTGCGATTAATTAACTGCTTGTTAGGCCAAAATGGCGGGTTACCTTCCTTTAGCCAGTGATAATCCCCTTCTTCAAGGTTGAATAAATGTAGATGTGGGTCGATTATTTTTATCATAATAATTGAGCTTTGAGCTAACCCGTTGTGTAACCACCATCAATTACCTGCAAACTACCAGTAATAAACGTTGCTTTGTCACTGGCTAAAAACAGCGCATATTCAGCAACCTCTTCTGGCTGGCCCAAACGGTTTAATGGTTGCAATGCCGCTTCTTCGGCGTGTATGTCTGTTTTATTAGCGCCACTGTTAGCACAGTATTTATCAATTGCTGTATGGTAAAGTGGTGTCTCAATTGTACCAGGGCAAATAGCATTGGCTCTAATGTTAAAACTTGCATAATCAAGTGCTGTGGTTTTTGCCATAGACGCTAACGCATGCTTTGATAGGTTATAAGCAAAGGAGTTTGATTTACCAATAATTGCTTGATCAGATGCGATATAAATAATACTGCCCATGCCCTGCTTTTTCATCAATGGTATAATTGCTTTAGTTGCCGCATAGGCGCCTTTAACATTAATGGCAAACACTTCATCGAGCAGCTCTTCTGAAGTGTTTTCAATATTGGCGGAGCGATGAATGCCAGCATTAGAAATTAACACATCAACTTGTTTTTCTTGATTAGCAACCCCAATAATTGCTTGTTGTACTTGCTCAACTTTACTCATATCACATTCAATGAAGTGGCCAAAAGTACTAGGCTGAATATCTAAATTATAAACAGTATAACCGTTGTGTATAAAGCTTTTCACTATAGCCAGTCCAATCCCTGAAGAGCCACCCGTAACAATACAAATTTTATTCATGTTTTTCACTTTTATTGATGCGTGAGAGCAAATTGTTTTTTATTAAAGATTTCAGCATCGCTTGTATAGCTTTGTTCATGAAAATCTATAGTGCCACTTTGATGCTTTAATATTACCGCAGTTGAACGTGTGCCATATTCACTGGATTTTATAAAGATACTTGATAGCTTTCGCTCCCACTCTAAGCCAACACCAGTTTCTGGTAGGAGCTCGTCAGGAGCTTGAGTTGGGTCTTGCATAATGGCAAATAAATGTTCGCTATGTAACTCTTGCTGTTCACTGATTAATTGCTCTAATAACATTTCTCCTTTAGCCATTTTCGGCCAAACATCGTCCATGGCTCCATTGCATATAGCATGGAACCCATCGGCTAGCCGGCTATGTTCTAAAGAGCTTGAGTTAAAACAATAAAGCTCTTTATTTTTCGTATAAACCAGATTAAACGGATTATAAAGCTCGCTATTATCCAGTAGCCATTGTTGGTTGATTAAAGCCGGATTTTGCAAAGCAAGTTGCACTAAGTCACCGCGCGATTTAGCATCATTATTAAGGGGCAAACTACTTCTTATATTCGTTAAAGCTGAAAAGTCGCCTTGGTTATTTATACCCAACCAAGTGCCGTTTGCTTGCAAATCTTGACCGGCTAATATCTCTGGTTGCTGTGGCCAGAAATATGCTGACTTAGTTGGCCGTTGATGAAATTCATCTCGATTAGCCGCAATAATTAACGGATAATCTTTGTGTTGGTTAATGGCGATAAACAATATACACATAAGGTAAATTCAATACTTATAATGAACTGCGTGGCCGCACGGCGACATTTGCAAAAATGAGTCCGGCGACGAGAGACATAAAAATTAAAAACGTTTGTGAGCCAATTTGTTCGGTCTGTACAATTTGACTGCCGGTTACCATAGAGTTTAGTCCGATATATACTTTTGAACCAGGTACTAAAACAACTAAACCTTGCAGCATAACGACAGTGGCAGGAGCTTTTAAAAAGCGGGCGAATAGGTTTGAATATGCGCCAACAGTAAAAGAGCCGACAAAGGCGCTTAATGCCACGCCAACGTAGTTAGCTGCCCAAAAACTTGAACCAAAAGCAATAAAGCCACATAAAATCCCCCAAAATGCATGACGAGGCCTAGCTTTGAAAATAATAACCAAAGACATTGAAAGAATTAATACTGCTAACCATTGGGTCCATTGTGGTACAAGTTCAACATCAACCTTTTCGACACTACCCCATAACAAACTACCTAACGTTAATCCTAATATGGCACCGAAATAAAGCTTAAACATGGTCATCAATGCATCCATTATCTTAGCGGTGCCGGAAATTAAATTTCTCTCAGCAAGTTCACTTAAACCTGTCGTTAAAGACAGGCCAGGGATAAACACGATAATACTCGATAAAATTACCAAAGGCGCATTAATGGCTGGGTCAATTAATGTAATAGCACTGGCACCAACGGCTGCAACAATACTCGATAATGGCTCAAGCATATTGGCTACGCTTTTCGATTTTTCAGCCCAAATAACCAATAGAAAAACAAAGAAGCCAAGTAATGTTGACCAAAATACATCATTCCAAGAGGTATGCATTAGCATAGCAAAGGCACCTGAAGAGGCGCCAAACCCTAAAAAGGTAAGAAACTGTGAATAGGGGGAAGGTTTGTTTGGTATTTCATTTAAGCGTTCAATCGCTTCAGCTAATGTTCGCTGGCCTGAACTTAGCTCATCCACTAGTTCGTTTGTTCTTGATAAAGCGCCTAAATCAATATCACCGGGGCGCACTCGCACAATAAAATTATGTTCTTGCTGGTCCTCAACATTAAATAGTACAAATGTTAATGAGGTAGGAGTGATAACAAATGATGCCTGTACTTCAAGAAATCGAGAAACATTTATTAAATGATTTTCTAAACGATAAGCCGTTGCGCCAAACTTGTGTAACAGTTTTCCCAAGGTAATTATAAAATGGCGTTTTTGCGTAAACGAATCTGGTTTCACTAATTGTGTTCCTGTTTAGATGGTACTATTATTTTCTATGCTGTTAATTTTACTACTTAAATTTAATTTGGGTTAACTTTTTTTACAAAAAAAAGGATTAACATTTTTGCTAATCCTTTAGTAGTGTTTAGATTAGTGAACAAGACTACTCTGGCAACATCATTTGGCGAATGATTGGCACTGGAGAGCTACCATAACTTAAAAATTGGTTATGAAAATCTGCAAGGTTAAAGTCATCACCAAGCTTTGCCTTCAAATCTTCACGCAAGTCATAAATTTCAGAGTAACCGGTGAAGTAACTGGTTAATTGTACTTGTGAAAGCGTTGCTCTGCGCCATTTACCTTTAGCTTCTGCTTGCTCTTGAAATGCTTCATTAATCATCATATCCAAGGCTTTTTCTTCAGATAAATTATTTACTTGAATGGAGTAGTCGATGATTGAATTCATAATAGTGCGTAAATTCCACTTGTAATACATCAGCCAAAGTTCAGGCTCAAAATCACCATAGCCTTCTTCTAGCATCATTCGTTCAGTATAAACTGCCCAGCCTTCAATCATGGCGCCGTTGCCGAATATAGATTTCACTAAAGATTTTGATTTATTGCTGTGCACTAGTTGGGTGTAATGCCCTGGAACGGCCTCATGAATATTTAAAATTTGCAGTAACCAATGATTGTATTCTTTTAAATAGCTTTCAGCTTGTTCGGCGTTAAAGTTATCTAATGGCGTAACGTTATAATAGGTATTTGCATTTGCATCATATGGTCCCGGTGCGTTGATGGATGCACCAGCAAACCCTCGTTGATAGACAGGGGTTTCTCGAACCACAAGAGGCTTATCTTCATCCATTTCTAACAAGTTTTTATCGATAACAAATTTTTCCAGTTCTGGAATTTGAGCTCGAATACTGTCAACAAACTGTTCACGTTCAACATGGTTTACCGAGATATGATCAATAAGTTGCTTAATGGCAACTAATTTATCGTTTGGCATATCTATATCAGCAAAATATTTTGGCCAAAGTTTATCAGCAATTTTTATCATTTCAGCATGCACACGGCTTTTTTCTTTAACTGCTTTTTCAAAAAGTTGCTTTGCCGTTAAGCTTGAATAGATATCTAAAGCAAACTTTTTCTCATACAAAGCTTCACCAATGCGAAAATCTTTCGCTGCGCCGCTAGTTTTTAACTCAACTAATTTTTCTTCACACCACTTGATGTATTTATTTATTACCGACGCACTTTTAGCTAAGCGAAAATTAAAATCTGCTTTTTCTGTTTCATTTAGGCCTGATTCAATCATGGCAGCATGAATTGTGTCGGTAAATAAGCTTACAGCACCTTTATTTTGTTGGATTGCTAATTCTGTATGAGCAATGGTAGGTGCTGTTATGTTAGCTTTTGCTGCTTCATAATAAGCTGGTATGTTTTCCATGCGACGAAAAATTGCTCGTAAACGTTCATCTTTTGCTTTGTAATCGGTATTTAAAATAACTCCGAAAACACCGGCAACATTATAGTTAGAAGGATCCCACTGATGTGACTTTAACTCTTCAGCAGTAAATAGCTGTAATTCCATCTGGTTTTTTAAAATATAGTAATCACTGGCGTTGTTGGCAGTAAGTTTGTTTGTATCAAAAGCCATTAATTGAGCTAAACGCTCTTTAGTAAACGCTATTTCTTCATTAATTCGTTGCTGATCAATAACTGGAAGTTGATCGTCATATTTGTAGTAACCTACGTAAACTGCATAGCCGGGATTGTAGCGCCAAAACTCTTCAATAAACGCCTTGGCAAATTGTTCAAATTCAACGTTTAGTTTTGCATCTACGTTGTTTGATTGCGCTTGCTCGATTGGTTTTGTTTGAGCTGCTTGGTCGGATTTAACTTCTGTCGTTTTTTCTGCTGGAGAACAACCTGCTAAGGCTGCAAAAATGGCAGCAGAGAGTAAATACTTTTTCATAATTAACCTTAAAAGCGATGCTTAAATATTTTTATATCAATAGATTGCCAACAAGTTAAGTTTATAGCAAATTAATTACATAAAAATCTGTGGTTTAGATTATAATGTGGTCATTATATTTATTAGGAGAAACCATGAGAGTTTGTGGTGTAGAAATAAAGGCTGATGAAGCAGTAATTTGTTTAGTCGCATTAGACAATAATTTGTATGACATCCCTAATTTGCGTGTGCCTAAAATTGCACTGCAAAAAGGTACTGACTCTGAACATATTCGCAAATTTCAATTTGCTTTTAAAAAGTTAGTTGAAGATTACAAAATTGATGCCGTTGTTATCAAAGAACGCGCCACTAAAGGTAAGTTTTCTGGTGGTTCACAGGGCTTTAAAATTGAAGCGGCTATTCAGTTAATTGATGATTTACAGGTAGAACTTGTACGCGCTAATGTTATCAAAGAAAAACTGAACAAAGCACAAGTGAATATCGATTTTAGAGATACCGGTTTAAAGCAGTTTCAACAAAACGCTTTTGAAACAGCGTTTACATTCTTTAATCCGTAAACGAAACAAAGAAACTAGGGTCAGAGTCAGGTTTAACATAAAAAAAACTGACTCTGCCCCTCTTTTTTGGTCTTAATTTTTATTTAACTAATTCAACAAAGTATTGATGCACAGTGTCGTCAGTTTTATCCATTTGCTGGTTAACATCTGCGTGGCCAATATTAGTGTAGTAGTTTATGTAGTCTTGGTAGTTATCAAAACTATAGTGTCTTAACAAGTTTACTTTTGTAGCATCTACATCTGTATCACCATCTATAACATCTTCAAAACCAGGCAATAAAGTATTCATCGGTAGTTGGCCTTCAATCGGTCCATAAGATGTCCATAAGACTGGCATATCAAGTTGTGTCTCAGGATTTTTTGCATCAAATACATAGCTGATCACTGCCATGTCATGCTTGCTTACCTTTGAGTAATCATATGCGCCTGATGCTTCAATTTCGGCCCAAGTGATGTAATCGATATTCTCATCGTTTTCACTGGGTTTAACTGCGAGAGAGTCATTATAATCTTGGCTAAATACGGTTTCTCTACTTTTTAAGCTGACTGAACCAAATGGTGATGACTCTTCTTTAAAAATAAAATCAGCGCTTGCACTATGTACGGTATTACCATCAAATTTATGATTTTCAAAAATAATGGCTTCATTCGTTTCGGCTTCTGATGTTTTAGTAAAGTGGCGTGTTTGGTTGAATATTTGCGATGTGGTCATATCCATATCTTTGCGGTTAAAACTAACAGCAATACCACTGCCATTATCATACACTTCCCAGGTGCCATTGTCGGTGGCAGTATAGTCTTGATGAAAACCAACAAATCCTTCTTCTTCGTCATAAACTGCAAATGAATGTTCTGTCCATTCTTGGCCTTTGATTCGACAAGACTCTACTTGTTTAAAAGTAGTTGTAACACCATCAACTAATTCAAAGCTTTCAAATTTAGCCGAGCTTAGGGCTCCCAGGATAGTATTTGAATTTATGTGTGACAAAACTACATCTTGAGTTGTGCATTCACACGTTGAGTTATCTAATTTGTCAGAATGTGTGGCGTAATACGTTGCTTTTACATCGGTATCGACTTGGTAATAAGATACTGCCTGATAAGACTCTATACCGTTGTCACCTTTATAATTGGCCAATACGGTAATATTGATTTTTTCATTAGCAGAGGTTATCTCGACAAGGCCTTCGCTGTTTGCTTGATGTTCACTTAATACTTGCCAATTTTCATCTTGTAAAAAAACTTTTGTATCAGCATAGGATGATGTATCGCCACATGAGTTTTTAATCAGAGATTGCAAGGTGAATTGATAAGTTGCAGGTGGCTTATTTGTATCATCATTACTGCCACCTCCACCGCTTCCACAAGAGGCAAGAAGGAAAACACTTGCTAGAGCTGAAAAGGGGATAAATTTAGACATAACTATTCCATAGTATTTTTTATTATTTAGCGCTTACCTTCTAATATACCGAGGAGTAGGCCCTTATGGAATATAAATTAAGATTATTACGCACAAAAGTTGTGTCAATTTGTACAGACAAAAAAAATGGCGATATAAATCGCCATTTTGGTAAATATCTAATAAAAATTTTTATTACTGGTTATCAGCCCAAGCTTGAATTTTTTTAGCCAAAATAGGCATAGGTAAGGCGCCATCAATTAACACTTGGGTATGAAACTTTTTGATATCAAATTTATCGCCAAGTTGCGCTTCAGCGTTATTGCGCATCTCTCTAATCGCTCTTTGGCCGGTTTTATAGGCTAATGCTTGACCAGGTATTGATATGTAACGTTCAACCTCTGCCGTTATGTCGCTTAACGCTAATGATGAATTATCTACCATAAATTGAATGGCTTGTTCACGGCTCCAACCGAACGCATGTAAACCAGTATCTACTACCAAACGCATGGCTCGAAGTTGCTCATCAGATAAACGGCCATACCATTGGTATGGATCACTAAACATGCCCATCTCTTTTCCTAGGCTTTCAGCATAGAGTGCCCAACCTTCAGCAAATACAGTATAGCCACCGAATTTTCTAAACATTGGTAAACCTTGCACTTCTTGTTGAATACTAATTTGAAAATGATGACCAGGCGAGGCTTCATGAATACTTAGGGTTTCAAGGATAAATTTAGGCTGTGCCTTTAGGTTATGAGTATTAATATAAAAAATACCTGGACGAGAGCCATCTGGTGCCGGGCTCTGATAACTAGCACCCGCACTTGATGCTGCTCGAAATGCTTCAACGGCTCTTACTTCATAATCGGCGCGAGGGAACACCTCAAACAGTGCTGGTAAACGAGAGTTAATATCGTTTTTAACATCGGTATAAGCTTTTACAACTTCGGCCTCATTTTTCCAATAAAACTGAGGATCTTCTTGTAAAAACTTAAAGAATGCTTTTAAATCACCAGAAAAACCAACCTGCTGTTTAACCTGTTTCATTTCAGCTAAAATTCGAGCAACCTCTTGCTGACCAAATTTATGAATTTCTTCTGCTGTTAAAGGTAGAGTAGTATTCTTTTCAATTTGATATTCATACCAAGCTTTACCATTCGGTAACTCTGATAAACCAACCGTTGCACGACCACTTGCAAGGTATTCATTTAAAATGAAGTCATGGAACTTTGCATAGCTAGGCGATAAGGTGTTTAGTATAAGATCTTCATACTGACTGGTAATTTTCACTTTTTCTGACGGACTTATTTGCTCATTATTCGCTAGCATAGCTACAGGTCCAAAAAACACGCTGTCTTTTGCATCTTTAACAATATGCACTGCTAATTGCGGTAATATTTTTTCTATAATAGCTGCAGGTAAAACATAACCTTTGTTAACACCTTCGCGCATAGAAATAATCACGCTGTCCATATATAGAGCAAAACCTTGGCTACGTTCTATAAAATCTTGGTAATCCTTCACTGTATTAAAAGGTTGGGCGCTTTTTCCTGAGCCTAATGTCGCAAAAGAATTATGAATGCCATACATTTGGTTTAATGGCATGAAATGACTATTAAATTCAAAGCCCTTAATGTCGAGTTTGCGATCACGCAAAAATATTTCATAACTAAGTAAATCTTGTCCTTCTAGTTTAGATTTATCAATGGCTTCAATTTGTTTTAAATAAGTTTGTTCATGCTCAAGTTCATTGTTAATACTTTGAGCTGAAATAGGAGCGCTGAATTTATTATTGTATTCATTTAAACCTACATAAGTACCCGAAATTGGCGATAAATCGATACTGTCATTGAAGTAATTTTCAAACAACAGCGCAAGCTTTTCTGATTCTTGTTGTTGAGCAACGGCTACTTTAGTTTCGCTTTTGTTGGCTTCATCTGTTGCTGAAGTACAGCCTGTTATTGCCGCAATTAACGTAAATGCTATTAGAGATTTTTTCATAGTGTTTAGTACATTTTAGTAACGATATATTTATGTTTGAGAGGGTAAATGATTTTTTTAAAAATGAAAGACTTTGTAACAATATCTTACCATTTAAATTGTTAATCATTCGGGCTAGTAATTCAAATAATTAACTTACTATTATTTTTAGATTAACCATATTGAATGTCTCAATTAGATGTACTGTTTTAGAAAAAAACTCTAATAGTAACCAAGCTCACCATACCAACTCAATCGTTTGAACTCCCTTTGGTGCTAAGTTGATTATTAATAATGAACAGTGTGAGGTCCGCTTTCACCAACGAATGTAACTAATTTTTAGCAAGCTACGGACTGTCGCTAACGCTTAGCTAAATGAATATGGTATTCATGATTTTAATGTGGGAACACCACTAATTAAACGGGTGGGTACTATCTTTTTTTATATTAAACATGAATATTATCAAGTACTTATTGTTGTTGTGTTATAAGTTTTGAAAAAACGCTTGTAATTCCTCAATCGTTTGAGGTAGTATTTTTAAACGGAATGTAAAGATGTTGTAAATCGACATTCTGAGCCACACAAGCAGGCTGCTTAACGAATTTGGAGGTGATTGCCTGCAAAAGCGTCGCAAGGGGGAATGACTATGAGAAGTAACATGAAAGCGCTGAGGAACGACAATTTTTCTTTGGTTTCAACTACTCCTCTATTTTTATCAATGATTTCGGGTACAGCGATTGCTGTTTAAAGGAAAATAAAATGAAAATGAACAATAAGTTTTTAACTACGACTGTTATCGCTGGAATATTGGCTGTGAGTGGTTGCACCAGTTTAACCGAAACAGGTCCTGTTTCGGTTGCTGACTGGCATAATACTAACGATGATTATGCTGGCTTAAAGCCGTCGACTTTTGCTGACGATTTATTCTTGGCAGTGAGTAAGTCAGGTGTCTATAACAAGGCAAGTACTTATGAAATGTTACCTGGCTATCATTGGGCCACGTTTGCAGAGCTGGAAGCCAGATTGACTGATTGGAAAAAAGAAAATGGCAGTAGCGATCTTGGTGAATACAATTATTACGACTTAGGGGGATGGGAAAAATATCAGTTCGATGGCGTTCAGCGTCGAGACTTTATCTTTGCCGATACTGCTAAAAATAACCGGGTTGTGTATGCCGGTATTTCTGAAAGTAAGGTTACAGTGCACAAATCGTCTTGGGATGAGAACTACAGCAATGCTGAGAAATCATCAGTAAAAAATTGGGCTGGTTTTGTGTTAATTAAAGACTAGCAAGCATCGCTAGCGATTAGCAGAAATAATTTGAAATTTTTGAAATAGAGCAGCAAGAGATTTAACCATAATTTCTTCTCTGCTTAAATAATAACTTTGATTACAGCCATAGCTGTAGAAAGGAAAACAAAATGAAATTTAAATTTTTAAATACGGCTATAACAGGCGGGTTATTATCAGTGACCTGTTTTGCCAATGTAGCTTACGCAAATATTATTTCCACTGAGGAATGTCGAGCGGCAAATATAGAAAGTAGAGGCAGTTGTCTTTCTGTTAGTCAGTGGCATGAGAATAGCGATGATTTTGGTGGTTTAAGACAATCTGGTTACGCTGATGATTTATATTACGTGGTAAGTAAAACTGGAGTTTACGACAAAAACCTCAGTTATGAAGTAATACCTGGTTATCACTGGGCTACGTATGAAGAGCAGGCAGAAAGACTTGATGCTTATAGAGCTGTGAATCATTATAGCACCATATCAGATCGTAACTACCATAACTTAGCTGGCTGGAGTAATTATACTTATAATGGTATTGAGCGTCGCTACTTTGTCTATGCCAATACGGCTGAAAATACTAGGGTGTTAGCTGTAGGGGCTAGGGAATATCAGAACATCAGTTCCAGTCTTTCATATAATACTGATTACACCGATGAAACTTTAGAAACAGTAGACACGTGGGCGGGGTTCGTACTCATAAAAGACGCGGAAGTGCCTCTTAATGAAGAAAATTTTGAGCCGGCGGTTAGCTTGTCTGTTGAGCAAAATGGCAATCCAATGAGTGTCGTAGATGCTCAAGGAGGCACTGTTACGGTGACCGTTACAATTAATGATGCTAACCAACTTGATAACCATAATGTTACCTGGAATGTTGGCAATACCCCACTACTTGATTTAAGGCTTGATGGTAATGAACGCACTTTTGAATTTGATCCTGATGCTCTGGGAAGTGTAGGAACGTTCGGCCTGTCAGTAGAGGTAAGTGAAAGTAATACGACAGAAGTTTATGGATTTTCGGTTGATGCGCAGATTGTTGTTGAGGCGTCTCTAGCTGAACTTGGTGCAGATACGGATGCAGACAACGACGGTATTTTCGATGCCGTAGAAGGTTATACCGACACTGATCAAGATGGTATAGCAGATTATTTAGATAGCGATAGTAATAAGAAACTCTTGCCTATTGGCGACGAGCAATCAATGCAAACGATTGATGGCTTGCAGTTAAAATTAGGTGATGTTGCGCTGTCATCTTATGGCTCAGCAAGTACTACTGCTGTGATTGAGTATGAAGATATTGCTAATCATGGTGGTGAGGATGGCGCTGCCGTTGATAATAGCATTGATAAGCTTTATAACGCCTTATCAAGCATAATTAACTTTACCGTTTCTGGTTTATCTTTTTCAGGTGATTCTGCTGTGGTAGTTATTCCGCTTGCTAGTGGCGATACTATTATTGAAAGTGCTGTTTATCGAAAATATACTGAAGATGACGGCTGGTTTACTTTCGTTGAAGATGATGCCAACTCGATACAAAGTTCATTGAAAGATGAGCAGGGCGCTTGTCCACCGCCGCTTGCCACTGAATATATTAACGGTTTAGTTGTGGGTAATGAATGTATACAGTTACTCATTGAAGATGGTGGTGCTAACGATACCGATGGTCAAGCCAACAGGCTTGTAAAAGGTACTGGTGTATTAGCGGTAATTAAAAATATACCACCTAATATTGTTGTGGAAAATAATTTCACTGTCGATGAAGAAAGCACTGTCACTATTGATGCATTAGCAACAACCGATGCCGAAGGCGATGATATGGTTTTCTTATGGTTACAAATCGCTGGTACGCCTGTATCACTTAGCGGAGAAAATGAGCCAGTACTTTCGTTTGATGTACCATCAATTTCTTCACCGGAAACTTTAACTTTCAGACTGATTGTAAGTGATGGTAATAACATCCCAAGTGTAGATATTGATGTTAACGTTGTGCCTTTTAATGACGCACCGACACTTACCATTGATGGCGCAGGCACATATGAAGAAGCCGATGTGGTTATGTTAACGGCTGTAGCTAACGATGAGAATAATGATTCGATTACTTACCACTGGGAGCAAGTATCAGGTCCAACCGTTGCTCTGCTTGAAAAAGAACCAACCGATAGTAAGCCTGAAGATAATAGACTTAGTTTTACTGCGCCATTAGCTGATGCAACTACCAGCTTGGAATTTAAGGTTACGGTATCAGATGGTGTAGAAACTGTTTCTGAAACAGCCGTAGTGGTTATAAACGCTAGAGAACCGCTAGATAGCAGTGATGGTGGCTCTATGGGCTGGATGCTCGCATTAATTGCTCTTGGCGCATTCAGACGCAAATTATTCAACTAAGTTATTAAATCATTAATATTTAATATTTAATATTTTAAATTGATAGCACCGTAAAACGCTCTTAGTTCGCTAAGGGCGTTTTGTACTTCATCGATGACTAAAAAAACGGTGCTACTCTCTGTGACTGACAAGCAGTAAAGTCTCGTATAGTTGATAGATACTGGCATGTATTCCGGCAAGAATGCGGAGAGGTTTTCTTTGTCTAGGATGCTTTGAACAAAAGGCTAGCCCTGAAGCAAAATTGCCAGATTTTTAGCTTTAGGCCAACATTTTAGGAAATTTTTACCTACTTAATTAGATGTTGACAGCGAGTTACCGCTCGATATACACTAACTCAAACGTTTGAGGTTAGTTTCGCAATTAAAATATAACCAAAGAAACGCGAAACGAATAAAGCTAATTGCATGGGTGTTAATGATGAGTAACAGTAATCTTTCTAATAATAATCGAATCGACTCTATTGATATTTTTAGAGCCGTAACGATGTTTTTTATGATTTTCGTCAACGATTTATGGACTTTGTCGAATGTCCCTTCATGGCTCGGGCACGTGAAGATTAATGTAGATGGCCTTGGCTTTGCGGATGCTATTTTTCCGATATTTCTTTTTATCGTTGGTTTATCTATACCGCTTGCCATTAATCGTAGCGTTGAAAATAAAAGTGGCACCGTTAAGATTATCAAAAATATTGCTATTAGAACTATTGCCTTAGTTACTATGGGTTTATTTATGGTTAACTATAAATACCTTAATACCGATTTACTTCTCATCGATAAATACCTATGGAAAATTTTAATGGCTGTCGGCATCTTTTTAGTTTGGATGCACTATCGTTCTATTACTATTCTAAGTCAAAAGCAGGTTAAGCTTCTGCAGTTTACTGGTATTGCCTTGCTTGCAACGTTAGCTATAACCTATCAAGGCGGGTCAATTGACAATCCACACTGGATGAAAGTACATTGGTGGGGAATATTAGGTGCAATTGGTTGGGCTTATCTCGTTAGTTCGCTACTTTACTTGGTTATCGGCCAGCGCATTGCCTTGCTAGCTGCCACAGTAGTTTTATTGCACTTTTTTAATGTTCAGGAGTTTGGTGCTTTTATTGAGGGAACTCCAGCAAAAGGTGAGGGACGTCCAGTAATAGATTTTATAGTGAGTTCTTCAAGGTATGCATTAGTGATGTCTGGCGTGCTAGCAACAGTCATTTATTTACGCTTAAGTAAAAATGGACAACAGCAATGGTTTTTATACATTCTATTGGCTTTAGGCGCCGCTTCTTTGCTTTATGGCTTCTTACTCAAGCCTTATTGGGGCGGAATTTCAAAAATTAGAACTACGCCTTCTTTTACCGGTATTTGTGCAGGCATAGGGTTTATCGGTTTAGCAGTTTTTTATGTTGTCGTTGATAAGTTCAAATTAAAAAAATGGGCTGCCCCTATAGCACCCGCGGGTACCAGTACCCTAACGTGCTATTTATTGCCTTATATTATTTACCCCGTTATTGCTTTACTTGCCCTTAAATTACCGGAATATTTGACAACAGGCTATGTGGGTATATTGAAATCATTACTCTTCGCTTACTTGGTGATTTATTTAACCGGATTACTTGGTCGAGTAAACATTAAATTAAAAGTTTAACTACAGCATTGCTAACGAGGTAGTATCAGTTGACAAAACCTAACAACAATCGCCTATTATCTATCGATGCCCTAAGGGGCTTTGATATGTTTTTCATTGCTGGAGGCGCTACTATATTTTTAGCGATGCAAGGAATAACCGGGCTTCCTTGGGTTGATGCAATCTTGCCTCAATTTCGACATGTACCTTGGCATGGTTTTGTGTTTTGGGACCTTATCATGCCATTGTTTCTGTTCATTACGGGCGTATCAATGTCTTTTTCTTTAAATAAAGGCATTGAGCTAGGTTTAAGTAAAACTGTTCTCTATAAGAAAGTCGCTATCAGAATGCTGATTTTGATTGGTTTAGGCATTCTCATTAAAAATACCGCAACGCCAATTTTTGACCCATCACAAATTCGCTTTGTTAGTGTGTTAGGGCGAATTGGCTTTGCTTCTTTTATCGGGGCACTGCTTTATCTGAACTATTCAGCCAGAGGACAAGTTTACTGGATAACGGGCATATTGCTGTCCTATTATGCCATCCTATTTTTAGTGCCTGTTCCTGGTTATGGTGCCGGAAATTTATCTTTTGAAGGCAATATTGTCGGTTGGATCGATAGAGCACTATTACCTGGTCGGTTGCTTAATGGAACGTATGACGAATTAGGTCTACTTACGCAATTTCCGGCACTTTGTATCACCGTTTTTGGTTGTTTGGCGGGCAAGATCCTACAAGAAAGCAAAAATGGTAATGAAAAAGCGCTAACCCTACTAGCTTTGGGCGCAGGAATTGCGGCTATTGGTGTGGTATGGGGACTTCATTTCCCAATCAATAAAAAACTTTGGACTAGCTCTTTCATTATGTTAACCAGCGGGTTGAGCTTTATGCTGATGGCGGCTTTCTATTGGCTGATAGACGTGAAAGGTTACCAGAAATGGGCCTTCTTCTTTAAAGTGATCGGTTTGAACTCGTTAACGGTATATTTCTTATATCATTTCATTAAATTTGGACCAATATCACACAAGCTGTTTGGTGGTATCTATGCGCCATTACCTGAGCAGTGGTACAGCGTTTTTCAAGCGCTTGGTGCATGGGGTATCATTTGGTATTTGTTGTATGTGCTTTATAAAAATCGACTTTTTGTCAAAATATAGCAGGGCGATATGAAGTAAGGTAATCTAGTGATGTACAGCTATCAATAGCTACTGTAGATACAAGGCATAATTTGATAGATAAATACCTAGCATTAAGATTTAATGCTAGGTATTTTTATGGTTGTCTATAGGCTGCGATAGCTTATACGGCTTACTATTCGTCTTTTACAATGATAATGATGGGTAGTCTAACGTTTAATGCTAGCAGTTTTAAAGTTAGGTAAATAAAGCGACAAATCATATTGTTAGCCTTGCTTCATTAAATTGGCTAAATGCTGCTAAAGTGAGCCTTATTTATGAGTTTTTTCTTGTTCCTAACTTGGCGAGATAATCGTTATATTTTGAGCGTGGGCATAGGGCTTAGGGAGTTTGACAGAGCCCTAGATAATAACTATCGCCCTTGCACTCTGAAGTTGGGTTTTAAGTGAACATTGGGTTAAAGATATCAGCTTTATCCAAGGTGAAAACACACCATGTTAAGCAAAGGTCAACAGACTCTAATGACCAAAAAATGAATCGCATTCCAGCTTATACCATTCTTTATGCAGATTGGTATTAAATATATTGCTTAATAAATTTATCCATTACTTTTAGTGCTTTCATCCGGTTTTCGGCATTGCTCAAGTGGTGATCGCCATGCTTTAATTTAATGAAAGTTACTTTTTTATCTGAAGTTTTAAAAATCAGTCTGTCATTATCAATAAAATAAACGTTAGTAGGCTTTACGGTTGATACATCAATGGCGGCTAGTATTGAACGTTTTGCCAGATCAATAACTACCATTAAATCTTTGTCATTAGAGGTATCCCGATAGGCCATGCGCTCGGCATTAGGAGATAATACCAGCATACTTTTATTCGGTAATTTTCCATAAGTTTCTACAGGTACTTGTGACGGTTGAGCAAATAGATAAGTGGGTATTAACCATAAGGTGATGAGAAAAATGAGGGTACGCATATATTCTGTGTTCTTTTTTAAGTTTATAGTTTCTTGTTTGAACCCGCTGCGGCAGGGTACGGTTCACTGCGAACTGCACCTTACTGCAAGCGATGTTTAATCGTATCAAAGAGATGCTGAGCTTTTTCAAGATACGTAGCATCTCCTGAAACAAACGAATACGTCATTATTACCTATTTTCTGCTAGTTCTAACGTATTATCGGCATCATTGGCGTCATTGGTGTCATCTGCACTTAACTTCATCATTAGCTCTTCAATCTCTGGTTTAACGGCATGCTTTCGATTTACCACTGCCGCGAGGCTAAAGAAGAGCAAAGAACTGCTAACAGGACCGCCAACAGCCAATGCCATTGATGGATCAGTGATAAAGAGTCTAGTACCTACAAAGACAGCTAAACCAACAGCCATTGAACCGAGCGCTGATTTGGGACCACAGTACTTATAAAATGGTAATAGACCTAACACCATTGGAATAGAAGCAGGACCAATCAAACCACCAAACCACACTATGATTAGCCCAATTATGCCACCAAAATAATCGTTATTTAGCGCGATAATGATAGTAGCAACAGTGAAGGTAAAGGTTACTAATCGAGCAACTTTTAACGGTGTCTCGCCGTTTTTATTTTGAAACTTGTTACTGATCAATGGCAATATGTCACGAGAGAGGACAGAACTAATTGCATTCGCATCCGAAGCAACCATCGACAATGTAGCCGCAAACATTGAAGCTAAGACTATACCGACAAGTCCAGCAGGTAGATATTGTAAGGTTAAGATAGAATAAATTTGCGTTTGCTGACTTAGTTCTAGATTAGGAATTAAGATAGGAGAAGCCCAGATAGGAGCAAATAAAATCAAAGGCCAAATCAAATAGAGTGCGGATGATAAAAACATCGCTTTTCTTGCATGGCTACCACTTGGCGAAGCAATAAAGCGAGAAGCTAGATTCCAAGTTCCCCCTGTATAGCTAAGGAAAATAACCAAACTAAAGCTGATAAAAAACATAGGGGTATATTCACCATTAAACCAGTTACCACTACCAACAGGTAGTTGATCCCACATTGATAAATAGTCTGTACCTACTGCGCCTAATTCACTTTGGATAATGAAAAACATGGCTACACCAGCGGCAACCTGAACCATAAACTGGAAAAAATCATTCATAGTATCAGCCCATAACCCACCAACTGTCACGTAAAGCATCGCGACGAAACCAGCAATTAAAATACCGTAGTGAATAGGTACACCAGCAAATCCATATAAAATAACTCCAATTGCTGCATATTTTGCAGCTGTGTCTAGAAGTTTTAATACAACCCCTAGCCAAGCAATGATTTGCTGGGTTTTTACATCGTAGCGTAATTTTAGATATTCAGTAGGAGACTGGATATTCAATGCCTTACGTAATCTTGCCCAGCGAGGAACAACTAGTAACGCACCGACAAAACAAGCTAATGATACATTTAGTGCCCACCAGATGTATAAATTAAAACCTGTCGCGTAGGCTATTGCCGCATAGCCTGTAAAGACAACACCTGAGTAACCAGACACATGATGGGAAACACCAGCTAACCACCAGGGCAAGCCACCACCCGCCACATAAAAATCTTTCGAACCACTAATACGTTTATAAGCATTAAATCCAATGCCCACCATAACTAAAAAAAAGACGACCAAAGCCACCCAGTCAAGAAGTTGCATAACATATTCCTCTTATTGCTTTGTTTTGAGATTCACTCAAAAGGTTAAGGCTAAAAAACCTGTTAAAAACAATAACCAACTTCAATTGCTCTAGGTTGGCTATTATTAGTATTTATCTGTTTAATACACCCAGTTAAAATGAAGCCTAATTAATATTGGCATCAATTTCCCTGACTGAGAAATACTTATATTCAGCGCTTAATACACCGGTATTGCGGATAAGCACTGTGCCACCACCGGTAGTGATTATGTGGTTGTCACTATAGGTGCAACTAGACACATCTTCAGGTACGCTCCAGCTACCATCATCAATCATTTCACCTACGAGTGTCCATTCGCCACCATTAGTGACATCACCATTAGAGGTTTTGTCGATATAAACTTCTAGCTTTACATTGCTATCATTATTAATGTTATAGGCGATAAATTTCATGCCTATCCATTGCTCGGAAGGTAAATTGCCAGGGAAGAGCGAGGCAACATTTGCTCTTGCGCCATCAGCATGTTTAAGTTCTTTATAAAAATCCCAGTCGCCATCGTGCCTAAAGCGTGCATAGTAAGTTGTTGCATCACAGTAGTCGCCCGAGTCGCTATGGCCATTAGGTCCGCTACGTAAGCCAATTACCAAACCACCATTTGTAGCCCCATCGGTACCAATTCGCTTATAATAAACAGTCGCTTCAATATTTTTAAAAAACTGATCAGGGTTAACTTCTTCTGAACCCGAATACGGATTGATATATATACGTGGCTGATTGCCGCCGCCCATTTCCATGATGCCATTACCATCAATTTCTAAAACGTCATCACCCCGTTTCTGACTCCAACCAGTGGTATCGCTATAATCTCTGCCATAAATCGTTCTTGCAAAACCATTGTCCCAAGCCGTTGACTCCCAATCAATAAAGCCAGTTGCGGTTTTATATAATTTGCTAATACCAAATGAGTCAAAGTCTGACTCTACAGTGATAACAACATCATCGCTAACAACAAATTCACCATCATCGACTGTTAACCTCAAAGTATATATGCCACTTTGAGAAAATTCAGCACTAGTATTTTCGGAAAACTCATTGGTAAAAATCACGCTGCCAGAACCTGATGCTTTTGTCCATAACGTAGTATAACTACCATCATAGTTAACTGTTGCAGCTAGATTTACAATATTATTAGGAAATGAAATGCTCTGGTCTATGCCAGCTATCACAACGGGCGCCTGGTTACTATTAACCGTGATTTCCACATCGTCGTTAACAATAAACTCACCATCATCGACTGTTAACCTTAGGGTATATGCGCCGTTGTCAGAAAATTCTGCACTGGTAGTATCGGAAAATGCATTAGAAAAAATAACATTGCCAGGGCCTGATACTTTTGTCCATAACGCAGAATAATTGCCATCATCGTTAACTGTTGCCGCTAGATTTACTGTGTTATTAGGAAATGCAATGCTCTGATCTATACCTGCCATCACAACGGGCGCCTGGTTACTATTAACCGTGATTACCACATCGTCACTAACGGTAAAATCACCATCATCTGCCGTTAATTTCAATGTGTAGGTGCCACTTTTTGAGAACACTACATTAGTATCTGTTGCTGATTGAGTACTAAAAGATATACTTGTTGGGCCTGACTCTTGGGTCCAGAGCACCGTAAAGGAGTTATCATCGGTAACAGTAGCTGCTAAATGTATTGTACCGTCAGGTAAAGTAATGCTTTGATCTTCACCCGCCGATACTATAGGTGCTTGATTTGGTGTTTCGGCTGGCGTACCTTTTCCGGAGCTCCCACCGCAAGCAACGAGACTTGAGCATAGTGCTATAGCCATAACTGGCTTAACTATGTTTTTCATTAAATATTCTCCAATTAGTTCGACACTCTGTCTGGACGTATCCCTGCTCAACACGAGTACCGTATTACAATGAATACGAGCGCTAAGCTGATAACTGCAAATATAGCTAGTTATTTCGGTATATCTTACATACTACCTCAAACGATTGAGTAAATACAAGGAGGAAGACGATTAAATGACACATAGGCTTTATATGAGCAACTGCGCAGTTCAGGTTAATGGACTTGAATGCTAACTAAAGTCAACAAGTTAATAACAGCTACTGCGCTTTACTACTCGCTTGTTAAAAAACAATACAACTCGTCAAGCATGTACCAATTTGCAATAGAAGAATTACTCTCCATTGGTTATTTATTCTAGACAAATGCGTATATTCATCTTTTAACTTTTATCGGTAAGCATTATGAAAATTCAGTGGATTCAAACTTTTTGAGTATAGTTGATAGCGGCATTTTTTCGAAATTTGCTGATAGTAAGAAAGGCCACTTGTGTCTGAGCAAAAGCACAAAAGCAAGCATCACTAATCAAAGAGTAAAGACCTATTTTGCATTGCCATATCCACCCAAAAGTCATTTTACTCAAACGTATTAGGTGTTTATTTTTAATGCTAAATTTATTTTAAATGCTCAATGTAAATGACTGGTCAATCAGTTAAGTTATTGTTTGTTATGTGTTTATGTTTGTTTGTTGGTGTTTCTATTTTACCAAAATTTTACAAATAGTAGTTTTTGTTAATAATTGCTTGACAAGATTGTTTCTTTAATTTAACTTAACTCAAACGTTTGAGGTATGTGGGATTTGTTTGAGGTGTATGGATTTAGTTTTATCGAGAATTAATTAATCTGAACATTAAGCAAAATGATATGATTACTACTAAAGGGGAAAATGATGAATAAGCATCTAACTACAAAAAGAAAACAATTAAGTAAGTTAATAAGTCAGCACTTAATGACAGCTAATTCAAAAAAAATATGTTTACCAGTGCTATGCCTAGGTTTAGCTTTGCCAGTATTAAGCGCTTCGGCAATCGCTGAAGAAAAACAAGACCAAACCAAAGAGCAAGCAGAAGCCAAAGAGCTTGAAGTTATTGAAGTTGAGGGCTATCGTAACGTACTCAAAGAGTCTATTGCGGCAAAGAAATTTGAAACCGCTATTGTTGATGTTATCACAACAGAAGATATTGGTAATTTACCGGCTACCTCGTTAAGTGATGTGCTTGGCACGATTACTGGTGCAGGTATTACCCGCGCTAAAGGTGGCGGCACAGAAGTGTCGCTTCGTGGTCTTGGCCCTAAGCTTAGCGCAACGCGTTTTAACGGGCGTGATGCCACTAACGGCACTGGTAACCGTACGGTAAACTTTAGTCAATTCCCATCTGAGTTGGTTAACAGCATTAAAATTTATAAGTCGCAACGTGCAGACTTAGTCGAAGGTGGCATTGCCGGTGTGATTGAAATCGGTAGTGTTCGTCCGCTTGATTATGGTAAACAACGCATTCAGCTTGAGGTGAAGGGAAGTCATAGCGAGGGTGCTGACGAAATGGATAATGCTGACCCGTGGGGTAGTAAAGGTACTTTATCTTACGTCGACCAATTCGATTTAGGCGAAATGGGTGATTTTGGTTTGACGTTTGGCGTACAGCGTTATGAAGTGTCTAACCCACAAGATAGAATGAATGGTAGCTCTGCTTGGAGTGCTTGTGATGCAACCGTGGTACCTGAACTTGAGAGCGGTGGTCACCGTTATCCTCGCTGTAACAACAAACCTAATGAGGTTCTTCCTGAAAACTCCAATAGAGATAACCCGTTTTATTTAGCAACCAACTCATATGCACTTGTACAGCAAGGTGAAGAAGATGAGCGTAATGCGGTATTTTCTGCAATGCAATGGCAGCCTAATAATGAATTAGAGTTTAATTTAGATTTACAATATTCTGAGCGGGAATATATTGAAGACAGACATCAACTAGTATTTGAAGATCTTCGCAGAGTTGGCCCTAACCCTATTTTTAATGATGCGGGTGTTTTACAGTCTTACAGCGGCACCAGTCCCATTTCCACTCAAGATCGCTATTATATGCGAGAAGAAGAGTATAAAGGCGTTGGTTTTGAGGTTGAATGGGTTGCTTCTGATCGACTAACACTAACTGCAGACCTATCATACTCGAGTACAACACGTTCAGACTTAGATCGCCGAGCAAGGTTGCGCACCCAACAGTACGATATTTATGGCAATGAAACACCTCTTAAGCAAGCTTTTCCTGATGTTTCTTACATGGTGCCTTATTCTTATGAGGTTGCTGGTGATGTTCCGTCATTTTATGTTGACCCAAGTATTTTGGATGTAAACGATCACAGTATGTTTGCGGATTCACTAAATTTATATCGTGACTCAAGCACAAAAGAGCATGAGATAACGGCAGCAAGTTTCGATGCATTATATGAAGTTGACAGTAATTGGTTGACATCAGTGAGTGCAGGTGTTCGCATTGCTCAAATGACTTATGATCAAGAAAAATTCAGAAAGTCTTTTGCACAAGGTGATCGCGACGAAAATCGTCGAGTTAACGAACTTTGTCGCCAAGACTTCCCACAAGACGATTTTCTTGATGGCGTTTCAGGTGCTGCAATCACTTCTTGGGCTACTTTTGATACCTTGTGTTTATATCGAGAATATACCGGCTCAGAAGATCCAGGATTACCTGATCAATTACGAAGTCCTGATCATGTCGATGTTGATGAAGATACGAATTCAGCCTACATCATGGCCGAATTCGCTACAGAGATCGGTGATTTGCCATTAAGTGGTAACTTTGGTGTTCGTTTTGTAGAAACCAAAAATTACGCCACTGGCTTACGCGAAGAGTACAAAGTGGTGGAACAGGGCGATCAAGGTAATATTGAACTGATCCCAACTGGTGACTTTAACGAAGTTGATTTTGAACATGATTATTTCGATGTTTTACCTAGCGTTAACGTAAGCCTTGCACTACAAGATGACTTATTACTGCGTGGTGCTGTGTACCGAGCATTGTCTAGACCTGATCCAAGTAAACTCGGCTCTGGTCGTGATTTTACTCCTGATAATTCTGAAGATGGTTTTCCAACCGTTGAAGATGCTATTAAGTCAGTTAAAGCTAAAGGTAGCCCAGGTTTAGAGCCATTGCGTGCTTGGAATGCGGATTTATCGCTTGAATGGTATGCCAACGATGAAACCATTGTTGCCGGCGCAGTCTATTATAAACAGTTTGAAGGCGGCTTGATCCCAACGGTGATTGATGAAAGTTATATTATTGATGGCGAAGAAGTTATTATCCCAGTCTCACAGGATAAAACCACCGATGAAGAAAGTACGCTTACCGGATTTGAATTTAGTGTTTCTCATGTATTTTCATACTTACCGCAACCTTTCGCTGGTTTAGGGATGAAACTTGGTTATAACTATGCTGATAATGATTATGAAACCCATGATATCAAATTAGGTGATAAAGAAATTGATGGTGAATATTATGAAGGAATTATCCCTTCTGCTGGTATGAGTGGCTTTTCAGAGGAAGTAGCTTCTGCACAGTTATTCTATAAAATTGGCAAGTTAGAGTTGCAGGGTATCTATAAATATCGCTCGTCTTATCATAAGGACTTCTTAAGCGGTAACAATCAATTACGCATTATTGATGATAGCGAAGTATTTGATGCTCGCGCCACTTATCGCTTAAATAAAAACGTTAGAGTCACTTTGGAAGGGCGTAACTTAACCGATGAACCGGTAGTTCATGATATGCCAGTAGTTGGCAGTCAACGTGATTATCAATCGTATGGTCCAACCTATTATTTAGGTGTTCGCGTAAACTTATAGTTTTCCTCAAAAACCTTTAATGGCAAGCGAATATGTTAATTAGCTTGCCTGATAAATGAAAAAAAGGCGTTAATTCTTTACCGGATTAACGCCTTTTTTACTAATCATATAGCGATGATGAATCGGTTGCATCAGTTAGGCAGAAAGTAAGCAATCATTAAAGAAAATCAAGCTTCAATTCCTTACGTTGACTGGCAAATCACCCCTCCGGTAAATTTTCTATCATCAACCCTTAGTCTGAGGGGATAAATTCCGTTGTCAATGAGTTTGGCACAGGTGTCTCAGTCTGTAAATTAAGTGTGAGTTAGTTGATTGGATACGCTAATTCAATCGATTGAGGTGGTGCGTTTGTTTCTCAATAGTATATGTGAATATCGGTGTTTGGCTCAATTTTGAGCTTGGTTTGCTATTTAAAGACGGATTATTACCAGGAAAACAGAAAGATTTAACATTGAATCAGCTAGTGTTTGACTTTTTCTTTACAATCTCAAACGATTGAGGTAGGGTGTTTTAAACGGAATCACCGATGACTATCAGCAATATGACGTTAACAACAATAAACGTTGATACCAGGGTGAATGCTTTTATCAAGGAGAATTAAAATTACATTTTGCTAACGTTCTAACATAATGGGGTAGCCTGGATGAACATAATAATAAAATCAGCTGTGTTGATGATGCTAAATTTAGTCATTGCACAACTTGCATACGCACAACAACTTGATCAATACGCAACTGCTGAAAATGCGATAAGTGGCACGGTCAATGGCAGCTTTCTCGATCTGCAATTAAGTGATGATCTTCATCAACAGATAATGGAACGAGAATCAGGCGGAAAGCCAAGTAAGCGTTATTCTTACCTTGAGCATAAGTGGCAGATAAATTTAGCTACCGGCAGCTCTGCCATGTTATTTGTCGAGGCCCATCGAAATAATAATAGTGAAGGTGATAATTTTACCTTTGCTTATTCAACCGATGATCAAAATTTTACCGACATTATCACCATTACTAATGAAACCGATACCGTGCTCAGTGCGGCGTTGCCTAGTTCAATATCAGGTCTGGTGTATATCCGGGTGGTTGATACCGACAGGACATCGGGCAATAAGTCGTTAGATACGCTTTATATTGATGAAATGTTTATTCGCAGTGAGGTGAGCACCTCAAATCAAGCACCAGTCGTTTTGGCTGGTAGCGATCAAAGTATCGTGTTACCCATTAATAGCGCCAATTTAGATGCCACGGTTACTGATGATGGCGCCCATACCGTGTTATGGACGCTATTAAGTGGGCCTGGAGGCGTTATTTTTGGTAACGAACTGGCGGTTGATACCAGTGCAGAATTTTCAGATAGTGGTGTTTATACTCTCAGACTCACCGCCGATGATGGTGAGTTTATTGTCAGCGATGATGTGGTTATCACCGTCGACTCAGGAATTTCTGCCGGTACGGATTCTTTTGGTATCACCACTTTGCATCCTACTGCAACGGGATTTACTGACTGGGAATCTACGCATTGGGATAATGGCAATGTAAGAGCTGTCACCGGTGGCAGAGATCCCGATGACTACACCGGCTGGTCTCATAAGAGAGGTGACGATGCCCTAGATATTGATGGTAATGGCATCATGGAAATGGGCGGCGGCAATCAACCGCGTATTTACATCAACCCATATCCAGGCTCAGAAGAGGTTAACCCTGATCAGTTTTTTAAAAATGTTGAAGCAACGGTTTATTACAAGCGTATCGGTAATGATGGTGCGGCCAACGGTGGTTTAGTGATTGGTTTACGCAGTGGTCCAAATGGCCATAGCAGTTATGGCGACCCTTGTGACGCAACAACCTATTACGCACGGTTTCGACATGATGGAAACTGGGATTTTTACAAAGAGCTGAAACATCCAGGTGGTGCATCATCAGGGACTAACGTGTTATTTCCTTCAGGCTTGCCATCACAGCAATGGATCGGGATGAAATTTATTGCCTACAACTTCAATAATGACAGTAACGTTAAGTTAGAAGTCTACATCGACAATACCTCTAATGGTGATGTCACTAATGGCGGCGATTGGACACTCGTTGGTGAAGTGGTTGATGACGGTTCGTGGGCGGTTTCTGATGTCAGCGGTTGTGCTTATAGTAATAATGAAATTATCAGCACCGGCGGCGGCGTAGCCATTGTTCGTAATACTGGCATTGCCAGTGCCGAATACAAGTATTTCTCAGTAAGAGAAATTGATACCGGCAACTAGTTATTAATTCTGTGTTTATGCAAATGAAGAGCAGGGAAGCTCTTCGCCGATTGTGGCTAGAAAACTTTGCCTTTCCAGCGTCTTATCTGGACATTTAGTGATTAATTTTAGGTACACACTATGAAAATTCAATGGATCCAAGACTTTTTGAGCTTGGTCGATACCGGCAGCTTTTCAAAATCTGCGGATATACGAGCAACCACTCAACCAGCCTTTAGTCGTCGAATCAAAGCATTAGAAGAGTGGCTTTGTACCACGCTTTTTGACCGCAGTGAATCACCTGTATGTTTAACCGATTCTGGCGGAAAGTTTCTGCCAATTGCCAATGAAACCTTAGATCGTTTATACCAATGTAAAGATGAAATGGCCCGGGAAAATTTAAACTCAGTAAATATTATTTCTTTTGCGGCCACTCATACCTTGTCTTCCAACTTTTTTCCTCGTTGGTTGAATAACATTGAACAAACACTTGGAATATTAAGAACACGGCTTGAGTCTGATCATTATGACAAAGGAAAACAGTCTTTAATTAAAGGCCAGTGTCACTTTATGTTGTGTCATACCCATCCCAATATTGAAATCAACCTCAATCAACAGCACTACAATTCTGTGGTTGTCGGCAAAGATCGCTTAATACCGGTATGTGCACCGGCCCAAAACAACAGCCCATCAATGCTACTGCCAGGGAGTATCGAACAGCCGATAAAATATTTAGGCTACAATGCCAGTTCCGGTGTCGGTAAAGTGGTGAAACATTTACTGTTAAAAAATCATGATGGCATTTATCTTGATTTGGTGTTTGAGTCATATCTTGTTGGCGTATTAAAACAAATGTGCTGTGAAGGGCGAGGAATTGCCTGGTTACCTGAACAGCAGATTGTTGATGAACTGAGCAGCTCTAAGCTGGTAAAAGCGTATGCTGACAACCCGGAGAATGAACTGCGCTGGTCAATTGATATCGACATTAAACTGTTCCGGGCGCGTGAAGCTTTGCCTGAAAGTGCTGAACAGCTTTGGCACTATGCTCTGGAAAATTCAGTATCGTAGCTAACATTATTCCTTCCTGCATAATCCTGAACTCGGGATAATGAGTGCTGCTTATCCCTAGTTCAGCGTAGTTAGTCAAACTGGATTTCTTCAATTTTTCCAATTAAAAATACATAACTAAAAATTCCCAACAGCATTAATATGCCAGCCAGTACAAAGGCAGACATATAAGAACCCGATACTTCGATAAAGTAACCGGTAATAATAGGCGCAAAAAAGCCACCAAAGGTCGCAGCAAAGTTTTGAATGCCTGCTACTGTACCAATACTGCCACGTGGTGCAATGGTTTGACTGATGGCCCAGGTATTCGCCGTTGCTAACCCCATGCCACTAATTGTGATAATCACCAGATACATGGCATATTGTGCATTTTCAATAAATGGTACCGGAATAATGAGTGAACCGGTGAGAAAGCCGGCGATAACAAATGACTTTCTGACTTTGGTTGGGCAGTGGCCTCTGCGAATGAAAACATCGGAAAGGTAACCGGCAACAATAACCACAATCGCTAACGAGCCGTAGGCAAATCCTGCCCACCAACCTGTTTCTTTAATGGAAAACCCTAATTCATCATATAGATAGCTGGGTAGCCAGGAAATATACAAAAACCAAACATAGCCGTAACAAAAATAGCCGAGAAAAATGCCCTGTATTTTTTTATTTTGTAGCAACTTTGTTAGTGATGCCCGGCGAGTTTTTGTGCCTGTTTGTGTGTCAGACTGAGCCGTTAATTTATTTTCTGAGGCCTGGTTCTTTAACTCCAGTTGTTCTTGTTTTTTGTATAAGCTCCACCAGGGTAATACCCAAATTAATGGCACCAGACCACAAAGAATAAACAGCATTTGCCAACCATAACTTTCCAGTAAAACTCCTGCAACAATCGCGCCTATTGCCGGGCCAAATTTACTACCGGAAAGCAGTAAGCCGCTGGCAAAGCCACGTTCGTTTTCATCAAAATAACGACCAACATAAGCATTTCCTGCCGGCCCGGAGATTGACTCCCAAATACCTAGTAGGATGCGTAAGGCGATTAAATGCCAAAACGCGGTGGCAATGCCGAAGGTCGCGGCGGTTATGCCCCAAACGATAAACGCAATGGTGTAGGTAAGCTTAATGCCAAACCTGTCTACCATCATGCCCGCAGGTATTTGCATCAGCGCATAACCCAGAAGGAAGGACGAAAAAATGTAGCCCTTCATTTTCGCATCCAAGTTAAAGTAGTCAGTGATCAACGGCGCGGCCATGGAAATATTGCCCCGGTCAATATAGCTATTGATCATAGCGAGCACTAGCAGGCCTAATATCCACCACCTAAGCCCTTTGATGCTTTGCTGAGACGTTTTCAGTGCCTGTATTGGTGAACGCAAGCTTATGTAAGTATTCATTAACGCATTTTTCATAACGAAACTCCTAAAGGTGTCGAGTAGTTAATATCAATTTGGCCAAAGCATATCGTTGCCATTAAAGTTTGTTGCTTAGAGTCGATAAACTTGCGCGGCAATGGCATCGCCAAGGTCACAAGTACTAGCTCGGCCACCAAGATCAGGCGTTAATGGCGCATCAGTGGCGGTTAATACTGCTTCTATTGCCTGCATGATTGCCGCACCAGCTGCTTTTTCGCCTAAGTGTTCTAGCATCATTGCCGCCGACCATATTTGCCCGATAGGGTTTGCTATCCCTAGTCCGGCAATATCTGGCGCCGAGCCATGCACCGGCTCAAACATCGACGGGTGTTTTCTTTCCGGGTTAATGTTGGCCGAAGGCGCAACGGCAATAGTGCCGGTCACACCCGGGCCTAAATCCGATAAAATATCGCCAAACAAATTACTGGCGACAACAACGTCAAAGCGCTCAGGATTCATCACAAATTGCGCCGCCAAAATATCAATATGGTATTGATCAGTTTCGCTGTCAGGGTATTCACTGGCAATGGTGGCAAAACGTTTGTCCCAAAACGGCATAGAATGAAATAAACCATTAGACTTTGTCGCCGAGGTAACATGATTTTTGTCCGTTGTTTTCGCCAATTCGAACGCATAGCGAATGGCTCTGTCGGTACCATAGCGGGTAAAGATTGATTCCTGAACCACGGCCTCATGTTCGGTACCTTGGTGGATCATGCCACCGATTTGTGAGTATTCACCTTCACAGTTTTCTCTGACAACCCAAAAATCGATATCACCAGGAACTTTATCTCGTAAGGGAGAAGTGATGCCTGGCAGCAGTCGCACCGGACGCAGGTTAATATATTGTTCAAACTCACGACGAATAGGAATCAACAAGCCCCAAAGCGAAAGGTGATCTGGTACACCAGGGAAGCCGACGGCGCCAAGAAAAATGGCATCATTTTCTCGCAGTTGCTCTAACCCGTCTTCAGGCATCATTCGGCCGGTTTTTTTATAGGTTTCACAGCTCCAGTCAAAGTGATTGTAACTAAGCTCGATGTTAAATTTAGCGGCGATAGCGTTTAATACTTTTAAGCCTTCAGGCACAACTTCTTTGCCAATACCATCTCCAGGTATTACCGCAATACGATATTTATTCATTGTTTTTCTCTAGCCATACGGCATGTTGTTAGGGGCTGTTTCCCCTAGTTTTAATTATGTTTTTTCTTTGTCTGTCAGACGAATATTAGGGTAAACAGACCCTAAAGTCCGCCCATGCATAGATATTTAATTTCCAGGTAGTCATCAATACCGTATTTTGAACCTTCGCGGCCAATGCCTGATTCTTTGATGCCGCCAAATGGCGCTAACTCGGTGGAAATAATGCCTTCGTTGATGCCAACAATGCCATACTCCAGAGCCTCGGAAACACGCCATATACGGCCGATGTCTTGGGTGTAAAAGTAACTAGCAAGGCCAAACTCGGTATCATTTGCCTTGTTGACCACATCCCCTTCATCGGTAAAGCGCAGAAGCGGCGCAACCGGGCCAAAAGTTTCTTCATTCATTAAGCGCGCATCATCGCTAACGTTGGCAAGAATGGTCGGCTGAAAAAAGTGACCGCCTAAGCCATGGCGTTGTCCGCCGAGAATGATTTTTGCGCCTTTGGCGATGGCATCCTCAATGTGCTGCTCAACTTTTTCAACGGCTGCCATATCCACCAAAGGGCCAATGGAAACTCCTGGTTCGAGTCCGTTGCCAACGATTTGTTGACTTACCATAATGGCCAGTCGTTGACTGAATTCGTCGTATATTTTGTCGTGCACAAATATGCGGTTGGCACACACACAGGTTTGCCCGGTATTGCGAAATTTGGATGCCATAACGCCAGCTACGGCTTTATCCAAGTCGGCATCTTCAAAAACAATAAAGGGCGCGTTGCCCCCCAGTTCCATCGATACTTTTTTCACCGTCTGGGCACATTGTTTGAGCAGGGTCTTACCAACGTCGGTAGAGCCGGTAAATGATAATTTTCGAACGATCGGGTTTTCGGTTAATTCACCACCAACGACACGTGCAGAGCCGGTAACGATATTCAACACGCCATCGGGCAAACCTGCTTGTTGAGCCAGTTGGGCGAGTGCTAGCGCCGAGAATGGGGTGCTCGATGCTGGTTTTATTATTACCGTACAACCGGCAGCGATTGCGGCGGCGGCTTTGCGAGTGATCATCGCGTTAGGGAAATTCCAGGGCGTGATCGCCGCAACAACACCAACGGCTTCTTTATTGACGACAATTTTTCTATCGTTACTGTGCGCCGGGATCATATCGCCATAAATGCGTTTAGCCTCTTCTGCGAACCACTCAATAAATGACGACCCATAGGCAATTTCGCCCAGCGCTTCGGTTAGTGGCTTGCCTTGCTCGAGGGTCAATAGTTGCGCCAGTTCATGTTGATGTTTAATACACAAATTAAACCATTGTCTTAAAATGGCGGCACGTTCTTTACCGGTTTTGGCTCTCCACTTAGGTAACGCATCAGCCGCCACTTGGATTGCATGCTTCACCTCATTTTTATTGAGTTTGGGCACGCTACCTAAGGTTTCGCCATTGGCAGGATTAACAACATCAATAGTTTCATCGCTATTGGCATTCACCCAGTTGCCATCAATATGACATTGCTGCTTGAACAGAAAATTATTTTTGATACTCATACTTTACTCCGGGAAAGTGAAACCGTTTCCAACTGACTCATACTTTGCCTTGGCAGTATTGAGCAAGGGGCGATTTTGGGTTATTTGAATAGATGCTGAATAAGTTCGCACACTAAGTATTAGGAGTCGAATGCTAAAAATGGATAATGTTATACGTTATTGGCATGAGCATTTTACGACTAACTTGAGCATAATATTTACCAATAAATAGATGTCAGGAGAATGTGCATGTTTGATTTACTGCTCAAAGGGGCCAGGGTTATCGACCCTTCACAAAATATTGATGGTAATTTTGATGTCGCTTTTAAAGATGGAATAATTGCCGCTCTGCAGCCTAATATTCCCGCAGAGCAAGCAAGCAATACTTACCATATTCCCGGCTACATTGTGTGCCCCGGATTAATTGATATGCACTCGCATGTGTATTGGGGAGGAACATCGGCTGGTGTCGATGCCGAGCCGATTGCTCGCCGCAGTGGTACAACAACGTTTGTTGATGCAGGTAGCTCTGGAGCCGGAAATTTTGCAGGATTTCGTGCCCATGTGATAGAGCGATCTGCACCTCGTATTTTGGCATTTCTCAATATTTCTTTTCCGGGGATTTTTGCTTTTAGTAAGAGTGTGATGGTGGGGGAGGCGTCTGATGTGCGATTGGTTGAGCCTCGTGATTGTCTGAGAGTGGCCAAAGAAAATTCTGACTTAATTGTCGGGGTAAAAGCGCGAGTTGGAGCCCGCTCCAGTGGCGCGATGGGGATTGGTCCACTGCACGCTGCCATTGAAGTGGCAGATGAGCTTGGCATTCCTGTAATGGCTCATCTTGATACACCAGCACCGAGTCGTAGTGAAGTGCTTGATACACTTCGTCCTGGTGATATCCTGACTCACTGTTTTCGTGGTTTTCCTAATTCTCTTGTCCGTCCGGATAGCACGATTCGCCAAGGAGTTATCGAAGCGCATGAACGCGGCATTATATTTGATATTGGACACGGGGCTGGTGGGTTTGCATTCCATACCGCCCGCGCAATGCTAGCAGAAGGTATTATGCCTGATGTGATAAGTAGCGATGTTCATGCACTTTGCGTCGATGGTCCTGCCCATGATGTATTGGCGGTCATGTCAAAGTTCATCGCCCTGGGCATGCCCTTATACGAAGTGATTCGAGCCACAACCCAAAATCCGGCCAAGGCAATTAATCGTGAGCAGCTAGGGAAGTTACAGGTTGGGGCGATTGGTGATGCCGCAATATTAAAAATAGTCAATGAACCTTATCAGCATGTTGATTGTACCGGTGAGGTGCTGACAACCAATACCAGACTCGAGTGTATGGGATCGGTTATTGCGGGTCATTTATGGAATGATATAAAGATAACTAACGCACTTTAGGAGCAATACATTGGCAACCCAACCTGCAGCAAAAATTGGTGAGAGCTGGCAAGACATTGATACCCCGGCTCTAGTCGTTGACTTAGACCATTTAGAGCATAACTTAGCAACGATGGCAGACTATGCCAGGCAACAAGGGGTGCGCTTACGTCCGCATTCTAAATCGCATAAATGCCCGGCAATTGCTCACCAGCAAATTGCCTTAGGTGCGGTAGGGGTATGCTGTCAAAAAGTTTCCGAAGCCGAAGTTATGGTGGCCCATGGTATTTTAGATATTCTGGTGAGCAATCAAATTATCGGCCGGGCTAAACTGAACCGTTTAGCGGCGCTGGCAAAACAGGCTGAAATCGCGGTATGCGTCGATAATATAGATAATATTGATGAGATTAATGACGCGGCAGAGCGATTTAATGTGTCGATAAAAGTGTTAGTCGAAGTCAATGTGGGCTCCGCCCGCTGTGGTGTATTACCGGGCCAGGAAACCCTGATTTTAGCAAAAGCGATTGCTGAGTGTGAACACTTACATTTTGCCGGATTACAAGCGTATCATGGTGGCGCACAACACTTACGGTCATTTGAGGCTCGCCGGCGAACGATTTTGCAAGCGGCTAACCTTGTCGAAGAAACCGTATCCTTGTTGGCTGAACATGGTTTTCATTGTGACATTATCGGCGGCGGCGGTACCGGCACTTATATATTTGAAGCCACCAGTGGCATTTATAACGAGCTGCAGGTGGGCTCTTATGTGTTTATGGATCAAGATTATTCTTTAAACTTGAACGCGCAAGGCGAACCAATTGACGAATTTAAGCAAAGTTTATCGATAAAATCAGCGGTGTTGAGCAAACCACAAAGCCACCGTTGCGTATTAGATGCCGGTTTAAAAGCGTTTTCAACCGACTCGGGCTTACCGGGTATTGCGAGGTATGAGCATACTAAAGTGTTAGGGGCCGCAGACGAGCATACCAATATTGAATTTTCTAAACATACGCAGGTGCCGGAGATCGGAGATGCGGTTACCTTGTTGCCAAGCCATTGCGATCCCACAGTAAACCTGCATGATTGGTTAATCGGCATACGGAAGGGGCAAGTTCAAACGATATGGCCAGTTGCAGCGCGAGGTGCGCTGCTATAACAGTATCCACGTCACTATTATGGTATCGCTGAGTGACTCATTCCTTATGCAGATTGGTATTATGCCGATTCGCGGCTAATTAACTCCGGAGTAAAGCGCAAGGTTTCTTTACTGATACTTGGGCTAGATACTAAATCAAAAGCGGTTTGGATCATTTCCTTAATTGGCGGATTTAACGTCGTTAAGGAAGGAATGAAATTGCGGGCATGGGAAATATTATCAAAACCAAATACTTTTACGTCTTCGGGAACTTTGATATTTAACTCATGCAAGGAACGAATAATTTTTGTCGCCATAATATCATCACCCGCAATAATAACGTCAGGCAGCTGTTTTAACTGCTTTATGCCACTTTTTACCGAGCTAATCGAACCATCACAAATCACATCTTCAAGGATGTTAATACCATTCTCGGTAAGTGCTTTAATGTGCTGTGTTTTAAACGTTTCGTGTGACAGGCTATGGTTAAAAAATAAGGTGGCACTTTCGGTTTTTTGTTTATGCAAATAGCTGGCAATTAAGTTGGCACTTAGCGATTCATCCAAACAAATATTGGCACCAATCTTATCTGTGGTAAAGCCAATTTGTACGCTTGGGATTGACTTTTGATTAAAGTTTTCGTACCAATCTTTTTTTCGATCACTACCAACAATAATTAAGCCTTCAATGTTGTGTTTGGCAAAAGCGGAAAGATCTAAGGTGTCTTCGTCTCTCTGGTAAGAGCCAGCGAGTATTAAGGTAAATTTTCTTTGTTTGGCGATTTTGTGCAATTCGCCGAGGATGATGCCGAAATAAGGATCTTCAAAATCATAAGTGATAACGCCTAAGGTATGAGTCTTAACTCCTCTTAACGATAATGCCGCTGAATTTGGCGTATAGTTAGTGCGTTTTGCTTCATCGAGGACTTTTTTAATCGTCTCTTCTGCAACACCAATTTCTTTTGCTTTCCCTGATAACACCCGAGATACCAAACTGATTGATAATCCCAGCTTATCTGCAATACTTTTTTGAGTAGCCATAACCTTCCATTGAAATTCATTAAATTATTTATTCGTATTCTATCGCAAGCGGCATTAGAAATCATGCAGTTAGCGAAGTAATTTAACTAAATATCGATATTTTACCTTTGAGGTGAGCCAACTTGTATGCAACTTGAGTAGATTTAACTCACTCATCAGTACTCATAAAAAATTCATCTTATTTATTTGTTAAATCACGATTTGTTGTTTTGATCTTAATAATCAATGGCTTATGTTTTAATGTTAGTGTCTTTTAAAGAGGGGGAGACGGCAAGGGGATAGTTTTGTCTTGACAGAAAATATTTTTAATTATACATTAACTCAAACGTTTGAGGTGCTGTTTTGCACTATCGACGTAACTTGGTCGACGTATTGAACTTGAAATAAAGTGAGTGATGAACCTACAAATTTCGACCAGATAGGGATGCAGTATTTTTACTGCTGGCTTGTATCATAAATATAAGCTGACTTTCTTTAATTAAATATAACAGCGAAGCAACAATGAAATTTAATACTCTTGAAAATGAAAAATTGATGGGGCAAGCAGCCGCTAAATTAGGGGCTGAAGCGATTCGTCAGGCAATCAGCAATAAAGGAAAAGCGACCATTATTATTGCTACCGGCTCGAGCCAGTTCGACATGTTACAACACCTGACTGAGCAGGAAGATATTCCCTGGGAAAAGGTTCAGGCATTTCATCTTGATGAATACGTTGGTCTTTCAGCAGAGCATCCAGCCAGCTTTCGAAAATACTTAAATGAGCGTTTTGTTGCCAAAGCCAAAGGGCTAAACAAGATGACGCTAGTAAACGCTGATGCTGAAGATCTTGAGGCCGAAATTGCTCGATTAAACGCACTGATTGCCCAAGAAGAAGTGGATGTTTGTCTTGCTGGAATTGGTGAAAATGGTCATTTAGCATTTAACGATCCACCAGCCGATTTAGCAACCTATGAACCTTATATAGTCGTTGAGCTTGACCAGGCTTGTCGTCAACAACAGTGTAATGAAGGCTGGTTTAACGGTTTAGCAGATGTGCCGAGCAAAGCAATTAGTATGAGTATTAATCAAATACTTAAAAGCAAAAAAATCATACTGTCGGTACCTGGCGAAAGAAAAGCCGAAGCGGTTAAAAATACAGTAGCTAAAAGTATATCCGCTGACTATCCATCTTCGGTGTTACAAGGTCATGCTGATTGTGAAATTTTTCTCGATGTAGAATCAGCAAGCCTGTTACCTGAAAAAGTTTCTTAAGAAAATCAATAATCAGTGATACCGCCAATTTTTTAGAGTTGTAATTGACTATGCAAAATATACTTTCTGAGCAAAATATCGCCTTAACAGCAGATGATGTTTATCATTGCGGTTACGATAGAGAACCTGTGAATATTGGCATTGTCCATTTTGGACCCGGCGCTTTTCACCGGGCGCATCAAGCTGTTTATACCAATGAGCTGTTGCTCAATGGAGAAACGGATTGGGGAATTTGCGAAGTTTCCATCAATAGTCCTTCGGTCAGGGATGCGTTGTTGCCACAGGATAACTTGTACACCTTAGCCATACTTGATCATAGCAAGTCTTATCAAATTATTGGCGCGATTAAAGAAATTTTGGTGGCGCCAGAAGACCCCGCCTTGGTGATTGAACGTTTGTGTCAGCCACAAATAAAAGTGGTGACTCTAACCATCACCGAAAAAGGCTATTGTTTAACAGCCCAAGGTGGTTTGGACTTTGCTAATGCCGGTATTGTTCATGATTTGGAAAACCCAACTCAGCCACAAACTGCCATTGGTTTCTTAGTGGCGGGTTTGCTTGCGCGTTATAACAAAGGCATGGCTCCCTTTGTTGCCATTAGTTGTGATAATGTCAGTGACAATGGCACTCGTTTAAAGACTGCAGTAATTGAGTTTGCCAGAACTCTCGATGGCAACTTTGCTCAATGGCTGACTAATGAAGTGAAGTTTCCGTGCACTATGGTAGATAGCATTACCCCGGCAACCAATGAGATGATTTGCGCCAGCGTTGCCCAGCAAACTGGGTTTAAAGATAACTGGCCAATTCAACGTGAGCAATTTAGTCAGTGGGTGATCGAAGATATTCCCGGAGTTGAATTGCCGCCTTGGTCAACGGTCGGGGCAATATTGACAACCAATGTCTCTGGTTATGAATTGACCAAGTTAAGAGTATTAAACTGTTTGCATTCTACGCTCGCCTTTATCGGTAGTTTTACCGGCTTGGAAACCGTTGAGCAAGCCATCGCGAATCCAATTCTTAAAACCTTTGTTGAAAGTCTGTTAAGCGAAGAAATCTTCCCAACTCTGCCGACCGTCGATGGTTTAGATAAAGTCAGTTATGGCAACAGCATTATCAAACGCTTTCAGAACCCGGCTATTTGCCACTTGCTTGCCCAAATTGCCTGCGACAGTAGCCAGAAAATTCCTTATCGCATCATTGCCATTATTGAAGACAATTTGGCAATGGGCAAAAACTCAACAAAACTGTGCCTAAGTCTTGCCGCCTGGATGCGTTTTGTTACAGATAAAGTATCAACAAAACAATTGATTATTGATCCTCTTGCCGAACAATTAACGACTATTGCTAAGCTCTGTAATGGTAGTGATGCTGATGTCGAGCGCTTTCTTGCACTCGAACATGTATTCCCGCAACATTTACGAGAAAATAACAATTTTGTCGATACCCTGACTCAGGCCTATTCATTGTTTAATCAATATGGCGCAGCAGATATTTCATTAATTTTAACCACAATGAAGGAAGACTAAATGAATTCTTTATTGATTATTGGCGAATGCATGATGGAGTTAAACACGCAAAGCTCCAATGCTTTTTCCTACTCATTTGCCGGTGATACTTATAACACTGCGGTTTATGCAAAGCGTTGGCAGTCTTCGTTAAAAGTTTCTTATTTAACCTCAGTTGGCACCGACGCCACCAGTGAAAAGATGCTGGATAGCTGGAGTGAAGAATCGATAGATGCTTCTCTGGTGTTAACGGTAAAAGACAAACAGCCGGGTATTTACCTGATCACCACCGATGATGATGGTGAAAGAACATTCAATTACTGGCGTAAAGATTCTGCTGCTACCAAGTTAATTACCGCACTTGAGCAACGAGGCGGTATTGATTCGGTGCCTGATTTTGATTACGTTTATTTTTCTGGCATATCGTTAGCAATATTATCCGACAAAGACAAAACCATATTATTGGACTTGGTAACCACCTTACGTGAGCGTGGCGCAAAAATAGCATTCGATCCTAATTATCGAGCAACAATGTGGCATGATGAAGTAGAAGCAAGATTATGGATTGAACGGGCCTATCAATGCTGTGATATGGTGTTACCTGGTTTAGATGAACATCAGCTATTGTTTGCTCATAATACACCGCAAGAAGTGAGAGATCACTTGCAGCAATTTTCGGTTGTTGAATCCGTGGTGAAATGTGGTGAGTTGGGCATTTGTTGTTATGGATTAAATGATTCTTTTATTCATTTACCTTTTACGCCTGCAAAAGTACAAGTGGACACAACCGCTGCCGGTGATTCTTTTGCTGGCACCTATCTTGCGTCAAGAATCGCAGGTGAAAGCCGCGGCAACTCACTGAAAAATGCTGCCAGTGTCGCAGGGTTTGTGGTGCAACATAAAGGTGCGATTGTTGATAAAGCACTTTACCAACAATTTATTAGCAGCCTTGATATGGCTTACGATGAATAATTTGAGGGGTAGTTATTCTATGGGAAAATATTTACCGTTAAAACTGGTGGTTATTCTTACTTTGATCACGACTACCATACTGTCGAACAACGGTACATTTGTAACCTTAAAAGCCGAACAAGACGCCATTGTTTTACGATTAGCCGAAGGCTTACCAGAAAATAATCCAGTGACCATCGCGATGTATAAGTTTGCCGAATTAGTTGCGCAAAAGACTCAAGGTAAAGTGATTGTAAAAGTCCACGCTAGTGGCCAACTTGGCCAACAAATTGAAACCATTGAACAAACCCGTTTAGGTATTATCGATTTTACTCGCACCAATGCGGTGGTATTAGCCAATGTCAGTCCTAGCGTTGGCGTTTGTACTCCGCCAGTTGGCACATCGCTATTGCTGGGTTGCTCTATTGGTAAAGTGTCAATAGGCACAACCGTAAAGGAAATGGTGCCATTTTATATCGTCATGAATGGTGCCATTTTATATCGTCATGGTAGTGGTCCTAATGATGGTTACCTTTATGCCGAGTTTAACCCTAACCTTACCTAATATGGTTGCTGGTTAAGTATTTTAATCGTCGGGTTACCCCTTGAGTGAGGTATCCGGCAATATTTTTGGGCGCTTGTTGTAAGGGCCCTGATCAATTTATATCTAGGTCTGGTAAACAGGCCTATTATCAACATTTCCTAAGAGGTTGTTATGCAAGAAACATGGCGTTGGTTTGGACCGACAGACACGGTCACACTTAAAAATATTTTGCAATCTGGAGCGTCTGGGGTTGTTACCTCACTGCATCATGTCGCAACCGGTGACGTTTGGGAGTTGGATGAAATATTAAAGCGCAAAGCCTGCATTGAAGAGCAAGGACTTGAGTGGTCGGTGATCGAAAGTATTCCGTTACATAATGATATTAAAACCCGCAGTAAAGACTGTGCCCGTTATATTGAAAATTATAAGCAATCGCTGCTCAATGCCGGTAAAGCTGGCATTAAAACCGTTTGTTATAACTTTATGCCGGTAGTGGACTGGACGCGGACCAATCTTCTTTATGAATTGCCGAACCAATCGAAAGCATTACGCTTTGAAATGTCTGATTTTGCTGCCTACGATGTATATTATTTACAACGTGAAAATGCGGAAAGTGATTATCAACCTGAGATTTTAGCAAAAGCCAAAGCTCGCTTTGAGGCGATGACAGAGCTTGAAAAAGAACTGCTAGAGAAAAACATCATTGCCGGTTTACCGGGCGGCGAAGGTTCGTATGACCGTCAGGGAATACTGGCCGCGATCACCGAATTTATTCAGTTAGGCACGGAAAAGTTCAGAGAAAATTTATTTGAGTTCTTACGTGAAATAATTCCGGTAGCCGAAAGTGCCGGCATCAATATGTGTATTCATCCGGACGATCCACCGTTTTCGTTGTTCGGTTTACCAAGAGTGGTGTCAACGGCGAGCGATGTTCGCGCATTACTCAACGCCGTGCCGAGCATTAATAATGGTCTTACCTTGTGTGCCGGCTCTTTTGGCGTGCGTGGCGATAATAATTTAGTTGAAATGGTAACAGAGTTTGGCAACAAAATTCACTTTGTCCATCTGCGTAACGTGACTCGTGATGCCGATGGCTCTTTTTGTGAGTCTGAGCACCTTGCTGGTGATAACGACATGGTCGGCTTAATTCAAGCGCTATTGAATGAAGAAAAACAGCGACAGGCTTGTGGTTCGGGCGATAGTAACATTGCCATGCGTCCTGATCATGGGCATTTACTCGGTGATGAAATTGGTAAAGATAATATCAATCCGGGTTATTCCTTTGCCGGCCGAATGAAAGGGTTGGCGGAACTTCGCGGTGTTATTCATACCTTGAATGTGATCAATCAATAACGAATACCAATTACAGGCATTGCCCACCTGGTGCCAATGCCTCGCTCTTAGCAGTATGGGGAAATTACTAATATGAAAATATTCAATCTTAAGTTTATCTTGTTGTTAATAGCGTTATTAACAATAACAACGAATAAATCACTTGCCAGCAACGATACTAATAATTTTGCGAATAACACTAAAATAAATATCACTAAAGCTGCAGTGCTTGAACAAATGGAAGCCGTGACGCAATGGCAGTTGAACAACCCTACTGGCAAAGAATTATGGGTATGGGAGTACGGCACGTTTTATACCGGCTTAATGAGTTATTACAAGCTTAAGCCACAACAGAAATACCTCGATGAAATGATTGCGATGGGTGAGTCATTGCAGTGGAAATTAAAGCCGCATCCTTACCTTGCTGACAATTTGACCATCGCCCAAACCTATATTGACCTTTATGAAATTGATCCTCAGCCAAAATATATCGACAAAGCTCGGTATGTGATGGATATGGAGTTTTATAAACGACCATCAAAGCCGGATTTAAGATGGCAAGACAATCCTCATAAGCTCAATTGGTGGAGTTGGGCTGACTCGTTATTTATGGCGCCCCCTGCCTTTGCACAAATGACGAAAGTGACCGGTGATACTAAATATCTGAAGAAAATGGATAAACTGTGGAAGGCGACCTACAAATACTTATACGACAAAGAGGAAGACTTGTTCTTTCGCGACGACAGCTATTTTGCGCCAAGAACGAAAAACGATAAAAAAGTGTTTTGGTCAAGGGGTAATGGTTGGGTTGTTGGCGGTTTGGTGAAAGTGCTTGAGGCCATGCCAAAAGATGATACTCGCAGGCGTTTTTATGAAAGAGTGTTGAAAAATATGTCTAAAAGTTTAATTGCCTTGCAAGCGCCCGAGGGACACTGGTACCCGAGCTTATTAGATAAAGATGAATTTGATGTAGTGGAAACCAGTGGCACGGCCTTTTTTGTTTATGCGCTGGCTTGGGGCATTAATAATAACTTGCTCGATGAAAAGACCTATTTGCCGCACGTGCTTAAAGCATGGCAGGTGCTGGATTCAGCAGTAGAAGCAAACGGCAAGCTTGGCTTTGTGCAATTAGTTGGTGTTGGCCCGGATAAAGTCAAAAAAGAACACAGTGAAACTTACGGCAGCGGTGCATTTTTATTAGCGGGCAGTGAAGTGTATCGCCTGCTGGATAAATAAAAGTAACACCTTAATTTTCGATTATATTCAACGATAAAAGAGAAGAGCATTAATTATGAAAAATAGAATTCTTTGGTTGTTTTTATTCCTGTTCACTCTCTCAGGAGTAAATAGTTCCATGGCAAGTTCGCCGAAAAATGTGATTTTATTCATGATCGATGGTTTGCATTGGCAAGCTCCTGATAAATTAAAAATGCCTAACTTTAATGCGTTGATTGAAAAGGGCACTTATATCGAAAAGTCTTATGTGTTATTACCACATCACCCAACTGTTGGCGATTACGGCAAATACAACAGTTGTTCATTCCCTAATCCGGTATTACATTCAGGAACGATATTCATTAAACCTGAAAACAAACTGTTGCAAGAGAGCCTGCCTGCGAACTTAACCACGGCTTTTGTGGTGAATACGCCCGCTTATCGGACGGTGGCGCGTGGTTTTTCTACATCGATAATGGATGCAAACTTAAGCGACGAGCAAGTGGTTGATAACGCAATAAATATCTTTGAAAACCAAAGCCCGGCATTTATGCGTGTACATTTACAAACACCCGGTGAGTTAGGGCGTTCGGTAAACTCTGCTACCCCGGAGCAAGGCTATTTTCGTGACATCTTTGGTCAAGGTTCGCCTTATGTTGCCGGCGTTGAAAATGCTGATAAATTGTTGGGGAAATTTGTTCGTTATTTAAAAAAATCAGGAAACTGGGAGGATACCGTACTGATTGTAAGCTCTGATCATGGCCAGAGTAAAATCGGCTGGCACCCAATGTTTGATGAAGACAGCTGGGTAACGCCGATGGTCTTTGCCGGCAAGGGGATCGCGCGGCAAAGAAGCTTGCCTTATTTTGAGCATACCGATTTAGCCGCCACTATCTCTATGCTGTTAAATAGCAAGGCGCCAAGTAACAATGGTGGTGCTGGCCGTATAGTGAAAGAGATCCTGGCCAATACCAAAGCGAAGGATTTTCACCATGACAAATTTATTAAAACCATAAACCAGCAAATCAAACAGTTTAATTTTTATAAATCTGAACTGCTGTTAGACTCCGACGAAAAGCCTCATTACGCGGTGATACTGGCCTCTTTAGAAAATGAATTTTTAACCCCTGAGCCGTTTTATCACCAGGATAGAATAACCGATTGGCATAAAGCGGGCACCACCAAACATATGATCCTTGCCAATGAAAAGATACTGAAACAAATGAAAACGGCGTTAGGGAAATAGTGATGAAGATGTCTGTTACCCATGGGGCTATTCTACATAAAAGATTTACCGCATTACTATGGACCGTGTTTATTTGTTCATTACCCATTCAAACAGTGGCAAGTGCTGAAATTAATGAGGTTAAGCCAATAGGAGAAATTGTCGTTTATAACGATTTAGCGCTTAGCAGAGATAATGAAACGGTGACCATAGCGCTGGCAAGTTTGACGGCTATCGACAGCGATGACTTTTCGTCGTTGGCAATCAAAGATGCTGATAATAACAGCAATGTACCCTATCAGTTGATTGACAGTGATCAAGATGGGGCGACCGACAGTGTTATTTTTCAAGCGCAGATTTCAGCCAATAGCTCAAATCGCTATCAGCTTTATTTAACCAAGAACAAGGCTGGTAAACTGGCTGATAATATCGTCAGTTATTCCCGCTTTGTGCCAGAGCGTAATGACGACTACGCCTGGGAAAACGATAAAATTGCGTTTCGAATGTTTGGGCCAAAAGCGCGCAAACTTGCCGAAACTGGCAAGAAAGGCGGGCTAATATCGAGTGGTATTGATTGTTGGTTAAAGCGGGTGGAATATCCCATTTTGAATAAGTGGTACCAGAAATATGTCGACGGCAGAGGTGATTATCACCAAGATACCGGAGAGGGCTTAGATAACTATCATGTTGGCAGCAGTCTAGGTTGTGGTGGCTCAGGTAGCCTTCATCAAGGAAATTTATTGACCGCGGGCAATTTTAACAGTCATAAAACTACCGATATCGGGCCAATACGAACACGTTTTGAGCTTGACTATCTGCCTTGGCAAACCGGTAGGGCGAAAGTGACAGAAACGAAAATAATATCATTAGATAAAGGCAGTAATTTAACCCGCTATGAACTGATATTTGATCAAGACGTCGACATTGTCGCCGGGCTGTCATTAGATAAACATTCAATAGATTTAACCACTAATGAGGAGATAGGTGTTTTTAGTTCCTGGCGTCAACAACAAGACTCGCAACTCGGATTAGGCATCGTTGCCGATCCGAAATATGTCGAAGGCTGGCAGCAAACCAAGGTCAAAGGAAAGGGCGGTAAACACCTCTTTGTTCAGCTAAAATCAATCAATAAACGCATTGTTTACTATGCTGGCTTCGGCTGGCAAAAAAGCCAACAGTTTTCTTCAAAAGACGAGTGGCTACAGTATCTAAGAGAATTTGCCCTAAAATTAAAAACGCCGTTACGCATTGAAGTGCAATGAAATCTGGATTATAAAATTTCAGTGAAGATGATATCCAATAAAGTGGATATCATCGACATCATACATTCAAGCTAAAACCTCACCGTTAACCATTCATTGTCATTATCCATGCTTACTCGTTGCTACTTATTTGTCGCTGAAAAACATTGATTTATCCCATATTTTAAAATATTCATTTGTTTTCGTATTTGCAGATTATTTATCTTTTACTTTTGTATTACACTGTTTTTAAAAGAAATATTGGTTTGTTTGTATGGCTAATATTTAGTTTTGCTGTTGTGTCAAATGAGTTTACAATAGATTCACCTTGACATAACAAATTCTTTATCATAACTTACCTCAAACGTTTGAGTAAATTTCTAATTATCAAGGCAGGCTTTAATTAGCTTGCTGAATGTAATGCCATGATCACAAGAGAGTTTATATGAATATCATTCACCACAATGGGCAAAAGCCTTTGTTTCAGCGCCAGCTTAATGTTTTTCCAATCCTAGCCTTGCTGCTATTGGTTTTAACGTTACCATTTTCCAAAGCCCATGCGGCAAATTCGCAAGATGACTTCTCAGTGGTTGCGTATCATGTAGACTTGCGGGTACAAGTGATGCCAATGCCGGCATTAAAGGCGATGGCGAAAGAGGTTAGCGAGTTAGGCTTTAATACCTTGATTATGGAGTGGGAAGCGACATACCCATATCAACAACATAGCATTATCTCCAATCGTTATGCTTACAGCCGGGAAGAAGTTGCTGATTTTATAAAATACAGTGAAAGTTTGGGTTTGGATGTGATTCCGCTGCAACAAAACCTGGGGCATTCAGAATATATTTTAATGCATGAACGATATGCCTATTTGCGCGCCGACAAAAGAGATTTATCGCAAGTCGATCCGACCCGACTTAAACAGGCGCGCAAACTGTTTACTGAACTCTATCGCGATATGCTATCGACGCATAATTCTCAATATGTGCATATTGGTGGTGACGAGGCGCGTATACTCGATTGTGACCGTTGTAAAAAGGCCTGGGGCAAAGATGGTGAAGAGTTAGGTAAATCGAAACTTTATGTCGAGTACATGAAGATGATCGCGGAAATCGTTACCGCCGAAGGCAAAACGCCGTTATTGTGGGCCGACATGATTTTGGCGCATCCGGAAGCGATTGCCGATATGCCGAAAAATGTGATTTACATTGACTGGAACTACGGCTGGAAATTTGACCGCTTCGGTGAAGATCCAATGGACATGATCGAGAAACACGGTTTAAAGTTTTGGGGAGCTTCGTCGATCCGTTCAGCGCCGGATGATTATCACGTTACTTCATGGGACAAGCATATGAAAAATCAGGCGGATTACGTTGCCTATGCCAAACAAGCTGGCTTTGAAGGCATGGTACTGACGTCTTGGTCAACATCAGGCCAGTACGGCTATCAATGGTTTGGTTATGAAGTAGTAGAGCTATTTCCAATCCGCCAAGTTTACCCACATAGTTACCCAAATGATGCGTTTCGAATGAACACTCAGGCTTTTATTGAAGCCATAAATGCAGAGAATGTGTTTGTGCCTCAAGATTTTTCTGAGCAATACGCAAAACAACGTTTTGGTTTGAGCAGCGACCAGGCAAGTAAGTTATGGAATATTTTAACCTCTGCGGACTTAAATAATAAAATCGGTGTCGGTTCAAGAGCAATGTCTGGCCGAGAGGGCTTGTCAGCGAAACAGCGTATTGTCACCAAGAATTTGCAGTCAGTAAGAGCATTACAAGCCGAGCTGAGTAAGATCATTGTGCAGAAAAACCAAGAGGAATTTGCTCACTATCAATTGCAGGTGGATTTTCGTGAATTTTATTTAACTTTCCGTCAAATCCAGGATGTGGTGCAATCGACTACGTTTTCTGAAAAAGACCGAGTATTGGCGGTTCAGCAATTGGAGCAATTATTAGCGCGTGCGAGCGAGTTAAACAAACGCTTCAACCAGTTATTTAAAGGCGCGATTTTTGATTCGGAAATGGTGACGTTAAATCAATATAGGAATAAAAAAATCATCCACTTACATCAAAGACTCACTAAGCAAAGGTAGTCTTTATTCCAATGATTCAGATAAGAAGTAGACAATGAAAAATAGATATTTTGATGTTCAGGTTAATGGTTATGCTGGCATTGATTTTAACCAAAACGATTTAACTTTGGAAAATTTGAACAAGGCCTGTTTAAAACTCGAAGATGATCGGGTGTCCGGCATTCTGGCGACCATTATCACCGCCGATTTCTCCGATATGATCATTAGGGTTAAAAACCTGGTCAGGTTGAGAGAGCAGAGTGAGACGATTGCTAAGATGATTAAAGGCATTCATCTGGAAGGGCCATTTATTAATGGCGCCGATGGCTACCGAGGTGCCCATCCGCAAGCACATATTTTAAGACCGAGTGTTGAGCGCATGACAATGCTGCTCGATGCTTGCGGCGGTTTGTTGAAATTGGTGACCTTAGCTCCGGAATTTGATGCTCAGAACCGGGTCACTAAGTATTTACACGAGCAGGGCGTTACCGTTTCCGCTGGACATTGTGACCCTACATTTGAGCAGTTACAACAAGCTGTCGTTGCCGGGTTATCCATGTTTACTCACCTAGGCAATGGTTGTCCACAGCTATTACATCGTCACGACAACATCATCCAACGCGTGCTTAATTTAAAAGATGATTTATGGATTTGTTTTATTGCTGACGGCCATCACGTGCCATTTCACGTGTTGAAGAACTACATTGCTCTGGCGGGTGTTGAGAGAACGATAATCACCACCGATGCTATGGCTGCCGCAGGAGCTCCTGAGGGCTTATACACGCTTGGAGATATTGAATTGGCCGTGGGCAAAGAGCGCATTGTTCATCAACCGGGCAAAACGAACTTTGCCGGCTCTGCCATTGACATGAAATCCAGCGATATTAACCTGGTTGAACAATTAGGTTTGACGCCAGCACAAATACATCAAATGACTTACATTAACCCGATGAAAGCGTTTTCTACGCTATAAAAGCTAAACATCTACTGAATTTCTTTTAATAAAAGCCATAGTCGACAGACTATGGCTTATTACTTACTGATCGTGATCTTCCATTTCATCTGGTATTTATTTTTCATCCAATAGCTCATTGTTTAACGACTCGGTAATGATCTTAACTTTATATTTGTACTTTTTTTCATCAATATTGTTTTTTATCTTGACAGCACCAGTCTTTATTTGTAAATTAACTCAAACGTTTGAGTTAAGGGTTGTGTCGATGTTTGTGTAATTATCGCTTAGAAGCGATTATTATAAAAATGGAAAAATAATCATTGCAGATATCTACAGCTACGGTGTGTTCATAACCACTACAAGCGTTTCTTGGTCCTTCCCCCAAGGATGGGGTTGACCACCTTTTAAATTTCAAACACTCATGATAAGTCGCCTTTTTAATGTATCTATTCATTGTGGCGAGTAATGATTTATGGCTAAAGGGGAAATTATGCAAATTTTTGCATTTCCAAAAGAGATAATAACAGGCGAAAAAAGATGTGCGCTTTTGCCCGCGAATGTTAAAGCATATAAATTAAGTGGTGCTCGAGTGCTGGTTGAGTCTGGTCTAGGTGAATCCATACATGTTTCAGACGAAGAGTACAGTGCAGCAGGTGCTGAAGTTATTACAAACCGTGCAGAGTTATTAACCTCAGCTGAGGTGATAATTTCAGTACACAAGCTGCCTCTAAATGAATTAACTCTTCTCAAAGATAGTGCTAAAACGCTGATTAGCTTTCTTGACCCTTTTAATGATGCCAGTTATTTGCAAGAGCTGCAAAAGAACAACATTACTAGCATTAGTATGGAAATGCTCCCACGCATTAGTCGTTGTCAAAAAATGGATGCGTTAAGTTCACAAGCTAGCCTGGCTGGATATGTAATGACGATGAAAGCGGCGAGTAAATTGCCATCCATATTACCAATGATGATGACGCCATCTGGAACATTAAAACCGGCGAAAGTATTTGTTATCGGCGCAGGTGTCGCCGGCTTACAAGCCATTGCTACTGCCAAACGGTTAGGTGCGAGTGTTACCGCATTTGATACCCGCTCGGTAGTCGCTGAACAAGTGCAATCGTTAGGCGGTAAATTTCTCGAAATCGATTTAGGTGAAACGGGAGAAACGAGTCAAGGCTATGCGAAAGCATTAACGACGGTGCAAATGGAAATTCAACGTCAAGCGCAAGCAAAGTGTATTGCCGACTCCGATATCGTTATAACAACTGCACAACTGTTCGGCCGTAAACCTCCTGTATTAATTTCCGAGGGCACCATTGCGTTAATGAAACCAGGCAGCGTTATTGTTGATATGGCAGCAGAAAGTGGCGGAAATGTGCAGGGCAGTGTTGCCGGAGAAGAAACTGTTTGCCATGGTGTTACCGTTATTGGCCAAGGTAATTGGTCAAATTATGTCGCTAAAGATGCCAGTCAAATGTATGCCAATAACATCCAGCATTTTATCAGTGATATTTGGTGTAAAGAAAACAAAGCACTCAATATCGATCTATCAGGTGAAGTACTAAGTGCCTGTGTCATTACTCACCAAGGGAAAATAGTCAGTGAAATGCTGTTGTCTCTGCAAAAACAGGCGGTTGCATAATGGATACTATTTCTTTGTTGTTTATTTTGATGTTATCAATTTTTGTTGGTTTTGAATTGATTCGAAAAATTCCCGCGACTCTACATACACCGTTAATGTCGGGGGCAAATGCTATCTCAGGTATCACGGTTATTGGCGCCTTAGCACTTGCTGGTGGTAAAGGCGGTGATTACGTTACTACATTGGGCGTGCTATCGGTGTTTTTGGCCACCATTAATGTGGTTGGTGGTTATGTGGTTACTGACCGCATGTTAGCGATGTTTAAGAAAAGATAACGAAAACGAACGAGATTAAAGAAGAGAATATTATGTTGGATAGTACACTGTTGATTAATGCCACTTACGTGGTTTCGGCCATGTTGTTTATATTAGGGCTTAAGTTGTTAGGTCATCCTGCTTCTGCGCGCAAGGGCAATTTGTTGTCTTCGTTAGCTATGTTACTAGCGATTGTCGTGACATTATTAGATAACAGCATTATCAGTTTTGAATGGATATTAATGGCTGTTGGTGCCGGTAGTGTTGTTGGTTTACTGTTAGCCAGGCTAGTGGTGATGACCAAGATGCCAGAGCTGGTGTCATTACTTAATGGTGTAGGCGGATTGGCGAGTTTGTTACTCGCTTGGTCAACCATAGTAGCAAGTAGTGATTTTGGCGTGTTCGAACGCGCGGTAATTTTCTTTGCCTTGCTCATCGGTGGTATTACCTTCTCTGGCAGTGTAGTTGCCTGGGCTAAATTAAGCGAACGTATCGTTGGCAGGCCGATCGTTTTTTCTGGTCAAGCATACGCCAATATCAGCTTATTGATTGGTGTTGCAGTTGCTGGGTACCTGTTTTCAACACAAGTTGAGCCTGATTTAATTTGGTTGGTTATAACTTTAGCTTTGGTGATGGGCGTGATGGTGGTTTTGCCTATTGGCGGCGCCGATATGCCAGTGGTTATATCCTTGCTCAATAGTTACTCCGGCCTGGCCGCTTGCGCTGCTGGTATAGCTATTGGCAATAATTTACTTATTGTTGCTGGCGCGCTGGTAGGAGCCAGCGGCATTATCTTAACCAGTATAATGTGTAAGGCAATGAATCGCTCTTTATCTAATGTGCTGTTTTCAGGTTTTCAATCAGTCACTAAATCAGAGATCTCTATTGAAGGTGAAGTGAGCCCGTTGTCAGCAGAAGATGCATTTTATGTACTGGAAGCTGCGCAAAGTGTCATGGTTGTGCCTGGATACGGAATGGCTGTTGCGCAAGCGCAACATGCGATGAAAGAGTTACAAGACCTACTGGAAAGCAATGGTGCAGAAGTGGTTTATGCTATTCATCCTGTTGCAGGGCGTATGCCGGGGCATATGAATGTACTTTTGGCTGAAGCCGATGTTTCTTATGATGTTTTACTCGAAATGGATGAAGTCAATCCTAGGGTTGAAGGTTTTGATGTTGCTATTGTGATAGGCGCTAATGATGTGGTTAACCCGGCCGCTCGTGATATGAAAGGCAGCCCTATTTATGGTATGCCGGTGATTAATGCAGATTTAGCTAAAAATGTTTTTGTGTTAAAGCGTGGTATGTCGTCGGGTTTTGCTGGTGTTGATAATCCGTTATTTTTCAAAGACAACTGCCGAATGATATTTGGTGATGCGAAAGAGTCGATTAATACCATGATCCGACAATTTGCCGATTAGTATTTCAATTTATCTGGTTAGTTAACGTGAAACATTATACGAATTATAAATGTATGATCTAAAGCTTAAAAAGCACCTGATAGGGAAGTAATCAGGTGCTTTTATTATCATTACATCAAGCAAATGAGGCGATAAATAGCTCGCGTTCTTACCGTATTATTTGCACTTAATAACTAGCCGTAATTTCATAAGAGGTAAACTTACGCATATTAATAACACCGGTATCAAAGTATAAATACTGACCTTTAATGCCCATTAATGTGCCAGACACACCTTTAAATTCAAGGTCTTCTTCACCTTTCTTTTTGTCAAATGATAATGATGAAATTTTACTTGGATATTGCTCTACAGGAAAATCAATTTCAACTACATCTTCATCTAAACGCTCAACCGCATCTTCACCATACTTTAATTTTATATCGGCTAAGCGAGCTTCAATTTGCGGGATTAACTCTTCTGCCTTTGCTTTTAAGTCAATATTGTCAGCTTTGCCTTTGAGCATATTTCGCCAATTGGTTTTATCGGATATAAATTCTGCAAGAGCTGTTTCTACTAAGCCAGATTGTAGGCGAGTACTTACTTTGAAAATTGGTAAGGCCTGATTAGCGCCCTGGTCTATCCAACGAGTAGGTATTTGCGTATGGCGAGTTATACCAACTTTTATTGCGGTAGTATTTGCCAGGTAAACGTAATGAGGTACGAAACAATTGGCTTCTCCCCATTCGGGTTCACGACAAGTACCCTCGGCAAAGTGGCAGGTTTCAGGTTTCATGATGCACATGTCACACTTAGCTAGTTTAGTCATGCAAGGGTAGCAAAAGCCTTGTGAGTAACTCTTTTTCGTTTTCTTGCCACATTCCTGACAATTTATTTTGCCTGTGTGGGTTAGTGATAAATGTTTGCCGATTAGCTCATTAAGAGGTAATGAATGCTCACCTAAAGGCAGTTGGTATTCAACCTGACCATCAATAAGTTGTGCGGTCATTTTGCGAATGTGACCGGTTAAGGTGTTGTTACTCATAGTCAATAGCCCATGGTTAATTGTTATTAGGTTAGATGTTTAATTGCTTAAGCTTATTAGAATGATACTTTACCGCGCAGAGCTTTGTTGTTGCCCCGTTTTTTCTTTTCGTCGACACGTTTCTTTTTAGCGTTTCGGCTCGGTTTTGTCGCCCGTCGGGTTTTTTGCACCACCATAGCTGCTAGGATCAAATCTTTCAAACGTTTTAAGGCATCGTCTTTATTCAATGACTGTGTACGAAATGAATTTGATTTTATTATTATTATACCTTCAGCTGTTATATGGTGGTCTTTAAACCCAAGTAATCTCTCTTTGTAAATAGATGGTAAGGTGGAAGATTTAATATCAAAACGTAAATGTATCGCCGTTTCAACTTTGTTTACTCGTTGCCCACCCTTACCTGTGGCTCGAATACCCGTAAGTTCAATTTCCCAATCAGCTAAACTAACTGCGTTAGATATCTCAAGCATATCTGTTAATTCCTTGAGTACAAAGAGTGTTTAATTGAATTTCTTGCTCGTGAATCAGTCATCGATTTGATATAACTATCATTACTCAAAAACTCTTTAGCAATAATACTAATTCAATTATTTAATGGGTTTAATATACAGCCATATAGTAGCGAGATTGAGAGCAATAATAAATGACTAATGCTTGGTTTGTTTATCTGGTACGTTGCGCAGATGACTCACTTTACTGTGGTATCAGTACAGATGTTGAACGTCGAGTAGGCGAACATAACTCTGCCAGTATAAAATCGGCTAAATACACCCGTAATCGCTTACCGGTAACTTTAGTGTATTTTGAAGAATGCGATGATCGCTCTCATGCAAGTAAGCGTGAGTGGGCGATTAAACAGTTAACAAGAAAGAAAAAATTAGAGCTTATTACTGCAGGTTAATGTATTCGTTGTAGGGCACTGTATTTATTACTATTGATTTATATTTTTGTGGTCTGATTAGTAGATAAATCTTCGATTTACATCTCATTCACTGTTAAACTACGCTCCGCAATTTGTTTTGAGCCAGGAAAATTTTAAACAATGTTTATTGAAGAATATTATAGTGAAGAAAATCAAAAGGTTAACTTTACTCGCCAGCAAGCGAGTGACTTTGCCAAGGAAATAGCGGACGATTTTAATCCTATCCATAACGTTGATGCCAAGCGCTTCTGTGTACCAGGAGACTTATTATTTGCAGTTGCTTTGTCTAAAACAGGCTTATGCCAAAAGATGACATTTAACTTTTCAGGCATGGTAACAGATAGCGTATCACTAAACATTCCTGAAAAAGTTGGTTTAGAAACAAGAATTGTTGGCGATAACGATAAAGAATACTTGAACTTTAATGTATCTGGCGATCATACTCGCTGTGAGACGTTAATCGAATCTCTAATTCGTTCTTACGTTGAGTTTTCGGGCCACACTTATCCAACAATTCTTTGTGATTTAATGAAGAAAAATAACGTTATGATTAACCCTGCACGACCAATGATCATGTACGAGAGCATGAATATCGATTTAAACACCGTTGACTTACAAAGCGTATCGTTAAAGCTGAACGAAGAAGAAACAGTGCTCACCCATGAAGGCAAGCGCGGGCAAGTTAAGCTTAAATTTGATTTGCTTAGCGACAACAAGGTTGTTGGTCATGGTATAAAATATATGGTGTTAAGTGGTTTACGAGAGTACGATCAAGCAGCAATGGATGATGTAAATAAACGTTTTTACGCAATGAAAGATGCCTATAAAGCGGCTGAATAATTGTTGTTGTAAATAACGAAAGCCAACAAATGTTTACTTCATGGATGAAGGAATGCCTACTTGCCATGGATGGCAATAAAGTAGGCGTCTATTCGTGACAAATAGACTGTTAACCGCCTAATAAATTCTGTTATGCCCGCAAAAAATAATTAATTACTTCGCATTAGCAAATTTCTTTTTACTACGATATTCCGCAAAACGATGTTTCATGTTTCGTATAAATGAGTCTGTTTTACGTGCTGCCTTACTACTAAAACGTTGGTACTTTTTCAGCCACACTTTAGCAATAGGGTATTCAAAGCTAAGCATTGCTAACCCTAGTGGAATAAACAAGATTGCTGGCCCCGGTAATACCAAAAAAATAACCCCGATAAATAAAATTATCCCGCCGAAAATGCTAATGATTTTTGTTTTTAACTGTTCCATAATTTTAGTTTCTCTGTTGTCATTGTTTTATTTAAGTATTAAAAGGCAAAGCTTGTGCCATAAATAACAATGTCAATATAAACAACAGCTTAACTAAGTTGGGTGTTATTGAGAATTTATCTATTAGCATTATTCACTACATTTTCACCATTTACCTCTTTTATCATTGCACCGTGAAGGCATGATTAAAGTCGTAATACTAAATTCCTGGTACAAATATCTCTTTTATATATGGATGTAAATTATTTTGTTGCTTAAATAATTTTTTTTGTGTGATTATTATAACTTTATGTAAATACTTTAATGTTTTGTAAAGATTTTTGAATGCCTTTCTGTTTTTATGCTTAAGTCGTTGTTTAGTATGGTGTATTAGTGGTCTTGTTGTTTTTTAGATTTCGCTTCTCTTTACGTTTTCTTTACATTGCTCTTACTTTTCTTTACATTTTTGTGTGTTTTTTGTTTACAAAGGTCATCTAATCATCTACATTTTGTTTACAAAGTAAATAAAAATAACATTCAGGCTTTGTAAGAGTAGTAGAGAACGAATTAAGGCAAAACACTTTAGCCCTTTTTATATAAATCGCTACAGATCAACTATATTCAACAAGTACGATACGAATGAGCAATTCGTTGGGGGAATAACATGTCACAACAATTTAAAAAATCACAGATAGCTACCTTGGTTGGTATGGCGTTATCTGCTTCAATCAGTGCCAATGCTCTTGCTTATGAAGAAGCAAGTGTAGCTGAAGACGTCGAGGTTATTGAAGTAACTGGTGTACGTTCGAGTTTAACTTCGGCGCTTAATGCGAAAAAGGCCGCTGATACTATTTCTGATTCCATTATTGCCGAAGAAATCGGTAAATCTTCTGATGAAAACATTGCTCAGGCATTATCGCGTATCTCAGGGGTATCTTTAGATAGAGACGGTGGTGACAATCAAACAGTAACAGTTCGTGGTATTCAAGCGGCCTTAAATGACGTGAAATTAAACGGCGTGTCAATGACCAGTAATACCGACGACCAAGCGGTTGATTTAAGCCTGTTTTCTGCCGATGTGTTAAGCCGTATTGATGTGGTTAAATCGCCAAGTGCCAATCAAGAAGAAGGCTCATTAGGCGCGGCGATAAATTTACAAACGCGTGCGCCATTATCATCAAAGAAAAATGTGAATGTGTTCACTGTAGAAGCTCGCCACAATGATTTACGCGAAGATACTACCCCACGCTTTGCTTATACTGGTATTTATAATCTTAACGAATCAATGGGCTTTGCCGGTTCGTTATTCTACGATGAGAAAAATGTTCGTAAAGAAGAGTTTAATATTTTCAATTCAAATATCAGAAAATTTAGTACTGCTGGTACGGCTGGTACCAATGGCTCTAAAACAGTAATAAATGCCGACACCCTTGAGGTAATTCCAGGAGATACATGGGCAGTTTCGCCTAATTTTCACTTGAACCGTCTTAATCTGGATGACAAAGTTAAAAAAGGCGGCACTCTAACCTTCCAATACCGTCCTAATGAAGATACTGATTTCCGTTTTGACACCTCCTATTCTCGTCAAGAAATTGATCATGAACAAACTCATACTCGTATGCATAACATGCACCGTAACCCGTACGAGGTCATGGTTGAATTAGGCGATGAAGATAGTTCTAACCGCGTGGTTGGTATTCGTAGCGGACATGTTGGTGGCTTGAACCAATCCGGTCGCTGGTTAAATACCACAGACACCTTAGTCGTGGGGGCACAAATTGAACATGCGATTAATGATGACTGGATGGTTTCTGGCCGAGTAGGGTATTCTGCTTCGGATCAGGAATTCACTGATGGTTTTAGAATGAATTGGGTACCAGATATTGGTGGCAAGCAATCCGATCCAGACACTTGGTGTGGAGTCGATTGGGAAAATGGTCCAGAGGGCGATTCAATACCTGAATTTAGCTTTTGTAATGTATACGACGGTAATGACCCAACAACGATGAAGTTAGGCCAGATTCGTTCGGATCGCCGTGATGTTGACGATAGCAAATCAAGTATTTATTTAGACGCCAGCCGCGCTTTTGATAACGATTATATTACTTCTGTTGAATTTGGTGTTAAATATACTGACCGTACTAAAGAAGTACGAAATGAAGAAGTGTTTTTTGGCACAAGTGCCTTCGAAAATGAAAACAAAATTATGGCCAGCGACATCCCTGGAGCTGCTGATAGCAGTATTACCGGAGGAGAATTTCTTGATGGAATCGCTCCCGCAGGTACCCCGACAGACTGGATTTTTCCAGATATCGACGCCACTGTTGCTTTGGCATTTCCAAATGGCTTAAGTGATGATTTATTTGTTCCTAACCCATTAAAGGCTTGGGAAGTAGATGAAAAAACTTACGGCGCTTATGTACAGGCCAATTTCGAATTACTGGGGGGTGACATAACCGGTAACTTTGGTGTTCGTTATGCGAACACTGAAGTAGAAGCAAATGGTCATTCGGGTATTAGATTTCCACAAGGTGTCTATTTTTACGATGACATACCTGATGGAACCGACACCTATAAATACCCTGTACACGATGAGCATGATTACGATAACTGGTTACCATCGGTTACGGTAAACTGGGTAATTGAAGATGATTTAATCTTAAGAGCTTCTGCCGCGAAAGTTATGGCACGACCAAATATTAATAGCGTGCGTTCTGGCTTTGATATTAAAGCGAACAATACAGAAGAAGTACCGCAGGGTAATGAATTTAATACCGCACTGGAACCATTTGAGGCCAACCAGTTTGACGTTTCAATTGAATGGTACTTTCAAGAGGGTGCGTTGTTATCTGCAGCTGCGTTCTATAAAGATTTTACCAGCTTTACTTATAAAACAAGTACGGCACAACAAGTTCAAAACCCGTTAACAAATACCTGTCTTGTTGATCGCAGTGTTCATGAAACAGAAGCTGAGAAACTAGCGGCAACCACGCCGTGTGCCGATGTTGATATTAAACAAACTGTTAATGGTGGTAGTGCCGACATTCAAGGTTTAGAACTTGCTTACCAGCAAAACTATACGTTCTTACCTGGCTTGTTTTCGCATTTAGGTTCATCAATTAACTATACCTATGCTGATAGTGAAGCGATTGTTAACCCTGATGATGCCAGTGACCCGTTTAATGGCTTGCCATTTAAAAATACTTCAGAACACTCAAGTAATGTCACCGTATTTTGGGAAGATGAGAAGCTGAGTTTACGTTTAGCCTATGCTTATCGTTCAGAAGCATTAAGTTCAACAACTAACAAGGACAGCAGTGTTATTCGTGATGCCCGTGGTACTCTAGATTTTACCGCCAATTATGCGATTACTAAACAGTTGAAAGTGAGCTTCTCGGCTTTAAATCTAACGAACAGTTATGACAAGTTTTATGAAGTGCTAACTAACCCGCAAGGTCATGAAGCTGACGGTATTGTTGCCGAAGTGGGCAATGATCTAAGCGATACTTCAGATAAACGTACTCACTCAGTTTTTGATTATGGTAGCGATTTCCGCTTATCACTACGTTACAGCTTCTAGTTAACTCTAGTTAAATATCAAAACCATTTAAATGGGCAGTTTTTACTGCCCATTTTTCGCTTTCTGGATTAATTAACTATCCTTGCCAAGGATAGTTTGAACTCTATTTTGTTCAGGGATTAATTTCATAACTAACATGGATGTGAAAAGTTCTGTTCCAAACCAAATGGTAATTAGATCATTTAACTTGTTTAAATATCGGTGTCTTTTATTGATGTTTTTGATGAGTTTTCCGCTATATAATTGTAAAATTAGGTAAATGGTGTGTTTATTCTTTACAAAGGTCATACGTTGTTGTAGTTTGATTAACTAAGGAATTACTTATGTTCAACAACTTTAACATGTAATCATTTAGTACTCTCAATAAGACTAAGGCAGCGTTAATGAATTTTATTGGCACACGTAAAAATAACAAACATAGTGATACGATATTTAGCGTATTGCTTTCAGTATTAATATTGGCACTTATTGGTGGCTGCAGTGAGCAAAATCCTGCACAAGAAAAGCCTTTAAATATATTGTTTATATTAACTGATGATCAAGCCCCTGATACTGTTGCTGCTTTTGGCAATAACAATATCAATACACCTAACCTTGATAGTTTAGCTAACCAAGGTATGCGTTTTAGCCATGTATTCAATCAAGGTGCATGGTCTGGCGCGGTATGTTTGCCAAGTCGTCAAATGATCAATACTGGTCGTCATTTATATCGCACAGGTCTTGATGCCCGAGGGATGAACGATCCTAAATTTGTTGCTAAACATACAACCTTTGGCGAAACGTTTAAACAGTCAGGTTACGATACATTTCAAACCGGTAAATGGCATTTATCTATGGATGTTTGGCGTCGTAGTTTTACCCATGGCAAGGCAATCCATAAAAATGGCATGTCGCGTCATGAAAAGGGCGGCCACTGGGATGGAAATTTCACCGATTATGATGGTACAAAATCTGGCGATGCAGCCTTTACTGACTACAAAGGTGGTAAACACACTAGTGAGGTTGTAGCAGATGCCGCGGTAGATTTTTTGGCAAACCGTAATGACGTTAGCAAGCCATTTATGATGTATGTGGGTTTCTTAGCGCCGCATGATCCACTGCACGCACCGGATGAATATTTAGCAAAATATCCTAGGGATAAAATGCAGTTGCCTGAAAACTTTCTAAAGTATCATCCTTTTGATCAAGGTGATTACTACCTTCGAGATGAAGTGTTATCTGGCTTTCCAAGGTCTGAAAAAAACATAAAAGCCATGCTCAGTAAATACTACGCAATGATCGAGCATACCGACGCGCAAATAGGTCGAATTTTGGCCGAGCTAGAAGCGAGTGGACAAGCGGACAATACCTTAATTATTTATACGTCTGATCATGGCTTGGCTATGGGGCAGCATGGTTTATTAGGTAAGCAAAATCAGTATGACCATAGCGTTCGTGCACCTTTTGTTGTAAAAGGTCCAAATATTCCTGTTGGAAAAACGGCAACAGGCATGTTTTATTTGAACAGTGTGTTTCCAACAGCAGCAGAACTTGCCGGCTTAGAAATTCCAGAAAGTGTTGATGCACCTAGTATTGTGCCGTTAATTAACGGTGAAAAAGATGTCGCCTTTGATACCGTTTATGGCGCGTATCGTCATTTTCAGCGCATGGTTCGTTCACAAGATTACAAGCTTATTTATTACCCAATGATCAAGCGCACGCAATTATTTGATATGAAAGCTGATCCGTTAGAAATTCATGACTTAAGCACAAAACCTGAACATGCTGATCGGATTGTTTCTATGATGGCACAGCTGGAAGAATGGAAAGTCATTGTCGAAGATCCGCTTGATTTAAATGCACCACAAGCCAGTTACGATGCGTTCTTGAAATTAACTTGGGACTAACTTGGAATTACTATGATGAAGTTCAGCACAAAAATTAAAAACACATTTCAAGCAAGCCTCAAGTTTACTACATTGGCTTCAATCGTATGTGGCACAGTATTCTCTACTAATGTATTCGCGAAACAACCGAATATTATTTTTATTATGTCTGATGACCATGCTGCTAACGCGGTATCAAGTTATCAAGGTCGCTTATCAAAGGTGTTTAAAACACCTAATATTGATAGGTTAGCAAATGAAGGCGTTAGATTTGATGGTATGTATGCCAACAATTCTATTTGTACTCCTAGCAGGGCAGCAATATTAACTGGTCAATATAGCCATACAAATGGTGTTAGAACGTTGGCTGATCCGATGGATCGCAACAAAGACAATGTAGCGAAACAACTTAAGAATGCTGGCTATCAAACAGCTATTGTTGGTAAGTGGCATTTAAAAACCGAGCCGTCTGGTTTTGATTATTACAACGTATTGCCAAACCAGGGCGATTATTTTGAGCCAAAGCTAAAAGAAATTGGTAAAAAATGGCAAAATGGCCAAAAGGGCGGAGATGTTTACTCTGGTTATGTAACGGATGTAATTACCGATGTTGGCATTAATTGGTTGAATAAACGCGATCAAGAAAAGCCATTCATGTTGATGATCCATCATAAAGCTCCACATGGTTTGTGGGAGCCAGCTAAACGTCACGAAAACTTCCTTGCAGATGTACATATCCCAGAGCCTGACAGTTTATATAATCGAGGTAAACATGGCCCAACAGATGCCGTAATTATTGATGGCAAAGCCGGTCAACAATTTGGCTCTTCTGTTTCTCGCCGCATGGAAGGTCGAGGCTTAGTCACTCGAATGTTAGATGAAACTTGGCCAACAGGTAAGCTTAAATTAGACAGTTATGATTGGAATACTGTGGTTTCAGCGGCTTATCAAAAATACCTAAAAGAATATTTACGTACGGTAAAAGCAGTTGATGAAAATGTTGGACGCGTACTTGATTACCTTGATGAAAATGGCTTAGCAGAAGATACCATAGTTATATATACCTCAGATCAAGGCATGATGTTAGGCGAGCACGATTATTACGACAAGCGTTGGATTTACGAAGAATCAATCCAAATGCCGTTTGTTGTTCGCTATCCACAAGCGCACTCAACAGGTAACAAAGCGGCAGGAAAAACTACCGATGAGTTGTTTTTAAATTTAGATATCGCGCCAACTTTGCTTGATGTTGCTGGCGTTACCGCACCTAAAACTATGCAAGGGCAAAGTTTTAAATCAGCGTTACTTGACCCTGAGCAGGCAAAAGGTAGAGATGCAATTTATTATCGTTATTGGCTGCATATGGCTCACCATTATGTTCCTGCGCATTATGGGGTTCGCACCAAGACTCATAAACTAGCATTTTTCTACGGTTTACCGCTTGATTCTAATGGCGCAATGCCTGCTGCAACGCCGCCATATTGGGAGCTTTATGATCTAGAAAATGATCCTAAAGAAATGACTAACTTGTATCCAGACAGTAAAAGCGCACCATTAAAAGCAGAGTTGAAACAAGTATTAAGCCAATTGAAAAATGAAATTGGTGATAATGATGAAGTTTATCCTGCCCTTATGGCTGTAAAAGCTCAGCACTGGAACCAGTAAAACTTTACCTTTAACAGGCGTACTTGCGTGTTCACTACGCCTTTTTATCTTTATCTTTTATCTATTTATAAAATAAATAGAGTAGTGGAAAAATTATGAAACACTTATTTGCCTTACTAGTTAATTTTGCCGTTGTATTACCGGCATTTGCTAGTCAATACTTTGTTGCCACCAATGGTAATGATGACAATGATGGCTCTATAGATAGCCCATTTAAGCACATTCAATATGCTGCAGATAAAATGGATGCCGGTGATGTTACCTATATTCGAGGTGGTAACTACTTTGAGCAAGTCACACTATCAGGGGTTAATGGTGAGGAAGAAAAACCATATACATTTAAGGCTTATCAAGACGAAAAAGTAACGTTAGAAGGTACCATTGCAATTAACAATCAATGGACAAAATATCAAGGTGACATATATCAAACCAAACTAGAGCAGCCCATTTGGCAATTGTTTGTTAATGATAAGAGCATGACTTCGGCGCGTTGGCCCAATGGTAATTGGTACGATCGCTCGGTGTGGGATAAAAAACAGTCAATGATGTGGCCTGAAAAAAGCAAAGGTAAATTCGGTACCCACTATAACAAAGAGCTAGCAGAATTAGAGACTGATTTAACTGGTGCTATCGCCATCGTTAATTCCGGGTCATTCAAAACCTATCAGAAAAAAGTCACTGAACATAAAAAAGGCCAAGATCATTTTTCATACGATACTAAAGGCGCTAATGAGCACTTTAGTTATAAAGGAAAAATTCATCGCCAAGGGTATTTTCTGGAAGGAAAACTCGCCTTGCTGGATGAAGAGAATGAGTGGTTTTTTGATCCTGAAACAAATCAGCTTTATCTTTGGGCTGAAAATGGGGTAAGTCCTGATACATTAAATGTTCGCGGTAAAGTGCAAAGCTACGCATTCATTATTAAACGTTCTAGCCACATTAATTTAGAAGGTATAAATTTTTTCGCCACTACGTTCGATGTAAGTCGCAGTAGTTTCATTAAAGTTGCAGATAGCGAGTTAATGTACCCGTCTTATTCTAAACGCATGTTAGGTGACGCTTCGACTATTGATGTTACTAAAATGCTGGTAAAAAAAGAGCATGATCTAGCCAATTATCAGCTGCAAAATTGTAAAATAGCTTATACCGATGGCCCTGCAATTGAAATGAACGGTACAGGTAATTTAGTCGAAAACTGTTACATGCATGACATCGATTATAGCTGTACCCACAAAGGTGGTTTCACCTTAAATATGATGAATGCTAAAGAGCTTGTATTTCGTCGAAATACAATTCATACCACGGGGTGTTCAGAGTTATTTAAAGCTGGTGTAAGAAACCGTATTGAATTAAATGACTTATCTGACTCTGGTCATTTGCAAAATGATGGTTCGATGGTGCAGTTAAGTGTTAAGCAGCAACCTAATGGCATAGTGCGTTACAACTGGGTTCACGACAGTGTAAAACAAGGCATTCGCTTTGATAATAAAAATACGCCCAATGCCCCTTATGGAAACAATGGGCATGTGTTTAACAATGTTGCCTGGAATACCGACCGTATTTATTTTAAAGGCGATAATCACTTTGTTTTTAATAATTTAAGCTTTGGTAGCCATTTGAATGACTTAATTGTTAGCAGTAACAAAGTTATTCAAGGGCATAATCTTAAAACCATTACCCGCAACAATATAAGTAACAAATTTTCAGGTAACAGAACCAAGCCTCGCAAAAAATATCCAGTCCCTGGCATTGTTGATCATAACTGGGACGGCGTAACCTTAGGCAAAGATGTACGCACACAATTAAGAGATCCTGATAATTTGGATTTTCGCCCTAAAGCCGATTCTGATTTGGTGGATGCAGGGGTAGTGATCAAAGATAAAATAAATTATTTCCTCGGTAAAGCGCCAGATATTGGCCCTTATGAGTTTGGTGCCGAAGATTACTGGATCCCAGGACATCAAGCAGAAAAGGCATCTAAACCAGTGCCGCCATTAGCTGCGGTTAAAGTGAAGCTTGATGCTGATTTAATGTGGCTCTTTGGCTACCAAGCATCAATTCATCAAGTGTACTTTGGTGATGATGAAAATGCGGTTAAATCAGCAACTAGTACATCAGCTCTTTATCAAGGTGAATTTTCACATAATATATTTACACCTAAATCGCTTGAAAACGGAAAGACGTATTACTGGCGAGTAGATGCAGTTCGTGCAGATAAAGTGATAAAAGGTGATGTGTGGCAATTTAGTGTAGAAGATAAAACGAATAACTCTGAGTAATGCAACGTAAGGTTAATCGGTTTTGCATTACTATTAGTGAAAAACCGTTAACAGAATAATATAAGAAAGTGTTTAACAAGGTCAAATTGGAAAACTTATGATGAAAAAATATCTCAATCGAAGCGCATTTATGGTGGCAACGTGTTGCACCTTGGCGTTATCTGCTTGTGGTGAACAATCAACAGAGCAAACGCTTGTTGTTGAGTCTAACCAACAACAAAGTCAAGCGCTTGAATTTTATGTCTCACCTCAAGGGAACGTAGGAAATGCTGGTACGCAAGCCTCTCCTTTTGCCAGCATTCAAGCTGCACGTGATGCTATTCGGGCTTTAGACGCATCAAAGCGCCAGCAAGATATCATTGTTTGGCTAGCTGGCGGTATCTACGCATTAGAGCAAACGCTAGTGTTAAACCGTCAAGATGGTGGTCAGGGCGAAGCATTTGTTCACTACCGCGCTGTAGAAAATGAAACACCGGTTATTTCAAGTGGTAAAGCCGTTAAAGATTGGAGCAAACTCACCACCGAAGTTGAAGGTTTGCCGGAAGTCGCCAAAGGTAAGGTTTGGGTTGCTGATGTAACTCGTGAAGAGTATGGCCGTTTCACTGCATTATTTGCCGGTGATAAACGCCTAATTCGTGCTCGCAGTGACCGCTTTGATGGGGTTAAACCTACCGGCTATGAAATCGCCGATTCTCGTAATGTTATGCATAAAAAAGACCGCCATTTACTACGTGAAATTCGCTATGTTGAAGGTGCACCTATTCGTGACTGGAAAAATCTTGATGATATCGAAGTGTTTTTTAACCCGGTACCTTGGGCACTTAACTTTATTCCTTTAGAGTCAATTGACTTGAATGAGAAGTTATTGACCTTAAAGTTTGAAGCGAACGCACCTGCATTTTCTCAAAATGGTCCTTGGGCAGTGATCGAGAATGCCGTTGACTTTATTGATGATGCTGGTGAGTGGGCACACAATAGCTTAACGGGAAAACTTTATTATTGGCCACATGATGATCAAAAACCGCACGACATTACTATCCCACAATTAAAAGAGTTAGTACGTGTAGAAGGTGAAATTGATTATGATGGTCCTGTTGATCAGCCAGTGAAAAACATCAGCTTTGAAGGTCTTACTTTTACCCAGGCGAAACGTTCTACTTGGCATAAAGAGCAAAAAGGTTGGGGTATTCAGCATGACTGGGATACGTTTGATACTGGCAATGCTATGTTGCGTTTTCGCGGTGCTGAAAATATGTTAGTAACTGGTAGCCACTTTACCAACTCTGCAGGTTCTGCCATTCGTTTAGACTTACATGCGCAAAAGATCACTATTGAGAAAAACTTGATTGATTATGTTGGTCATATGGGCGTGTTATTGGCGGGTTATGGTCCTGGTACTAAAGACGTTAACCATCACAATACTGTTACGAACAATATTATTCATCACGTTGGCGAAATTATCTGGCACGGCCATGCAGTTTTTGCTTGGCAAAGTGGCAGCAATACCATTTCAAATAACTGGATCCATCATGTTCCTCGTAAGGCTGTAGGTGTCGCCAGCCCGCGTGTACAAATCTTAATGAAAAAACATGAAGACTTTGATGAAGCAGCAAAAACTATCCGTTGGAATGAAATGGACTTAGATGTGGAATGGAGTGATGATACGCAAGCGCACTTTATGCCGTATCTTCACAGCAAAAACAACATCATTGAAAATAACAAGGTAACCAAAACTTTGTTGCAATTACATGATGGTGCATCACTTAATATCTCGGGTGCTGGTGAAGGTAATATTATCCGTCATAACTATGTTTATGATGTTGATTATATCGGCGCCCGTACCGATGACTGGCAACGTGGCACGACAACTACGCAAAACATTTTTGAAAATGCCGGAACCGGTATAGTACATAAAGATTATAACCACATTACCAATAATATATTTATTAATACTAATGGTGAAGCCATTCGTATGCGTGCATTCCCGCGTCAGTACTTCAAACCAGGTTCAATTATTCAGCACAATATCTTTACTAAAGGTCGACGCCCACCGTATGGCGCAAGAAACTTATGGAATACCACAGAGTTCTTTGCCACTAAAAAAGGCACAAAACCTATTCCATACGAATACTTGCTAGACAATAATACTTATGCTTTTGCTGGCGCCGATGACTTTTTGAAAAAACATCAAGCCAATGGCGTTGAAGCTAACTCTATCACTACTGAACAACAGCAGTTTGTTGATATTGCCAATAAAGACTATCGATTAGTTGATAATGCACAAGCGCTTAAATCAGGTTTTAAACCATTTGATGTAAGCATGGACTCTTTTGGTATAACCAAAGACTATCCTGAGCATTTATTAAAGCTGGATCGAGACACTATGCAATGGGGCGGAGAAACTCTACTTCATGGTGGCCTTGAAGGTGTTCAAGCTAATGTGCATTAGACTGAACTAATCGTTCATCAAATAAAGGCCGTGATTTCATTCAAATCACGGCCTTTTTTTACTTCATGGATGATGGAATGCAAACTGCCATGGGTCATTCATTCACGTCCGTGTGATCATGACATATACAACATCCATTTTGAAAACGGCTTTAAGTTTTTAACTCCAGAGAATAATTATATACAGGAAATATTAATGAACAAATTTCTATGTTGCTTAGTAATATTGTCTTTATCGCATTCAGTATTAGCACAAACCGAGCAACCTTTGCCCAACATAGTGTTAATGATGGCCGATGATCTAGGTTACGGCGATACCGGCTTTAACGGTAACGAAATTATCAAAACCCCGTCGCTCGATTTAATGGCAAAACAAGGAGCGGTGATGACAAATTTCCATGCCGGCGGGCCGGTTTGTTCGCCAACCAGAGGTACCTACCTTACCGGGCGCCATTATTTTCGCTACGGTATTTATACCGCCAATGTTGGCCACTTGCCCAAGCAAGAAATTACCATCGCTGAAATATTAAAACAGAAAGGCTACAACACCGGCCACTTTGGTAAGTGGCATTTAGGCACATTGAGCGAAACGGTTTCTGCCAAAGGGCCAAAACGTAAACCGAAAGAAAACTATTTGCCGTCATCATGTCCTGCTTATGATACTTCTTTTGTTACAGAGTCAGCGGTATCTATCTTGGAACCAGTAACTTGAAGCATTGCATACCAGCGAGCTGACTTATGTTAAATTACAATATTCTCTTACCTGCTAAGTTACGAAAAAAGCGTATTCGAGAACGAGGGTCGCTTACCGGAACATCATGATTAAGCGCCCATATCATCGCGCCGCCATAACCATTTGCTTTTAAAAACTCAAATTTTTCAGCAACACTTTTGTCACTGTTATTGTATTTTAGTGTCATCGTATAATTAGGATCATCTGCGGCTGGCATTTTAAACACCTCTTCTTTACCGGTTACCGTAACCGTGTTAATAAGGTCGCGATAATCTACTGAAGCTCTTTCTTTTCCTTCACGCTTGTTAATTTCTTTTGCATAAAAGCCAAAACCACCATAAATTTTCTCTTTCGGTACTTTATGGTCATTAACCAGCGCACTTAAGCCTGTTTTAAACTGCTCAGTTGAGTTGGTGTAGTTCATAATGTTAATTTGATCTAAAAGGCCATGATGCATTTCCAAAAATTTACGGCTAAACTTTCGCTTTACTCCAAAAGCACCCGACACAGTTATTCCTTCAGGCTTTAATTCGTTATTTAATGCGGTAAAAAGCTTAGCCAATAACGCAACATCTTCATCGTTTGCTGGGTGTTCATAATCAACGTCTACCCCGCTAATACCGTGTTTAAGACACAGGTCGCGGATGTTCTTGGCAAATTCAGTGTGTTTGTTATTACGTACTAGTTGATTAAAGTTCACTTCTTTTTTGCCCATGGCATTAATGCCAAGGGTTGTTTTCACTTTATGTTTTTTAGCATCAGTTACTAGGGTATTAATCATTTCGGTTGTTAGACCAATACCACTTTTACGTCGATAATTTACGTTGCCTGTTTGTTGATCAACAGAAACAATATTGATTTCACCTGTTTTAGGCTGCGGCGCTACAGCAAAAATAATGACTTCATCGAGGTATGCTATTGCTTGCGGATCATAATGACCCCATCCACCGTTAAACCAAAATGCAACAATGGGTAATGAGTCATCCTTTGCTGCCTGTACGTTAATACTAGACAGCGCACACATTATTAAAAATAGTAATTTTACTTTCATCATAGCTGTTCCTTTAATTTTGAAATTATTAAGTAATATGCACCTAGTTCTTCGCTTTCTTTATTAATAAAACTAGCAAACAGTTTATTTTTTCCCTTGTTCAGTTTAAGGGTGAATAGGGCATGTTTATCTGTTGAGTTAACATCTGTTTGATAAGATTTATCACCTATCTTCATCCTGGCTTTAATAGCATGAAATGCTTGCCCTTTAGTTTCTCGAAAGGCTTTTTGCCCGGTAGATGCTGGGGCTGCAGGCATACCTTTAGCAATTTCTAGGTCAACTTCTTTAGGCCAGCGACGAAGCTCAAAGCTATACATACCTGCAGTTTCAATGTCTATATACCAATAGCCTTTGTGCTTACCGTCTTTTTCACGAATAGCTTGTCTTATTTGGCTTTGTTGCCATGGTACTTGCGCATTATCACCTAACCAGTCATGGCTAGTTAATTGCACAGGATTGGCGAGAGGGTTACCTACGGGAATTGCGGCAGGAGAGTCAAAATTAAGGCTAATATCTTGCCACCAATTATCATAAGCTGCTCTTAATAGGTTAACTGTTTCAATATTGCTTGCTGATATGTCATTTGACTGGCTTGGATCTGCTTTAATGTCATATAACTCTTTACCATTTATTAAACGCCATTTGTCTGTCATTACCGCACTTTTACGCCACTTAATTGGATTAAGTATTCGTTGTGAGTCAGTAAATAAGGTGCGGGCAGGCCATTCTTGTAATTCAGGCTCCTTAAGTAATGGCGTAAGCACAGTACCGTCAAACTCAACGGTTAAAGGTTTTGAATTAACTAAGTTGAGCAGTGTTGGTACAACGTCTACCATGGACGTGATTCTGTCTATCTTATTGTTGTGTGCTAGATCACCATTTGGCCAATGCAAGAAAAACGGTACACGGTGGCCACCATCATATTCACTGTTTTTACGGCCACGCATGTTGGCATTAAATACGGTACTACCGGTGGATGTGCCATTATCTGTGGTAAAAATAAAGATGGTATTGTCGGCGAGGTTTTCTTTATCTAAATAACGACGCAATTTTGCCACATTATCATCAATATTACTGATCATGCCAAAGAAGTGCTGTACTTTAACCGGTATGTTTTTATCGGCATACATATCTGCATACTCTTGCGGAGAGTGCATTGGCCCATGAGGTGCATTGGCACTAATATAAGTAAAGAATGGTTTGTCGCTGCGCTTGGCTGAATCAATATATTCGATGGCTTCTTTAAACAATGCATCAGTAACAAAGCCTTTAGCTTGTTCTTTTACCCCGTTTCTTGAAAATACATCATTAAAATAGGCATTATCCCAGTGATCAGGAGTTTGTCCTACACCGCCTGCGCCGTGATAATACGCCAAGTCAAAGCCTCTATCTTGTGGACGGTATGGGAAATTATCACCTAAATGCCACTTGCCAAACATAGCAGTTTGATAACCATTTTCTTGCAGCAGGTTTGCTAAGGTCTTTTCACTGGTGCTTAATAAAGATCGGCCCATAATAGTGTGCCAAACACCGACTCTATTATTCCACTTACCGGTTAACAAACCCGCTCGGGTTGGTGAACATGTTGGTGCAACATGATAATTGGTTAAACTAACGCTCTCGATGGCAAGTGCATCTATTGCAGGAGTCTTGACTATCGGGTTGCCATGAATCGACAAATCACCGTAGCCTTGATCATCAGTTAACACGAGTACTATGTTGGGTTGTTTTGTAACAACTTGCTCGAGAGGGGTTGCATAAGCTTGTTCTATATTCAACAGCAATGCTGTTAACGCAATGAAGATATAAAAGTGTGCTGATATTTTCAACTGTATAAACTCAGGGTGTGTTTAGTATAAATTATAGTCATCAACATTAAGTTGTAAATTCGTTATGGTCAAGTAAGTGAATGGCAGATGACTAGGTAATAAAAAAAAGCATTTAATCATGAACCTTTGCTGGGGGGGGGCTGATGATGGGGATGTTGTTTTTATGTAAAGATGATTCTTTACATAACTTTACGATTGTTAACCTTTGTAAATAATGTTCACTATTGTATTGTGGAGGAACTTAACGGTTGGTGAATTAATCACCAAGGTATTTTCGACAAAGCATGATCAATATAAAGATGGTGAAAATAAATGAGTCAGTCTTTCAAAAAAACTACACGAAGTGCTTGTGTATTGATGCTGTGTGCTTCTACCAATGTATTGGCTGCACAGTGGTACGTACAACCGGGAGGTAGCAATAATAATCTTGGTAGTTTAGAAGCGCCTTTTGCCAACATTCAAACCGCGATTAATATAGCCGAAGCCGGTGATACCATTTATTTACGTGCTGGCAGATACCATGAAGAGACTATTGTTACGGCTGGAAAAAGTGGTACTCAAGGCTCACCCATTACGATTACTAATTTTGAAGATGAACAAGTTATTATTGATGGTTCTCAGCCATTGGCCGATTTAGGCGGTACTACCTGGGAAGCTTTAGCAGAAAACAGCAATATTTTTAAAACAACAATCAATAAAGACATTTGGCAGCTTTGGGTTGACAATAAAATGGCCATAGTTGCCCGCTGGCCGAATGTGACCTTAGGTCATCCTATGGATGATATTCGTTTACAAGCGGATGGTGTTACCCCAGTAGCCAATACCTGGTGGGACATTAATGGTACCTGGGGCCATATGGCTAACCAATGGAACTATGACGCCGAGACGAATACCGGCACGGTAGAAAATAACAGTTTTTACCAGAACCTAGAACATTACCCTGGCAGTTTTGCTGGCGGCTCTATCATTCTCAATTATCATTCCGAAACCCAGTTTTCACGAAAAATTATCTCTCACCAAGCTGGCAGTAATAGCATTGTCCATGAAGGGGTCAATAATCCTCATGATAAAGGCAAAGGTCATTTTCTGGTGGAAGCCAAGGGCGCTTTGGATATACCCGGAGAATGGTATTACGATAAAGACACCGGTGAAGTGTGGCTTTGGCCTGAAGATAATCAAAACCCGGCAGGTAAGGGGATTCGTGGTAAAACCCAATCTTACGCCATAGATTTATCGGGCAGTAAATATTTAACCATTAAAGGCTTACAGTTTTTTGCCACCACACTGAAATGTATTAAGGGCAATGAGTGCGATAATATAGTTCTTGCAGATAATCAATTCTATTACCCTTCCTGGTTTCGCCGTATGTTAGGTGAACATTATGTACCAACAGGCTCTGCGGGCGGAGGCACTGAAGAAGGTGCCACTATTTTAAAGGGCAGCAACTATCGAATTGAAAATAATGAATGGGCCTATAGTGACGGCTACATCGACATGCTAAAAGCGCAAGGTACAGGCAATTCTGCGCCACTTGGTAATAACCATGTCATCAATAATTTATTTCATCATTGGAGCTTTACCGGCATGGCGCAAATGGTATTGATGATGAATAGCAATTCTGGTGATTCTTATCAATCGCGCAACACCTTTCACACCAATGGCTCAAAAGTGATGTCGAAAGTAAGCAATGTGGACGTTAATTACTCACGTGCTTATCACTTTGGTTACTTTCAGCAAGATGGAGTGGCTTGGCAATCAGCCGGTGGCGACGGTGCTGCGATGGAAGCTGGCGAAAAAGACACCGGTGGTAGCTGGGGCGTTGAACGTCACCACCTTTGGGTTCACGATGCGTTTAAACCTGCTGTGCGCTGGGATGGTCATGACGGCTATTATGGCCTTGACCATCATGAAGTGAGTATGAATACCCCAGGACACGGCATGATAAAGGGTGATAAACACCAAGTTTACAATAACACTGCCGTATTAGGGCGAGATCCAAATAACACCATGTTTAAAATTCTTGCTTCCAACGAAGCTAATGGTAGTGAATTAGAAGAACGCAACGCTGGCACTCGTACCATTAACAATATTGCTGATTCTATCTCAGGTGATAGGCACGGCTTCCTTGCCCTAACAGGACTCGATGAAAATAATTGGAATGGATATAAGCATACTGATTACGGTGATAGCGCAGCGGCACAACTAAGAGACCCTTTTAATTTTGATTTCAGACCGCGTGCAGACTCAGAGCTGATTGATGCTGGTCAAGACTTAGCCGGTACCATTATTAAAGACAAAGAAGATACTGCAAAAGAGCGTACTGTCGATATAACGGCTGGTTTTTTGGGTGATAAACCCGATATTGGTGCTTATGAGTATTCAGATACGCACTATTGGATCCCTGGCTATCAAGCAAAGGATATCGCTCTAAGCCCTGTACCTCGATTGTCTACCACTACTGCACGCCCTGATGCTGAACTCATGTGGTTAGCAGCAAGAGATGCAGTAGGTCACAAAATTTATTTTGGTACTAGTCCTGATGAGCTTGCAGAAAAAGACTATCGAACTGACCCTTTATTAAATATATATAACCCGGGTGAATTAACGCCAAATCAGCAATATTTTTGGCGCATAGACACTGAGGTTACCAGCGGTGAATTCATACCCGGTAAAGTTTGGAACTTTACCGTGAAAAAGCCATTGGAGATTGTGAGTGAAAGCTTTGATGCGATAGTTGATGTTTATGTTGATTCGAACGAACCCGATAGCGCGCTTGAAGGCTCTAACAAATTAAAGCTTAGAACACCTCCTCTTGATGAAGATAGACAAGACGAGCAAATTGCTTACCTGAAATTTAATGTTACGCCATCAATAGGTAATATTATTAAGGTAACGCTCTGGCTATATCGTGACAATGCTAATTCATCAATAAATGGCATCGAAGTTTACTCGATGAGTGATAATCAATGGGTTGCAGACACTTTAACCTATAATACTCGCCCCGAGATTGATGGTGAATTATTATCGAGCAATGATATAGGCAGTGACAGTTGGTCTGGCTTTGATGTTACATCACATGTTAGCCAAGGTATGGTCTCTTTTGCACTACGCCGTCAAGAACATCAATCTTTTAGAGATATTGCCAGCAGCGAGGGAGGCTTTACGCCTTACTTAGTTGTTGAAATAGAACAAATAGATCCTAACGCGCCACCAAACCCACCAACAGGGGTAGAAGCAACCAAAGGCGGCGGCACGGTTATTATTTCCTGGAATAATGAACTGAACGAAAAAGTCGTTGGCTATAATGTCTATCGTCGTGAAAATGTTGAAGATTTTTTTATTACGCCACTTAATGAAGGCCTACTGACACAAGCATTTTTTGAAGACTCTACGCTGCCTGCCCATGTTACCTACCAATATGTGGTTAAATCCGTTGATATTAACGGTAAAAATTCTTTTGATTCATTGATTGTAGAAGGTAGTGCAACTGGAATCATTGAACCAGAACCAGAACCAGAACCAGAACCAGAACCAGAACCAGAGCCAGAACCAGAGCCGGAACCAGAACCAGAACCAGAGTCTAGTGGTGGTTCATTTAATTTTGGCTTACTACTGTTGTTGACTCTTTGCTTTAAAGTCGGCATCAAGCGTAAAAACTAAATATCTCTATGGGACAATGCGTGGCATAAGTCACGATTAAAATAGAGAACGAACAAATTATTATCTAAAAACCTAATGTGTCGAGAATATCTTAGACCAATTTTGTGAGTAAAAACATGATCAATCCTGTTAATCAAACTATTAAAAGTTTGTTCAAAGCTACAGCCTTAACCACTAGCTTACTAACGTGTGCGCTGTCTAGTAGCGCATTAGCTAAAGAATATGAACCTACCTGGGAATCGCTAGATAGCAGAGAAACCCCACAATGGTTTGGTGAGGCAAAATTCGGCATTTTTATTCATTGGGGATTATATTCAGTGCCGGCATTTTCAACTCGCGGCAGTTACTCTGAATGGTACTGGCATGCCAAAGATGGCGATCAAAGTGGTAAGCATGCAGCTGCCACTAGTCGCTCCACTGATGTGAATGAGTTTCACAACAAGCATTACGGTAAAGATGTCGAATATGCTGATTTTCGTAAAGATTTTAAGGCTGAGTTATTTGAACCTGCTCACTGGGCTAAAGTATTTAAACGCTCTGGCGCCAAATATGTGGTATTAACCTCAAAACATCACGACGGTTACACCTTATTCCCTTCAAAAGAAGCGAGCGAAAGCTTTGGTATGCATTGGAATAGTGTTGATTCTGGTCCTAAGCGCGATTTAACCGGCGACTTAACAAATGCTGTGCGCGATGAAGGCTTGAAAATGGGCTTGTACTACTCTATCTGGGATTGGTTTAATCCTTATTGGCCCGAAGCTGAGCAACCGACCACTGGGCCTAAACGCAAGGCAAATTTGCCACAAGAAGGTCGTGAAAAATACATTAATGAAGTGATGTACCCACAGTTTAAACAAATCGTTAACGATTATGAGCCGGCAGTAATCTTCTCTGATGGCGATTGGTGGATGGACGACGATAAGTGGCAAACTAAGCCGATGTTGGCCTGGCTTTACAACAATGCACCGAACAAAGATGAAGTGGTTATCAACGATCGTTGGGGCAAAGTGCGTGGTAAACATGGGGGTTATATGACCACCGAGTACGGCTCTGGTTTTGAAGATCCAAGTATTTTGTGGGAAGAAAATCGCGGTATTGGTAAGTCATTTGGTTTAAACCGCATTGAAACCTACGATGACTACAATTCATCCCAGTTATTGACCTTTATGCTAGTTGACATTGTATCGCGTGGTGGTAACTTTCTACTAGATATTGGCCCAACTGCTGATGGCCGTATTCCGGTGATCATGGAAGACCGTTTGATTGAAGTAGGTAAGTGGTTAGAAGTTAATGGCGAAGCTATTTATGGCACTAAGCGTTGGGATACTGATGCACAGTGGAGTGCTGGTAAACGCATAGAATATACCAAGGCTGATTTTCACCACGGTGTGCCAGACCCCATCTTTGAAATGAGTATTATGCCTCGTCCTGGACAGTCTGTTAAAGAACTCTACTTCACACGTAAAGGTGATACCTTGTTTGCCTTTATGCCTAAGTGGCCTGGTGACAAACTTACCGTAAAAAATGTTAAGTTGTCGAAAGGCTCTACCATTACAATGCTGGGTAGCGATAAAGCAATTAATTGGCAGCAAAAAGGCAATAATATTGAAGTTGATTTATCAAGCTTTGGTATTAATGACGTAACGAATGTTTACATGAATACCTTAAAAATCACCAAGGCCAAAGCAGTAAAATAGCCTAAACGTAACTGAAAAATGCCACTAAAGTCACCAATGACTTGTAGTGGCAAAAATACAATATAGGTCCAAAGATGAATAAGCAGCTAACTTTCGTGGCTTTAATAGGTATCTTAGCTGTTTATGGTTATATCACTTTTTCGGCCGAACAAAGCTCTCTACTGAAAAAATATAGTCCTGATTTGAATGATAAAACGGTTCAAATCAGTTCAGTTACTCATCAAAATTGTAACAGTTGCCATACCCCAAATGGTGAAGACTTTATCGCAAGTAACGGATTTCTTGCTGGGCAAGGTCGTTCGTATATAACAAAACAAATAAACGATTTAGCAATAGGCGCTCGTATCATCGAAAACGTTAATATTGTTAACCATAAATTATCAACGCTAGAGATTGAAAACTATGCAGAAAATTTCTCCAACCAAAGCCGCTTTGCTAATGTAAGTGAAGGCTCTATCTCTGGGAAGTTACTTTACGAAAAAGGCGATGATGCACGACAAATACCTGCATGTATGTCTTGTCATGTTAAAAATGGCAAAGGTATCGATTCAGCAGATATTCCAGCCTTAAGTGGGCAAACGCATGAATATATTATTAAGCAATTAATAGATTTTAGAGCGGGTATTCGCAGCAATGACAAAAATCAGATGATGCAAAAAATAGCCATTCGATTAACCGATCAAGATATCGAAGCTATTTCGCACCATATTACCTCACTTAAATAAACCTATACCAGTTTGCGTAATGTTTAGATCATTATAGACATTGGTATTACGGTGCTTTAATTGCGTAAATCGCTTTCAAACTACGCTGAAAAAGCACGCCGTTCGCATGAGCCATTGAACTTAATGAATAGGTTTTTCCTGTTTGGCCTAAATCATTAACGGCCGTTAATGCATTTTCATTAAAATCTACAGCGCTATCAATTACATAGGTTAAGCCATGCGCATTGGTGAAATATACCTTATTATTAACAACAATAGGGGATGCTAAAAATGCTTTTTGAGTGCCATCACCTTGGGCTCTTGATTCAATGTTATGACGTTGTCCTTTTGAATTAAGTTGATCATTTTTATGAGCTTTCTGCCAAATAAATTGATCTTCTTGTCCACTAATTCTACTCACTTCGGTTGGAACTTCTAATTGCAGATGCTGACCAGTGGTTAAATTTAGATAACCAATATAGGGCTCGTAGCGCACCATGTAATATACAGCATCATTAACCATTACGATTGTATAGGGTTGGCGCTCAAATGAGGTTTGCTTAGCAGGTTGCAATCTATGCGATTGATTTTGTTGATCATAAACGTAGCGTGCAACGTTACTTAGGTCATATTTACTTTGCTTCTTACCCGTTTCAGCATCTATGGTATAAAGCATCAAATCTTGTTTGCCAGCAATCCATAGTGCTTTGTCTTTGTTCCATATTTGAATGTCGGTTGCACCCCATGGCACTAAACCATCATCCTCTGCTTGCCAACTCCAAATAGCATTTCCATTAAGGTCAAGCAGACTTAAACCTTCTGCTTTTTCAGGCACGCCATGTGGACCACCGCGACCAATAAGAACCGCAGATTCACCTGATTTAGTTTTACCCAACATCGGCGTATTGTAATGTGTTAACGCCTCATTACTTACCCATGATGTTTCACCTGTATATTTATTGATGGCGTGAATATAATTCCATTGTTGATTTCTGCTAGTGTCACCTTTTACCGGCGGTTCAACGTTAAATAACAAGTCACCCGATAACAAAGTATCGTATTGTTTATTAAATGGACGCCCTGTAGTAGGTTGCCAGTTTCTCGACCAAAGCTGTTGACCTGTCATTGAAAAACTTGCCATACCGCCGGTTGCATTAACAACCCAAACTTGCTGACCATCAGTGATTGGTGTAGGTGAAGTCGCATCGCTAAATGAGTAGTTATACATAGTGTCAATAACACCAGAAATAGTGCGCTGCCACTTTACTGTTCCTGTGCTTGCACTTAAGCAATACAAGATAATATCTTTCCCTAATCCTTTCGCTTTTAGCTGTTTTTGACTCGTTTGGTATTGTTTGTAAGCGGTTAATAATGCTGGTGATTGTTGATGAATAAAATCATCACGTGATTTTTCAGCAGCAGCAACCGATTGCCACAATGGACTATCCCGTTTTAGTTTTTTAATGGCTCGTTGCTGTTTTACATTATCGCTGTTTTTTGATTTCAGCCGTTCGATAGCTGCTGACCACATTTCCTCTGCTGCAGCTAGCTTAGCAAGTAAAGTCAGTAAACTTTTATCTGCTTTGATGGCGTTAGTTACTTCCTGATACTGGCTTTTATAAGTTATTTCAGCTGCTTCATTATTAGCAACCAGTTGAGCATGTTTGGGTGTATCTAATGGCTTATTAATAGTGAAAAATACATCGTCGCCCCAAACTGCAATACCACTTTGCCCACCTGCTGGTAACTCTGTTTTCCATAAAATGTTTTGATCTTGTCTTACTGACCAGTTTATTGGTGCGATAAATTCGCCACTTATGTGTCCTGTACCATTTGGTCCTGAAAACATCGGCCATTGCTTTGCACTGTCAATAAATTTAGGTTTTTCCTGCGCTGTAGACAGCAAAGCGTTGCTACTTTCCTGGCAAGCGCCAAGTAAAGTAACAGTTATCAATGTGGCAATATTACTGACTTTTAGCTTCATTATTTCCTCTGGCTTAAATTGTTTTATTTAGAATTCTTAACTCTTTATTTATAATGTACATATATAAACACAGGGAAAGCATTAAAAACAAGAAAAATAGAGATTTAACCTTTAATCTCATTGGTATATACACATTTACGTTAATTTACATAACTGTTGTTTTTCATATAAATCATTAATTAACAATTGGTTACGTTGTTTTTGTGAGTGTGCGGTTTTGGATGTCCCCAGATCTGGAGTAGTGGTGTCTTTCAATTATAATGAGTACATTGTAGTGTTGTGATTAAAATAAATAAAAGTCACAATTGTGTTGCGTCGTTTAACAATCACCGATGCTTATTAATACCGATGACACTAACAAAAGGTAAAAACAATGAATACACAAGCTACGGCTGCTGATGCCTCCACTTTTGATGCCGCTGATGAAATAACTCCCTCAGCTGATACCAAAGGATCTAGCGCAATTATTGGTAAAGGCTTAATGCTCCCTTTTATATTAATCACTGCTTGTTTTGCTTTATGGGGCGCGGCAAATAATATGACCGATTTATTAGTGCCTTCTTTTCAAAAAGTGCTAAGTATGAGCCAAGCACAATCATCGCTAGTGCAAATGGCCTTTTACGGTGCTTACTTTTTAATGGCTTTACCAGCCGCTTTTCTAATTCAAAAATACAGTTATAAAACGGGCGTAATTATTGGATTATTTATTTATGCTGCGGGTGCGGCTTTGTGTTACCCAGCCAGTATAGCGATGAGCTTTAACTTTTTCTTATTGGCGTTTTACGTTTTTGCGGCAGGCTGCGCGATTTTAGAAACCGTAGCAGCGCCATATATATTAACCATGGGACCAGCTGCAACAGCTACACGCAGAATTAACCTGGCACAATCTTTTAACCCGGTAGGTTCAATTTGTGGTTTGTTTCTTGGTAAATTTATTATTCTTGACGGCCTAAATAGTGCTGATGCCGATGCTCGTGCGGCAATGAGTTCAGACGCCTTAGCGGCAATTCAAACGCAGGAGCTTTCTAATGTTGTTTCTGCCTATTTAATCGTCGGGGTGATCAGCTTCATTTTAGGGGCAATCATTTTGTTTAAAAAATTCCCTAAAGCGCAATCAGCAGAAAAACTTGAAGGCTTAGGCGCTTCATTTTCACGTTTAATTAAAAATAAAAACTGGTTGTCTGCAATCGTAGCGCAGTTCTTTTTTGTTGGTTGTCAAATAGGTGTTTGGACTTACACAGTAAAATATATTTTAGCGAACAACCCAAGCATTACTACTGAATCGGCGGCCTCTGATTATATGATCGTTGGCTTAGTATTGTTTATCGCTTCACGCTTTATTTGTACCGCGTTGATGAAAGTTATTGACCCAGCCCGTTTATTATCAGCGATTGCCTTTATTGCCATGTTATTGACTTGTGTGGTTATTTTTATTGGCGGCACTGTTGGCTGTTATGCTTTGGTGGCTATATCTGCCTGTATGTCTTTAATGTTTCCAACTATCTATGGTCTAGGGTTAACCGGGGTTGGTGAAGACAGAAAACTTGGTGGTTCTGGCATCATAATGGCGATAGTAGGTGGCGCCATTTTGGTTCCTCTGCAAGGCTTACTCGTTGATGCTAGTTCAGTAAACCTAAGCTATGTTATGCCATTATTCAGTTTTGTAATAGTAGCCATCTACGGCTTAGTGGCTCATAAAAAAGAAGAAGAAGCTGGAATTGCTTAATTGCAATTAACAATAATTTACTGGAGCTAGTTGTTGCTATAAATGACTAGCTACCTATCGTTAATAAATTAAATATTTGTCGAATGATCACTAGAGGACTTATGGGCTTTGATCGAATTTCATTAAAAAAACTATGGCTGGGGTTAGTTCTTTGTGCAATAGCTATTGTTTATATTGTCGTTTCTGCACCGATCGATAATGTATCGGGGAGCGGTATTTTTCGTTTCTTAGGACGCTTCCATGTCTTAGTATTGCATTTTCCTGTGGTCTTGTTAATGCTGCCGCCTTGCCTTGAATTACTCGCACTGAATAAACGCTTTAGTGCGCTTAAACCTGTTATTCCTTTGTTGTGGCTGATAGGGACAATAAGTGCCATTGTTACTGTATCTCTAGGTTTAATGCTTGCAGCTAACGAAGGCTTTAAAGCCGCGCAAGTACAATCACATCAACTCGGCGGCATGAGTGTTGCGTTAGTTGCTTTGCTTACTCTGGGCTTACAACAAACCTGTACTCGATTAAAAAAATCATGGTTATATTACAGTTATGGTTTGGCAAGTTCAGGTTTAGTGGTGCTGATCATGGTAGCTGCTCATGCTGGCGGGAACTTAGTTCATGGTGATACTTACCTGATCCAACACGCACCTGAGCAGATGAAATCATTGATGGCTTTAGATGAGAAGCCTGTTGTTATCACAGCAGTTGATGACCCTATTTATACTCAACAAGTACAGCCTGTTATCGATAAATACTGTGCCAGTTGTCATGGTATTGATAAGCAAAAAGGTAATGTTAGATTTGACACCTTAAATCCAGATATGGTCAATGGCCATGATGCTGAAAAATGGCATGCAGCACTAGATATGATTAATAGTGCGGAAATGCCGCCAGCCAAAGAAGCACAACCCAGTGATGATGAACGAAGATTGCTAGTAAGTTGGATGACGGAAAACATAAAGCTTGCAACAGCGGCACATAAAAGTGATGCAACTGCTCCTATTAGACGTTTAACCAAGCAACAATATACAAATACATTGCAAGATTTATTAGGTATAGATATCAACTTTGGTGACATTTTACCTGATGATGGCAAGTCTGAAATGGGCTTTTCCAATGATGGTGAAATTTTGCAAATGACATCACTGCATGGTGATTATTTTAAAGACATAGCCAAGCAAGCACTATTGAAAGCGGTAAATTTAGATGAAAAACCTGAAGTGTTCCATTATCGAGTTAGCTTTGGCCAAAATATTAGTGATGGTAAGTTTGCGACCGAATTAGATGGTTATAAAGAAGTCCCGCTTGATAACAAACATTTTCAAATAGACATGCTTGATGGTAGCGGCAATGTTGTGAACTTCAAAAATGAGCAAGAGCAAGCCAAACTTAACCAGTTAAAATCGAAGTTCAGTATAAGTTTACGTGGCTCAGATCATAGCCGCTTTGGCGTCAATAAAAACGGTATTGTGCTCGCCTCGGCATTACCACATGTTGAGAAGCCGCCTTTTTCATCTATGGGGCCTTCACCTAACTTAAAAGTTCAAATTAAAGACATACTGCCCAAAGAGGGGAGTTTCCAAATGCGGGTAATCGCTAATAAAGGGGAGTTAGGAAGTTACAGTAATGGTAAACTTGAAAAGGTTAATAGCAGTAAGTCACTGGCGAAATATGATACTAACAAGCAGCAAACAATTGCCAGCGCTGAAAGTTTAATTGTTAGTGACTCGGCTATAACAAAAGTACAAAACCTAGCTAAACGTGGCGACTTTTGGGTACCAGAAAAACCGAACATTAGAAAATCAACTGCAACACTTAAATTTGACATTGCCCAAGATGGTTTTTATCAAATTGATTTGACCCACCCTAAAATTACTCACATTGATTTTAATCAGCCGAGTAATAGATTAAAGATGAATGTTGATAAGCAGTCGATAAAAGTAGCTCTTGATGTAAAACGGAAAAATAGTCAAGTATCAGCTTTAGCGCTTATCTACTTAACCAAAGGTGCACATTCAGTAAAGTTAGTGGCAAATAACTTTGTTGGCTTTAGCGATATTGTCTTAACCAAAGCACCTAACAACGACGAGTTGCTGGCAAAAGCAGCGGCAAAAAACAAGAAAAATGAACAAAAGTTTGCTGATTTTTCACCCTCAATTCAACCTTTCGTCGGCACACGTTTAGATGATGGTATGGACTATCAAACCTTTGCTGCAACCTCTGGCGTTAATTTAGCGAATAACGATGCGAGTTATACGTTCACTGGCCGGTTAGAAAACTTACCGTTGCCGAGTTCCAGTGATGTTAATGAGCGTTTGTCGGGTATTGCAATTTTAGGACTATGGAATAACTTTTTAGTGAAAGAGTCAGATCATATTGGCCCACCTCTGCAAGTGAAAGCGATTGAAATAGAGGCGCCTTATATTGAGCAATGGCCAACCAAAACGCATCAAGCGATTTTCTTTGACTCTGCCAATAAATCAAACTCTGAACTATATACTGAAGAGGTACTAAACAGATTTGCAGAAAAAGCGTTTCGTCGTCCACTAACTAAAGAGGAATTATCTTTTTATATTAATTACTGGCAAGCGATTAAAGCTGATTACCAGCAATATGAAGAAGGCGTTGTACAAGTGATGGTTGCAATTTTGACATCACCAAATTTTCTTTATTTACCTGAAGAACCGGTAGTAGATAACAGTAGCCAATTTTATGCTAATTTCATTCGATTATTCGGCATTAATTCAGCTATTGCTAGCAACCAATCTAACAGCGCAATTTCTGAGTTTGCCTTAGCCAATCGTTTATCATACTTTTTATGGAATTCAGCGCCGGATCAAGCACTACTTGATTTGGCCCAACAAGGTCAATTAAGCGAGCAATTATCTGCTCAAGTCGATCGTATGATTGAAGACCCTAAGGTATGGCGATTTATTCGTCCATTTACGTATGAGTGGTTGCGTGTTGACCGACATGAATCAATGAATGTAAATGTTGAACGCTACCCAAATTTTACTCGTTTTGTAAAAGCCGATATGGCGGAAGAAAGCTATCAGTTTATTCATCATTTGTTGGCAGAAGATAAAAGCATATTTAATTTGATCGACTCAGATTTTGCGATGCTCAATCAAAATCTGGCAGAGTACTACGGTATTAATAATGTGATTGGCAATGAGTTCAGAGCGGTAGATGTAGCAGCCGACCTTCATCGTGGCGGCTTATTGTCACAAGGTGCTTTTTTGGCCGGCCATTCCAATGGTGAACAAGCGCACCCAGTTAAAAGAGCGGTTTGGTTTAAAGAAAAAATATTAGGTACACCGCCACCTCCGCCACCGCCAAATGTGCCTGAGATAGATCCGGATACTCCAGGCTTTGACAAACTAACATTAAAGCAACAATTAGAAACTCATCGTAATAAAGAGTCTTGTCGTGATTGTCACGCCATGATTGATCCTTATGGTGTTGCGTTTGAAAATTTTGATGCCTCTGGCATATATCAAACCACTAATAACGATCAAATAGTTGACGCTGTTTCTATCTTGCCAGACGGCACACAAGTAAATGGTGTTGATGAGTTAAAGCAATATGTGATCAACCAAAAGCCACAACTGTTTACCCTGTCTTTAATTAAGCACTTATACAGCTACGGTTTGGGTCGAGAAGTACGTTTTAGTGATGAAGAAACATTACAGACACTTGCTGACCAGGTAAAAGAGAATAATTACAGTATGCGTGCAATGCTTAAGAGCATAGTCAATCATCCAACATTCAAGCAGTTATAAGGAAAGGTATTATGGCTAAAAACACTTCAAATATTAATCGTCGTACTTTTCTTAAAGGTCTTGGTGTTGCTTGTGCTCTGCCATATTTAGAGTGTATGGCAGACAACTCTATTAAGCCGAATAATCCGATAAACGTACCGAAACGCCTCTGTTATGTTTTTGTGCCTAATGGCGTGTGCTTACCACATGAGTCAGAAACTAAATACCAACAATGGCATTGGTTTCCAAAAGAGCAGGGCAGTAATTATAAATTAACGAATACACTTTCTTCATTAGCGCCTTTTCGCGATAAAATGTCGATAATCGGTGGCTTAAGTCACCCTAAAAGTCGTAACTTAGTTGGCCATATGACTGCCGATACTTGGCTAACAGCTGGTGATATTGGCGGCTCAGCTTATAAAAACTCTATCTCTGTTGATTTGTTGGCCGCCGAATCGTTGAAAAAGCATACCCGTTATCCGAATCTAACCATATCAAGTGATGGCGGTACTGGTTTTAAATCTCGAGTGTCGACGATATCATTTAACAATGCTGGTAAGCCGATCCCTTCTGAACATCGTCATCGGCAAATATTTGAACGCTACTTCTCGCCAACTGGTGGAGCAAGCTCGATGGAGCGGAAAAAGTCATTACAACAAAATAAAAAACTTGTTGATTTAATCTTAGAAGACTCAAAAAGATTGATGACTAAATTAGGCGTGCAAGACAAGCATAAAATGGATGAATATTTAATCTCATTAAACAATATGGAAGAACAAATCCAGCGCAGCGAAAAGTGGTTAGATATTCCAATGAAAGAATTCAATATTGCCGACTTAACATTAGATGTTGATGCAACCATAGACCCGGAAGGTTATGTGCGAACCATGTATGACCTTATGTTATTAGGCTTTCAAACTGATATGACCCGGGTGATGAGTTATATGGTTGCCCGTGAAGATGGTATGGGCTTTGGCGAAAACTTTCCTAAACTTGCCCTCGGACTTAAAAAAGGTCATCACCAAATGACCCATGATAAAAGTAATGGTCATTGGGAAGAGTGGGGGAGATACGATCAATGGTTAGCTAAACAGTTCAGCTACTTTGTGCAGCGTATGAGCGACACTCAGGACGAGCACGGCTCGTTATTGGATAACAGTTTAATATTGTACGGTAGCGGCACAAGTAATACTCACAATGCACGAAATTACCCACTGATCCTTGCTGGTGGCAACAATTTAGGCGTTAACCATGGTGGTTATCATGTTTTTGATGAACATGAGCCAATGAGTAATCTATTTGTCAGTATGCTTAATGCGGTAGATGTGCCAACACAAAAGTTTGCTGATAGCACCGGACCATTATCGGCAATCTTTGATCAAAGGGCTTAATCAAAGGGCTTAATCAAAGGGATTAATCTTAGATAGCTATTCCGTGCTTATAAAGCGAGCGTAAAATGACACTAGTGAAAACATTAATAAAACAAGCCGTTATACGCTTTAATGTTGTGCAAATAGCAATAGTGCCGCTGTTGAGTGTTTTTATTAGTGTACCTGTTAATGCGTCACAAACGTCAGCTGAAATGATCCGCACACAATTAATGGATGTGCATAGCCCAAAGGTTTTAGTTGTTGCTCACCGCGCAGCCTGGAAACAGGCTCCCGAGAACTCTCTATTATCAATTGAGCATGCTATTAATTTAGGCGTAGATATTATTGAAGTGGATATTCAACGCACTAAAGACGGTGTGTTTGTATTGATGCACGACAAAACCCTCAATCGCACTACAAACGGCAAAGGTAAAGTTTCTGATAAAACTTGGCTTGAATTACAGCAACTTCAGTTAATAAATACTGACGGTAGTTTAAGCAATGAAACGATCCCTCATTTACGCGATGCCTTAATGAAAGTTAAAGACAAGGTGTTGATCAACCTTGATAAGGCCGAGTGGAATTTAGCAGAAGTATTGGCTGTTGTACGTAGCTCAGGCATAGAGCGGCAAGTAATTTTAAAGGGTAAGCAGAGTTATACAAAAGCGTTAAATACACTAAACCAATTTGGCACATACCAGGGCATTTATATGCCAAAGTTAAATTTTAGAGATAAACCTAAAAAGGCTAAGAAAGACAATGAAAAAAAACAGCCAACAGCCTTAGCATCACAAACATTAGGCAACTTGTACGCAGCTTTTGAGGGAAGTGCAATGGCAGAGGTTAAGTTCAGTTCACTCGATCAGGTAGAGTTACAAACGCAATTATTTAAACAACTAAAGCAAAAACATCGGCTCTGGGTTAATACCCTGAAAGTATCTCATTCGGCAAACTTTACCGACAAACGTGCCTTGAAAAATCCTGATAGAGTTTGGGGTACATTAATTAACCATGGCTATTCAATAATACAAACCGACGAGCCCAGTGCCTTATTGGCCTATTTGAGAAAAATGAAATACCATGATTGATGGAAGTAGAAAGAGTTTAATATCACACCGTAATATTAGGCATCTAACGGCAACAAAGTGCAATTAAGAGAGCTTCATATACTCTCAAAATAAGCACCGTCATTCCACCAAAAATCAGCTGGGCGTGACGATACTTTTTCTCTATTCATTTACGTACTTCAATAGTTTTTTTTATCTATTAATTCGGATACTTGATTATCTTGCTCCCGCTTCTCTACCTGCCAAACCAACTTTTTGTAAATCAAAACTAAAACCAGCAGGGTTTAAATTGGCATTAATACTGTAATCTCCTGCACTTATATCAGTAAACCCAGGGTCTTGTTGAAGTACTAAGTTATTTGTTGAAACAAATGTTTTCATTTGATCTTCAATGCCACGCTTAGCTCTTTTATCTAAGGCGATGTCTGGGTTATAGAAAATATTATCTTGGCCAAAGCTTACCCCTTTGCGTTTTTCCACATCCGTCATGGCTAGCCACTCTTTAAAGCTCGCGTATTTATGATGAGGCAGTTGATTAAGCTTTGTTAAATACGCATTGGTTTTCTTTTGCCATGCGTGTTTCATGTCTTTGTTATACGCATTGTGAAACGAAAATTTAGAGATGCGAATAGGCGTAGGGCAATTAACCATAATATTTCGGTTTACCTGGTTATGGTGGCCTGAATTAATATTTACCGGAGCTTCAACGTTAATAAATAAGTTATCTTCTATACGCATACCCATGCTGTGATTATCGATATAAACCCCAAAACGCTGATTAGGAATATCGTGGAAGTAGTTTTTGCGAATGATATTGCCACGTTGTTCAGGTTGCTTAGTATTGTATATGTAGAGGGCACCGCCATCGAACTTATGATATTTAACTACATCAAATATTTCGTTATATTCAACAATATTATCATTGCCGCCTTTAATTCTAATGGCGAAATGTGGACCATCATGAACCTTATTGTTGGCAACACGATTGCCTACGCCATTGATGTAAATTGCCGGAATTTGTGAGCGTTGATCCCAACCAAAATTGTGGATGTGATTATACTCGACAACATTGTTGGCACTCTTAAGAGTTTTCAAGTTGCCGCCATCAAGACGGACACCATAACCGCCAATGCCCGATATTTCGTTACCTTGGATCAGATTATCACTACCTTTGATATCGATGCCGCCTTTAACAAAATTAACCAAAGTATTATTAACAATCTCAATACCAGAAGAGTTGATAAATTCGGCAAATAAATTACGACCTGTATCAAAGGTTAGGTTTTCAAAGCGAACATAATTGACGCCTGCAGCGCTGATTGCATGTTGGTTTAAAGCAGAAAGTACAATGGGCTTTTGTTGAAAGTCAGCAGGCGGATACAAATACAATAATCCAGTCTCACGATTGATAAAATACTCTCCTGGTTGGTCAAGTTCTTCAGCAACATTGTCGAAGAAAAAATGCGAGGCTTTAAGTTTATCTCCAACACCAGTTAAGGCTGCGCCCATTTCTAAGGTAAATTGTTTCTTTTCTACATCTATATTGCGCAATCGATTGTAGGTCCATTCCCAACTTGAAGACACGACGCCATCTATAAAGATGTTGCCGCTGTTTTGCCAATAACGCATTCTGTCAAACTCTACTTCAACAGTGCCTCCGCCATTCATAAATTCGGCAGAATTCTCCCAACCATATTTACGCTGATTTTTGGCCAATTTATGTTTTCCAAGACCTTTGTCTATGACTTTAGTAAACGAAGTGAAGCCGCGAAAATCTTCATGTGTAAGGCCTATTTTTTCTATGCGCTGATTTACCTTAAAATAAGGGTTAAGTGCATCAGCATTCGGCCAGCGAGCTAGCGACATGCGTTCACCACCAATAGTAATCATGGCAGGAGGTACGCGGTTACTAGGCTCTAGCCCCCAAGCGTGTGAAATAAGTTTTCCTAATTCATCTACGCCATTGATACCTTGTTGTTTGAGGTCGATAACTTTAATGTGTTTTATCGCATCGGGTTCAATCAATCGACGTGCAAATTGTGATTGTTTATCTAATGGATAAAATGCCGTAGCATCAAGTATTTTGCCACCAAAAAAACGGGCCTTAGCTCCTGGTACAGCACGATAAGTGATTGGTGATTCGGCGGTACCTGAGTCTTGTTCATACAGTGTTAGCCCCTGTAAATGAAGATAATCTCCTTGTGCAACCCTAACTTCAAAACTGCCTTTAACGCCTTGCAGCTTTAGCTGCCGAATTTTATCTCGGGCATTGTGTAATGAATTTAACGGCTTGCTTATTGAACCATTGCCTCGTGAGGTGCCTGTAGGACTTATGTGAATGACCGTATGAGTTAACACGCTGTTATTTTCATCAACTGTTGTGTCTAAACTGCAACTCGTTAATATTAAAACAAAAGTGAATAATGAACTGCGCGGTAAAAATATACTCATATAAAGGACCTGAATAAAAAGTTATTTAAATAGAAAAAGGCACAAGGTTTTTACGCCGCTGTGCCTTTGGTGTGGGAACAGCTATTTGTCTGCATTTACTACTTTAATTTCATCTTCTGGCTCTAAAGTAACTTTATTAAGCTTTTCCAGTTTGAGGCGATTTTCTTCGTCCGGCTTGGTTACGATTAATTTGCCATCGACTTCAATTTTAAAAGCATGGGCAAACTCACCCTGATAGTCTTTAGGGAACTGAATATGCAAGCCATCTTTATCTCGATTCCAAGCAATTTTCTGATCGCTATCGAGTAAGCTAATGTTAGATATTTTGTTCTCTGTTGATATTTTATAATCGCTATTTAAGTTTTTAACCGTTAATGTACGGCTTTTGGGTAGACCTAAAACTAGGGTGTAAAGGTTGTTATCCTTTTGTGTAAAACGAATATCTTCATCACCTAAGATACGGTAATCCCAAGCGTAAATTGTTTTACCCTTTTTCAGCTTTTTATAAATTAAGTGTTTGCCTTCGCCAAACACTGAATATCTTCTCGTTCCATAAATCGCTTCACCATTCGCGGATAACCAACGGCCAATGCCTTGAGTAATTTCAAGTTCACCTACTGGAATTGAACCATCTCCCTTTGGCGTTAATGACATTAAATAAATACCACCACGAGAAACATTATCAATTAAGAAATCAACATGAAAATTAGCACCATCTCGATAAGTTTTGTCGTTGACATAAGACCACGGATAACCTATTGCTCGGTCTGTTAAATAGTAGCCTTCAACATGCTCAGGCATGTCACGACCACCTTCAAAAGAGCGTAAACCAACATTAGCAGGGAAGTTAAATTTACCGGCATGTTTATTTGCTAACACAACTTCTTGCTTTCTTTTATCCGCTTCGTTGTAAAAATAACTAATAGTATTTAACACTGTATTTTCAGAAGGGTGGTCACTTTTCATTGCTTGTCTTAAACCATCAAACCATAATAAGTCTGGTTGATAGTTGTCGACCACTTCGTGAACCTTTTTTTCCCAGTCTTTATCAAACTGAGCAAGAACCTTAGGGTCTTTTCTATCCCAGAAAAAATCACTAAATTCTGGATTAGACATATCCCATTTTTCAGCTTCATCTTTAGAATCTTTTGGCAGAAATTTGGTTTTCCAACCAGGTGAACGGCCATGATGCATAGTTGCAACTAGCTTCATGTCGGGGTATTCACGCACTGCTTCAGCTATTTCGCCATAAACATCACGTTTTGGTCCCATTTGCTTTGAATTCCAACGGCTTACCTTAGAGTCCCAAAGTAAGAAACCGTCGTGGTGGACAATACTTATTCCGGCAAACTTCGCTCCAGCATCATGCATAACGCCAGCCCAGTTTTTTGCGCTAAACTTTGGTGCGGTAAACTTTTTAATAAGGTCGGTATAACCTACTTTATCTAGTTCACCATATTTTTCTTTGTGGTAAGAGTAGGCACCTTTGACGTCTCTTTTATGACTATATAAATTAGGAGCATAATCAGGGCCACCGTGAGCTGGCACAGAATAAACACCCCAGTGAGTATAAATACCAAACTTAGCATCGACTATCCACTCCGGTAATGGTTTTTCTGATAAAGAATCCCAGCTAGTAGAGTATTTTTCTGCGCTGGTATTAAACGAAGCCAAATTGGCTGACACGAGTAAACTCGCCAATGTTAATTTAGATAATTTCATCAAGTTTGTCCTAAATTGATTCTACAGACTTTGGCTGAGCGTTTTTGTTACGTGCGTTTTTATCTTTTCTATTTTTAGCTTTTTTGTTCTGATTCTTTTTTCGATTGGCTTTTTCTGATTTTTCTGTAGCTTGCCATTCCACATATTTTCTTTGCATGCGTTGATCAAATTGGCTTAATTTATCTTCCCATGAAAGGCTTCGATCAAATACTTTACCAAAGGCAGGGTAGTTACCAGTACTTACAGTTTCTGACTGCCACTTACTAACTCCAGCATCAAATTTTTCGCGCATCATTTTTAATTGATTTGCATACTCTGGGTTTTTCATTTGATTGACCATTTCATGCTTGTCTTTACTGAGGTCGTATAACTCTTCAGCAGCTTGCATACCGTGTGAAAAAGGCCAATAAATATATTTATATTTGTCAGTTACCACAGCAAGTGAATGGGTTGGTGAACTCCCCCAAGCATTAATTAGCATTACATTGTCTTGAACTTTTTGCTCAGGATTTTTAAGCAGAGGGAGTAAACTCTTACCGTCAACGTTACTCGGCGTTTTAACCCCCGAAAGCTCAAAGATTGTCGGAGCCATGTCTAAGTTACTGGTAACACTTTGAACTCTATTATTTTTTCCTAATGATGGTAAACGTGGATCGTAAACTACCATAGGGGTACGAGAAGGCTCTTCATAAGGCAATACTTTACCACTCATATTGTGAGCACCAAGACTATAACCATTATCACTTAAAAATAGTATTACAGTATTATCAGCTAAGCCCTGCTGCTCAAGTGCTTGTGTGATCATACCTACAGCCTGATCAACGCCATATACTAGTTGGTGGTATTTACGCATATTTTCCTGAAATTTCTCAGGAATAAAATCAAGCATTGTACGATATTGACGCCCACCTTTAGCTTGCTCTGGAATATGCTTGGCACCATTCTCGCCAAAGTTTTTTGGCTCTTCCCACACGGTATCAGCGTATACGTCATCATATGCAGGATCAGGTGTAAATGCTTTGTGAGGCGCTTTAAAACTTACTGATAATAGAAAAGGTTTATCTTCTTGTTTCGCTTGCTTTAAAAAATCAATCGAAGCTGCGCCAACAGCTTTTGTAGTATGTGGGTATTGCTTGGCAAATTTAGCGATAGATTTATTTTTGTCCGTTGCATAATATCCTTGAGATGGCCAGCCATACCAAACGTCAAAATCATTACTGGGTAAATCAGTGTCCTTTTTATAAGAGCTACCTTTTTCTTGCTCTTTTACAGCAAAACCAAACTTGCCAACAAAACCGGTAAAGTATCCGGCATCACGTAACAGTACTTGGTACGACTGCTGCCACTTTTCAGGTGCTAATGGCCCATGAGTAAAGTTAGCGCCCGTTTTATATTCATACATACCGGTAAATACTTGCGCTCGGCTTGCCATACAAATAGATGTTGTGTCATAAGCGCGATCAAAGATCACACCTCGCTGCGCTAAGGCATCTATGTTAGGGGTTTTTACTTGCTTATTACCTGAGTAGCCTACCGAGTGATAGCTTTGATCATCGGTTAACAGCAATACTATGTTCGGCCGTTTAGAAGCTACTGAGCTTATTTGTTCTTCGGCTTGAATATTAGCCGACATAGTCGCTAGTGATGTAGTCGCGAACATTACTAACGATGGAATTATCTTATTTTGTTTTTTCATAATAAAACTCAAATTGAAATATTTACAAATTAACTAAGCTTATTATTTATACTTTTGGTGTCTTTTGTAAATAATAGCCGAGTAAAGGTTGTGTAAATTTCCTCTTTGTAAAGATTGTGTAAAGATTTTTACCTTGGCTACAGTAAGTTTTTGCTATGAATGCATTTTAATATCATTGTAAATATTTATTTTTTTCTTTTAATTCATTGGTTTACTCGTTTGTTGTAATGATATTTCACTGTTGCATAGTGGCTATTCTTATAGGTTTTTACTAGGCGGGCACTGTTGACGGAGTTTATTTAATACCCTATTGTGGTTTTTGTTAGTAATAAACACTTTGAGTGATGCAGAATATAAATCAGTATATGAGACTTTCTCCAAGTCAGTATGGTTGGCAATACAACAAACATACATGATAAAGGTTAAGTTCTTGTATTTAAGCAATAAAAGGTAGATTTGGTTTTGTTTTTATAATTGAAATTTTAATTTTATCAGGCAAAGCAGCCAAATAAATTATTATGGACATTGTTAAGTAAAGACATTAAATTTAAGTACAAACACGTTGATTGCTATTAATAATAAATACAAAAATAAGCATAGATGTTATGGGAGCACCATGAATACATTTAAAAAACAAAAACTTGCAGTATCAATAGGTACAATTCTTTTCGCAGCTAGTTCAACAACCTATGCGGCAACAAATTTAGTCCAGGGAGGTGACTTTGAATCGGGTACCCTAAATGAGCTATGGGTACCGACTAAGCCAGAAATTACCACTGCCATTGTTGAGGACACAACCAATAATGGAACAAGTAATGTCGTACAGGTAGGGGGGCGTACAGGGCACGCTCACACAATGAAGCAAACCATTTCTTTGGTGCCCGGTGGTACCTATCGAATTTCAGGCCAAGCTAAAACCAGTGGCGGTATTGCTTTTGCCTACTCATACAAAAAATTATCAGATAATAAAGATCAAACGACTTCTTTATCTACTGTTCATTCAGATGGCGCCTGGGTGAGTTTAGATAATGAATTTACCGTACCTGAGGTAGATGGAAATGACATTAATCCTGATGGTGCTTTTAAAGTTTGGTTAAAAACAGTTAAAGGTAATGCTGATGGCCCTACTGATTTTTGGGCAGATGATATTGTTGTAGTTTCACTAGACCCTGATGAAGATACCGATGAAGATGGTACACCTGACAGTGAAGACACAGATGATGATAATGATCTGTATTTAGATACAGATGAAATTGCCGCAGGTACTGATCCTAAAGATGTAAGCGACACACCAGCAGATAATGATGGTGATTTTGTCTCTGATGTAACCGATGAAGATGATGATAATGATGGCGTAACTGATGTTGATGAAGCTGCAGCAGGTACGGACCCGTTTGATGATACTGTTTTCCCAATAGATACTGATCTTGATGGTACATATAATTGGCAAGATAGTGACGATGACGATGATGGCTATACTGATGAAGATGAAATAGCAGCAGGTACCGACCCTCTTTTAGATAGTGACATTCCAGCTGATTTAGATGGTGATTTTATTTCTGATGCAACTGACCCTGATATTGACGGTGATGGTGTGCCAAATGACGAAGATCTTGACCCTCGTGACCCTGAAGTGGGTAGAGATGATAGCGATGATGATGGCTACTCTAACAGTGATGAAATCGCAGCAGGCTCAGATCCAGAAGATGCTTTAGATACACCTGCAGATAATGATGGTGATTTTCTTTCAGATGTTACAGACGAAGATGATGATAATGATGGCGTAACTGATATTGATGAAGTTGCTGCCGGAACAGACCCGTTTGACGATACAAGTTTTCCAACAGATACCGATGCCGATGGCACCTATGACTGGCAAGATACTGATGATGATAATGATGGCTTCACTGATGAAGATGAAATAGCTGCAAGCTCAGATCCTCTTGATGATACTAACGTACCAGCCGATTTAGATGGCGACTTTATTTCTGACGTTACTGACACTGATATTGATGGTGATGGTTTTGCTAACGATGATGAAATAGCTGCAGGTACTGACCCACTATTAATTGATGACGTACCAGCTGATTTAGACGGTGATTTTATTTCGGACGTTACCGATACTGATATTGATGGCGATGGTGTAGTTAATGACCTAGATTATTACCCATACGATGCCGAGCAATCAGCAGAGCCAGCAGGGTCTAAACTATCAAAGGCAGGAACATATGGCTATAAAGCGGGCCGAGACTACTGGTCTGCATACGATATTCTAGGTGAACGCCTCGATATTATGCGTTTGTCGGTAAGTGCAAGCTTAGGTTTACCGGAAGGTGATGAGAAAGGTACTGCAGAGTATGCAGAGATTGATGCCTGGCTAGCTGAAAACCCTGATTGGAAGTGGTCAACAGCAGAGCAATTTACTGAGATTCGTGCCTTTTTTGATTCCAGTGAACAACAGGACAATATCGATGCATTCGTAGAGTTAAATGGCGAATGGTCTACTTGGGCAAGACCAGGTAAGTCTCCTAAATGGTTAGTTATTACTAAAGATGTCGAATTATGGTCTGAAACGAATGCCGCAGTATTCAAATATTTGGTATCTGAAACAGCCTTTAACCAAGTCGCTACTGGCGTAACAAACGCTAAAGGTACGGCTAGTGGCCCGCTACTAGTGCGTGTTGTTACTTTTGACCCATTTGGTGACAATGATGAAGATGGTGTAATAAATGATGAAGATGCATTTATGGACGACCCAACTGAGTGGATTGATACTGATGGTGATGGCGTTGGTGACAACGGCGATGTATTCCCTAACGACCCCACTGAAAGCGGTGATGCCGATGGCGATGGTATTGGTGACAACGCCGATGACGATGCTGATAACGATGGTGTATTAAATGAGCAAGATGGCTTTCCACTTGATGCTAATGCAAGTATTGCATTTGTAGTAGATGCGCAAGATGCAATGGAAGGCGAAGCGTTAACTCTAGATGCCAGTGCTACGGTTCTTGGTGGGGCTCAATTAACCTTCAGCTGGAAACAGCTAACAGGTCCAGACTTAGGAATATCTACAGATGGACCTATTATTGAAATTGACGCGTTACCAAGTGTTCAAGTTGATGAAGAGATTGTGCTTGAGTTAACTGTTACTAACGGTGTTCATACGGCAACTGAGTCAATTAGCTTTATGTTAACTGCTATCCCTGCGTTTGTGACCGCTTCTGCAGAGTTGGCGGGTGGCCCTAGCATGACGGGTAGTTACGACTATAACCGTGATGGTAATGTTGAATTTTTTGCCGGTGATGTTATTGAACTTAAAGGGTCGAACTCAACTGATACCGAAAATTCAGACTTAACCTATAAATGGGTACAATCAAGAGGCCCGGTAATTGAGTTGTTAAATGCAGACTCTGCTAATGCTAGCTTCACTGTACCTAGTGTTGGCAGCGAGATGAAAATAGCATTTAAACTAACAGTTACCAACGGTCAAAGCCATGAAGGAGCTAAATCAGTGTCATACATAAATGACGCTGTTATTAAAGCGGATGATAGTAGTGACGGTGGTTCATTTGGCATCTGGGGTCTGTTACTCGCCGGTATTGCGTTAATAAGACGAAAATTATAAGAAAATGAACGCAGTAAATATTGGCCGAATCAATTGATTCGGCTTTTTTTTCACTAAAACACTAACTAGTCTCAACCTATTGTCTGAAAAATGGCAATGTTTCAAAACTACGGTTAAAAAATAATGAAAATAGAATTAAGATCAAAAGTAAAAAAGTTGATGCTTGCATCATCTATAATTGCCTGCTTGGCATCATGCAGTAATGTAGAACAAGCTGCAAAATCAACTATTGCTGCTGAACCTAAGCAGCCGAACATACTGTTCATTATGTCTGACGATCACACTCGTCAGGCTATTGGCGCGTATGGTGGTCACTTGGCACCGCTAAACCCTACACCAACAATTGATGCGCTTGCCAAACAAGGCACTCGTTTTGACAATGTATTTGTTACCAACTCTATCTGTACGCCTTCGCGTGCATCAATTATTACCGGTCAATACAGCCAAGCAAATGGCGCATTAGATCTCGACGGTAAAATTGGCGTTGAAAAGCAATACTTACCAACATTAATGTCAGGTGCGGGTTATGAAACCGCAATGATTGGTAAGTGGCACCTTAAAAAAGAACCATTAGCATTTGATTATTACAAGGTGCTACCTAACCAAGGGAAATACTTTGACCCTGTGTTTCGTGATATCAATGGCAAAGGTAAGTGGCCGAACAACAAAGTTCAGGTAGAAGGTCATTCATCTGATGTTATTACCGATTTAACCATCGAATGGTTAAGCAAACGCACTAGTGACAAACCATTCTTCTTGATGCATCACTACAAAGCACCACATGATATGTTTGAAAATGCGCCGCGCTATGATGATTACTTAGCTGACGTTACTATCCCTGAACCAGGCAACTTATATGACCGCAAAAACTTTGGTTCAGTAGCCACACGTGGCGAAAATGGTGCAATGGTAAGTGAATTAGGTACGTCTGTTTCAAAACGCAATCCTCGTCGAAATATGGGTATTCATATGGACGTTGATCAAGATTTATCCGAGCACGACTATACTGCAGATTCATATCAACGTTACTTGAAGCGTTACCTTCGTACGGTAAAAGGCGTAGATGATAATTTAGCTCGTTTATTTGAACATCTAAAGGCTAATGGTCAATGGGAAAACACGGTAATTATTTATACCGGTGATCAGGGCATGATGTTAGGAGAACACGACTTAATTGACAAGCGTTGGATGTATGAAGGCTCATTACGTATGCCATTTATTGTTTATCATCCTGGTAAGCCTGATGCGCCCAAAGTTAATGATGATATTATAAACAATACTGATTTTGCCCCTTTTATGCTTGAACTTGCCGGTGTTGAAACACCTGAAAAAATGCATGGAAAAAGCTTCGCTAGCACTCTTGATAACGAAACATTAGATAATTGGCGCACAGGATCTTATTACCGTTATTGGATGCATCGTGCCCACCATGATGTGCCAGCACATTTTGGCTTAAGAACCGCAGAGCATAAATTAATTTTCTTTTACGGTGCTCATTATGACGCTACTCCCAATCAGTCTGACTTGAAGTACGCCGGGCATAAGTGGAGCCGAAAAGATGGTGTAGTACCTTCAAAAGTTGCAACACCAGTAGCATGGGAATTTTATGATTTAAGCGCTGATCCTAAAGAGGATAATAACGCATACAATGATCCAAAATATAAAGACATCATTGCCACTATGAAAGTTGAAATGCTGCAACAACGTCAACAATACGCTGAAACGGATGTTAATTATCCACACATACAAGCCATAATCGATGCTCACTGGAACGATTAAGTAACACTATTAACGGGGTAAGAAGCACTTATCCCGAGTTTAGGTTTTTGAACTTTTGCTAAATAATTGAGATCTTAATGAACAATAAAATACTACTAATATTAACAAGTGCACTTTTTACTTTAGTAAGTAATACCAATGTTGCGCAAGAGCAACTCGTTAGCTCGGCTATGAAGCGCTATCAAGATATGTGGAAGTCAAAGAACCCCGCGGATAACGAGTTTTATACTTCATTTAATTACCAAAAAGCGAAAGGTTTGGCTTATGAAGAAGGGGTAAGTAGACGTGACCCTAGCCAAATCATCAAAGTAGGTGATATTTACTATGTGTATTATACCAAAACTGAAAAAGGCCCAGCACCTGTTGGCTACAAAAAAGCGGACCCTAGCACCAACACTCCGGCTAATACTTGGGACTTGGCGTCAATATATTACGCCACATCAAAAGATACTTACAACTGGACCGAGCAAGGAAAAGCAGTTGGTTTAGGTCCCAAAGGCGAGTTTGATGATCGCAGCGTATTTACTCCTGGCGTTTTAGTATGGCAAGGGAAGTACTATTTATATTATCAAGCAGTGCAAAGTCCATTCAATCAACGCACTAAGAATGTAATAGCAATGAGTTGGTCTGATAGTCCTAATGGCCCATGGCATCGTCATCCTGAGCCAGTACTCACACCAGGCAAGTCTGGTGTATGGCAAGGTAAAGAACTTATTCGCTCAAAAATTGAAAAAGAAGGGGCGTTTGATAGTTTAAAAGTACATGACCCATATTTACTAGTAAAAAATAACAAAATATATATGTACTACAAAGCTCACCCTATGGGCTTGGCTGGAGATACTCAACTGTCTTACCCGGATTTTTCTGGCGGTTTAGCCATTGCTGAACATCCTGCAGGACCATTTGTAAAATCAAAATTAAACCCAGTACTAAATAGTGGCCACGAGGTAGTTTTATGGCCTTATAAAAATGGTATTGCCGCGCTGGTAACCGCCAATGGACCAGAGAAAAATACCGTTCAGTGGTCTCCCGATGGTGAGAATTTTGAAATTATGGCAAACATAGTCTTGCCGCCAGATGCTGCGGGTCCTTATGTACCGGATGCCTATACCAACACTGATAACGGCGAAGGTATTACTTGGGGGTTATCCCATATTGCCCAGCGTAAAAATAAACCATGGCCACATTTAGTTCGCTTTGAAGCGAATTTAACAGGTAAAAAAACACGTAAATTTAAGCGCGAAAATATTCGTTTTAACGAAGATTCCCTATTGCAATCTGATAAGCGTTAATAAAAAGGTTAGATAACTAAAGTAATTAATAATAAGTGAACTCAAAAGATGAAAACTTCGAACATATTGATATTAATGACAGTAATCGCTGCTGTTAACTTTGCACATATTGCTAGTGCAGAGTCATTGAAGGGAAGCCGACCCAACATCATTTTAGTGATGACAGACGATCAGGGCATGGGGGACTTATCGGTCATGGGCAATCAGGTATTGCAAACACCCAATATTGATGCATTTTCTCAGCGCTCAACTCGGTTTAATGACTTTCACGTTAGCCCAACCTGCGCACCTACCCGTGCAGCATTGATGAGTGGTAGGCATGAATTTAGAAATGGTGTTACACACACTATACGTGAACGAGAGCGTATGGCGCTATCTACAACAACGTTTGCGCAATTATTGCAACAATCTGGCTATCAAACTGGTTTATTTGGTAAGTGGCACTTAGGAGATGAGCAACAATACTTGCCGCAAAATCGTGGTTTTAGTGAAGTGTTTATGCATGGGGCAGGAGGGATTGGCCAATCATTTCCTGGTAGCGGAGCGGACTTTCCACCAAACCAGAATAAAGAGAACAAGTACTTTGATAATGTTATTTTGCACAATGACACCGTAGTTCAAACCAAAGGATTTTGTACCGATGTATTTTTTCAGGCCGCGCTAGGCTGGATCAAACAACAACATGATGCTAAGCAGCCATTTTTTGCATACATATCTACCAATGCGCCGCATGGCCCAATGTTGGCCCCTGAAAAATATAAGCAACGATTTAAAGACATGGGCTGGGATGATAAAACGCAGGGCCGCTATGGCATGATAGAAAATATTGATGATAACTTTGGTTTGCTAATGCAAAAGCTACAGCAGTGGCAGTTAATAGAAGATACTTTAGTCATTTTTATGACCGATAATGGCCAAGCAGGTCGTAACGGTAAGCTTAATGGTAAAAATAAAAAAATGCATATGGCTGGTTTTAAAACAGGTAAAGGAAGCGCTTATGAAGGTGGAACTCATGTACCTGCATTTTGGCGTTGGCCAGGTGTGTTAGCTGAGAATGTAGATATTAATGCGTTAACCGCACATATT